>CAVPOL010000001.1:0-79918 GCA_963706975.1 uncultured Alphaproteobacteria bacterium
ATGGGGGTGCGGGAGGCAATGGCGGGACGGCTGGTGTGCTTCTCAGCGGCGGCGCGATCACGGTCAATCAGACGATTGGGCGTTGTCAAGGGGATCTATGTCGATGCAAATGGCGGCGACGGCGGTGCTGGCGGGGTGGCCTTCAAGGCAATTAGCACGGTGGGCGGCAATGGCGGCAATGGCGGGAGTGGCGGAACCGCCAGCGCCACCATCTTGGGCACGGTGATTTTGAATGGGTCAGCTGGCGTCGGTCAGACAAGTGGGCAGGCGGTCCTGGTCCAAGCCAATGGCGGCGGCGGGGGCGCAAGGCGGGGACAGCGGCGGGGGATACGGCCAGGCCGGTGGCGGCGGGTTTGCGGGCGCCGGCGGTAGCGCGACCCTGACCCTCGGCAACGCGACAACTCCCGGCATTCTCAAGGCGTCCGGCAATTTCGGGCATGGCGCCGTCGTGCAGAGCGTCGGCGGTGGCGGCGGCAATGGCGGCTCGGCAGGTTTCTTCGGACCGGTGGTGCCGGCGCAGCCGGCGGCGATGGCGGTCAGGTCACGGTCAATGCGCCCAAGCCTTCGACGGTTCATCGGTGTTCGTGACAGGCACGAATTCGATTGCGCTGCTGGCGCAAAGCGTCGGTGGCGGCGGCGGGGTGGGAGGAGACGCCACCGGTCTGGCTATCGGCGTCGGCGTCGCAATCGGCGGCAATGGTGGGCTGGGCGGCAATGGCGGCCCGGTCACGCTGAACCTGGCGGAGGGCGTGTTCGCTTCGACCAACCCGACCAACCCGCTCGGCGGCGCGGGTGTCCTGGCGCAGAGCATCGGCGGTTCGGGCGGCGCCGGCGGCAGTGCGATCCTGAAGGGCGCTGGACTGTTCGCTGACGATCGGCGGCGACGCGGGCGCGGGCGGCATTGGCGGCCCGGTGAATGTCAGCAACTCGGGATTGATCACCAGCTACGGTGATCACGCTGCCGGGATCCAGGCCCAATCTATTGGCGGCGGCGGCGGCAAGGGTGGTGCGGCGGTTGTGTTCAACGTTGGCAGCGTCATTCCGACCACGTCGGTCGCGGTCGGCGGCCGAGGCGGGATCGGTGGCGCGGGAGGCAATGTTTCCGTCATCAACAAGGGGCAAGTCACGACCTATGGGGCGGACGCCTACGGCGTCGATATTCACAGCATCGGCGGTGGCGGCGGCCATGGCGGGATCGCGGCGGCGCGCGCGGTCAACATTTCGCCCGACCCGGAGATCCCGGCCATCTCGCTCTCGGCCTCGATCGGTGGCAAGGGCGGCGCCGGCAACACCGCCGGCACCGTCCAGCTCGGCAATTCGGGGCTGATCACCACAGCCGGCGATGGCGCGATCGGGGTCATGGCGCAGTCGATCGGTGGTGGCGGCGGCAGCGGTGGTGACAGCACGGCGGCGTCTTATTCGGCTGGTCCGCAGGACGGCGTCGCCATATCGCTCGCAGTGGCGGTGGGCGGCGCCGGCGGTACCGGCGGCACAGGTGGCGCCGTCACCATCACCAACGAAGGGCTGGTGGCGACCCTTGGCCAGGATGCCTTTGGGGTGTTCGCGCAGAGTGTCGGCGGCGGCGGCGGCATGGGCGGCGCCGGCGATGCCAGCGCATCGGCACAGAATGCGAAGAGCAGCTTCGGGGCGGCGTTGGCGATCGGAGGCAACGGGCGGGACGGGCGGTCATGCGGGCGTTGTCAGCTTGGCCAACAGTGGGGCCATCACCACGCGGGGCGACGGGGCCGATGCGGTGTTCGCACAGAGCGTTGGCGGGGGTGGCGGTGTTGCGGGCGGCGGCGTCGCCACCGCAAACGGCGGCAAGCTGAGCATCGCGGTCGCGGTTGGCGGCAGCGGCGGCGCGGGCGGAGACGGCAACACCGCAACGGTCACGAACAGCGGCAGCATCGTTACGCGCGGCACCGACTCCATCGGGATCTCGGTCCAGAGCATCGGCGGCGGCGGCGGCAAGGCCGGCAAGGGCGGCGCGACAGCGGGCGGGACCAATCCCGTGTCGAACGCAAAGTCCCTGTTCAACATATTGGCGGGCGGCCTGAACTTCGGTCAAACTGTCACGGACCTTGGCGATAAAGTTCTCCAGATCGGACAGATCGGCCAGGAAATACAGGCAACGTTCGACCAGCTGAACGGCCTCTTCCCGCAGCCCCAGGCCGACCCGTCCAAGAATATCGGTAACAGCCCGAATATCAACGTTGGGGTTTCGGTCGGGGGCGGGCAAGGCGGCGCTGCCGGTAATGGCGGTGCGGCGAACGCAACCAACACCGGATCGATCGCGACATACGGGGCCCAATCCGACGGCATCTATGCCCAAAGCGTCGGCGGCGGCGGCGGCAGCGGCGGCGCCGCGAGTTCGACCGACAAGGCAGCGAACGACAGCCCGTCCAGGCCTCGCTTGCGGTGGGCGGTCAGGGCGGCGCCGGCGGCGCCGGCGGCCCCGTCACCGTCACCAACGGCATGGGCGGCACGATTTTGACGCAAGGCGTCGCGGCATTCGGCATCTTCGCGCAGAGCGTCGGGGGCGGCGGCGGCGAGGGATCGCTCGCCGGCACGGTCAACGGTTCGCTGCAGAGCCTTGGCATGGGCATTGGCGGCAATGGTGGTGGTGGAGGTGACGGCGGTGTTGTCACCGTCACCACCGGGGATGGCGCAAACGGCAGCACCATCACCACGACCGGCAAGCACGGCATCGCCATCTTCGCGCAGAGCGTCGGCGGCGGCGGCGGCCTGGCCCGCACAATGACCACCGACCAAACGTTCGACCCCTCCAAGATCGTCATCAATCCGCAGGGGCGGCTTGCCGACGTTCACGGATTTTCGCTGAACATCGGCGGTACGAACGGCAGTTTTGGCGCGGGCGGCAACGTCAACATTTTTGCCAGCGGCCCGATCACAACCTCTGGCCTCGATGCACACGCCATCCTGGCGCAATCGATCGGTGCTGGCGGCGGCATGGCGGTTGGTGGACAGTTCGCCTTTGCTCGAGGACGGACATCGGGGGCGCTCAGCGGCGACGGCGGGACCGTCAAGATCGAACTGCAGCCCGGCGCAAGAATATCCACAAGTGGTCGCTGGCGCTTACGGGATCCTGGCTCAGAGCATCGGCGGCGGTGGCGGTGCCGCTGGGGATTTCTCACACGCCCCAGATATCTATGCAGACTCGGCACCGAAGAAGTCTTGTCACGGCCGGCTCCGGCAACGGAGGCGCCGTGTCCATCACCGCCAACAGTGCGTCTGTCCATACCACCGGTTCCTATGCGCCGGCGATTTTTGCGCAAAGCGTCGGGGGCGGCGGCGGCCTGATAAATTACCAGCACCAATGGTGGCGATGGATGTTCAGGCGCGGGGTACTGCCGGGGGTACCGGAACCGGCGGCCCGGTAAACATAAACCTCGTCAACAGCCAGGTCGTTGCCGACGGGGTGGGTTCGGCGGGAATTTTCGCCCAAAGCGACGGTACGGCTAAAAACCCGATCGTTATTTCGATCGACCGGACATCGCTGGTCCAGGGCGGCCTGACCGATCCCAAATTTCAGTCGGTGGCCCCAAACGAGCGTGATGTCGCGGCCATCCGGCTGTTGGGCGGTACGGCAAACAAGATCCTGAACGACGGTATAATCCGTGGTGATGCGGCGTCCGGAGGAACCGCGATCCTTGCCAACAGCTCAGCGAGTAACAACACCATCAACAAGGGGACGATCTTCGGCAATATCATTCTGGATGGAGCAGGAAATGTCGTCACCAACCTGGCAGGCGGCGTCATCTCCGCGCCGACGACTCTCAACCTGAGTGGCGGCGTGTTTCAAAACGCCGGCACGTTGCACGTCGGCGGCATCGGCACGATCGGCACAACCACGCTGACGGGCGACCTCCTGCAATCGTCCACCGGCAGGCTGCACATCGACATCGACCCCGCCCTTGGACGGACTGACCTGCTCCAGATCTCCGGGCGAGCGGCGCTGGATGGCGCGATCGTGGTGAACCCGATCAGCTTGCATAAGGGGACGAGCGGGCCGGTCATTACGGCAGCAGGTGGCCTCACCGTCACTCCCGTGCTCCAAGGCACGACAGGCCTGGTTTTCACCCACACCCCGCTTGTGCTCGGCAACAGCCTTTTCATCACGACCGACGCCGACTTCAAGGGCAATGATCTAGAGCAAGTCCGCGAACCAGCGCAGCGTGGCTGGCCACCTTCAGCGGATCTGGGACAGCGGCGCACCGGGTTTCGACCAGGGCTTCTTCAGTCTCTCCGGTTTATCCAGTGTCCGCGCCTACACGCAGGCGCTGGACAGTTTTTCAGGCGAGGTGCACGCCTCGACCGCGGGCGTGTTGGTGGACGAGAGCCGCTATATGCGCTCCGCGGTGCTCGGCCGGCTGCGCCAGGCTTCCTATGGCGGCTACACCGGCATGGCGCCGCTCGCGTTCGGCGGGCCGCTGGCCTTCGCGAACGGCGAGGAACTTTCCGCGCTTGCCTACGCCAAGTCCCCGGTCGTGAAGGCGCCGCTGGTGGCGCCGGCGCCGACCTCCGACGTCGTGTTCTGGACGCAGGGCTTTGGCGCCTCTGGCCGCTTCAACGGCGACGGCAATGCCGCGAGCGTACAGCGCGACCTCGCGGGCTTTATCACCGGCCTCGACACCCGGGTCGGCGCGAGCGGTCGCGCCGGCATCGCCGCCGGCTACACCGGCTCGCGCAGCAATCTTGATGGCCGCGGCAGCGCGAACGTTGAGACCAGCCACGTGGCAGGCTATGGCAGCTGGGGCGTTGACGCGCTCAACCTGCGCGGGGGCGTCGCTTACGCGTTCAATGCGATCGAAACCAACCGCACCCTCGCGTTCCCTGCCTTCTTCGATCGCGCGACCGCACGCTATGACGGCGGCACCGGACAGATCTTCGGCGAGATCGGCTACGGCTTCGCGTTCGGCAAGGTGGCGGTCGAGCCATTCGCCGGCGCGGCGTGGGTTCGGCTCGACACCGGCGCAGCGGCTGAACGCGCCACAATCGCGGGACTGAATATTGCGGCGAACAATTTCGAGGTAGGTTATTCGACGCTCGGGGTCCGCGCCGCCAACATGATCCCGATCGGCGACGGCATGGTGCTGATCCCGCGCGCCTCCGCCGCATGGCAGCACGCGTTCAACAGCGTGACGCCGGCCGCGGCGCTTGCGTTCCAGCTCGCCCCTGCGTCGCCGTTCGTGATCGCCGGCGTTCCGATCGCGCGCGACAGCCTGCTGGCCGAAGTCGGTGTCGATCTCGCGATCGGCCGCAACGCCACGCTCGGCGTGTCCTACGTGGGGCAGATCGCCAGCAACGTCCAAGATCACGCCGCCAAGGGCAAGTTCTCCTGGAGGTTTTGATCCACCATGCACCGATCTGCGATAGGTCAGCTCTACCGATTTGTAAGATGCTGGCTTCCCCAGAGCAGTCTCAGCACTACTTTGGCAGATTTCTGCTGTAGCAATCGACGCTTCCATAGTACGGAACACCTACTCATGACTGTGCGCCATGACAGGAGAAGTGCGATGCAACGGCTGATTTCGGCGATGTGCGGGCTGTTCCTCGCGACGGGGTTTGTTCTCGCCGGCGCGGGGCCGGCTGCGGCTCAGGCGACGCTGCAAGGAAGCTGGACCGCGACCAAAGCAGAACACGACGGTAAGCCAGCCGATGACGTTGTGGGGCACCGCCTCACCTTCACGGGCGACCGCTTTGAAATCCGCTCCAAGGACGGCTCGACCGTCGTCTATACGGGGACGTTCCGGACCGATCAGAATGCGAAGCCTGCATCGATCGACTTCGTAAACACGGAAGGGACGGACAAGGGCAAGACTTGGAGAGGTATCTATGCCTTCGACGGCGACACGCTGACGACGTGCGACAACGCGCCCGACGTCGCGAAGGCCCGACCCACCGCATTCGAGGCGAAGAGCGGATCGGGACATATCTTGGTGACGTTTGCGCGCGCGCCGTGAAGCCGCTTCGCATGCTGCCCGATGCCAGAATGGACGCACGGTAAGGCGGCAGATAAGCTCGGGAGGCGGGCCATCCACTGAGCGAGCAGCATATCCGCTGCGCACCGCACCTGCCTTCCAGTTAGCTGCCAGCGGTGGATACCGGGAGTCGGCCACAACCAGTCGTTCTAGCCGCCCGCAGAAAAGGATTTTTTAATTCGTCCCCGCCGGCGTGTAAGGACTACTCCGAGGAACAGGCCCCCAGTCATTAGTAGCGCGAGCGTCCCTGGCTCAGGAATCGCGGAAATTCCGGTCTCCTGGACGCTCAAATTGACCGAATAGGTGTAGGCGGTGTTGCCTTGAGTGGCTATGAGCGGCCAGTAAAAGAAGCTGTCTCCGACTTTGAAATCGTTAATGACCACCTCTGTGTTGGCGCCGTACTCCATAGAGCGGCCGCTCATACCGAGAAAGTTCGAAAACGTCGGATCCAAGTGGGAAGGGTCGAAATCAGGCGTAACAAAGTTGTTGAGGTGCAGCGACACGGGCGTTCCGACCGGTTCGCCGGCCGTGCCAAGGATCGTGATCTCGATGTTGTGGGCAAATGTCGGGGTAATGGCGCTCGAGGCGAACTGGGTTTGACCGAAACTGCCTGATAAGGTGAAGGCGAACGAAATGAAAGAGCCGTTCTGACTCATCGCGGCCTCGACGGTGCCGCTGAAGGCCTTGGCCGGGTTTTCCGTCGCCGGCGTATAAACGCACTGCTGGTTGAGGCATGCAATGACGCCGTCACTAGCTCTCGGGACCACGAGGATGATGGTGGCGCGGGCTGGGCTGGCAACCGACGACACCACCATGCCGCCGACGAGTGCCAAAAGGAAGCACGGGAAATGATGCCGGCCGAACATGATTCGCTTCTCCTTTCCTTTTGGAAGTTATCCGCCCATTCTGCCTGTTGAAAGGGGGCCTGGGGAAATGTCCAGCCATGGGGGTTCCAACACCTCCCCGCGCGGCGGCGTTAGCGCCCTGAAGTTAGCGTTTTCGGCTTGAAAATTCATTCTACGCGGCCTGGGTGTTATCGTTCGGCATTCGCCGTCGCGGGCATACCCATGAACTAGGCGGGCTGGATAGCGCGGCGCTCTGCGCCTTTCTAGGAGGTTCGATCATGGCCCGGCATCTTTTCTTCGCGATCACCCTCATAGGCACGGGAATGCTTTTCATCCCACCGGCAGAAGCAGTGATCGCCCCGCGATGTGTGGATCAAGCCGCAAATTGCGTGGGTGGATGTGCCGACTTCACTGGTGGGGCTGGTGACTTACGGGGGCATCAGAACAAATGCATGCTTCGTTGCGACCGGCAGGTGACCGCATGCTTCGCAAATGCGTACATCCGCCGCTTATCGGTTCGCTGGCACTGACGGGACCTCGCTCGCGGCATCGTCAGACGCATCGAGACGGAAGGCGGCGCGGACCGGGAGCCGAACAGAGCAAGGGTTCAAGGCGGCGGCGTGGAGGCCCGCAGTAAGGTCGCACAGCGCGCCCCAGCGCAGGCCACGGGACACCGGGTCACCCCGCGCCAGCGCACAGGCAGCCACGGGGCGCGATCAGCCGGGCCACAACAATCGAAAACGATCAGCAGGCGGCGTACCAACCGTCGGGAAACAGGATAAATGGCCAAGCCACCCCGTTGTCGTTCGCTGCTTCAGGGGACCGGGCATTCCGCGAAAGCTCGGCCAAGGGCACATTCGCGGATGCTGCACCGCTTTCCAGCCAATCAAGAAATGCCCTACCATCCGGCGTGATCTGCCAGCCTGAGCTGTCGCGCAAAATCAACCATTTGACCAAATATGTCGAGACCGGGTGCGCGGGCGGCTAACCACTTCAGGCGGTTGGTCCAATCTAATGGTGTCGGCACCAGCTTGTTCAGCGGATACTAGCTTGATCAGATTGTACTCAGAGAGGCCCGCCGTCTCATCCGACCGCCCACACGGCCCCACCGGCCACGAGCGTCACGCCCACGATGAGCATCAATGTTTCGACCCGCGTCAGTATCCAATTGTTTCGCATGTGCGCCTCAATTGTTGGACTGCCCTGAGGATGGTCTCGATCGATTAATGGGTAGTGCACGAATTAGCTTAACCCCGGGCGATTTTAGGGCGTTTTGGTGCCGCTGAATTCGTACCCGAAGGGTCTCGCGCGAACGGTTAAGCGTCATTGGCAAAAGTGCTGCCCCCGTTTGAAAACTCACCAACTGAAGGACTGATCTTGAAAGTAAAAAGCCCAAAAGCCCCCGCTCATCTGAGCGAATCCACCCACGTTTGGTGGCGTTTAGTCGTTCGCGACTACCAGTTAGAGTCCCATTACATGCGGCTATTGCAGGCTGCGGCCGAGTGTTGGGATCGCCTGCAGCAAGCCAGGGAGTTGTTGGCTCGTGACGGCTTGGTCGTCAGGGCCGTGAAGGCGGACTGCGCCCTCATCCCGCCGCAGCCATCGAGCGCGACAGCCGGTCGCCTTTGCTCGGCTCATTCGTGAGTTGAACCTTGATGTCGAGCCGCCATCCAGTGTCCGCACTTCGCCTGCTGGCCTACGTTCGAATAATAGGAAGGGCCTCTGGTCGCTGTGCCCGGAGACGAGCGCCCGCGTTTTGCGTTTAGGACCACGGCGGCTCTTCGCTCGTCCCGGCTGCCTCGTGGTGGATCGTGACACCCGCCGAACGCAACCCGGTTAGCAATACAGTACTTACAGAGGCAGGATCAAATCCAATCTCCTTGGCGTTTGGCGGATGTGCCTCGCTGTTCTTCAATCGGAGCGCCAAGTGCAATTGCTCACAAAGGTGCTTAACGACGAGATTGACCTGATCGTCAGTCATGATCGGCTTCTCCTGCTATTGTGAGTAAGGCGGACATCAGCCAGCGATTGCCGACCACCTGATACGGAGCTTCTAGCTCGTTTATTTCCCATTCGCCGAGGCCTCGACGTGCGGGTCCCGAACATCGTACAGCCGCTTTAATCGCTCGGTGATTATATCACAAAAGCCCTGTAGCTCGGCCCTATTGCGGACTGGGCCGGCATCGACGCCAAATGTCAGCAAACAATTCCATGGGTTGAGACCGTAGACGGTCACCTTGACGCCGGCCTCCGGGCAGCCCTCGATCTGGCTCAAGTCTTGGTGGATCATTGCCGCCAATTCTTCGACGGTCTTCGTTTGTTTGACAGGATTTGCGAGTACCGGATGCTCCGCTACTTGGTTGACAATGGACGTTGCGCGGTCTTCCGGGGCGGCCGCGTTCGCCTCGCGGTCTCTAAGAAACTTGAGGATCGTGCGCTCTGCTGCGACGATGAAGCCGGAAGAAGTGGTTTCGTCTTCGTCGGTCATTTCCTCTTCGCCTTCAGCCCCAGCTCGACCAGTGGGACCCGCTGACAGCGCGATAGACAGTAATCTTGTATGAGAAATCGTCCAGCCGGTCCCTTATCATGCGGGCTAGATCTCCGGCTGAGAGCTTCCGTTTGGCCAGCAGCTTTCGCCTGATCAGCTTCTTTGCGCGCTCGCGAACGGTTGGGTTGGCTGTAAAATGGCGCTTGTGCACTCGATCGGTCTCGGCTTGCTGGCGGATGCTTCCGTAATAACTCTCTGCGCTTTCATCAGATAGAGCCGCTGCGGCTCGGCCTTCGTCCGTTACTTGATATTCGACGTCGCTGATGTTGATCTTGAACGGAATCAACCATCCTAAGTGGACCAATCGATCATATCTGCTGCGATCAATATTTCCCGCAGTGTATTTGCGCCCGCCGCCGGCAACGATCTGACGGATTAGCTTAAGTTCCTCTTCGACGCCGGTCATGACTTCGCTTTCGTCTTCAGCCCCAATTCTACCAGCTGGCGGCGGGCTTCAAACCGCGCGGGACCGCAGCGCCTTGAGCCCCGCAGGCGTAAGCCTGATTGCTTTGCCTTGCTTTTCACTCCGGCTCTCGATCCAACCATAATCAAGTAAGCGGCTGACCATCAATTCACCTACCGGAACGGGCAGGTGCGCGACGACCTTCCAATCGTCCAAGCTTAAACATTGCATCACTGTTCGCTGAGACATGTTGGGGACTTCAGCCAAATTATGTCCAGTCACTTCTTGGTCGCTTTCTTAGCGATCTCGGCGCGCTGTTCTGGTGTCAGGGAGGTTGCACGGGCCAGTTCCCCCATTAATCCCTTCTTATGGTCAGGCGTGGCCGCCACCGGGTCTTTGCTATCGACCGGGCTCGGTTGCTGCCCCGTCACACGATCTATGATCGACTTGGCCAGCTGGTTGGGGTCACTGGCACGTTTAAGGTGTTCGTCTGTCATTGAAACAGCCCGAAAACGCTAGAGGCAGACCGGCTAAACGCGATGACGAGCAGGCCTGAGCACAACGTCACAAGGCAAGCCGCGATTAGTGCGAGGAATCCGTCGGACACGAAGTCATGATTACGCACGGTACACCTCCCTGTCGTGGAGGAGGCTGGTACGAATTTATTAAAGATTTGAGAATAGGCCTCGGCGGCAAAGATCGGTGCATCGCCACGGCGATGGTGCGAGGCGGGACAATTCCGCGAGAATCAGTCTTATTGTGCCCTGATGAGAAGCTTGCAGAACAACACGCCGGGCGCCGGCTGGAACCAGGCTCAGGATGATCTCTTGAGGCAACTGGTCGAAGATGCCGTGCCGCCAGAAGTGATTGCTGACCAACTGAAGCGAACCGTCCCTGAGATTCGCCGGCGTGGAGACGCAATTGGTTTGCCGCTCAAGTGGTATCAGCGGATTTCGAGTGCGCGTGCCAGCTAAGGCGCCCTGACTGGCGGAGCGGCGAGCCTTTAATGGTCGGGCTCGATCTCCCCGTCCGGCATGGGCGTGCGCCATTGAGTCTGATGCCGATGGTGCGCAGGCGTGTAGCCCCAAGTTTGGGTCTGTAGGCCCGGCGAGGAAAGCCATGCGCTCAGTGTGATGCGGTCTCTACCTGCTGGATCTTCTTGCTGACTTCGTCGATCTGAGGACCAGGTATTAGCTTAGCGAGCTGGCTTCCTCGGCGCGATCACCTCAAGGCGACCACGTTGCTCGTTGCCTTCCCCTCGACCAGGCCGATGACGTGCCGCGCGACGGCCGCCATGATCCGCTTGTCTTCCGCTTCATAGCCGTGCCGGTCGTAAACGTCGGTCACCGAACTGGTCTTGTGATTGGCGATCCGGTCCATCGCGTCGCGGCCGAAGCCGAGCCGGGTGATCGTCGTCAGGCAGGTTCGCCGCAGATCATGCGGTGTGGCTCGCTCGATCTCGAGTCTCGGCGACCAGCTTCTTCAGCAGACGTGCCCGATCTGTTGACGCTGCTCTTCGTCCGCAAGATGGAGCTCGATCAGCTCCAGCGCCGGCTCCGACAGCGCGACCCGGTGATCCCTGCCGTTCTTGGTTCCCGGCCAATCGCCTACCGGCTTGCCCGGCATCTGCCACCAGCCGTCGACGATGTGCGTCGGCGCTGCATGGCGGCGACCTCGCCGGGCCGCTGGCCGGTCAGCAGGATCAGCTTCAGCGCCGGGTCGAGCTTCTCGCCACAGCAACTTGATCTCTGCGTCGGACAGCACGCGCTCGCGGCTCCGCGGTCGGATTGCGGTCGACGCCAGTGACACGGATTGACGGTGACGATCTCCTGCTTGACCGCCCAGGTGAAGATCGCCGACGCCGCCGCGAGCGTCTGGTTGGCGACGATCGGGCGCTTCGATCCGGACCATCACGGCGCGAACATCGGCGCGGGTGATGGCGGTCGCCTTCAGCTTGCCCCATCGCGGCAGCAGGTGACGGCGCACCAGCGTCTCGGCCTGCTTCCAGCTCTTGTTGTGCTTCTTGGCGTGCAGCTCGACATACTGGCTGGCCAGATCGGCGAAGGTGCCGGTCAGGCGTTCGGCCTTGCGCTCGGCCGCAGGATCTTTGCCTTCGAAGACGTCGAGCACGATCTTCGCCGCCAGCCGCCTCGCGTCGGCGAGCCCGATGGATCTGACGTCGCCGAGATGCAGCCAGCGCGGCCGGCCGTGGTGTCGATAGATCACCTTCCACGCCTTCTTGCCGGTCGTCCTGACCGACAGCGCAAGGCCGGGCTGTTTCACGTCCCAGATCAGTTCGTCGCGTTCGCCGGGCTTGCAGGTCGACACGAACAGGTCGGTCAGCTTGCGCTTGTTGACGGCCCGCGCCGGGGTGCCGTCTGTCCTAGGTCTCGCCATCCCGATCTCCAACCAGCTAACGCCCAGCTAACGCCAAAAGAGAATGCTATCGAATAAAGCTGAATAGGATCTGAATACAAAACATAAGTTATATCAATAGCTTAACAGTCGTAATAGTGGTTTTTGGGGGAGTTGGAAAGGGCCGAAAATTAAGATGCCGTTAACCACGTCCTGTTTTTATTGTTGACATGCCGCCGGCGACAACGAGCCAGCGCGGCAACCAACAAGAGAGCTCAACATGGGTACCATCATCGAATTTCCGGCAGACGCCGCGTCGCGGCGGCCCATCGATGGCGCCCGACGCGAGATGGCGGGAACCGTCCTGATCCTTCCCGCTGTTCGAATCGAGCGCGACGCCGATGGAACCAGCGGTGGCCGCGGACCGGAAGAAGGTACTGCCCCCGGCGGCCGTCGCCGTCGGCGCTGACTTCAGGACACTGCGAGATGCCGGAGACGCAATTCCCGATCCGGACCCGGGCCCGGCGGTCACCGGCGCTCATGCTGCTGCTGACGGGCGTAGCGCTTGGCGGCTGCAGCGGCGGCGATTTCGGCCGCAGCCGCGACAGCGTGCGCAACGACGACATGCATCGCTGGCTCGGCGCCGAGGCGACCGGAAGCGTCGGGCTCAAGTCGTCGCAATTCCAGCTCACCGACAACGAACGCCAGCTGCGCGACTTCGCCTTTCCCCTGATCGAGCCGCCGCATTCGCGCCCGGCCTGGAAGAGCGTGTTCGGCAACTACAAGCCGCTGCCGTCGCCATGGCGGCAGGAGGTGATATTCGACCGCACCGCCTATGGCCGCCTGCTGATCGACGAGCCGCACCGCTCGCACTCGTCGCGCTATGCCGTGCTGATGGAGGACGTGCGCAACGACATCACCCGCTTCGAGCCATTCTTCGCCTCGGCCGCGCGGGTGATCGAACTCGACCGCAAGCGCAACGCCAGCATGAAACTGGTATCGGAACTGTCGCCGCGCGAGCGCGACGATGCGGTCGCGCGCATGCAGGAGAACACGCTGATCGTGCAATGGGTCCAGCAATGCCTGGAGCGACGGATTTCGTCGTACCGCTGGGCATTGGAGCGGCTCGTGATCCAGGCGCCCGACGGCATTGCCGCCGACGCCGACCGCCTGATCGGCGAACTCGCCGCGCAAACCGCCAATCCGCCGGTCATGACGCAGCCGGTGAACGGGCGCGCGGTGGCGGTGAAGGGCTGAGAGTTACCTGACGGAACCGTAGCCGGGATGAAGCCAACGGGTGTTTGAAGCCGGGAGCCAGTTCACTTCCTGTCCGCACCGGGCGGCTTGTTGTGGAAGTAACAGTTATCGATCTCCTGTTGCGCACATAAGGCGAGTTATCGTGGTGGTGACAGACTCCTGACAACACATCGAAACCCCAGATGACCGGTCGAGGTGTCGATGGCCTCCGCGTGCCGCGCTGCCGGCCGATAACGGCGGCAATAGTTTGGCGCGCAAAGATGCGAGCCGCCCTTGATGACCTTGCGCGGGATTCTCGATGTTCGGCTGTCGCGGATCGTAGCTGGCTTCTTCGTCGCCGCCGCGCGGATTGGACG
Source organism: uncultured Alphaproteobacteria bacterium (assembly GCA_963706975.1). GTDB lineage: Bacteria > Pseudomonadota > Alphaproteobacteria > Rhizobiales > Xanthobacteraceae > Bradyrhizobium. Next base: position 13,767 of record CAVPOL010000001.1, read on the forward strand.
GCACGCAGCAGGCCTTGGGCGCATCGGACTCGTGGTTTGCGGCGTACCAGTCTGACGTCCACTCCCAGACATTCCCGATCATGTCGAAAATGCCGTAGCCGTTCTGCGGAAATGCCTGGACCGGCGACGTCCGCTCGTAACCGTCCGCATTGAGATTTTGCCGCGGGAATTCACCCTGCCAGGTGTTGGCCATGTGTCGACAACCCCAGGCATATTCGGCGCCGTCGAACCCGCCGCGTGCGGCGAACTCCCACTCCGCTTCCGTTGGCAGTTCCTTGCCGGCCCATGCCGCATAGGCCTGCGCATCAGCAAACGATACGTGCACCACCGGATGATTGTCCGATGTGTTGATGTTGCTCTTCGGACCAGAAGGATGCCGCCAGTCGGCGCCCTTGATGAACCGCCACCATTCTCCCCAGTCGCGGAGATCGACGGCGTGGCCAGGCGGTGTGAACACCAGCGAGCCCGCATAGATCATATGCGGCAGCGCCCCGGGATAATCCTTTGGATCGGGCGGCACTTCCGCTGTCGTCCGGTAGCCTGTCGCCTTCACGAACGACTTGAACTGTCGGTTGGTCACTGGCGTCGGGTCGATCCAGAAGCCATCCACCGAAACCCGGTGGACGGGCGCTTCCTCGGGGTAGTGATGGTCCGATCCCATGCGGAACGCGCCGCCGGGAATCCAGATCATGTCACGAACGGTCTCGGTGGCCGTCAGTTTGATCGGACCTCTGTCTGATAACGATGCCGTCATGCTGGACTCGACGCCTCATCAAGACGGGGCGCAAGGTCTTGGCCGCGTCGCATGTTCGCGGCATTATTATGCACCAACAGTGCGGTCAGGGCCACGTGAACGACGAACGCCAACGCCAAACCCGTGATGGCTTTGAAGGTCGGCACGCGCTTCATCGTTTCCCGGCGTTCGCGCCTGCTTTCGGCTTCGGCGCTTCAATCGGATCCGGCTCCGGCGCGGTCCTGGGTCCAAGTTCTGCCTTGGCTTGCGCCGCATCCTTCAACTCCTCCCCGAGCTTGAACGTCAGCCTGGCGATCTTGCCGGTGAATTTGAACGGAGGGTCGTAACGATATTCCAGCATCGCGACCCCGCTGCGGGTATCCATCCCGACGTCGAAGGTTTCGTCCTCCGGGAACGTGACCGGCATGCTGTGCTCCATGGATTTCCGGTCCACTTCCTTGCCGTCCACCGAGAGCACGCCGGTGCCGCCCTTGCCGAGCCCCGGAGCCTCCGGCTTGAAGTCGAAGACGATGGTGTGCTTGCCGGCGCGCAAGCTCCGGGCCCGGACCAGACCGTGCGCTTGAGGTTGAGCAGGTTGTAGATGAATACCGGCTTGCCGCTGCGAATGCCGGCCACGCCCTTGCTCAGGAACAGCCCATAGCCGCCGAAGCGTCCGCCTTCGGTGACGATCATGCCTTCGGCGCCGCCCTTGGGGATCTCGACCTCGGCGGTGATGGTGTAGGACTTGTTCAGGATGCTCGGCGCGGCGCTGGCCGGCACGCCGGACAGTTCGCCCGAATAGGTAAAGACCGTTCGTCCCGCCGTGAGGCTCGGGCGCGGCGTGTTCCAGCGCGGCAGCGTCGTGTTGTCGAGCGGCAGCACATTGTACTTCTTCGCCTCGAATCGAAGAGCGCCTGCATCTCCTTGACCTTATCCGGCATCTGGGCCGCGAGGTCATTGAACTGGGTGGGGTCTTCCTTGAGGTTATAGAGCTCCCACTTGTAGCCGGTGATGACGTCCGGCGGCGGCGCGTTGCTCAGCTCCCACGGCAGTGTCACCGGCGTCGTGCAGGCAATCCACCGTCGTGATAGATGGCGCGATTGCCGAGCATCTCGAAATATTGCGTGGTGTGCCGGGTCGGAACGTCGGCATTGGCCTTGTCCCACGTATAGGCCAGGCTCACCCCTTCGATGGGGCTTTGCTTGATGCCGTTGACCATCTCGGGCTGCGGGATACCGGTTGCCTCAAGGATGGTCGGGACGATGTCGATGACGTGGTGAAACTGGCGGCGGATGCCGCCGACGTCATTGATGTGGCCGGGCCAGGATATCGCCATGCCCTGCGCCGTGCCGCCGAAATGCGACGGCACCTGCTTCACCCATTTGAACGGCGTGCTCATCGCCCACGCCCAGGGCGCTGCAAAGTGCGGGAATGTCTTGTCCGAACCCCAGAACGGGTACCAGAGGTACTGGGCCTTTACCGGCACCGCCACGCCGTTGAAGGTGGTGAACTCGTTTGGCGTGCCCTGCAGCATGCCTTCCGCGCTCGCGCCGTTGTCGCCGCTGATATAGATGATCAGGGTGTTTTCGAGTTGGCCAAGATCTTCGACGGCCTGGATCACCCGGCCGATCTCATGGTCGGTATAGGCGAGATAGGCGCCATAGACGTCGGCCTGCTTGATGAAGAGCTTCTTCTCCAGCTCGCCGAGGGAATCCCACTGCGGCAGTTCTTTCGGCCACGGTGTCAGCCTGGCGTAATCGGGCATGATGCCCAGTCGCTTCTGATTGGCAAAGATTGTCTCGCGCAGCTTGTTCCAGCCTTATCGAACAAGTGCATGTTGCTGATCTTCTTGATCCATTCCGTCGTCGGATGATGCGGCGCATGCGTGCCGCCCGGCACGTAATAGACAAAGAACGGCTTTTCGGGCGCGAGCGCCTTGAGCTGCTTCATGTGCTGGATGGCGTCGTCGGCCATCGCCGTTGTCAGATTCCAGGATGGATTGTCCTGGAACGGATAGATCGCCGTGGTGTTGCGGAACAGATTGGGCTGCCACTGGCTGGCGTCGCCGCCGACAAAGCCATAGAAATATTCGAAGCCCATGCCGTTCGGCCATTGATTGAACGGCCCGGCCTGGCTCGACTGGTACGAGGGCGTGTTGTGGTTCTTGCCGAACCAGGAGGTAGCGTAGCCGTTCTGCCGCAGGATCGTGCCGATGGTGCCTTTGTCGACCGGGATGATCGAATTGTAACCCGGGAAAGCCCGTCGCTATTTCGCCGACCACGCCGGAGCCCACCGAATGATGGTTGCGGCCCGTGATGAGGCCGCCCGCGTCGGCGAGCACAGCGCAGTGGAGTGGAAATTGGTGTAGCGCAATCCCTCCCCGCGATACGGTCGAGTGCGGGCGTCGGCACCACGCCGCCAAACGTGCCGGGCGCACCGAAGCCGGCATCGTCGGTCATGATGAGCAGCACGTTGGGCGCGCCCTTCGGCGGGACGACGCGCGGCGCCCACCAGGCCGTGGAATCCGAGGCCTTCTCCTTGATCACGCCGCCGAATGCGGGAGGGGGCGGTGGAAGCTGTTTCCCATCGATGCTGGTCGTCGCGCCGGGCGTGCCTGGAACGCCCGTGACCTGCTGGGCCAGTGCCGTGACACAACTCACAGTGAGCAAACTCACGCCTGCAAGCAGTCGGAGACCGAGTTTCATTGAACAGTCTCCCGCGAAACAGATATGGAAGTTCAAAGCATGCCTGGATCCAGCGCGCCTCCGTTGACATAGATCAAGAGCGTATTGGCAGCCCAATGCGTGCATCATCGTGGTAACGGTCCCAGGCTCTGGCGCTTTCTTTGTGCGTCCGGCGAATTGCTCTCCGCCCATGCTTCGAGACGCACGCCCGAGCGGGCGCGCTCTTCAGCATGAGGTATGCGGAGCCGCGCGTCTTCGCGCGGCATCTCGAAGGATGGGAAGCAAGTTGCCGATGCGATTTTAGATTCTACGCCGCGTAATAGCCGCCATCGACGACCTGCGACGCCCCGGTCATGAACGACGCCTTGTCGGAACACATCCAGACCACCGCTTCGGCGATCTCCTCGGGGACGCCCATCCGGTTCATCGGGACCTTCGCCATCACCGCATCGAGACGCGTTTCCATCACTTCCCTGGTCATCGGGGTGGCGACGTAACCGGGATTGACGCAGTTCACGCGGATGCCGTCCTGCGCATATTCGATCGCCGCGGTTTTTGTCAGTCCGACCACGCCGTGTTTCGCCGCCACATAGTGGCCGGAGGTCGCGAGCCCGATCAGGCCGGCGATCGAGGCGGTGTTGACGATGGCGCCGCCGCCCTGTCTGCAGCATTTGCGCAATCTCGTGCTTCATGCACAGGAAGACGCCGGTGAGATTGATCGCCAGCATGGTGTCGAAGGAGGTCTGGCTGAGTTCGTGCAGGCGCTGGCGGCCCGGGCCAACGGACCAGCCGGCAACGCCGGCATTGTTGAACGCGCAATCGAGCCGGCCATAGGCGGCAACGGTGCGCGCGACCATCGCGGCCACCTGGTCTTCGGACGTCACGTCGCCACCGATCGCGATCGCCTGGCCGCCGGCCGCATTGATCAGGGCGACGGTGGCGGCCGCAGCTCTCCTCGGTACGGTCGGCCACCGCCATGCGCGCGCCCTCTCGCGCCATCGCCAGCGCGGTCGCCCGTCCGATGCCCGAGGCGCCGCCCGTCACCAGCGCCACCTTGCGATCGAGGATGCCTGCCATGTCGTATTTCTCCGGTCCTGCAAAAAGAGCGTCGATCGATCCCGCGGCGCGACCCGCGGCCTACGGACGGCGGTTGTCAACCGCCTGACCCAATCGTTCTACTTGTTCACTTCAAGACTGGTGCAAAACAGAGCGAACAGACACGCCACAAAAATTGTCCCGCGTTGCAGCATCAGGAGAAGGCTGGTTTCCGGTCACTAACCGATGCCCGAGAGCCGCCTGTCGCCGGGCACCTCGTGATCGTAGTTGCCATGTCTTTTTTTCGCCTCGGACAGGGCGCTATGGAGCGAATGGCGCAAGCAGATTGTTTCCAGGCGTCGCTCGATGCACCCAGCCATGCGCATCCTGCACGACACATCAAAGTGAGCTGCAAAGGGGCATGGCCCCACCAGACACAATTGCACAGAACGGAGTTCCCGATGGCAGTGAATCTCATCGTCGGCGACAACGGCAGCAACACACTCCTGGGCACCGCGGGTCCTGACCTGATCTACGGCTTCAATCCCAACGGTCCGCAAGGCAACGTCACGTCGATCGCGGCGACCCGGGTTGCGAGCGGACTTAATGGCGCGCTGTTTGCGACCGCGCCGCCCGGCGATACGGGCCGGCTTTTCATTGTCCAGCAAACCGGCGCCATCAGGATACTGGATATCAACACCGGACAACTGCTGGCAACGCCGTTCCTGAATGTCGCGGTCGACAGCAGCGGCGAGCGCGGTCTGCTCGGCCTCGCCTTCGACCCGGACTACGCGACCAACGGCTTTTTCTATATCTATCGCACGGTAGCCGGGAGTTCCCCACATAACGTGGTGGAACGCTATCACGTTTCCGCCGATCCCAATGTCGCTGATCCCGCCGGCACTCCCATCATTGATCTGGGCAGTCTGTCGGCGAGCAATCACAATGCCGGTTGGATCGGCTTCGGACCTGACGACAACCTCTATATCGCCACCGGCGAGAACAACAACCCGGCGAACGCGCAGACCCTGAGCAACCTCCTCGGCAAGATCCTGCGCATCGATGTCCACGCCGGAACGCCCTATGCGATTCCGGCCGACAACCCCTTCGTCGGAACCGCGGGCGCCAGGGGAGAGATCTTCGCCCTCGGCCTGCGCAATCCATTTCGCGACAGCTTCGACCGCGCCACCGGCGATTTCTTCGTCGCCGACGTGGGCCAGAATGCGTTCGAGGAAATCAATTCCGGCATCAGCGGCGCAAATTATGGATGGCCGGCGGCAGAAGGTCCGTCGAACAATCCGGCGTTCACAAACCCGATCTTTTCGTATGACCATACGGTCGGGCAGGCGGTCATCGGCGGCTACGTCTATCGGGGCAGCGGCAGCGAGGGGCTTCAGGGCCAGTATTTTTATGCCGATGAGGTCGTGGGCAAGGTATTTACGCTGCGCTTCAATGGCAGCGCCTGGGTCTCCACCGAGCGGACCTCGCAGATCACGCCGAATGCCGGCGCGATCAACCATCCGTCCTCGTTTGGCGAGGACGGGCGCGGCAACCTCTATCTCGTCGACCTTGACGGCGACATTTTCCGGCTGACACCGCAACTGGTTTCACTCGACCAGGGCGACAGTCTCACCGGCAATGGCGGCGATGACATCCTGTTCGCGGGCTCCGGCAACGACCTGCTGGTCGGCGGGGCGGGAAACGATACCCTGACAGGCAACGACGGCATCGATACCGCGCAATATTTCGGTACGCGTGGCAACTATCAGATCACCCGGCATCCCGGCAGCGTTTACACCGTCCATGACCTGCGCTCCGGCTCGCCTGACGGCACCGATACATTGTTTGGCATCGAAAAATTGCAGTTTTCGGACAGTGTCTTTGGCGGGACCATTGCGTCCGACTTCAACGGCGACGGCATGAGCGACATCGTCTGGCGCAACGACGCCGGCGTCACCGCGATCTGGGACATGAACGACACTGCGATCCTGCACGGCAATTCGCTGGGCACGGTGCCGACTAACTGGACCATCGCCGGCACCGGCGATTTCAATGGCGATGGCAACAGCGACCTGTTGTGGCGCAACGATGCCGGCAATACCGCGATCTGGGCCATGAATGACGGAGTGATTCTCCACGCCAACTCGCTGGGCAATGTTCCGCTCAACTGGCATATCGAAGGCACCGGCGATTTCAACGGCGACGGCATGAGCGACATCGTGTGGCGCAACGATGCCGGCGTGGTGGCGATCTGGGACATGGATGACGGCACGATTATCCAGGGCAACTCGCTGGGTGCTGTGCCGCTCAACTGGAGCATCGCCGGGATCGGCGATTTCAACGGCGACGACAAGAGCGATTTCCTGTGGCGCAACGACGCCGGCGTTACCGCGATCTGGGACATGGACGACGGCACCGTCATCGGTGGCGGTTCGCTGGGAGAAGTGCCGCTCAACTGGCATATCGAAGGCACTGGCGATTTCAACGGCGATCACAAGAGCGACATCCTGTGGCGCAACGATGCCGGCCTGGTGGCGGTCTGGGACATGGACGACACCACGTTCATCGGCGGCGGCGCGGTGGCGTCCGCGCCGGCCAACTGGCACATCGCCGACACCGGCGACTACAATGGCGACGGCATGAGCGACATACTCTGGCGCAATGACGCCGGCGTCGCCGCGATCTGGGATCTCAACGACACCACGATTGTCGGCGGCGGTGCGGTGGCTACCGTGCCGGCGAACTGGCACATCATCGCCTAGAGCCACGTGCCTGACGCAGCAAGAGCCCGACTGGCCGCTAGAGGCAGCCGACACGCGCTCTTTGTTGTTGGATGGGACCACCCGTCGGCGGCAGGAGCGGCTCGATCAGCTTCCATTCACGGTCGGTTACTTGAGGAAGATGCATGGTTGGCCTCGGTAGCAGCCAGGCTGCTGCAGGCGATGGCGGGATGTCCGCCTTGTCGTCTACTTCGGCCGGACCGTGACAATCCTCACCGCGCGTGAACACATCAAGCGTGCAACCATCGCAAAAACGCCGCTTGCGGCATCAACTTCAGGCAGCTTAAACTCTAGCCTTGATGAATCCTTAGCCTCCCTTCTCGAAACGCCTTCGGTCTCAAAATTGGCTGGACAATGGGGAACGCGCCGCAACGGACTGAGATTTTGGCTATAGGCATGTGGAGTCGCAAGGGTTTGGCAAACATGGTCACAACGTGAGCGAGGCCCCAACCAGCAATAAGGTCGACAGGGGGCCGGTGCTGCTGTTGTCGTCGGGCTTCTCCGACTGGCTGGCGTCGACGGATGTGTGCGTGGCGCTCACCACCTATCAGGCCGGCCGGCTGTTCTTCATCGGCCGCAGGGACGATGGTGGTGTGCGCGCCCATGAGCGCATCATCGAGCAATGTCAGGGCCTGTGGACCGACGGTCAGACGCTGTGGACCAGCGGGCTCTACATGCTCTGGCGGTTCGAGAATGTGTTGCACAAGGGCGAGACGACCCGACGGGAGCGGACCGCAAGTTTGTTCCCCTCGAAGGTCGCGTCGTTGGCCGGATCGACACCCACGACATCGGGGTCGGTGACGTCGACGGCGCGCGGCGACCGATCTTCGTCAATACGCTGTATTGTTGCCTGGCGACCATCAGCGAAACCGCAAGTTTTCGACCGCTGTGGCGGCCAAAATTTATTTCCGCCCTGGTGCCGGAGGACCGGTGCCACCTGAACGGACTGGCGATGGATGGCGCCCGTCCCGCGTTCGTTACCGCGGTAAGCCGCTCGGATGTAGCCGACGGCTGGCGCGACCGGCGGCGGGATGGCGGCATACTGATCGACGTGGCCAGCAGCGAGATCGTCGCCAGCGGTTTTTCGATGCCGCATTCGCCGCGACTCTACGATGGGAGGCTTTGGCTGCTGAATTCCGGCGCCGGCGAATTCGGCGTCGTCGATCCGGCCGATGGCACGTTTACACCGGTCTGCTTTTGTCCCGGTTATGCACGGGGTCTCGCCTTCATCGGCCGTTACGCCGTCATCGGATTGTCACGGCCGCGCCACAGCCAGATCTTTGGGCTGGCGCTCGACGACCGCCTGTCGGCAAAAGACGCCGTTGCACGTTGCGGCCTGCTGATTGTCGACATCGACAGCGGTAACGCTGTCGAATGGCTGCGCTTCGAGCACACAATCGATGAACTCTACGACGTGGCGGTATTGCCGCGCGTGCGGGCGGCCGAGGCAATCGGATTCAAATCCGAGGAAATCCAGCGCGAGATCACGGTTGCGCAGAGTGACCGACCTGCTCGGCGGGAACTTTCCTGCACTGAAATTGCAGATTGCTAGCGAATTGCATAAGTTGGTAATGGTGGCATTCCGCTTCGGCGGAACGGGCTCGCTAATTTTTTGTTCCTTTTCCTTGTGCGGAGGGACCTCCATGGCGATGTTTCGCAACGGCACTGGTTCGCCGTTTCCTGTGGGTGCCAACCCGGTTTCCAACGCCACGGCTGATCTGAACGGCGACGGCCATCTCGACCTTCTGATCAGCGAACTACATCACCGACAACGTTTCGGTGCTGTTCGGCGATGGTAATGGCGGCTTCATCGCGACCGCGCCCGTTCCAGTCGGCAACGGCCCGCGGGAAATCGAGAGCGGCGACCTCGACGGCGACGGCGATATCGATTTCATAACCACCAATTACAGCGGCAACAGCGTCTCGGTGCTGCTCAACAACGGCAGTGGCACCTTCACAGCCGCGCCGGCAGTCCCGGTCGGGACAGTGCCAAGAGGCGTCGCGCTGGGCGACCTCGACGGCGACGGCGATCTCGACTTCGTGTCCGCCAACTACCAGTCGAACACCGTCTCGGTGATGCTCAACAACGGAAACGGAACCTTGCGCGGCCACCGGATCGCCCGTTGCGACCGGGACGCGGCCGGTGGCCGTTGCGCTGGCCAATTTCGACGGCGACTCCGATCTCGACATTGCCGTCACCAGCAACACCACCAACACCGTCTCGATCCTCCTCAATAACGGCGCCGGCGGCTTTACAGCCGCCGCGTCCCGCGGCCACCGGAATCGGCCCGCGGGGTATTGCGGCAGGTGATTTCGATGGCGACGGCGATGCCGACCTTGCGGTCGCGAACTTCGGCGCCAATACCTTGTCGATCCTGCGCAACAACGGCTCGGGCGTATTCACGGCCCGGGCGCGCCCCTGGCGACCGCAAACAACCCCTACGCCGTGACGGTGGGCGACCTCGACGGCGATGGCGATCTCGATATCGCGGCCACCAACTCCGGTGGCTCCTCCGTCAGTGTATTCCGCAACAACGGCTCGGGCTCCTTCACGCCGGCGTCCGGCTCACCGTTCGCGGTCGGAGTCTCGCCGGGCGGCGTCGTGATGGGCGACTTCGACGAAGACGGCGACCGCGACCTTTCGACCGCCAACTTCGGCTCCAACACCACCTCCATCCTGATCAACACCGGCGGCAGCACAAAGGACTTCAACGGCGACGACAGGAGCGACATCGTCTGGCGCAACGACGCCGGTGGTACCGCCATCTGGGACATGAACGACACCACGATTGTCCATGCCAATTCGCTGAGCACGGTGCCGACCAACTGGACCATCGCCGGCACCGGCGATTTCAACGGCGACGGGATGAGCGATCTGTTGTGGCGCAACGATGCCGGCAATACCGCGATCTGGGACATGGATGACGGCACGATTCTCCAGGCCAACTCGCTGGGCAATGTTCCGACCAACTGGCATATCGAAGGCACCGGCGATTTCAACGGCGATCACATGAGCGACATCGTCTGGCGCAACGATGCCGGCGATACCGCGATCTGGGACATGAATGACGGCACGATTATCCACGCCAACTCGCTGGGTAATGTTCCGACTCAACTGGGATATCGCCGGCATCGGCGATTTCAACGGCGACGGCAAGAGCGACCTGTTGTGGCGCAACGATGCCGGCAATACCGCGATCTGGCACATGAATGACGGCACGATCTCTGCACGCCAACTCGCTGGGCAATGTTCCGCTCAACTGGCATGTCGAAGGCACCGGCGATTTCAACGGCGATCACAAGAGCGACATCCTGTGGCGCAACGATGCCGGCCTGGTGGCGATCTGGGACATGGACGGCGGCGCGGTCATCGGCGGCGGCGGGGTTGCTTCCGCGCCGGCCAACTGGCACATCGCCGACACCGGCGACTATAATGGCGACGGCATGAGCGACATTCTCTGGCGCAACGATGCCGGTGTCGCCGCGATCTGGGACATGAACGACACTATGGTTATCGGCGGCGGTTCGCTGGGCGTGGTGCCGACGGACTGGCACATCATCGCCTAGCGGAACCGCCGAGCGAACGAGCAATTTCGGGATCGAGCACGGGGGCAGGGCGGGTCCGGGACGATCTGAGCATTCATAGAGTGGAGCAAGCGGTAGCCGCCGCGACTTGCGCAAGGCACAGTACGATCTGCGCGCGCCTGGCAGAGCGGGCCTTGGCGCGGCCTTGCGGCTTCAGCTTCCGGATGAAGCGCCTCGCCATCCAAGCCGCTTCGACAGCGCCTTGCAGATCGTCAGAACTCCAGGGCGCAATTCCCTGAGTTTTTGACGGGTCATCCGGCTGCGCGGCCCGACGACGCAGAGGGAGCCGACCGCGCGTCCGGTATAGGCGAATACCGGTGCTGCGATGCACCGAATGCCCTCGAGATGCTCTTCGTCGTCATAGGCATAGCCGGAGATCCGGACCCGCTGAAGGTCGGCGGCGAAAGCCGCTTGCGTGGTGATGGTCCGTGGCGCAAACGGTTCGTAACGAAGCCGCGGCAGCAGGCCCTTGAGTTCAGCTTCCGGGAGAAACGCCACGATGGCCTTGGCGACGGCCGTTGCGTGAATCGGGCGCTCGGCGCCCACGCTCTGAACCACGCGTACCGGACCCTCCGCATCGCGCTTGGCGACGATCAATACGATGCCATCCCTGTAGGCAGCCATGCTGGCGCCTTCTCCGCTGATACGCGTGAGGTCGGCCACGAACGGCTGGGCGATTTCGCCAAGCTGCTCGGGTGTCCACATTCTCCCGGTCAGTTCGAAAAGCTTTGAAGTCAGTTCATAACCGCGCGACTTCTTGTCCTGGCGAACGTAGCCGACACCGACGAGAGACTGCAACAGGTGGTGAGTCGTGCTGCGATGCAGGCCAGTGCGACGCGACGCTTCTCCGAGACTGATCAGCGAACCGGTCGCTGCGATGGTTTCGAGCACATGCAATCCACGCTCGAGCGATTGGTGCGTCACCCGCTCCGACGGCGGTTCCTGCGGCGGCGGCGATGTTTTCGGCCGCGTCTTTCCCGCAAGCCGAGGTGACCGTGACGATTTTGCCTTGGTGGAATTTGCCCTCGGGGTTGTCATCGCGCCTGCGTTTCACAGTATGAGAAAGCAAAGTCACTTCAGTTTCATTTGATGTAGCATTGGTTGCGGCGGCAAACCAGTTGCGAACGACCGCCGAACGAAAAAGATCAGGCTCGGGACGGAACGCGGGCACTGGGCCGCAGGGAGGATGCGATGAAGAAACTGGCTGTGATGGCGTGCGCCGCGCTGGGCCTTTGGGCGCTCGACGGTTCGAAGGCGTTGGCGCAGGCCACGAAAACATTCACGCTGAAATTCAATCACGTGCTCGGTCCGAAAGAACCGTACCATGAGGGGTTCCTGAAGTGGGCGAAGGCGGTCGAGCAACGCACCAATGGCGGACTCAAGATCGAGGTGTTCCATTCCGCGCAACTGGGCCGCGAGGAAGACATCATCGAGCAGATCAGGCAGGGGGCCAACATCGGCCAGAACACCGATTCCGCGCGGATGGGAAACTACGTCCCCGGCATCGCCGTGATGAACGGGCCCTATTTCGCCGAGACACTCGAAGAGGTCGCCAAGCTGCGAAAGGCGCCCACCGTCCTGAAATGGCAGCAGGAACTCGCGACCGGATTCGGGCTCAAGGTGGTCTCCTTCAACTGGGTGCAGGGCTATCGGCATTTCTTCACCAACAAGCCGGTCAAGACGCCTGATGATCTCAAGGGCCTTCGCATCCGGACGCCGCCGGCGCCGATCTGGCAGGAGTCGGTACGCTCGCTTGGCGCGGTGCCCGTCGCCATGGCCTTCGGCGAAATGTACCCGGGACTGCAGCAGCGGGCGATCGACGGGGTTGAACTGGTCTACAACAACATTCCGGGCGGCCGCTTCTACGAGGTGCTCAAGGTCGCCAACGAGACGCGGCACATCATGCTGATCAACTTCGAGGTCGTCAGCGCCAAATGGTTCGACGGCCTGCCGAAGGAGTTTCAGGACGCGCTGGTTGAAGAGGCCGACAAGGCGGGTGAGGAGACATCGCGCCAGATCCTGAAATCGGAGGCCGAAGTCGAGCAGCAATTGAAGGCTCGCGGCATGACGATCAACAAGGATGTCGATCTCGCCGCTTTCCGCAAGGCCGGCGAAAACGCGTACGAAGTCCTCAAGATCATCGACGCCAGGAACGCGGTGCACAAGGAAATCGGCAAGTAGGTTCGAGCTAGATGCAGAAAATCTACGCGCGGATATGCGCCGCCGAGACGTGGATCGCCTCGGTGTTTCTCATCCTGATGGTTATCCTGATCTTTCTCGGCGGTGTCATGCGGATGCTCGGCCATCCGATCAACTGGTCGACGGATGCCGCGACTGCCTTGTTCGCCTGGGCCTGCTTTCTGTGCGCCGACATCGCATGGCGGCGGAACAGCATGATGGCGATCGAGGTTTTCACCGACCGCCTCCCGGACGGGGTGCAGACGGTGCTTCGCATGGTGAATTACGTCCTGATCGCGGGGTTCCTCTGCTACCTCGCCGGGATGGGCGTCTATCTGTCGTGGATCAGCCGGGTACGCAGCTTCCAGGGTATTCCCGAAGTCAGCTATTCGTGGGTGACCATGAGCCTGCCGGTGGGAGCGGCATTGCTGCTGGTGACGACCGCGCTCAAGATCCATGGCGAACTCCGCGGCGAGCGCGCCGAAAATCGCGCGGTCGACATCCTGTGATCCGGCCCGCACAGCCATGCTGATCGTACTCATCGCATTCGCGATACTGATGCTGATCGGCATGCCGGTCGCCTTCGCGATTGGAATTGCCGGCGTGCTGTTCTTCATTCAGCATCCGGAACTGCCGGCAACCATTCCGATCCAGCTGACGGTAACGGAGACGCAGAATTTCGCGCTGCTCGCCGTTCCACTGTTTATCCTCGCCGGCAATTTCCTCAACAACTCCGGCATCACGGTCAACCTGCTCAAACTCGCCACCGTGCTGACCGGGAGAATGCACGGCAGTCTGGCCCAGACCTCCATTGCTCTCTCGACGCTGATGAGCGGCGTGACCGGGTCGTCGATCGCCGACGCCGCCATGAATGCCCGCATCATCGGTTTGCAGATGCTCAAGCGCGGCTACGCCCGCGGGTATGCGGCCGGCGTGATCTCCTATGGCTCGCTGCTGGCGCCGATCATTCCCCCGGGGATCGGCTTCATCCTGTACGGCACGGTCGGCCAGGTCTCGATCGGACGGTTGTTTGCCGCAGGCATCGTCCCGGGCCTGATGCTGTGGGCGGCTCTCGCTGTTGCGATTTCGATCACGGCCCGCCGCCGCGGCTACCGGCCGGAACGCGAGCAGCGCGCCACCGCGCGCGAGATACTGCTCGCCTCATGGGGCGGCATCTGGGCGATCCTGTTTCCGATCATCCTGCTGGCGGGATTGCGCTACGGCATCTTCACGCCATCGGAGATCGGTGCCTTTGCGGTGATCTATGCGGTAGCGGTGGGATTCTTCGCCTACCGCATGCTGACGCTGGCGGGTTTCCGCGAAGCCGTCGAAGGCAGCCTGGTGGATGTCGGCGCCGTGATGTTCCTGCTCGCGCTGTCGGCGATCTTTGGTTACGGCATCGTGTTCGAACGAATTCCCGAGGTGATCTCGGACTGGATGCTGGGCATTACCGACAACGCTCATGTCGTGATGGTGATGATCGTGCTCTTTATCCTGATCGCCGGCACCTTCATGGAAGGCTCGGTGCTGATCATCATGCTGACGCCGATCTTCCTTCCCCTGGTTACGAAATACGGCATCGATCCCGTTCATTTCGGGCTCGTCTTCATCATCGCCGCCACCATCGGAAACTACACACCGCCGGTTGGTGCTGCGATGTTCGTCGCCTGCCAGGTGCTGCGTTGTCCGATCAGCGAGTACACAAGGGACTCGATGCCGTTCCTGCTCGCGGTCACCATCGTGACGCTGATACTGATCTTCGTGCCTTCAGTGGTTCTGTTTGTCCCGGACCTCATCTTCGGTCCCGATCTGCGATGAGTCGAGAGTATCCCCGGATGATCCCGCGATGTTGCACGCGCCGCGATTGATCAGCGCTTGTTCTTCACCGGCGGCGGTGGCGGCGCGGGGGCAGGCTCTTCCTGCTTCGCCGGCGGCGGTTCGGTCTGCACCTTGCAGCTGGAGGCCGCCAGCGAGGCCTGCGCCTGCGGCATCAGCCCCGGTTCCGGCGCCAGCGCCTTCAGCACGATCAGTCCGGTCGCGGTGGGAGAATCGATGATCAGCCGGTCGGCCGCGGTGATGTCCTCATCCTCGGGCAATTCGGCGTGCTGCGCCTCGGTCATGAGGTCGAGTTCGATCACCTTGCGGCCGGCCGAGCGGTCGTTGATGGCGTAATAGGCGACTTCGTTGCGGGTGTAGAACGAAACCGACGTGTAAGCCTGGCTGACGGGGACCGCGAGTTTTATGGGGCCGCCCGACAGGTCGTAACGGCAGACCGCGATGGCAAAAGCCGGATCCATGAACGGCATCGGCGCGTTGTTCGGTTCGGCCAGCGGCAGGGCGGTGACGGCATTGAGCTTCGTCATCGGCGTCAGGCGTGAATAGGCGTCCTGGGTCGCGATCCGCGGCAATGCCAGCACGGCGACCAGATGCACGACGCCGCCGAGCAGCAAACCCGCGATGATCGTGAACAGGATGCGGATCATGGACAGCCCACCGTCGCAATCGAGGGCATCGGCGCGTCGCGCTGGGTCCGCGTCGCCACGCCGACCGGGGTGTCGTACAGCCGCAGCATCAGCGCATAGCGTTCGATGGCTCCGGTGGGCAGCCAGTTTCCGGCGCGCGAACGCGACGCCACCCGGACCTCGAACGAGCCGTCGGCGCCGCGAATGATTTCCTGGCTGGTGAAGCCGTAGCGCTGCAGCGAATTGGCGACCAGGCGTCCCTTGCTGTCGTACAGCGTCAGCGTCCAGAACCGGGCGGCGGGCGTCACACCGCTCACCACCACGTCGCAGCGCCCGTCGAGCGGCTTCTTGCGGTCGTCCGTCGTCGCCGAGAAGGCGATGCCGTCGCCGGTGCCGACCGGCAGTTCGCCGCTGCGGGCGATCAAGGCGCGCGAATAGGGATCGATATCGGCGGTGCCGGTCTTCGGCCGCGCGGTCCAGGCGCCGATCGTCAGCGTGCCGAGATCGGTGCCGCGCGTCGCCGTCATCCAGGTCAGGCCGAGGCCCACGGCGGTGGCGAGGGCCAGGGCCAGCACGGTGATGAAGATCAGCCGCACGGTCAGTTCTTGCGCGGCGCGGGCGCGGGTGCGGCGGCGCCGGCAGGCGCGGCCGCCGCAAAGCTGTCCGGGAAGGCGACGGCGCTGGAGGACACCGGCTTGCCGGACTTCGGTGGATCGCCTGGGGTGGTTTTGGCCACGGTCTTGCCGGCCTCGTCGAGCATCTTTTCCACGCGTACCAGTATATCCGCGCCGCGCTTGGTCAGCACCGGGGGCGGTCCCGGCTTGGTGTCGATGATTTTTGGCGCGGCGGCCATCGCGGCGGCGGTCTGGGGCGTCTGTGCAACCTTCTGGCCCATGCCGAAGCCCGGCACTTCCTTCACCTCGACGCCCTGGTGGGCAACCACCATGATCTCACGCCAGGTCTGCGCCGGCAGCGAGCCGCCGGTCATCCGGTTGGTCGGGGAATAGTCGTCATTGCCGTACCAAACCGCGCAGGTGAAGTTGCCGGTGAAACCGACGAACCAGGCGTCGCGATAGGCGTTGGTGGTGCCGGTCTTGCCTGCGGTCGGAATGCCGTCGATGATGGCGCGGCGCGCGGTGCCTTCGCTCACGACGTGGCTCATCATTTCCGACATCTCGGCGGCGACGTTGACGGGAATGGCTTGAATTTGCTTCTTGCCGTCGCGATCGAAACGCCAGACGAGATCGCCGGTGCCGGTGCGCACTTCCAGCACCGCGTGCGGGATCGGCGCCTTGCCCTTGTTTGGGAAAGTGGCATAGGCGACCGCGTGTTCGAGCACGGAGACCTCGTCGGAGCCGATCGGCAGCGAGGGCGTATCGGGCAGCGGCGCCTTGAGGCCGAACCTGCGCGCCACTTCCACGATCTTGTTGCGACCTCGCTTGGCCGCCTCCCACTGGTTGGTGTTCTTCTGGGTTTTGGGATATTCGCCGATCGCGATCGACAGCTTCACCGGAATGACGTTGACCGAACGTGTGATCGCCTGCGTCAGTGTCATCGATCCCGAATAGGAGTGGCTGTAGTTCTGCGGACACCAGTTGCCGAGGCAGACCGGGCCGTCGACCACGATCGAGGACGGCTTGAAGCCGCTCATCAGCGCGGTGGCGTAGACATAGGGCTTGAACGACGAGCCAGGCTGGCGCATCGCGTCGACGGCCCGGTTGAACTGGCTTGCGCCATAGTCGCGCCCGCCGACCATGGCGCGGACTCCGCCGTCGAGATCGGCAACCGCGACGGCTGCCTGGGTCGCATGATAATCGCGGCCGAACTGGCGCAACTGGTTTTCGACCGTTGCTTCCGCGGCGCGCTGCACGTTCATGTCGATCGCGGTGCGGACCACGAACACCCGCTCGACATAGGACTTCGGAAAGGTTTCGACCAGCCGGCGCATCTCGTCGAACGCCCAGTCGAGATAGTAGTTCGGCGAATTCTCGTCGCGGCGGTCGACCGCGATGGCCGGATTGCGCCGGGCGCCGAACACCTGGCCCTCGGTCATGAAGCCGGCATCGACCAGATTGTCCAGCACCACGTTGGCGCGGGCGCGGGCGGCGGGCAGGTTGATGTGCGGCGCGTATTTTGTCGGGGCCTTGAACAGTCCGGCCAGCATCGCGGACTCTGCAAGATTGACGTCGCGCGCCGATTTGTTGAAGTAGAAATGCGCCGCGCCATCGACGCCGAACGTGCCGCCGCCCATATAGGCGCGGTCGAGATAGAGTTTTAGAATTTCATTCTTGGTGAGCCGCGTCTCGAGCCAGATCGCCAGAAACGCTTCCTTGACCTTGCGCTCGAGGGTGCGGTCGTTGTTGAGGAACAGGTTCTTCGCCAGCTGCTGGGTGATCGACGAACCGCCCTGGCGAACGCCGCCGGCCTGCGCATTGGTCACCAGCGCGCGCGTGGTGCCGGCGATGTCGATGCCGAAATGGTCGTAGAAGCGGCGGTCCTCGGTGGCCAGCGTCGCCTTGATCAGATTGTCCGGAAAATCTTCCAGCGGAATCGAATCATTATGCTTGATGCCGCGGCCGCCGATCGGATTGCCGTAGCGGTCGAGAAAGGTCACCGCGAGATCGGATTTCTTGAGCCAGTCGTCGTCGGCGGTTTCGCGAAACGCAGGGACCGCCAATGCCAGCATCAGCAGCAGGCCGCCAAGCCCGAGGGTGGCGGCTTCCGACAGCGGTTCGATGAATACCCAGCGCTTCCAGCGGCCGACATAGAAGCGGTCCATGAAAGTGGAATACCGCTCAAAGAGTTCGCGCGCGCCCTTGCCGGAAGAGAACAACGTCGAGTCGATGCGCGCATCGAGGTCCAGCATGAAATGCCGGAACTTCTTCTTCCATTCTGATGGTACGATCTGGCGCACCGGGACCCCAAGGTCAGTTCGCAGCGCTCGAGGCACCCGGCCGGGCACCGATGGAACGTCATGCGCGAATGTTGCGGCAAACCCAAGGCGCTTTGGCGCCAAAGGGAACTTCGGTCTCTATCTAACCGAGCGGGGGCCATAAACCAATGGTCTGGCTCACGATTTTGAACAGCAGAGCTAACGTCTTCAGGTGTATTTGCCCGGTGGTGGACCTTGTCGCTTGCGCCATGGCGGCAGCACCCCCTAGAAGGGCTTTCTGACCGTCAGACGGGAAATTTTGGGATCAATGACCGCAGCCCCCAAGCCGACCTCGGGCCAGGAGGGATTTTCTGGAAAACCAAGACGTTGGAAGAGATGTCCAGCGCCGAATGGGAAAGCCTGTGCGACGGCTGTGCGCGCTGCTGCCTGGAGAAGCTCGAGGACGAGGATACCGGCAAGATCTATTTTACTCACGTTTCGTGCAAGCTGCTCGATTCCGGTCTGTGCGCCTGCAAGGACTATGCGAATCGGTCCGACCAGGTTCCGGACTGTGTGCGATTAACACCGGAAAACGTCCGCACCCTGAACTGGCTGCCGCCGAGCTGTGGCTACAAGCTGGTGGCGGAAGGCCGCGATCTCTATTGGTGGCACCCGTTGATCTCGGGCGACCCCAACACGGTGCACGAGGCCGGCGTCTCCGTGCGCGGGCGGGTGCAGGGCACCGAGAGCGAGATCCCGGACGCCGATCTCGAGGATCACATCGTGCAATGGCCGGCGCTGCTGCCGAAGCGGGCGCGGCTGAAGAAGCGGCCTGTCGCGCTTTGACGCAGTAACAGGGGCTTCCCATCGGGGCCGCGAGGCGCTAACCTGCAGGGATAGTAGTCTTATACAATACATTTATAAGTAGTTTTTTTCACTGATCGCCAGTTCATTGCCTGGAGTGCCGTCATGACTGACGCCCCCGTCGTTAGCATCCCCACCGATCCCGAAGTAGCGAAACTCGAGGCCACGCCGGCGCTGTGCCTGTCGGGCGGCGGCTATCGCGCAATGGTGTTTCACATCGGCGTCCTGTGGCGCCTGTATGAGACAGGAATACTGGCCGGCATCAAAGAATCTCTAGCGTCTCGGGCGGCTCGATAACTGCCGGCGTGCTGGGGCTGAAATGGCGCGAGCTCAGCTTGCAGCCGGCCAATCTCAAGAACGACTTCGTGCCGAAGGTCGTCTCGCCGCTACGCGCATTGGCGGGTGAAACGATCGACGCGGACGCCGTCATTTTCGGCAGCGTGCTTCCCGGCCGCATCAGCGACCGCGTAGCGGGTGCCTATGACGAGCATCTTTTCCATGGCGCAGACGCTGCAGGATCTTCCTGACGAGCCGCGCTTCGTCATCAACGCGACCAACGTGCAGTCTGGCGTGCTGTGGCGTTTCATGAAGCCCTATATGCGCGACTATCGGGTCGGCGAAGTGAGGAAGCCGACTGTGCCACTGGCACAGGCGGTCGCCGCGTCTTCCGCATTTCCGCCGGTGCTTTCGCCATTCGAGCTGCGGCTCGACCGGACAGAGTTCAAGCCGGAATCCGGGCTCGATCTGCAGCGAAAGCCGTTCACCAGCCGGGTCGATGCTTACCGACGGCGGCGTGTACGACAATCTCGGCCTGGAGACCGCGTGGAAGCGTCACCAGACCGTCCTTGTCAGCGACGGCGGCGGCAAGATCGCAAGCCGAGGAGGAGCCCAAGACCGACTGGGCGCGGCATTCCTATCGCGTGCTCAACCTGATCGACAACCAGGTGCGCTCGCTGCGCAAGCGGCAGGTGATCGAGTCCTTCAAGTCAGAGCGCGCGCAAGGGCGCCTATTGGGGCATCCGCACCAACATCGAGGATTATCAGCTGAGCGATCCGCTGGACTGTCCGTTCGAGCGGACGCTTGCGCTCGCCGAGACGCCGACGCGGCTGAAGCGCATGGACGACGATCTGCAGGAGCGGCTGATCAACTGGGGCTATGCGGTCTGCGACGCCGCGTTGCGAAAGCATGTGGATCCAGCGCTGAAGCCGGCGACGGTCTTTCCCTATCCAGATGGCGCAGTTTAAGCTGAGTGGAGGCATTCGTGGCAAATAAGGGCACAAGCCGGCGCCAGCGCCAACGTGGACGCTCGAGAGGGCCTCTACGGGGCGGACGAAGGCCCACCGCCGTCGAACAGTTCCCGATCCCGGCTGCACTGGTCGAACATATGCTGCTGGGTCCTGCCGATGACCGCCGGGTGCTGCAGGATTCGCCTATTCTGGGAGACGTGTGGCTCGCCTATGCAGCTGATCCCGCCAGCATCCAGGATCTCCTCATCACGCCGCATAAGGATGTGACGGCGGCAGAGGTCGCCAGCGAAATCTCGCGAGCGGGGAGCTGGCCGTTAAGAAGGGGGCCAGGATGCGTATTTGCAGGGCATCGTGGCCGCCAGGCTGCGCTTCGAAGAGGTGCTCCGCGTGCTCGTGCCACTGACGCAGTGGTGGGCGCAGCAGGGGATCCCGAAAGAAGCTCGAAATGGAAGAGCCGGAGGCAATCTGCGACCGCACCCGCCAGGTTTTGGATCCGAAGCGCTTTCGCGCTGCGCGCACGCAGGTGGCCGGCGAAAGGACTTCCTCTCGCTACGAGGATTTTACGGCGCTCGACCGATACATCGCCCTGGCTGGGCTCATACTTTGGGTCGGCATGCAGCCGGCCCCGGACAAGGAGCCCGAAGCGGCTGAAGCTCGAGGTCGAGAAGGTATTTCCGAGATACGAAAACAAGATCGACGAGATTGTCAATGGAATGCTGGCTCTCTACGAAACTATCAAGCTCGACAGCGCGGAGTTGGCGACCAAGCTGCGCGACGGCGCGCCGGAGCAGGATGCAGAACGGGAAACCCCGCTCATATTCCAGGTATCGTTGAACCGCCGCGCCTCCCCCGCCCTCGAGAAGTCGGTGCCGGCGGTGAAAGCGGACGCGGCGCGCACTCTGTTCGAGGTGAAGTGCGACAAGATCGTCTGGGCAGTGCTCGATTCGGGCATCGATGCGACGCACGAGGCGTTCCTGTTCCCGGGGCGGATGGGAAGAGAGGCAAGTCGCGCGTCAGGAAGACGTTCGATTTCACCAGGATTCGCGAGATCGTCAGCAGCGACAATGCGGAAGCGACTGGACAAGACTCAAAGGCCTCTTGGATAGGATCGAAGCGCGAGTCGACATCGACAGGAAAGACGCCGCCGAACGCTTAGCGGCCATCGCCAACGACGCGAACAATAAGCGACCGGTCAATTGGGACACGGTCGAGGAGCTGATCACCCTGTCGCGCCCGCCGCCGCCGACCAATCTGCATGGCACCCATGTGGCTGGCATCATCGGCGCGGATGAAGTGGGCACCAATCCTGCAGCGGCATGTGCCCGGACATCCGGCTCTACGATTTTCGCGTGCTGGGAAAGACGCTGGAGGACACCGAGTTCGCAATCATCGCGGCGCTGCAATACATCCGCTACGTCAACGAGCGGCATAACTACATCACCGATTCACGGCGCCAATCTGAGCCTGTCCATTCCGCACAACGTTCGCAACTTCGCCTGCGGACGCACGCCGGTCTGCAACGAATGCGAGCGGCTCGTGGACAGCGGCGTGGTGGTGGTCGCGGCCGCCGGCAACCACGGCTATCAGAACTTCGAGACCAAGGAAGGAATGTTCGAGAGCTACGCCGCGTTCAGCATCACCGATCCTGGCAACGGCGGACGGGGTCATCACGGTCGGCGCGACGCATGGGAGACTGGCCGCACACCTACGGCGTCAGCTTCTTCTCGAGCCGCGGGCCCACCGGCGACGGCCGCCTCAAGCCGGACCTCGTCGCGCCCGGCGAACGCGTCCAATCGACCGTTCCGAAACCGAGGAGTGGGGCCCGGAATCCGGCACCAGCATGGCGGCGCCGCATGTCAGCGGGGCCGCGGCGATGCTGCTGGCGCGCTATCCAGAGCTGATCGGCCAGCCGCGGCGGGTCAAGCGCATCCTGTGCGAGAGCGCCACCGATCTCGGCCGCGAGCGCAGCTTCCAGGGCCACGGCATGCTCGACGTGCTGCGCGCCTTCCAATCCATCTAGGGAGGAACGTCATGCTGTTCAGCCTGGACGTCCTGCGCGCCCGCAAGGGCGACTGCCTGCATGCTTCACTATGGCTCCAAGGACGACCCGCACCTCATTCTGATCGACGGCGGCCCCTCCGACGTCTACAAGCCGCACCTGAAGCCGCGCATCGCTCAGGTCCACGAGGCGCGCGGGCTCGAAGAGGAGGACCCGCTGCCTGTCGAGGTGGTGATGGTCAGCCATGTCGACGACGATCACATCAAGGGCATCCTCGATCTGACCAAGGAGCAGCGCGGCCAGCCGGATGTGCGCCTGGATGTGGCGAGTCTCTGGCACAACAGCTTCGACGACCTGCTGACGACAAAGCCGGGCGAGCTGAAGGTTGAGGCGGGGTTCGGTACCGCTTCATTGGACGGCGGCGGCGGGACGGGCGGCGAGGCGTTCGATTCAGGATCGGTGCTCGCTGGCGTAGGGCAAGCGGGGCTGAATAGCGAGATCGAAATCGAAGGACGAGGACGAACTCCAGACCGTCCAGGTCCTTGCCAGCATCCCGCAGGGCCGCCAGCTTGCGCGACGATGCGAGGGCGCTCGGCTGGAATCCGAATCACAAATTCAAGGGAAAACTGATCCTTGCGACCGAGGCCTCGAAAGCCGTGACGCTCGACGGCGGCCTGAAGCTGACGGTGGCCGGGCCGATGCAGCCCGAGCTGCTGGCGCTGCAGGAGGCGCACGACAAGTGGCTGCGCGAACAGAAGAAGAAAAAGAAAGATCGCCGAGGCCGCGCTGGCGGCATTCGTGGACAAATCGGTGCCCAACCTCTCCAGCATCGTCGTGCTCGCGGAACTCGGCGGCAAGAGCATCCTGCTGACCGGCGATGCCCGTGGCGACAAGATCCTCGAAGGGATGGAACTGGTCGGCCTGATCGAGAAGGATGGCAAGCGGCACGTTGACATCCTGAAGGTTCCGCATCACGGCAGCGACAACAACATGGAAACGATCTTTTTCCAGCGGGTGACCGCCGATCACTATGTCTTCTCTGGCGATGGCGAGCACGGCAATCCGGAACGCGCGACACTGGAAATGTTGCTCGAGGCGCGCGGCGACGATGCGGAGTATCAGATCCACCTTACCTATCCGGTCGACGAGATCGACGAGGAGCGCAAGGAGGATTGGGAAAAGGAGCAAGGCCAAGGAGAAGAAGCAGGAAAAAGAAGAATCCGAAAGTTGAGGTCAGAGAAAACTGGTCGCCGAAGCAGCACAGCCTGACGTCGTTTTTCAAGAAGAATCCAAAATTCGCGGAGAAGGTTGTAATTGTCGATAAATCCAAGCCGCACCTGATCGACTTGCTGGAGCCGCTGAAACTGTAGGCCGTGACGAATTTGGCGGCGTCGAGCCGCCGTGAGGCGCCGCTGCGGGCCAAATTGCCACGCAAACGCAGCGATTATCGCCGCGGGACGCACCTATGCGCATAACCCACTGCCGCAGGTTCGATTTGCCCCCTAAATTGCGGCGATAACGATTTATGCGCCTCCCGCTGCGCAAACCATAAAACATACCTCCGCATGAACAAGTACGAACGGCAGAGCCGTGACCCGGCCGATCAACAGACATTGCCCAAGGCCATCGCCGACGAGCAGTCCGAGCCGACGACCGAGGTCATCGAGCTCAGCGACGCCCCGCCGATCGCGCCGAAGGCGCCGCTGACCCAGGATGAAGTCCGCACCATCCTGATCAGCCTGATGCTGACGATGTTTCTGGCCGCGCTCGACCAGACCATCGTGGCGACCGCGCTGCCGACCATCGGCCGCCAGTTCCAGGATGTTTCCAGCCTGTCCTGGGTCATCACCGCGTACCTGCTGGCGTCCACCGCGGTGGCGCCGGTGTTCGGCACGCTGGCCGATATTTATGGCCGCCGCGCCATGATCATCGCGGCACTCAGCCTGTTCGTGGCGGGGTCCATCCTGTGCGCGATCGCGCCCAACATGCCGGTGCTGATCCTGGCGCGCGGCCTGCAGGGGCTCGGCGGCGGCGGCATCATGCCTGTGGTGCAGACGGTGATTTCCGACGTGGTAAGCCCGCGCGAGCGCGGCCAGTACCAGGCCTATTTCTCGGGCGTATGGGTGGTTGCCGGAATCTGGCGGCCCGGTCGTCGGCGGCGTATTTGCCGAGCACCTGCACTGGTCGATGATCTTCTGGATCAACGTGCCGCTGGCGCTGGGAGCGCTGGCGTTGCTGCTGCCGAAGATGGCCAAGATCCCGGTGTTTCACCGCAGGCGCCAGGTCGATTGGCTCGGCGGCGTGCTGCTGATGGGCGCCGCTGTCGTGATCATGCTGGTCCTGACCTGGGGCGGCAACCGCTACCTCTGGCTGTCGCCTGTCATCATGGCGATGATCGGGTCATCGGCGGCGCTTGCGCTCGGCTTCGTGTGGCATGCGAGGAATGCCGAAGAGCCGTTCCTGCCGCTGCCGCTGATGGGTGGTAAGGTGGTGCCTTACGCGATGGCCGCCGGCGGCTGCGCGATGGGCGCGATGCTGGGGCTGACCGTGCATCTGCCGCTGTATTACGAGGTGGTCTATCATTTAAGCGCCAGCGAAGCGGGGTTCGGCTCTGATTCCGCTGGCCGCGGTTTCGACCTGTGGTGCCGCGATCGCGGGCCGGACCATGGCGCGCGCAAAGCACTACAAGCGGGTGGCGGTCATCGGAACCGCCGGCGCGGCGCTGGCCGCATGCGTGCTGGCGCTGACGGCGATGCCATTGTGGGCGCTGCTGGCGCTGCTCAGCGTGTTCGCGCTCGGCCTCGGCACCGCATTTCCGATCAGCGTGGTCTCGATCCAGAATTCGGTGACGCGGTTGCAGGTCGGCACCGTGACGGGCGCGATGAATTTCTTCCGCGCGCTGATGGCGTCCTTCACCGTGGCGGCGTTCACCGCGATCCTGCTGATGGCGCTGGGCGCCGACATTTCGCTCGGCGGCGAGCATCGCGGCCCGGTCAATTCGATCCTGGCCTCCGACATGATCGTGGCGTTCCGCTACGTGTTCGGCGCCGCCGCCGCGCTGTTGGCCTGCGCCTCGCTGTGCATGATCCTGATGGAAGAGCGCCCGCTGGCGGGACCTGCCACGCCGGCGGAGATGGCGGAGTAGGGCGGGCGGCCCGCCGGCCTGGTCCCAAAACCATCACGCAATCGGTGTTCGTCGAGGTGGCCGGCAACGCCGGTACACTTTCCCTCATGTGCCCTGAACTATCTTCACCGGTTCGCGCAACTCGCAATTGCCGTTGCTTCGTCGCGTGCTAGGGTCGGCAGTCGGGGAAACGGGGTGACTGATGGCTGATATTGAATTTGATTTGTTCATGGATCTGTTGAAGAAGCTCGCCGGATTTGGCGAAGACAAGGCGTTAAGCGCCATATTCGGCGATCCGACGTCTCCAATCCTTCCGGATATCGAGGAGGCGATCAGGCAGGAATTCGACAAGGCCTTCTTTCAGCAAAGCGCAGATGTAGTCTCATCGATGCGGCGGGGGAGGTGAAGGCCGCCGAGCAGTTTCTCGCCATCGACTATCAGAACGCCCTAGCTAGCCGAGGCCAAAAAAGCCATCGACGGAGCCACCGACAAGGCGGCGGAGACAAAAACCCAGAACACGGCATTATGGACACTGCTGGACGCATCCTCGACGGCTCCTGGCCTGTCCGCGCTGGTCGCAAGCGCGGGAAAGCTTGAGGACTGGATCAAGGATGCGGCGGGAAGGGAGGGCGGCGACAAGATTGCCGGCCGGGCTGCGACCATCTATCTCGGGACCTATCTTCATATTTGCCTGTTTCACAGCGAGCGCTCGAAAGTCGCCGACATAGACTCCACCAAAGCGCGCGAGCTCGACGACTTGCGCGACAAGGCGCGCTTCGCACTTGACAAAATGACGTCCCATGTCGCGGCGCTGGTCGAGGCTCGGCTGAACTGCCTTCAATATTTATCGTCGCCGACCAATTCAACCTGGGACCAGCTGACCGATACCTGGTTCGCGCCCTCCGATAACAATATCGTCTATTCGGGCACGGTACCGAACGATTCCAACAAGGACTATATCGCAGCGCTCCGCACCGCCACCAACGCGACGCGCCGGTTGCTGTTCAACGGCGAGCAGGTGTCCGCCGACGCCTGCTGGAATGCGGTCAGGAACAACGGCTGGCTGGCTGGTCCGCACAACGCGCAGATGGACCGCCGGGAGGACTATCTCGGACAGACGTTCACGTCCGACTGGGATTTTGGAAAATGGGCGGCGGACTCCCGCGACCTGTTGATGCAACTCGACGTGATGGCGACCGGCACCGGCGGCGTTGCACAGGATCAGTGGGCGTGCTGCGGAAATTGCGGGGTGCTCCACTACAATAACGCCGCTTCACAATGCCCGGCGCCGGGGACAGGCGGCACCGGACATCTTGCCTTGCAAAGCCCGAATTACGTCGTTCACGGCGATTTGCCCTCTCCGCCCGCCGGTACGCAGGCGGAATGGCGCTGGTGCAAGAACTGCGGCGGGCTGCACTTTGGCGGAGGGGGTGGGAGCGTCTGCCCAAACGGAAAAGGCCCGCATGTCAGCGATGGCAGCGGCAACTATCTGCTCGTCGCGACATCAGACACCCAATTCAAGGGATTGCCTGCCGAAGATGGCTGGAAATGGTGCAACAAATGCGGCGTCCTGCATTCCGGCACGGAGAAGAGTGTCTGCCCGGCCGACGGCGGGTCACACGCGACCGATGGCAGCGCAGATTACCGGCTCGGCAAGATCGGAAATGCATTGTGGCCGTTCGTTCATGATTCCAAGCATGATGACTTTCCCGGATGACGTTGCTAGAGCTCCCGGCATCAGGCGTGCAGCTTCTGCCGGCCGGGTGAGGGGAGCCGCTACGTTCAACCGGTCCGTGCTCCCGCCCGGTGCCGAATCCCTCCGGCGGCAGCGTCGGCGCCAGCCATCAGACATCCGACGAGGAGCCCGCCATGAGCAAACCCACCGTTGAACAGACCCGGATGGGCAGCGAAGGCATCGCCTTCTGCATCGCGCGGACCCTGATCGAGCGCGATCCCTCGCTGAAGGCCCCGCTGCGCGCCAATCTGCGCAAGATGTGGGAGCTTTTGGAGGAGCGCGAGGACCACGCCGCCGCCGACATGGTCGACACCATGATCAAGGCGCTCAACGATCCCGCATTTTTCAAGCCGTAGGCTTTTCAAGCGAAGCCTGGCGTCAGCCCACGGCCTGTTCCAGCCGCGTATCGATTTCCTGCCGCAGCAGCACAAAATCGATCGGCTTGGTCAACAGCCCGATGGCGCCGCTTTCGATCGCCTTGCGCCTGGTGTCGGGGTCGCCATAGGCGGTGATCATGATGACGGGAACGTCGGGCCGCATCTCCCTGACTTTTGGCAGCATTTCCAGCCCGGTCATCCCGGGCATGTTGATGTCCGAAAGGATCAGGATCAGCGACTGCTCGAGGGTGCCGGCGATGCGCGCCAGCGCGCCCGCGGCCGAATGGGCAAAGTCCATCACAAAGCGTTGTGCGCGCAAATCGCGCCGGAATTGCTGCCGAAACAATTCCTCAACATCGGGTTCGTCATCGACCACAAGGACCACTACGTTCACGTCTGACCTCGATTCCTGTCATTCAAATGGCTGGCGCGCGGCAATACGATAATGAATTCAGTGAACTGCCCGGGTTCGGTCGCAACGTCGATGCTGCCACCATGTTGTTTCACGATGATGTCGTGGCTCATGGAAAGGCCGAGCCCGGTGCCTTCGCCCGCCGGCTTGGTCGTAAAAAACGGATTGAACATCTTTTCCTTCACCTCGGGCGGGATGCCGATGCCGTTGTCGCGAATCCGGATCTCGACGATGTCGCCGAGGTCTTTGGTGGTCGCGCTGAGCAACGGATCAAAATCGGCCTCGCCGAGCTCGGCCTTGCGCCTCGTCACCGCATAAAACCCGTTTGAGATCAAATTCAGGAATACCCGGGTAATCTCCTGCGGAAAAATCTCGATCGTGCCGGCGGCCGGATCGAAGTCCCTTTGCAAGGTAACGTTGAACGCGGGCTTCTCCGCACGCGCGCCGTGATAGGCGAGGTTGAGACTCTCGTCCAAGAGGGCGTTGATATCCGCCGGGCGGTGGTCGCCGGAGCCGTCGCGCGAATGCAGCAGCATGTTCTTGACGATGGAATCGGCGCGCTTGCCGTGCTGCACCACCTTTTCGAGGTTGTCCTTCAGGAGGCCGGTTAGTTCGCCGACGGCTTCCCGTACGCTGTCCTCGAACCGGACAGGCTTCAACGCCTCGTTCAACTCGTCGGTCAGTTCCGCCGAGAGTGCTGCGAAATTGTTGACGAAGTTCAGAGGATTCTTGATCTCGTGGGCGATGCCGGCGGTGAGCTGGCCAAGCGAGGCCAGTTTCTCGGTCTGGATCAGGCGGTCCTGTGCGGTGCGCAGTTCCTCGAGGGAGGCCGACAGTTCCCTGGTCCGTTGTTCCACCTCGTCGAACAGCCGCACATTCTCGATCGCGATCACCGCCTGATCGGCGAAACTTGAGACAAGCTCGATCTGCTTGTCGGTAAAGGGTTCAACCCTGCAGCGAGTCAGCACGAAGACTCCGACCGGAATCCCTTCCCGCAACAGCGGCACGCCCAGCATGGTTCGGTAGTCGCCAATTCTGACGATCTCATTCAATTCGTAATCCGGGTCGGCCTGAACGTCCTGGACCTGGACCGCTGCGACTGCCAACAGGGTTCGTCCAACAATCGACCCCCGGCCTGGCGCGAGGCCAAGGCCTTCCAGGTATTTCTTGTTCTCCAGCCACTCGTGGTGCTTGCCCGCGACACCAAAGCTCGCAGCCATATGGAAGGCCGCACCCTCCGCTGGGCGCCAGATATTTGCCAGGTCCGCGCCGCAAAGACGCGCCGCCGACTCCAGCAGCGTGCTGAGCACCGCCTGCAAGTCGAAGGTCGAGCGACTGATGACCTTGAGCACGTCGGCGGTCGCGGTCTGCTGTTGCAGGGACTCGGAGAGGTCGCGCGTCCGTGCCTGCACCTGATCGAACAAATTGACATTCGAGATGGCAATCACGGCCTGGTCCGCAAACGTCTCGATCGCCTGGATCTGCCGCGGCGTGAATGGCCTGAGATGCGATTGCCTCAGCACGATCGCGCCGATGACTTCACCCTCGCGCATCAACGGTACCAGCAGCAATGCGCGGGGCCCACCGAGGCTGCTGCGTACCGAATCCAGTTCGGGGTCATCCATGACATTCGGGTAATGCACGGTGCGTTTCTTGAGCGCCAGCTGTCTTAGCGCCGAACCCGGCTCGTCAATCGGGGCCGGATTGGCCCGCAAATACTCCAGATGCTTCGGTAAGACCCCGGAGACCGCGGTGAAATGAAACTTGCCGTCTCGCAGCAGGAAGATTGTTACCCCGTCGGAGCCGCACAGTTCGCGCGAGGTTTCGGCAATGGCGTCGAGCACCGGCTGCAGGGTATCCGGGGATTGGCTGATCACCTTCAGCACGTCGGATGTCGCGGTCTGGAACTGCAGCGCTTCGGTGAGGTCGCGGGTCTTCGCCTGCACTTCCTCGAACAGCCGGACATTGCCGATGGCGATTACCGCCTGATCGGCGAAGGTCTGCAGCAGCTTGATCTGTTTGTCGCTGAAGGGATGCACTTCCGTCCGGCGAAGCACGATCGCGCCGATGCTTTCGTTCTCGCGCAGCAAAGGGACGCTCAAAATGCTGCGGTGGCCCATGCGCCGCGACAATTCCCGGCCGTCGGTGAAATCGGCGCTTTCGTCCGCAAGCAGGTCGCGTACATGCACCGGCTTCTGGTCCACGAAGGCGCGGCCGGCGGTCCACCTGCGATTGATCGGCCATTTCTCAATGTCGATCGGTATCGGACCGTGATGCGCGCCGATGCGAAGATCGTCGCCGTCCCTGAGAAGCGCGACGGCGTCATGGGCTTCGCAAAGCCCGCAGGCATTTTCGACGATTGCCCTCAGAACGGGCCCGACGTCGGTCGGTGAGGAGGCGATCACGCGGAGGATGTTGGCGCTCCCTGTCTGATGGGTCAGCGCCTCCGTGAGATCGCGGGTCCTGGCCTGCAGCTCGTCGAACAGGCGGACGTTCTCGATCGCGATCACGGCCTGGTCGGCGAAGCTCGAGACGAGCTCGATCTGCTTTTCGGTGAACGATCCGACCGCAAGGCGGAAGAGGTTGACGACACCGAAAGTTTGCCCGTCGCGGACAAGCGGCACGCCAATTGCCGCCCTGAAGCCCATCAGCTTTTGTGCATTCGGACGCTTGAAGTCCGGGTCGGCGAGCACGTCCGGAACATGAACCGTATGGCCTTCGACGATCGTTCGTCCAAAGATCGAAGTTCGATCCGGCGTTGTCGAATAGCTGGAAAAATGTTCGATCCATTCGGGCTTGCAGCCAAACGTCGCGGCAAGACGAAAGGTGTTGCCATCCAGGTAGCGGATCGTTCCAATGTCTGCTTCGCACAGGCGGCAAGCGGACGCGAGCAGGGCATCAAGCACCTTCTGCAGGTCGAACGCCGAGCGGCTGATTACCTTGAGCACTTCGGCGGTGGCGGTCTGCTGCTGTAGCGATTCCGTGAGATCGCGTGTCTTGGCCTGTACCTCATCGAACAAGTGGGCGTTGCCGATGGCGATCACGGCCTGATCGGCGAATGTCCGGATCAGCGCCAGCTGCCGTTCCGAGAACCTGAATCCGGTTACCGGGTGGGTGAAGATGATCGTGCCGATGCCTTGATTCTGATCGACCAGCGGCACGAAGGTGATGGATCGAAAACCACCCGCGGCCGCGGCGCTGCGCGTAAACTCCGGTGTGTCGGGCGCCGCGATATCGGGGATCTCGATGATTCGGCGTTCCAGGATGGCGCGCGCGGAAGGCGAGCGGTCCGGGTCGAACGGAATCGGATATACCGAGCGAGCGCGGTCGACGTCATAGCCAGCGATAGAAGCCGCCGTCGCGTTCCAGTGCAGTCTGTCGTTTTAAGGGTGTAATCGTTGCCGAGCAAGGCTCGAACAGCTTCGCCGCGCTGTCGACGATCGCTTCGAACACCGGCTGCACGTCCGACGGCGAACTCGCGATGACCTTGAGGATTTCGGCGGTGGCGGTCTGCCGCTCCAGCGCCTCCTTGGTCTCGTTGAACAGCCGCGCATTCTCGATCGCGATCGCGGCCTGATCGGCAAAACTCTGCAGCAGCGCCAGCTCGTCGTCGGCAAACGGCGCGAGCCGGTCGCGGTACACGATCAGCGCGCCGATCGCCCTGCCGTCAAGCCGCAGCGGTGCCCCGGCGATCGAACGGGTGCCGGCCGCGCGGGCTGGCGGCAGGCCGGGCCAGTCGGCGATGGCGGGATCGACATGATCGAGATCGGGAATGTGGACCTGGCGATTCTCCGCGACGACCGTGCCGGGCAGATTATGTCCGCCGATGCGGAGCTGACCTTCAGAAACCTCCGCGCCGATGCGCCTGGAGCTGTCGCCAACGCGGATGGTTTGCGCCCAGCCATCACCCTCGGCGATATGGATGGTGGCACTCGGGCCGCCGAACAGGCGCGCGCTGGTTTCGGCGATCTGGTAGAGCGAGCGCTCGGCGTCGCCCGACGTGCCGGCGATGCTGCGCAGGATCTCGGCACCGGCATTTTGGCGATCTCGCGCGAGGCGCAGCTCGCGGCGCAGCCCCGCGTTCTCGAGCTCGAGCTCGACCTGGCGGGCTTTTGCCTCGTCGCGCTCGGCACGGGCGGATTCGAGGCGCGACTCGATGTCGGTGACGGCCGATTCCAGCTCATCAATCGCGAGCTTCAGACCGTCCGACACATCCTCCGGAAGCGTCGCCATTCAATTCTTCCAATGGCCCGGGCTCCTGGCCGGCCGGGCTCCCCCAGGGCAGTATTCCATTCCGGGCGCGCGGGTGCCAGCGCAAGCACGCGCTTTTGGCCTCCAAAATCGTTCAAAAATCGAGCGGCTAGGTTCCCGGCCGCGAAACCTCGGTCTCCTTGCTGGTGATGAATTCCAGCAGCACCGGAATGCCCTCCTTGGTCCTGGCAATGCCGCGCTGGATCGCCGGGATGATGTCTTCCGGTTTTGTCACCCGTTCGCCGTAGCCGCCGAAGGCGCGCGCCATCGCGGCGTAGTCGCCGGAGATGTCGGTGGAGCGGTATTTTTCGGTCGAGATCGGCATCACCTTCAATTCGATCGCCATGCTGAAATTGTTGAGCAGGATCGACATGATCGGTATCCGCTCGCGCACCGCGGTCTCGAAATCCATGCCGGTAAACCCGATCGCGGCGTCACCCCAGACGTTGATGCAAAGTTTGTCCGGCCTTGCCAGCTTGGCGCCCATCGCCAGTCCCAGTCCGTAGCCGAGCTGCGTGGTCTTGCCCCAGCCGATATAGGACAAAGGCTCGACCGCCTTCCAGAACGGCGACAGCTGGTCGCGCGGACTGCCGGCGTCATGGGTGATGATGGTGTTGTGGATGTCGACGGTGTGCTGCAGGTCCCACAGCACGCGATAGGGGTTTAATGGCGCATCATTGTGGGTCAGTTTCGGCATCCATTTTGCGAGCCACTCCTTGTGTGACGCTGCGATTTCGGCGGCGACGGCTGTCGCATCGCGATCGACGGTGACGGTCCTGCCGATCTCGTCCAGCAACGCGTCGAGCACCAGCCCGGCATCGCCGACGAGGCCGATTTTGGCCTCGACATCCTTGTTGAGATGCGCCGGATCCAGCGTCGAATGGATGATGGTCTTGCCTTTGGGCATGGCGATGCCGAACGAGGTTTCGGTGAACGAGCAGCCGATGCCGAAAATCACGTCGGCCTCGCCGAGAAATTTTGGCACCGCGCGCGGCACCGCGAGTCCGCCGGAGCCCAGCGACAGCGGGTGCGTTTCCGGGAATGACGACTTGCCGCCGAGGCTGGTGGTAACGGGGATCGCGAGCCGTTCGGCCAGCCGCCTCAGCTGCGGCCAGGCTTTTGCGTAATGCACGCCCTGGCCGGCATAGATCACCGGCCGCTTGGCGCCAACCAGCATCGCCGCGGCTTCCCTGACATGCACGGGGTCGGCGCCGTAGCGCGTGCGCAGCACCGGCGTGTAGTTGAGCGGCTCCGGCACTTCCTCATTCCACATGTCGGCCGGAATTTCGACAATGACCGGTCCGCCGCGGCCGTTCTTGAGTTTGGTGAAGGCGCGCCGAAAAATGTTGCAGACCTCAGTGGCGATGTTGATTGGCTCGGCCGACTTTGCAAATGCCCGCATCGCCTGGCTGGAATTGAAGTTCGGGTCGATATTGGCGAGCCGCCTCGCATAGCCCATCGGCAGCACCAGCACCGGCACGGACTCGCCGTAGCATTGCGCGACGCCGCCCATGGCGTTTTCGGCGCCTGGCCCGTGCTGCATGCAGAAGGCGCCGATGGACTGGCCCGAGGTGACCCGCGAGATCGCGTCCGCCATGTGGATGCCGATACGCTCCTGCCGCACCATCACCGGGCGGATGTCGGCGTTGGCGGCAAATTCGATCAAATGATTGACCGGATAACCGCAGAGGATCTCGATCCCCTCGCGCTTCATGATTTCCGCGATGGCGGTGCCGAGTTTCATGCCGTTCACTCCCCTTGGCCCGGGCCGGTTGTTCCGCCCGATTTGCCGATAGTTGGAACAGGATTTTGGCGATCGGTAAAGCGCGCCCGGCACGTCCGGCGGGAAGTGCTGATATGCGTTAGGCAGTTCGGGGAGGATTGCGCCGCAACAAGCGGCACGGGCCGCAGGGGAGGAGGGGTAAACCGCCGCCGCGGCGCGGTGGAATTTCTAGGCAAATTGACGGTAACGAATTCGCTGGTAACGCGAGTGGCTCAGCTTTCGCGTCCGGTTTGCCGTTTGAGCGGTCAGGGTTGGATTCAAATTTTTACCAATCGTTCACCCAACCCATCAACAACTCGTAAACCCCTCGAATTTAGTTTTCAGGTAGTGGCAGGTACATGGGAGTAACCCGTGGTAGTGCCGGCTGGAGGTTCAATGCGGAAATTGTTTTCCAGACTCCTCCACGACGAATCCGGTGCGACAGCCATCGAATATTGCCTGATCGCGGTCGGCCTCAGCATCGTGATCCTCGCCGCCGTCAACAGCATCGGCACCTCCCTCAACACCAGCTTCACCTCGGTGAATTCGTCGCTGAAATAGCCAGGGATCGGCACCGGCTTGATGCAGGCTTTTTTGCCCGGAAGCTGGGGGCCGCAAGCGGTTGCCTTCACGAAGCAAAATCCATCGCAGGTGGCATGCGCCGTGCTGACGGCACCCGGCATGGCGCTGATCCTGACGCTCGGGATCAGGGGATTTGGCGGGGACGCCGGCGACCGCAGTGTTGGCGACGGCGATAGCGGCGGTTGCGGCGGGGACTGAGCCCGCCACGAACAGTTGTTCCGTCCGCGTTCAGTGTCCGCGCCGCCGTTCGCTTCTATCCCGCCTTTTTCGATCGCGCGGCCGCGCGGGCCGGGGCCTTCTCGGCCTTCTTCGGTGCCGGTTTCGGCTCCGCCTTCGCAGCTCCCTTGCCGCTGCCCGAGATCGGCAGCAGCATCTCGCGCTGCCCGGCGGCGGCCTTGCGCGGCTTCTTGCCCTTGTCCTTGGCGGCCTTGGCCGGCGGGGCGGACTGCTTTTCGCTGGCGAGGCTGCGCTTCAGGGCGTCCATCAGGTTGATGACGTTGCCGCCGGTCTTCGGCGCCGATTTCGCTGATGTCCTGATGCCGTTGCGCTTCTGGTTGATCAGCTCGATCAGCGCGGACTCGTAGCGGTCCTCGAACTGATCGGGTTCGAACGAGCCGGATTTCTGCTCGACGATATGCTTTGCCAGATCCAGCATGTCCTTGGTGATCTTCACATCCTGGATGTCGTCGAAATATTCCTTCTCGCTGCGCACCTCGTAGGGGTAGCGCAGCAGCGTGCCCATCAGGCCGTTTTCGAACGGCTCCAGCGCGATGATATGTTCGCGGTTGGTCAGCACCACGCGGCCGATCGCGACCTTGTCCATGCTGCGGATGGTCTCGCGGATCACCGCGAAGGCGTCATGGCCGACCTTGCCGTCGGGAACCAGATAATAGGGACGGATCAGATAGCGGCTGTCGATGTCGGCCCTCGGCACGAATTCGTCGATCTCGATGGTGCGGGTCGATTCCAGCGCGATGTCGTCGAGTTCGTCCTTCGACACCTCGATATAGGTGTCGGTGTCGACCTTGTAGCCCTTCATGATGTCTTCGGCGGCGACTTCCTCGCCGGTGTCGGCATCGACCTTGGCATATTTGATGCGGTGGCCGGTCTTGCGGTTGATCTGGTTGAAGGAGACCTTTTCGGTATCCGACGTCGCCGGATAGAGGGCAACCGGGCAGGTCACGAGCGAAAGGCGCAAAAAGCCCTTCCAGTTAGCGCGGGGGGCCATGGCAATACTCCGAATACGCAACAGACCGAGCCTTAAGGATACCACCGGGTGACCGGATTTTAAACAGACCGGGATGGAAATCTCATAACGGCGTTAACCGTATGCATGGGTCGAGCGCGGCCGTTCCGGTGCGGGCACCGGGGTGGTGCTGCGCGGACCCTGGGCGGGATCCGTCACGCAGTGGCGGAAAACCGGGAACCTGATCCCGGATCACGCGTTGCCTCGGTGAGGTGACGCCGCAAGGACTCACAGCCATTCAACGCGATACCAGGAATCGAGGTCCCCATGGCAATGAGACGCCACGATCAAATCATCGAAACCCCGACCGAAGCCCGCCAGGGCGAACCCGGGCCGTCGGTGCTCGCCTTGCTGACAATCTCGACCGGACTTGCGATCCTGATCCTCGGCGTGGTCTGGTTCGCGTTCTTCCGGACCTGAGGCACCGCGCGGACGGGGTGCAAGAGGCAAGCAAACAGGTTGCCGAAGGCGGCCCTTTGCGTGAAGGCTGGGGTCGGCCGGAACGGGATCCACCGATCGCCGGCCCAAAAGCGCAAGCCGCATGAGCCTGACCTACGTCATCCCGGACATTCACGGCCGCTGCGATCTGCTTGATGAAGCATTGGTCGCGATCGTCGCGCGTGGCGATGCCGGAAGCATTGTGACCATCGGCGACTATGTCGACAAGGGACCGCAAAGCCGGCAGGTAATCGACCGGCTGCTGCTGCTGGGCGTTCCCGCAGGCTGGAGTCTGGTTGCGCTGAAGGGCAACCACGACGCCATGATGGTGGAGGCGCTGCGAAATCCGGCGAAGATGGCCGCATGGATCGAGAAGGGCGGTGACGCCGCGCTGGCTTCCTATGGCGGGGATGCGGCCGCGGTGCCGCCAGGCTCGACGCCCATCGCCTCTATGTTCACGCCGGCGTCGATCCCGACATTCCGCTCGACCGGCAAAGCGAAACGACGTTGTTGTGGCACCGCTATCCCAAGGGCTATTCCGGCGGTTACGGCGAGCGTCACGTCGTGCACGGCCATGATAATAATCCCGACGGGCCGCTGCTCCTCGAAGGGCGCACCAACCTGGACACGCTGGCGTGGCGGACCGGGCGGCTCACGGTCGGCGTATTCGATGACGACCAAGCGGGCGGTCCGGTCGATTTCATCGTGATCAGGGGGATGCCGGCCAGCCGCTGAGGGCACGCGAGGGGGGCTATTGGGGCTTCCGATTCGCCATGTTAGGCGTTTGGCCCGCCTGCCGGCCCGCTTGCGGCTGGGCCAGACCACTGCCGACAGCAGTTGTGACAAAAAAGTAATGCTGCAATTCGGCCGCCGTTCATGCGGCATTCACGCCGTGGCGTCTCATCTT
Source organism: uncultured Alphaproteobacteria bacterium (assembly GCA_963706975.1). Classification (GTDB taxonomy): domain Bacteria; phylum Pseudomonadota; class Alphaproteobacteria; order Rhizobiales; family Xanthobacteraceae; genus Bradyrhizobium. The sequence continues at coordinate 51,041 of CAVPOL010000001.1, forward strand.
GACGGCGGCGATTTTGCCGGGAAACCTTGAGGAGAAGACCAGCGTGCGCCTGCTCGTCGTGGAAGACGATCCGGATCTCAACCGTCAGCTGACGACGGCGCTGAGCGATGCCGGTTATGTGGTCGATCGCGCCTTCGATGGCGAAGAGGGACATTTCCTCGGCGACAGCGAGCCCTACGACGCCGTCGTGCTCGACATCGGCCTGCCAAAGATGGACGGCATCTCGGTATTGGAGGCATGGCGCCGCAACGGGCGCATCATGCCGGTGCTGATCCTGACCGCGCGCGACCGCTGGAGCGACAAGGTGCAGGGGTTCGACGCCGGCGCCGACGACTATGTCGCAAAGCCGTTTCACCTCGAGGAAATTTTGGCGCGAATTCGTGCGCTGCTGCGCCGCTCCACCGGCCACGCCCAGTCCGAACTGACCTGCGGGCCGGTTTCGCTCGACACCCGCACCGGCCGGGTCAGCGTCTCCGGCAACCCGGTCAAGATGACCTCGCACGAGTACCGCTTGCTGGCCTATCTGATGCACCATACCGGGCGCGTGGTGTCGCGCACCGAACTGGTCGAACACCTCTACGACCAGGATTTCGATCGCGACTCCAACACCATCGAGGTATTCGTCGGCCGCATCCGCAAGAAACTGGATGTCGATATCATCCAGACCGTGCGGGGACTGGGCTATCTGCTGACGCCGCCTGCGGCCGGTGCCTGATCAAAAGGGTTGATCGAGCGCCCGGCCTGTCGTTTTGTTCCGATATGATCTTGTCCGACATCCGGCATCGACCGAACGGGGCGCAGCGTCAGGATACGCCTGCCTGGATATTGTCCTGATGCGCGCCAGTTCGCTTGCCACCCGGCTGTTCCTGTCGGCGACCGCCTGGGTGGTGGTGATCCTGCTCTTGACCGGCGTGGTACTGTCGTCGGTGTATCGCGACGCCACCGAACGCGCTTTCGACCGCCGTCTCAATCTCTATCTGCGCACCCTGATCGCCGAAGTGGCGACCCCCGACAACACGCCCGACCAGTTCCAGCTCGGCGAGCCGCTGTTCGAACTGCCGCTGTCCGGCTGGTACTGGCAGATCACCCGCACCGATTCCGAAAAGCCGGAAGCGCGCGCCTCCCGCTCGCTGTGGGACAAGAAGCTGCCGAACCTGGAGGAGCACGGCGCGGACCTCACGGCAGCCGGCATTCGCCTCGGCTATGTCGATGGCCCCGAGGGGCAGAGTTTGAGGATGGTGGAGCGGCCGGTCGATCTCGGCGCCGACGGCAAGTACCTGGTCAGCGTAGCCGGCGACGCCAGCGAGATCTTCGACGAGATTCGCAGCTTCGATTACTACCTCGGCGGCACCTTTCTCGCGTTGTCGATCGTGCTGGTGCTGACCACGATCTTCCAGGTCCGCTACGGCCTGGCGCCGCTGAAACGCATCTCGGAATCGATCGCCGACATCCGCTCCGGCCGCGCCGAGCGGCTGGAGGGTGAATTTCCCGTCGAAATCGCGCCGCTGGCGCGCGAGACCAACGCCCTGATCGACGCCAATCGGGAAATCGTCGAGCGCTCGCGCACCCATGTCGGCAATCTCGCCCACGCCATCAAGACGCCGCTGTCGGTCATCGTCAACGAAGCCGCCGCGCGCGGGACCGATCCGTTCGCGGCCAAGGTTCTGGAGCAGGCCGACGTGATGCGCGATCAGGTCGCGCACCATCTGGAGCGGGCCCGCATCGCCGCGCGCCTCACCGTGATCGGCACCGTGACCGAGGTTACGCCCGCGATCGAGGCCTTGCGCCGGACCATGGAAAAGATTCACCGCGATCGCGGCATCTTGATCGAGGTCAAGGCTGCCGCCAACGCAAAATTTCGCGGCGAGCGGCAGGACCTCGAGGAGATGGCCGGCAACCTGGTCGACAACGCCTGCAAATGGGCGGCAACGCAGGTCCTCATCGAGGTGCTGGTTGAACCGCCGGCGGCAGCCGGCGCTGACCCAAAACTCCGGGTCATCGTCGACGACGACGGCCGCGGGCTGTCGGCGGCCGAACGGGCGCAGGTTTCGCGGCGGGGCCAGCGGCTGGACGAAACCAAGCCGGGCTCGGGGCTCGGTCTGTCGATCGTGGTCGACCTCGCCGCGCTCTACGGCGGCAGCCTTGCCCTTGGCAGCGCGCCGATCGGGGGCTTGCGGGCGGAACTGGTGCTGCCGGGGGTATAAGGGGGTTCCTGGGGCCTACTTAACCGGCAGCTCACGGCCTGCCAATCCACCTTCCTAAACGGCTTCTTAACGCGAGCCCTTTTATGGTGACCGGTGGACACGCTGCCGTCCGCACGAACTCGTATCCAAACCGGGCGCATGAGCCAGACTTCGACCGAGCGGCTGAGGGATTATCTCGCGCAGCTTCCGCCGCAGGCGCAGGCGCTGCTGATGCGGGAGTTCGAGCGCGTCATCGAACGCGGCGAAGACACCACGGTCGCCAGCTTCGTACTCGAACAATTGCGCAAGGTCGTGCGCGGAACCGATGCGGAAGCCCGGCCGCGCACCGACGATCCGGCCCGGCTGCTGTTCCGCCCGCTCGAGCCGTTTCTGGTCGAAGGCAATTCCGCGGTGCGGCCGGGTCAGGTCCGCCGCGCATCGCTGCTGCCGGTGTGGCAGTGGCTGGTCCGCGACGGTGCGCCGGAGCAGGTGCGGGAATTCGAGGCAGAACTGGCAAGGCTGCGGCAAACCGGAACCGCCTCCAATATCGAATCGGCGGTGCGCAAGCTCCAGCTTGCCGCGGTGGATGCGATCTTCAAGATCGCCATGCCGGCCCGCGGCGGCGACCAGCAGCGCGCATTGTCCCGCGTCGGGCCACCGAGCGCGATCGAGGATCTGCTGCCGATCGCCTCGGTGCTGCAGGCCCGTGAAGCGCTGGATACGCTCAACGGCCGGCTCCCGAGTTTCCTGCGGCTGTTTGCGGATGCGCAAATCGCCTCGATCGGCACGGCGCTCAACGTTCCCTCCTTGCAGACGCCACAGCTGTTGCCGTTCGCGCTGTCGCTGGTGATGCAGCGGCTGACCGCGCCTTGGCAAATCATCCGCCTGGCCATCAAGATGGCCGCTTCCGACGATGAAATCCGCGTCGCGGCGACGCCTTACGGCGTCGCCGTCACCATCGCATTGCACGATTTGTCGTTCGTCGCGGCCAGCCTGAGGACGGACATCAAGCGCGGCCATTTCGACACCGTTGCCGAGCAGCTCAAGACCCTCCATGACGGTGTGCGGGGCTTGCGGACCGAACTCGATCTGCGCAACGAGACCGTCTGGGGCAAGCAGCTGACCTCGATCCGGGCCGACATATCCAACTCGCTGCAATCGGAAATCGACAGTGTGCCCGGCAGGGTCCGGCGCCTGCTGCGTCAGCGCGCCGACAAGGATATTCCAGCCGGCGCCAGGCTCGACAGCGGCGAAGTCGATGAAGCCGCGGCCTTGATCGATTTCGTCGCGGTGTGCCGGACCTATGCCAGCGAACTCGCGATCAACGAAGTTACGCTGCGGACCTACTCCGACCTGCAGCAATATGTCGAGAAATCCACGGAGTCGCTGGTGCAATCGCTGCGCGGCGGCGACAGCAAGGCGCGCGCCTACCGGCAGATGCAGGTCAAGGCCGCGATCCGCTTCTGCGAGGTCCTGTTCGGTCAGGACTATGCGTCGCTGATGAGCAGGGCGGCCGAAAATGCGCTGACCGGCGAACGCAAATCGGCGCGCACCGCATAAATAGATAGTGAATTTTTTTTCTGCAATTTGCGGTTGACTGAATCCGGTGCCGGCCGTACACGTTCAGTGCACCGCTCACTGATTCCGTCGAATTTGAGATATGAACCCAGTCATTAATTTCGTTGAATTTGAGAACCGCGTGATATCGGCGACATATCGGAACCTGATGGTCAGGGCGAAGGTGGTGCTCGTCGACAAGACCAGCGGCGAGCAGTTACCCGAGCCGGTCATCACGATCGCCTCGCCGGCGCCCAACGGCTCGCTGCGGATCAGGTTGCCGGATGCGGTGAAACCGGGGAACTATTATCTCAGGGCGCTCAACGGACACGGCGAACATGCCGCGCAAAGCGTCGATTTCGACGTCAGCTGACAGCCCGCTTGCCCGCGAATTTCCGGGGTTTTTCGACCCATGCCGGCAATTGACAATTGTCAATTGCCGGGCTTGCCGCCCGTGGTGTAAAGCGGCGCATCGGTGCCCTCGGTGTGGCGCCGTTGCACCGGAACTCGTGTGATGACGCTGTGGTTTGTGTTCGCGCTGATGACGGCCGCGGCGATCTTCGCCGCGCTCTGGCCGCTCGGCCGGGGCGGCCGGCCGCAAGGCGAAGGCAGCGAGGCTGCGGTCTACAAGGATCAACTCGCCGAGGTCGATCGCGACGTCGCCAGCGGCCTGATCGGCGTTGCGGAGGCCGCAGCTGCGCGCGTCGAGATCAGTCGCCGCCTGCTGGCCGCGGCGGATAGCGAGACCGGCTTGCCGGCCGCATCCAATACGAGGTTGCGCCGCTCCGCGGCCGTCATCGCTCTGGTCGGGCTGCCGATCGTGGCGGTCGGGCTTTATTTGCCGCTTGGATCGCCTCGGCTCAAGGATTTTCCGCTCGCCGAACGCAGCCGCGCCCCCGACGTCGCGCAGCCGCTCGAGAATCTGGTGGCGCAGGTCGAGTCCCATCTGGAGAACAATCCGACCGACGGCCGGGGCTGGAATGTGCTGGCACCGGTGCTGGCACGGCTCGGCCGGCTCGATGATGCGGTCCGCGCCTATCGCAATTCGATCACCTACAGCGGCGACAGTTCCGAGCGCCGGGCCGATCTCGGCGAAGCCCTGGCCACTGCGGCCGGCGGCGTCGTCACCGCGGAGGCGAAAGCCGAATTCGAACGCGCCGTGGCGCTGAACCCCGACGAGGTCAAGGCGAGCTATTTCCTGGGGTTGGCCGCCGAGCAGGACGGCCGCGCCAGTGAGGCGGCCTCGATCTGGCGCGGGATGCTGGCGAAGGCGCCGCCGGATGCGCCGTGGCGTCCGCTGGTGCAGGGCGCGCTGGTTCGGGTCGGCGGCCCGTCCGTTCCGGCGCTGTCGGCCGATACGATGGCGGCGGCAAAAGACATGAACGAGGCCGACCGCGGCGACATGATTCGTGGCATGGTCGAGCGGCTCGCCACGAGACTGAAGCAAAACGGCGATGACGTCGAAGGATGGCTGCGGCTGGTGCGGGCCTATATGGTGATGGGCGATCGCGACAAGGCGAGGGGCGCGCTTGCCGATGCCCGTCAGGCCGTCGCCAACGACGCCGAGCGGCTCAGGCAACTGAATGAGGGCCTGAAGAATCTCGGGCTCGACGGATGACATCGTGCGCAGGATGAGAGGCAATTGATGACGCGCAAGCAGCGGCGTTTGACCCTGATCGGCGGCTCGCTCGCGGTACTCGCGGTTGCGGCTGCCCTGGTGCTGAACGCGATGCGCGATTCGATCGTGTTCTTCTCGACGCCGTCTATGGTGGCCGAGAAACAAATCGCGGCCGGCAAGCGGTTCCGGCTCGGCGGGCTGGTGCAGCCGGGATCGCTGGTGCGCGGCGACAACCTCGCGGTGACATTCCAGGTGGCCGATGGCAGTGCCGCGCTGCCGGTGTCCTACAAGGGCATTTTGCCGGACCTGTTCCGCGAGGGGCAGGGCGTGGTCGCCGAGGGCGCCTCGGATGCTGCCGGCGTGTTCAAGGCCGACACCGTCCTTGCAAAGCACGACGAGACCTACATGCCCAGAGAGGTCGCCGACGCGCTGAAGAAGCAGGGCCACTGGAAGGACGATTATGGCGCCAAGCCGGCGCCCGCGGTCGCCACGGGCACGCAAGGCGCGTCGTCGCCGGCGAAGCAGGGAGTTTCGCAGTGATCGCCGAATCCGGACATTACGCGCTGGTGCTGGCGCTGGCGCTGGCGCTGATCCAGTCCACGGTGCCGATCGTCGGCGCGCGCTGGCGCGATCCGGGCCTGATGAACGTCGCGCGATCGACCGCGCTGGCGCAACTGCTGTTCGTGGCGGTGTCGTTCGCGGCCCTGGTCGCGCTGCATGTCGGTTCGGATTTTTCCGTCGTCAACGTGTTCGAGAATTCGCATTCGACCAAGCCGCTGCTCTACAAGATTACCGGCGTCTGGGGCAATCATGAAGGCTCGATGCTGCTCTGGGTATTGATCCTGGCGCTGTTCGGCGGCCTCGTCGCGGCGTTCGGCAACAATCTGCCGCTGTCGCTGCGCGCCTATGTGCTGGCGGTGCAGGGCTGGGTCGCCGGCGCCTTCTATCTGTTCATCCTGATCACCTCAAATCCGTTCCTGCGCATCGCCAATCCGCCGATCGAGGGCAGGGACCTCAATCCGGTGCTGCAGGATATCGGCCTCGCGGTGCATCCGCCGATGCTCTACCTCGGCTATGTCGGCTTCTCGATCTCGTTCTCGTTCGCGGTCGCTGCCCTGCTCGAAGGCCGGATCGACGCAGCCTGGGCGCGCTGGGTGCGGCCGTGGACGCTGGTGGCGTGGATCTTCCTCACCCTCGGCATCGCGATGGGCTCCTACTGGGCCTATTACGAACTCGGCTGGGGCGGCTGGTGGTTCTGGGATCCGGTGGAGAACGCCTCCCTGATGCCGTGGCTGGCCGGCACCGCGCTGCTGCATTCCGCCGTGGTGATGGAGAAGCGCAACGCGCTGAAAGTCTGGACCATCCTGCTGTCGATCCTGACCTTCTCGCTGTCGCTGCTCGGCACCTTCCTGGTGCGTTCCGGCGTCCTGACCTCGGTACACGCGTTCGCGACCGATCCGACCCGCGGCGTGTTCATCCTGCTGATCCTCTGCATCTTCATCGGCGGCAGCCTCTCGCTCTACGCCTGGCGGGCGTCGGCGCTGAAGCAGGGCGGGCTGTTCGCGCCGATCTCGCGCGAAGGCGCGCTGGTGCTGAACAATCTGTTCCTCACCACGGCCTGCGCGACCGTGTTCATCGGAACGCTGTATCCGCTGGCGCTGGAAGTTCTGACCGGCGACAAGATCTCGGTCGGTGCGCCGTTTTTCAATCTCACCTTCGGGCCGCTGTTCCTGCCGCTGATGCTGGCGATGTCGTTCGGGCCGCTATTGGCCTGGAAGCGCGGCGATTTGCTGGGCGCGGCACAGCGCCTGAGCGCTGCCGGAATCGCAGCGCTGATCGCGATCGCGGTGCTGTGGGCATGGACCCGTGGCGGCAGTTCGTTCGCGCCGCTCGCGATCGGGCTCGCCGTGTTCGTGATCGGGGGCGCGCTCAGCGACCTCGCCGAGCGCACCGGCCTGTTCCGGGTGCCGCTTGCGACCGCGGCGCGGCGCGCGCGGGGATTGCCGCGCGCGACCTGGGGCACCGCCTTTGCCCACGCCGGCGTCGGTGTCGCCCTGATCGGGATCGTCTGCGAGACCACGTGGAACAGCGAATATATCGGATCGATGAAGACAGACGAGGTCGCCAAAATTGCCGGCTACGAATTGAAGCTCGACGGCGTGACGCAGCGGCAGGGGCCGAATTTCCGCGAAATGATCGCGCAGTTCACGGTCAGCCTCGACGGCCAGCGGCTGAGCGCCATGACGCCGTCGAAACGCAATTTCATCACGCGGGGGTCTTCGACCACCGAGGCGGCGCTGCTGACGCGCGGCGCCAGCCAGCTCTATATCTCGCTCGGCGAGAGTGCGGCCGACGGCGCCATCGCGGTGCGGATCTACCACAAGCCGCTGGTGCTCCTGATCTGGTGGGGTCCGATGCTGATGGCGTTCGGCGGCATGCTGTCGCTGTCGGACCGGCGCTTGCGGGTCGGGGCGCCGAGGCCGGCAAAATCGCTGCGCGGATTGCAGGCGGCGGAGTGATGCATTGAAACAGCTCCGCGCCTGCGTGTTTGCCGTCGCCATGTTGCTGGGATCGCCGGCCGCCCACGCCGTGCAGCCCGACGAAATCATGTCCGATCCGGCGCAGGAATCCCGAGCGCGGGATTTGTCGCGCGAACTGCGCTGCATGGTGTGCCAGAACCAGTCGATCGACGATTCCGACGCGCCGCTGGCGCGCGACCTGCGGCTTCTGGTGCGCGAGCGGATCGCTTCCGGCGACAGCGACACCCAGGTCATGGATTTCCTGGTGGCGCGCTACGGCGAGTTCGTGCTGTTGAAGCCAAGGTTCAACGCGCACACGCTGCTGCTGTGGCTGCTGCCGCCGCTGGCGCTGGTCGGAGGCGGTCTCGCGCTGTGGTCGAACAGCCGGCGCCGCTCGAATTCCGCGGCGGCGGAAGATCAGGCCCTGTTCAAATTGACCGCCGACGAGGAAGCCCGGCTGGAACGCCTGATCGAGGCGGAACGATCGGCGGACAAACCGGCCTAACGCGCTGATTTCGCCTGCGATAATCCGCCGCATTCGTCCCGCCCCTTCATTACAAAAGTTTAATTCCCCCGCCAGCGCGCGGTAAGGCGGAAATCCCCATGTTCTGATGCGTAAGGTGCTTGCCCCCGGCACCGTCGAATCAGGCCCCTGGAGATTTCCTAAATGACCGAACGTCCCATCGATCTTTCCTCGCTTCCGTCTCACGCGCCAGCACCGCTCGCTGTTCTCCGCCCGCAAATTCGCGCTGATGGCGTCCGTCGTGGCCGGCCTCGGCGTCGCCGTCTACGGCTTCGGCCCGTCGCAGCGCCCAGTCGATGTCTTCAGCAGCCTCGGCGCATGCGCAGGTCAACAACGAGGTCCGCAAGGTCGAGAAGCCGGTCGGCTTTGCCGACATCGTCGAGCGCGTGAAGCCGTCGGTGATTTCGGTCAAGATCAACATCGCCGAGAAGGTCGCCAAGGACGATGGCGCCAAGGACAATGACGATTCGCCGTTCCAGCCGGGCTCGCCGATGGAGCGTTTCTTCCGCCGCTTCGGCGGACCCGATGGCATGCCGCCCGGCCTGCGCGGTGGTCCGCGCGGCGGTCGCGGCCCGATGACGGGCCAGGGTTCCGGCTTCTTCATCTCGGCCGACGGCTATGCGGTGACCAACAACCACGTGGTCGATGGCGCCGACAAGGTCGAAGTGACCATGGACGACGGCAAGACCTACACCGCCAAGGTGATCGGCACCGATCCGCGCACCGACGTCGCGCTGATCAAGGTCGCCGGCCGCACCGACTTCCCGTTCGCCAAGCTGTCCGACAGCAAGCCGCGGATCGGCGACTGGGTGCTGGCGGTCGGCAATCCCTTCGGCCTCGGCGGCACCGTGACCGCCGGCATCGTCTCGGCCAGCGGCCGCGACATCGGCAACGGCCCCTATGACGACTTCATCCAGATCGACGCGCCCGTGAACAAGGGCAACTCCGGCGGTCCGGCGTTCGACACCTCGGGCGAGGTGATGGGCGTCAACACCGCGATCTATTCGCCGTCCGGCGGCAGCGTCGGCATCGCGTTCTCGATTCCCGCATCCACCGTGAAGAGCGTGATCGCCCAGCTCAAGGACAAGGGCTCGGTCAGCCGCGGCTGGATCGGCGTCCAGATCCAGCCGGTGACCGCTGACATCGCCGACAGCCTCGGGCTGAAGAAGGCCGAGGGCGCGCTGGTTGCGGAACCGCAGGCCAACGGTCCGGCCGCCAAGGCCGGCATCCTGTCCGGCGACGTGATCACCGCGGTCAACGGCGAGCCGGTCAAGGATGCCCGCGAACTCGCCCGCACCATCGGCGGTCTTGCGCCCGGCAACGCGGTGAAGCTGAACGTGCTGCAGAAGGGCCAGGACAAGGTCATCAACCTCACGCTCGGCCAGTTGCCGAACACGGTCGAGGCCAAGGCCGACACCGACAAGGGTGAGAAGGACAGCGCCACCAAGGGCACCGACGAGCCGAGGCTCGGCTTGACGCTCGCGCCGGCCAACAGCGTGGCCGGCGCCGGCAAGGACGGCGTCGTGGTGACCGAGGTCGCTCCGAAGAGTGCAGCGGCCGAGCGCGGCTTCAAGGAAGGCGACGTGATTCTCGAAGTCGCCGGCAAGACCGTCACCAATGCCGGCGACGTGCGCGAAGCCATCAACGCCGCGCGCACCGACAACAAGAACAGCGTTCTGATGCGCGTCAAGAGCGGCGCGTTCCTCGCGCTTCGTCGCGGTGCCGCTGTGCCGAAGAAGGTTGAGTCGATCGATCATTGTTCATGAGGAGATGGAGGGTGTCGCCGGCATAGTCGCCCCCGCCGACGGCTCTTTCCGGGGGGCGGGACCCAAAGCCCGCTCCCTTCGATTACCTTTCGATGGAACACGCCCCCCTCCGTCGGAAGGTCTAGGGCGGTGAAGTCCCCCAGCTTCACCGCCCGCTTTTTCGCTTTCAATCGCGAGGCGACGGGCCGCCTTGCATGAGGATGCCGGCCGCGCCATGGTGACAGAAAGCTCAACGCAATTGACCGCACCCGATTCCCATATGCGCCTGCTGATCATCGAAGACGATCGCGAGTCCGCCGACTACCTGGTGAAGGCGTTTCGCGAAGTCGGCCACATCGCCGATCTCGCCGGCGATGGCGAGGAGGGACTGATCGCTGGCCGAATCCGGCGACTACGACGTGCTGGTGGTCGACCGCATGTTGCCGAAACGCGACGGGCTGTCGCTGATCGGAAGCCTGCGTGAAAAGGGCAACCACACCCCGGTGCTGATCCTCTCCGCACTCGGACAGGTCGACGACCGCATCAAGGGCCTGCGCGCCGGCGGCGACGATTATTTGCCAAAACCCTATTCATTCGCCGAACTGCTGGCGCGGGTCGAGGTGTTGTCGCGCCGCCATGGCGGCCCCGCCGAGGAGACGACGTATCGCGTCGGCGATCTCGAACTCGATCGCCTCTCGCATCGCGTCGCGCGCGGCAAGGACGAGTTGACGCTGCAGCCGCGCGAGTTCCGGCTGCTGGAATATCTGATGAAGCATGCCGGACAGGTGGTGACGCGCACCATGCTGCTGGAAAACGTCTGGGACTATCATTTCGATCCGCAGACCAACGTCATCGACGTGCACATTTCGCGGCTGCGCTCCAAGATCGACAAGGGATTCGAGCGGCCCTTGCTGCACACGATCCGCGGTGCGGGATACATGATCCGCGATGGGATACGGTAAAGCCTGCTAAAGACGGGTGCTTATTCACTTCGTCTCGGTCCGCGCTCACCGATTCATTGCCGTTTTGAAGGCGGTGTCGCCATCGGCGCGCGCCTGCCGCCAGATGCGGCGTGCCGGCGCGCGATGTAATCGTGACCCAACATGTGAATTCATGCCAAACATTTGGTATCAGCTGCCAAATGCGATCTGAGGGGGCGTTACGGGCTTGCTGGCGGTCGGTCTCCGCATAGGTGTACAGCGTCGGCAATCAGACCAACTCGTCACCAAACGAAGCAACAGCCCAAATGACCAGTCAGCACCAGCGACGAAACAACAACGAAGCTCAGCGATGGGACAGCCTGCCGGGGCCCGTTTGCCAGCAGCCCGACAAAAACGGCCCCAGAGGATGCGCCATGCAGCAGTTGGCGGGTCACCAGAGGAAGCCCATGGGAGCGTTCAAGAACAAGCCGAATACGCGGGTGCTGCTGGAGGCTGGCGTGCGGCTGGATCAGCCGGACATGATCCCGGCATGAACGAGGGCGTCACAGCCCGCACGATCCCTGCGCGCTGCGGGATCATCGGCTGATCCGTCCGGTCATCACTTGCGTTGCTGCCTGGACGATTGAAACCTTTCTGTGGCGCGGCGAATGGGGCCCCTTGCTCACGCGCTTTGGCGCTGCTCTCATGTACGCGGAACATGTGTGGAGGTAATATTATATCAGCGTCGATTGGGCCGGACCGGGGCCGCCAGTCAGGCGTTGCGGCTTCCCAACGCGCCGGCGCGGCCCCGGGAGGTGTCGATGTCGTCTGTGCCGCTCGATCTGTTTCATGAACCCTTTGTCACTTATGGGACCCCGAGGACCCGTGATAGGCTCACCGTCATGATCAAAAGTCAGAATTTTCAGATGCCAGGCGATCTGATCCGTGACGGCATTCGGTAAGCTGATCCGCACAACGGCGTTCCGGCTGACGCTGGCCTATCTGTTGCTGTTTGCGTTGTTTGCGGCATCGCTATTGGGCTATTTCGCCTGGAATACGCGCCGGCTGATCACCGAGCAGATCACCACCACCGTGAACGCGGAGATCGGCGAGCTCAGCGAAATCTATGCGCGGCGCGGGCTGAGCCGGCTGGTCTTCGCCATCGAGAACCGGGCATTGCGGCCGGGCGCCAATCTCTACCTCGTGACCACGCCGGAGGGGAGGGCGGTCGCCGGCAATGTCGGCTCGCTGGCGCCGGGCGTGGTGGCGAGCGTCGGCTGGTCGGAGACCGCCTACCGGCGGTTCGACGAGCAGGATACCCGCGACCATCGCGCGCTGGTGCGCGTCTCCGAACTCACCAACGGATTCCGGCTCCTGATCGGGCGCGACCTTGATGAACGGCGGCGGCTGTTCGGGATTGTCGCCAAGGCCGCGCAATGGTCGCTGCTTGTCGTGATCGTGCTCGGCATTGGCGGCGGCATCTTCGTCGCGCGGCGCGTGTTGCGGCGGATCGACGCCATGACCGGCACCACCCAGCGCATCATGGCCGGCGATCTCATCGGGCAGGCTGCCGGTCGGGCGCAGCGGCGACGAACTCGATCGCCTCGCGGAAAACCTCAACGCCATGCTGGAGCGGATCGAAGCCCTGATGATGGGACTGAAGGAAGTCTCCGACAACATCGCCCACGACCTGAAGACGCCGCTGACGCGGTTGCGCAACCGCGCCGAGGAGGCGCTGTCGAAGTCGCGCAGCGAGGCCGAATACCGCAGCGCCCTGGAACGCACCATCGAGGAATCCGACGGCCTGATTCGCACCTTCAATGCGCTGCTGATGATCGCGCGTGCCGAGTCCGGCCAGGCGCGCGGCAATATGGACGATTTCGACGCCGCCGATGTCGCCCGGGACATTCAGGAACTCTACGAGCCGCTGGCGGAAGACGGCGGCATGAGCTTGCGCGTCAACACCTCGCCGGCGCCGGTTCACGGCAACCGCGAATTGATCAGTCAGGCGCTGGCCAATTTGGTGGAGAATGCGATCAAATACGGCAAGCCGGCTGGAACGGTCCAGCCGCTGCGGCCCGGTGCCGCCGCGGCCGCCGCCAGCCATGAAATCGTGATCGAGGCACGGCGCGACGGTGCTTCCGTACTGCTCAGCGTCACCGATCGCGGGCCGGGGATACCGGAAGCCGACCGCGCTCACGCGGTGGAGCGATTCGTCCGGCTGGAGGCCAGCCGTACCCAGCCCGGCTCCGGCCTTGGCCTCAGCCTGGCGTCGGCAGTGGCGACGCTGCACGGCGGCGAACTCAGGCTCGGTGATGCCCATCCCGGCCTGTCGGCGACGCTGGTCATTCCGGCCCGAACCGGCGCCGGGGACAGGCTTGCGGCCCAATCGCCGGATGTGCCACACAAGGCGGCATGACCTCATCCGCGAAGGGCGACGCGGACCAACGTCGTCTGGCCGCGCGGTTCGTGGACGGACCACATGTGTCCGCTCCCGATCAAGCCGAACAGCGACTTCAGGACTGGCTGACCGACCTCGAGCCGGCGCAGGCGGCTGAGATCGACGTTCTCGCCGGTCAGTTTCCGCGCGCCAAATCCATCCTCCTCGGTATCGCCGAGGCCTCGCCCTATCTGTTCGATCTGGTGCGCGCCGATGCTGCGCGCGCGCTCCGGTTGCTTCAATGCGAGCCGGAGCAGTACCTGATCCAGACTGGTCGAAACCGCCTGCCGCGACGTCGTTGTTGCGTCCGATGAAGCGGAGGTGATGCGAACGCTCCGCCGCATGAAGTCGGAGGCAGCCCTGCTGATCGCGCTGTGCGACATCGGCGGCGTCTGGCCGGTGATGCAGGTGACGGCTGCCCTGACCGATCTGGCGGTCGCCTCGGTGCAGGCGGCGCTGCGCTTTGCCCTGCGGCAGGAGGCCGCCCGCGGGCGGCTGGTGCCGCCCAGCCCCGAGGCCCCCGAGGTCAACAGCGGCCTGGTCGTGCTGGCGATGGGCAAGATGGGCGCGGGCGAATTGAACTATTCCAGCGACATCGATCTGATCGTGTTCTTCGATTCCGCTGCACCGACGCTCGAGCCCGACATCGAGCCGCAGACCTTCTTCGTGCGGGTCACCCAGGCAATGGCGCGCCTGCTGCAGCAGCGCACCGGCGATGGCTACGTGTTCAGGGTTGATCTGCGGCTGCGGCCGGATCCGGCCTCCACCCAGGTGGCGATCTCGATGGCGGCAGCTCTGCATTATTACGAGCGGGAAGGGCGGACCTGGGAACGCGCCGCCATGATCAAGGCGCGGCCGTGCGCCGGCGACGCCAAGGCCGGCGAGGCGATGATCGCCGAAATTGCGCCCTTCGTCTGGCGCAAGCATCTGGATTTCGCGGCACTGGCCGACGTCCACGACATGAAGCGTCAGATGCAGACTTTTCGCGGCCAGAGCGAGATCGCGGTCGAGGGGCATAACGTCAAGGTCGGGCGCGGCGGTATCCGCGAGATCGAGTTCTTTGCGCAGACCCAGCAATTGATCGCGGGCGGCCGGCATCCGGAATTGCGGGCGCGGCCGACGCTGGAAGCCCTTGATGTGCTCGCCTCGAGCAACTGGATCACGCCGGAGGCGCGCGACGAGTCGACCGCGGCCTATCTGTTCCTGCGGCGGGTCGAACACCGCCTGCAGATGGTGGCCGACGAGCAGACCCATAGCCTGCCCGACGATGCCGAGGCCATGGAGCGCTTTGCCTGCTTCTTCGGTTACGCGGACCGCGCCGCGTTCGCAAAGGACCTGCTCGGCCATCTCAACGTCGTGCAGGGGCATTACGGCAAGCTGTTCGAGGGCGATCCGACCGGCACCGAGAAACTGCCGGCGGCCGATTACGGCGCCGGTCCTGACGATCCGCGCCTGCTCGAACATCTGGTCACGCTCGGCTTCAAGAAGCCGGTGGTGGTGGCGAAAACCGTCCAGCAATGGATGACCGGCGATTATCGCGCGCTCCGCGTCGAGGCGACGCGGAACGCCTTCGTCGAATTCGTTCCGGGACTGATCGACGGCCTGGCCCGTGCCGAGGAGCCCGACGGCGCGGTGTCGGCGTTCGACCGCTTTCTGCGGGGCGTTGCAGCGCGGCGGGCGGCTGATTTCGCTGCTCAGCCAGAACCGCGACCTGGTCGCGCTGGTGGCGCTGATTCTCGGCGCCGCGCCCCGGCTCGGCGACATGCTGGCGCGGCAGCCGCAGATCATGGACGGACTGATCGATCCGCGCTTCTTCGGCGCGATGCCGGATCAGCGCGAATTGTCGGCGCGGCTGGCCGCGACGCTGGCGGACGCGAATTCCTACGAAGAATTTCTCGACCGGCTGCGGCTGTTCGGCCAGGAAAGCCTGTTCCTGATCGGCACCCGGATACTGTCCGGCACGGTCTCGGCGCAGCAGGCCAGCGTCGCCTTCGCCGACGTCGCCGAGGGCATCGTCCACACCGTGCATGGCCTGGTGACCGATCGGTTCGCGGCCCAGCACGGCCGTATCAAGGGCCAGCAGACCGCGATCCTGGCGATGGGCCGGCTCGGCAGCCGCGAGATGACCGCCTCGTCCGATCTCGATCTGATCCTGCTGTATGATTTCGATTCACGAATATCCGGACTCCGACGGCGAGCGGTCGCTGCACGGCGCGCAGTATTTTGCCCGCTTCACCCAGCGGCTGATCAGCGCGTTCACGACGCGGACCAATTACGGCGTGCTCTACGACGTCGACATGCGGCTTCGGCCGTCAGGGCGGGCGGGGCCGGTGGCCTCGCGGATCGATTCCTTCGCCGACTATCAGGAGCGCGAAGCCTGGACCTGGGAGCACATGGCGCTGACCCGCGCCCGGGTGATTTCGTCGTCGCCGGAATTTCGCGCCCGGATCGAAAAAATCATTCGCGGCGTGCTGACGCGGCCGCGCGACCGCACCGCCGTCGCCCACGATGTCGCCGACATGCGCCACGCCATCGCGCTGGAGAAGGGCGAGGATGACGTCTGGGATCTGAAATATGCCAGCGGGCGGCATGGTCGATATCGATTTCATCGCGCAGTATCTGCAGTTGGCTCACGCCGCCGACAGGCCCGATATTCTCGACGTCTCCACGCTGCAGGTGCTCGACAACGCCGCGCGGCTCGGCGTGCTGCCGGCATCGTCGGCAGAACTGCTGCGTTCGGCGACGCGGCTCTATCATGACCTGACGCAAATCCTGCGGCTTTGCGTCAGCGAAAAATTCAAGCCGGAAACAGCGGGTGAAGACCTGTTGCGCGTGCTGGCGCGGGCCGGCGACGCTCCGGACTTTTCCTCGCTCGAGGCGCGGGTCAGGGAGACCCAGACCGAGGTGCGGCGGGTGTTCGGGGAGATTGTCGAGTGATCAAGGGCGCGCGAGATTAACTGGCCTGACCGGCGCTCGTTGTGCAACCGGTCGAGCCCGGGCATCGGGTTAGTCTCGCGCGCTTCGTCCTCAGGCAGCCTGCCTAGTTTGAGGCGCGACATCAAAGCCGACCCGCGGGAAGCGCAGATTTACTTTCCCTACGGAGGGATCTTCGTGCCGGACGACAATCTCATCGGGTGTCCATGCGAGGACACTTCCGTAGATGGCGTTGCCGTAGTCGTCAGGAGTCACGCTGACCCAATCACCCCGCCGAAGACCGAGATTCTGCGCCTCTGGCGTCCATTGGCTGGGCTCACTTGGTTCATTGACCCTGGCAACTTCGATCGCCTGGTCCGGCGTCATTTCGGAGAACTGGCCGTGGCCAATGCCAGCAACTCTCTTGTACCAGGGGTCGATAAGCGATGGGAAGGAGATCAACTGGTTCACCTCGGGGCCACCGTTTTGTCTCGCGAACCAGATCGGGTGGTAGGCGGACAAATCAGCCGCGGAAGGTTCCTTTCCGAGGACAAATTGACGGCCGTCCGCCAGAACTTCAGCAAGCCACGCGAGATGGGCGTTGACTCTCTGCAAGTAAACCGCCCGCTTGGGACGCAAAACCTCGGGATCGAGATTGACCCGGAAGAGCGGTCGGCGTTCGTCGATGAGCTCTTGTGGGAGCCCCGGCATGTTGCCGATAGTGAGACAGACGGCATTCATGAAAGAGCCCTTTTCGATCCACCAGCCAAGAGCTTTTGCGACACCTTCCTGACCCTTCGGGTAAAGCGAACCTGGCGTTCCCAACTGTTCGATGGCTCGAAGAATGTGCAACGAGTCGCAGTAGAACTCTGCCCCGACCTGAAGGATGGGGGTTCGCCGATAGCCCCCTGTCATAGGCGTCAGCTTGGGGCGCGGCGTCCATACCGGGATCTCGACCGAATTCCAGCTTATGCCCGCGACTCCCAGCGCAAGGCGTATCTTTTCCGAGTAAGGCGAAAGCGGATAGTGATGCAGGATGACCTGTGACATGTGTTTTCCCTCCCTGTGTTCATGGCGCGTTGTTCCGGGCCGCTCCTGAGAGTAGCGACCCGCCGTTGGTCGAAATGCTGGTGCGTCAGCCGCCTGTGCGCGCGTCGAGGAAAAGCTGAGTGAAAGGCTTTGCCAGAACGGGCTCGAGCTTTGGCACGATTTCCTTGATGTGCGGCGTGGTCATATGGACTCCGAGCGCGGCCTTGTCGGTCCACCGCTCAAATGTCAGAAAACGACCAGGCTCCCCGATGACTTCCATCAGCGTGTAGACCAGGCAACCCGGCTCTTTCGCCGACAATTCTGCGAAGGGGACGAGCAGCGCGCGGAGTTCATCCGCCTTTTCCTTCTTGGATACGATTTCGGCGATCACGAAATAGCCGCTCTGTCCCGCCGCCATGGCGGATGAAGCAAGGACGGCAGCTGCCACACCACCCACGGCAGCGGCACCCACGAATGCACGGCGATCCATCTCAGACATGATGATTTCTCCTCCCGGGCGCTTGTTTTCCTGTGATGAGGCGCGACGCCGAAGCGCGGAGCGGCTCATGCCTTCTCCAAACAGCCATTGACAGTTAAAGAAGACACGATTAGCTTGCATACGATATAATAAGAGTCAATGATATGCGACGCGATGTAAAAAGAAAAAGCGCAGCGGACCGCGACGCGATTGCGCCGGTCGAGATGCCGGGCCTCGACAGCCATCTCTGCTTCGCGCTCTACGCCGCCAGCAACCACATGACGCGCATGTTCGTGCCCTTCCTGAAAAAGCTCGGCGTGACCTATCCCCAGTATCTGGTTCTCGTCGTGCTTTGGGAGCGCGGCCCGCACGGCGTGGGGGACCTCGCGGCCTTGTTGCGCATGGAATTCGGCACGCTCTCCCCGATGCTCAAGCGCATGGAGAGCAAGCGACTGATCACACGGCAGCGGCCGCCCAGCGATGAACGGCGCGTCGTTGTCGCTCTGACATCAAAGGGCGTTTCGCTGCGGAAGCGAACCGAACAGATGCTGGGGGAATTTTACTGCTTTCTGAACATGCCGCTGGACGAACTCACCGACCTGAAGGATCGGCTGCATCGTTTTGTGAAGTCGGCAGGACCGAAGGAGTTGCCGGCTCTTCCCCGAAAACTGAAGTTGGCTTCCTGAGCCTGGCATCGCCGCGACCTTGAAGCCGCCCTGTGAGGACGATCAGGAACGAACTGGCACACAACGCCATACCCTCAGGCTAGTTGCTCTCGGGCCCGCGACACCGGTCGAAGGGCATCGGACGTCGACTGCCAGGGCATCGTCAATGTCAAGGTGGACCGCATGGGACGACGATCCGACGTGCTTTCAAGACCTCGGCTGATTTCGCAAGCAAGCCATACCAGATCCGTTGTACTGCGCGCGTTCGAAATTCTCCGCTGTTTCAATGGTCCGAACGATCGGCTGAGCAATCGCGAACTTGCCTCGCGTTCCGGCTTGCCGCGGTCCACTGTCTCGCGGCTGGCGTGTACCCTGACGCAGATGGATCAACTGGTGTATTTTCAGGACGAGATGAAATACGGCATCGGACCCGGCGCGGTCGAGATGAGTTTTGCGATCATTGGCGCGCGGGACTTGCCCCGTTGGGTCGCTCCGCCTTTGGGTAAGGTGCCCGAGCCGGATTGCGCTGACCGGCAATAGCGCAGGCACTATATCGTCGGAGCGATTCGCCGTCGCGAAGTCGCCCGAGCGACTTAACCAGCATCCTTCCTGCTTCTCCGGCCTCGATCGGACCGGGGGGCAACATCGATTTTTATGCCGGAAAAGCCGCAAACGGTGGCGCCGTGCCGGTCTACGGAGTGCACGCAACTTGCAGAGCCCCGACTGCCGACGGTACAGTATGTACCACAACCCAAATATGCGTGGTTGTCGTACGGGACCGGCGGACGGGCTCCAGAGGGGCCACCTCTCAAGCCGCTGTTGATGGTTACCAGGAAGGTCTTGAATGCGAAGCATTTCAAAGAAAAAAATGAGTGATGGCCCTGTGGCGCCGGTGGAGATGCCCGGGCTCGATAACCACCTTTGTTTCGCGCTTTATTCCGCCAGCAATCACATGACGCGTCTGTTCGTGCCGTTCCTGCAAAAGCTGGGCGTGACTTACCCGCAGTACCTCGTTCTCGTGGTACTTTGGGAGCACGGTGCGCTTGGCGTCGGAGATCTCGCCACATTGCTGAGAATGGATTTTGGCACGCTTTCGCCAATGCTCAAGCGGCTCGAGAGCAAGGGTCTTGTTACCCGGCGACGGCAGCCCACCGATGAGCGCCGTGTCCTCGTCGATTTGACACCCAAAGGGACCGCGCAACGAAAAAAAACCGAACAGATGCTGGGCGAGTTCTATTGCTTTCTGAACATGCCTTTGCAGGAGCTTTTCGATCTCAAGGATCGCCTGCGGCATTTTGTGAACTCCGCGGGCCCGAAGGCGGAGGATCTCGCTAAAGGCTCGGGTTGACGAGCAACACACCATTCGCTGTTATGGAGTTATTCGCGGCGAGCGCGAAGGCGGCAACGGCGTATCCATAGCTGCCTCAGGCTAGGCCGCAGCCGGCATCTTCGCCTTGGCGTTGCGCGCGTCGCGCGGCAGCGAGACGCAGACCACGGTGCCGGTGCCGAGCCTCGAGCGCAGCCTCATCGACCCGCCGTGCAGATTGGTCAGGGACCGCGCGATCGCCAGACCCAGCCCGAGCCGTGATAGGTTTTGGTCAACTGGCTCTCGACCTGCTCGAACGGCCGGCCCAGCCGCTGCAGCGAATGCGGGTGCGATGCCGATGCCGCTGTCGGCGATCATCAGCACGATGGAATCGCGCAGCAGCCGGCTGCGCACCACCACCTTGCCGCCATCGGGCGTGAATTTGACCGCATTGGACAGCAGGTTGACGATGATCTGCTTGACCGCGCGGCGATCGGCCACCACCGAGATGGTGCTGTCGATATCGGCGTCGAGCACGAGGTTCTTGTCGTCGGCGCGGCCGGATACCACCCGCAGCGATTCCGCCAGGGTTTTCGACAGATCGAGCTGCTCCATGTCGAGCTTCATCCGGCCGGCCTCGATCTTCGACATGTCGAGGATGTCGTTGATGACTTCCAGCAGATAGTGGCCGCTGGTGAGAATGTCGTGGCAGTATTCCTGGTATTTTTCCGAGCCCAGCGTGCCGAACATGCCGCTTTCCATGATCTCGGAGAAACCGATGATGGCATTGAGCGGCGTGCGCAGCTCGTGGCTCATATTGGCGAGGAATTTGGACTTGGTCTGGTTGGCTTCCTCGGCGCGGGTCTTTTCTTCGGAATATTTTTCGGCGAGGTCGGCGAGTTCGACGGCCTGCCGCTCAAGTTCCGCCTGCGACCGCTTCAGGTCGATGACGGTGGCGCGCAGGCGAAGGTCGTTGTCGACCAGCTTCTGCTCGTGTTCCTTGATGCGGGTGATGTCGGTGCCGACCGAGACATAGCCGCCATCCTTGGTGCGGCGCTCGCTGATATGCAGCCAGTTGCCGTCGTCGAGTTGCGCCTCGAAGGTGCGCGCGCCCGGCGCCTGGGCGCCGGCTCTCATGCAGCCTGGTGCGGACTTCCGGCATGGAGCCTACTTCGATCACGGTCTCATAGGAGGTGCCCGGCGTCACGGCCGAATCCGGCAGCCGGTGCAGGCGCTGGAAGTGCGAATTGCAGAGCACCAGGCGGTCTTCGGCGTCCCACAGCACGAACGCTTCCGGGATGGTCTCGATCGCGTCGCGCAGCCGCAGATCGGCCTCCACCGTCTTCTCGGCGAGGCTCTTCTGTTCGGTGATATCGACGGCGATGCCGATCAGATGCAGGCCGGCATCGGCCGCGCCCTGGCTGAGTTCGCAGCGGACCCGCAGCCAGATCCAGTGGCCGCTGGTGTGCTGCATCCGGAAGGTCTGGTCGATGTGGTCGATCTTGCCGGAAATCAGCTGGTCGGCGATCGCGAACAGGTCGATGTCGTCGGATTTCACCAGCGCGTTGACCTCGCCGAAGGTCAGAAGGTCGCTGCGGGTGTCGAGTCCCAGCATGGTGAACATCGATTGCGACCAGAAGATCCTGCCGCGCGAAAGATCCCAGTCCCACAAGCCGCAGCGTCCGCGATTGAGCGCGGTGTCGATCCGGCCGCGCACGGCGTCATTGATCAGGTCGCCCTCGCGGGCGCGGGTCGATTGCCAATGGAAGGCAAAGCCGAGGATCAGAACCACGAAGCCGGTGGTGGCCGAAAGCGTCACCGACAGGGCGGCGTCCGACTGCCAGAGCGAATCGACCTTCTCCTGAATGACGATGATCTGGCCGGGAAGCGATTTGACGACGCGCTGGATCGCCAGCGCGGTGCCGCCGTTCGGCAGCGGCAGCTCGGTGACGCCGGCCTGCTGGCCGGGTGCGGCCAGCAATTGCGCGGTGCTGATCGACGTCGAGAATCCGGTCGGGATCGTCGAGACCGGCGTCGAGGGGAACGCGGGCGAGAATGCGCTGATCTGCGCCGGTGACGATGACGTGGCGGCCGGCGGCGATGCCCCACGGCGGAATGAAGCTTGGCAAGCAGGCTCTGCATTCGGTCGATGATCGCGGCGCGATCCTGCCGGAGGGAGGCGACGCGATCGAGACGCTCGGCGAGGACGTCGGCGAGCGCCGCCAGGTGCGATCCTGGTGGCCGCGCGCTTCAGCCGGTTCTGGTCGACCACCTGGACGAATGCGCCAAGGCAGATGGTGATCAGGAAGGCGATGATCAGGGTGGGCACGGCGCGGCGCAGCGCAGGCTCCGCCATCAACAGCCGGTGATAGGCCGGTTTCGCGATCGACTGCGCCAATCCCTTGATCGAATCGGATTGGACGCACGCGTTCGCCGCATGCGCACGCGCCATGCCGTAGACCCCCGCCAAGTCCGAATTTCATACGCCGGTCCGGAAATACCCCAGTCACTTCCGAATCGCAGCGATTTGAATCCAGTTTGTCCGGGGCTGTCGAGAGTCAACAATTCGTTAATGCAAATAAATCTTGTCCAACGGAGATTCGCGACTCGAAATGCCCGCAAGAATACGTAGCCGATGAGTCCGAAAGGAGAACGCGCGAAGAATTTGTAATTTCATTTCGCGCGCGACGGCTCGGCGTGGCTGATGACGCGCTTCACCGTCGGGAAGGCGCGGCGCAGCGCGCGCTCGATCTCGTCGACGTTCTCATGGACCTTGATCACGCTCATCGAGGGCGCGGCGCGGCAATGGAAGTTGACGATTTCGCCGGCCTCGGTGTTGCGGACCCGCACATTGTGCACATCATGGATGGCGCCGTCGGCGGCAAACCGCGTCAGCGCGGCCTTGATGGTTTCGACGCGGTCGGCGGGGGCATCGCTGCCGAAAGGCAGTTCCGGTTCCAGCGGCTCGATATGGGTGTCGACTTCGACGTCCTCGCCGAACTCGTCGCGGATGCTGCGTTCCAGTTCGTGGGCGATGTCGTGGGCCGCGGTCAGCGCCATCTCGCCGTCGACTTCGAGGTCGATGCTGACGGTGAGCCTGCCGCCGAGGTCGTGCACGGTGACATGATGGATCGCAAGGCCGGAATTGCGCGCGATCACCATGATTCGCTCGCGCACGCTTTCGTTGTCGCGCGCCACCGGAACCGCGGTGAAGGTCAGGTCGGCGTCGCCGAGCGCCCTGGTGACGGCCTCCTGCGCCGACAGCTTGATCTGTTCGACGCGGTCGATCGGATAGGTGCGGGGAACCTGCACGATGGCGTCGATGAAGTGCGTCGGCCCGACCATCCGCGCCCTCAGGCGTTCGATGTCGACCACGCCGGGAACGGTCCTGATCGCGGCCTCGGCACGCTCCGACACGCCTTCCGGCGCGCGGTCGAGCAGGGTTTCCACGGTGGAGCGGCCGAGCCGCAGGCCCAGCACCGAGATCATCACCGCGACGCCGATCGCAGCAGCGGTGTCGCCCCAGTCAAAACCCAGCGCGGAAAGTCCGAGCCCGATCATGACGGCGACCGAGCCCAGCACGTCGGAGGCGAAATGCAGCGCATCGGCGGCGAGCGCCTGGCTCCTGGTGTCGCGCGCGGTGCGATCCAGCGCGCGGGCGCGCCAGAAATTCACGATGATGTCGATCACCAGCACCACGAACGGTATCGCCGACAGCGTCGGCGGCGGCGCGCCCTCGCGCAGCCGGCTCCAGGATTCGACCAGGATGCCGCCGGCCAGCACATAGAGCAGGGCAATGACGAACAGCGCCGACAGGCTTTCGAACTTGCCGTGGCCGTAATGATGCTCGTGGTCCGCGGGGCGGTCGGAAACCCGCACCACCAGCCAGGTGATGACGGTCGCGACCACGTCCACCGAGGAGTGCAGCGCTTCGGAGATCAGCGCGAGGCTGCCGATGGCAATGCCGACCGCGAATTTTGCCGCCGCCATGCCGGCGCTGGCAAAGATCGAGATCGCGGCGACGCGGGATTTTATGGTGTGATCGTGGGCGTTCATGGGCGGCGGTGTAGCAGGCCGAAAGGCAGGATCAAAGCAGAGATCGGAAGCGCAATCGCCACTCATTCGCAGCAGGGTTTGTTGCGAATTGCTCTTTAGAGTGCGGCGATGTTGGGTTGCAAAGAGACCCTCAAGATTCAGACAGCGGATACGACTTCGCGATCTCGTAGCGGTACTCGCCCGAGGTTTGCTGGAATTTTTCCTTCACCCTCCATTCAGAGGGCGCGGGGATACCGGGCGCCGATGCGCCCGCGGCAAAAACTAGTACCCACTTTCCTTGGAACGTGAGTCATGATTCAACATCGGGATGATACCCGAAGCAAGAGAAGTCCACCTTTCGAGGAAAGATCGCAAGGTGCTTGAAGCCTGTTGCCGCTCCCCGGTGACATTGCAGCGCGATTTGAAGCGGGCGCGGATTGTTCTTTTGGCGGCGGCGGGGCGGAGCACCCGATCGATCGCCAAGGAAGTCGGGGTCCAGCCGCGGATTGTCAGCCTTTGGCGGCATCGTTTTGCCGACCTTGGCCTTGAGGGGCTGCAAAGCAAACCGCGGCCGGGTAAGCAGCCGATCTATACGAAGTCGACCGACAAACGGATTCTGAAGTTGCTCGATAAACCGCCGCCTGCCGGGTTCGCGCGTTGGACCGGGCCCCTGCTCGCTGGGGAACTTGGCGATGTTGATGTCCAATATGTCTGGCGGTTCCTGCGCAGCCACAAGATTGATCTCGCGGCTCGCAAGTCCTGGTGCGAGAGTAACGACCCGCATTTTACGGCCAAAGCCGCCGATGTGGTTGGCCTCTATGTCGCCCCGCCCGAGAAGGCCATTGTACTATGCGTGGACGAAAAGCCTTCGATCCAGGCTTTGGAGCGAGCGCAGGGCTATCTGAAGTTACCCAACGGCCGGGCACTGACCGGCCAGAGCCACGACTACAAGCGGCACGGCACGACCACGCTGTTTGCAGCGCTGGAAGTCGCCACCGGAAAGATCATCGCGACGCACTCGAAACGCCGTCGCCGTGTCGAGTTTCTCGACTTCATGAACAGCGTTACCGCGGCCTTTCCGAACCGCCAGCTTCACGTCATCCTCGATAACCTCAACACCCACAAGAAGAACGAGGATTGGCTCAAGACACATCCCAATGTCAAATTTCATTTCACCCCGACCAGCGCGTCCTGGCTCAACCAGGTCGAGGTATGGTTCTCCATCTTGCAGGGACAGTCGCTCAGCGGCGCTTCCTTCACCACTCTCAAACAGCTTGAGCAGCATATCGATGCCTACATCAAAGCATACAACGTCAGAGCTGAGCCCTTCGTCTGGACCAAGAAAAAAGTCCGACAACGCCGCTTCAAGGACCGCCGTATCACTCAGCTATGATTCCGGGTACTAGCGCAAATGCGCCACGGTCACACCGGACATCCGGCATTCCCCGCGCAATGGTTTATACGGTTGCTTCGTGCTCACCCCGGCGATCGGGCTCTTTTGCCACCGTCACCTGCGGGACTTGACCCACAAGCTTGACACCAGCGTCGAGATGTCAGGTCCACACGACTTGGCCGTCCGCCTTGGCATCGCCCGTCTCGCGCGCCGCCGCGTCCCACCACAGCCCATCCCACGTTGAAGACGTTGGCCAACGCCCCTCCGAATTGAAACGGGATGGAAACGATATAGACTGATTTTGTTATTTCTGAAAATCAGAATATTGTGATCAAGGGCGGCTTGACAGACTTTTGGGTGATTTGCCCGACGGATCGATTTGCTGAATTGATTGGCGAAAATCGGCGCTTGATCGAGCCCGGCGCTTCCGATCTCGGTCACTAAACGGACCTCCGCGAATGTCCGTCCAATGTCCGCCCTCGGGGGCGAAACAGACATCCCGCCGCAAGGCCGCGACTTCCGAAAATGACCCGGAACGGACATTGGCTCTAGCTCGACAGTAACCCGACGTGCTTTGATGAATTGGGCTGAATTTCCGGTTTCAGGGGTATTTTTTTGGCAAGCGAGAGGGTGGAGCGGCGGCTCGCAGCGGTACTGGCGGCGGATGTCGCAGGGTACAGCCGCCTCATGGGTGCTGATGAGGAGGGAACGCTGGCTCAACTCAAGGCGGTCAGAAAGGCCGTCGTCGACCCCACCATCGCCGCGCATCGCGGCCGCATCGTCAAAACTACCGGGGACGGCATGCTCGTCGAATTTGCCAGCGCTGTCGATGCGGCGCGTTGCGCGATCGAAGTCCAGCGCGGAATGGCTGGGCAATATGGCGACGCACTACCCGATACCCGTATTGAATTTCGCATCGGCATTCACGTCGGCGACATCATCATCGATGACAACGATATATTTGGCGATGGCGTCAACATCGCAGCTCGCCTTGAAGGCATAGCTATGCCGGGCGGTCTATGTATCTCCGACGACACTTATCGTCAGATTCGGGATCGTGTCGATGCTACATTCGACGACAAGGGGGAGACCGCGCTGAAGAACATTGCGCGTCCTGTGCGAGTGTTTGCCCTGGCCGGTGCCAAGCAGCCCGCAACCAACGTTATCGAACCGGCCCCTCCGCTGGCGCTTCCCGACAAACCCTCTATCGCTGTGCTGCCCTTCCAGAACATGTCCGGCGACCAGGAGCAGGAATATTTCGCCGACGGAATGGTCGAAGACATCATAACTGCGCTGTCGCGTTTTAAGTCGCTATTCGTCATCGCGCGGAACTCATCGTTTTCCTACAAGGGAAAGTCGCCCGATATACGACAAGTGGGCCTGGAGCTGGGTGTAAGGTACGTTCTCGAAGGCAGCGTACGTAAGGCCGGAAGCCGATTGAGAATCACCGGTCAGCTTATCGACACCAGCACCGGCGCACACCTTTGGGCGGACCGCTTTGACGGTGCGCTCGCAGATGTCTTTGAGTTGCAGGACCAGGTTACGGAGAAAGTCGTAACGGCCATTGCCCCGCGTCTCGAGCAAGCCGAGATCGACCGTTCGAAGCGAAAGGCGGCTGGAAACCTCGGCGCTTACGATTGCTATCTTCGAAGTCTCGTCTTCCTGCCGCAGCCATCAAGGCAAGGCCTTGAAGAGGCAATGCCGTTGTTGAAACACGCCACCGAACTTGATCCAGAGTTTGCTCCCGCCTACGGGTTGCTTCTCCAGTGTCATGCTTACCGGAAGGGCTGGGGTCTGATTCTGAGACCCGACGAAGAAAGCGCCGAAGTCGCCCGCCTAGCCCGCATCGTTTTGCGTATTGGCCATGACGACGCGGCCGCGCTCAGTAACGCGGGCTGGGCCGTTGCGTATGTCCTGCGTGACCTTCCTCATGCCCAGTCGCTGATTGATCGGGCAGTAGTGTTGAATCCCAACCTAGCGCATGCTTGGGCGAATAGCGGCTGGATCAATTTGTGGTCTGGCAACCCCGCCGTGGCGATAGAGCATTTGAACCGTGCCATGCGGCATGACCCGCTGCAGGGACAGCACCATATGACCATGCGGACGGCCTTTGCTCATGCGCTCTTTTTTCTCGATAAATATGATGAAGCGATGGCTTGGGCCGAAGGCAATATTAGGGAAGATATCGGTGCGCATCCAAGTCTGCGCATCTACGCCGCGAGCGCCGCCTTTGCCGACATGCCAGACGCCGCACTGGCGGCAATTGCACGGCTGCGCTCTATAGATCCAGAGATTTGCATTTCACGTTTGGCATCTTACTTCGGCCCGTACAAGAAGCCAGAATTTATCGAAAAATATACCAAAGGACTCCGGCTCGCGGGCTTACCAGAATGAGCACGATTGGTTGCTAATGTCCGGCCCTGGCACTAAACGGACCTCCGAGAACGTCCGTCCAATATCTGCTTTCGGGGGTGAAGCAGACATCCCGCCGCAAGGCCGCGACTTCCGGTTTTGACCCGAGGCGGACCTTGGGCCACTTGGACCTCTGCCGAAAATGTGCCTACGCTGAATTCAGGTTTCCAGGGGCGAGATTGTCGGATGAAGCGGCGAGAGTTCATTGCGCTAGTTGGTAGCGCCGGAGCCATGACATATTGGCCGCGCTTATCGCGAGCCCAGCGCGCGGAGCGGGTACGCCGTGTCGGTGTGCTCATGAACTTGGCCGCGGACGATTTGGAAGCCAGCGCGCGGATTTCTGCGCTCCAACGAAGCCTTCACGAGCTGGGCTGGGTTGAACTGCGGAACATCGCTTTCGAGATCAAATATGCAGACGGGAGGATTGACATTTTACCTCGTCTCGCTTCGGAGCTCGTGGCCTCTAACGTCGACGTCATTGTCGGTGCCGGAACGCCAGCCGTTCAAGCACTAAAAATGCATACTAATAGTATGCCCGTTGTCATCGGCGCCGGTGGTGATCCAGACGGTGCCGGGCTCGTTTCCAGTTTGGCGCGACCGGGTGGAAACATCACCGGGTTCAGCTTGCAGTCAACGGAAGTAGTCACGAAGCGCCTCCAATTGAGCGGGGAAATAGTTCCCGGCCTTACCCGCCTCGCGTTTCTCTGGGATCCCAACAACGCTTAGCATCGCCTTACAGTTCAAGGAGACCGAGGCTGCAGGCCGTGCAGTAGGCGTCCAAGTCCAGTCAGTCGAAATTATCACTGCCGCTCAAATAGAGGCAGGCATGCTGGCGGCAGCGAAGGCTCGTGCCGATGCCATTTTCGCGTCAAGTGATGCAATTCAGACAACCAACCGGGCACGTATCGCCGCCCTTGCCATACAGCACAAGCTGCCGCTGAGCGCTGAATTCAAGATCGTCGCGAGTGCAGGAGCGTTGTTCACTTACGGGCCGTCTGTTGCTGATCTCTGGCGGCGTGCGGGCGGATATGTGGATCGCATCCTGAAAGGCGAGCAGCCCGGTGATCTGCCCGTGCAGCAGCCTACGAAATTCGAGCTCGTGATCAACCTCAAGACCGCGAAGGCGCTCGGCCTCACCGTTC
>CAVPOL010000002.1:0-155421 GCA_963706975.1 uncultured Alphaproteobacteria bacterium
TCGGCGTGGACTGGGTGAAGTCGGCAAAGGCAATGCCCGCGGCGTGTTGCTGCATGCCATGATGGCGGTCGATGCCGACAGCGGAGCCTGTCTCGGCCTCACCGGCGGCAAGGTATGGACGCGTAGGGGCAAGGTCAAGATCCCTCACGACCAGCGGGATTTGGCCCACAAGGAGTCGGCGCGCTGGGTGACGACGGCCGAGCGGGATGCGAGGTTCTGGCTGCGGCACGCATGATCACCGTCGTCAATGACCGCGAGGGGGAGTTCTTCGCATTGGGCGTTGACACCCGGCGACAACGTCCATCTGCTGACGCGGGCCATGCATGATCACGCGCTGGCCGACGGCAGAACACTTTATCAAGCAGTTGAGCGAGCCCGCTTCTGCGACAAGGCGGTGATCGATCTGCCGCAGCGGATGGATCGTCGTGGCCGCCAGGCTCATCTGTCCATGCGCTACGGAACCGTCCTGCTTAAGCGGCCGGCACGACCCGGCGTGAAGGACCTGCCGGAGCGCGTCGCAGTCAGCTTCGTGGAAGTCGTCGAGTTGCACCCTCCGAAGGGGGCGGAGCCCATTCATTGGCTGCTCTTGACCACTCATTCGATCGCCAATGCGGCCGATGCTTGGCGGATCGTCTCTTGGTACAAGCAGCGCTGGATCATCGAACAGCTCTTTCGCTCGCTGAAGAACCAGGGTCTGCGTATCGAGGAAAGTCAGCTGGAAAGCGCCGAAGCTCTGATCAAGCTCGTGGCGATCGCCACTAAAGCGGCATGTATCGTCATTCAGCTCGTTCAAGCCCGCAATGGCGGTAAACAATTGCCAGTCAAATGCGCCTTCACCCCGGAAGAATCAAGCACTTGCCGCCATCAACAAAACCATGAAAGGCAGGACTGAGCTTCAGAACAACCCGCATCGGGCCTACACCCTGCAGTGGGCGGCATGGATCATCGCCAAGCTCGGCGGATGGACAGGCTACGCCTCGCATCGGCCACCCGGACCAATCACCTTCCACAACGGAGTGGCTCGTTTCCAAATCATCGTCGCTGGCAGAGCCTTCGAAAATGTGTAGAAACCCTAGCGCGTTCGCGGGGACGACGGATGAGGGATTTCGTTTTCAAACGTTGCTGACACGGCTTCGCGATCTCGCGGCGCGTTTCGCCCGAGCTTTGCGTTCGATTGCCGCCCTCTGAAACAAGAGGGCGCAGGGAAGATCAGATGCACGCTGCACCCGCGGTCCCGTGTGCAATGTAGTGGTAGAAGCGCACACGAGCATACAGGTCCAGCGGAGGCAATCCGACCTTCCCTGCGCAACGGCTCTACGGCTTATCACGCGCTCGCCCTGGTGAACCGGGCTTTCTTGCCACCATCATCCGCGCTCCCTAGCGCGAACTTAAACACCAGCGTCGGGGTGTCAGGCCCACACGTTTTTGCCGTACGCAACGACAGCACTCGTCATTCGCCGCCATCGCGTCCATCGCATCCCACCGCACGTTCGTGACGATCGCGAGCCGCCCCTCTCATCGGGTGAGACGGGTGCAATATAGACTGATTTGTCATTTCTGTAAATCAGAATATTGTGATCGAAGGGGGCTTGACGGAGTTTTGTCTGATTTGCCCGTCGTGGCAAAACAGTCACATCGTCATTGCGAGCCAACGGGTCCCGCGAACGCGCGCCCGATGACAGGCTCCGCGAAGCAATCCATTCTTTCTTTACCTGGATGGATGGCTTGCTTCGCGGAATGTGCGGGCAGCTTTCCCGCGC
This sequence comes from uncultured Alphaproteobacteria bacterium, assembly GCA_963706975.1. Lineage (GTDB taxonomy): Bacteria > Pseudomonadota > Alphaproteobacteria > Rhizobiales > Xanthobacteraceae > Bradyrhizobium. The sequence goes on from CAVPOL010000002.1 coordinate 1,761, forward strand.
GACTGCAACGCGATGTCGCAGTCGGAACGAGACCCGGGCCTCCGGCGTTTTCCTCCTCACAACGAAGGAGACCCGCGATGACGAAACCGCTGAAAAAAACCATCAAGCCGGTTCCCGAGGAAAACCAGAGCCACAAGGGCCCCGGCAGCGCGCCCGATGTTCCGCTCGATACCACCAGGGGCCATCGCGACGACGAGAAACAGAACATCCGCGAGCAGGGCGATCACGGGAACATGGTGCAGAACACGACGAACCGGAGGTCGGGGTAGGCTTATGGCTCAACCTATATCGGTCGACGCAAGAAATCGCTCGGCTTTCTCGCGCGTTGGAAAGCGACCAAGTTCGCAATAGGGCACCTCGAACAATGACGGTTTCTTGCGCGTGATTAACCGGTATCGCTGATCAACCGTCGATTTTGAGGGTATTCATCGCATGTAGCTTTCAATTTGCCTGCGCGACGGCCGGTTTGGGGCGCGGCTGCGGCGGGCAGCGCCCACCTTCAGGCCGCGGCGAGCCGTTCCAGCGTCACCAGGCGGCGAATGTTGTAGACGAGGTTCTGCAATCCGATCTTCGCGCGCGCTCTGATGATGCCGATGGTTCGCACCATCCGGCCACCCGGTGAAGTCTGCTGAGTTCCGAACACGTGCTCGACGCGAACGCGAACCTGGCTCTTCTTCCGGTTCGCCTCCTGCTTGGCGCTCGAAAGTGGGTGACCGCGCGTGGCGCGGGTGTGGATGCGGCTTCTGTAGCCTTGGGCTTTGAGCTTCGTTTCGGTCTCGGCCGAGCGATAGGCGCTGTCGGCGAACACATCCGCCGACGTGTTGTCCTGGTTCAACAGCCCGTCCAACGGCTGGCTATCGTGCACTGCCGCATCGGTCACCTCGTAACGCCGGATCAGCTTGTGCTTGGCATCCGCGTTCACGTGGTTCTTGTATCCGAAAAAACTCTGGCCGTGCTTCTTCGTCCAGCGTGCATCACGGTCCTTCTGGCGCAGTTTGGCTGGCTTCTTCTCCCACGCCGCCGGCGTTCGGCCCGCCTTCACGGTTTCGTTCTCGTCGCGGCTATTGCGCTGCTTCGGCACCGGCACGATCGTGGCGTCGACAATCTGCCCGCCACGCGCGATATAGCCTTTGGCGGCGAGGTGCCGGTCGAAGCGGTCGAACAGCTGCTCGATCAACCCGGCCTTGGCGAGCTTCTCGCGGAACAGCCACAGCGTCGTCGCGTCCGGAATGCCGTCCTCGATGCCAAGCCGCAGAAAACGCGTGAACGACAAACGGTCGCGAACCTGGAATTCAGCCTGTTCGTCCGAAAGATTGTGGAGCGCTTGCAGAACCAGCATCCGGAACATCACAATCGCATCGATCGGCTTCCGGCCGGCGCTGCTCTTCTTGTTATCCTCGGGCGTCAGCACCACCGCCTCAATATCGGCGCGAAAACTCTCCCACGGCACCAACCGATCGATCGCTTCAAGCGGATCGCCCTTCGCCGACAGCGCCGCCAACCGCTTCTCCGCGTCGAAAAATCCCAGTTGACCCATCCGACACTCCCGAATCATCTCATCGTCAAAGAGAGACTCGCACAGGTCGCAACAAGCGGCTATTTTTCGAGGTGCCCAATAGTCTGGATCGTGCTCGGCAAAATCCGGTGAATGAATTGCAACAAATTCCTCGCCGTCCTGGGCGACGAATTTGGTCAAGTTCTCACTATCAAACGGCGACATATCCCTCGCGCCGCAATGAGGACATTCGTCGTCGCACATGCACGACCATTCGTCGGTCCAGACGCGATTGCAACGGTCACAACGATAGAAATTCAGGAACCATGCCATGCAAGCCTCCTAAGATCGCAGGCGATAATTACCACGAGAGACGAAATCGATAAACCCGCGGTCGCGCAAATACTGAAGCTGCTGGCGTATCTTGGGTCTGACGTTCTGGTTGCCGGGGTGGAGTTCGCCAAGATGCCGGTCGAAAGCATAGATATCCTCTAGCAGTTTGCTGAAAAACTCAAGGATTTGAGTTTTCTTTGCCTCGATGAACGCCGTCGATTGGTTTTTCAGGTGATGTGTTCGCCAGTTCGAGGTATTTTTTTGCGTGAGGGCGGTGTTGCCGCCCGGTACGGCTACGCTGCAACCAGTTTGGGGATGCGGATCAGGTTATAGCCGATCAGATTGAGCAGGAAATCGGCGGCGACGCGAGCGATGCCGCGATGCTTGGTCTTGCGCATCGTGCCATGCTGCTTGCCCCATCCGAAGATACACTCGACCATCGCCCGGCGTGATTGCGACATGCCATATCCCGGATGCCGCGTGGTTCGTTCGTCGATGGCACTGGTGCGTGTCTTGCCGGTTTTGGTGACGGCCTGGTTCTGTGTCACATGCGGCGTCACGCCGATGGCGCGAAGATTGGCGACATGATCGGCGGTATCGTACGCCTTGTCCTCACCGGCCGTGATGCGGCGGCCTGCGGCTTTGCGTCTCGCCTTCAGCATGGCCTCCGAAGCCCGGCGTTCGGCGGTGCCATTGGCATGCGTGACCCTGCCGGCCACCGCCAGCCCATGCCGGTTCTCCATGGTAGCGTGGCCCATATAGCAGAGCCTCGCCTCCCGGCCCGCCGCTTTGCGATAAAGCCTGCTGTCCGGGTCGCTGGTACTCGCATGGGTGTCGTTCTTGCGCTTCTGGCCGTGGAAGTTGGCGCCATCATCATCGTCGCCGCTGCCGTCCTTGGGACGAAAACTCTTCTGTGAAGCCCAGGCTTCGATCAGCGTTCCATCCACCGAGAAGTGCTCGTCCGACAGCAGCGGCTTGACCTGCGGATGGTTCAGAAGCCTGGCCATGAACTTCGTGAACACATCGCCGTTCTGCAGCCGCTCCCGGTTCTTGGTGAAGGTGGTCGGATCCCAGACCGGATCGTCCGGCGACAGCCCCACGAACCAGCGGTACAAGAGATTGTAATCCAGTTGCTCCATCAACTGGCGTTCCGAGCGGATGCCGTAGAACACCTGCAGCAGCAGGGCGCTCAGCAATTGTTCCGGAGGGATCGAAGGACGTCCCTCGCTGGCGTAGAGCCTCCCAAGGCTGCGGTTCAAATCGCTCAAAACATCCCGGACAAGCTCCCGGACCTTCCGCAGCGGATGGTTCGCTGGCACACGCTTATCCGGCGCGATGTACGAAAACAGGCCGCCTTGATCCGTAAACCTGCCGCGCATGATCGTCTCCGCCGATTCGAGATGATAAAGTGAATCATCAAGCCCCCTCCGTGGCGAGGGGTTCTTCAGCAGACTGCTAGCCTGAATTCGCTTCTACCTAGCGACTCCACGCACTTCATGACGTCGAGCAGCCAGCCGCGCATCTCCAGCGATTCGCTTCTGAGGAAGAGCGTCTTCTGCCATTCGGCAAGAACCAGTTCCTTCGGGCGAACAACGCTACCCTGGACTATGTGAATTTTGCCGGACTCGGGAACGCGGTCGAGCAAAATATTCGAACCGATCCAGCCCGCGCGGCGCGCCGTGACTGCAAGCGGTTTGCGTTCCTCAATGATTTCCTTGACGAAAAAATGCTTCGGCACGATGAAGAGGTTTACGACCGCCAGCGATTTGAGATCATAATTCAGGAGGAGAAGATTCGGATTGTTGCTGGCAGCCAAGCGGTCGCATTTGGTCTTGAATTCTCCATCTAAAACCTTGGCGCCAAATTTCCCCTTCTGACTTTTGAGTTCGAATTCTTCGTTGCAAGTGATGCAACAAAAATCAGCTAGGGGGCTGTTGTTGGGAAAGGACGAAATCTTGGCGTTGCCGCAGTGTGGGCAATACGCCCAGGTGCCAACCCACGCCTCGGTCCATGCGCGCGCATTTTGCGAGCCACTGGAATAGGCCAGTTGGGATTCTTCAAAGTCGAGTTTCATGGCAATAGCCTAACGAAACTCATTCCAAATGCTAGAGCGTCAGTTCTTCGATCTTCGGCGGCGTCTCGCCGAAATCGCTGTAGCGCAGCCAGCGCGGCCGGATGCGGACATAGGCGATATCAGGCCAGCTTTCGCGTTCGGGACCATCAGGCCAAACCGCGAAATAGGCGCGCTTGCAGGCGTCGAGCTCCGCGCCCGCCGGAAAATCCGCGACGCCTTCGACCTGCACCGTCTGCGCGGCGTCCCAGCCGATCGCCAGCGCGGCGCGGGGATCGGCGCGCAGATTGGCATATTTGCGCGAGGTGCTGAGCGTGTCGAAGATGATGTCGAGGGTCTCGGTGACCGCGATGCCGATCACGGCCGCCTGCGGTGACGTCGCACCGATCGTGCTGATGACCGCGAGCCGATGCTTTCGCAGGAATGCGTAAAGCTCGTCCCGTGTCATCGGCAGCTACCTCTTCTTCCATCCGCCGCGATGCCCCGGCGCGCCGCCGCTGGAGCGGGGCGGGGGGCCGAACTCCGGGCCTGATTGCCGCGAGTCGGTGGGCTGGAAGATCTTGCTGCCGCTGCCTGAGCCGCGTCGCCGGGCGAGGGTTTGCGCGGATGGCCGCCGCCGGGGCGGTAGGGCAGGGATTCCGGGCCGTGCATTTCGTCGAGATGGGGTTTGTGGACGCGGGAGGCGCGAGGCACCGTCCTCGTTGAGGGAGTTCACCCCACCCCGCGCGCCTGCGCGCGCGAGCTCGCTCGCCCCTCCAGGGGAGGGTGAAGAGAAGACGCCGCACGCGGCGTGTTGTTGCCGCCGCGCTTCGATGAGCCCTTCGGCAAGTTCGCGGACTCGCCGTATTTCTTCGCGCCGGCATAGGCGCCGGCTTTCGCCGCGACGCCGCGCTGCTTGATGGTGGGGTCGTCGACCACGGCGAGCTCGGTGGCGCGCAGGCGCTTGACTTCGTCGCGGAGGCGGGCGGCTTCCTCGAAATTGAGGTCGGCGGCGGCTTCGCGCATGCTGGTTTCGAGATCGCCGAGCACCGCCTCGAAATTGTGGCCGATCGCTGATGACGTCGTCGGCCATGCCGCCGTCGCCGATTTCCACCAGCACATGGTCGCGCTCGTAGACGCTGTTCATGATGTCGCCGATGGATTTCTTGATGCTTTCCGGCGTGATGCCGTTGGCGGTGTTGTATTCGACCTGCTTTTCGCGGCGGCGGTCGGTCTCGGCGATGGCGCGCTCCATCGAGCCCGTGATCTGGTCGGCGTAGAGGATCACCTTGCCGTCGACGTTGCGCGCGGCGCGGCCGATGGTCTGGATCAGCGAGGTTTCGCTGCGCAAAAAACCTTCCTTGTCGGCGTCGAGGATCGCGACCAGCGCGCATTCGGGAATGTCGAGGCCTTCGCGCAGCAGATTGATGCCGACCAGCGCGTCGAAGGCGCCGAGCCGCAGATCGCGGATGATCTCGATGCGCTCGATGGTGTCGATATCGCTGTGCATGTAGCGGACGCGAATGCCCTGCTCGTGCAGATATTCGGTGAGATCTTCCGCCATCCGTTTTGTCAGAACGGTGATCAGGCTGCGATAGCCGGCATTGGCGGTGGCGCGGACCTCGCCGACGAGATCGTCGACCTGCGTGCGGGCCGGGCGGATGTCGACCGGCGGATCGATCAGGCCGGTGGGGCGGATCACCTGTTCGACGAACACGCCGCCGCTCTCGTTCAACTCCCACCCGCTCGGCGTCGCCGACACCGCGACCGATTGCGGGCGCATCATGTCCCATTCCTCGAACCGCAGCGGGCGGTTGTCCATGCAGGAGGGCAGCCGGAAACCGTATTCCGCCAGCGTCGCCTTGCGCCGGAAATCGCCTTTGAACATGCCGCCGATCTGCGGCACGGTGACGTGGCTTTCGTCGGCGAACACCAGCGCGTTGTCGGGGACATATTCGAACAGCGTCGGCGGCGGCTCGCCGGGTCGGCGTCCGGTGAGATAGCGCGAATAATTTTCGATGCCGGCGCAGGAGCCGGTGGCTTCCATCATCTCGAGATCGAAGGTGGTGCGCTGCTCCAGCCGTTGCGCTTCCAGCAGGCGGCCCTGGTCGTGCAACTGGTCCAGCCGCCATCTTCAATTCGCGACTTGATCGATTTGATCGCCTGCACCAGCGTCGGCCGCGGCGTCACGTAGTGCGAGTTGGCGTAGATTTTGATGAATTCGAGATCGTCCTGGCGTGTGGCCGGTGAGCGGGTCGAACTCCTCGATGTTCTCGACGGTGTCGCCGAACAGGTTGACGCGCCAGGCGCGGTCTTCGTAGTGCGCCGGAAAGATGTCGATGACGTCGCCGCGCACCCGAAAGGTGCCGCGGGTAAAATCGGCCTGGGTGCGCTTGTATTGCAGCGCCACCAGATCGGCGATCAACTGCCGCTGGTCGATGCGCTCGCCCTTCTTCAGCGCAAACGTCATCGCGGTGTAGGTCTCGACCGAGCCGATACCGTAGATGCACGACACCGAGGCCACGATGATGACGTCGTCGCGCTCCAGCAGCGCCCGCGTCGCCGAATGGCGCATGCGGTCGATCTGCTCGTTGATCGACGAATCCTTCTCGATGTAGGTGTCGGTCCGCGGCACATAGGCCTCGGGCTGGTAGTAGTCGTAGTAGCTGACAAAATATTCGACGGCGTTGTCGGGGAAGAAGCTCTTGAACTCGCCATAGAGCTGCGCCGCCAGCGTCTTGTTCGGCGCCAGGATGATGGCGGGGCGCTGCGTCGCCTCGATCACCTTGGCCATGGTGTAGGTCTTGCCGGAGCCGGTGACGCCGAGCAGCACCTGGGTGCGGTCGTTGCGCGCGATGCCCTCGACCAGTTCCTTGATCGCGGTCGGCTGGTCGCCCTTCGGCTCGTATTCGGACTTGATGACGAAGCGGACGCCGCCTTCGGATTTTTCCGGGCGCGGCGGGCGATGCGGCGTCCAGATTTTGACCTGGCCGTCCTCGCCCTTGAATTCGGGGCGTCCGTCGCGGATCAGGCTTTCCAGCGCGTCGGCGGTGGCGGCGACGCCGAGCGCCTCCATCTTGTTGCGCGGCGGCCGCGCCAGCGCCGCGAGGTCTTCCTCCTCGGTGGTGAAGCCGAGCTGTTTTGCCAGTTCCGGATCGAGCGTGGGGATGGTGGCGGATGTGCCGTAATTGGCTTGCGGCGCTTCGTCGAGACCTTCGGATTCGATCGCGCCCCGGCGGGCTGCGGATTGGAACGCAGCGGGGTGGAGCGCGGCGCGGTAGCGGCATCGCCACATCTCGCTGGTCCCGCGCGTCGAGGCCCGCGCGCGGTGCAGCGCGGCTTCGCCGCCGGAGCGGCGGTCCTTCGAATTGTCCGGCGGCGGCTGCAAGCCGGTGCCCGAACCCATGCCGGCATCGCCGCGGTTGATGGCGGGATTGAGCAGTTCCGCCAGCGCCGGGCCGATCGGCTGCACATCGGGACGATGGGCTTTGGATTTCGGGGTTTTGGAGGGCTTTTTGGGATGGTCGGGGTTCTTCGCCATGGGGCGAATATGGGATGAGTCCGGCTGACATAAAAGGGCAAAAGCCCACGGGGAAACGCGCATGATGGTGTTCCGGGGACGGCGACGTTGCCTGGCGCATTCGGCTTCGCGTCGCAGTTGTCAGCAGGTGTCAGCCGGCGAGGTGCTGCCAGAACCCTATCGCAGGCAGGAACTGGCCGCATGCTCCGGGTCGCCTTAACTCCACCGAAACCGGCGCCTGACCCGGTCCTTGTTCGCAGCCGCGAATTATCCATAAGCGGCCGGTAGCTATCGATTCAAGGAAATCCAGTGGCCGCTGAAATCAATCCGCTTGCCGGCAAGCTCGTCGATCCGTCGAAACTGACCAATATCCCGCGGCTGGTGACGGCCTATTTCGCCGGCAAGCCCGATCCGTCGCGTGCCGGCGCAGCGGGTGGCGTTCGGCACCTCGGGGCATCGCGGCTCCGCGCTCAACAACGCCTTCAACGAGGCGCATATCCTGCCGATCAGCCAGGCGCTGTGCGATCACCGGCGCGCGCAACGGCATCGACGGGCCGATGTTCGTCGGCATCGACACCCACGCGCTGGCGGAGCCGGCGCGGCGAGCGCGCTGGAAGTGTTCGCGGCCAACGGCATCGAGGTGATGATCGACCAGCATGACGGCTATACGCCGACGCCGGTGATCTCCCACGCCATCCTCACCTACAACAGGGGCCGCGAGAGCGGCCTGGCCGACGGCGTCGTGATGTCGCCGTCGCATAATCCGCCTGAAGATGGCGGCTTCAAATACAATCCGCCCAATGGCGGGCCGGCGGATACCGACATCACCTCGGCGATCGAGCGCGCCGCCAACGGCTTGCTCGAGGACGCGCTGCGCGGCGTCAAGCGCATCCCCTATGACCGCGCGCGCCAGGCGGCCTGCGTTCACCGTTACGATTATATCGGGCCCTATGTCGCCGATCTCGGCAATGTCCTGGACATGGAGGCGATCCGCGGCTCCGGCGTCAGGATCGGGATCGATCCGCTGGGCGGCGCCGGCGTGCGCTACTGGCAGCCGATCATCGAGCGCTATGGCCTCGACGGCACCATCGTCAGCGACGCGGTCGATCCGACCTTCCGCTTCATGACCGTCGACTGGGACGGCAAGATCCGGATGGACTGCTCGTCGCCTTATGCGATGGCGCGGCTGATCGGCATGCGCGACAGATTCGACGTCGCCTTCGCCAACGACACCGACGCCGACCGGCACGGCATCGTGACCGGCTCCGAGCGGGCTGATGAACCCGAACCATTATCTCGCCGCCTCGATCGCCTATCTGTTCGAAAACCGCCCGCAATGGCGCGCCGACAGCGCGGTGGGCAAGACCATCGTCTCCAGCGCGATCATCGACCGCGTCGCGAAAAAACTCGGCCGCAAGCTGGTCGAAACGCCGGTCGGGTTCAAATGGTTCGTCGATGGCCTCAGCGACGGCTCGTTCGGATTCGCCGGCGAGGAAAGCGCCGGCGCCTCGTTCCTGCGCAAGGACGGATCGGTCTGGACCACCGACAAGGACGGCATCATTTTGGGACTCTTGGCCGCCGAGATGACGGCGCGCACCAAATCCGACCCGAGCCAGTCGTTCGACGAAACTGACGAACGAACTCGGTGTGCCCTTTTACGAGCGGATCGACGCGCCGGCGACACCGGCGCAGAAGAACCTGCTGAAGGCGCTGTCGGCCGACAAGCTCGCGATGGCGGAACTGGCCGGCGAGCCGGTTCGCTCGACGCTGTCAGCACGCGCCCGGCAACGGCCAGCCGTTCGGCGGCATCAAGGTCTCGTCCGACAGCGGATGGTTTGCGGCGCGGCCGTCGGGCACCGAGGATGTCTACAAGATCTATGCGGAGAGCTTTCGCAGCGCCGCACACCTGCGGCAGATCCAGGACGATGCCCAGCGCGCCATCGCGCAGGCTTTCAGGGCCGACGGCTAGCGCCTGGAATCACAAATCTGTGCTGCTGCCCATCCTTCGAGACGCGCGCAAGAGCGCGCTCCTCAGGATGAGGACTTCGCTTGCTGCAACACCACAACCTCATGCTGAGGAGGCCACGAAGTGGCCGTCTCGAAGCATTGGCAGCAAGCGAATCGAACTAGGCGGCGTGAGGCAACGGCTCGGGCTGGACGATATCGAGATGGATGCCGCCGCAGCCGACGCATCGCATCGTCCAGTATTCGCAGCCGCCGCGCCCGCCAATGACGCGCAGCACCGTGAGCTGGGCATGGCAATCCGGGCAGCTGGACAGTACGTCGGGGTGGGGGAGTGAGCCGGTCGGGATTCGGTTTCAAGCATGGGATGCACGCCGCGTTCAAACGGGCCGTGACCGCCGATTGCTCAGCTTGCGATATCTGTCCAGCCCCGTCGCCCAAGGAAACATGAGCCGGCCACGGCACATGTGAACCGGTTCACATTTGCTATCTTTTTTGACAGTTGAAGGCGATGTGTCCGGTCTCCGACCATCGAGACTCAATCGCGTCCGCTGGCACCGCGCTTGTCCTTGCGGCTCGCGGCAGGTCCGGCCGCTGCTCGCATGATCCAGCGCCGGAACGCGACGAAATCGCGCTGCTCGGTCTGAAAATGGCGATAGGCCAGGTACCAGCGCATGCCCTTCGGCACCGTCAGTTCGAACGGCGCGACGAGGCGGCCGGCGGCGAGGTCGTCGTCGATATAGGGCCGGATGCCCATGGCGATGCCGAGCCCGTCGGCCGCGGCCTGCAGGGCCTGGCCGTAAAACTGAAACTCGAGCCCGCGCGCGGTGATGCGCGCGACGCCGGCTGCCTTCAGCCACAGCGGCCAGTCGTCGGGCGAATGCGCGACCCGCAGCAGGCTCGCTCCCCTGAGGTCGGCGGGCCGTTTCAACTGCTGCGCCTGCCGTGGCGCGCATACCGGCACGAGATCGGCCGCGAACAGCGGCTCGGCCACCAGTCCCGGCCAGTCGCCGTCGCCGAGCTTGATGCCGCAGCTCCAGTCGTCGCCGAACGGTGCGGCGGCGCCGCCGGTGGTGATGCGCACGTCGATGCCGGGTGCTTCCTTGCGAAAATCCGCCAGCCGCGGGATCAGCCAGCGCATGGCAAAGGTCGGACCGACGCCGACGGTCAGCACCCGTACGTTCGATGGCGCCGCCACCTGCGCGGTCAGGCTGGCCAGCGCATCGAAGATCGGCGTCAGCCCGCTCTGATAGGCGCGCCCGGCCGGCGTCACCGCCAGCCGGTTGGCCTTGCGCTCGAACAGCGCGACGCCGAGCCGCTGTTCCAGCAGATGCACCATCCGGCTGACCGCCGCCGCCGAGACGTTGAGCTCGGCGCCGGCGGCAGCAAAACTGCCGGTGCGCGCCGCGGCCTCGAACGCCTTGATGCCGTTGAGAAAGAGCAGCCGCCGCATGTCACCCCGACAACTTCACCTGAACGAACTTGCCACCCTCAGCAAAACTGATGCCAGGCCAAGCTAACTCAGTTTGCGCCATCGGTACAGGCAAGGCAGAAATGGCGGCGGAGAAACGAGATGTCGCCGCTGCTGATGGCCGCCCTTGGATTGCTGATGGTCGCGACCGCGTTCCTGTCCGGCCTGTTCGGCATGGCCGGCGGCCTGATCCTGATCGGCGTGCTCTTGACCATTCTGCCGCTGCCGTCGGCGATGGTGCTGCACGCGGTCACGCAGATGGCGTCGAACGGCTGGCGCGCCTTCCTGTGGCGCTCCCATATCCGATGGAGGCCGGTCTTGATCTATCTGATCGGATACGCGCTCGCGCTCGGCGCCTGGTCGATCACCCGCTACGTGCCGGACAAGCCGATCGCGCTGTTGATGCTGGGGGTGACGCCGTTCATGGCGCGGCTGACGCCGCGGAGCCTCAAGCCCAATCCCGAGAGCGTCGCGCAGGGCAGCTTTTACGGTTTCATCTGCATGGGGCTGATGCTGATGACCGGCGTCTCCGGTCCCCTGATGGACACCTTCTTCCTCGGCGGCAATTTCGGTCGCCGCGAAGTGGTCGCCACCAAGGCCACCTGCCAGGTCGCCAGCCATTTTGTGAAGCTGGTGTATTTCGGCGGCATCATCGACCAGGCCGCCACTTTGGATCCGGTGCTCGCCGCCATCGCGGTGGCGGCGTCGATGCTCGGCACCACGCTCGCAAGGCGCATCCTGGAGGCGATGAGCGATCAGCAGTTCCGCACCTGGGCGGGGCGGCTGATCACGACGGTGGCGTGCTATTACATCCTCTACGGCAGCTGGCTGCTGATCGAACGCAGCAACGCTTTCGCCTTTTGACGAAGGGAGGAGCCTGATGGCCGAGACCACAGACCCGCTGGTGCTCGATCTCGTCGAATGGATCGCGCGGGAGCCGCGGCTTTATTCCGAGGTGATCGAGACCTGGCGCACCTCATGCCCGCGGCTGACGATCTGGGAGGACGCGGTCGACCGCGGCTTTGTGACACGCCAGACCGTCGCGGGGGAGGGCGTGCGGGTAGCGGTCACCGAGGCCGGCGAAAAATTCCTGCGCGACAATGGCCGCGCCATCGCCAACGCCGCCCGCAAAACTGCCCAGGGCGCGTCCTCATAAACGCGCGATGTCTGGCGCTCGCTCCGTTCCAGAAATGCATCCCAGCAGTTCTTGAAGAAGTTGGATAGATACCGCGTCGACGCGGCGGCCTGGGCCAATTCTGCTGCAACCTGGGCCATGCTCGATGATCTCCTCAGGAGGTCGCTTCCAACCAGACGAGGATGCCGGGGCACGAGCGGGCACGCATGACTTAGGGTTTACTTTTTCCTTACCGGCGGCTTAATCTGTGAGGTTCGAGGTGGAGCTGGAGCGATCGACGAACCGAGACCGCCGAGGGAACTGGCAGCTTGCGCTATCTCTTCGAGGATTACGCATTCGACACCGACCGACGCGAGCTGCATCGCGGGACGAATGTCGTCGCCGTCGCGCCGCAGGTGTTTGACCTGCTCGATTACTTGATCAGTAACCGGCAGCGCGTTGTCAGCAAGGATGACCTCATCAGTGCCGTTTGGAACGGTCGTATCGTGTCCGATGCGGCGCTTACGACGCGCCTGAACGCCGCTCGGCGCGCGATCGGCGACACGGGCGAAGGACAGCGCCTGATCAAGACACTGCCGCGCAAAGGCTTCCGTTTCGTTGGTACCGTTCAGGAAGCGCAGAAGGTCGCGGTCGAGTTCGCCGATGTCGGCGAGCAGAACCTCGCGCACAATGACCGGCTTGCGCGAACCGATCGGGTGAAGTCCGTTGCAGGTACGATGAATGCAGCACTGCCACTGCCGGACAAGCCTTCAATCGCGGTTCTGCCCTTCGAAAACATGACGGAGGCCGCGGAGAACGTTTATTTTTCCGACGGTATCGCGGAAGACATCATCACCGAATTGTCGCGTTATCCCGACCTGTTCGTCATCGCCCGCAATTCGTCTTTCGTTTATCGCGGCAAGGCCGCGCAGGTGACGGACGCCGCTCGTGAACTTGGGGTGCAATACGTTCTCGAAGGTAGCGTGCGCCGCGGCGGCATCAATGTTCGGATTACCGCTCAACTGATCGATGCAGTTGGTGGCAAGCACCTGTGGGCGCAGCGTTACGATCGCGAGCTGAAAGATGTTTTTGCTGTTCAGGACGAAGTCACGAAAAGCATCGTCGCAGTGCTGGCCGCGCGGATCGAAGCCGCGGCGGTCGAGGAGGTAAGCCGGAAAGGCAGCAATTCGCTTGAGGCATACGATTACCTGTTGCGCGGCAAGTACTACTATCATCTCCACAGCCGAGAAGCCAACCAGCAAGCCCAACTGAACTTTGATCATGCCATCGAAGCTGATCCACGCTTCGCCACGGCCTACGCCTGGAGAGCCTGTACGCTGGGTCAGGCCGTGCTTCAGGGATTTCGACCTGCCACCGCCGAACTCCAGCAAGAAATCCGCCGTTTCGTGGATACCGCGGCCCGGCTCGACCAGAACGATACCGAATGTAACCGCATCATGTGCCGCATGGCCCTTATTGAAGGGCAATTTGCCAAGAGTGAACATCATCTGGAACGGGCGTTGGCCATGAATCCCAACGATCCCCGCCTCGTCGCTCAGCGCGGGATTAACCTGACCTTTCTGGGTGATTTAAGGGCAGCCATACCGTGGCTTGAGCAGGCGATGCGCCTCGATCCATTCTCGGCTGACCGTTACTATCTCGATCTTGTGCGCGCCCTGTTCATGGCCGAACGTGCGGCCGAAGCAATCGAGGTTTTGGAACGGACGGAGCCGATTCACTACGAACACTATCTTTGGCTCGCCGCCTGTAACGTGGCTATCGGCGAAGACGCGGCCGCTCATCAGGCTGGAAAACGGGCGGTCGCACTGCGATCCGAATTGTCCATCACAGCCTACTTTATTGGGTGGTTCACCTGGAAGCGACCCGAAGACAAGGCTCGCCTCTACGAGGCCCTGCTGAGATCGGGATTGCCAGAATGATCCTGCATCCGAAAACTCGATCGAAACGCCCGTCATTATCATGCGGCTTGCGGTGGATCACCGCGCCGACAGGGTCTTCGATACGAGCTTTCGATTTCTCCATTTGGACCCAACTCGGACATCGGACCATGGTCAGGGCGAGATCGGCTTTTGCGCAAATTCTCGCTGGTCGCTCATTCGCAAAGTGTTAAGCTTGGGCATTGGATAAAACCTGTCTATCGGGGCGGGCCATGCAACGGCGCGACTTCATCTTGGCTCTCGGCGGGGCAGCGGTTGCGTGGCCGCTCGCCGCGCACGCGCAACAACCGGCAGGGCGGGTCTACCGGGTGGGTTACCTCGCGCTCGTGTCGCGGGAGCAATCGCTCCATCTCACTAAGGCGTTCGAAGAAGGCCTGCGGAGCCTTGGCTACCGTGTTGGCGAGAATGTCGTCATCGACTACGGTTTTGCCGATGGCCAGATGGAACGGCCGCTCGCGCTTGCCGCACACCTGGTCCGGCTCGGCGTGGATGTTATCGTTGCCGGGACCAACGTGAGCACGATTGCGGCCATGAAGGCCACCACGACCATCCCAATCGTCATGACCAACAGTGCCGAACCCGTTAGTGCCGGGCTTGTCGCCAGTCTGGCGCGTCCGGGTGGGAACGTCACCGGCTTCAGCTCGGAGACTGGCGACGAGATATACGGCAAGCGACTTGAGTTGCTAAAGGAAACACTACCGAACCTCTCGCGTGTTGGCATGCTTTGGAATCCGGACTTTGCGCCCAATCTGGAGCGTCTGAAGTCGACGCGAGACGCCGCCCGGCCGCTGGGGTTGACGCTTGTCCCAGCCGAAGCACGCGGACGGGATGCACTTGAACAGGCGTTCGCGACGATGATAGGGGAGCGCGCGCAGGCGCTCACCGTTCTAAGTGATGGTGTGCTGTTCAACTGTCGTGACCAGATTGGCGTCATGGCCGTCAGAAATCGGCTGCCGGCAGTCTCTGCCGTGAGTGAATACGCGGCGGCGGGCTTGCTTCTGAGCTACGGGATTGATTTGCGAGATCAAATTCGTCGATCTGCCATTTTTGTCGACAAGATATTCAAGGGTGCGAAGCCTGCCGACCTGCCGGTCGAACTACCGACCAAGCTTGAGCTGGTGATAAATCTAAAAACCGCGAAGACGCTTGGCATCATTGTGCCACCGACAATACTCGCTCGCGCTGACGAGGTATTTGAATGATCTCGCGACTTCGCCTCTGGCACAAACTTCTGGCACAAAGCAGACATGCTGGAGATTAGCCCTGATTTCCGCTTCCGAGATAAAGCGAACATCGGAGCGACAGGAGTGCCGAGTTTCGCCTGCAGGCGTGCGAACGCCGCAACTGGCTTGTGGAAAGCCCGGAAATGCCGCAAAATACGCGCTCAGTGGTCTCCTTTGGATCCCGGGCACAGTGCGGCCCGTGGCATCCCGGATTTGGCAGATTTTTTCCTCCGCCTGATTTTGGAGTTGACACATGGCGACATTCACGCAATCGCAAAAGCTGCTGGCTGCCACGGCAACGGCGGCACTCGGCGTCACTGCATTGGCCACCTTGCTGGCCGGAAACATCATTACCCTGGCGGGTGCAACCGCCGTGGACGTAGCGGCTCCCTTGGATATTCCGGTCTGCCGCACGCCGGTCGCAACCGGCGCGCCGAGCATGATGCTTCGCCTCGCCCAGACCGAAGTGCCGCGCGCCGAGATGAGCGCCGCAGGCTCTGCGCCCGGCATTCGCGGCAACCGAGCCGCCGCTGTGGACTGGCCTCGGCTCCATCACGTACAAGATTACGACCGGGAACGAGCGCGCGCAGGCCTACTTCGACCAGGGCCTGCGTCTCGCCTATGCGTTCAACCACGACGAGGCGCAGCGCGCCTTCCGCATGGCACAAAAACTCGATCCCGACTGCGCCATGTGTTTTTGGGGCGAGGCACTGGTGCTCGGTCCCAACATCAATCTTCCGATGCCGGAGGACGCCGCAGCGCCCGCTTACGCCGCCGCGCAGAAGGCCAAGACGCTTGCCGGCAAGGCAAGCCCGCGCGAACAGGCGCTGATCGCCGCAATCGCCGTGCGCTACGGCAGCGACCCGAAGGCCGCCCGCGCGACGTTCGATGCAGCCTACGCCGCTGAAATGGCCAAGGCTGCGGCGCAGTTTCCCGACGACGACGAAATCGCCACGCTCTATGCCGAGGCGGTGATGGATCTCAGCCCCTGGGACTACTGGAAGCCGGGCGGCCGCGAGGCGAACCCGCAGAGCGCGTCGATCGTGCCGACGCTGGAGCGCGTGCTGGCCCGCAGTCCCGATCATATGGGTGCCATTCACTTCTACATTCATGCCGTCGAGGCGTCGGACCGGCCGAAGCGTGCCGAGCCCTATGCCGACCGGTTGCGCGGCGCGATCCCCGGCGCCGGCCACCTCGTGCACATGCCGAGCCACATCTACTATCGGGTCGGCCGCTATCTCGACGCGCTGGAAGACAACAGGATTGCGGTCAAGGTCGATGAAAAATACCTCGCCGATACCAATGCGCCGATGGGCGTCTATCGGCTCGGCTATTATCCGCACAACGTGCACTTCGTGATGGCGTCGGCACAGATGGCCGGCGACGGCCAGACCGTGATCGCCGCCGCGCAGAAGCTGGGCGAACTCATCCCCGACGAGGCGGCCAGGGGCATTGCGATGGTGCAGCCGGTCAAGGCGGCGCCTTACTTCGCCCACGCGCAGTTCAGCACGCCCGAGACCATTCTGGCGCTGCCCGATCCCGGCGACGCCATCCCCTATGTCAAGGCGATGTGGCTCTACACGCGCGGCATCGCACTGGCGGCGCGCCGTGATTTTGCGGGCGCGACGGCGGCGGCCAGTGCCATCGAGACGCTGGAGCGCACCTCGGACTTCAAGCTGCTGAAGGATTCGGGCGTCCCGGCACAGGAGGTGCTTCGTATCGCACGCACGCTGGTGATGGCACGCGTCGCCCAGGCCAATGGCGACATCCGCACCGCCGTGGTGCGGTTCGAGCGGGCGGCCGCGTTGCAGGACGCGCTGCCCTATACCGAGCCGCCGTATTGGTACTATCCGATCCGGCAGTCGCTTGGCGCTGCGCTGCTGCAGGCCGGCCGCTATGCCGAGGCGGAGCGACAGTTCCAGCGTGCGCTAAGCCGCGCGCCAGCCAACGGCTGGTCGCACTACGGACTGGCGGAACTGCACAAGGCCCGCGGCAACACCATTGCGGCCCGCAAGGCCGAGGCTGACCTTGCAAAAGTCTGGGTCGGCGACCGCAAGCTTTTGCAGATCTCCAATCTGTGAAGGACGACGAATCTGCGGATCGCAGCGATGCATCCTGCGGAATCACAGCGATGCATGCCGCCATTGACTTCGCGAAGCCGATGCGGTGAACTTCATGCAATCGCATGCAAATTGGGGGCAGATCAAAACCCCCAGGCAGGACAGGAGCGCGCCCATGATCGATCTCTATTACTGGACCACGCCGAACGGCCACAAGATCACGATGTTTCTCGAAGAGACCGGGCTGAAGTACAAGGATTTTCCCGGTCAATATCGGCAAGGGCGAACAGTTCAAGCCGGAGTTTCTGGCAGTCGCACCAAACAACCGGATCCCGGCGATGGTCGATCACGAGCCGAAGGGCGGCGCAAAACCGATCTCGATCTTCGAATCCGGCGCAATGCTGCTCTATCTCGCCGAAAAAACCGGAAAATTCTTGCCCGCCGATTTTTACGGCCGCTATGACGCAATCCAGTGGACGTTCTGGCAGATGGGCGGGCTCGGCCCGATGGCCGGCCAGAACCACCATTTCCGCAACTATGCCGTGGAGAAGATAAAATACGCCATCGACCGCTATGTGAACGAGACAAACCGGCTCTATGGCGTGCTCAACAAGCGCCTTGCCGATCGCGAATTCATCGCCGGCGAATATTCGATCGCCGACATGGCGAGCTATCCCTGGGTCGTGCCCTACAAGAACCAGGACCAGAACATCGACGATTTTCCGCATCTGAAGCGCTGGCTCGAGACCATCCGCGAGCGCCCGGCGACGGTGCGCGCCTATGCCATGGCGAAAGAGGTCAATCCGAATTTCGGCCAGCCGGTGAACCGCACCGAGGAAGAGCGCAAGATCCTGTTCGGGCAGACCGCGGCGGTGGTGCGGTGACGTTTCCGCCTCGTCATGGGCGGGCAAGAGCGCGAATTGCGTCTTCGCGCTAGCTAGATGACCCGCGTATCCATCTTCTTCGAAGAAAGTTGAATTGCCGGGACAAGCCCGGCAATGACGCAGATTATTCGACGGAATGTGCCGCCGCCATCTTCCGCAAACAGGCCGGGCACAGGCAGTCGCCGCCGTCCGCCGGCATCGGCAGGCGAAACGATTCCCCGGCGCACCAGCATGGCCCCGACAGGCTGCAGCTGAACTCGGTCCCGCATGCGGCGCAGGCGAGTTGGCGCTGAAGTGG
Organism: uncultured Alphaproteobacteria bacterium; assembly: GCA_963706975.1. GTDB lineage: Bacteria > Pseudomonadota > Alphaproteobacteria > Rhizobiales > Xanthobacteraceae > Bradyrhizobium. Next base: position 20,129 of record CAVPOL010000002.1, read on the forward strand.
CTGAGGGTCTGGCCGATTTGTCATGAAGCGGAGGGCCTTATTACCTGATTTCAATTCGGGCCTCTTTGCGAACCGCGCTATCATGCAACGCAATGGCGGAGGCGGTGTTCCCCGACGGCGCGCCGGTGAGGGCGATGCGATGCGGGGGTAGGTTCGTCATTCCGGGGCGTCCGAAGGACGAACCCGGAATTTCGAGATTCCGGGTTCGCATCTTCGATGCGCCGCGGAATGGCGATGCTACTTCGTAATCCCGTCGACCTCCGCGATCTCCTCCGCGCTCAGCGTCCAGCCGATCGCTTTCACGTTCTGCTCGACCTGTTCGACGCGCGTGGCGCCGGCGATCACGCTCGAGACTTGCGGGCGCGAGGCCAGCCAGGAGAAGGCCAGTTCCAGCATGGTGTGGCCGCGCGCCTGCACGAACGCCTGCAGCTTCTCGACGATGTCCTCGTTGCGCGGCGTGGCGTAGCGGTCGCGCAGGCCAGGCGCCTTGGCGAAGCGGGTGTCGGCGGGCACTTCCGCGCCGCGCTTGTATTTGCCGGTGAGAAGGCCGCTGGCGAGCGGGAAGAACGGCAACAGGCCGAGCTTGTATTCCTGCGCCGCCGGCAGCAGGTCCTTTTCGATGTCGCGCACCACCAGGCTGTATTCGTCCTGGCATGACACGAAGCGGCTGACGCCGATCTGCGCGCGCGACATATTCGGCCTCGGCGATGCGCCAGGCCGGAAAATTCGAATTGCCGATATAGCGTACCTTGCCCTGCCGGATCAGGTCGTCGAGCGCGCGCAAGGTCTCGTCGATCGGCGTCAGCGGATCGTAATCATGCTGCTGATAGAGGTCGATCCAGTCGGTCTTCATCCGCTTCAGGCTGGCCTCGACCGCCGACATGATGTAGCGCCGCGACGCGCCCTGCTTGGTGCCGTCGGTGCTCATCGCCTTGGAGAATTTGGTCGCCAGCACGATGTCCTTGCGGCGGTCGCCGAGCACCTCGCCGAGGACCTTTTCGGAGCCGCCAATCCCGGCATAGATGTCGGCGGTATCGAACAGCGTGATGCCGAGGTCGATCGCCTTGTGGATCACCTTGCGCGAGGTTTCGAGGTCGGTGCGCTGGCCGAAATTGTTGCAGCCGAGGCCGACGGCGGAAACACGCAGGCCGGAGCCGCCGAGATTGCGAATTTGCATGGATCGATCCTGTGAGGGTAGGCGCGAGGGGACCGCATTGTGGCCTGCACGCGCTACGCCCGCAAGATGGCCTGATGGTGCGGCGCAAGCGGCCCGCGGGCGTAAAGCCGGCAGCACAAAAAAATGCGGCCCCGGTCAGACGCGGCGACTGACGGGGACCGCTGGGGCGCTTGATCCGTGACGGGGGCCCTGATCAGACGCAGGCGGAACCTAGCCTCGCCATGTTACGCCGGAATGACAGGCGGACTTATCCACAGGTCCCCGGTCACAACAGCTTGCGATAGACCACGAAGCCGGAGTGCTCGGCGACCTTGTCATAGAGCTGCATGGCGGTGAGGTTGGTCTGGTGCGTCTGCCAGTAGACGCGGGGCGATCCGGCGAGTTTTGCCTGCTGATAGACGCCGTTGATGAGGGCCCTGCCGACGCCCTTGCCGCGCGCGGCTTCGGCGGTGAACAGATCCTGCAGATAGCAGTTCGGTCCGATCGCCGTGGTGCTGCGGTGAAACAGATAATGCGTCAGGCCAAGCAACTCGCCGCCGCTTTCGGCGACAAGAGCATGGACCGGCTCATAGGCATCGAAGAAGCGCGCCCAGGTCATATCGGTGATATCAGGGGCAAGCGCGGTCGGGCCCGATCGCCCGTAAAACGCGTTGTAGCCATCCCACAACGGAAGCCAGCGGTCATGGTCCTGCCGGGTGACGAAGCGGACAGTCAGGTCGTTGGGCATTCTTGATTCCGCGATCGTGACAGGCCACGCGCTGGCTGCGCGAGGCCGACGGCCCTTCCTTAGAGACAGTGCGGGAAGGGATCAATCCTGTTGGTCGATTCCGCTATTCCGCCGCGCGCAATTGGAGGGCTGGCGCGCGGCCGCCGCCGCGCAGCGAGCGGTAGTAGTCGGCGCGGGCGGGGTCGTCGCTGGCGCGGACGAGGTCGGTCACCGGGGTGTAGCTCAGCATCCGTCCGCCGTCGGGCAGTGCCGCGCAGCTGAAGCGCAGCACCTGCCCGTCCCGGAGGTTGATGTTGATCGGCGTCGAATTGCCGATCGCGAATCATCTCGGTGCGCCGGGCGATGAAGGCGGCGAGTTCGTCTTCCGGCAATTCCCAGATCCCGGTGTCCCGGCTGTGATACATCAGCGCGATGAACGGCGGCTGGCTGTCGGCCGCTTCGTCCGGCAACCGCACGTAATCGCGGAAGGCGCGGTTGATGAATTCGGCGCGGGTGTCGGGCCCGAGCAGCACGATGCCGATATCGATCTGGTCGAGCGCCATCCTCAGCCGCTCCGCGGTGGCGTAGTGCCGGTGCTGCGAGGCGAACGCGTCCGCCCATTTCCGGCGCAACAGCCCGGTGATCCCGGCGGTGCCGGCCGCGGTCAACGCCAGCAGCAGCATGCGCGCCAGATCCGAATTGTCGTAGCCCGGCGTGGCGCGGTGATCGAGGAAGAACAGCGCGGAGGCGGCAACCGCGATCGCGGCCGTGACGAGGCCGGAGGCGGTGCCGCTGATCGAGCTCGCCAGCGCGACGATGCAGACGAACAGCGGCGCCGGATTGGGCACGGCGACGAGATGGCGATCGACCGTGAAGGCGATCAATGCCGTCGTTGCCGCCAGGGCCGGGCCGAGGATGACGCGCCAGTCGAACTGCATGTCGATTCTCGCGGGTACGAGAGTTGAGGGCCACAGCATGACGCATGGCTGCAACAGTGGTGGATTTCCTGAATCCACGCCTAAAAAGCGGTGCTCTCCGGAAATCGGCTTTTCCGATTTATTGCTTCAAATGATATCGATGCCTGAAGGAACCGGGTTCTACCCCCGATGTGTTAGTGCCGAAATGACTGAAAGGAAGTCCATGCCCACGATTTCGCCCGCCGTGCTGCCGGTGCTGATGCTGTTCGCCTCCAATGTGTTCATGACCTTTGCCTGGTACGGCCACCTCAAATTCAAGGAAAGCTCGCTGCCGCTGGTGATCATGGTGAGCTGGGGCATCGCGCTGTCCGAATACTGGCTGGCGGTGCCGGCCAACCGCTGGGGCAGCGCGGTCTATACGGCGGCCGAGCTCAAGACCATGCAGGAAGTGATCACGCTGGTGGTGTTTTCATTTTTTTCGGTTTGGTATCTGAAGGAGCCGCTGGGCTGGAATCATGCGCTGGGCTTCGGTTTTATTGCAGTGGGGGCGTTTTTCGTTTTTCACAAATGGTCGTGACAGGCGCTCTCGGTAAGGCGGCGAGGATCGTGCGGAGTTGAGCCAATGGTGCACGGATTGCGACATCCCCGTCTGCTGACAGCCATGGCGGTCGCGACGGTCGGCTTCGTCGTCGGGATCGGCGTCCGCGCCTTTTTCGACGAAGCGGAAACGCGCGAGCTTGCCAATTACCTGCGCAGCGGCGTCCACGGCGTCGGCATCGCGGTTGCCGGATGGATGGTGCAGAACGGGTTTTCCGCCACCGCCAGGTCCTCCCTCGGCGCGGCGCTGCGGCGCTTGCCGGTGGCGGGCGAGCTCATCGTGCGATCGCTGGTCATGACCGCCGTCATCGTCGCCGTCGGCATATTTTTGCAGATCGTGCTGTACGCCGAACCGCTGCTCACGGCCGGCTGGCTCATCACGACGCTGCCGCGGATCATTGTCATCGGGCTCGTGATCACGCTGCTGGTCGGCGCGATCACCGAGACATTCAGGCTGATCGGCGGACCGATGCTCGCCAGCATCGCGCTCGGCACCTATCATCGTCCGGTGCGCGAACAGCTGATCGTCATGTTCCTCGATCTCGCCGGCTCCACCCGGCTGGCGGAAGCGATGGGCGAACTGCTCGTGCACGACCTCATCACGCGCCTCTTCTTCGATATCGACGGGCCGATCGCCGATCACGCCGGCACGGTGCATTCCTATGTCGGCGACGAGGTGATCGTCACCTGGCCGCTGACGGCGGACCCGGCGCGCAATGCACGCTGCCTGCAATGCATTGTCGCGATCGAAGCCAGGATGGCAGACCTCGCAGCCGACTATCTGCGGGCTTTCAACGTCGTGCCGCACTTTCGCGCCGGGCTGCATTGCGGTCCGGTCGTCGTCAGCGAGTGCGGCAGCGCGAAACGGCAGCTGGCGTTTTTCGGCGACACCATGAACGTCGCGGCGCGGCTCTGCGAGCACTGCAAGGCGATCGACCGGCATTTCGTCGTCTCCGGCGACCTGCTGCGCCGGGTGGTCATCCCGGGCGATATGCGGGTGGATAACGGCGAGAGCGTCGCGCTGCGCGGACGGCAACAGCGGATCGACGTGCATGCGATCGCTGGTTCAACGGCCGTGCCGCCCGCCGTGACCTAACTAACCCACTCTTTCGCCACGCGAAAGTGTGTCTCCCGCGACGGCGGAGCCTGGCTTTATGGTGTGGTCGCGGGGTCGTTGCTGCGGACCCGAAATTCTCGCCTGCCAACGGACTTTCACCATACAGAACCGGCAATTTGCCGGATTCTGCGCCAAGATCGTCCGGCAGCCGAACCTCTGCCCGGCCAAGGAGAGAACCATGACGGACATCAAGGAGACCACAACGACGACCGCAGCCGCCGCCCCGAAAGCGCGGACGGTCGACATGAAGCTCGAGATCGTCGTCATCCCCGTTTCCGACGTCGATCGCGCCAAGCGCTTCTACGGCGACCTCGGATGGAGGCTCGACGCCGACTTCGCCGCCGGTGACGATTTCCGCGTGATCCAGTTCACGCCGCCCGGCTCGGGGTGCTCGGTCATCTTCGGCAGGAACGTCACTGCAGCGACACCCGGCTCCGCCCAGGGACTGTATTTGATCGTCTCCGACATCAAGGCCGCCCGCGACGAGTTGCTCGGTCGCGGCATCAAGGTCGGTGAGCTGTTCCACGGCGCCGGCGACGCCTATGTCGGCACCGACGAGCCTTATTTGTTTGGCAGGAGCAGGGTGGACGGTCCGGATCCCGAGCGTGGCAGCTATCGCTCCTTTGCCTCGTTCCGCGATCCCGACGGTAATGGCTGGCTGTTCCAGGAGGTCACGACGCGGTTGCCCGGCCGCGTGGAAGCGGACACGACATTCGCTTCCGCTACCGATCTTGCGGGCGCGCTGCGGCGTGCGGCGGCGGCCCATGGCGAGCACGAGAAGCGCACCGGCGGGCAGCGCGATGAGAACTGGCCTGACTGGTACGCCGCGTACATGGTCCGCGAACAGGCCGGCGAACCGCTGCCGTTGTGAGGCGGCGGCCGGTCTATTCCTTCACATCGAACTGAAGCCTTCCGGCGTGCGCGAAAGGCGCGGAGATTGCCGCGGTGCGGCTCGCGCGCGAGATAATGGCTGGGGGCGATTGGAGCAACGACGATGCGGCTGCACGACATCAACACCCCCGACTACAACGACCATCCAAATTCGTCGGCGCATGATCCGCAGCAACTTGAAGGTTGAGCGGTGCCTGAAGCGTCCGCCCTATTTCAAGCCGCTGTCGCCACGCCCTGCGCGCGAACGCAATGTCCAGAACGCTGCGAACAGCGAAAGCAGGGCAATCAAGGTGATCGCGACGAAGGTCTGTATAACGCCAAAATTCAGCGCATCGCGTGACACAAACAGAGCAGCAATCGCCCCTGCTGCAATGAGGAATGTCCGCAAGATCAGCACCATGGTTCAGGTCCTCCGACCAGCTTTGATGTCCTCGGTTGTGGCGAAGCCGGGGATATGGCGCGACACGCCGTCAAACAACCGGTCGATTTCCTGTTGCAGGAAAGAGAACGGATTGGTTTCGCGGCGGGTGACGGCGTGCCGGGTCCCAACCGGCACCACGGGTTTCGTCTTCACGTGTACCTCCTGGTTAAGCCATACTGGCGAAACCATGTTAGTGAGACCGGCAACGAGTACTTTGACGAAAATCAAGTTTAGACTGTCTTGGCGCCATACCCGGGGGGCATCTGCTAATCGAAGGACAGTCACGAAATGCGCGCCGCCTCCGTGCCGCAGCCATGACCCTGCGCCCGGTGCCGCGCGACGGCGATGGCGTAAGCGGCGTGTGCTGATCGCCGGGATTTGACCTGCATCAAGTTCGATTGTGCGCCTACCGGCTATACTCCACAAATGGGACGCCCCGCGTTCGCAAGCCTGGGAGAACGGCAATGTTCAGGAACATTCTGGTCCATATTCCTTCGGAGCGACCGGTCAGGATGGTGATTGATGTTGCCGTCGGGCTGACGTTGGGGCACCGCGCGCATCTCGACGCCATTGCGATCGGTTATGAGTCCATGAATTCGATCGGGTTGATTGCCGAAGGTGGGGGCGCCGCCGTTGCCGCCGTGATGGGGCAGGAACGGGAGCGCGCCCTGGCGCGGGCAAATGCCGCGATCTCCGTATTTGAGGTGGAAGCCAGGCTTGCCAAGATCGCGTATGGCACCCGCGTCCTTGCCGCAATTCCGGCGGACGCCGAGCAAACCATCGGCATCCTGTCGCGGTTCTATGACCTGAGCATCGTGTCGCAGCCGGATTCTTCGGTTTCTACCTACGACAACCTCATTGCGCAGGCTGTTCTCTTCAATTCCGGCGGGCCGATGCTGATGGTTCCCTACATCCACAAGGGACCGCTCGACACGCGCCATGTCGGGATCGCGTGGGACGGAAGCAGGCTGGCCGCGCGAGCGTTGCGTGACGCGTTGCCGTTTCTGACCGCCGCGCAGGCGGTGACCGTGATTGCGGTGAATGAGGATCGCGGCGATGCCGGCGAAAGCTCCTCCGACGGGATTGTCAGCCACCTCGCGCGGCGCGGCATCGAGGCGCGCGTCGAACGGCTGACGGCGGATCGGAGCAACGTGCATGGCATCATTCTGTCGGTGGCTGCCGACGGCAACATGGGCTTGCTGGTGATGGGCGGGTTCGGTCATTCGCGATTGCAGGAGCGAATTCTCGGCGGCGTCACGCGCGGCATGTTCGATTCGATGACGGTTCCCGTGCTGATGTCGCACTGACCGCAAAACGCCCTTCTGCTTCCTCCTTCAACAAGAGTTCATCATGACTGTTCACAATCACGCCGTCGTCTGGATCGATCATCGCGTTGCCAAGGTCTTCTATCTCGGGCTGGAGGCTGCCGACCAGCGGACGATCCATGCCGACCTCGAAATCGGGCATCTGCATCACAAGGCCAATACCATCGGCTCCGGCAAGGCCCCCGACGATCCCACGTTCTTTCCACGGATCGACGAGGCGCTGCAAAACAGCGAAGCGATCTTCATCATAGGCCCCGGCAACGAGAAGACCCTGCTGCTGAAACATCTCAAGGAGGGCCTCGGCTCGCACAGGACGCGCGAGCTGCACACCGCGGCCTGCGATCATCCGACGGATCGCGAAATCATTGCGTTGGGACGCCGTCGCTTCCAGCTCGGCATGCCCTCGCGTTGAGCTTGATCTTTCGCGCTTGCCGCGGGCCGGCCATCAGAGATAGCGGCCGGGCGAAAACGCGGTTGCGTCGAAGGGAGGCGGCGTCCCCGCGATCATGGCTGCGATCGCGGCACCCGTTGCAGGGCCAGTCGTGAAGCCGATGTGCTGGTTGCCGAAGGCGAGCCACAAGCCGGCATGCCGCGGCGCGGGGCCGATCATCGGCAGGCTGTCGGGCAAGGTCGGCCGCGCCCCGCGCCAGGGTTCGCCGAGGGCCTCGCCGAATTCGAGCACGCTGCGCGCGACCGGGACCACCGCATCGATTTGCTCGAACGAGGAGGGTGCATCGCGGGCGGTCAACTCCACTCCGGAGGTGACGCGGATGCCCTGCTCCATCGAAGTCATGAGGAAACTGCCTTCGGCGTCATGGATCGGACGCAGCAGGGGACGGGCCGGGTTCGCCTTGAACTGGCGGTGGTAACCGCGTTCGAACGCCAGCGGAACGCGATAGCCGAGCGGCCGCAGCAGATCGGCGGACCACGGTCCCAGGGCGACCACGACATGGCGCGCCGAAATCGCGCCGTCCGCAAGCGTCACGCGCCAGCCTTCGCCGTCGGGCGCGATCGCCCGGATCTCCGACTGCCGGATATCGCCGCCGGAACTCGAAAACATTCGCGCATAGGCCTTGACCACCTCGCCCGGCGAGTCGACCGAGGCGGTCTGCGTATGCAACAGGCCGACCTTGTAGACCGGCAGGATGCCGGGCTCGAGCGCCGAAATGGCCTGGCGATCGAGCAATTCGCTGGCGACGCCGAACTCGGCCAGAAACGCCTGCTCCTGCTTCGCCGCGGCGACGGCGTCGCTGCGCCACGCCTTCAGCCAGCCGGTCTCGCGAATGCGCTGGCCTGCGCCCGCTTTCACGATCCATTCCCGATGCAGTTTTAGCGATGCGCCGATCAGCCCGTGCAGCGCCGCCGCCCGTGGCCTGCTCCGGGACGGTGCGGTGTTGGCAAGGAAGCGGACGATCCAGTCGATATTTTGCAGCGCCCAGGCCGGGTTCCAGCGCAGCGCCGCGTGCCGGTTGGTGATGTATTTTGGCAGCGCGCTCCAGAGCGACGGCTGGTTGAGCGGCAAGATCGAGCCGCTGGAGAGAATGCCGGCATTGCCATAGGAGGTCTCGCTGCCCGGCTCGCGCCGGTCGACCAGGATGACCGACAGGCCCCGCTGCCGTGCCGCAAGGGCCGCGGACACGCCGACGATGCCTGCACCCAGCACGATGACGTCGGTTGGCTTGCCGGTAGGATTGTCCGTCATCGATGCTGCTTTCAGGATTCTACATTAGCGTCAGGCCGCATCGACCGGCAACAGGGCTCCCGTCACATCGAGAGGAAGCCTGAGCCGGAATGACGCGCCGCCGGCGACACCGCGCCGGTTTAGGTCACTTGACGGCGACCGTTCCGATCATGCCCGCCTCGCGGTGACCGGGGATCAGGCAGGCATATTCGAACTCACCGGCCTTGGTGAACTTCCAGATGAATTCGCCGGTCTTCTTCGGAGCGAGCTGTTTTCCGTTCGGTTCCTCATGCGCCATATCAGGGTTCTTTTGCATGGCTTCCGCGTGCTTGAGATTGTCTGCGGTGCTGGCCAGGACGAATTCGTGATCGAGTTCGCCGTCGTTTCGCAGCACGAATTTGATCTGTTCGCCCTTTTTGATTTCAAGCCGCGCGGGGGCGAACAGCATTTTGCCGTCCGCTTCCCCCATCGTTACCCGGACGGTTCTCGACGGCTTCTTCGGGTCGCCCGGCTCGCCCGCCGAAAACAATTCACCGTGCCCGGCGTGGCTGTGCCCGGCCGGACCTTCGCCCGCCCAGGCGCCTGCCGAAAGCAGCGTTGCGGCGACCAGTGCGATGCCGCTGATGTTCCAGTTCATCATCTTTCAACTCCTTCTTCCCTGTTTCAATTCCCGCGCCTCGACGGTTGGCCGATTTCACGTCAGTCGAACTTCGCCTGAATGGTCTTGCCGTCGGGACCCGTCAGTTGCACAACTCCCTTGGGCTGGCTGGGCAACGCGGCCGCCGCGCTGCCGGAAAGCCGCGCGCCATCGACGGGCGCCAGCACGACCCGCTGCGATTTTCCGTCCGCAACGAGGATTGCCATTCCCCTGAACCCGGAAGTCGCCACCGGCTTTTCGCCGGCATCGCTGATGAAGACATCGACGACGTCGGATTTCACGACCAGTTCGACGTGGTATGATCCCGCGTCGGTGATACGCCCGCCATGCGTTCCCTTGGCCTCATGCGCAAAGCCCGAGCCGGGTCCGAGGAGCAGAACCCCGATCACCAGATATATTGCGTACATTCTCATTCTCCCATTGCTGAGGTCAGAAGGCTTCGGCCGATGACGTTCCGTGAGCGGGGCCAGCGGATGCGGCGGTGTCGCGCCGCAATCGCTCCAGCGGCGCTGCTCCGTACCGCAGGAAGAGGACGGGCGTAAGCAACATGTCGAGCAACGTCGCGCTGATCAGGCCGCCGAATATCGTGACAGCCACGGGATGCAGGATTTCCTTGCCGGGCGTCGCTGCGTCGATCAGCAGCGGAACGAGGGCCACGCCTGCCGACAGCGCCGTCATCAGCACCGGCGTCAACCGCTCCAGGCTGCCGCGGATCACCAGATCGCGCCCGAACGGCATTCCCTCCCGCAGGGCGAGGTTGATGTAATGGCTGATCTTCAGGATGCCGTTGCGCGCCGCGATACCGGTCAGCGTGATGAAGCCGATCATGGAGGCGACCGAGAGCGGTTGACCCGTCAGCCAGAGCGCGATAACCGCTCCGATCAAGGCGAGCGGCACGTTGCCCATGACGATCAGGGCCAGCAGCCCCGAGCGATAGCGGTTGTAGAGAATGGCGAAAATCAGCGACAGGGAGAGCAGCGAGAGAATCCCGATGGTCCGGCTCGCCTCTTCCTGCGCCTGAAAAGTGCCTTCCAGGCGCGTATAAAAGCCTTCGGGCAGCTTTATCGACCCCACCGCCTGCCTGATCGATTCGACGATCTGCGCCATGTCGGCGCCGCCGCTGGTGTTGGCCAGCACCACCACGCGGCGGCGGCCGTTCTCGCGCAGGATCTGGTTCGGACCCTCGGTTTCCTTGATGTCGGCGAGCTGCCTGGCCGGGACCCACCCTGAGGGAGTTTCAATCAGAAGGTCTCCCAGCTTTTGCGTGGTGCGAAGCCTGTCCGGGAGCCGCATCGTGACATCGAACCTGCGATAGCCATCGACCACACGCGACACCACCCGCCCGTTCGAAAGCCGGCTTAGTTGCTCGACCACGACCGCCGGCTGCACGCCGTAAAGAGCGGCGCGGCCGTAATCGACGCGGATTTCGAGCTGGGGGATCAGGACCTGTTTTTCGACCTGAAGATCGGCAAGACCGGGGATCCCCGCCAGCCTCGCTCGAACGGTTTCGGCGGCTGCGCGCAGCGTATCCAGATCGTCACCGAAGATCTTCAGCGCAATCTCGGCACGTACCCCGGACATCAAATGGTCGAGCCGATGCGATATCGGCTGACCCACATTGATCGAGACCGGAAGCACCGCAAGCCGCGAGCGGATTTCCGCGATCACGTCCCTCTTGGTTCGCGATGAAGGCTTGAGATTGACCTCGATGTCGGAGGAATGCACGCCCTCGGCATGCTCATCCAGTTCCGCGCGCCCGGTCCGGCGTCCGACTGTCTGACCTCGGGCACCTCCATGAGAATGCGTTCGGCAATCAGGCCGACACGATTGGATTCGGCAAGCGAGATGCCCGGATTGAACAACATGTTGATGGTGAAGGTGCCTTCGTTGAACGGCGGCAGGAACGCGCGCGGCAGCAGCGATGCGATGATCCCCGCCGTCGTCACGGCGAGCAGCGTCATCGCCATCAGCGCGCGCTGGTGGCGAAAGGCGCGTTCGAGCAGCGCCGCATTGCCGCGCTTGAGCAGCCGCACCAGCGCGCTGTCGCCATGATTGCGGGGATTCAGGCGCGGCAGCATGTAGTAGGCCATCACCGGCGTCAGCGTGATCGAGACAACCAGGCTGGCAAGGATCGAGACGATGTAGGCCTGGCCCAGCGGGGCGAACAGGCGGCCCTCAATTCCGGACAGCGCGAACAGCGGCACGAACACCAGGACGATGATCGCCGTCGCGTAGACGATGCCGGACCTGACCTCCTGGGAGGCCGATACGATCACGTCGAATGCCGGCCGCGGATGTTCAAGGGTGCGATTTTCGCGCAGACGTCTGAAGATATTCTCGACATCGACCACGGCGTCGTCGACCAGTTCGCCAAGGGCGATCGCAATGCCGCCCAGCGTCATGGTGTTGATCGATAGCCCGGCGAAGTAGAAGATCGTGGCCGTGGCCAGGATCGAGACCGGGATCGCGGTCAGCGAAATCACCGTGGTTCGCCAGTTCAGGAGGAATGCGAACAGCACGATGGCGACGACCGCGCCGGCTTCCAGCAGCACCTTTTCGACGTTGCGGATCGAGGTCTCGATGAACTCGGCCTGGCGGAACACGATCTGGTCGGCCTTCATGTCCTGCGGCAGCGACGCCGTGATCTCCTTCAGGGCCTGCTCGATTTCGCGTGTCAGCGCGATGGTATCGACGTTGGGCTGCTTCTCGACCGAGACGATGACGGCGGGCTTGCCCATGTAGCCGGCTTCGCCGCGCTTCACCCTGGGCGCGAATTCGACGGTGGCGACCTGGCGCAGAAACACCGGCCCGCCATTGACCTGGGCGACGACCACGCTGCGCAGGTCGTCCAGGCTCGTGGTTCGTCCGATATTCCGGATCAGGTATTCGCGCGAATGCTGGTCGGTGAAGCCACCACCGGTGTTGACGCCGAACTGGGTCAGCGCCTGTTCGACCTGCTCATAGGTGACGCCGAGGCTGCGCAACGCCGGCGGATTCGGCGCAACGCGATACTGGCGGACTTCGCCGCCGATCGGGATGACCTGGGCGACGCCCGGGATCGAGAGCAGGCGCGGGCGAACCGTGAAGTCGGCCACTTCGCGGACCTCCATCGAGGACGCCTTGTCGCTGGTCATCGCGACCAGCACGATCTGCCCCATGATGGAGTTGACCGGTCCCATCTGCGGGACCACGTTCGGCGGCAACTGCCCCCTGATCAAGGCAAGCCGTTCGGCGATTTGCTGCCGGTTGCGATAGATGTCGCTGCCCCAGTCGAATTCGACATAGACGATGGCGAGTCCGACGCCGGAAACGGAGCGCACCCGCGTCACCCCGGGAACGCCGTTCATCTGGGTTTCAATCGGAAAGCTGACGAGTTGCTCGACTTCCGGAGGCGCAAATCCTTCCGATTCGGTCAGGATGGTGACGGTCGGCTTGTTGAGATCGGGAAAGACGTCGACCGGCAGCCGGCCGGCGCTGAAGATTCCGAGCAGCACCAGCACGGCGGAAGCCGCAAGCACCATGAGGCGGTTGCGCAACGACTGGGTGACGATAAGGCGAAACATCGGCTGTTCTCCTCAGCGAACCTGGCCAAGCAACTCGGCGCCCTGGACGACCAGGCGCTTGCCTGCGGCGAGCCCCGTTGCGATGAGGACGCGATCGCCGTCGAGCGGCTCGACCCGCACCGGGCGCGGTTCGAATCGCTCCGCAGCGACATGTTCGTAGACGACATCCTGGCCGTTGGCATTGCGCACGAGCGCGGCTCGGGGAATGGCGAAACCGGTCTTTTCCTCGATCGGTGGTGGCGAGCACCGTGACGAACTGTCCGGCACGCAGGCCCGCGACATCGCCCTGAACCGCGAATTGAACCGGGATCGACTGATTGCGGCCGGCGAACCCGGCTCCCCGGAAGGCGAGCGGATAAGTCCGGTCGTTGTTCAGCCGGGCCACCGCGCTCTGCACTCCGGGAAGCGAGTCGAAGCTGAGCGCCTCCACCCACAGGCGGGTCGGGTCGACAATGTGAAAGATGACGGCGTTCGATTGGGCGATCTGCCCGGCAACGGCGGTGCCTTCGGCAATGATGCCGTCGACGGGTGCGACCAGTTCTTCCGTGTTGCGGCGCGCCTTGTCGAGCGAGGCGCGCCGGTCCTTCAGGCCCTCCAGCTCCAGCCGCGTATCCTCGAGTTGCGTGCGTGCAACCGCGCCGCCAGGCACCAGCGTTTCATACCTCGCAAGGCGCCGCTCGACGATGGAGATCTGCTGGTCGAGTTCACCTTGCCGCTGACGCATGTCGGAAGCATCGATGGCCTGCAGCGGCGGCGTCACATAGGCCAGCACGTCGCCTTTCCTGACCGGCGTCCCCAGCCGCGGAAAACCGCCCGATGGCGGCGAAAGGCGGCCTCCGACCGAGGGTCTGGACAAATCCGCTGGCGTTCGGATCGGGAATGATGCGCCCCGGCAATTCGAGCGCGGTGCGATGCGCGGCCGATTTGATCTGGACGGTGCGGATGGCGAGAATGCGCTGGATGCTCTTGGGCACGAATACGCCGCCGTCGGGCAGCCGTTGCGCCAGGTCCCGCACCGCCGGATTGGAATTTGCCGGCGGACCATGGTCATCCCCGTCATGGGCGCGCGCTGTCCCGACCAACATGGCGAGCGTGCCGGCAAGGATAACGATCATTGCAATCCGGCGCCGTCGCCCCAGCAGCGTCATAACGACCATTCCCGCCGCAAAGCCTCCGAGCCCCGCCGCCAGCGTCATCGGAATTCTGCCGGATGACAGTTCGCGAATTCCGCTTGCGATATCCGGCGGCGAAACCGTTGCGGCCTTTTCGCCCGGATCGTCCGGCGGGATCGTGAGGGTCGCGGGCAGCACATCGGCATTGCCGTCGCCAGTAATGGTGAAGATCAGGTCGTAGGAGCCCGGTTTGCGGGTCCATGGAGCGCTCAGCCGGTATGGCTCGTTCGCCATGGCGGGCGCGGACTGCGGGCCCGCGGGGGTTTCGACTTCAATGCTGGCGCCATCCACCGATTCGTTGGTGGCAAACCGGTCAAGATAGATGACGAGCTCGCCGCCGCGGGCTATCGCGACCAGCTCATAATGTTCCGAGGCGGCTTCGGCGCGAGGCGCGAGATTCGAGATTGCTGCGGGAAGTGGCGCGGCCTGATCGTGGCCCTCATGGGCCAACGGCGATCCGGCTGCCAAACAGGAAGCAAAGGCTGCCGCGCCGAGCGCAGCACGAAACGGGGAAAGCATGGGAAATCCCTCACCTGACAGGAAGCTTCATCGCCCCGATGGCCTTCGAGGCCGGACCGCGGCGATGTCGTCACTCAGGCGAGAGATCGAGGGGGTTTGCGCAGGCCTCCGGGGTCCACTTCCCGAACGAAAGTGGCGGGTGCAGGGCCGATCCGAGGCGACCCCTCTCCGGGAGGGAGGTTGGGCGAGACCGCGGCCAGGGCGGCTCCGCAACAGCCCATGCCGGTGCCGCAGCAGCCGATCACGCAAGTCCCGGAGCCGCCGGGAGCTCCGGCCTGCGCGGCTTGAACGATGGTCTCGGCCTGGTTGGCGGTCTGGACTTGATCGGCGGGCTGCGTGACCCGCTTCGCCGAGCCGGTCTCGTCGTAGGAAATCGCAAGCACGGCGCCGGCTACGGCGCCCTGCGCATGCGGTTGGAGACCATGCGCACGAACGCTGCCATCGTGCCCATGCGAATGACCGGCATGGGCTTCGGCCACGACAGAAGCGAATTGAACGGCGATCAGGAGAATCGCCGCCCCCAAAATCCGCAAAAGCTTGCCGGTCGAACTCATGGATGAACATTACCACATTGTCGGGGCAACAGGAGATACAAATGAGGTTAATAAATGGTCGTGGCCTTGACCTCGATCAAGATCGGTCCCCCGAATTCACTGCAATTGATTCAGGCGCAGACCCCGGAAATTCTCAGGGGCAGATGTATCCGGCGCCGCTCGGATTCTTGAAGCAGCCGACCGATTCCGGCAGCAGGTGCTTGGGCAGCCACAACACGACCTCGGGGAAGAAGATGCAGAACGCGATCGCGGCGAAGAACACGATATAGATGGGGAACGACGCCAGCATGGCCCTGCTGAACCGCACCCCGACGAATTTCGACGCCATCAGCAGCGCAAGCCCGTAAGGCGGGGTGATCAGCCCGAACGCCAGGGTGACGATGATGACGACGCCCATGTGCACCGGATTGATGTCGGAATTCTTGGTCAGATCGTCGATGATGGGCATGAAGATGATGATCGCCGGGATCGCGTCGATGAAGTCGCCGACGATGACGAACAGGGCAACCAGCAGCAGCATGATCAGGAAGGGATCGCCGCCTGCCGCCGACGATATCCAGCCCGACACCACGGCCGGGCCGCGCAGATAGGCCAGCATCCATCCGAACACCGAAGCCGCGCCGATCGTGATCAGCGGTATCGAATAGAGCAATCCGGTCATCGCCATATCCCGCGGCAAATGTTGGTAGTGGCGAGGATTGAGCAGCGGGATCGCGACGAAAACAATGTAGGCGACGGCAATGATGCCGGCTTCAGTCGGCGTGAACTGGCCCGTCAGGATGCCGCCCATGATGATGAACGGAATCATCAGCGGAACCACCGCCTGTTTGGTCGCCGTGCTGAATTGCCCGAACGTGGCGCGCGGGCGCATGATGCCGACCGGCCCGAAGAAATAGCTGTAGATCATCAGGCCGATTCCGACGAACACGCCGGGCACCACGCCACCGAGAAACAGCCCGCCGATCGAGACATTGCCGGTCGCGCCATACACCACCGCCATGATGCTGGGCGGGATCAGGTTGGCCATGGTCGAGGCCGAGGCGATCAGCGCCGCCGTGAAGGCCAGATCATAGCCTTCCCGCTTCATTTCCGGCGCCAGGGTTCGCGACAGGATGGCGACGTCGGCGGCGGATGAACCGGAGATTCCGGCGAAGAACATGCTGAAGATCGTCACCACTTGCGCAAGCCCGCCGCGCAGATGTCCGACCAGCGTTTGCGACAGCGTGATCATTCGGCCGGTGACGTTGGCCGACGTCATGAGATCGCCGACCAGCAGGAAGAACGGCACCGCCAGCAGGGCCTCGGTGTCCATGCCGTTGAAAAGCTGCGCCATCATCGAGGCGAGGCTGACCGGCGTGAATGCCGTCACCACCAGCACCGATCCGATCAGGGCGAAGGCCACCGGAACGCCCATATAGCCGAGGAACAGGAAGAGAAATCCCATCAGGAAGATGAGCCCGCCATTGGTCGTCACAGCGATTTCCTCTTCTCGTCCGCGTGCGACGTGCCGGCAAAACCGTGCTTCCAGCCGTTGGCCATCTGCTCGACGATGAAAATGGCCACCAGCGCGCCGCACAACGGAATGGCCGCGTACAGGCTCGACAGCGGCGTCATCGACGGCATGCGCAGGCTCTTGAAGCCATCCAGGAAGTTCAGATAGCCGAAATAGATCATGCAGAGGGCGACGCCGAGCACCACCAGCCGGTTGAACATCTCGAAGAACAGCCGCTTGTTGCCGGTCAGCGATTCCGCCAGCACCGCGAGATAGAGATGGTCGTTACGCCGCGTCGCCGCGCCGACGCCGATGAAGATGCCGTAGATGAAGAACGTCATGGTCGCTTCCTGCAGCCACAGCCAGGGATGGCCGATGGTGCGGGTGACGATGTCGCACATCACCAGGATGGAAAAGCCGGTGATGGCGATGCCGCACAGAATCATCAGAACCTGTTCGAGCCAGATCGAGCCCGCGCCATTTCAGGTGCCGCTGCTCCTCCAGGACGAGGCTGTTGAACCCGCGCATTGTCAATTCTCGAATCGGGAATGTGAAAGCGGCGCTGCGGGAAGGACCGGCCTTCCCGCCGCGTCACCGCGTCGATTACTGGATGTTGCGCACCAGGCCGAGGACCTTCACGGCGTTGGGCCCGAGATCGGATGCCAGCTTGTCCTGAATCGGTTTGCTGATCTGCGCAAAGCCCGATTTGTCGACGGTCTTGACGACCTTGACGCCGATCTTCTCGAGTTTCGCCTGCGCTTCGTGTTCGAGCTTGAAGGCAGCCGCCGGCTCGTTGCGGCTGACCTCGTCCGCTGCCGCCTGCACCCATTTCTTCTGCTCGTCATTGAGGCTGCTCCAGACCTTGTCGCTGACGAACAGCGCGGCATTGTTGGCTTCATGCTCGGTCAGCGAGAGCACGGGCGCGGGCTCGTAATGCTTGTTGACGAGATAGTTGTTGATGCCGTTTTCGGCCATGTCGACCACGCCGGTCTGCAGCGAGGTGTAGACCTCACCGAACGGCATGTGCACGACCTGGGCGCCGTAGGCCGGGAACAGCGTGTCTTCGGTGACGGTCGCCTGCACGCGAACCTTGACGCCCTTGATATCCGCGACCTTCTCCACCGGCTTCTTGCCGTACATGTGCCGCAGGCCCTGCGATCCCAACCCGAGCATATGCGCGCCCTTCATCTTGGCTGCGTACAACTCCTTCATCGCTGCGATCACGGCGGGATCGCCAAGCACCTTGATGGCGTGAGCTTCGTCGCGGAAGATGAAGTGAATCGAGAATACGCCGGACTCCGGCTGCGCCGTCGAGGCGTTGGCGGTCGACAGCATCACGAAGTCGATGTCGCCGGTTTGCACCTTTTGCAGGGTCTGCGCCTCGGTGCCGAGCTGGGCGCCGGGATATTGATTGATCGAGAGCGTGCCCTTGCTGAGCTCAGCTCAGCTTCTTGTTGAACATTTCGGCGCCGATGCCGTAGCCGCTGTTCTTTGGCTGGTCGTAGGCGAACGAGAACTCGCGCTTCTGCGCCAGCGCCGCCGAACGAAGTCATCGCAAGCGCTGCGCCGAGCAGAATGCCGCGCGCAAGCGGCAGATACCGTGAAACGGACATTGAATTCCTCCCCTGCTGTCGTCGCCGCTTTTGTCGGCTGATCGTTCGCCGGGACACTGCCCGGCGGGTCATTATCAACCGCTTCAATATTGCATACAAGATAGTTTTTCAGATTGTATACTATCGGCGGGCATGGCAAATTGGGCCATGGCGACTGCAAAGACCTCCAGGAAGCCGCCGTCCCGCAAGGACGCGACCAACCTCTCCGGCATGTCATCACCGATGGCCGTGGCTCCGCTGCGGGAGCTGTCGATCGCGGACCTGATTGCCAGAAAGCTTCAGGAAGACATCGTGCTCGGCCGGCGGCACCCGCGCGAGCGGCTGGTCGAACAGGATCTGTGCACGGACTTCGATACCCATCGCGGCGACGTCCGGCTCGCGCTGTTCGAACTGGAGAAGATGGGAATCGTCGAACGCATCCCGAACCGCGGTGCGATCGTGCGCGATCTCAAGCCGCTGGAGGTGCAGGGCATCTACGACGTGCGCGAGGAACTCGAGGTCATGGCGGTGCGCATCCTGCCGTTTCCCGTGACGGATGCCGAGATAGCCTCGCTCGAAGCGATCCAGCATGCGCACGGCAAGGCAGTCGATGCCGGCGACCTGCTGGCCGTGTTCCACCGCAATGTTCAGTTCCATCGCGCCTTGTTCGGCTTGTGCGGCAACACCTGCCTGATCGAAACCATCGAAAGTCTGGCGCAGAAAGTCTCCGGTATCAGGTCATATGCGCATGCCAGAGCCGGAAGCCTTGAACGACGCCCGCCGCGACCATATCGCGATGATCAAGGCCCTGCGGAATTCGCGCCGTGACGATCTGATCAGCCTGACGCGACGCCATCTCAAGCCGGCGGTGCGGGCCTATGTCGATGCTTACCGGCAGCGTTTCGGCAGAAGCGCGTCGGAAATCTGAACGCCTGTCGACCGTTGGTGCCAGCAACGGAAGTCGGCCTCACCCTATTCAATCACTTCGTCGGCGCGGGCAATGAGCGTGGTCGGCTCGCTGAGCCCGAGCGTCCTGGCGGTCTTGAGATGAATCGTGAGGTCGAATTTGGTCGACTGCTGGATCGGCTGGTGCGCCAGCGGCAGTTTTGTAATTCGATCGATGATGCGGATCGAGCTTGCGCGATTTATTTTTCATTTTGAGCATCCGCCGCTCCTATACTTGGATCACGCAGGGATCAGCGACAAGCCAGATGCGGGCCGACGTCCCGCCAAGGGAGAACGGGATGCGAGCCGATTTCGAGACCATCACCATGGCCCGCCACGACGACCACATCCTGCTGGTGACGCTGAACCGGCCGGAGGCGTCGAACGCGTTGAATACGCGGATGGGCCTCGATCTGATGGAAGCATTCGAGGCGCTCGCGATCGATCTCGAAGGCTTGCGCGCCGTGATCGTCACCGGCAGCGGCGACAAGGCGTTTTGCGCCGGCGGCGATCTGAAAGAGCGCAACGGCATGACTGATGAGAGCTGGCAGGCGCAGCATGCGATCTTCGAACGGATGGTGCGGGCGATGATGGGGTGCCCGGTGCCGCTGATCGCGGCCGTCAATGGCGCGGCCTATGGCGGCGGCTGCGAGATCGCCGCGGCCTCGGATTTCGTCTATGCCGCCACAAATGCGCGGTTTGCGCTGACCGAGGTGACGCTCGGCATCATGCCGGGAACCGGCGGCACCCAGAATCTCGCCCGCGCGGTCGGCGAGCGCCGGGCCAAGGAACTGATCCTGTCCGGCCTTCGCTTTACATCAGCGGAGGCGGAAGCTTGGGGTTTTGTCAATCGCGTGGTCGAACCCGCCGAACTCCTCGAGAGCACGCTCGCCATAGCGCGGCGCATCGCCGCCAACGGGCCGATCGCGGTCCGCCAGGCCAAGCAGGCGATTCATCGGGGCATGCAGATGTCGGTGTGGGACGGCTTGGCGTTCGAGATCGAGGCCTACAACCGCCTGGTCCCCACCGAAGACCGCCGCGAAGGCGTGCTGGCGTTCAACGAGAAGCGCAAGCCGCTGTTCCGGGGGCGGTGAATTTCAACCCTCTCATTCGATCACCACGTTCACATGTACCTCAATTGCTTTTTGAAGATTGGTGCGTCCGCGGCAGCACGATGGTGAATTCGGTGAACTGACCGGGCTCGGTTTCGACGTCTATCCTGCCGCCATGCTGTTTCACGATGATGTCGTGGCTCATCGACAGTCCGAGCCCGGTGCCTTCGCCGGCCGGCTTGGTGGTGAAGAACGGATTGAACATCTTTTCCTTCACCTCGGCCGGAATCCCGCTGCCGTTGTCGCGGATACGGATTTCCACGGCGCTGCCGAGATTTTTCGTGGTCGCCCAAAGCATCGGCTCGAAATTCGCCTCGCCATTTTCGGCCTTGCGCATGGTCGCGGCATAAAATCCGTTCGAGATCAGGTTGAGGAAGGCGCGGGTGATCTCCTGCGGAAACAGTTGGATGGAGCCTGCGTTGGCGTCGAAGTCGCGCTGCAGGGTGATGTTGAAACCGGATTTCTCGGCGCGGGCGCCGTGATAGGCGAGGTTGAGGCTCTCGTCGAGCAGCGCATTGATATCGGCCAGCCGCTGTTCGCCGGCGCCTTCACGCGAATGCAGCAGCATGTTCTTGACGATGGAGTTGGCGCGCTTGCCGTGCTGCACCACCTTGATGAGATTGTCCTTCAGCAACCTCGTCAGTTCGTCGACGTCCTCCCGCATCTTGTCGGCAAGCGGTGCGGGGTTGAGCAGGTCATTCAGCTCGTCGGTCAATTCCGCCGAAAGCGCGGAAAAATTATTGACGAAGTTCAATGGATTCTTGATCTCGTGGGCGATCCCCGCGGTGAGCTGGCCGAGCGAGGCCAGCTTCTCGGTCTGCACCAGCCGGTCTTGCGCGCTGCGCAGGTCTTCGAGCGAGGCGGCGAGCTCCCTCGTGCGTGCCTGCACCTCGTCGAACAGCCGCACATTGCCGATGGCAATCGCGGCCTGATCGGCAAAGGTCTGCAGCAGCTGGACGTGACGGTCGGCGAACCGGCCCGGCGCCACCTGCGTGACGCTGATGATGCCGATCACGGCTCCCTCGCGCTGCAGCGGGACGAACAGCATGCTGCGAAAGCCGCGCAACCGGGCCACTTCCAGCAGGACCGGAAATTCAGCCAGTTCGACCTCAACGTCCGGGATGTGGACGATTTCGCCCCTGCGGATCCGCTCGCCCCAGGGAAATCCGGACAGCGGTCTCGGGAACGATGCTTGCAGCGCCGCATCGGCCTCGGGACTGGTCCGTGTGAACGCCATGATGTGAAGGGTGTCGTCGACGAGGCGTTGCACCGTGGTCGAAAGCCCCTGAGCCAGCCGGTTCGACCGCTCGGCGATCGCGTCGAACACCGGCTGCACGTCCGACGGCGAGCTCGCGATCACCTTGAGGATGTCGGCGGTGGCGGTCTGCCGCTCCAGCGCCTCCTGCGTCTCGTTGAACAGCCGCGCATTCTCGATGGCGATCGCAGCCTGATCGGCGAAGGTCTTCAGCAGCGCGATGTGCTTGTCCTCGAAAGGGCGCACCTCGGTTCTGCGGACGAGGATCGTGCCGAGCGCGCGACTCTCGCGGAGCAGTGGAACGGCAAGGGTTGTTCGATGGCCAAATCTGAGGGCAAAATGCAGCGCGCCGGGAAATTCATCTCCCGCCGCCAACGGGTCAGCGAGATGGACCGGCTCTCTGTCGCAGATGGAACGACCCATGACGCTCGTGCGGTCGAGCGGCACGGTCTCGCCGATGTTCAGGCCGGCGAAATTGCCGAAACTGGCCTCCCGGCGTATCGCATCATCCTGGACGACCATGATCTCCACGAACTGAGCTCCGCAGATGCGGGCCGCGTGCTCGGCGACCGTATCGAACACAGGCTGGACATCGCCCGGTGAGTTCGAAATCACACGCAGGATGTCGGCGGTCGCGGTCTGCCGCTCCAGCGCCTCCTGTGTCTCGGTGAACAGCCGCACGTTTTCGATGGCGATCACGCCCTGGTCGGCGAAGGTCTGCAGCAACTGGACGTGATGGTCGCTGAATGGACCGGGCTCCATCCGGCTGACGTTGATCACGCCAATGGTCACCCCGTCGCGCAGCATCGGGACGCGGAGGATGCTGCGAAAACCGCGCGTCCGCGCCACATCCCGAAAGTTCGGCAAGGTGGCCCATTCGACCACTGTGTCCTGAACCTCGACGACTTCGCCGTTGCGGAGCTTTTTACCCCAGGGAAGGGTAGCCAACGCCTGGGGATAGGTGGCCTGTAGCGTCGCATCCGCCTCGGGGGTGGTCGGCGTGAAGGCTGTCAGGTGCAGGGTGTCGTCGACCAGGCTATGCACCGCGGTCGTCAGCCCTCCGACCAGCCGGTTGGCGTTTTCCGCGATCGCCTCGAACACCGGCTGCACGTCGGACGGCGAAGCGGCGATCACCTTCAGGATGTCGGCGGTCGCGGTCTGCCGCTCCAGCGCTTCCTTGCTCGCGTTGAACAGCCGCGCGTTCTGGATCGCAATGGCGGCCTGGTCGGCAAAGCTCTGCAACAGCGCGATCAACTCCGCGGCGAAAGGCCGGACTTCGCGGCGATAGATGGTGAAGGATCCGAGCAGGACATCGTCGCTGCGGATCGGCACGGCGAGGTAGGTGCGGGCCCCGGCAAGGTCGACCAGGGCACGCCGTACGGGGTTGCCGAGCCGATAGCCCTCATCGTCAGAGGCGTCGGCGATGTGAACGAAGGGTTCGCCGCGAACGAGGCGGCCCAACCCCGTTTCGGGACCCAAATGGATTGGGCCGTGAAACATGTTCGCCAGCGAGGGCGGCAAGCCCCGCATGGCGACGATTTGATGCATGTCG
Organism: uncultured Alphaproteobacteria bacterium; assembly: GCA_963706975.1. GTDB lineage: Bacteria > Pseudomonadota > Alphaproteobacteria > Rhizobiales > Xanthobacteraceae > Bradyrhizobium. Next base: position 43,375 of record CAVPOL010000002.1, read on the forward strand.
TTGCCCTTGCAGATGGCAAGCGCGCTGAAACCTGCTCCGCAGAGCAGCGTGGCCTTCTCGAGAACTTTGTCGAACACCGGCGCCAGATCGCCGGGCGAACCGTTGATGACTTTCAGGATTTCCGCCGTTGCGTTTCTCTGGAGCAAGAGGTCGTCGCGCTCGGCAAGGCTTGCTTGCAGCTTCTGGTCGAACTCGATGATCTTTTGCTCAAGATCGGATTCGGCGTTGGAGCGATGTGCGGTCATGGCAATGCCACGGGGATACTGTCGCCGGCGAGATCCGCCGCCTGCACTGCCGCCGGCCATCGTTCGACGCGCTCACCGGTCAAGAAAATCTCCTCTACCCAGGGCATCAAAGCATGGCGGGGAGGTACGCGGCTAGGGTCCAGGCTGCGGAAACGTCGATCTATTTGCCGGCCATGCCGCGATAATGCGCTAAAAGGCTCTTGCCGGAATCGAAGATGATGTTGGCGACCAGCCAGGCTTCGTCTTCACGCACGACATGCACCAGGACCTGGTGGCTTTCCGCGCGATATCTGAGGTCAACGCCGACGGTGGCCGGGCCCTCGTATTTGCCGGACTTGAGCGCGATCTTGCCGACCGTGACCTCGGTGCCGGGCGGCACGCCCCAGCCGAAGAAGGCGTTGAGCAGCGGGCCGTCCGGCGCGTTGCTTGCGGCGCGCCGGGACGCCTGCATCAATCTTCGCAGATCGCGCGCGAACAGCGCATGAAAATCCTGCTCGCCGGGCGGCGCTCTGGCTGCGAGCAGCCGCGCCTGCTTTTCGTAGAGATCGCCGACGAATTCGTTGGCGGTCGGCTCGCCGCATTCGGCATGGCCATCGCGCGCGAAGGCCGAAAGCGCCGTCGTCGCCGACATGCCGATAACGAATTGACGCCGATTCATGCGCGCTGCGTGCCGGGTTCGCGGCCACCAATGGTGGCCCGGACCCTTGGTCGCGGTCCGGCGGATCATGGGCGTTCATGCCGCCGCGGTCATTTCGCTGCCGGCGACACCCGCAAAATGCGTCCCGCCGAATTGTCCGTCAGCAGCCACAGCGCGCCGTCCGGGCCCTGGCGGACGTCGCGGATCCGTTCGTTGAGGTTTTGCAGCAGGCGTTCCTCGCCGGTCACCTTATTGCCGTCGAGCGAAAGCCGCACCAGCATCTTGCCGGCCAGCGCGCCGGTGAACAGGCTGCCGGTCCATTTCGGAAACAGTTTTGCGGTGTAGAAGGCCATGCCCGACGGCGCGATCGACGGCACCCAGTTTTTGATCGGCTGCTCCATGCCGTCCTTCGCCGTGGCGTCGTGAATTTTCGCGCCGGAGTAATCGATGCCGTAGCCGATCACCGGCCAGCCGTAATTCTTCCCCTTGCCGATGATGTTGACCTCGTCGCCGCCGCGCGGGCCGTGCTCGGTCGCCCAGAGCTCGCCGGAGGCCGGATTGATCGCGAGGCCCTGCTCGTTGCGGTGGCCATAGCTCCAGATTTCCGGTTTTGCACCGTCGCGGCCGAGATAGGGGTTATCCACCGGCGCGGCACCGTCGGGTGTAATGCGGATGATCTTGCCGAGATGATTGCCGAGTTTTTGCGCCTCGTCACGGCCGGAATAATGCTCGCCCAGCGCAACGAACAGATTGCCGTCGCTGGCCTGCGCGATGCGGCAGCCATAATGATTGCCCGACGACAGCGGCCCCTCCTGCCGGAAGATGATTTTCAGCTCGTCGAGCCGGCCACTGCCGTCGTTCAGCTTTGCGCGCGCGATCGCGGTACGGCCGCCGCCACCGCTGCGTTCGGCGTAGCAGAAGAAGATCGTCCGGTTCTGAGCAAAGCCCTGGTCGGTGACGACGTCGAGCAAGCCGCCCTGGCCCGAGGCCCAGACCTCGGGCACCCCCTTCAGTGGCGGCGACAGCTGGCCTTCGCTGCTGACGATGCGCATGCGGCCGGGACGTTCGGTCACCAGCATTCTTCCATCGGGCAGGAACGCCAGCGCCCAGGGATTGACGAGGCCGCTGGCGACGGTCGTGATCTCGAGCTGTCCCGCCGACGACGCCAGCGAGGTGTTCTGCCCGCGTGTGCCGGTGGCAAGCAGCAAGGTCGCGATCACGGCGGTCGCGGCCGTCAGCGACGCCGTCACGAGGACCACAGGTGTCTTGCTCATGTTTGCCCGATCGGCGGTGCGGATCACCGCGCATTGCCGCGCTTGAACTGCCAAAAACCTGAAATATGGATCGGGATTTTAACCCGGAATCGGCATCGCCATCGAGACCTTGATCGACAGCACGGTGAGGCTGACGATCAGGCACAGCGAGGCGGCGCCGAACGCGAGCGAAGCTGCGACGGCGTGGGTCAATCGGGTCGAGGCAACAGGCGCGGAGTGGCCCTCGAAGCCAGCTGCGCCGGGCGACCGTATCATGGCCGAAACATCCTTGAGTAAACGGGCAAATCACCCGCAATGCCCGGTAGCGTGCAGGGAACCGCAGGCAAATTTGCGGCGGCAGTGACCCAAAAATGGCAAAAAGGTGGCGACAAAAGTGGTTGTGCCCGCTATTCCCGATAGTTTTTCCCGCTATTCCGAAGTGCCTCAGCTGAATTCGGCGATCTGGCAGCGGTCCTCCCCTAGCGTCCAGATTAAGGGAGAGACGCGGGTTCAGTGCCGCCAGGGCTTTGGTCCATGCAAAGTCATAGGGCAAGAACGCGAGATAGATCGCGATCAATCCGCCTGCCGGCAAATCGACTGTTAAGACCACAACCGATGTCGTCGCCACCAGCACGGTGTAGGGAAATAAATACCAGTAGGCCCAATCGAGGCGTCTGCGGCGGAACAAGAGGTAATTCCAGACGCCGTCCGTGACCATAACAGCCATTATCATCGCAAGCGCCACCGAGCCTTGCTCCCGGGCCTGTAGCATCGCTACGATTGCAAAGCACATGATCGCATAGAACGCCCCGCCCACGACCAGCCATCCCCAAATCGGTAGTGCCCAGCGCGGCTGCTTGAGCGACGCCAAGACGCGAAAGGGCTTCGGCCCGGACAGCCACGCTTCGAGCGCCGCGCAGAGGGCGACCAACATCAGCGCCATGGGCCATGGCGACAAAGGGAAGTAGCTTGACGGCATGGCTCATTACTAAAAACAGGACGCCTTAGGCTTCCGCGGCGATGCCTCGCGCATCGGCCTCGGCGCCGGGCCGCCAGTCCATGCTGACAAATCCCGGGGTCTTTTCCACCCGCCGCAGCCAGGCGCGGATCGCCGGGAAGGTGGCGAGTTCAAAGTCGCAGCGGTCGGCGACATGGGTGTAGCCGTACACCGCGATGTCGGCGACGGTGAGCTGGCCGGCGGCGAAATAGTCATGGGTCTTGAGGTGGTTTTCCATCACCTGCAGCGCGGCATAGCCGCGTTCCATCCAGTCTTCCAGCGCATGGGTCTGCAGGTCGCGGCCGCCCCTGACCAGCGCCAGCCAGAAATAGGCGGCGCCGATGTTCGGCTCCAGCGCGTGCTGTTCGAAGAACATCCATTGCAGCGCCTCGGCGCGCTCGATCCGCAATTCAGGCGCCAGCGGCGTGCCGCCGCAGACGTACCAGAGGATGGCGTTTGATTCGGCGAGGTAGCGGCCCTCGGCGACTTCCAGCAGCGGCACCTGTCCGCTCGGATTCATCGCGAGGAAATCCGGGGTGCGGCTCTCGCCGCGCAGGATATCGATCTCGACTGCGCGGTAGGGGGCGTTGAGCAGCGCCAGCGCAAGGCGGACCTTGTAGCTGTTGCCGGAGCGTTGCATCGAATAGAGCTTGTACATGTCTCAAGATTTCGTTCGACCGGTGGGACGCGGGGGGCACGATCAATTTCTGGCTCCGCAACGCGGCTAAACAATGATGCGGTTGCCGATGCGTCGCAAGACCCGCGAAATGGAAAAGGTTGAAAACTCTACCGCACTGCAACCTCGCAGAAGAATCTGCCAACACATCGCAACAATCAGGATCACGCTTCCGCAATTCGGTGGCCAGTTCCGGCCCAGCCCGCACGATCCAGCACGGCGCGCCGCAAGGTGAAACCATAAAGCGTCAGCAGCAGGCACAGGCCGAGCGGAATCCCGGTGGCGCCGGCGACGCCGCGCGACAGCAGCGGCGCCAGCCAGGCGGCGGCCAGCACGGTGACCTCGAAGCCGCGAAAACCGTGGGTTAGCCCATGGCGCGCGAAAAACGCGATGGCGACCGCGAGCACGACGAGATCGTAGTCGAGCACGTAGGGCGTCGCGAGCAGGCTGGCGCTTGCCAGCGCGGAAGCCTTGAGTTCGAAGGCGGCATCGCTTTGCCACAGCCACGCCAGCGTTGCGGCGAGCGCAAGTCCGAGCGCGAGCTGCGCGGCATAGGCGGTCTTGATATCAGCGCCCCACATCCGCATCGCCGAAAAGATCGATTGGATTTTCTCCCAGCCGGTGCCGCCCTGTTCGAGCACGATGGTCTGCGTGAAATTCATGGAGTCCGCAAAAGCGTGCCAGACGCCGCTGCCGAGCGTCGCAAAACTCAACCCGACCAGCGCCGCCACCGTGGCCGCCGCCGCGCCGATCGTGTTCCATCGTCCACCTGCCAGCAGCGCCACCGGAATCAAGACACCGAATTGCGGCTTGTAGGCGAGGCAGCCGATCAGCACGCCCGCGAGCCAGGGTTTTCGGTCGAGCAGGTGCAGCGCGCCGCCGAGCAGGGCCGCGGTCAAAAATCCGTTCTGGCCATGGCCGATATTGACGAACACCGCGGGGAAGGCCGCCGCGATCAGCAGCGTTTCCGGGCGCGGCAGGATCGCGCGCATGGTGGCGAGATAGCCTGCAAAACTGGCGGCCAGCCAGATCGCAAGTCCGATGGCATAGGGAAACGCGGCCACGAAGGCTGCGACTGCAAAGAAGAAGGGCGGATAGTGCCAACCGTAAAACGGCACCTCGCGGCCGTCGAACACGGCCTTTTCGGCGGCATGCTGCAGCGCCGGCTGATAGGCGTCGGCGGAGCGGCCCTGCCAGGTCAGGTGGCCGGCGGCATAGACATTGGAAAAATCGGTTCCGACCGGTTTTCCGTTGCGGTCGATCAGGCCGTCCGACAGCGCGATCCAGCCGGCCACCGCGACCGCGCAGATGCCGAGCAGGATCAGGCTGTAGCCGCGCATCCGCGCTGCCGTCAGCCAGTCGCCGGAGCGCAGTCCTTGCCAGAAATGAGTCATTTCGCCGCGGATTTTTATGAATATTGCGCAACCCTAAGCCGGCGGTTTTAACGTTCCCTAAAGTTTGGGGCCCAATTGCCCAAGCTTCTTGCGATGCAGCGTGCCGCGCTTTAGGGTGCCTCGATCCCAAATAAAGAGAATCGTGGATCGGTGTGCCAGCACCTGTCTGGCCATGACATTTGCCCCGCTATACCTGAGGAGACGATGATGCCGTTCCTGTCCGCTGCGCTCGACCGTGTAAAGCCGTCCGCGACCATCGCGGTCACGGATAAAGCACGCGCGCTGAAAGCGGCCGGCCGCAACGTCATCGGCCTCGGCGCCGGCGAGCCCGATTTCGACACCCCGGCCAACATCAAGCTGGCTGCGATCCATGCCATCGAGGCCGGCAAGACCAAGTACACCGATGTCGGCGGAATTCCCGAGCTGAAGCAAGCCATCATCGCAAAATTCCAGCGCGAGAACGGCCTGACCTACCAGCCGAACCAGATCATCGTCGGCACCGGCGGCAAGCAGGTGCTGTACAACGCGCTGATGGCCACCATCAATCCCGGCGACGAGGTCATCATCCCCGCGCCCTATTGGGTGAGCTATCCGGAAATGGTGGCGCTGGCCGGCGGCGAACCGGTGCCGGTGGTCTGCACCGCGGCGGACGGTTTCAAACTCAAGCCCGAAGCCCTGGAAAAGGCGATCACGCCGAAGACGAAATGGATCATCCTGTGCTCGCCGTCGAACCCGACCGGTGCTGCCTATTCGCGCGCCGAGTTGAAGGCGATCACCGACGTGCTGGTGAAGCATCCCCATGTCTGGGTGATGACCGACGACATGTACGAGCACCTGGTCTATGACGATTTTGTCTTCACCACGCCGGCGCAGGTCGAACCCAAACTGTACGACCGCACGCTGACCGTGAACGGCGTGTCGAAAGCCTATTGCATGACCGGCTGGCGCATCGGCTATGCCGGCGGCCCGGCGGAACTGATCAAGGCGATGCAGACCATCCAGTCGCAGTCGACCTCGAACCCGTCGTCGATCTCGCAATGGGCGTCGGTCGAAGCGCTCAACGGTCCGCAGGATTTTATCCCGTTGAACAACAAGGTGTTCAAGGAACGGCGCGATCTCGCGGTGTCGATGCTGAACCAGGCCAGCGGTCTCGACTGCCCGCGGCCGGAAGGCGCGTTCTATGTCTATCCGTCCTGCGCGGGAACGATCGGAAAAACCTCGCCGACCGGCAAGGTGATCGGCAATGACGAGGATTTTGTCACCGAGCTCCTGGAGAACGAAGGCGTCGCGGTGGTGCAGGGTTCTGCGTTCGGGCTGGGTCCGGCGTTCCGGATTTCCTATGCGACGAAGACGTCCGATCTCGAGGAGGCCTGCAAGCGCATCCAGCGCTTTTGTGGCAATTTGAGATAGTCAAATCACTTCGCCGAAAAAACCGTGATGGTTTGACGGCGGCATTTTGAAAGCGCCTTGTTTTGAACAGGGCGCTTTCTTTTTTTGGACACGGCGTTTTCTTTTCGTCGCTCCGCATCGCCAATTCGTCATGCGGAGACCCAACATGCGACTCTCGACACTTTCCTCCTTGCCATTGCCGGCCCTCGGCGCCTCGGTCGCCGGCGCTCACGCGCTGCCGCCGGTGCGCGCCGGCATCCTGCAATGCCAGGGCGGCCAGAATGTCGGCTTCGTGGTCGGCTCGGTCACCTCGTTCGAATGCGTGTTCCAGAGCGAAGGCCGCAGGCCCGAACCCTACATCGCCACCGTGCGCCGCTACGGCCTCGATCTCGGCGTCACCGGCCAGACCCGCTTTGCCTGGGCGGTGAATGCGCCCGACCGCAGGGTCGGCCGCGGCGACCTCGCCGGCCATTACGGCGGCGTCGGCGCCAATGCCTCCATCGGCGTCGGTTTTGGCGGCAATTTCCTGGTCGGCGGCCCGCAGAATTCCTACGCGCTGCAGCCGATCAGCGTGCAGGGCCAGACCGGCCTGAACGTCGCGGCCGGGATCGCCGACATCCAGCTGGAGCCGGTCCGGTTCGGACGCGGCGGCGCCTACCGCGTTCATCCCCGCCATCGCCGTCATGGCTGAGGCGTTGTTGGTGCTAACGAAAGAGGCCCGCGGGAGCGGGCCTTTTTTGATGCCATTTCTATTTTCGTCATGGCCGGGCACAGCCGTCCAAAGGACGGCGTCGCTTCCGCTTGCCTATGCCCGGCCATCCACGTCTTTCTTGCTTCAATGAAGGGCAGAACGTGGATGCCCGGCACAAGGCCGGGCACGACGGCGTTCAGTTCTTGCAGCGCTCGAAGGCAGGGGTCGGGTTGCCGCTGCTGGTGAATTTGCCGTCGGCGATGAGGACCTTGCCCTTGTCGGGGCCACTGCTGCGAACCGAGCGCCAGGCGCGGAACTTGCCGCCTATCCTGGCGACACTGATGGTCAACTCGGACGCTCTCGCGGTCTCGTCGTATTGCATCAGCTCGGGGCCGGCCATTCGGAGGTTGCGCATCGCAAACGTGCCATCGAGGTCCGGTTTCATCTGCAACGTACGGGTGATCTGGCCCTGGGCCGAAACGGCGTAGATCATGTGCGGGTTGTCCGTGCTGTAGGGTGCTGCGCAGTTGAGGGCCTGACGGCCGAGGATGCCGAACTTCCGGATGACGTCGGCATCGGATGCGCGGGCGATCGGAATATTGCAGAACAGCGTCAGAAACAGCAGATGGGCAACGCTGAAATAGCGCATGACATTTCCTCCCCCTTGCATCCAACCCGGCCGATAGATTGCGCGCCGGCCACGCCGGGATCAAGCAGGCCAGGCGCCAAATCTGGCACGGTTTCCGGCGTTGTGGCATAGAGAGTGGAGCATCAGGGAAGCGCGCAAGCCAGCGGCGCTGTCCTCTCTGTTCGCATCGCATCTTTCAGCCGGAGATTTTTCCATGCCCCGTTCACTCATCCTTGCCGGCGTTGCCGTCGTCATGCTGATGGCGTCGTTCGCCACCGGCCGGGCGCAGCAGCCGATGCAGCGCGTGCAGGTCGGCATCCTCGAATGCCGCGGCGGCGCCAGCGTCGGATTTATCGTCGGCTCCGTCACCAATCTCGGCTGCCTGCTGCGCGCCGAGGGGCTGCCGGAAGACCGCTATGTCGCGACCATCCGCAAAGTCGGCCTCGACATCGGCATCACCCAGGAAACCGCACTGGCCTGGGGCGTGTTCGCGCCGACCGTGCGGTTGGGGCCGGGCGCGCTGTCGGGCAATTACGCCGGCGTGCAGGGCAGCGCCGCGCTCGGCGTCGGGGCCGGCGGCAATGTGCTGGTCGGCGGCTCCAACAACACCATCGCGCTGCAGCCGCTCAGCCTGCAGGGCCAGATCGGCGTCAGCATCGCGGCGGGGCTGGAAAGCCTGGAACTGCGGCCGGGAAGGTAGGGGTCCTGCTCGGCCGCTAGTTCGTCGGCTCGAGCAAATCGTCCAGGTTTTCGACCACGGCCCGGACCACATCGGCGCGGCTGACCATGCCAACCAGCACGCCGTCACGCAGGATGGGGACGCGCTTGATCCCATGTTTCATCATCAGATCAGCCAATTCCGCAAGCGAGGCTTCCTCACCAGCGGAGATGATGGCCGTGTGCATGATCTCGCGGACCTTGTGCTGGTTGAGGCGGATCTCGGCGAGGAACTCCGGGGCGAGTGCCTCGCCTTCCGCCAGCATGCGTAGCCATTGCGCTCGCTTGCTTTGAAACTGTGCGCTGAAGTGGCGCATCACGTCGCCTTCGCTGACCAATCCAAGCGGCCGGTTATCGGGGTCCACCACCGGTACGGCGGAGACGCGATGGACCAGCATGCGCCGGGCGGCCTCGGCCACGGTGGTCTCAGGCGACACCGCAACTATATCCGTTGTCATCACTGACTTGGCGGGGATCGTCATGTGTACGGCTCCAGCTAGAGGAACATGCACGCTACCGGACCGGCCTGGCGGCCGCCTTGACGTACCGCAATGTGCGATGGGCTGTCGATCGTGCGGTGTCCGGTGATGGTAGCAGATCACCGATGATCCGATAAGCCTTCTCCCGTTTCCGTCGCGGCGCTGGCGTCGCCTTCGCCGTGGTGTTCAGCGCCCGCCAAGCCGGAAGCCGGACTTGATGTGCGTCAAACCATCAGGGGACAAAGCGGGTAGTAGTAACGCCTTCCTAGCGCCAGCGCCGGAGCGCGACATGATAAAATGTGGTGTAAAATGGTTGATAATTGCCGGTCTTGCGGCTGGTTTCGCTGCTGTGGCTCAGGCTGAAGACTTCGACATCGGTAAATCGGAATTCCAGTCTTCGTGCGCGAGTTGTCATGGTACGGATGCAAAGGGCAAAGGACCGGTCAGCGGCCAGCTCAAGATACCGCCTCCCGATTTGACGATGTTGGCGAAGAACAACAACGGGGTCTTTCCCACGAACGCTGTTCATGAAACCATGTACGGATTGAAAACAATACCCGCTCACGGCACTCGTGAAATGCCAATTTGGGGGGAGCAATTCAACCCCATTGTCAGCTTGCCTCACTATGTCGATCCGTCTTACTGGAAGATGGCCGGGCCGCAGCAAAGCCCGGAAGTCGTCGTGCGAACACGCATCCTCGCGGTTATCGATTATCTGAATCGTGTTCAGCAAAAGTAGCAATGGACGAGCATCAGATTACTTGCCGCCCGGCCGGGCGCTTTAGCCTGGAACTGCGGCCGGGAGACAAGTCCTTCGGCGTCGCTGCGTGTTCGGTACCCGCGCCGGGCAGTGACAGCCTTGCTTGCGGCGGCCTGCCATCATCGGCATCGCGAGCCGACGGGCGCGCATTCGCGCGCCCGGCCTATGCCTACTTCTCACAGAAGCTGTCGTGCGTTAGCTTGGCGTGAGCCAGTCGTCCGAGTGCATCGGAGGGTAGGATGGCAGTGCCAGTAACGCGCTATGCCAAGAGCGGTGATGTTCATATCGCTTATCAGGTCTTTGGAAGTGGCGCGACCGACCTGGTATTTGTGCCGGGCTTCATCTCGCATATCGAAAACTACTGGGACCATCCCGACCTGGCTCGATGGCTGCTTCGTTTGGGAGCTTTCGCCCGGGTAATCATGTTCGACAAGCGCGGGACGGGCCTCTCCGATCCCGTTTCCAATGTGCCGTCATTGGACCTGCGCATGGACGATGTCCGCGCCGTGATGGACGCTGCGGGCAGCAGGAGTGCGGCACTGCTGGGCGTTTCGGAGGGCGGGGCGCTGGCTGTCCTGTTTGCCGCAACTTACCCCCAGCGCTGCTCTCAACTGGTGCTCTATGGCGCCTTTGCGCGCTTCCCCATCACAGCCGAGGTTCTCAAGCCGCTTCTCAAATATATTGATCGTGCCTGGGGTAGTGGACTTAGTCTGCCGGTATTTGCACCGTCGCGTCAGGCTGATCCCGCCATGCTGCAATGGTGGGGCCGGTTTGAGCGGCTGGGCGGCAGCCCGGCGGCGGTGACGGCGGTGTTGCGGATGGCCGGCGAAACCGATGTCGGCAGCATCATTTCCTCGATACGCGTGCCGACCCTGGTGATCCACTGCGCGGGTGACACGCTTTTCCCCATCGAGTGCGGACGTTTCATGGCGCGGCACATCCCCGGCGCGCGCCTGATCGAGTTGCCGGGACATGATCATCTCTTTTTCATTCATGAGCAGATCGGTGATTGCATTGAGGAGTTCCTGACCGGATCGGTCTCGGAAGCCACCAGCAATCGCGTGCTGGCGACCGTCCTGTTTACGGACATTGTCGGTTCGACCATGCGCGCCGAGCAGATGGGCGACCAGCGCTGGCACGATCTGCTTGATGCGCATCACGCAACCATAAGGCGCGAACTCGCACGTTTCCGGGGCAATGAGGTCAAGTCGCTTGGAGACGGATTTCTCGCCACTTTCGACGGACCCGCTCGCGCGGTCCGCTGTGCCTGTGCGATCGCCCAGGCGGTCCGCCCGCTGGAGATAGAAGTCCGCTGCGGCCTGCACACGGGCGAGATCGAGATTGGAGAAAACGACGTGCAGGGTATCGCTGTCCACATTGCTGCACGGATCGCGGCACTTGCCGCGGCAAGCGAGATCCTTGTTTCGCGAACGGTGAAAGACCTGGTCGCAGGCTCGGGCTTGCGCTTCGACGACCGGGGAAGGCATTCGCTCAAGGGACTTCAGGAGGCAATGGAACTCCACGCAGCCCTGAGCTGATGTTGGGGAGAGGACCACAATTTTCAATCAGAGCGGCTTGCAGGTCCGGTTTTGGCGCATTTTGGCCATGCCGAGAAAGCCTGATGATGTCCGCTCGCGGGGGCAAGTCAGACATCCCGCTGCAAGGCCGCGACTTCCGTTTTTTGACCCAAAGCAGAAATTGTCCCGTGGGGGTGGCCTTGCACCTGATGGTCTCGGGCAGCACATGCTTTAACATGGGATCCCCTGGAGCACTCATGGCAAAACACCGGATCTATACAATGAGCTTCGCAAGCGTTTACCCGCTATACGTTGCGAAAGCAGAGAAAAAAGGACGCACAAAAGCAGAGGTCGACCGGGTCATCTCCTGGTTGACGGGCTATGGTCAGAAGGAGCTGGAGACCCAACTGGAAAAACAGACTGACTTTGAAACCTTCTTTGCGAAGGCCCCGAACATCAATCCTTCGCGATCCTTGATCAAGGGCGTGGTCTGCGGTGTCCGGGTGGAGGATATCAAGGAACCAACCATGCGAGAAATTCGCTACCTGGATAAACTGGTCGATGAGCTGGCGAAGGGAAAAGCAATGGATAAAATTCTGCGAAAATAATGCTGCTGGCGACCAGCTTCGTCCGCCAAGCTCGGCCAGGCATGACGCGGCGACAATTCCCCGGTGTTGTGGGGGATCGCAATGCGGTTTAGTGTTTGGTGGGTGAGGCGGGACTTTGTAGGGACAATGGAGCTTGATGATCGACAGGCGCCAGCCAATTCTTCGGCTGGCGCGGAGAGCGGGGCCCGGACGCCCGAGTTTCGGCTGCTCTATGAGACAGCTCCCGTCGGCCTCGCATTTCTCACCCCTGATTGTCGCTATCAGTTGATCAATCGGCATTTGTGCGAAATTTGCGGCCTTTCTGTCGATGATCACATTGGCCGGTCGGTGCGCGAGACGGTTCCGCAAGTTGCCGAACAGGTCGAGAATATCGTTCGGACGATTTTGCGAACCGGAAATTCAATCACAGGCATAGAAGTCAGCGGTCAGCGACCGGACGGCGGAAACGCAGACCGCGTCTGGATTACCAACTGGTATCCTCTTGTTGCGACGGACGGCAGCATCCTCGGTATCAGCGTCGCATCCGAGGAGATTACCGAACGTAAACGAAGGAAGCGGCACTTGCTGCAAGCGAAGCCGGGTCTCGCGAACTCGCCGACAGTTTGCGCAATTTGAATGAATTACTGGAGCAGCGCGTCGTGGCAGAGGCGCAGGAGCGGGTCCGCATCTGGGACGCTGCACGCCGGGAAATTTCCGAGACAAGCAGACACCTGACAATGGCATCGATGGTTGCTTCCATCTCGCACGAGGTCAGCCAGCCGCTGGCGGCAGTCATACTGAACGCAGATGCCGGCCTGCAAATACTCGCCAATGCAAAGCCCGACATGGACGATCTGCGTGCGGCGTTGAAAGATATTGTGGATGACGGACAACGTGCCCGTGCGGTGCTCGACGGTATCCGCTCCATGTTCCGAAACGATCAGGGAGCAAGGACCATTGTGACGGTGAACGACCTCATCGGCGAGGTTCTCACGGTCGTTCGTGGGGAACTGGACGCCCAACAGGTATTGCTGCGGAGCGAGTTGAGTGACGGTCTGCCAACCGTATTGGCCGCACCGACGCAACTTCAGCAGGTGCTTCTCAACCTCATCATGAATGCCATCGAGGCGATGGGTCCAGTCACCAGCCGGGAACGCGTGTTGATCGTGAAATCCGAAACTGGAGAATCCGGTAACGTGCAGATCTCGGTGGAAGATACCGGCCGTGGAATTGACCCGAGCCTCGTAGACCGCATTTTTGAGGCGTTCTTCACAACGAAGGCTCTCGGCATGGGGATGGGGTTGTCTATTTGCCGCTCAATCGTCGAATCTCACGGCGGCCTCCTTTCGGTCTCGGCACGCAGACCCAATGGATCGAGTTTTCGCGTCGAGCTTCCAACAACCCCGCCAAACCCCGCTTGCGGCGATTAGGAAGCGTCTCGCCGATCACATCGCCATGCATGAGTGGGAGTTGCGGTGGACGTGACGGCATCGTGCGCGCGATGGATTGCAGGGCGGGATAAACTCCGTGAGCGGTCCTTAGAACGTGCTGACAATGTCGAAGCGTACGGCAAAGACGTGTGGATCTGACGCCTCAGTGCTTGGCGTCAAGTCTTGCGGGGGTGCGAACGCCCGACCGGGCCGGAGTGCCAGTTTTCGCGGGGCGACGGGGGCAAGAAAGGCCGATACCCCGGGGTGAGCGCGTTATAAGTCGTAGAGCCACGCTCATCTGAGCCTGCCGTTTGGCGATGCGAGCGGCAAGCGCGAATCCGCCGAGCTGAAGAAACGGCTGATCGATTCCGATCTCAGCATTTTCGAGCCCGAGCGGATTCGTGCGATTACCGCCGCCGAGCAGCGGCAAAGGCGCTAGAAACTGGCGGGTTTAATTCGGCAGGATCGCCATGGCTACGCGCTGACCGCAACGCTAATCTTTCCTAATCAGGGCAATTTTTATTTTTGAGGCTTGGTCCCTTTTGCGTTCGTGGCGCATTGTTCGTCATGGCCCAATCATTCGGCGATGGAATCCAGTTAGTCGAAGTGACAACCAACGACCTTGTTAACGGGGAGCCGAAGAGACAACTTTGGGCAGCCGCCGCCCGTCCCGTACTAGCCGTCGCATTGGTTTTAGCCGAAGTCCCGGAAGGATGGGCCGCCGCTCTGTCGGGCGTCCAGGTAACGCGCGAGGAGGTTGCAGCACTAAGGATGCAACCCGGCGAAGCCCGCGAGTTGAAAAAGTATTCCCTTCGAGTTCGATCTGCGCCGACTTGCCGCGCCCTCTCCCAGAAACCTTTCGCTGGGTCTGTTGCCGTGGGAAATGCCGCCCTGCTACGCCGTGGCCCGTCCGGCCATCCACGATCATCAACGCGCCTCGCGGGACCTGCTCAACCGCATACTCGATGCCGGTGTCAGCAAGTGGCATCCGAATCCGCTGGCCGCACTGGCCGAGGCCGAGCAGCGGCAGGCCGCGAGGTGATGCTGAGCATCAACCACTCGGCAGCCTTACTTCCCTTCGGCTGCTTTTTTCGCAATCTCGCCCTCAACCACTCCGGCGAGCATTGCCAAGTGATCCGCTAATCTGCTGAACAACTCTCGCTTTAGGCTGTCCGTCGCCAAGTCGCGTATCAGCGCGGCATCAGTAGCATCGGTGAGGAGTTTCTCTAGGCTGGCCTGCATGTCTTTCATGCTGGCTCTGCCCGCCCCCTGGACGGCTGCGGCCCCGTGGATGATAGCCAGCTTTCAATCTCACGAGCGGTTTCGATCTGGCGAAGTTTGAATTCCAGCAAGTCGCGTTGCCGACCCGGCGCTGTAGATGCCAGTTCAGCCTCGATGCGCGCTTTTTGTTCGTTCAGCCGCTCATCGAATGTATGAGGTTTGAACTCACGTCTCATGGGCGCTCCTTTCCCTTGAAGGGGGCGGGAGCGCAACCGACGTTCTCATCACCGATAAAAGCCAAGTTCCGAGCGGTGGTAGCTCACTGTCCGCCATCCAGAGCAACAAGGCCAGAATAGAATTATTAACCTTTTGGTTGGCTCCGTACGGTAGGCCAGGATGGCCTACCGTGCCCACGAACTCGGATCGCCAAGCTCAAATCGTGTTGCTCATGGCCGAGCGCACCGTTTCCTGAAGCCGGCGTCCAGCTCGGCACTGCTGGCGCAGCGTTCGCCATCGGAAAAGCGATAGCCGCCGTCGGGGAACATTATCCGACCCTTAATGACGGCCGGCAGGTCGGTTCGCCATCTGCCATTCGCTGTGCACCTCACAATGCACTGCAACAAGATTTTTCCTGCTTGCCAAAAACCCGGGACGGGCGGACCATCGCCCTGCCGACCCAATCACGGGCCGAGCTCCAACCAAGGAGGCGGCGATGGGACAAGACGTCAGAAGTCCCCGCGGTCCACGGTGCATTGCGCTGGTGGGCCCTTTCCAAAGCGGTAAAACCACCCTTCTCGAAGCCATATTGGCGCGCACGGGCGCCATCCCCAAAGCCGGCAGCGTCGACGCCGGAACTTCCCACGGCGATGCCAGCGCCGAGGCCCGCCATCACAAGATGGGAACCGGCCTCACCGCCGCCACCACCAATTTCATGGGCGACAGCTACACCTTCATCGATTGTCCCGGTTCGATCGAATTCGCGCACGACATGCGCGCCGCGATCCCGGCGGTCGATGCCGCCATCGTGGTCTGCGAGGCGGACGAGAAGAAGCTGCCGCAGCTGCAGATCATCCTGCGCGAGCTCGAGGAGCTCGGCATCCCGCGCTTTCTGTTTCTCAACAAGATCGATCGCGCCTCCAAGCGGATCCGCGAGACGCTCGCGACCCTGCAGCCGGCTTCAAGGATTCCGCTGGTGCTGCGGCAGATTCCGATCTGGAACGGCGACCTGATCCAGGGGTTCGTCGACCTCGCGCTGGAGCGCGCCTTCGTCTACCGCGAGCATAAGGCAAGCGAAGTGGTGGCGCTGGAAGGCGGCGATCTCGACCGCGAGAAGGAAGCCCGCTTCTCGATGCTGGAAAAGCTCGCCGATCACGACGACGCGCTGATGGAGCAATTGCTGGAGGACATCACGCCGCCGCGCGATGCGGTGTTCGACGACCTCGCACGCGAATTGCGCGAAGGCCTGATCTGTCCGGTGCTGCTGGGCTCGGCGATCCGCGAAAACGGCGTGCTGCGGCTGATGAAGGCGCTGCGCCATGAATCGCCCGGTGTGGCCGAAACCGCGAAGCGGCTCGGTGCATCCTCGCAGAAGGATGCGCTGGGCTATGTGATGAAGACCGTGCACCTGCAGCACGGCGGAAAACTGTCGCTGACGCGCATCCTTGCCGGCCATCTCGATGACGGCGCCACGCTGCAATCGTCTTCCGGGGAGTCCGGCCGGGTCTCCGGCATTCTCGGCGTCAGCGGCACCCATGACAGCAAGCGCCCCGCCGCCGAGGCCGGCGACACCCTGGCCCTCGGCAAGCTCGACACCGTCAAAACCGGCGACACCGTCTCCAGCGGCAAGACCGCGCCGAAGCCGCTGCTCGGCGTCGAGCCGGCGGCGCCGGTGCTGGCGATGTCGCTGTCGGCGACCGACCGCAAGGACGACGTCAAGCTCGGCCAGGCCCTGCTGCGGCTCAACGAGGAAGATCCCTCGCTGACCATGATCCACAACCCGCGCACCCACGACATCGTGCTGTGGGGGCAGGGCGAGATGCATCTGCGGGTGGCGCTGGAACGGCTCAAGGACCGCTTTGGGGTCAACGTCAAATCGCAGCCGCCCTCAATCGGCTATCAGGAGACGATCCGCAAATCGATCACCCAGCGCGGCCGGCACAAGAAGCAGTCCGGCGGCCATGGCCAGTTCGGCGACGTGGTGCTGGAGATCAAGCCGATGCCGCGCGGCGCTGGCTTCGAGTTCAACGAAAAGGTGGTCGGAGGCGCGGTGCCGAAAAACTATATCGGCGCGGTGGAAGAGGGCGTGGTCGACGGCTTGCTGCGCGGGCCGCTCGGCTTTCCCGTCTGCGACGTGCAGGTGACGCTGACCGACGGCTCCTATCACAGCGTCAACTCGTCCGACCTCGCGTTCCGCACTGCGGCGCGGATCGGGGTCTCCGAAGCGCTGCCGCAATGCGCGCCGGTGCTGCTGGAGCCGATCCATGTGGTGGAGATCGTCTGTCCGACCGAGGCCACCGCAAAAATCAACGCCATCCTGTCAGGCCGGCGCGGCCAGATCCTGGGCTTCGACACTCGCGAGGGCTGGGCTGGCTGGGACCGCGTCCGCGCCATGATGCCGGAAGCCGAGATCGGCGAGTTGATCGTGGAATTGCGTTCGGCCACCGCCGGCGCCGGCAGCTTCACCCGCCAGTTCGACCGCATGGCCGAAGTCACCGGCCGCGCCGCCGACCAGATCATCGCCGCGCACCGCGACGCGGCGTGATCTAGCGAGCGATCACGATCCTCAAGACCGAGGGGTCGTGATCATCGGCAACAGCGGATCGGGTAACAACATGCTGGCGCAGGAACGGGGCGCTGCGTAGCGTGCGCCGACCCTCAGGGGTGTTGCCCGCCATCGGACCGTCACCCGCGGCATGATCCGCAAGCGGGATCGCGGCTGCGCCGCCTGCCGCGCCGGATCGACCACCGCTCGTGGTTGTTGCACAGGATGTCGCCCAGCGCCGAACGCGGATTCAATTGCCGTTCCGGCAGGCAGGCGATGATCGCGTTGCGCTCTTCGATGCCCTGCTCGTCGACGATCCAAACTCGCAGGCTTTCGCCGGCGAGCCGGGCCGCGATCCGGTCGGGCAGGGGATCGATATCGTTCTTCACCATGACGTTCATGACAATGCGGCCGCCGGGCGCCAGTCGCGCGCGGATCGCCTCGCAGGTCTCGACATCGAACTCTTCGTTGAACCGAAAACCCGGGCCGCCGATGTCGATGGCGATGCCGTCGTAAAGGGCGCCGTCCTGAAAGATGAATTTGCGGAAATCGGAGACCCGGCAATTCAGATCGTCGGGCAACCCGAAGAACTTGTGCGCGATCACGAAGCTGATCGGGTTGTTGTCGACGATGGTCAGCTTCTTGCCGAACCGGGCCAGCCGGGTGGCGAGGTTTCCGCCGCCGCATCCGAGCACGAGAATGTTGGCCGACCGCTGCAGCAGCTCATCCATCAGCTTCAGATAGGTGAACACGCTTTCACCGTCTGCCGTCGCCTGGCTCTGCCGCACGCCTTGTTCGAAATAGATCCGGGTGCGATCCCATGAGCATTCGACGATTTCGATCTCGCCGCTTCTTCCCTGATAACGTCCGAGCAGCCGCACAGCCGATCACCTCGTCAAGTCCTGCATTAAATAGTATGTATTATACATCTCTTATAATGCAATATGCGAAACGCTGATCGGCCCCGCCGCCGATCCGACCGGCGTGCGCTGTCGTTCGCGGATCGAATCGGAGCGGGCGGCTTCCGGCCGAAGTGGAAGACGTTTGAACGGATGACGGCTGCACTGATTTACTGAACTTGTAAATTGATGCATGGAGCAATAATTTACATGGACTCAATATATTTGGCCGAACCGGGGCGACGTTCATGATTTCCGCTAATCAACTCAGGGCCGCGCGCGCGCTCCTGAACATCGATCAGCGGCAAACGGCCGAACTGGCGGGTCTTTCGGTGCCGACGATCCAGCGCATGGAAGCCAGCGACGGCGTCATCCGCGCCAATGTCGGTTCTCTCATGAAACTGATTTCCGCGCTCGAAAACGCGGGGATCGAGCTGATCAATCCGGGAGCCCCGAGTGCAACGGGCGGCCGGGGCGTCCGGCTCCGGGAACATGCATCGAAGCCGATCCGGCAGCCCAAGGTGCCTTCCTCGCGCGCCCTGCAGCGGGCGCGATGAATTGATGCTTCCCGGAGCCGGCGTCGCGGGCCCGTGCAGATATCGAACGATTCTCACGACGTCACCACATCCACCCGTTCGAGCAGCGCCAGCAGACCTTGCAGCATCGCCATCGGAGTCGGCGGACAGCCGGGTACGTGGATGTCGACTGGGATGACTTCGGAAACGCCGCCGACCACCGCATAGCTGCCGGCGAAGCATCCGCCATCCCGTCCGCAATCTCCGATCGCGACCACCCATTTCGGATTCGGGGTCGCATGATAGGTGCGCTCCAGCGCCTCGCGCATGTTCCGGGTCACCGGACCGGTCACCATCAGCACGTCGGCATGCCGCGGCGACGCCACGAAGCGCAGGCCGAAGCGTTCGACGTCGTAATAGGCGTTGTTGAGGGCGTGGATTTCCAGCTCGCATCCATTGCAGGAGCCGGCATCGACCTCGCGTATCGACAGACTGCGGCCGAGCCGCCGCCGCGCCGCGCGGCCGACTGCGCCGGCAAGTTCGCGCAGTGCGGCATCGTCCGGCGACGGGGCTGGTTCCGTGAACGGCCGACGAAACAGGCTTTCGAACAGCAGCTTGCGCATCGCTAGAGATCCTGGCCCGAATAGGAGCAGTTGAACGACTTGTTGCAGAGCGGAAAGTCGGCGACGATATTGTTCTCGATCACGGCTTCGAGCAGCGGCCACTGGAACCAGGAGGGGTCGCGCAGGTGGCAGCGTTCGACCCGGCCATCGCGCAGGCGCAGCCAGACCAGCACGTCGCCGCGAAATCCCTCGACAATGGCCATGCCCTCCCGCGCTTCCCGGATGTGACCCGCATGCGTTCCGAGCGGTCCGGCGGGCAGCCTCTGCAATATCTGGTCGATCAGGGACAGACTCTGCTCGACCTCGCGCATGCGGATCCAGACCCGTGCGTTGACATCGCCTTCGTTCAGCACCGGCACCTCGAAGTCCAGGCAGCCATAGGGCGGATAGGCAAGGTTGCGGCGCGCATCGAAGGAGCGGCCCGAGGCGCGACCGACATAGCCACCGGCGGCATATTGGCTGGCCAGGGCGGGGGTGAGGGCGCCGGTGGTGACGGTGCGGTCCTGCAGCGATGCCGTGTTGTCGTAGAGCTCGATCAAGGCGGGAAAGCGCAGGCGGATGGTGTCCAGCGCCGCCCGGATGGCGTCCGTCCCGTCGCGGTCGAGGTCGCGGGTGACGCCGCCCGGCACGATGACGTCGCGCAGCAGCCGGTGGCCGAATGCGGCGTTGGATGCGCGCAGCACGCGCTCGCGCAGCACGCTGCAATGCGCGTGCAGCAGGGTGAAGGAGGCATCGTTGCAGATCGCGCCGATGTCGCCGAGGTGGTTGGCGAGCCGCTCCAGTTCGGCGAGCAGCGCGCGCAGCCAGACCGCACGATCGGGCACGGCCAGACCGAGCGCCGCTTCGGCGGCTCGCGAGAACGCGTAGGCATAGGCGACGGTGCTGTCGCCGGAGACGCGCCCGGCGAGCTGGACGGCCCGCTCGTAACTGGCGCCGGTCATCAACCCCTCGATGCCCTTGTGGGTATAGCCCAGCCGCTGTTCCAGCCGCACCACGGTCTCGCCGCTGGCGGTAAAGCGGAAATGGCCGGGCTCGATGATGCCCGCATGCACCGGACCGACCGCGATCTGGTGCAGGCCGTCGCCTTCCGCCGCCAGGAAACGGTAGGCGGCCGGCTTCGACGGCGCGTCGAGGCGATCGCCCAGCGGAAAACGCAGGCCCCAGCTGCCGTGATCGAGCCAGCGGCGGGGATCCGGCAGGCCTTCGGCCGTTAGCCCGAACAGATCGTTGACGGTGCGCTCGAGCCGAAGCGCCGGCGGGTGGCGCGCGCCGACCGAGGGATAGC
The DNA here is from genome assembly GCA_963706975.1 of uncultured Alphaproteobacteria bacterium. Lineage (GTDB taxonomy): Bacteria > Pseudomonadota > Alphaproteobacteria > Rhizobiales > Xanthobacteraceae > Bradyrhizobium. The sequence goes on from CAVPOL010000002.1 coordinate 64,079, forward strand.
TGCGATCGGGGCAGTCCAGGCTGATGACGGCGATGTCAGCGGTGCGTTGATCCAGCATCGCCATGTGCACGGCGCCGGGTTCGCCCCACAGGCCGAGCAGGCTCCAGTGTCCCAGCGCCAGTTGCCCTGTCGCAAATTGCCAGATCGACGCATTCACGACGGCGCGCGGCCACGGACCGTGTTGCTCGACCTTGCGGCCCTCCAGCATGAGATCGGTCAGCGACGGCATATCCGGTCAATCCTCAACGACTTATCCAAGCAGGCGAGCCACGTGCTGGAACCAGACCACGAGCGGCGCGGGAAGGTAGATCCCGGCGCCCAGCACCAGCGCGAGATGCGCGAACATCGGCAGATAGGAAGCCTCGGCCGAGGCCGTGCTGCCGCGGGGTTCGCCGAACGCGACGCCGGTCAGGCGCAGCAGCAAGGCGCCGAACGCCAGCAAAATTCCGAACACCAGCACGATCGCCAGCCACGGCTGCCGCGCAAAGGTGGAGGTCACGATGAGAAATTCGCTCATGAAGATGCCGAGCGGCGGCAATCCGGCGATCGCGGCGACGCCGACCACGAGGCCCCAGCCGAGCGCCGGGTGGGTCACCGTCAGGCCGCGGATCCTGCCGATCCGCTGCGTGCCCTTGATCTGCGAAATATGGCCGACGGCGTAGAAGATCGCCGACTTGGTCAGGCTGTGCATCACCATGTGCAACAGCCCGGCGAAATTGGCGAGCGGGCCGCCCATGCCGAAGGCAAACACGATGATGCCCATGTGTTCGATCGAGGAATAGGCGAACAGCCGCTTGATGTCGCGGCGGCGGTACAGCATGAAGGCGGCGAACACCACCGAGACCAGTCCCATCGTCACCATCAGCGGGCCGGGCGCGATCGCCGCCGGATTGGCGGCGAGCAATATCTTGAAGCGCAGCAGCGCATAGAGCGCGACGTTCAAGAGCAGGCCCGACAGCACCGCCGATATCGGGGTCGGACCTTCGGCATGCGCGTCGGGCAGCCAGGCATGCAGCGGCGCCAGGCCGACCTTGGTGCCGTAACCAAGGAACAGGAATACGAAGGCGACATTGAGCAGGGCCGGGTCGAACTGCGCCGCATGCTGGATCAGCAGCGTCCAGACCATGCCGTCCTGGCCTTCGCCGACCACCGGACGCGCCGCCATGTAGACCAAAATGGTGCCGAACAGCGCGAAGGCGATGCCGACGCTGCCGAGGATGAAATACTTCCACGCCGCTTCCAGGGCTGCGTGGGTGCGATAGATGCCGACCATCAGCACCGTGGTCAGGGTGGCGATTTCCACCGCGACCCACATCAGGCCGATATTGTTCGACATGAAGGCGAGGTTCATGCCGAACATCATGATCTGGTACATGGCATGGTAGAACCGCAGATAGGCCGGGGTCAGCCGGCCGGTCTGAAGCTCGTGCGCGATGTAGCTCGCCGAAAAGATACTGGTGGTGAAACCGACGAAGGTGTTGAGCACGATGAAGACGATGTTCATGTCGTCGACCAGCACGTAGGGCTCGGGCGGCGGCCGGTCGATCACGAACAGCGACAGCGCCGACAGAAATGTCGCGAGGCTCGCGACCACGTTCAGTCGCGCCGTCAGCCGGTAGCCGGGCAATACCGCCAGCAGCGCCGCCGCCAGAATTGGAATCAGCAGCACCGCCGTCACCGGATGGAAGGACGCCACGCTCATTGGTGCTCGCCCCGGTAGTCGTCGAGCGCCGAGACGTCGACGGAGTCGAAGCGTTCGCGGATCCGGAACAGGAAGATGCCGATCACGATGAAGGCGATCAGGATCGAGAAGGCGACGCTGATCTCGACCACCAGCGGCATGCCCTTGGCGCCGGTCGCCGCCAGCACCAGTCCGTTCTCCAGCGACATGAACCCCACCACCTGGCTGACGGCGTTGCGCCGCGTCACCATGACCAGAAGTCCGAGCAGCACCACGCTCAGCGCGAAGGCGAGATCCTCGCGCGCCAGCGGGTCGGCGTCGGCGGTGACCCGCAGCATCAGCACCATCGAGAGCGCGACCAGCCCCATTCCGGCCAGCATGGTCGGGCCGATGCCGACGGCCAACTCGATGTCGCGATGAATGCCGAGCTGCTTGACGATGCGGTGCAGCGCCACCGGAATCACGATCGCCTTGAAGACCAGCGCGATGACGGCGGTGACGTAGAGATGCGGCGCGTCCTGGATCCAGGCCTGCCAGGCGACCGAAAGCGCGAGCACCAGGGCATGCAGCGCAAACACGTTGAGCAGCGAATAGAGCCGGTCCTGGTACAGCATCATGAAGCTGATCAGGACGAGGCCGCCGGCCAGCGTATGCGAGACGTCGAAGGCGAGGCTTTGCATCTGCATCAGAAACTCCTCGACACGAACAGCAACAGCGTGCCGAGCAGGCCCAGCATCAGCGCGGCGCCGAGAAACTGCGGAACGCGGAACACCCGCATCTTCGCCGTGGCGGTCTCGAACAGCGCCAGCAGGAAGCCGGCGATCGCCAGCTTGACCACATAGGCGACGGCGCCGATGGCATAGGCCAGCGGCCCGGCGCCGAACACCGCGATCCGCCAGGGAAAGAACACGCAGGCGATCAGCGAGACGTAGAGCAGCAATTTGAGGAACGCGCCGAATTCGATCATGGCAAGATGGCGTCCGGAATATTCCAGCACCATCGCTTCATGTACCATGGTGAGTTCGAGATGGGTGGCCGGATTGTCGACCGGGATGCGCGCGTTCTCGGCCAGCGCGACCATGATCAGCGCGATGATCGCCATGCCCAGCGACACCCGCAGGCCGACATAGGACGAGGCCATGAAATTGGCGACCGTCGACAGCTGGGTCGAGCCGGCGACCAGCGCCATGCAGAAGAAGATCAGCAGCATCGCCGGCTCCGCCAGTGCCGCGATCATGACTTCGCGGCTGGAGCCGATGCCGCCGAAACTGGTGCCGACATCCATGCCGGCCAGCGCCAGGAAAAAGCGGGCGCTGCCGAGTAGCGCGACGATGGCGATCAGATCGGCGGTCCAGTTGAACAGGAGGCCGGTGGCGAAGGTCGGTACCAGCGCCGCGGCAACCCAGATCGCCGCGAAGGTCACATAGGGCGTGACGCGGAACAGCCATGAGGCATTGTCGGCCAGCACCACCTCCTTGCGCAGCAGGCGCAGCAGATCGCGATAGGGCTGCCAAACCGACGCGCCCCGGCGGCGCACCAGCCGGGCCTTGATCTTGCGCACGAAGCCGGTCAGCAGCGGCGCGAGCAGCGAGCACCAGCAGCATCTGCAGGCCCTGCACCGCTATGTCTGTCATCACGACCATATTGCGAGCACCAGCAACAGTGTGACGAGGGTGCCAAAGACCAGGCTGAGGTAGCGCCGGATGGTCAGGAACTGCAGCCGGTTGAGCCGGTCGGCGGACAATCTGACCGCGCCGGCGAGCGGCGCGTAGATGCCCTCCCAGACCAGGTCGTGCAGTTCGATCCGAAGCCGCGCCGGCCTGGTATCGCCGGGGGCGGGCATGTCGACATGGTCGCGGGCGTGGAACAGCATGGTGCCGAATACGCGGCGGATCGGCTGCGCGAAGCTCGCACCGGAATACTGCGCCGCCGGGGTTGGATCGGTGAAGCCGCAGCCCCACGCCGGCCCTCGCCGCAGCGCGCGCGATGCCAGCCGATGAATGAAATAAACCGCAAGCGAGGCGCATATCGTGATGAAGGCCATCACCAGCAATCCGTTGTAGGAGCCGCGGCTTTGCGAAATAGGCACGATCGAAAGCCATGGCATGTCGGCCTGGACCGGCAGGCGGCCGCCGGTCATTTCGGCCGCGACCGGCGCCAGTGCATCGATCACCGGGCCCGGCAGGATGCCGGCCAACAGGCAAAGGGCGGCGAGGATGAACATGGCGGACAGCGAAATGCGGTCGACTTCGCCGGCGGTTTCCGCCGCCTTGCTGCGCGGCCGTCCGAGAAAAGCCACGCCGAACGCCTTGACGAAGCAGGCGGCCACCAGCGCTGCAGCCAGCGCCAGCATGGCCCCGACCGCAGGCACCATGATCTTCAGCGCCCATTGCGGCAGGTCGGGGCTCTGCAGCACGGCCTGGAAGATCAGCCATTCCGAAACGAAGCCGTTGAACGGCGGCAGCGCCGAGATGGCGACGCAGCCGATCAGCACGACGAAACTCGTATGCGGCATCCGGTGGATCAGGCCGCCCAGCCTGTCCATGTCGCGCTCGCCGGTCGAGGTCAGCACCGCGCCGGCGCCGAAGAACAGCAGGCTCTTGAAGAAGCAGTGGTTGAGCGCATGAAACAGCGCGGCGGTGAAGGCGAGCGCCGCCGGCAGCTTCATGCCGTTGGCCTGAAACCCCAGCGCCAGGCCGAGGCTGACGAAGATGATGCCGACGTTCTCGATCGTGCTGTAGGCCAGCAGGCGCTTTAAGTCCTTCTCCATCATCGCATACAGGATGCCCATCACGGCGGTGATGCTGCCGAGGAACAGCACGATCACGGCGGCCTGCCAGGTCGGCTGCCCCAGCAGATCGAACACGACGCGAATGAAGCCGTAGATCGCGACCTTGGTCATGACGCCGCTCATCAGCGCCGAGACGTGACTCGGCGCCGCAGGATGCGCGAGCGGCAGCCAGACGTGCAGCGGCACCAGGCCAGCCTTCGAGCCGGCGCCGAGCAGCATCAGGATCAGCACCAGGGCGGCCGCGCCGGGCGTATGCGGGGCCTGGCGAATGGCGGCAAATCCGTAGTCGCCGGCCGGTCCCGCCAGGAGGCCGAACGCCAGCAGCAGTGCCAGCGTGCCGAAGCTTGCCATCACCAGGTAGACGTAACCCGCTTTGGCGGTGCCGGCTTTGCGGTGGTGCGCCATGACGAGCGCCCAGGAAGCCAGCGACATGAATTCCCAGCACAGCAGATAGGAGAACGCGTCGTCTGCCAGCACCACCAGATTCATGCCGGCCAGGAAGGCGGGGAAGAACGGCAGCACGCGCTGCGGCGTTGTCTCGTGACGACCGTAGCCGAGCCCGTAGAGGCTTGCCGCCGCGCCGCCGATATTGACGACGACCAGGAAGAACGATGCCAATGCGTCCAGGCGGAAATGGGCGCCGAGCCACGGCAATCCGACCGGCAAGGTCAGTTCGGTGGCATCAGCGGTGCCGCCAAGCAGCCAGCGGAGCGACCCGGCCAATGCAATCGCGGAAACCGCCAACGTCGCGCTGTAGATGACCGCCGTAGCAATCCTTGCGCGGCTCAGAACGATCGCCAGAACTGCCAGGCCAAGCAATCCGGCGACACAAACCATTTGCACGACGACGGCCGACATTATCTGCGCGCCCTCGTTCCGCTCGATGCCTTGTTCTCTATCTGATTTTCCAGATAGGTCCTTGCCGATCCGGAATTGAGTTTCAGCCGCACCCCGCGCCCCTCGGCACTGCTGGCCGCCCCTTCGTCGATCATCTCAATGCCGGCGCCCTCGAGAGCCGTGATCAGCTTCACCAGCAAATCGACATTGCCCCGCACCATCGTTTCGCTCGCCTCCATGCGTTGAATGGTTGGCACGGAAAGCCCGGACAGCTCCGCAAGTCGGCGCTGGTCGATGCCGAGAAGCACCCTGGCGGCCCGCAATTGCGCTGCCGTGATCATCCGCTTGCCTCATTGCTGGGGGCCCAGCCGGTATCAGGCATCACCTTTGCATGATAATTAATGATGTTAAAATGTCAATAAGTGATACTTAAGATATCTAATCTGAGGGATGCTTCCGGCCACGGCTCAAGGCGTCGCGGAAGGCGCGTCGCCGGGGAGGAGTGCAAGGGACATCTCGCCCTGTCGTCGAAGCTGAAGCAACTCGCGATCCGGCTGGCTGGCCGATGCGAGCCAGATAGCCTCGCGCGAATGCAATTCAGCGGCCCGCCATTCGGCCATTGCTACGTCACCACGCTCGGCAAGCCCCCGTTTGCGTCAGCCAATCTCGATCGCGTTTATTTGTGCGGCGCCGAAGCGGGAATGGAGGCCGTCGGCATCGACCGCTAGATCGATCTGTTTGCGGCCGAAGGCGTCAAGCGGTTCTTCGTCGGGCTCAGTCCCGGCTGTTCGATCCTGGTGTCCGAAACGCTCCAATATGCTTGAGCATTCCTTTCGCAACCTGCAGCGGGCCGGCTTCCGGGAAGTGTATGAGAAGGAAGTTCAAGAATGGAACGCGAATGCCTGATTCACGCCGCAACGAAGCCCTGGCCTTCGTCAGCCTCGCCGCGGGGCAGCGGTGGCCCTCCGTCGGGCGCTGGCGCTGCGCGGGATGGTGTTCTTGACACAACGCCGCAGACGATAAATGGATCGTCATGGCCGGGCCTGACCCGGCCATCCACGTCTTTTGGCATTCCAGGAGGATAGGCGTGGATGCCCGGGTCGTCTGCGCGAAGGCGCGCTTCGCGCTTTAGCCCGGGCATGACGAGGGAGGTTTTGTGACCATTCAGCTTCTCGATGCTCGCCATGAGTAATGCCCCCGTCGCATGCCTGATCGGATGGCCGGCAGCGCATTCGCGCTCGCCGCTGATCCATCATCACTGGCTGCGGACACTCGGCATCGAGGGTGGCTACGTCATCGAGGCGGTACCGCCCGACGAGTTCCAGGATTTCGTGTTTCGGTTGTCACTCCACGGCTTTGTCGGCGCCAACATCACCATTCCGCACAAGGAGCACGCGCTGGCGCTGTCGAAGCCGGATGCGCGCGCGAAGGCCGTCGGCGCCGCCAATACGCTGTGGTACGAGGCCGGCGAACTGCGCTCGACCAACACCGACATCGAAGGTTTCGTCAGTAACCTCGACGCCTGTGCCCCCGGCTGGGACCGCTGTGAGGACGCGCTGGTGCTCGGCGCCGGCGGCTCGTCGCGCGCGGTGGTGTTCGGACTGCTCGAGCGCGGCATCGCGCGCGTGCATCTGGCCAACCGCAGCATCGAGCGGGCCCGCGCGCTGGCCGATCAGTTCGGCGCCAACGTGCATGCCATGGCGTGGGACTCGATCGGGGACGTACTGCCGCGTGCCACATTGCTGGTCAACACGACGTCGCTTGGCATGCATGGCCAGCCGCCGCTCGAGATCGACACCGGCCGGCTGCCGGGCAATGCCGTGGTCGCCGATCTCGTCTATGTGCCGCTGGAAACGCCGCTGCTGGCGGAGGCGCGCGGGCGCGGGCTGGGCGTGGCCGACGGGCTCGGCATGCTGCTGCACCAGGCGGTGCGCGGCTTTGAATTGTGGTTTGGGCAGCGGCCGCAAGTCACTTCCGAGCTTCGTGATCTGGTCGTCGCCGATCTCAACAAGATGTGAGCCGGAATATCGTTGCCACACCGGGGCCCGTCTTTATGGGGGGAGAAGGGAAGGAATAGCCGCGCCGCCACGGTGTTCTGCCCTTACCGGAACAAGAACCCTGGGGAGGAGAACGCCATGCCGAAGATTGCTTCGCTGCTGCCAGGCGCGCTCGCGGCTGTCCTGACGATATCCGTGCTGGGGACCGCGGCCTGGGCGCAGCAGCCGCCGACCGTGCGCATCCGCGGCACCATCGAAGGCGTCGATGGACCCAACCTGATGATCAAGTCGCGGGAGGGTACCGACATGAAGGTGCGCATGACCGACAATGTGGCGGTGTTCGCCGTCGTCCAGACCTCATTGTCGGAAATCAAGGTGGGCTCCTACATCGGCGTCACTGCGATGCCCGAGCCCGACGGCACCCAGAAGGCGGTCGCGGTTCATATCTTCCCGGAAAACCAGAGGGGCGCGGCGGAAGGTTTTCGGCCCTGGGACCAGCGCCCGGGCTCCACAATGACCAATGCCACCGTGGCCCAGACGGTCGTCGGCACCGAGGGTCAGAACATCCTGGTCAAGTACAAGGACGGGGAAAAGAAAGTGGTGGTGCCGGAAGGCACTCCGATCGTCACCTTCGTCGCCAGCGACAAGTCCGAAGTGAAGCCGGGCGTCAAGGCCATCATCTTCAGCGCCGTCAGGAAGGACGACGGCACCCTGGAAGCCGCCCGCGTCAATGTCGGCCGCGACGGGATCACGCCGCCGATGTGAGGGCCGTGGCGCGAGACCCTCGCAACGGGTCGTCCCCGCGAACGCGAGGACCCATACGCCCTACCGTCGCGCTTTGGCGATGCTGTAGGATCAGCCGATCGCAACATCAACGCCGGTGGCTATGGGTCCCGGCTCAGCGCTCGCCGTTGGCTCGCTTGGCCGGGACGACGATGGATTTTCCCTAATCCCTAAATCGCCAGCACGTGGTCGTCGATCTCGGCGATGGTGTTGACGCCGCACAGGCCCATGGTGACGCTGAGTTCGTTGGCGATCAGGTCGATCGCCTTGGCGACGCCGGGGCCGCCCGCGGCGCCGAGGCCGTGGATATAGGCGCGGCCGATCATGCAGGATTTGGCGCCGAGCGCGAGCGCCCGCATCACGTCCTGGCCGGAGCGGATGCCGCCGTCGAACATGACCTCCATCTGCGGTGCCGATGGCGTCGACGATCTCCGGCAGCGCCTCGATCGATGACGGCGCGCCGTCGAGCTGGCGGCCGCCATGGTTGGAAACCACCAGCGCCTGCGCGCCGGTCTTCACCGCTTCCTCGGCGTCCTCGACGTCGAGAATGCCCTTCAGGATCAGCTTGCCCGGCCAGATGCTGCGGATCCACTCGATGTCCTTCCAGTTCAGCGTGGTGTCGAACTGGGTCGCGATCCAGGTCCCGAGCGCGGTGATGTCGTCGGTGCCCTTGAGGTGGCCGACCAGGTTGCCGAAGGTCGCGGCGCTTGCCGCGCAGCACGCCGGCGACCCAGGCCGGCTTGGTGGCGAAATCGACCAGCTTCGACAGCGACCATTCCGGCGGCACCGTCATGCCGTTCTTGATGTCGGCGTGGCGCTGGCCGATCACCTGCAGATCGACGGTCAGGACCAGCGCGCTGCATTTCGCCGCGATCGCGCGCTCGACCAGCGCCTTGATGAAGCCGCGGTCCTTCATGACGTAGAGCTGGAACCAGAACGGTTTTTCGACATTGGCGGCGACATCCTCGATCGAGCAGATCGACATCGTGCTCAGCGTGTAGGGAATGCCTGCGGCCTGCGCGGCGCGGCAGGCGTGAATTTCGCCGTCGCGAATATTGCATGCCGGTGAGCCCGACCGGCGCCAGGATCAGCGGCATGGCGGCGGATTCGCCGAGGATGGTGGTGGAGGATCGCGCTTCGAGACGTCGACCAGGATGCGCTGGCGGAATTTGATGGCCTGCAGGTCGTCGACATTGGCGCGCAGCGTGTCCTCGGAATAGGAGCCGCGATCGGCGTAGTCGAAAAACGCCTTCGGCACCTTGCGCATGTGAAGCTGGCGCAGATCCTCGATGCAGGTGATGTGTTTCATAAGTCGCTCCCGGGCCGTTCTTGTATCCGTCGCTTTGATTGTCATCTAGCACGCTTGGGCCCCCTGCAAAATCGCGTCGCGGGACGCCCGGCCAATGACAGGAGGGGATTGATGACGCGGACCAGATTCCACCCCCAAACACGCCAAAGCGACCGAAAAGCGCCAGCTCGATGAGGCCCTGGACGAGGGGCTGGAGGAGACCTTTCCGGGCTCGGATCCGGTCAATGTCACCCAGCCGCCACCCTCGAAGGCCGACCACCACATCAAGCGCAAGCGACTAGCGGATCGCCGTCAGGTTCCGGTTTTCCTGCATAATGTCTTGTGTTAACAAAGTGTTAAGGGATTATCGGCGGTTCCGGCGCCGGTAATGATTCATCATATTTTTTGAAGCCATTTTAGCGCTGGAGGCAGTATAACCCGTGCACGCCATGAGGGCGGGCGTCGGAGGTTTCTCGCTGGGTGGGCTGGGGAGCCTGGACGAAGCTGGGGGTCACATGAGCCGCAAATATTTCGGAACCGACGGGATTCGTGGCCGCGCCAATGGTCTGATCACGCCGGAGCTGGCGCTCAAGGTCGGCCAGGCGGCCGGGCTGGTGTTTCAGCGCGGCGAGCATCGCCATCGCGTCGTGATCGGCAAGGACACACGATTGTCCGGCTACATGATCGAATACGCCATGGTCGCGGGCTTCACCTCGGTCGGCATGGATGTGCTGCTGCTTGGCCCGATGCCGACGCCGGCGGTGGCGATGCTGACCAAGTCGATGCGCGCCGATCTCGGCGTCATGATCTCGGCCTCGCATAATCTGTTCGAGGACAACGGCATCAAGCTGTTCGGTCCGCAGGGTTTCAAGCTTTCCGACGACGTCGAAAAGCAGATCGAGCAGCTGCTCGACGAGTCGCTCGACAAGAAACTGGCGCAGAGCGCCAGTCTCGGGCGCGCCCGCCGCATCGACGGCGTCCATGACCGCTACATCGAATTCGCCAAGCGCACGCTGCCGCGCGATCTCAGCCTCGACGGCCTGCGCGTGGTGGTCGATTGCGCCAATGGCGCGGCCTACAAGGTGGTGCCGGAAGCGCTGTGGGAGCTCGGCGCCGACGTGATCTCCATCGGCGTCGATCCCGACGGTTTCAACATCAACAAGGAATGCGGCTCGACCTCGCCGGAAGCGCTGAGCCGCAAGGTGCGCGAGATGCGCGCCGATATCGGCATCGCGCTCGACGGCGACGCCGACCGGGTCATCCTGGTCGACGAGCGCGGCCACATGGTCGACGGCGACCAGCTGCTGGCGGTGATCGCGCAGAGCTGGAAGGAAGACGGCCGGCTGGCCAAGCCCGGCGTCGTCGCTACCGTGATGTCCAATCTCGGGCTGGAACGCTTTCTCGAAGGGCAGGGCATCGAGCTGATCCGCACGCCGGTGGGCGACCGCTACGTGCTCGAACAGATGCTGACCCGCGGCTACAATGTCGGCGGCGAACCGTCAGGCCACATCATCCTGTCGGACTACGCCACCACGGGCGACGGCTTTGTCGCCGCGTTGCAGGTGCTCGCGGTGGTGCAGAAACTTCGCCGCCCGGTCTCGGAGGTCTGCCATCGCTTCGACCCGCTGCCTCAGATCCTCAAGAACGTGCGCTACCGCAGCGGCAAGCCGCTCGACGACGCCGACGTCAAATCCGCCATCGTGGACGGCGAAAAACGCCTCAACGGCCACGGCCGGCTGCTGGTGCGCTCCTCCGGCACCGAGCCGGTGATCCGGGTGATGGGCGAGGGCGACGACCGCATCCTGGTCGAGGAAGTGGTCGACCACATCGTGTCAGCGCTCGGCGAGGCTGCGGCCTAATTGCATCGCAGCCATTATCTGACGGTGCTGGTCGGCCCGCCGCCGGCATCGTAGGAACGGATATTGCGCCGCGCATTTTCCGGGAATCATCCGTTGAACAAACCCGTTACCGTCTCCGAGGAAGCACTGGTCGCGCCGGTGCTGGTGTCCGATCTTGCGCCCGGCGCCACCGCCAGGACTGCCGCGGGTCCGGCCTATATCGTGCTGGCCGGGATCAGCTTCTCGCATTTTCTCAACGACACCATGCAGTCGCTGATCGCGTCGGTCTATCCGATCCTGAAGGATGCCTACGCGCTCGACTTACGCGCAGATCGGCATGATCACGCTGGCGTTCCAGTTCACCGCCTCGCTGCTGCAGCCGGTGGTCGGGCATTTTACCGACAGGAAGGCGCAGCCGTTCTCGCTCGCCATCGGCATGGGATTTACCTTCTTCGGCCTGCTGCTGCTCAGCGTCGCGCAGCAATACCCCGTCATCCTGATCGCGGCGGCGCTGGTCGGGCTCGGCTCGGCGGTGTTTCATCCGGAGTCGGCGCGGATCGCCCGGCTGGCCTCGGGCGGGCGCTACGGCTTCGCGCAATCGGTGTTCCAGCTCGGCGGCAGTTTCGGAACCTCGATGGGTCCGCTGCTGGCCGCGCTGATCGTGGTGCCGTTCGGCCAGCCCAGCATCGCCTGGTTCTCCTCGATCGCGTTCCTCGCCATCGTCATCCTGTGGCGGATCGGGCAGTGGTACCGGCCGCAGATCGCGACCAAAAAGGCGGCGGCGCCGCCGGCGCATCCGGACGCGCCGAGTTCCCGCCGGGTCAAGGTCGCGCTCGTGGTGCTGGTCGCGCTGTTGTTCTCGAAGCAACTCTATGTCTCGAGCCTTTCCAGCTATTACATCTTCTATCTGATCGAGAAATTCCAGGTCTCGACCCAGCAGGCACAGTTTTATCTCTTCATCTTTCTCGCCGCCAATGCCGCGGGCGCCTTCTTCGGCGGATCGCTCGGCGATCGCTTCGGCCGCAAATACGTGATCTGGTTCTCGATCCTCGGCGCGTTGCCGTTTACGCTGGCGCTGCCCTACGCCGGCCTTTACGCCAGCGCGGTGCTGACGGTGATCATCGGCCTCATCATTTCCTCGGCGACGTCGTCGATCATCGTGTTCGCGCAGGAACTGATGCCGCACCGCTTCGGGATGATCTCCGGGGTGTTCTTCGGGTTCGCGTTCGGCATCGGCGGCCTCGGCGCCGCGGTGCTCGGCAAGGTCGCCGACCATGCCGGCCTCGCCTTCGTCTATCAGGTCTGCGCGTTCCTGCCGGCGATCGGACTGCTCGCGGTGTTCCTGCCGAAGATGCCGCGGCTGGCGCGCTGACAGCAATAAATCGTTAGTGATTTGGGCGGTCTCGCCGCATTTCGTCGTGTCGAAATCGCCCGCGAATAAATCCTCGAAATTTTTTCTTCCTTTTTTTGCAGCTTTGCGGCGCACCGTAAAATATTGAAATCCCGCATGATATGCCCGTTGGCGTGCACACGCATCGCCGGTCGCGCGCAACGGATTATCAACCTTAATAATTAGGGTTAAGTGCCGCTTAAGCATTTTGCGACATCGTCCGACCGTGAGTTTTGATGTGAGGCCTCCGTTGTCTGCCTCACCGGCCAAAAGGACGAAGCCAATGCGTAGCGTTAAGTTTCTCGTTGCCGCCGGAGCGGCATACCTGTTGCCGTCGATGGCGTTTGCCGCCGACATGGGCATGGTGCCGCCGCCGCCGCCGCCGCTGCCGCCGCCGCCCATGGGCTACGTGGTGGCAACACCCGGCGGCGCGGGCTACGGCGGCGCGGGCTACGGCGGCACCGGCTACGGCGGCGGAGGCGCCAGCCTCGGCGACGAGTTCGCCGGCTGGTATCTGCGCGGCGATATCGGCATCAACTTTCGCGGGTCCGGCCGCATGAGCAATGCGCTGGATTCCAGCACAAATTCTTCGACCCAGAGCTCCGAGTTCAGCTCCGCCAACAGTTTCAGCGGGGGTGGCGGCTTCAGGTTCAACAACTGGTTCCGTGCCGACCTCACCGGTGAATTCAGGGCCAGTTCGCAGTTCTCCGGCAGCGACCGCATCACCTTCAACGGCGGAACCGGCATCGACATGTACCGCGGCAACTTCCACGAATGGGTGGTGATGGGCAACGCCTATTTCGACCTCGGCACCTGGTTCTCCCTGACGCCGTTCGTCGGCGGCGGCATTGGCGGTGCGCGGGTCTCGATCAGGAATTTCATCGACTGGGGCATCACCAACGCCGGCGGCGGCTCGGTGTCGAGTGCTGCCTTCGCCGACAATTCGTCGAAGTGGAATCTCGCCTGGGCGCTGCACGCCGGTATTTCCTACAAGCTCGCGCCGAACTTCACGGTCGAACTCGCCTATCGCTATCTCGACATGGGCGACGCCCTGTCAGGCGACCTCCGCACCTTCGACGGCGTCAACAACGTCTTCAACCCGATGACGTTCAGGCGCCTCACCTCGAACGACCTCAAGTTCGGCGTGCGCTGGGAGCTGTGCCCCACGCCGACATACGTGGCGCCAGTGTACGCGCCGGCGCCGCCGCCGCTGATGCGCAGGGGTTAATTCAACCCTCCACGAATTAACGACTTGAAACGGCGCGGGAAGTTCCCGCGCCGTTTTGCGTTGCGCGCCGCCCGACTGGCGAAAACCAGGAGCGGTCCCTGTGAAAATCGGAATCCCGCGACAAGTTCATGCCAACGGACTGCGGCGACAACGATTGGTTAAGGTTAACGGAGGATGATCGGCGCCAGGTCGGAGTGTGTTTGATGGAGCGTTGCGATGCGTAAACTCTTGCTGGCGGCGGTAGTGTTTGGGTCGGCCTCGGGCGCGCAAGCGGCCGACATGCCGGAATTTCTTCGCGGCTCCTTCACCGACGGGCTGACCACCACAAGGGCGGTCTGGCAGGGCTATTACGTCGGCGGGCAGGCGGATTGGGGATCGATCGATTCATGGGTGCCAGCCGGCATCAACAGTGATATGCAGTCGACCTTCCTTCCGCCGGTTGGCGTGGCCTACAATTGGCGGCCGTTGGGGCGGGCGCACCACCTCAATGGCGGCCTTGGTGCGTTTGCCGGATACAACTCGCAATGGGAAGACGTCGTCGTCGGCCTTGAGGCAAATTACATTCACGGCGGGTTCCGCGCGTACTCCAGCTCGACAGGCTACACTTATAATCCCGACCTGTCCGTCGCATCGACGACGCATTCGAATGCGACCGTCAGGATATCGGACTTCGGCTCGTTGCGGGTGCGCGCCGGCTATATCTGGGGATGCGCCCTGCCTTATGCCTTTATGCGGCGCGGGACTTGGCAGCCAGACGGTCGAACGCAGCGTTTCGGCTGTTCCCGGTCCGCAGCTTCCGGGGTGGATAACCGATACCAAGACCAAACTCGTCTATGGATACTCCGCCGGCTTCGGCGTCGACGTCATGGTGGCGGGCGGGGTGTTTACCCGGCTCGAATATGAATATCAGCGCGTGACTGCGGATATCGACTCCAGCATCAACACGGTCCGGCTCGGCGTCGGTTACAAATTCTGATTTCGAGAGGCGCGCGGGCGGTGGCTTGACAGCCATTGACGCGGCTGGTCCGATGCGGCTGCTGTCCGGGAGCCCGCTCCATGAAGATCTACGGCGATACCAATTCGGGCAATTGCCTGAAGGTGAAGTGGGTATGCGACCGTCTGGCGCTGCCCTATGACTGGATCAGCGTCGACACGCTGAAGGGCGAGACCCGCACCACGGAGTTTCTGAAGCTCAACGGCGCCGGCCAGGTGCCGACGGTGGTATTCGACGACGGCCGCGTGCTGGCGCAATCCAATGCCATCATCCGCTACCTCGCCCGCGGCAGCGAGCTGATCCCGGCGGACGACTTTGCCGCGGCGAAAATGGATGAATGGCTGTTCTGGGAACAGTACAGCCACGAGCCCTATATCGCGGTGTGCCGGTTCCAGATGGTCTATCTCGGCAAGCCCGCCTCCGATCTCGATACCGACAAGATCAAGCGCGGCTATGCCGCGCTGGCAAGGATGGAGCATCAGCTCGCCGCAACACGCTTTCTGGTCGGCGACAATTTTTCGCTCGCCGACGTCGCGCTGCTGGCCTACACGCGGCTCGCCCATGAGGGCGGCTTCCATCTCGACGGCTACGCCGCGCTGCGGCGCTGGATCGGCGAGGCCGAACGGGCGCTCGGCCTGCCGCCGGCGCGCTGAGGCCGACCCATCATGACCGCGATTTCCTCCGTCACCATTCGTCGCGCGCGCCGCGACGATATCGCCGCCATCGTGGCGATGCTGGCCGACGATGCGCTCGGCAGCGCGCGCGAACGGATCGAGCAGCCGCTGCCGCCGTCGTATTTCCAGGCGTTCGAGCGGGTCGAGCGCGATCCGAACATCCAGCTGGTGGTCGCCGAAGACGGCGAGGGGACCGTGGTCGGCTGCCTGCAGCTTTGCATCCTGCCGGGAATAAGCTCGCAAGGCGCCTCGCGCGGCCTGCTCGAGGACGTCCGCGTTGCCGGCGATCGCCGCAGCCGCGGCATCGGCGAACAACTGGTGCAATGGGCGGTTAGGGAAGCGCGCGCCAACGGCTGCAAGCTGGTCGAAC
Organism: uncultured Alphaproteobacteria bacterium; assembly: GCA_963706975.1. Classification (GTDB taxonomy): domain Bacteria; phylum Pseudomonadota; class Alphaproteobacteria; order Rhizobiales; family Xanthobacteraceae; genus Bradyrhizobium. The sequence continues at coordinate 79,950 of CAVPOL010000002.1, forward strand.
TGCTCACGCACCAGAGCCGCGTCGATGCGCAGCGATTCTATCAGCGGCTGGGATTTGCGCGCAGCCATGTCGGAATGACGATCCGCTTCTGACGCGCCGGCGGAAGGCCGCCAGGCTCTTGATAAACGCGGCGAAATTGCTCTCGGTACAATCGTCGCCGGAGCGCAACTCACATCAATCAGCCGTGATCTCCGCGAAGCTCCTTGACGATTCCGGACGATTCCCCTAATGACCGCGGCGGGACACCTCCCCCCAACGGGAGGCTAGCTATCTGGAAGGATAGATCATGACTGCAGCGAAGCCCGCTTTGCGGCCCAATGTGCCGCATTTTTCCTCCGGCCCCTGTGCCAAGCGCCCCGGCTGGACCGCCCAAAATCTCAAGGACGCAGCGCTCGGCCGTTCGCATCGCGCGAAGATCGGCAAGGCGAAACTCAAGCTCGCGATCGAGTTGACCCGCGAAGTGCTTGAAGTTCCCGCCGGTTACAGGATCGGTATCGTGCCGGCGTCGGATACCGGCGCGGTCGAAATGGCGCTGTGGTCGCTGCTCGGCGCGCGACCCGTCACCACCATCGCCTGGGAATCTTTTGGCGAGGGCTGGGTCAGCGACATCGTCAAGGAATTGAAGCTCAAGGATGTCACCAGGCTGCATGCCGGTTATGGCGAAATCCCGGATCTTTCCAGGGCCGACCCGGCATCCGATATCGTCTTCACCTGGAACGGCACCACGTCAGGCGTGCGCGTTCCCGACGCCGACTGGATCAGTGCGACCCGCGAAGGCCTTACCATCTGCGACGCGACCTCGGCGGCGTTCGCGCAAAAACTCGACTGGCAAAAACTCGATGTCGTGACCTTCTCCTGGCAGAAGGCGCTGGGCGGCGAGGCCGCGCATGGCATGCTGGTGCTGTCGCCCCGCGCGGTAGAACGACTCGAGAGCTACAAGCCGGCCTGGCCGCTGCCGAAGATTTTCCGCATGACCAAGGGCGGCAAGCTCAACGAAGGCATTTTTGAAGGCGAGACCATCAACACGCCGTCGATGCTGTGCGTCGAGGATTATCTCGACGCGCTGAACTGGGCGAAATCGGTCGGCGGCCTCAAGGCGCTGATCGCGCGCGCCGACGCCAACACAAAGGTGCTCGCCGACTGGAAGGCGAAGACTCCATGGATCGATTTCCTGGCGAAGGATCCGGCGATCCGCTCCAACACCTCGGTGTGCCTGAAGGTGGTCGATCCCGCCATCACGGGGCTGACGCCGGACGCGCAGGCTGATTTCTCCAAGAAGCTGGTGGCTTTGGTGGAGAAGGAAGCCGCCGGTTACGATTTCGCGCATTACCGCGACGCGCCGGCGGGCCTGCGGATCTGGTGCGGCGCCACCGTGGAAGCCGGCGACGTCGCGCTGCTGACGCAGTGGATCGACTGGGCGTTTGCCGAGATGAAGTCGTCGCTCGCCAAGGCGGCGTGACATGTTCGCGAATCCCCTGACCGAACGGCTCGCGGACTTCGTCCGCGGCATCGGGATCGATGTGCGTCCGGCGCAGTTGCCGGACACGACCTTCCTGCCCGGCATCGAAATTCGAGACGGCATGATCCTGATCGACGAGGAGCGCCTCGCTTATCCCGGTGATCTCTTGCACGAAGCCGGACACCTCGCGGTGACCGATCCTGCCGAAAGAACTGCACCAAGCCTGTCGCCTTCAGACGGGGATGAAATGGCGGCGATTGCCTGGTCCTATGCTGCGGCAAGGCATCTCGATATCGACCCCGCGATCGTCTTCCATCCGCACGGCTATCGCGGCAGCTCAAAGGCGTACATCGAGAATTTTGCAGCCGGCCGTACCTTCGGCCAGCCGTTGCTTCAATATTACGGCATGACCTTCGAACCGCGTCATGCTGCCGCTAACGGCGTCACGCCGTTTCCTCACATGCTGCGCTGGCTACGCTGACGCTGCCCGCGCATTTCAAGCTCATCTCGTCCGGCTTCAAAACATCGGCTGGCTGAATCGATCATAAGGATTCCAGATCATGGCACCCAAAGTTCTCATTTCCGATGCGCTGTCGCCCGCCGCCGTGCAGATCTTCAGGGATCGCGGCATCGAGGTCGACTTCCAGCCCAATCTCGGCAAGGACAAGGAAAAGCTGGCCGAGATCATCGGCAATTATGACGGCCTCGCGATCCGCTCCGCCACCAAGGCGACGGCAAAGATCCTGGAGAAGGCGACGCGGCTGAAGGTGATCGGCCGCGCCGGCATCGGCGTCGACAATGTCGAAATCCCGGCCGCCACCGCCAGGGGCATCATCGTGATGAACACGCCGTTCGGCAATTCGATCACCACGGCCGAACATGCGATCACGCTGATGCTGGCGCTGGCGCGCGAAATTCCGCAGGCCGACGCTTCCACCCAGGCCGGCAAGTGGGAGAAGAACCGCTTCATGGGCGTCGAGATCACCGGCAAGACGCTGGGCGTGATCGGCTGCGGCAATATCGGCTCGATCGCCGCCGACCGCGCGCTCGGCCTGCGCATGAAGGTGATCGCGTTCGATCCGTTCCTGTCGCCGGAGCGCGCCAAGGACATCGGCGTCGACAAGGTCGATCTCGATGAACTGCTCAGGCGCGCCGACTTCATCACCTTGCATACGCCGTTGACCGAGAAGACGAAAAACATCATCGACGCCGCGGCGCTGGCGAAGATGAAAAAGGGCGTGCGCATCGTCAATTGCGCGCGCGGCGGCCTGGTCGACGAGCAGGCATTGGTCGATGCGCTGAATTCCGGGCATGTCGCGGGTGCGGCGTTCGACGTGTTCGTCGAGGAGCCGGCCACCAAAAACGTGCTGTTCGGCCATCCCAACGTGATCTGCACACCGCATCTGGGTGCCGCCACCACCGAGGCCCAGGAAAATGTGGCCCTTCAGGTTGCCGAGCAGATGTCGGATTACCTGTTGAACGGCGCGATCTCCAACGCGGTCAATTTTCCGTCGATCACGGCGGAAGAAGCCCCGAAGCTGCGGCCGTTCATCGAACTGGCCGAAAAGCTCGGCTCGTTCGCCGGCCAACTCACCGAGACCGGCATTCTGAGGGTGCAAATCACCTATGAAGGCCATGTCGCCGAGATGAAGATCAAGGCGCTGACCTCGGCGGCGCTGTCGGGGCTGCTGCGGCCGATGCTCGGCGATGTCAACGTGGTGTCGGCGCCGGTGGTGGCGAAAGAACGCGGCATGGTGGTCGACGAGATCGTGCGCGCGGCGCAGAGCGATTACGAAAGCCTGATCACCGTCACCGTCACCACCGAGCGGCAGGAGCGCTCGGTGTCGGGCACGGTCTATGCCGACGGCAAGCCGCGGCTGGTCGACATCAAGGGCATCCGGGTCGATGCCGAATTCGGCAAGTCGATGATCTACATCACCAACGAGGACAAGCCCGGCTTCATCGGCAAGTTCGCCGGCCTGCTCGGCGACGCCAAAATCAACATCGCGACCTTCCATCTTGGCCGCAACTCGCCCGGCGGCGACGCCATCGCGCTGGTCGAGGTCGACGGCGCGGTGCCGGCGGATGTGCTGAAAAGCGTGCAGGCGCTGCCGCAGGTCAAGCAGGCCAAGGCACTGGTGTTTTAGGGGCTCTTCACCCTCCCCTGGAGGGGGAGGGTCGCTCGCGTAGCGAGCGGGGTGGGGTGACGGTCTATCGTCTTGCCCGGTGTTCGAGTTGATAGACCTTCACCCCACCCCGTCTCGCATTTCGCTTCGCTCCATGCGAGCCGACCCTCCCCCTCCAGGGGAGGGTAAGAAAAAAACGGACCCCGATCGCTCGATCGGGATCCGCTGGACGCGTCAGAGATCGTGTTTCGCGGACGAGCTCTAGTTGACGCGTATCTTGGATGGGTAGAACCGGTCCTTGGCCGCCACCGTCGTTGGCGCAGGCGCCGTCTTGATCTGTCCGAAACGCTGCGGCCGTTGCGGTGCGGTCCGGGGCGGCAAAGGCGCGACCTTGGTGCCAACGGCGAAACCGGGATAGACGCGCATCGGCGCCTTCGGATTGGCTTGCGGCAGGCCGTCCGGATTGGACGTTCCCGGCGTGCCCGAGAAACCGCCGCCGCCGGCGCCGGTGCAGTCGAGCTTCACTTCCTTCCAGCCGGTCGACTGTCCGATCGGATTGGTCAGATCCTCGGCCATCGCCTGCACCGTCGTGGTCTTGTCGACCGTGAACGTCTTGGTGAAGGTCGCCTCGAACTTGCCGGGACCGACGAATTTCGACCAGGCTTCGACGAACTGGTTCTGCATCGGCTGGTTGCCGACCTTGGTCCACAGCCTGAACTTGACGCCGCCGGCCTTGGAGGTTTCCAGCCGCACCTTGGCCTCGGTCAGCTGGCATTTGGTGGCGGGATTCGGCTTCGTCGGATAACCCGCCGTGGTCATGAAGCGCAGGTGGATACCCTTGACGCCGAAGTCCGGCTCCTTGGCCGCGACGTCATCCGCCGCACCGTGCTTGCCTTCGCATTTCACGGGCACGCTGACATGGGCGGTCGACTTGTGTGGCGCGCCCAACCCGCCCGACGGAAGTGGCCCGACATCCTTGCTCTCGGTCAGGAACGAGGCGATCAGCTCGACACCGACGCCGGCGAACGTGTTGTGGCTTTCGCTAATGCCCTTTCCTTCGCCGAGCCTGGAATTGCATTCGGCAATAATGGCCTGCTTTTCCGCCGCCGTCAGATAGTCGGTCGAGCCTTCATAGAAGGTCGAGAAGTTGACCTCATCGTTGTGCTGGTTGTCCGGGGAGACGTTGACGAAGTACTGGCCACCGGGGTGGCCGAGCTGGCGGACCTTGTAGTTCACGATCTCATACGGGGGCATTCCGATGTGGACGGTGACGGGCAAGTTGATCGTGCTTCCCTCGATCTTGGTCCAGGACGTTCCGTTTTCGGAAACGACCTTGAGGACGGTGGTGCTGAAGCCGTTGCCGGAGATCTGGGCATTGGCGCCCGCGGCGTTCGCGCTGGTACTCAACCCAGCCAGCAGGGTTGCCGAAACGGCCGCGCTTCGCAGCAACCGGCCGGTGAGACTTGGTGTGGTGGTAGACATGGTCATGCTCCTTAAATGTGTTGATTTTCATGGGGTTATGGTCGCAACAGCCCTTGTGGGCCACGATCCCCAAGGATCGCTTCGCTGCTTGCTGATTGGTGGACGTTGGACCTAAATGAGTTTGATGATATGATTTCAGGAACATGCTGAATGATGTTCATTTAGGTCATGCAGACCTGAACCTGCTGCCGCTCTTCGAGGCGGTGCTGGCGGAGCGGCATGTCGGCAAGGCGGCGCGACGCCTTCACTTGACGCCGTCGGCGGTCAGCCACGGCCTCAACCGGCTGCGGCTTCTGCTCAACGATCCCTTGTTTCTGCGAACCCCGAAGGGCGTGGCGCCGACCGCGCGCGCCGTCGAATTGGCCGAGCCGATCGCCGACATTCTGGCGCGCGTGCGACGGGTCGTCGCCACCGCCGAACCGTTCGACCCGGCCCGATCCGAACGGCGCTTCACGATCGGCGCGCCGGACGCAGTGGCCGCAGTGCTGATGCCGCCACTGTTGCGGGAAATCCAGCGCATCGCGCCGCGCATCGATCTCAGATTGCGACATGTCCTGCGTGACACCGCGGTCGCCGAACTCGATTCGCGCATCGCTGACGTCGTGATCGTTCCGCTGGATGAAATTCCCGCGCGCTTCGTTCACAAGGTAGTTTTCGAAGACGATTTGGTGATCGCATCCCGCCCCGGGCATCCCTTCGCAAAAACGCCGACACTGGACCGTTACTGCGGCATGAACCACCTTGCGATATCGATTACCGGCGAATCGCGCGTCCCGATCGACGATCTGCTGGCCCGCGAGGGACGGTCTCGCCGGGTGGCGCTGACGGTGCCGAATTTCATGCTGGCGCTTGCCTTGCTCGCGGAGACCGATCTGCTCGCGGCCTTGCCAAGGGGCCTGCTGGCGATGCACGGGGCGCACTTCGGCCTGATCGGGACTCCGGCACCTTTTCCCATGCGACAATTCCAGTGGCGGGCGATCGCCCCCAAGGTCGCGATGATGGATGCGGGTGTGGAATGGCTGTACGGCTTGTTGGGACGTGTGGTCTGACCGCCCCGCCGCCGCCTTGGGCGCGCCTTACGGTGACCTCAATCGAACCAGTTCCTTGATCGCTGCGTCTCACCACATGTGGTGATGCGACTTGTGCCAATCCGGCGCCGCCGGACCGGGCAAGGCATCAAGCGCGCCGTGCAGGGATTTTTTCGGGAGGGGATTCATGCGAAAAATTGCCAATCATCTTGTCACGACCAGCCTGGTCGCTATTGCCGCCCTTGCCGCCGTGCCGGCGCGGGCGGCCGATCTCGATGTTATGTCGGCCGTTGACGCCGTCACGGTCTATCCCGACGGCGCCAGCGTCACGCGCGTCATCACGCTCGACGTTCCGGCCGGCGACAACACGCTGGTGGCGAAGGATTTTCCGCTGACGCTGGATCCGTTCTCGCTGCGGGTCGAGGGCGAGGCGGGGGCAAGGCTTACCATTGGCGCCATCGACACCAGGCCGCCGCGCGCGGCGCCGCCGGTCAATCTGCCCGAACTCGACAAGCGCATCGAAGCGCTCAAGGACGAGCGCGCCAACCTCGCAGGGGCGATCAATGCCGCCAGCGCGCGGCGCAAATTTGCCGAGCGCTTTGCCGATGCCTCGCCTGCCGGGATTGGCGACAAGGGCGAGGCGCGGCCGATCGCCGAGTGGCGCGCGGCCTTTGCCGCGGTCGCGGAGGAAGTGGCATCCGCCGATACCGCGATCCGCGACGCCGAGCGCAAGCAGCGCGACATCGACCGCGAGATCGCGCGGCTCGAATCCGACCGCGCGGCCAAGCCGCCGGCCAAGCTCGAGGTCCGGATCGATCTCGCCACATCAGCCGCGACCAGGGCGACGCTGCGGGTGACCTATGCGGTGCGCAATGCACGCTGGGCGCCGCTCTACGATGCCCGGCTCGACACCGGGACGAAGGACCGCAAGCCCGCGCTCGAACTGGTGCGCCGCGCCGAGATCACCCAGCGAACGGGTGAGGACTGGTCGAATGTCGCGCTGGCGGTCTCGACGGTACGAACCGCGCGCGGTGGCAGTGCGCCCGAGCTGAATTCGCTGATCGTGCAGTATCCGCAACCGCCGCGTCCGCTGGGTGAGGCTTCTGGCAGGGTTGATGTGCCGGCGAGGAATCGCGCGATGCTGGCGCCGATGCCGGCGGCCGCACCGCCCGAGCAATTGGACAAGGTCGCCGAAGAGCAGCAGTCCACGGTGGAAGTCGGCGGTTTCCATGTCACGTTCAGGATTCCCGGCCGTGTCAGCCTTGGCGCCAATGAAGGCGCCAAGAGTCTTCGCGTATCGACGGCGACGATTGCGCCGGATCTCGCGGTCCGCTCGGTGCCGGTCAGGGATCCCACCGCGTTCCTCGAAGCCAGTTTCAAGCAGAACGAGGACGCACCCTTGCTGCCCGGCCGGGTCGCGATCTATCGCGATGGTGTGTTTGTCGGCCGTGGGCAAATGGCCGCTGCAGCCAGGGACGAACCAGTACGGCTCGGTTTCGGCGCGGACGACAAGGTCAAGATCGAACGCACTGTGGTCCGGCGCAACGAGGGGTCGGCCGGCCTGATCGTGACGACATCGAAGACCGACGAACGCGCGTTCAAGACCAGCGTGCGCAACGGCCATGATTTTCCGATCCGGATCTTGGTCGAGGATCAATTGCCGGTCAGCGAGAATGAGGAAATCCAGGTCGAAATGCTGCCGGCGACGACGCCGCCGACCGCGACCAATGTGCGCGAGCGGCGCGGCGTGCTCGAATGGGCGTTCGAGGCAAAACCCGGCGAGGCCAGGGATATTTCGTTCGCCTGGCGCGTGCGCTGGCCCAAGGACAAGGGCGTCGTCATGATCCCGTCGGGGTGAAACGGCGCATCGCCGATGACATCGCTCCCGATCTCGGGCATGAAGCGGCGAGGGCCGCTTAACAGGTCCAGAGATCGGGAGAAATCAAGCCATGTCCTACCAGCACATTGTCGTCGACGATCCCCAGGCCGCGCGTCCGGCGCATCACGCTGAACCGGCCGGAAAAGCGCAATGCGCTGAACAACCGGCTGCGGGCGGAAATGTTCGAGGTGCTGGAGGCGGTCGACCGCGACGGCGATATCTCGATCACGATCATCCGCGGCGCCGGTCCGTGCTTCTCGGCCGGCTATGATCTGTCGGCGGACAACAGGGTCGATCAGCCCTGGCACTCGGCAGCGGGTCCGGGCCAATGGTCGCGCCACGTGCTCGAAGGCTGGTTCTGCGATCTGGGATCTGGCAAAGCCCGTGATCGCGCAGGTGCACGGCTATTGCCTCGCCGGCGGCACCGAACTCGCCACCGCCTGCGATATCGTCTTTGTCGCCGACGACGCCGAGATCGGCTATCCGCCGGTGCGGCTGATGAGCCCGCCGGACATGCAGTACCACCCGTGGATGATGGGCATGCGCCGCGCCATGGAGCTGATGCTGACCGGCGACGCGATGTCGGGACGCGAGGCGGCGGAATGGGGTTTTGCGACGCGGTCGTTTCCGCTCGATCGAACTCGAGCAACGCACACTGGATTTCGCCGAGCGCGCGGCAAAAGTTCCGGTCGAATTGCAGCAGCTCAACAAGCGCGCGGTGCATCGCGCCATGGAGATCATGGGCGCGCGGGCGGCGATGCGCGCCGGCACCGAAATCCAGGCGCTGGCCTTCACCACCGAGGCCAGCCGCAACTACATGTCGACGTTCCGGAGCGACGGGTCGAGCGTGAAAGCGCAGCTCGACCAGCGCGATACGACGTTCGGGGATTATCGCACGAAGAAGGAATAGGTGCGCCGCGCTATTCCTTCACCGCCCCCGTCAGCGACGAGACGTAGTAGTCCACGAACATGCGAGTAGAAGATCGCGACCGGCAGCGAGCCGAGCAGCGAGCCCGCCATCAGCGCGCCCCACTGGTAGACGTCGCCGGACACGAGTTCGGTCAGGATCGCGACCGGGACGGTCTTGTTGGCACTGCTCTGGATGAAGGCCAGCGCATAGATGAACTCGTTCCACGACAGCGTGAAGGAGAAGATGCCGGCCGAGATCAGGCCGGGCACCGCCAGCGGCAGCGTGATCCGCCGCAGGATCTGCAGCCGCGTGGCGCCGTCGACCAGCGCGCATTCTTCCAGCTCGTAGGGAATCGACTTGAAATAGCCGATCAGCAGCCAGGTGCAGAACGGCACCAGGAAGGTCGGGATACACCAGGATCAGCGCCAGCGGGCAGTCGAACAGGCCGAACTGCACGATCACCGTCGCCAGCGGAATGAACAGGATCGACGGCGGCACCAGATAGGCGAGATAGATGCCGAGGCCGACATAGGGGCTGCCCCTGAAGCGCAGCCGCTCGATCGCGTAGGCGGCCAGCGTGCTCGCGAACAGCGACAGGAAGGTGGAGCCGATCGCCACGAACATCGTGGTCTTCAGCCAGCTCGGATAGGCGGTGTTGAACAAGCAGATGCTTGATGTGCGCGAGCGTCGGCGAGGAGATCCAGAACGGATTGTGCTTCTTGTAGTTGAGCAGCTCCGCGTTCGGTTTGAACGACGTGATCGCCATCCAGTAGAACGGAAACAGCAGGATCAGCACGAAGCAGGCCAGCGGCAGGTAGATCATCATCACCCGCCGCGCGCGCGAATCCCACGCCATGGTCTCGGGCGTGGAGCTGGCGACGTTGCTCGACTTCGGCGATGGCGCGACGGCGTCAGTCATTGGCTTCTCCCTGCTGCCATTTGCGGCGGCCAAGGCCGAAGTAGCAGAACAGTGTCGCGAACACCAGGAACGGGATCATCGACACCGCGATCGCCGCACCCTCGCCGAGTTCGCCGCCGGCGATGCCGCGCTGGAACGCCAGCGTCGCCAGCAGATGGGTGGAGTTGACCGGCCCGCCGCGGGTGATGGCGTAGACCAGCTGGAAGTCGGTGAAGGTGAAGATGATCGAGAACGTCATGACGATCGCGAGGATCGGCATCATCATCGGCAAGGTGATGTAGCGGAAGCGCTGCCAGGCGGTGGCGCCGTCCAGCATCGCCGCCTCATAGAGCGAGGGCGAGATGGTCTGCAGGCCGGCCAGCAGCGAGATCGCCACGAACGGAATGCCGCGCCAGATATTGGCGGCGATCAGCGAGAAGCGCGCCGGCCAGGGCGTGCCGAGGAAGTCGATATTGCTGGTGCGGATGTCCAGCACGTCGACCAGCAGATAGGAGATGATCGAGAACTGCGGATCGTAGATCCACCAGAACGCCAGCGCCGACAGCACGGTCGGCACGATCCACGGCAGCAGCACGATGGCGCGCAGCAGGCTCTTGAACGGAAAATGGTTGTTCAGCAGCAGCGCCAGCCAGAAGCCGAGCGCGAATTTTCCGATGGTGGCGACGCCGGTATAGAACACGCTGTAGAACACCGCGTTCCACCACAGGGGATCGGTCAGCAGGTACTGGAAGTTTTCCAGGCCGACGAAGACGCCGCGCCGGCCGATCGTGGTGTCGGTGAAGGCGAGCCAGATGCCGAGGCCGAGCGGATAGGTCAGGAACACCGTCAACAGGCCGATCGCCGGCGTCAGGCAGACGACGATCAGGAACGGCTTGTAGTCGAACAGCCGGACCAGCCAGCCCGGCTGCTCGCTGGAACCACGCGTCGGGAAGGTCGGGATGGCAGTGTTGTCACGGACATCGGTTGTGTGTCCCGGTCTTGACCGAGGTGTCCCCGAAGCGGCGTAGCCAATCCGGGATCGTGCGAATGCACCAGGACCTGGAATTCGAGGTTCCGGCGTTCGATGCGATGACGCATCGCCTCGGAAATGACGTCACCGGCCTTACCGGCGGAAGTACCGCTTGGCGCGGCGTTCCGCTTCGGCGGCGGCGGCTTCCGGCGTCGCGGCGCCGGTCGCGACCGAAGCGCACATCTGCACCAGCACGTAGTCGGCATTGACCGCGCCGGTCGCGGTCGAGATCGGGCCCTTGTAGCCGGCGTAGTACTGCTCTTCATCGTGTCCTTGAAGATCTTGACCTTCGGATCGCCGGACCACACCGCCGCATCGGCATAGGCGGCGAGCGGCTGCGACCAGTAGCCGGAGTTGGCGTTGAGCCAGGGCTCGTATTGCTCCTTCTCCAGCATGAAGTCAGGAATGCCTTCGCGGCGTTGGGATACTTGCTGTGCTTGAACACCATGGCGTTCAGCGTCAGGCCCGCCCATCGGCGAGGTCTGGCGCCAGGCCCTTCGGCAGCAGCTGATGCTCGCTGTCTTCGGCGATCGCCGCTGGTCGCCGGATCGTTCTTCAGCGAGAAATACAGCGAGACGCCGTTGGCGGTCAGCGAGATTTCGCTGCGCCGAGTAGGCGCGGTTGTTGCTGACGTCGTTCCAGGACGGCGTGCCCGGGATGAAGGTCGGATACAGCTCCTTCAGGTATTTCAGCGCGGCGATGGTCTCCTTGCTGTTGATGATGACGTTGCCTTCCTCATCCAGCAGCGAGGCGTTGTGCGACCACAGCAGCCAGTTGGCGAAGCCGTTGCCGTCGCCCACCGCGTTGCCGAGCGCGAAGCCCGCCGGCTTGCCGGCCTTCTGCAGCTTCTTGCACAGCTCGAGCACGCCGGCATGTCGTCCGGCACCTTGTCGTAGCCGACCGATTGCAGGACCGACTTGCGGTAGATCAGCGGGCCGGAGCTGGCGCCGAACGGGAATCCGATCCAGGCATTGCTCTTGCTGCTCTTGCCGTATCTCTGCGCCAGCGTCAGCCAGCCGCCATAGCGCTTGCCGAGATAGTCGGCGACGTCGGTCAGTTCGATCAGCTTGTCGGCATAGATGTGCGGCGCGTCGGAGAAGCCGATGATCATGTCGGGGCCGGCGCCGGAGTTCGAGGTCACCGCGGTCTGCTGGTTGATGTCCTCCCAGCCGACGAAGTCGACCTTGACCTCGACGCCGGTCTTGTCGGTGAACTTGGCGGCATTGGCGCGGAACACGTCTTCGTCGGCCTGCACGAACTGGACCGGGCGCAGCATGCGCAAGGTTGGCGCCCTTTTCGATCGTGAATTCGGCGCCGGCACGTCCGCGGCCTTGATGGTGGAGCGGTCTGGGCCGAGGCGCCGGTCGCGGCCAGCGCCGCGGCGGAAACGCCCAGAGCGAGGGCGTCGCGACGGGTGATGTCGTACGTCATGGTCTTCTCCCTGTTTCCTGGTCCCGGCGTTGATCGCCGGTGACGTCGGCAGTTGGCTAGCAGTGGTAGCGTCTAGCTGTTCGGGCCGCGGTCCATGCTGACAGGTTGCCAGCGCCGAAGCGAGGTGTTTTGCAGCACGGACGGATTGACGCAGCTTACCGGCCACATGCCCTGCAGCACCAGTGACAATTCGTAGCCGACCCGGCGCTTGCGGGCCTCGTCGAAGCGTGCCGAGGCGGAGGCGACATGGGCGGTCAGCGTCACGTTCTCCATGCCCAGCATCGGATTGTTGTGCGACGGCGGTTCCTTCTCCAGCACGTCGAGGGCGGCATGCGCGATCCAGCCTTCCTGCAGCGCCTTGATCAGGGCTTCCTCGTCCACGGTGGCGCCGCGGCCGGTATTGATGAACACCGCGGTCTTCTTCATCTGCCGAAAATGCTTTTCGCCGAGCATGTGGTGGACTTCGGGCCGCGCCGGCGCGTGCATCGACAGGAAATCCGATTGCGACAGCACTTCGGACAGGGTCGCCGGGATCACGCCATGGTCGGAAATCAGGGTTTCCTGGATGAAGGGATCGTAGGCCATCATCCGCAGGCCGAACGGGGCGGCGCGTTTGGCCACCGCGCGCGCCACCCGGCCGAACGAGATGAAACCCAGCGTCTGGCCCATCAGGCGCGGGATCTTCAATAGCGCCGGGCGGCCCTCGGACCAGCGGCCGGAGCGGACCATCTTGTCCTGCTCGACCAGACGGCGAAAGCCGGACAGCAGCAGCATCATGGCGTGATCGGCGACTTCCTCGATAAAGGTGTCGGGAATATTGGTGACGGGAATGCCGCGCGCGGTCGCGGCCTTGACGTCGACGCTGTCGACGCCGACGCTGCCGAGCGTGATGACCTTGCAGCTTTCCAGCGCATCGATGACGGTTTTGGTGATCGGCATGCCCTTGGCGTAGATCGCATCGGCGTTCTTGGCCGCGGCGATGAATTCCGCCTCGTTGGCCGGCGCCTCGACGATCTCGGCGCCGATCGGATCGAGCGCCTCCTTCTCGTAATCATAGCCGCCACCGGCGACCGTGAAACTTGCGCCCTTCGGCGTCACCACCCGGTATTTCGACATTTCCGATCTCCCCGATTTGACATTTCGGTGTTGGTTATGACCGCGACGACGCGCCGCTGCCTCCCGTCTCCAGCGTTCCCGATCAAGCTTTTCGCATAATCCCGGCGGCCTGCGAATAACGCGGCTTTACGTCGGGTAGTTCTACGGCGGGCTTCGTAAGGAGGCTCAGAACGGCTCGAACTATACCCTGCCGGCCACATTGCGCAAATCGCGCAAATCCCCCCGGAGGCGACGGGTTTTTGGCCAGGGTCCGCGCGGCTTGACTGCGATTGTCGTTGCGTTCCCCGGATGCAGCGCAGCACGAAGTGGTGCGCTGCTGATCCGGGGTCCATGTCAAATGGGTCCCGGCTCTGCGGTGCATCGACACCGGACGATGCTGCGCATCGCCGGGAGAGCTTTACCGCGTCCGGGACACGCGAGTAGCGGCGAAAACCTACTGCTTCTCGATGCCGGCGTCCGCGATCAGCTTTTCCCACAGCACCAGCTGCTGTTTCAGGAACGCATCGAACTCTTCGGGCGTGCTCGAAAACGCCTCCATGCCGCGCTCGGCGAGCTGGCTCTTGATATCCGGCCGTTCGACGACCTTGCGGATTTCCGCGTTCAGCCTGGTGACCATCTCCTTCGGCAGATTGGCCGGGCCGAAATAGCCCTGCCATGAGGTGATATCGAAACCCTTCACCGTGGCATCCATGGTGGGAAGGTGCGGCAGCAGGGCCGAGGGCTGTTTGGTGGTGACCGCAAGCGCCTTCAGCGCCTTGCCATTGACGTGGGGCAGGCCGGTCAGGACGTCGATGAACATCATGGAGACGCGGCCGGCGATCACGTCGGTCAGGGCCGGCGGCGAGCTCTTGTAGGGAACGTGCAGCAGATCGATGCCGGCGAGCCGGGCGAATGTCGCGCCCGACACGATCGCCGACGAACTGCCGCTGGCATAGGAGTACTTGCCCGGCTCCTTCTTGGCCAGCGCGATCAGTTCGGCCACTGAGTTCGCCGGAATTTCCGGATTGATCACCAGCATGAAGGGCAGGTCGCCGGTGCGCGCGATCGGCGTAAAATCCTTGACCGGATCGTAGCTCATGGTCTTGAGCAGATACGGATTGGCCGAGTGCGTGGTGTTGGTCGTCACGAACAGCGTGTAACCGTCCGGCGCCGAGCGGGCGACATAACTCGCGGCGATCGAGCCGTTGGCTCCCGCCTTGTTCTCGATCACCATGCTCGACGCCGAGCGCGGTGCCGAGTTCCTTCGAGATGATGCGCGTCGTGGTGTCGGTGCCGCTGCCGGCGGCGAACGGCAGCACCAGCGTGATGTTGCGGTTCGGATAGGGGGCCTGCGCGGAGGCGGCCGATGCCAGCCCGGCGAGGATCAGCGCGGACAGGACAGACGTGGTGAGGCGTCGAGTCGATAGAGCAATCATTCCGTTTCGTCTCCCAATAGTGCTTTTTTGATCGGTTTCTGCTGGACAGGCTAGCCTGCCCAACGCCAAAGCGAAAGCCAATATGGTGCCACGTTCACGGCTTCGCCGAGGCCTGCCGCGAGGCGATCACCACGCCGGCCAGCACCAGCAAATAGCCGATCAGGTGAAACAGCCGCGGCTGCTCGCCGAGCAGCAGGATCGCCATCGCCGAGCCGAACACCGGCACCAGGTGCAGGAAGGGCGCGGCCCGGTTCGGCCCGATCAGCGCGATACCGCGGTTGAAGAACAGATAGGACAGCGTCGAGGGAAAGATCATGACGTAGATCAGCGTCGCCGCCGTCAGCGCATCCGGCTTCAACCTGACGCCGGCGGCAAATTCAAGGATCGAGAACGGCAGCAGCAGCAGCGCGCCGCAACCGATGGTGAAGCTGATCAGCGACAGCTGATGGATTTTCGGCCGCCGCGTGATCAGCGCCGAATAGAGGCCGAAACTGAGCACCGCGCCGGCGAACATCACGTCGCCGCGGTTGAACTGGATACTGACCAGGGCCGCGAGATCGCCGCGCAGCAGGATGGTGAGCACGCCCGCCAGCGAGATGGCGATGCCGGCGAATTGCGCCAGCGTCAGCCGCATGCCGAACAGCAGCAGCGACCACAGCGCCACGAACAGCGGGCCCGACGACTGGATCAACAGCGCGTTCAGCGCCTCGGTGTATTGCAGCGCCCAGTAGGAAATCGCATTGTTGAACGCAAAGCCGGTGGCCGACAGCGCCACCATCAGCGGCAGGCGCGCGCGCAGCGCCGGCCAGTCCTGCTTCAGATGCGGCCAGGCAAACGGCATCAGCATCGCGAAGGCGCCGATCCAGCGCACGCAGGACAGCGTCATCGGCGGCACATGGCCGGCGACGTAGCGCGCCAGCACGATATTGCCGGCCCAGAACAGTGAGGTCAGGCTCAACAGCAGATAGGGCTGGTTGTTGAGCCATCTGAGCGGATCGGGGACAGGTGGCGCGGGAATGGTCATATGCTTCGGAGCAGTTGTGCCGGATTCGGACCCCGCGACAAGTGCTCGCGCCCGCAATGCTACAATGCCGGAACCAGAGCGAGCGAAGGTGAGACGATGGGCGTGGATCTGTTGAATATAACGGGGTTGAAGGAGCTGGAGCATCAGGGGCCGATCGTGATGGTCAACCTGATGCGGTTTTACCCGCGCTCGCTCGACGGCGACGGTTCGGGCTGGGACGCCTATTTGCGCTACAGCGCACTGACCGTGCCGATGATCAAGGCCCGCGGCGGCACGTTGCTATGGACCGGCGACGCCAAGGCGGTGGCGCTCGGCGAGCCCGACGGCAACCAGTGGGATTATCTGGCGCTGGTGTATTATCCATCCGTCGCCGCGTTCACCGACATGATGACATCGGCGGATTACGAGACCCGATGCGACCCGCATCGCCGCAACGGCTGCGCGGAGCACGTGATCATCTGCACGAACGAGGCCTACAGCAAGTTCAAGCCGGGATGAATGCTACGCAACTCTCGCGTCGTCCCGGCGAACGCCGGGGCCCATAACCCCGGTCGTCTTTTGTTGTGGAAGGTCGTTGCCTCCGTGCCCGAAACGAGGGGCCGCGGCGTATGGGCCCCGGCGTTCGCCGGGGCGACGAGGGAGATCAGCTGATTTCTTCTCTTACTATCGCCGCCGCATCACACATCGCCTTTAGCTTCCCGAACGCGACATGGCGCGGCATGTATTTCATGCCGCAGTCGGGGGCGGGGATCAGGCGGTCGGCGGCGACATATTTCAGGCCGTTGCGGATACGCTCGGCGACACTGCGGCGGTTTCGATCTCGGGGTCGCCGAGGTCGAGCACGCCGAGCATGATCTTCTTCGAGGACAGATCCTTGAGCACGCCGAGATCGAGCTTTGGTTGCGCAGCCTCGATCGAGATCTGGTCGGCGGTGGTGTCGGCCAGTTCCGCCAGGAACGAATAGCCGGCGGGTTTCGTCGAACCGGGCACCACGGCGGCATAGCCGAAGCAGAGATGCACCACGGTCGGCACCGTGATGCCGCGTAGCGCGCGGTTGATCGCCTTCACCGCATGGCGCCTTGCCAGCTCCGGATTGTTGCGAACCCAGGGCTCATCGAGCTGGATCGCATCGGCGCCGGCCTTTTCCAGGTCAAGCGCCTCCGCGTTGACGGCTTCGGCAAAGGCCATCGCCAGTTCCTCGTCGTCGGCATAAAATTCGTTTTTGGCCTGCTGGCTCATTGTGAAGGGGCCGGGCAGGGTG
This sequence comes from uncultured Alphaproteobacteria bacterium, assembly GCA_963706975.1. Taxonomy (GTDB): domain Bacteria; phylum Pseudomonadota; class Alphaproteobacteria; order Rhizobiales; family Xanthobacteraceae; genus Bradyrhizobium. Next base: position 97,009 of record CAVPOL010000002.1, read on the forward strand.
ATCTTTGCGGCGCGGTCGGTGTTGCGGCGGAGAAACTCCATGTCGCGCAGTTCGACCGGTTGCGAGCGGCGGATCCTGCCGACCACGCGCGGCACCGGCGTTTCCTTTCCCGAGCGGGCCTTGATCATCGCGGGATTGTCGATGTCGATGCCTTCCAGCGCGGTGGCGAAGCGGTTCGAATAGCTTTCCCGGCGGATCTCGCCATCGGTGACCACGTCGATGCCGGCGCGCTCCATGTCCCTGATGGCGATGATCGTGGCGTCGTCCTGGGCTTCCTCGAGATGCTCCTGCGGCAGCCGCCACATCGCATGCATGCGGGTGCGCGGCACCACTTTCGAGAGCATGGCGCGGTCGACCAGCCATTCCGGCTGCGGGTAGCTGCCGACCACGGTGGTCGGCAGCAGATGGTTTGGCATGTTCACGATGCTTCTCCTTGCTGTGACGGGACGGTGGTTCAAGCCACCTGTCCGGCCACACGAAGCCATCATGCTTTCACGGCGTACCCGGTCAACTTGGCAAATTCCTCGTCCCCGACCTCGGTTTGCGCGACCAATACGCTGCAGCGGAGGTTTTTGACCAAATATGTTCCGACCGAACCGAACCACCATCGCGCCAGCGGTCCGTCGGGACGATGCCCCACGACGACGAGGTTTGCGCCAATCTCGTTGGCGACGCTTGCGATCTCACGCCCGGCTTCGCCCATGCCCAGCCGCGTCGTGGGAGAGAATCCCATGCCCCCAGCCGCTCCGCGCCTTCGGCGAGAATTTTTTCGTAGATTTCGACCTGCTCGCTGATCGGGAGCGCGAACCCGCCCTCCGGAGTTCCGGTCCCGGCCAAAACTTCCGCCACCGCCAGCAGAAATACCTCGGAGTTGCAGAGTTGGGCGAGTCTCTCGCCCCCTCCCGCAATGCCCGCCGTCCTTCGATCGAGCCGTCATAGGCGAGAAGAACTTTTTTGTACAAGGCACCCTCCCTTCGATTTAGGTGGGCACGATCGGCCCGATCGTGCGGTCAGTGCACAGGAAACTGCGGGGAGATCGCGAATTCAAGGGCCCCATGTCGAAGTAGAGCACGACTATCGGACCGCCGTAACGGGGCTCGGGCACTTATTTGCCCAATAGACCGGATTTGCGTCCGGCGGTCGCTCTCAGAACTTCCGCACCAGATCCGGCGTGATCTCGCTGAGGCTGCGGATGCCGAGCAGCGCCAGATCGCGGTGGATTTCTTCCTTCATCAGGGTCAGCGCGCGCGTCACCCCGGCTTCGCCGCCGGCGACCGCGGCATACAACAGCGGCCGGCCGATCCAGACGAAATCCGCGCCGAGCGCCAGCGCCTTGATCACGTCGGTGCCGCGGCGGACGCCGCCATCCAGCATCACGGTCATGCCGCCGGCTTCGGCTGCGATCTCCGGCAAGCGTGCGCAGCGCCGACACGGTGTAGTCGAGCTGGCGGCCGGCATGGTTGGAGACCATCACGCCGTCGACGCCGCTTTCGCGCGCGATGCGCGCATCCGCCGGCGAGATCAGGCCCTTTACCACGAGCTTGCCCTTCCAGCGCTTGCGGATCAGCTCGACATGCTTCCAGGCGAGCTGGTCGCGGTGGCCGATATTGCGCATCAGGTTTTTGGCCAGCACCGGCGGTCCGCGCTTGGCGTCCATGTTCTCGAAATGCGGCATGCCGAAATTTTTCAGCGTGCGCGCCCAGGTGCCGAACAGCCAGTGCGGATGGCTCGCGGTGTCCCAGGCCAACTGCGGCGTGATCGCGAGCGGGACCTGAAATCCGTTGCGGATATTGTTTTCGCGGTTCGGCGGCACCGGCACGTCGGCGGTAACGACAAACGTGTCGTAACCGGCCGCCGCGACGCGGTCGACCAACGGCTCGATGCGCGAAGGCTCGCCGGCGAGGTAGGCCTGATACCAGGCGTCCGGGTTTTCGCGCCGCACATCCTCCAGCGTGATCAGGGATGAGGCGCTCAGAATCATCGGCAGGTTCATCGCGGCCCGCCGCACGCGTCAGCACGATGTCGCCGCGATAGGCGCACAGCGCCGACGAGCCCATCGGCGGAATCCCGAACGGCGCCGCATAGGTCTTGCCGAACAGCTTGCGTGGTCTGCTCGCGGCCGGAGACGTCGTTGAGCACCCGCGGCACGAAACCGTATTCGTCGAAGCGCGGCGGTTGTCGCGCACCGAGGCGTCGGTCTCGGCGCCGCCGGAGATATAGCCGTAGAGGAATTTCGGCAGCCGGCGCCGCGCGGTGGCCTCGAAATCGTCGAGCGCAAGATAGCGCCGCAGGGCGCGGGGAACCGTACTTTCTGCGGCGCTGCACCGTGGCGGGCGGGGGGTCAGTGGGCGCGGTCTTGTCGTGCACGTCTGGCGAGCCTTCTTCGGGGGATCTTGGCCGGGATGGTCAGACAGAACGGACAGAGGGTCAAGCGCCCGGCTCGCCGACGGCACGGTCTAGCGTCGTCGCGGGCGGCCGCCGGCTTCTGGTCGGACTTGTTAATGGACTGGCTGAGGTCGTTGCAGCATGCGGCGGGCGTCCGTCAATCAGACGGTCGGTGCGCTTGTCGAAACTCTGGATCAACTCGCGCAAGCGAGATCACGGTCGGCAGCAGGTCGCCGCCATATTTGTCGCTGCCGAGGTCGGCGAGGAAATTCTCGGTCTTGGCAAGGCCGTCTGTCGATGCCTGTGATGACATCGTCGGCGACTGTCGACGATGTCGGTGATCCGTCTCGCCGTTGCCTGCCAGCGTCGCGGTAAAGCGTCTCGAAATTGAGCAGCGTGTCCTTTACCGCCACTTCATTGTCCTTGATCACCGTGTCGACGTTGCGCAGCGCCACGCGGATTTTTTCCTGCATGTCCAGCAGCGCGTCCGGATCGGCGGTCAGCACCGGCATGCCGTCCTTGTCCAGCGGCGACCGGCGGGCCGTCGATCGCGCCGCCGGTCAGCGATATCGCCGCCACGCCGGTCAGTCCCTGAAATTCCAGCCCGACCTCGGTGTCCTTGCGAACCGGCGCGGTGTTGTCGATCATCGCCAGCGCCACCACGCGGCGCGGGTGGTCGAGCTTCAGCGAAACCACTTCGCCGACCCGGATGCCGTTCAAATTGACGCTGCCGCCTTTGCTGCAGGCCGGAGGCCGAGCCTTCGAAAACGACCCGAAGCGGGACCTGCCCCTTGGATGCCGGCGAACTTCCTGTAGCCGAGCAACGCGCCGAATCCCCCCGGCGATCAGCACCAGGGTCAACGTTCCGATCATCAGGTTGCTCGCCCGCGATTTCATGCTCGGAATCCAGCTGTCAACGGCGTCAAGAGATAGCGCATTTGCCGTCGTGCGTCACCGCTTTCCGGACCGGCAGTCGACGCTGGAACGGTCAGCCGCCGCTGCGGGCTTGCGCGAGGCGACGAAAACGCCGGCCAGCACCAGCGCGAAGCCGATCAGATGGAACAGCTGCGGCCGCTCGCCGAGAAAGACGATCGCCATCGCCGCGCCGAACACCGGGATCACGTGAAAGAACGGCGCCGCGCGGTTGGCGCCGATCAGCTGCACGCCGCGATTGAAGCAGAGATAGGCGACCGTCGAGGGGAACACCGCGACGTAAAACAGCGTCAGCAGGTTCGGCGGCGTCGAACTGCATCACCGGGCGGGTCAGCAGTTCCCAGATCAGCAGGGGAATCAGCGCGGCGGCGCCGCAGCCGAAGGTAAAGCCGACGAACGACAGGCCATGGATCTGCGGACGCTTGCAGGTCAGCGCCGAATAGAGCCCGAAGATCGCCAGCGCGGCGATGAAGATGAGGTCGCCGAGGTTGAACTCGATATTCTTCAGCGTGGTCAGGTCGCCCTGCAGCAGGATCGACCAGCACGCCCGCCAGCGACAGCGCGATGCCCGCCGCCTGCGCCAGCGTCAGGCGGATCGCCGAGCAGCAGCAGCGACCATATCGCGACGAACAGCGGTCGCTGCCGACTGCAGCAGCAGCGTGTTCAGCGCCTGGGTGTGCTCGAGCGCCCAGTACTGCATGGTGTTGAAGGCGCCGATCCCGGTGATCGGAAAGCATCACCATGATGCCGAGCCGGCCGCGGATCGCGTCCCAGTCGCGCACCAGATGCTTCCAGGCAAACGGCAGGATGATCAGAAACGCCAGCGACCAGCGCAGGAACGACAGCGTGACCGGGCGGGATATGCCCGGCGGCGAGCCGGCCGACGATGGCGTTGCCGGCCCAGCACAGCGCGGTGATGGAGAGCAGGAGATAGGGCTGGTTGGCGATCCAGTTGCCGGAAGGAGGCGGCGCCGGTCGTGTGGATCGGAAGCAGACATTCACTCGAGCTCGGTTCATGGCGCCGCGCCCGGCCCGGCGGCAGGACCGGGCCGGAATGTTCGCCCGGCACGCCTCACAGACACCGATTTCGGCCGGCTTTCAATGGCGCGGAGCCGCATCGCGACCATGCGCGTCCCGATTCCGCTCAAGCCGTCAGCGCGTGCGCGACCGCGCCAGCGGCGACGGCGGCGTCGTTGGGATCGATTTCGATCTGCAGGCCGCGCTGTCCGCCGTTGACGAACATGGTCAGATGGCTCAGCGCCGCCTGCTTCGATCGCGACCGGTACGCTCTTCTTCTGCCCGAACGGACTGATGCCGCCGACATGATAGCCGGTCAGCCGCTCGGCATCGGCCGGGCGCATCATGTTGGCCGACTTGCCGTCAAACGCCGCGGCGAGCTTCTTCATGCTGACTTCGCAATCCGCCGGCACCACCACGCAGACCGGCTTGCCGTCGACCTCGGCCATCAGGGTCTTCAGCACGCGGTTCGGTTCGACGCCGAGCGCCTCGGCGGCCTGCAGCCCGGTGCTTTCGGCGGTGGAATCGTAGACATAGGTGTGCAGCTTGAAGGCGCAGCCGAGTTTTCGCAGCGCAAGGGTCGCTGGCGTGGTTTTCGACATGGCGACAACTCCGACGTCACGTAGTGCCGGAGCAGACCTAGCAAACTTCCGGGCAGGCCGTCACGCCTGCCCGTGTCATGGTGGCGTAGGCACGCTCAGACATAGCCGAGCCAGCGCCACCAGGTCGCGCCCAGCAGCATGACCAGCGCCAGCGCGATCACCGTCAGCACCAGGCCGGTGCGGACGAAATCCCTGGCCTCGAAGGTCTCGGTGCCGTAGGCCACCATGTTCTGCGGTGCATTCACCACCAGGATGAAGCCGAAGCTGACCACGAATTGCAGCAGCATGGTCATGCCGACGATGTTGATGCCGGGCGTGGCCACGCCCTGCAACACCGCGATCACGATCGGGATCATGGCGGATGCCAGCGCGGTGGCGCTGGCAAAGCCGAGATGGATCAGGGTGAGAAACAGGCTCGAGTGCGCCGAGAATGAACAGCGCGGTGGCGTTTTTGAGGCCGAACTGGGCCACCGCGAGGTCGGCGAGCCATGACGCGCCCTTGGTCTGCAGCAGCGCCGTCCCGACGCTGATGCCGATGCCGAACAGCACGATAGTGCCCCACGGGATCCGCGGCTGGGCGTCCTTCCAGGTCATGATGCCGATGCCCGGCAGGAACATCAGCGCCACCGCCGCGAGCGTGGTCGAGGAGGTGTCGAATTTGTGCAGGACGCCCTCGGTGGACCAGAATGCGAGCAGGGCCAGCGAGATCGCCAGCAGCTTCTTTTCCGAGGCCTTCATCGGCCCGAGATCGGCCAGCGATTTGCGGATCTGTTCGCGGCCGCCGGGAATTTCCTTCACTTCGGCCGGCATCATCCACGTCATCACGAAGTAGAGCGCGATCGACATCAGGATGCCGAAGGGGCGGCGGCGATGAACCATTCCAGCCAGGTGATGGACTTCTGCAGGGTCTTTTCGATGAAGCCGATCGCCACCATGTTCTGCGCGGCGGCGGTCTTGATGCCGACGTTCCAGATGCTGGCGGTCTGCACCGTGGTGATCATCAGCATGCCGGCAAACGCGCCTTTCCTGTTGACGCCGAATGCCGCGATGATGCCGAGCATGATCGGCACCAGGCAGGCGACGCGCGCCGTGGTGGAGGGCACCAGGAACGCCATCACGAAGCCGACCAGGATCGCGCCGACGACGACATGATGGACCTCGCCGCCGACGCGGGAGAGGATCGAAAGCGCGATGCGCTTGTCGAGGCCGGTCGCGGTCATCGCGGCGGCGATGAACAGCGCCGATGCCACCAGCGCCAGCGCGGTGTTGGCGAAGCCGCTGAAGGCGAGCCCGAGGCCCGCGCTGGTGCCGAGCAGCAGCCTTCGGATTGGCCGGATTCGGCGCGAGTCCAAGCAGAAACGCCATCAACGCGGCGATCACCACGGCCGAGACGGCGTAGTCGAGCGCCTCCGTCATCCAGACGATCACGGCAAAGGCGAGGATCGCCAGCATGCGCTGGCCGGCGATCGGAAGGCCTTCCGGCGTCGGCAGCAGCAACACCGTCACCAGCGCCGCGACCGCGAGCAGCACGCCCCAGTTCGATCGCAACCAGGTCGGCTGCGCCGGCGAGGGGAGCCTGGCGCCCGCGAGATCCGGCAGGGTGTCGATGGTAGCCATGAAATTTCCCCCTTCGCTGGCAATCGCTGTTTGTTTTGCAGTGGATCAGCTCTGGACGGAAGCGGCATCGTTGAGCACGGATCAAATTGACGCGGTGCATCGTCACCGGCATGATGGCGATTGGCAGGGCGTGACTGCGGCGCCGTGGCGCACGCCTCGCGGATGCCGCGCCTCTTGCCTTAAACCTTCTCCATGATCGCGACGCCCGCATCGCCACAAATTTTCAGGGGATATCAATGGGTTGAAGACCTTCCGGAGTCGCGCTAAGGCCCCGTTCTTGCTTGCCTCGATAGCCCGCTTCCGTTATCCGATTGTGTGCCTTGCATGCGAGCGGCCACGGCCGTGATTTAGGCCGGCGTTATCCGGAAGACTGGGACGTTTTCGACCGATCATCTCACCAATGTTGCAGAGGAAAATCTTTCGAAATGGCCAATGTCGTCGTCGTCGGCGCCCAGTGGGGCGACGAGGGGAAGGGCAAGATCGTCGACTGGTTGTCGGAGCAGGCCGACATCGTCGTGCGCTTCCAGGGCGGCCACAATGCCGGCCATACCCTCGTCATCAACGGCGTCACCTACAAGCTGGCGCTGCTGCCCTCCGGCGTGTTGCGGCCCTCGAAGCTGGCCGTGATCGGCAACGGCGTGGTGTTCGATCCGCAGGCCTTTCTCGACGAGGTGACGAGGCTGAAGGGCCAGGGCGTCGCGATCAGCCCGGACAATCTGCGCGTCGCCGAGAACGTCACGCTGATCCTGCCGTTGCATCGCGAACTCGATGCGCTGCGGGAATCCTCCAACGCCCTGACCGCGATCGGCACCACCCGGCGCGGCATCGGCCCGGCCTATGAAGACAAGGTCGGCCGCCGCGCCATCCGGCTGATGGATCTGGCCGACCTCGACACCCTGCCGCACAAGATCGACCGCCTGCTGGCGCATCACAACGCGCTGCGCCGCGGCCTCGAGCCTGGAGGAAATCGACGGCGCCGGCATCCTGAAGGAATTGAGCGCGCTGGCGCCGCAGCTGCTGCCTTACGCCGAAACGGTGTGGCGGCTGCTCGACCATGAAGCGCCGCGAGGGCAAGCGCATCCTGTTCGAGGGTGCGCAGGGCGCGCTGCTCGACGTCGATCACGGCACCTATCCCTACGTCACCTCGTCCAACACGGTGGCGGCGCAGGCCGCGACCGGCACCGGCATGGGCCCGTCGGCGGTCGGCTATGTCCTCGGGATCTGCAAGGCCTATACGACCCGGGTCGGCCAGGGCCCGTTCCCGACCGAGCAGGACAACGAGATCGGCCGACAAGATCGGCGAGCGCGGCCAGCGAATTCGGCACCAATACCGGCCGCCCGCGCCGCTGCGGCTGGTTCGACGCGGTGCTGGTGCGCCAGACCGTGCGGACCTGCGGCATCAACGGGCTGGCGCTGACCAAGCTCGACATTCTCGACGGCTTCGACTAGCATCGAGGTCTGCACCGGCTATACGCTGGACGGCAAGGAAATCGACCATCTGCCGGCCGGCGAGGGTGCGCAGGCCCGGATCAAGCCGGTTTACGAGACCATCGAGGGCTGGAAGGAACCGACCGCCAACGCCCGTTCCTGGGCGGACCTGCCGGCCCAGGCCATTAAATATGTCCGCCGGGTCGAGGAATTGGTGGGTTGCCCAATCGCCTTGCTTTCCACCAGCCCGGAACGCGAGGATACTATTCTGGTTCAGAACCCGTTCGAGGCTTAACGGGATGTTACCGGGAAGCCTGCAGTGTTGAGTACGAAATGGCTGATTACTACCCGCTGATCGCCCGCGCCATTGCCGGACTGGATCCCAGTGCCCCCGGCGAGAGCCGCCGCGCGCTCTATGAGCGGGCGCGCGCCGCGCTGATCCAGCAGCTGCGCAGCGTGCAGCCGCCCTTGAGCGAATCCGAGATCACCCGCGAGCGGCTGTCGCTGGAAGAGGCCGTGCGCAAGGTCGAATCCGAAGCCGCCCAGCGCGCCCGCGACGCCTCGCGCTCCGGCGGCGCCCCGCGCCGGTGATTCGTTCCGCCGCGCCACCCGCCCCAGACGCGGCCGCGGCGAACCGGCGCCGCCACCGGCCGCAGCTCCAGCCAGCTGCGCACCGGCGGCGCCGCGCCGCGCCCGCGGCCGCATCGCGGCCGCCGCGCGCACGACCGTCCGCCGCTCGGGCAGGATGACCGCCCGCCGCGCAACCTTCGCCCCGACGCCGCCGCCGCCGGTGCCGCCGCGTCCGCAGCCGCCGCAACCGCAGGTCTCGATGCAGGATCCGCAGCTGCCGCCGACCCGCGAACGATCAGGCGCGCCGCGCCGCGGCCCCGAGACAGCGCCGCCGCAGGCGCCGGGCATGCGCGGCTTCCGCGACATCGCCGCCGACGCCGACGATCTCGGCCGCGCCGCGGCGCAGGCCAACCGCAACGCGCGAAAGACCTATGCCAACGTGCCGTCGCCCTCGCCGGAATTCGACCGGCTCGAGCCGAGCATGGAAAACCGCGGCGCCGATCCCGACGCGCCCTATTCCTATGACGAATTCGTCGAGGAGGCCGAGCGCTACGCGCCCGCAGCGCAGCCACAGCGCCCGCCGCAGCGCTCGCGCGTCGGCCCAGGACCGCGAGCAGCCGCAAGCGCGTCCGCACCGGCGCGGTGTTTCCGTTCAAGAGCGCGATCGCGGTCGGCGTCGTGCTGATCCTGGTCGGCGCCGGCATCCTGTGGGGCAAGGCGGTGCGTGACGACGGTCACCGGCCTGTTCAAGTCGTCAGCCCGTCGGCGGAAGCGCCGAAGGATCCCTCGACGCCGCTGTCGAAGCCGAAAATCCCCGATCGCGTCGGCCAGCCGTCGTCGTCCGACCAGGTCGCGCCGGTGGCGCAGCGCGTGGTGCTGTATGACGAGGATCCGTCCGATCCCAAGGGCAAGCAATATGTCGGCTCGGTGATCTGGCGCACCGAACCGATCAAGGCGTCCGGCAACCAGAAGGCCGATATCGCCGTGCGCGCCGACATCGAGATTCCCGACCGCAAGTTCAAGATGACGATGTCGTTCCGCCGCAACACCGACACCTCGCTGCCGGCCAGCCACACCGCGGAACTGACCTTCGTCCTGCCGCAGGATTTTACCGGCGGCGGCGTCGGCAACGTGCCGGGCATCCTGATGAAATCCAACGAGCAGGCGCGCGGCACGCCGCTGTCGGCGATGCGGTCAAGGTCACCGACGGCTTCTTCCTGGTCGGGCTGTCCAACGTCGAGTCCGAACGCGCGCGCAACCTGCAGCTCCTGAAGGAGCGCTCCTGGTTCGACATACCGCTGGTCTATACCAACCAGCGCCGCGCCATCATCGCCATCGAAAAGGGCGCCCCCGGCGAACGCGCGTTCAACGAGGCGTTCGCGGCGTGGGGGGAGTAGGGCGGCGGGACGCTATCAACGTCATTCGCGAGCGATAGGGAAGCAATCCATGTCTTGCTTTTCGCGTCGAGATGGATTGCTTCGTCGCAAGCGCTCCTCGCAATGACGTTGCGGAAGTCTTGATCCAAATTTTCAAACAGCAAACATGGCTTCGCGATTCTCGCGGCCGGAATCGCCCGAGCTTTGCGTCGATTGCCGCCCTCTGAAACGAAGAGGGCGCAGGGAAAGCCGGGTGCGCGCTGCACCCGCGGTCTCGTGTGCAAAATGCACGAGTAAAAAACGCACACGAGCATACAGGTTCAGCGGAGGCATCCGACTTTCCCTGCGCAGTGGTTTACGGATTATAACGCGCTCTCCTCGGTGACCGGGCTTTCTTGCCACCGTCGTCCGCGAAGAAGTTTTGCTTCCCGCGAACTTGACGCCAGCGTCGGGGCGTCGGGACCACACGTCTTCACCGTCCGCTCGAGTTGCGCTCGTCAGTCGCAACGCTTCGCGTCCACCGCATCCCACCGCGCGTTCGTGACGATCGCGATCCGCCCCTCTCATCGGGTGAGACACGCGGAATATAGACTGATTTGTTATTTCTGAAAATCAGAATATTTTTTATCGCGCGGGCTTGACGGATTTTTGGTGATTTGCCCGTCGGGTTGTTTTGTCGCGGCCGAGCCACAAGATTTCGCTTGTGCGAAAGGCGAAGCAGTTTGCGCATTGCGATACAAACGACGGCGGGAGCCCATCGCCAGAATTTCAAGGTGGGTCACCAGGCACGATTTGCACAATTGGCGCCGATTGAAGTCTTGCAGGAATTTCATCCGGCCGGTGGGCGCAACGGTAGTTCAATTTGGCCGAAAACTGGTGTAGCTAAAGGGCAGAAGACCGGGGACCTTTCATGAAACACTACCTGATATTCGCAGCGCTCGGCCCGCTTCTCGGCGGCTTTCTGATGCTGATCGTTCTTCCTACGGCTCGGGCTACTGGACCCAGACCAATTTCGGTGAGGTCAAGCAGCTGTTCGTGGTGTTCGCCAAGTACGGTGCAATACGGCTATCTGTTCGGCCTCGTGCCGGTGCTGATGATCGCGGCGGTGGACGATATTCTGTCCCATGTCCGGCGGATCGGCTGGGTGGCCCGGATGGTGCTGGTCGGCGTCCTCGGCTTCTGTCGCCGCGGAACTGACTTCGGGTCGCGCGCATCGGATGCCGGCGTCGCTCAGTTCATTCTCTACGGGCTGGTGGGCCTGGTCCCGGCGATGCTGTCGTCGTTCCTGGCTGCGCACAAATATGCCGAGCCGAAGACGAGCGCCGCATAGCCGCGACCGCGTGACGCAACTTGTGCCGGTGTCGCGCGTTACCATGTGATGGCAATGCCAAACGAAGAAATCATATCCCCGACCACCGCGCGCGACCGCAATACCTCAGGCGCGACCTTTCGCGCGCCAGGCGCGCGGCCCGGTCATCGACCAGGAGGGCCGCGAGATCCGCGCCGAGGCGCCGGGGCCGCAGAGCGGCAGCTATCAGTTCGAATTCGGCACCAGCAGCGCCAATCCGTTCGCCAATCTCACCCGCGAGCAGCGGCTGGCGCGGCTCGATGCGCTGGCAAAACTGCTCGATGTCGCCTTCATCGTGCCCGGCACCAATTTCCGCTACGGCATCGACGGACTGATCGGCTTGATCCCGGTGGTCGGCGACCTCATCACGACGGCGATCTCGCTGTGGCTGGTGCGCGAGGCGCGCGCGCTCGGCGCGCCCTGGCATGTCACGACACGGATGCTCGGCAATGTCGCGCTGGATGGCGTGGTCGGGCTGGTGCCGCTGGCGGGCGACGCCTTCGACGTCATGTTCCGCGCCAACGTCCGCAATGTGCGGATGCTGAAGCGCTGGCTGGACAAGCAGCCGCGCTAACGCTGGGCAAGATGTTGAGAGAGAGGATCACCTCTCCCATCGGGAGAGGTGAAGGAGGGATTCTGCGCGTCATTCCGAATTCAGAGCTGGCCGTAACCAAACGCGAATCTACGCCGCGGCGTCCGCGTTGCTGTCGGCGGGCGCGGGCTCAGGGGCGCGCGGGCGGCGCTCGAGCGGAAAATCCTGGCTTTCATACAGCGTGCGGATGCCGCTCTGGTCGAAGCGGGCCTCATCGACCTGCAGATAGGCGCCGTTCAGCGAATCCGCCGGCAATTCCTCGATCGCAAAGCGAACCGCTTCGGCCGCGGTGCCAAATCGACGATAGGCGAAACCGGCTCGCTTCTTCTTGCGGATCGCGGCAGGGAAAAGTTCGGCGGCAGTGTTGTAGCTGAAGGCAGCCATGGTCAGGGACCTCTGATCTTTTTTCGTGAGAACGCGATTTCGCAAATCGCGAACGGGTCGTACGGGCCCGCCCCTGGGGGCGGCGCGCCGGCACACGTCATTTCAGGACAGCCCCTAATATAAGCGCGTTTGACAGAAATGCGACTCCTGCCGGGCGCGATGATGAATCCGGGCATCCAGATACCGGCGTAGGAATAAATCTATATACCTGAATGGCTTACTTCGGTCAAATCTTGCGCAGCAGCAGCAGGACGAGCAGCACGACCAGAACGACGCCGCCAAGTCCCATTCCGGAATGGCCCAAACCGTAGCCGTAACCGCCGAACCGGCCGCTGTAGCCGCCCAGCAGGTAAATAATCACAAGGATGATGAGTATCGTTCCGAGCATGGCATTCTCCCCCGAGAAGCGGCCGGCGGATGCAAATCCGCCGTCCCGTCGTCCGCAGCAAAGCACATCCGGGGTCCATGGTTCCACTGCTGGAATGGCGGTGCCAACCTTGCAGGGTGGCAAAGCCACCGGGTCGCGCGAATGCGCGCCTCGATGGCGCACCCGTTTTGGGCGGCGGTCCCCGGTCATCTGGCGAAGGGGTGGCGCGGGGAGCGGGTCGACGACGCCGTTTCGCACACCCGCTTTCCAATTTTTTACCTGTGCCCGGGTTCAACTTTTGGAACCGGCCATGTTGCGGGTCCATGCCCTCCGCGTTGACTCGCGACTTGCAGCATGGGACAGTTTTGCAAGAGATCGGATAATTGTGGTGTCAATACTTTGCAGCGCGTTCGCGCGTAAATCGATCGATCCGTAAATTAAGGGATCGAGATTTCGCACTGTCTGGCCAGTCAGTGATTCAATTTCCCGAGAGCACGGCTCCGCCCCGCTGAAATTGATTGGAGCATCGACTCCCGCACCTTCCGCCTTGGTTTCACCGGCATTCAGATCGTCGCGGCTGATTGCGGAAAACGGCCCCTTGCTGCGACACTGTTTTTTGATTGCAACTCAATTTTTTGATTTCGAAAAGACAGGAATTTTCCCGTGACCACATACAGCCTCGGACATTTCGGACTCGTCAACCCCACCACCCACCTGTTCCCGAGCTATTACCGAAACGGCGCCATCGGCGGAGGGACAGACCTTTTCAATTTCACGATCGACCAAGGCAATGCCCACGTTCATCTCACTTACCATTATCAATCGGGCGTCTACACCAACACCTACGCACTTCTCAACTCCAGCGGGGTCGCGATATCGAGTTCCGCGCACGAATCCGCAGGCGGCTGGAAACTATACCATTCGCGCCACGAGCGACAGCTTCGGAAGCAACGCCGAATTCGGATTCGTCGTTCATCCCAACACCTCGAACTATGTCGATGAAGCCGGCGAGACTGCAGGCACGGCGAGGAACCTCGGCACCATAACCAGCTCCCTGTCGCAGTCGGCTGCGTTCTTCACGGTTTTCAATCGCGTCCTGGACGGGAGCGCCCACACCTACACCGTCGACTTTTCGAGCCCGGAAATCCCGGTCGATCAGAACGACTTCTACAAGTTCCGGATCACTGCCGAGAGCAATGTAACGATCACCTATTCTTCCGGGGGGCATGGCGCCGTCATCCTGATGGGCGGCCCGCAGGGCAATTTCGGGAGCTCGTTCTCCCAGACGGTGACGAGCGGCCAGCCGATCCATCTGATCGCAGGCGAGTACACACTGGAAGTGGTCGAACTCCGCACCACGGCGTACCCCCAGGGAGCCGCCACCATCGAGATCAGAAACGTCCAATGGGAAAACTACGAGCAATACAGCTTCACGATCAGCGTCAACAGCTCCGGCGGCACCACCAGCGGTCCGGACCTGCGAGCCGACACCGTCGCGCTCGGTAACAGTTCGGTGGCAGCCGGCGGCACCACCACGGTGTCCTACCATCTCTACAATGGCGGCACCTCCACAGCCGCCCCGTCCACGTCCCGGATCTATCTGTCCACCGACAGCACGATCACCACGTCGGATACCGTGCTGCAAACCGTGGTTTTTACCAATTCGGTGTCCGCCGGCTTCTTTATTCAGGACAGCCGAACGATCACGCTGCCGGCGGGCCTGGGGTCGGGCACCTATTACATCGGCGTGATCGCCGATCATGACAACCAGGTGGTCGAATCGAACGAGAACAACAACGCCTCGTCGGCCGTCGCGATCAACGTGACCGGCTCCGTCAACCGGCCGGATTTGCAAGCCGACACCGTTACGCTCAACAAGAGTTCGGTAGCCGCCGGCGGTGCGGTGACGGTGTCGTACCATCTCTACAATGCCGGTAACGCCACTGCCGCCCCGTCCAATTCCAGGATTTACCTGTCCACCGACAGCACCATCACCACGTCGGACACCGAGCTGCAGACGGTGGTTTTCACGAATTCGGTGTCCGCCGGCTTCTTTATTCAGGACAGCCAAACGGTGACGCTGCCGGCGAGCCTGGGGTCGGGTACGTATTACATCGGCGTTATTGCCGATCATAACAACCAGGTGGTCGAATCGAACGAGAACAACAACGCTTCGGCGCCTGTCGCGATAGCAGTTACCATTCCGAACCGCGCCCCGGTCGCCAATGCCGACAGCTACACGACGGGCTACAACACGACGCTGACGATCAACGCACCGGGCGTACTCGCCAATGACACCGACCAGGACGGAAACACCCTCACCGTCAGCAACTTTACCAATCCGTCTCACGGCACGCTGTCGATCAGCCCGGCCGGCGCGATCGTCTATACGCCTGCAAATGGCTATGCCGGCCCCGACAGCTTCACCTACCGGGCCAATGACGGCATCACCAACTCGGCGGCAGCGGCAACCGTCTCGATCACGGTTACCAACACGCAGACCGTCACCTATCCGGACGGCAGCCGCACCACCCAGGTCTGGGATGTTCAGAACCAGTACAACTGGGCGAACTATATCCTGAACTACGACCCGCAGGGACGCCTGACCGGCCAGACCACCACCAACGACAATGGCACCCGCATCCTCTACGGCTGGGACGTGCGGAATGTGGCGCCCTGGGCGGGTTACGTGATCAATCAGGATGCGCAAGGGCGCACGCTCAACCAGACCACCAACAACGACAACGGCACCCGCATTATCTACGTCTGGGACGTTCTGAACCAGGCGACCTGGGCGGATTACGTGATCAATCAGGATGCGCAAGGGCGCTGGCTCAACCAGACCACCAATAACGACAACGGCACCCGCATCATCTACGTCTGGGACGTTCTGAACCAGGCGACCTGGGCAGATTACGTGATCAATCAGGACGCCCTGGGGCGCACGACCTCCCAGACCGTCAATAACGACAATGGCACCCACGTCATCTACGTCTGGGACGTTCTGAACCAGGCGACCTGGGCAAATTACGTCGTCAATCAGGACGCCCTGGGACGCACCACCGCCCAGACCGTCAATAACGACAACGGAACGCATACCGTGTATGGCTGGGACGTGCAGAACCAGGCCACCTGGTCCAATTATTGGATCAACTACGACAGTCAGTGGCGTGCGCTGACGCAGACCAACAACAACGACATCGGCACCCACACCGTGTACGGCTGGGACGTGCAGAACCAGGCCCCCTGGTCGAACTACGTGATCAACCAGGACGTCCAGGGCCGCGCGCTGACCCAGATCACCAACAACGACAACGGTACCCGCACCGTTCTGGGCTGGGACGTGCAGATGCCCCCTGGTCGAATTACGTGATCAATCAGGATGCCCAGGGCCGCGCGCTGACCCAGACCACCAACAACGACAACGGCACCCACACCGTGTTGGGCTGGGACGTGCAGAACCAGTTCCCGTGGGCGAACTACATGATCAACCAGGATGTCCAGGGCCGCGCGCTGACCCAAACCAACAACAATGACAATGGCACCCGCACGCTGGCCGGCTGGGATGTGCAGAACCAGGCCGCATGGGCGGATTACCTGATCGACCAGGACAGCCTGGGGCGCACCGTCAAGCAGACCAACAACAACGACAACGGCACCCACACCGTTTTCGACTATGACGTGCAGAACCAGTACAACTGGACCTCGGTGACCACCAGTTACGACGCCCAGTGGCACCAGCTGTCGCAGCACGGCGTCTACGACAACGGCTCGGTCTGGAATATCTAGCGGCGCGGCCCGACTTCTGCGCTCGCCGCGCCAGTCCGGCGTTCCGTCATTTCAGCAGCCGCAGCAGCGCCCGGCCGGCGGGCGAATCCAGTTCCCTTGCGTCCAGCGTTCCATCCTTGTCCGGATTGGCGACGTTGAAGCGCTGCTCCACCACGGCGAGATATTCGTCCGGTGTCAGCGTGCCGTCACGGTCGGGATCGGCCGCGGCCAGTTCCCGGGCATTCAACCGGCCGCGCAATTCGCGCGCATCGAGCGTACCGTCACGATCCGGATCCAGTCTGGCGAACAGGGCAGAGGCGGGCTTCTTCACCTCGGCCAGATCGAGCGTACCGTCATTGTCGGTATCGAACAATTTGACCGGACTGGCACCACGCGGCGCCGCCAGAGCGGACCCTGCAAATGTCACGGCAGCCAGCATCGAAACAATGGTTAGGCGCGAGATCATTTCTTGTCTCCCTGAAGTTATCAGGAGACAACGCAGATCATGCCCAAAAGTTGTAGGAACCAGGTCACGGAACCGGACCGCGCGGGGACGAAAAACTACTTCTTGCCCTCGTCGATCGGAACCACTTTCAGCGGCGAGACATAGGGTTCGACGCGCAGCGACTCGCTGGCAATCAGCCCGACCTGGCGCAGCGGCGCCTGTTCGAGGTCGCCGCCCGGCGCTTTCCGCACCGCATATTGCCACACGCTCATCGAGCCTTTTGCCACCAGCATTTTGGCGATGCCGCCGGCGTTCCTGCCGTCGATCTGCGCCAGTTCGGCATCGGTCATGCCGATCACGATTTCGTCCCTGGCGGTGATCACCTTGAACAGCGAAACCGGGTCGGCGGCAAAGGCTGATGGCATGACAACGCTCTCCATGATGAGGCCGGCGAGGCTGATGGCAATCAGGCGCGCGGAGGTGTGCGGCATTGAATGACTTTCCCTTGTTTGCGCGCAGGCCAAAACGGCCAACGAAAACCCCGCGCGACCGGTCCTTGGTCGCGCGGGGCGGGAAACAAGTTCGAACCGCTGGTATGTGAAAATCTCAAATCGGCGTTGCTGCCATCCTTCGAGACGCCCGGCTTCGCTGCGCTTCGCCGGGCTCCTCAGGATGAGGTTTACCTTGCTGAAACACCTCCAACCTCATGCTGAGGAGCCCGCCCCGCTTGGGCGCGCGTCTCGAAGCATGGGCAGCATGCGATCCCGGATCATGCGTACCAGACCGTTACTTCGGCTGCAGCTTCAGCGCCGCGGAGTTGATGCAGTAGCGCAGGCCGGTCGGGCCGGGGCCGTCCTCGAAAACGTGGCCGAGATGGCCGCTGCACTTCGAGCACAGCACCTCGGTCCGGACCATGCCATGGCTGACGTCGCGTTCCTCGTCGACATGGCTGTCCACGGCGGGTGCCGTGAAACTCGGCCAGCCGCAGCCGGAATCGAACTTGGCGTCGGATTCGAACAGGGTCTGGCCGCAGCCGGCGCAGGTATAGGTGCCGGCGCGGCGCTCATGCTCGTACTCACCGGAAAACGGCCGCTCGGTGGCTTTTTCGCGCAACACCGCATATTGCATCGGCGTCAGCTCCTTGCGCCACTCGGCCTCGCTCTTCTCGACCTTGCCGCTCATCGTCTTGGCGTCGGACATTGATCCTCCTGGTAAATGAATCGCTTTAGTTGGTGACCTTGGCGTTGCTCACCAACGTCGGCTTCTCGATGTAGTTCTCCGAAAAGATCTTCTTCAGGTTATGAACCTTCGGAATGTCGTTATAGGCAATATAGGGCTGGTTCGGGTGCAGCGTCATGTAGTCCTGGTGATAGGCTTCCGCCGCATAAAACGCCTCCAGCGGGCCGACCTTGGTCACGATCGGCTTCCTGAAAACCTTGGCCGCGTTGAGCTGGGCGATATAGGCCTCCGCCACCTTCTTCTGCTCGTCGGAGGTGGTGAAGATCGCCGACCGATATTGGGAGCCTACATCCGGGCCCTGGCGGTTCAGCTGGGTCGGGTCATGCACGACCGAGAAGAAGATCTGCAGGATTTTGCCGTAGCTGATCTTCTTCGGGTCGTATTTGATCTCGACGGCCTCGGCGTGCCCGGTGGTGCCGGTGCCGATCATGGTGTAGTTCGCGGTCGCCTTGCTGCCGCCGGAATAGCCGGACACCGCGTTGAGGACCCCCGCGGTGTGCTGGTACACGCCCTGCACGCCCCAGAAACAGCCGCCCGCGATCACGGCGGTCTGGACGCCGTCGGAGGCCTGGGCGTCCACGGCCGGAGCCGGGATGATCACGGCATCCTCGGCGGCGCGCGACGGCGCGATCGTCAACGCTGAAATCGCCAGCGCGCCGATGGCGGCGCATAGCGAGAGGGGGCGGGGGCTGCGGGACATGAGGTTTCCTCTGGTGGTCGACGGATTGAAGGGCAGTCTAGAGCGGCGGGCCGCGGCTTCGCAAATCCCTGCGATTCCGCCCGATGCCCCAAGATACGCGCCGGGAGGGGCCCTGTTACGGCCGGATGCACACGAGTTTGTGAACAAAAGCGGCGTCCGCTGTGGCGGGGAAATAGCTGATCCCTCATGGTGAGGAGGCGCACTTGCGCCGTCTCGAACCATGAGAGCCCGGCTCCTTCATCCTTCGAGACGCGGCCTCCGGCCGCTCCTCAGGATGAGGTCCGAGTACGCTGATCTAAATCACCACGCTCAGCCGCTTCGCCGCCCGCGTGATGCCGGTGTAGAGCCAGCTTGCGCGGCTCTCCTGGAATGCAAAACTCTCGTCGAACAGCACCACGTCGTCCCATTGCGAGCCCTGCGACTTGTGCACGGTGAGCACGTAGCCGTAGTCGAACTCGTCATAGGGCTTGCGCTGCTCCCACGGGATGGACTCGATCGCGCCGCCAAAACAGTCGCCGCGCACCGAGACTTTCGTCACCTTGTGACCAAAATCCTCGTCAGGCGACAGCCGCATGGTGATGATCTGCGATTTCGACGCCGCGCGCGATTTGACCCGCCACAGCCCGCCATTGAACAGGCCCTTCTTGCGGTTGTTGCGCAGGCAGACCAGCTTGTCGCCGGCCACCGGCAGGGGATCCTCGATGTGCTGCTTCTGCCGCACCCGCATGTTGTAGGCGCGCCGGGTGTTGTTGCGGCCGACCAGCACCTGGTCGGCGTCCATCACCCGCGCCGGATCGAGTTCGTCGCGCGACACCACCTGGCTTTCGCCGTAGCGGCCGATGTCGAGGTCGCGGCCCTCGCGCACGTCCATCGACATCCGGATGATCGGGTCGTCCTGGGCCTGGCGGTGCACCTCGGTCAGCATCACGTCGGGCTCGCAGTCGGTGAAGAAGCCGCCGCCCTGGATCGGCGGCAATTGCGCGGGATCGCCGAGCACCAGCAGCGGACATTCGAACGACATCAGGTCGCGGCCGAGTTCTGCATCGACCATCGAGCATTCGTCGATCACGATCAGCTTTGCCTTCGACGCCGGCGCGTCGTCCCATAGCTCGAAACTCGGCTGCTCGACGCCGGATTCCCGCGCCCGGTAGATCAGCGAATGGATGGTGGAGGCGTTGTCGCAGCCCTTGTTGCGCATCACCAGCGCGGCCTTGCCGGTGAAGGCGGCGAATTTCACCGCGCCAGCGACGCCTTCGGCGATGTGCCGCGCCAGCGTGGTCTTGCCGGTGCCGGCATAGCCGAACAGCCGGAACACCGGCGGCGTGCCGTTCTTGCCGGGTTTTGCCTTGAGCCAGTCGGCGACCGCCTTCAGCGCGGCGTCCTGATGGGGCGTAAAGGTGGTCATGGGGTCTCGAATGGGGCGCGGCGCGGCCCAAGGGCCGCGACTCAGCTAAGTGCGCAAGCTAACCATTCAAGCTGCCGGCGCAAGCCGGCGGCGGGCAGCGTCACTGCCAGCCCGGCACGCCTTTCATGTCGGGCAAAAGATGGGCGATGCCCTTGTGGCAGTCGATGCAGGTCTTCTCGCCGGTGAACAGGAAGCGCTGATGCGCCGTCGAGGCGCGCGGCGACTGCTTGGTGATGTCCATCGATTCGGAGCTGTGGCAGTTGCGGCATTCCAGCGAGTCGTTGGCCTTGAAGCGCGCCCATTCGTGCAGCGCCAGTTCGAGCCGGTGATCCCTGAATTTTTCGCGGGTGTCGATGGTCCCGAACAAATGGCCCCAGACTTCCTTGGAGGCCTGCATCTTGCGCGCGATCTTGTCGGTCCAGTTGTGCGGGACGTGGCAGTCCGGACAACTGGCGCGCACGCCGGAGCGGTTGGAGAAGTGGATCGTCGATTTCAGCTCCGCGAACACGTTGTCGCGCATTTCGTGGCAGCCGGTGCAGAATTTCTCGGTGTTGGTGACTTCCAGCGCGGTATTGAAGCCGCCCCAGAAGATGATGCCGGCGACGAAGCCGGCGAACACCAGAGTGCCGAGCGCGAACACCGAACTCGGCTTTCGCAGCACGTCCCACAATTCGACGATGAAATTCCACAGACGTTTGAGCCAGGATGGCCGAGGCGCTGCCGGATCGGCCGCGCTCATCGCCGGCCTCCCGGCGCAGCACGGCTGACCAGCGTGTCGATGTCGACGAAGTCGTTGGTAACCGGCGGCTTCGCCACGTTCTGCGGCACATGGCAGGAGGTGCAGAAGAACCGCCGCGGCGACACCGAGGCGAGGAACTGGCCGTCGCGGTCCATGAAATGGGTAATCGAGACCATCGGCGCCTGCGATTCGCCGGTGCGGGCGCGGGCATGGCAGGACAGGCATTTGTTGCCATCCATGTCGATCTGGTAGCCCTCGATCGAGTGCGGAATGACCGGCGGCTGCTCCGGATAGTTCCGCACCTCCTTCTCCGAGGAATTGCGCATCGGGGTCATCGGCGCCGCCGGACCTTCGTCATTGAGCGGAGTCGGAGCCGCGCAGGCCCGAATTCAGCCCCTGCGCCAGCAGCGAACCCGTTCCGGCCGCGATCGCGATCACCAGCACGACGATGAATGGTTTTGCGATCATGTCGTGCTCACCTTTTCGATGCGCACGGCGCATTTCTTGAAGTCGGTCTGCAGCGAAATCGGATCCGTGGCGTCCAGCGTCACCTTGTTGATCAGCTGCGCCTCGTCGAACCATGGCACGTACACCAGTCCGCGCGGGCTCTTGACGCGGCCGCGGGTCTCGACCCGGGTGCGGATGAAGCCGCGGCGCGACTGCACCTTGACCTCGTCACCGCGCCGCAGCTTCAGCTCGGCCGCATCGTCCGGATGCATGAAGCACACCGCTTCCGGGAACGACTTGTAGAGCTCGGGGACGCGGCGCGTCATGGTGCCGGAATGCCAGTGCTCCAGCACGCGGCCGGTCGACAGCCAGAACGGATATTCGCTGTCGGGGGATTCCGCGGCCGGCTCGAACGGCAGGGCGAAAATCCGCGCCTTGCCGTCCGGATGGCCATAGAACTGCACGCCGGTCCCTGCCTTGACATAGGGGTCGGTGCCCTCGCGGAAGCGCCATCTGGTTTCTTGGCCGTTGACCACGGGCCAGCGCAGCCCGCGCACCTGGTGATAGGTGTCGAACGGTGCGAGATCGTGGGCATGGCCGCGGCCGAAACCGGCATACTCCTCGAACAGGCCCTTGTGGACGTAGAAGCCGAACGCCTTCGACTCGTCGTTCAGGTAACCGGCTTCGATGTCGGACAGCGGGAACTTGTCGACCTGGCCGTTCTTGAACAGCACGTCGAACAGCGTCTTGCCGCGGTATTCCGGTTTTTTGGCGATCAGCTCTTCGGTCCAGACTTCCTCGATCCTGAAGCGCTTGGAGAATTCCATCAGCTGCCAGAGGTCCGAGCGCGACTCGCCGGGAGCGGTGACCATCTGGTGCCAGAACTGGGTGCGCCGTTCGGCATTGCCGTAGGCGCCTTCCTTTTCCACCCACATCGCGGTCGGCAGGATCAGGTCGGCGGCGAGCGCCGTTACCGACGGGTAGGCATCCGACACCACGATGAAGTTTTCCGGATTGCGGAATCCCGGATAGGTTTCCTCGTTGATGTTGGGGCCGGCCTGCAGATTGTTGTTGACCTGAACCCAGTAGGCGTTGAGCAGCCCGTCCTTCAGCATCCGGCTCTGCAGCACGGCGTGATAGCCCGGCTTGTCGGGAATGGTGCCTTCGGGCAGCTGCCAGATTTTTTCGGCGATGTCGCGATGCGCCTTGTTGGTCACCACCATGTCGGCGGGAAGGCGATGCGAGAAGGTGCCGACCTCGCGCGCGGTGCCGCAGGCCGAGGGCTGGCCGGTCAGCGAGAACGGGCTGTTGCCGGGCTCGGAGATCTTTCCGGTCAGCAAATGGATGTTGTAGACGAGGTTGTTGCACCAGACGCCGCGGGTGTGCTGGTTGAAGCCCATGGTCCAGAAACTGGTGACCTTGGTCTTGGGGTCGGCGTAGAGTTCGGCCAGCGCTACCAGCCGGTTGAGCGGCACGCCCGACATCTCCGCCGCCTTCTCCAGCGAGTAGTCGGCGACGAATTTGGCGAATTCGTCGTAGCTCATGTCGGTGGCGTCGTTGGCCTTGGCAGCCCCGGTCGCCTTCTTCTGCAGCGGATGGTCGGGACGAAGGCCGTAGCCGATGTCGGTCTGGCCGCGCTTGAAGGTGGTGTGCGCGGCGACGAAGGCCTTGTTCACCCGGCCGGTCTTGATGATGTGGTTGGCGATGGCGTTGAGGATGTAGAGGTCGGTGTGCGGCTTGAACACCATGCCGATATCGGCGAGATCGAACGAGCGGTGTTCGAAGGTCGAGAGCACGGCGACGCGGACATGCGGCGCCGAGAGCCTGCGATCGGTCACCCGGGTCCACAGGATCGGATGCATCTCGGCCATGTTCGAGCCCCAGAGCACGAACGCATCGGCCGCCTCGATGTCGTCATAGCAGCCCATCGGTTCGTCGATGCCGAAAGTGCGCATCATGCCGGCCACGGCGGACGCCATGCAGTGCCGCGCATTGGGATCGATGTTGTTGGTGCGGAAGCCGGCCTTGAACAGTTTTGCGGCGGCATAGCCTTCCCAGATCGTCCATTGCCCGGAACCGAACATGCCGACCCCGCTGGGACCGCGCTTCTTCAGCGCCGCCTTGTATTTCTCCGCCATGACGTCGAAGGCTTCGTCCCATGACACCGGCGTGAACTCGCCGTTCTTGTCGTATTTGCCGCCGGTCTTGCGCAGCATCGGCCGGGTCAGCCGATCGTGGCCGTACATGATCTTGGAGAGGAAATAGCCTTTTACGCAGTTCAGCCCGCGATTGACCTCCGACTTGATGTCGCCGTGGGTCGCGACCACGCGGTTGTCCTTGGTCGCCACCATGACGCTGCATCCGGTGCCGCAGAACCGGCACGCGGCCTTGTCCCACTTCAATTCGCTCTGGGCGCGCTCGGTGACGAGATTGGCCGCCAGCGCCGGTGTGCTCATCCCGCCCGCCAGCGCCGCCATCGCGGCGGCCTCAAGTTTCAAAACCTGGCGGCGGTCGAGTTTTGGTTCGGTCATGGCAGTGCTCCCGACAGCGGGGTGTCAGCTTGTGTGGATGGCGTGAAAGACGAGCGAGGCGGTATAGACGTCGGGCAACAGCGCGATGGTGTTGAGCGTCGACCCGAGCGCTCCGGCGTCGGCCGCATCGACCACGACCACCAGTTTGCCCACGGGATCGCGGCCGTGGATTTCGCATCCGGCAAGGGCAACGATGGCGGTTTCCACCTCGGCGAGGCGTTCCGGCCGCGCCTGCACCAGGATGCTGGCGATTTCGCCGCCGGGCGGCGCGACCACCTGGTCGGCCTTCAGCAGGCGGCCCGTGATCAGAGCCCGGCGATCGATGGCGGAATGAGATCTGGCCAAGATCGGCCTCCTGTTGGGTTCTAGCGCGCGGGAGGTCCGGGGGGACCGGCCACCACCTGGTAGATCCAGACCGCAAGCCCATAGCTGCCGACGGTCGCGACCGCGATGGCCGGCATCAGCACCGCGGTCAGAAACAGGAACGCGAATATCTCCATGCGCTTGCGGCGCGGCCGTCCACGCGTGTCCTCGCCGGTGGCGGACATGATGAGTCTCATTCAAATGCAATGCGATCGGCGGCATCAGTGCCGCAGCCCGCGCTCACCCTAAGATGGGAGTGGTTTGCCTCCCTTGATCTAGATCAATTCCAATGGCGAGAGAGGTCGACCGGCCAAGCCCCCGGTGACCTGTACCGCGACTGTGCCGACGGCGAACGGAAGCGAGCATTGGCTTGTTTCGTCAGGCGGAATTTGTCGAGGCTGGACTTGGGTTTATCCGGGAATACACTGAGCCGATAACAACAAGCGGCGTGCGGGAGAGAATTATGAAATTCGGCATCTTCTATGAGCTGCAACTGCCGCGCCCGTGGCAGGCCGGTGGCGAACTGAAACTCTACCAGGACGCGCTGACGCAGCTGGAGACCGCCGACCGCTGCGGCTACGACCACGCCTGGGTGGTGGAGCATCATTTCCTGGAAGAATATTCGCATTCGCCGTCGCCGGAATCCTTCCTCGCCGCCGCCTCCCAGCGCACCAGGAACATCCGGCTCGGCCATGGCATCTTTCAGCTCACGACCAATCATCCCGCCCGCGTCGCCGAGCGCGTCGCGGTGCTCGATCTCCTGAGCAACGGCCGCTGCGAATTCGGCATGGGCGAGAGCGCCTCGATCACCGAACTGACGCCGTTCGGCCGCGACATGGAGACCAAGAAGGAAGTTTTTGAAGAGGCGGTAAAGGCCATCTTCCCGATGTTCAGGGATGGCGGCAGCGAGCATCACGGCAAGTATTTTGACATTCCGCTGCGCAATGTGGTGCCAAAACCGGTGCAAAAGCCGCATCCGCCGCTGTGGATGGCGTGCTCGCAACTGCCGACCATCGAGCGCGCCGGCCAGAACGGTTTTGGCGCGCTCGGCTTTCAGTTCGTCAGCGCGGACGCCGCGCATGCCTGGGTGCACGCCTATTACAACGCGATCACCAGGCGTTTGAAGAAGCTCGCCGACTACGAGATCAACCCGAACATGGCGCTGGTGTCGTTCTTCATGTGCGCCAAGACCGACGAGGAGGCCCGCGCGCGGGCCGACGGCGCCACCTTCTTCCAGTTCGCGCTGCGCTTCTACGGCGCCTCAACGAACCGGCAGCGGCCGGACCCCGGCACCGTCAACATGTGGGACGAATACAACAAGTGGAAGCGCGAGAATCCGGAAGCCCAGGAGGCCGCGTTGCGCGGCGGGCTGATTGGCTCACCCGAAACCATCCGCAAGAAGCTGCGGCGGTTCCGCAGTTCCCACATCGACCAGGTGATCCTGCTCAACCAGGCGGGAAAAAACAGCCACGAGCACATCTGCGACTTGCTGGAGCTGTTTGCGAAGGAAGTGATGCCGGAGTTCCGCGAAGACCCCGAGCACGACGCCTGGAAGGCCGGCGTGATGAGCGGCGCGATCCAGCTCGAGGAGATCGACACCGAGGCGTTCAAGGACCGCTACGGCAAGCTGGCGATAAACGTGGCGAAGCCGGCGACCGCGGCTGCAGGCTGACGGCTCAGAGCCGTAGCCCGGATCGATTATCGGATGACGCAACCAATGCCCAAGATGCTGCTCGCAATGCTGATGCTCGCGATGCTAACCGGCGCTGCCTCGGCTCAACAGCGCACCTATTACGACGCAGGCGGAAAGGTCGTCGGCCGCTCCGCGACGGACAGCGGCGGCACTGTCACGAACTACGATAGCCGTGGCAAGGTCATCAGCCGCGAGACGACGACCGGCAATCAGACGACGATCTACGACGCGCGCGGTCGCAATGTCGGCAGGGTCACAACGAACCGCTAAGCCATGACGACCTACCCGCAGAAAATCTCTTTCAGTGAATTGCGCGCATCCGGCGTCCCCAGCCGCGCTGCCAGGGCGTTCACTGGACGGTAACCCGGTCGCGCGCGAGCGGCGGCGCTACAGGCTGGGTTTCAATGGTGCCGGAGACCCCGGACGAGTCGTGCAGGAGCTCCATTACCATGTGCCGCGCATAGTCGAGAACCAGCAACGCCTCGGCCGTATTGTCGGGCAGTTGGCTTGCTATCACGACGGCCTGGAACCGCAGATGAACGGGCTCTTTTGAGTTTGACATTCACAAGTCCTTCCGGCCCCAGTTGGTACGGCCCCAGTCGCTCAAACTGGGGCTGTGTGGACCAAGGGCGTACCAGAGCCGGGGGGATTTAACGGATGGGCAATGGTACTCGGCCATCTAAACTCAGGAACCAGGTCAGGAACAGTTGTCCCAAAGCGCATTGTCCTGAGGTACAGTGGGTGTCCCGACGGCATACCCATCAGGATCAGCGCCGACCTGCTGGCCGATTGGCAGTCGGTTGAGGTCTGTGCCCACGCGTCCATTACCTCAAGGACAGGAACAACGTTATCGCCGCGACATTGACCAGACTGAGAAACAAGGCCGATGTCAGCGGCAGAATAACAAAAGCATTGGGCGATGGTCCGTAGTGTTTGGTAACCGCCGTCATGGTTGCGATGGCCGTCGCCGTTGAGCCAAGCGATATGCTGGTGAACCCGGCGCTCAGCACGGCAGCCTGATAGTCCTTGCCAAGTAAAGGAAAGACCACGAGCAGCGTATATATCGCTGCCAGCAGCGTCTGCGCGCCCAGGATAACCAGCAGCGGTCCTGCAATCCCGGTCAAGGTCCAAAGCTGCATGCTCATGAGCGACATGGCGAGGAAGACCGACAGCGAATAACTCGAGATAAGATCGAGCGACGCTGTTCGTGCTGGCCAGGACCAACGGGGAAAGAGCTTCGGAAAGGTATTGGACAGGACCACGCCCATGATCAGACAGGGAACGAACAGTGGCAGCTTTATCGCAGTAGCGCTGGAAATCCAGTGGTGCACCAGATAGCCAAGGATTACTGCGATGTTTACCACGAGCATCGCCCGCATCACCCCCATTTTGTCTATTGGGGCCTTGTCGTCTTCCGGCGCCAGTTCGATCGGCGCCGGGTCCGCCGGCGAAGGCTGCAGGCCGTACCTTTCGACAAGGTATTTGCGATTGGACCGCCCAGCACGCAGCCGAGGATCAGCCCGAGCGTAGCGGTCGCCATGCCGGTCTCCATCGCCGCTGGAAAATCATGCTCGGCCGCAATGAGGGGGGCCCAGGCGATGGTGGTCCCATGGCCTCCGGACAAGGCCAGGGAGCCGATGACCACCCCCGCCGCGGGGGGCATACCGAAGGCGAGCGCGCCGACGGTACCGACGATATTCTGAACGAATAAAAACAGCGCTGAGATCAGACACAGGACAACCAGGGTCGCCCGCCCGCCAGAAGATCGGCGAGCCGTGTATTGATGCCGACGGTAGCAAAAAAAACCACGAGCAACCGGTCGCGTGTCGTGAGGTCGAATTCAATTTCGAGGTTGAACACGAGGTAGATCAACGAAATGACGGCGACCGCAATGAACCCTCCGCTTACCGGTTCGGGAATACTGAAATCTCGCAGGAATTTCACGCGCTGCGTGGTCAGAACGCCGATGAAATAGACCACGATGCCGATTGTGAGAGATAGAAAATCTGGCGCCAGAAATCGGGAGGCATCGCGGGTCATAAATTTCCTTTCGCAGTTCGCTGGCCAGTTCCTGCCACGCATGGTGTCCATGCCTGGCCGGTCATGTCGCGCTGATATCGTGTTTTTTGTTTGGAGCCGCGCCACGCCACGCACCACTGTCGCCCCGCGTCTTGAGGAGGCCTGGAGCCGTTGGTGGCACTCGAGGTCTGCTCAGCCCTGCAGCGCCGCCAGCACCTCGTCCGGCCGCTCGGCCATCATCATGTGGCCGGCGCCCGAGCACCACCGTGCGGCATTCGGCAGCGCCGCGGCCAGCGCCTTGCCCGCCTCGCCGGCGTCATCATGTCGCGCTCGCCGACGATCACCGTGGCCGGCACTTTGACGGTGGCGGCCGCGTCCAGCGCGCCCTGGTAGGCGTTGCACGCCGCAAGATCGTTGAAAGCACGCCGGGGCTGCTCTGCTCGAGCACCCGCTGCGCGCCGCCGTGCATCCACAGCCCCGGTGCGAGGCAGCTGCCGAGTTCGGCCTGATAGCCGAGGCCCCAGATCGACACCATGTCGATCGCCGCAGGATCGTTGGCCTCGGCCGCCTTCAGCAGATCGGGACCGACCGCCATCTTCGCCGAGGTGCCGATCAGGTCAGCGCCGACACCTTGGCCGGATGCCGCGCCGCGGTCTCGAGCGCGATCAGCGAGCCCATGGAATGGCCGACGAGTTTTGCCTTGGCGCCGCCGGCGGCAACCAGCGCCGCGGTCCAGTCCGCCATGTCGGCGATGGTTTTAGCGGCTCGCCGGCCGAGCGGCCGTGGCCCGGCAGATCCGGCGCCAGCACCGAAAAGCCGTGATGCGCGAACTAGCGGTCGTGCAGCGCCCAGGCCGGTGTGATCCATGCCCGCGCCGTGCAGCAGCACCACTGCGGGCTGCGCGGGATCGAACGGCTTGCCGCCGGTGGCGGCAAAGACATCGAGGCCGTTGACGTTCAGTTGCATGGCTCAGACCCTCTGCGAGGCGCGCAGCGCCTGGCCGAGATCGTCGATGATGTCGGCCGCGGCCTCGATGCCGACCGACAGCCGTACCAGATCCTCGCCGACGCCGGCGGCGGTGAGCTGCGCCGCATCCATCTGCTGATGCGTGGTGCTGGCCGGATGGATCACCAGCGTCTTCGCGTCGCCGACATTGGCGAGATGGCTGGTCAGCCGCAGCGCCTCGACGAACTTCTTGCCGGCCGCCCGGCCGCCCTTGACGCCGAACCAGACGATCGAACCCGCGCCCTGCGGCAGCAGCTGCTTCGCCAGCTCGTGGTCCGGATGATCCTCCAGCGACGGATGCATCACAAACTCACCGCCTTGTTGGCCTTCAGCGCGGCGAGCACGGCCTTTGTATTGGCGATGTGCCGCTCCATCCGCACGCCGAGCGTTTCGACGCCCTGCAGCAGATGGAACGCGTTGGTCGGCGACAGGCACGCGCCGAAATCGCGCAAGCCCTCGGTGCGCGCGCGCATGATGAAGGCGGCGGGACCAAATTGCTCGTCGAAGACGATGCCGTGATAGCCGGCATAGGGCTCGGTCAGCTGCGGGAATTTTCCGGTTGATCGCCAGTCGAATTTGCCGCCGTCGACGATCACGCCGCCGATCGCGACGCCGTGGCCGCCGATCCACTTGGTCGTCGAGTGCATGACGATGTCGGCGCCAAGCTCGATCGGCCGGCAGAGAAACGGCGTCGCAAAGGTGTTGTCGATCAGGAGCGGGATTTTCGCGTCATGCGCGATCGCCGCGACCTTTGGGATGTCCAGCACCTCGAGGCCCGGATTGCCGATGGTCTCGCCGATCACAAGCCGCGTGTTCTGTTTGATGCCGCGCGAAATGCGTCGAGATCGCGCGGCTTGACGAAGGTGGTGGTGATGCCGAAGCGCGGCAGCGTGTGCGCCAGGAGGTTGATGGTGCCGCCATAGAGCGAGGAGGACGCGACGATATGGTCGCCGGCGTTGAGCAGCGTGGCGATCGCCAGATGCATCGCCGCCATGCCGCTCGAGGTGCAGACCGCGCCGACGCCGTTCTCCAGCGCCGCCAGCCGCTCCTCCAGCACCGCGATCGTCGGGTTGGAGATGCGGGTATAGATGTGGCCGGCCCGCTCGAGGTTGAACAGCGCCGCGGCGTGATCGGAATCCTGGAACACGTAGGACGTCGTCTGGTAGATCGGCGTCGCGCGCGCGCCGGTGACCTGGTCGGGGGCCTGTCCCGCATGCAGGCTCAGGGTCTCGAAGCCGGGAGGTTTTGGCGCGGGCATGCTTGATCTCGGACACGGTGCGGATTGCCGGTTATCCCGGCAGCACCATGTGCCACAAATCATCCGCGATTGTTAGCCCATCGCACGCAGGGCAGGGAGCGGCGCGAAATCCGGACGGCTGATGCCGATCAGTCGAACACCGCGCTCAGCGTCGCCGGGCTGTCGATGATGACTGTGCTGCCGCGTACCCCGTACCACACCGCCTGGATGGTTTGCGGACCGGCTTGTGACAGCGGCACGGCGACCACCAGCGTGGTGGGGATTCGTCCGGTGCTTGCCGGATTCTGCTCATTGTAGGTGAAACTGGCCACCACCGGCGATACGGTGCCGTTCACCGAAATGCCCAATGTCCCGCCAGGATAGTTGTTGCCGGTCGCGTAAGGCATCGGCAGGTTCAGGATGACGAGGGCGGTATCACCGACGCCTTCGGGGATCTGAAAGGTGAGACCGGGGATCGGCACGAACGAGCCGGAATTCGTTGACTGGGTACCACTCGTTTGCGCGTACATGGTCATTGATCGCCCCCCGTTGCCTGCCGAAGATTAGCAACAGTGGGTTGAGCAAGGCAATATCGATCTGTGCGAAGTGTGGCGCAGGGATAATTCAACCGCGGGCAGGTGCGGCGGGTGGTGTTTTCGACGTCGGCGGCGTAAATCTGGCGATCGAACCGTCGGCACCAAGGAGCCGTCTGCCATGTCGCTCAACACAATGCGCTGACGTGATGAAGCGCATCGCCATCCTCGTGTTTTACGGCGTCGGCGCGCTGGCAATTCTCTACCTTGCGCTGTTTGCCTATGCGGCCTTCACCGGGCGCGACCTGCAGCCCGGCGATCCCATCCGTATTTTCCGCCGGCCCGACGCGCCGGCTTATTCGGCGGCGCCGGGCGTCGATTTCGGGTGATGTCTTGCGCCCGCTACTTGATCCGCGTAGCCGTCCGACTGTAGTCGATCTCGTTCCAGCCGTTGCCGATGCTGCCGTCCTGATAGATCGAAAGCGTCCTGCTGGAGCCTACGTTCGGAAGATCCGCCGTGGTGAAGGTGACGGAAGGGCCGATCTTCGAGCCGCTGTCCCAGAGCTGCACGGTGACATATTTGTTGTACCAGACGCTGCGCCCGAGATTCCAGTTGCCATCCAGCGGCTGAATGGTGCCGGCGGCGCAACCGAAGCGTTCGCTGTCGGTTGAGGCCTGTCCGGATCCGCCACCGTTGTGATTGTGACGGAGGCATGTCGTCGGCCCCCCGTTGCGCGAGGCCTCGACAACAGGGTTTCCGGCAGAAATCGCTGCCACGGCTCGTCGGCCTAGCTTTCGGGCGACAAGCCCTATAACTTGGTCTCATGCCTCGACCGAAGCGCTTCGTTCCATTAGCGTATCGACAGGGTCACTCATCTAAAACAGGTGGAATTTTGAGGTCAGCGGATACATCGATTCCGAACACCCACGCGCACCCGGTTTCGGAACAGATCGGGCGTCCCGCGGCGCGGAAGCACTGGCAAATCAATTGGCGCGTTGCGTCAGGGATACTCTTCTACCATCTGGTTGCGCTGTTGGCTTTTGTACCCGGCTTCTTCAGCTGGACCGGGTTGGTGCTCGCCTTGCTCGGAATATATTTCTTCGGCGGCCTCGGCATCAATCTCTGTTACCATCGCCTGCTCGCGCATCGTAGTTTCACCTGTCCGATATGGTTCGAGCACTGTCTGGCCGTGATCGGCGTCTGCTGCCTGCAAGAAGCTCCCGCCCGCTGGGTTGCGATCCATCGAAGACATCATCATCACGCGGATGAGGCCGCGGATCCTCATAGCCCCCTGGTCAATTTTTTCTGGAGTCATATGGGCTGGCTGATGTTCAAGAACCGTGAACTCTATGATTTGGCAGCCTATCACCGCTACGCCAGGGACATTCTTCGCGATCCATTCTACAAGACTCTCGAACGCCATTTCTTCTCGATCGTGCTGGCGTCATGGGTGGTATTCTTTGTCGGCGGCTTTTTGAGTGGAATTCTCGCTGGCGATACGCTTGGACAGTCGCTTGGATTTGGCGGCATCATCCTGTTGTGGGGTGTTTTCGTACGCACCGTCCTCGTTTGGCACATTACCTGGTCAGTGAATTCGTTGGCGCACGTTTGGGGTTACCGCAACTATTCGACCAACGACGACAGCCGCAATAGCCTGTTGGTCACATTCATCACGCTTGGCAGTGGCGAAGGGTGGCACAACAACCATCACGCCGATCCCGGCGCGGCAAGATCCGGCCATTACTGGTGGGAGTTCGATGGAATCTATCATGCGATCCGAGGTCTTGCATTGGTGGGTTTGGCTTCGAATATCGTGGGTCGAAAGCCTCGACACTTGCTGGCAAGCCACGGCCGCAGCCGGAATGCTCCGGTCAAATGACCAGCAGGACCTTCGTGGTTGATGCCTTGGACAGCCTCGTGATTGACGACGCCATTGGTTGTTCACCCCGCCGCGGCCATCCGGCCGAAGTCGCCAGCACCCGCCGGCGTGATCGGCAAGCCGCCGTCGGCATATTCGTTCAGCTTGTTGCGCAGGGTGCGGATCGAGATGCCGAGGATATTGGCCGTATGGGTGCGGTTGCCGAGGCAATGCTTCAGCGTCTCCAGGATCAGATCGCGCTCGACCTCGGCGACGGTGCGGCCGACCAATGCGCGCGTCACCTGCTCGGCGGCGAAGGTGGCATGCGCCACTGCCGGAACGGTTCTGGCCAGATCGAGGCGGTCGCCGTCCGGAGAAAGGATGGCGTCGGCGCCGATCTCGTCGCCCTGCGCCATCAGCACGGAGCGATGCATGGTGTTTTCCAGCTCGCGGACGTTGCCCTGCCAGCGGTTGGCGGTCAGCACCCGCTTGGCTTCAGCCGAGATCGGGCGCAGCGGCACGCCGTTGGCGTCGGCATATTTCTTGGCAAAATGCTGCGCCAGTTCCAGGATATCCGCCGGCCGCTCGCGCAGCGGCGGGATTTTCAGATTGACCACGTTGAGGCGGAACAACAGGTCCTCGCGAAAGGTGCCCTCGCGCACCGCGTCGGCGAGGTTGCGGTTCGAGGTCGCGATGATGCGGATGTCGACCGGCACCGGTTTGGTGCCGCCGACGCGGTCGATCACGCGCTCCTGAATCGCGCGCAGCAGTTTTGATTGCAGCCGCACGTCCATTTCGGAGATTTCGTCGAGCAGCAGGGTGCCGCCGGTGGCTTCCTCGAATTTCCCGATCCGCCGCGCGACGGCGCCGGTGAAGGCGCCCTTCTCGTGGCCGAACAGCTCGGATTCCAGCAGGTGCTCGGGGATCGCCGCGCAGTTGATCGAGATGAACGGCTTTTTGGCACGGTGCGAGCGGCTATGGACATGGCGCGCCAGCACTTCCTTGCCGGTGCCGGATTCGCCGGTGATCATCACCGAAGCGTCGGAGCCGGCGATCTGCTGCGCCAGCTTTATCACCTTGACCATGGCTTCGTCGCGGTAGACGAGGTCGCGTGAATCATTGGCGACCGCGGCCAGCACCGCGGCGATCAGTTCCGGATCGGGCGGCAGCGGGATGTATTCCTTGGCGCCGGCATGGATCGCCGCCACCGCGGCGCGGGCGTCGTTGGAGATGCCGCAGGCGACGATCGGCACATGGATGTGTTCGGCCTCCAGCCGCATCACCAGGTCGCGGATGTCGAGCGCGACATCGACCAGCAGCAGGTCGGCGCCCTTGCCGCCGCGCAGCACGCCGCATCGCCTGATCGTGGTCCTCGGCATGGGTGACGGAAGCGCCGTTGTCCATGGCGATCTTGGTGGCTGTCGTGAGTTGGCCCTTCAGTGTGCCAACGATGAGAAGCCGCATGATATTCTCCTGTTCGTCTGTTCGCGCCGGTTGGCGCCGTATCGTGTGAGCGCCTTCAGGCGCGTTCCGCCTTGATGATTTCCGTCATGGTCACGCCGAGCTTGTCTTCCACCAGCACCACTTCGCCGCGCGCCACCAGCCGGTTGTTGACATAGATGTCGATGGCTTCGCCGACGCGGCGATCGAGTTCGAGCACGGTGCCGGGCCCGAGCTTCAGCAGTTCGCCGACATCCATCTTGGAGCGGCCGAGCACGGCCGAAACCTGCACCGGCACGTCGAACACCGCTTCGAGGTCGGCGGCGATGCGCGAGGCCTGTTCGTCTTCGTGATAGGCCACGTCATCGATCGGCGGCATGCTCTGCGGCGTTGAGATCGGGAAGCGGAACCTGTGTGTCGGTGTCACTCATGGGTTCGTCCTCATAGCCGGATGTGGCGGCCTGGTCGCGGGACGCAATGTAGCGCCCGACAAGTTCGTTGATCTTGGCGTCGATCGCCGCGCGCTCCAGCACCACGCCGCCGTCGGCCCATTCGATCTTGCAGTCGCCGGTCGGCGATTTCCGGCTCGGCCAGGATGACGAGGCGGCCTTCGAAGCCGCTTTGCTTGGCCAGCCGCTCGATCCGTTCGCGCGCGGCCTCGTAGAGCTGATCGTTGATGCGGACCACGAGATGCGGCGTCGCGACCAGATGCGAGAAGCAGTCGCTGACCAGCGCGATGATCTCGCCGAGCGGCTCGCCGGCGACCAGTTCGCCGCACAGCTTGCGCGCCACCGCCACCGCGACGTCGACCGCTTCGGTCTCCATCCGGGTTTCGATGCCGGAGAAGCCGCGTCGCGATGCCCCTGATGCCGATGCCGATCTCCTCCAGCGCCAGCGCGGCGCGGCGGTCGCTTTCCGCCTTGGCCTCGCGCTGGCCGGCATCGAAGCCGTCGCGATAGGCGCGGGCCTCGGCGGCGGCGATCTTCTGCGCGATTTCGGCCGGCGTGGCGGCGCGCTCGCGCGCCTTGTCGGGGGCTCCGAAGTCCATGTCGAACAGGAATTTTGCGGGTGCGGCCATCAGTACACCAGCTCGTCGTCGGCGCGGTTCTTGGTCAGCGTGATTTCGCCCTTGGCCGCGAGATCCTTGGCGAGATTGACCAGCAGCGCCTGCGCCTCGTCGACGTCGCGCAGCCGCACCGGTCCGAGCGCCGCCATGTCGTCGAGCAGCATCTTGCCGGCGCGCGACGACATGTTGCCGAGGAAGAAGCTGCGAACCTCCTCGTTGGCGCTCTTCAGCGCGATGCCGAGCTTGTCCTTGTCGACGTTGCGCATCAGGGTCTGGGCCGAGGCGGCGTCCAGCTTGATCGAGGTCGTCGAAGGTGAACATCAGCGCCTTGATGCGTTCGGCGGACTCGCGGTTTTCCTCTTCCAGCGAGGTGATGAAGCGGGTTTCGGTCTGGCGGTCGAAATTGTTGAAGATCTCGGCCATCACCTCGTGGGCGTCGCGGCGGCGGGTCTGCGACAGGTTCGACATGAATTCGGTGCGCAGCGTCTGTTCGACGCGCTCGATCACTTCCTTCTGCACCGCTTCCATCCGCAGCATGCGCCCGATCACGTCGAGCGCCATGTCCTCGGGCAGGATCGCGAGCACGCGGGCGGCGTGTTCCGGCTTCAGCTTCGACAGCACCACGGCGATGGTCTGCGGATATTCGTTCTTCAGGTAGTTGGCGAGCACCTCTTCCTGGACGTTGGAAAGTTTCTCCCACATGTTGCGGCCGGCGGGACCGCGGATTTCGTCCATGATGCCGGTGACCCGCTCGGAGGGCAGATATTGCGTGCAGCAGCCGTTCGGTGGCGTCGAAAGTTCCCATCAGGGCGCCGGACGCCGACATCCGCGAGACGAATTCCAGCAGCAGGTCTTCCACCACGTCGGCCTCGACGGTGCCGAGGTTCGACATGTGCATCGACAATTCGCGCACTTCGTCGTCGTCGAGCAGCTGCCAGACCTTGCCGCCATATTGTTCGCCGAGCGCCAGCATCAGGATCGCGGCGCGCTTCGGGCCGCTCAGCTTCGGACCCTGCGGACGATTGGCCTGCCGGCTCGCCAGATGCTGCGATGACGGTGGAGATGTCGGCGGCGTTGGTGGTTTGGGGGACGGCCATGTGAGGTTACTCTGCCGACTCGGTGAGCCATTGACGAACGATGTTGGCGGTCTCGTTCGGGTTGCGCTCGGCCAGTTCGCCGACGCGGTGCACCGACTGGGCGTGGACCTGGCCCTGGACCTGGGCGACGTCGATCAGTGGCGTGGCGGGAATCAGGCCCTGGCCGGGCGTGCCGTCGGGATTTCCGTCGGTCAAGGCCGGCAGGGCGGCGCCGCCGGTCAGGCCGGGGACCACTTCGGAAGTCAGGATCCGCTTGACCAGCGGACGGATCACCATGAACAGCACCACGAGGCCGAGCAGCATCATGACGCCGAGCTCGATGACGTACATCACGTCGTCCTTGGTGAACTGGATCATGCCGAGCCAGTCCGGTCGGCTCGGTGACGTGGGGGACGGCCGGGGCTTCGGCGAATTTGAGGTTGACGACCTCGACCTGGTCGCCGCGCTTCTGGTCGAAGCCGATCGCCGAGCGCACCAGTGCGGCGATGCGGTCGAGCTGCTCCTTGCTGCGCTCCTGATAGACCATCTCGCCTTTTTCGTTCTTGGCGTAGCTGCCGTCGACCAGCACGGCGACCGAGAGGCGGTTGACCCGGCCGACCTCGGTCACCTCGGTCTTGGTGGTGCGGGAGATCTCGTAATTGTTGGTCTCTTCGCTCTTCTTGCTCTGGTCGCGCGCGACCGCAGCGGCGTCCCGGTTCTGGTTGCCCGGCAATTCGTTGTTGACGGTGACCTGGCCGTTGTCGCCGGCGGTGGCGCTGAGATTCTTCCCGGGTCTGGCTCGAGCGCAGCACCCGGCCCTCGGGATCGTACTTGTCGGAGGTCTGGGTGATCTTGTTGTAGTCGAAATCGGCCGAGAGCTGGACCCGGGCGCGGCCGGCGCCGACCACCGAGGATACGATGGCCTCGACCTGGTTGCGCATCCGCTTCTCGAAGCCGGCGCGGCGCTCGTCGCCGATGGCGTTGTCGGCTCTCGGCGCCGGCGCCGTCGGCGAGCAGTTGACCGGCTTCATCGACGATCGAGACCCGCTGCGGCTTCAGGCCGTTGACGGCGGAGGCGACGACGTGGCGGATCGCCTTGATCTGCTGCGGCTCGAGCGATCCGCGCACCCGCACCACGATCGAGGCCGACGGTTCCGGCGTTTCGCGCGAAAACAGCGGGCGCTCGGGCAGCACCAGATGGACGCGGGCGGCCTGGATGCGGTCGATGGCGCGGATGGTGCGGGCCAGTTCGCCCTCGAGCGCGCGCAGATGATTGATGTTCTGGACGAAGCTGGTGGTGCCGAGCGCGTCGGATTTGTCGAAGATCTCGTAGCCGACGCCGCCGCCCTTGGGCAGGCCGCCCTCGGCGAGCTTCATGCGCAGCCGGGTGACCTTGTCTTTCGGCACCATGATGATGGCGCCGTCGTTGCGCAGCTCGAAGGGTATCGCCTGGCGTTCCAGGTCCTTGATGATCCCGGAGGAGTTCTCGGCGCTGAGGTCGGTAAACAGGGTGGTCATCTGCGGCGTGGTGACGCGCATGATGACGAACGCGAAGAAGCCGATCAGCGCTGCGGTGACCGCGACCATCGCCATCAGCCGCGAGGCGCCCAGACCCCTTAGGAAAGCTACCAGACCCTGCAAACCAACCGCCCCCGAGATTCGGCCCCCCGGGAGCCGACTGGGCAATTATTGCCTATGGGATGGTTTCGATATGGTTAACGAAGGTTAAGAGCCGTGGCGAAAGTTCAACATGAAAAAAATCGGCTTCGCGAAACGAAGCCGATTTTCGTCAAATTGCACAGTTCTGGCGAGCGCTTATTGCCGGTATTGCTGGATACGGGTGGTGCGCAGCCCGGCAAGGCCATGTTGATCGATGGAAAACTGCCAGGAAAGGAATTCGTCCACCGTCAGCGTGTAGCGGCTGCAAGCCTCCTCGAGGGAGAGCAGGCCGCCGCGAACCGCGGCAACGACTTCGGCCTTGCGGCGGATTACCCACCGTTTGGTCCCGGGCGCGGGCAAATCCGCAATTGTTAACGGACTGCCGTCGGGCCCGATGACGTATTTTACCCTCGGGCGATGGGGTTCTGTCATGGCGTACTCACAAACTCTCAACCACTGAACTCACTATGACAAACCTACGCGCCGCGGCTTAAAATTTGCCTAAGCTCAAGGCTCCAATACGAATCTCCTTGAAAATGACCGCAACGCCCGCGGCCCGGCGTCTGGAAGACGCCGGGCCGCGGCAGGGATGTCGATGGTTGGAGGGATGCGCCGGACGCCGGCGCGGCGCGTCAGGCGGCGGCTGCGGCCGGCCGTATCACGCGCCTGATCTGGTCGGTGGTATAGTTCTGGCCGCCGATCGAGAGCAGAGGCGGGCGTGGCGGTCAGATCGACCGAGTCGACCACGCCCTGGATTTCCGTGGCGATGCCGACGTCCTTGCCTGGCAAGTCCTTGCCGGTCGCGGTCATCTTGTAGGTGCCGGCCGGCCATTGCGTGCCGTCATTGCCCTTGCCGTCCCAGATGAAGCTGGCATTGCCCTCATTCAGCGCGTAGTTGCCGGAGTAGACCGTCTGTCCGATCGAGTTGGTGATCGTGACGGTGGCCGTGGTGTCCTTCTCGGCTTTCAAATTCCAGGTCGCCGAACCGTTGAACTGCTGGGTGCTGCCGTCGACGGCGACGGTGTTGCCGACATAGATCAGCGCCTGGGTCGCTTGCGCGCTCTTTTCGATCGCGATCAGCGCTTTCAGCTGTTCGTTCGACTTGAGCTGCTGCTCGACGCCGGCGAACTGCACCAGTTGCTGGGTGAACTGGTTGGTATCGAGCGGGTCGAGCGGGTTCTGGTTCTGCAGCTGCGTCGTCAGCAGCGTCAGGAAGGTCTGGAAATTGTCCGCAAGCTCCCGGTGCGTGGAGGCGGTGGTGGACTTGTCCGGTGCTCGGTGTTGCCGGTGCGGATACCACCGTGCGCCGGCATTGTTGCTTCGACTGCCATGGTGTTCTCCTCAAACCTTGATGTCGACGCCGCTGCTCGATCCGAGCATGCGGCCATAACTGCGCCCCGCCACGACGGCGGGAATGATGTCTTCTTCGCTGACGATCACGCGCTGTGCCTTTTGGCCCGATCCGCTGTCGTTGTTCTGACCGGATGAGTTCTGGTCGCGCAGGCTGAATTGCAGGCCGCTGTCGGCGGTGCGAGAGTCCCGGCATCGTCGAGTGCGCGCTGCAGCTGTGGCGCGTCCTGGCGCAGCATCGACAGCGTTTCCGGCTTCTCGACCATCAGATGCGAGGTGACATGGCCGTTGCGGTCGATATCGATGCGGACATCGATGCGGCCAAGGTCGGCCGGATCGAGTCTGATCTCGAAATGGGTGTTGCCGCTGCGCGCCCTGGCGGCGATCTCGACCGCGAGCCCGTTCAGCGGCACCGCGTCGCTGGTTGCCGCCGCAGCGGTCAAGGCGCCCGCGGAAGCGGTGGCGGCGACCGAATGCAGGTGCGACTGGACAGCGTCCGGCGCCGGGATGGCGGCGTCCAATGCGGCGGTCGGGGGCGGTGCCACCTCGCGGGCCGCATGCGCCAGTCCGCCGGCGGCAGGCGAACTGCCGGCCGAACCCTCGGATTTCGCCGCCTCGACGGGGCCATTGCCGGCCTTCGGCCTAGCTGTGGCGGCCGGTTCGGCGGTCGCGCTGGCGACGGGAAGCGCGGTCGATGTTGCCGGTGCGGTAGCGTCAATCGTGCCTGCGGCGCTGTCGGATTCGCTCGAAGCTGTGGTGGCGCCCGGCACCGTGACCGCCACCTTGGCGGGCGTCGCTTTCGCCGCGGCGGGTTTGGCACTGGCGACCATCGCGGCAAAAACGCCGTCGGTGGCTGCGGCGGTGTCGGTGTCCGTGGTGGTGGTGGCCTGCTGATTCAGCGCGGCGGTCTTCTCGCCGGCGGCCACCTGAACGGCGACCTTGGCATCGGGAGTGGTGGTTGCGGCAGCGTCGGGATCGACACCGGCTTGCACTGGCGTCACGGCCGGGAGGTCGGTGACCGCCGTGCTGGCGGCGATGGCGGCAGCCGCGATCGCCAGCGGCGAGGTTGCGCCGTTGGTGGCAGGCGTCGCGGCAACAACATTGGCCGCTACGGCGGCAACGGCGACAATGGCGACAGGTGCGGCGACCGGGTCCGGCGCTTTGGCGACAGGCGCTTCCGGCTGCGCCTGTTCGGCGCGGTCGGCAACGGAGGCAGCTTTGGGCGGAGCGTCGTCGGACGGCTTGTCGGTCGATTTCGGGCTCTCCGGTTTCGTGTCGCCGGATTTTGCCCTGGAGTGCTGGACCGCGTCATGCGTTGGCGCCGGCATCGGGGCGCTGGCGGAACGCGGCAGCGCGGTCGTCCGAGGCGTCGCGGGTGGCCTTGTCGTTGGTGTCCCGCGAACGCTGGCTGCCGGCGGCCACCGGAGCATCGTCGGAACGGCGCGGCAGGTCGGGTGCGCGATCGGGGCTGCTATCGACAGGCTTGCTGCTCTCGACCAGCGCCGCAAAACTATCGTTTCCCGGCTTCGGATCGGATTTCCCGGACCGCGGCGGCGGCGCGCCCTGAAAGAGCGCGCTGGTGGCGGGTTCTGACGTCACACTATGCACGGGCGGCCTCGTTCGATGAATTCCGGACTAGTGTCAGCAAGGACCGGGCCACCGCGGTTCCAAAAAAAACTAATTATATTTCAATGGCTTGACGTCAGTCCCGTTAAATTTCGGAAGCCCTTGGACGCGCGCTTTTCTGCCCCTCTCGGCAAGATTTGCCGTTTCGCCCTGCAAATCGGGTCCCGCTGATTGCCTCGCGGCCATACCGCCTATATTAAAGAGCAGGTTTTCAGCCGCTCCGGGTGGCCCGATCCGCGGTCGGAAACGCTCCAAGGCCTTATGAATACACGGCTTTATAACCAAAAGGCTTTCCAACCCTGATCGCGGGCCGCCCCGCTGGCGCGATCGAAAGCAGACTGGAATCATGCTCAACAGCCTGGATCTCAAGGGCCGTCCGCAGGACACCAGAATCGTCGTCGCCATGTCGGGCGGCGTCAATTCATCGGTGACGGCTGCCTTGCTGAAGTCCGAGGGCTATGACGTCGTCGGCATCACCCTGCAGCTCTACGATCACGGCGCCGCCACCCATCGCAAGGGCGCCTGCTGCGCCGGGCGCGACATCCACGATGCCCGCGACGTCGCCGAGCGGATCGGCATCCCGCATTACGTGCTGGACTATGAGAGCCGGTTTCGTGAATCGGTGATCGACAATTTCGCCGACAGCTACGCGTCTGGTGAAACGCCGGTGCCGTGCATCGAGTGCAACCGCTCGATCAAGTTCCGCGACCTGCTCTCGACCGCGCGCGAGCTCGGGGCGTCGGCGCTTGCGACCGGACATTATGTCGCCTCGCGGCGGCTGGCCGACGGATCGCGCGCGCTGGTCTGCGCCGCCGATTCCGATCGCGACCAGAGCTATTTCCTGTTCGCGACCACGCGCGAGCAGCTCGACTATCTGCGCTTTCCGCTCGGCGACATGACCAAGCCGCAGACCCGCGAACTGGCGCGGCGTTTCGAGCTCGAGATCGCCGACAAGCAGGACAGCCAGGATATCTGCTTCGTGCCGACCGGGCGCTACACCGATATCATCAGCCGGTTGCGGCCGAACGCGGTCGAGCCCGGCGACATCGTCGATCTCGACGGCCGCGTGATCGGCCGTCACCAGGGCATCGTCCATTTCACCGTCGGCCAGCGCAAGGGTCTCGGCATCGCCGCCAGCGCGCCGCTCTATGTGGTGCGGCTCGATGCCGAAAACCGCCGCGTCGTGGTCGGCCCGCGCGAGGCGCTGCGGATGGACCGCATCGTACTGCGCGACATCAACTGGATCGGCGACGGCGCGCTCGAAACCGCGGTCGGCGACGGAATCGAGATGTTCGTACGGGTGCGCTCGACCCGCGCGCCGCAGCCGGCATGGCTGCGCGCCGCAGGTGGCGGCTATGAAGTCGAACTGGTTGCCGGCGAAGAGGGCGTTTCGCCCGGCCAGGCCTGCGTGTTCTACGATGCGGCGAGCGGGCAGGCGCGCGTGCTGGGCGGCGGATTCATCAAGAGTGCAACAGCCAGGGGCGCTGTGCGCGAAGCCATCGCGGCGCGGCCGCTGGTTGAGGCCGTGCGCGGATAAGAAAAAATTTCGGGGCGGGGGAATGGCTGCAGATATCGACCGCGCGGGGGTCGCCAGGGCGTATGAGCGCTGGGCGCCGGTTTACGACCTCGTGTTCGGCAAGGTGTTCGAGCACGGCCGCCAATCGACCATCGCCGAAGCCGACAAGATCGGCGGGCGGATTCTCGACGTCGGCGTCGGCACCGGCCTGTCGCTGTCGGATTATTCGCCGACCACGAAATTGTGCGGCGTCGATATTTCCGAACCGATGCTGCGCAAGGCGCAGCAGCGCGTCCGCGCGCTCGGGCTTGCCAATGTCGAGACGCTGGCGGTGATGGACGCCAAGCACCTGGCGTTTGCGGATTCGTATTTCGATGCGGTGGTGGCGCAATATGTCATCACCGCGGTGCCCGATCCCGAGGCCACGCTGGACGATTTCATCCGCGTGCTGAAGCCCGGCGGCGAACTGATTCTGGTCAACCACATCGGCGCCGAAAGCGGCCCGCGCCGGATCTTCGAACTGGCATTTGCGCCGTCTGGCGCGACGGCTCGGCTGGCGGCCGGAATTTCCGTGGGAGCGGCTGGTGAACTGGGCGGCGAAGCATGGCGGCGTGACCCTGACCGAGCGGCGCCCGATGCCGCCGATGGGGCATTTTTCGCTGATCCGCTACCGCAAGACGTAGGATTGCGGTAATTTCGCCGGGAACAACCGCGCCCGCGGGCC
This sequence comes from uncultured Alphaproteobacteria bacterium, assembly GCA_963706975.1. Lineage (GTDB taxonomy): Bacteria > Pseudomonadota > Alphaproteobacteria > Rhizobiales > Xanthobacteraceae > Bradyrhizobium. Next base: position 140,068 of record CAVPOL010000002.1, read on the forward strand.
GTTTTCCCTGCATGCGCATCAAGCCACTACTTCTCTCGGGCATGCTGATCGCGGTCTGCAGCGCAGCCGGCGCCCAGGCCCCGCCGTCTCCCGCGACGCCGCCGGCGCAGACCGCGCCGCCTGCGACCCAGCGCGCGACCAATTGCGCGCCGATGCAGCCGGTGCCGCAGCAGGGAACCATTGCGCCTGAGGGCACGACCACCGGTCAGCGCGCCGAGCCGCTCAGCGACAAACTGGCCAGATCGGACGGCGTATTGTGTCCGCCCGCGGGCATCGACCCGGAAATCCGGGCACCGACGCCGGAGACCGGCAATACCCCGGTGATCCCGCCGCCCGGCAGCCCCGGCGGCGACCCCACGATCCGTCCGAAATAGCCCCGCTTTGCAGGCACTTGGGACGCCGCGCGGCTTTGCTTGACAGGCACCGGACCGGCTTCTTATATGCCGCGCGTTCGCGACTGCGGTATACAAAGCCGTGCCGATGAACCGTGGCGAGGTAGCTCAGCTGGTTAGAGCACGGGAATCATAATCCTGGGGTCGGGGGTTCGAGTCCCTCTCTCGCTACCAATAGCAGTCGGGGTATCAACTCCGAAAATGTTCAATCAAATGAACAAATTTGACGCTTCGCCGGCTTGCTTGGCGTGCCCTGTGTCACATGGTTTGGACACGGTGGAGTTTGGCGCCTGGGTCGTTCCGCATTCATTTCGCGCCGCGAAGGCCAAATATCTGTTTAGAGCGCTCAACCTGCTTTGTCTCGCCCAAAAATTCGAAGCAAATGGCTGTTCCCGGATCGGAAAATCTACGTTTTCACGACCGGGGAGATTCGCTGGTCGCAGGCTGCCTCGAAAGCTTGGCAATGCCAATTTTTCGAGCAATTGCCTATCAGTCTGTGGCGGAAAAGGCACCTGATGAGCGGGATGGGTGGGCGAGTTCCATTCTCTCCGTCAGCCGCCTTCGCTCCGCTTCGGCGAGCCCGCGGTGAAGCGCTACAGCAGGGGGTGGCGCGCATAGTGCGGAGCAGCGACGGCGCCGCAGACCTTGCAGGAATATCGTTGGATGGCCGCGCGGATCGACAATTTCAGCTTGTCGCCGTTCCCTGAGCATCTTCACATTGTCGCGCGGCACGACGGCGAAGACTACCAAAAGGTTGCGCCATTCCGAACGTGCGGGCTACGGCGCGGTTGATCGGTCGTCCGGCGCCTTCGTCGGGCGGTGTCCTGACTGGCGTAGCGCAGCGGCCTGAACCGGAGAAATGTAATGTCAGCGACCAATCAACCGGCCACCATGAAGGGCCCTGCGATTTTTCTGGCGCAGTTCGTCGGCGATGCTCCGCCGTTTGACAGCTTCGATGCCATCTGCGGCTGGGCGGCTGGGCTCGGTTACAAGGGCGTTCAGGTCCCGACCTCCGATCCACGCTTGATCGACCTCGACAAGGCAGCAGTCTCGCAGACCTATTGCGATGAAATTACCGGCGTGGCCGCGAGCCACGGCCTGGTGATCACCGAATTGTCCACCCACCTGCAAGGACAGCTCGTCGCGGTTCATCCGGCCTACAACGAAGCCTTCGACGCTTTCGCTCCACCGGCAGTCAGGGGCAGGCCGAAGGAACGTCAGATCTGGGCGGCAGACCAAATGATGAAGGCCGCGCAGGCGTCCCGCCGCCTCGGCCTCACCGGCAGCGTCAGCTTTACCGGCGCGCTGGCCTGGCCCTTCCTTTATCCCTGGCCGCAGCGGCCGCCGGGCCTGATCGAGACCGCGTTCGACGAACTCGCGCGTCGCTGGCGTCCGATCCTCGACGCCTATGAGGAAGCGGGCGTCGACCTCTGCTACGAGATCCATCCGGGCGAGGACGTATGCGATGGCATTACCTTCGAGATGTTCTACGAGCGCACCGGCAATCATCCGCGTTGCGCGATCAACTACGATCCGTCCCATTTCGTCCTGCAGCAATTGGACTATCTGGCCTTCATCGACATTTACGCCGAGCGCATCCGCGCCTTCCATGTGAAGGACGCGGAGTTCAATCCGACCGGCCGGCAGGGCGTCTATTCGGGCTTCCAGCCCTGGATCAATCGCGCCGGCCGCTTTCGCTCGCTCGGCGACGGGCAGGTCGACTTCAAGGCGATCTTCTCGCGGCTGGCGGCCATCGGATTCGACCGCTGGGCGGTGCTGGAGTGGGAATGCTGTCTGAAGAACGCGGAGGACGGCGCGCGCGAAGGCGCGGCCTTTATCCGCGATCACATCATCCGCGTCACCGAGCGGGCATTTCGACGACTTCGCCGGCGGCGCCAGCGACGATGCGCAGATCCGACGGACGTTGGGCCTCACCTGAGCGCCGAAATAGATCGACAGGGGGCGCGACATGGCTGAACCACGCATTCGACTGGGAATGGTAGGCGGCGGGGAAGGCGCCTTCATCGGCGCCATCCACCGTATCGCCGCGCGCCTCGACGATCGCTACGAACTCGTCGCCGGCGCGCTTTCCGCCTCGCCCGACAAAGCGATCCGCTCAGCAGCGGCTATCGGCCTTCGGTCCGATCGATCCTATCCGGACTTCCGCACCATGGCGCAGGCCGAGGCCGCGCGGACCGACGCCATCGAAGCGGTTGCGATCGTCACGCCGAACCATATGCACGCACCTGTCGCCGAGGCCTTTCTGGAGACAGGGGTTCACGTCATCTGCGACAAACCGTTGACGACAACCCTCGAGGAGGCGCGCCGCTTGCGCGACAAGGCACGCACGAGCGGACCGATATTTGCCGTCACCTATAATTATTCCGGCTATCCGCTGGTCCGTCATGCCCGCGCCATGGTTCAGGCCGGCGAGCTCGGCGCGATCCGGATCGTTCAGGTCGAATACCCGCAGGACTGGTTGGCGGATCCGCTTGAGGCCACGGGCCAGAAACAGGCCGACTGGCGTACCGATCCGGCACGCTCGGGCGCCGGCGGCTGCGTTGGCGACATCGGTACCCATGCATACCAGCTGGCGCACTTTGTTACCGGGATGATGCCTGAGCAGATCCTGGCCGAAGCGACCATCTTCGTGCCGGGCCGCCGCGTGGATGACAACGTGCAAATTCTGCTGCGTTACGGGAACGGAGCGCGGGGCGCTTGTGGGCGAGCCAGGTTGCACCCGGAAACGATAACGGGCTGCGGCTACGGGTCTTCGGTGAGAAGGGCGGTCTGGACTGGCGACAGGAAGAACCGAACCTTCTCGTCTGGTCGCCGCTCGGTGAGGCTCCACGGTCGATCCGCCGCGGCACGGCGTCCATGAACGCCGCCGGTCAGCGCGTCAATCGCACTCCAGCCGGCCATCCTGAGGGATACCTGGAAGCGTTCGCGACGATCTATACCGAGGTGGCCGCAGCAATTGTGGCTCGGCGCACCGCTTCCCTTGCCGATCCGGCCCTGACCTTTCCAACGATCGAGGATGGCTTTGCCGGCGTCGCGATGGTGGATGCCGTCCTGCGCTCAAGCACAGCCGGAGGAATCTGGGTGCCGATTGAATTGTGGAATTTGTGGACGACACCACCGTCGCCAAAGGAGCGGCGGCGCCGGACGGGAGAATCCTTGCAGCCGGAGGACCCAGCCAGCGCATCGGCGCGGGGCGGTTGCGATGAGTGGATTGACAAGTACCATTGCGAACAGATCGGCGCCGCGGGCAAACGCCATGTGCGTGGTAGCCTTGCGATAAGCTCCGCGTGGACCGCTGCGATCAATGGCGGATTCCGGTAGGCTATACGGGCCCAAAAATGCAGTCCGGATTCCGCGCTCCGCGCAGCCAGGAAGCTGGTCGAGCAGGACGAGGTGTCGATGCTATCGTCGGTCCGTTGTCGGGGTCGGAAGGGATCCCGATCCGGGATTATTCCAGGACGGTGCCGAACGTGACTTTCGTCAACGGTTCCTGCGGCGCGCTCGAGACGACCTGTGTGACGCCGTCGCCGGGTTCGCAGTGGATGCAGGCTCGGCACCTGTATATTTCAACGAGAAGAAGTACAAGAAGATCATGACCCTGGCGGAGGAGGTATGCAGCGCTCCCCGCACAGGAAGCGCCCGCGAAAATGAGACGCTTGGATATTGGCGGCTTGGGCTTTGATCGGCAGCTTTGCTGAAGGCGCCCGCAAGGGGCGCGTTAGGAGACGCACATGAGGAAGGTCCGGCGTGGTTGCCGGATTCTCTCTTCCGCGTCACAGGGAGGAACAACAATGCGCAAGTCTTTGCTTGGCGCCGTCGCGGTGGCCGCCCTTATGCTGCCCGGCGCAGCTCTCGCCCAGAGCGGCACCATCAAGATCGGCATTCTGGTGGCGCTGGAAGGCGCCTTCGCGACCGGTGGCCAGGATGGTGTCCGAAATGTCGAACTGGCTCTCAAACAGGTGAACAACACCATTGCCGGCAAGAAGATCGAAACCGTCGTCGCTCCGACGGATACCAAACCCGACACAACGGTCCGTATGGCTCGCAAGCTCATGGAGCAGGACAAGGTCGACTTCATCATCGGCCCGCTTTCCGGCTCGGAAGGCATCGCCATGCGCGACTTCGCCAAGACCATCCCCGACAAGGTGGTGATCAACGGCATTTCCGGCGCGCTCGAGACGACCTGGGTCGATCCCGCGCCGAACTTCTACCGCTTCAACCTCGACGGCTCGCAATGGGGCTTCGGCCTCGGCAGCTACGTCGTGAAGACGAAGGGCTGGAAGAAGGTGGCAACGATCGCAGCCGATTACTCGTTCGGCTACACGAACTTCATGGGCTTTGCGGTGGATTTCTGCAAGTCGGGCGGCGACATCGTCCAGCGCTTCTGGCAGCCGCTCGGCCAATCGGATTTCGGCGGGATCATCGCGCAGCTGCCGGACAATGTGGATGCGATCTATCTGGGCCTTGGCGGCACGGATGCGATCAACTTCCTCAATCAATATCAGCAGGCCGGTGAAAAGACCCGCCTGATCGGCGGCACCATCATGGCCGACCAGACGGTTCTGACGGCGAAGGGTAAAGCGAAAGACGTGCTGAAGGGCACGCCGACCTCCGGCCCCTTCGCCGCCGACAATACCGACCCGGCATGGACCGGGTATGTGAAGCTCTATCAGGACAGCTTCCCCGCCGCCCAGCGCCTTCCGTCGCCTTCGCTATTCGGTCTGGGCTACTACGTCGCCACGCTCGCCGCCATCAAAGGGCTCGAAGCGGCCGGGGGCGATCTGTCGAACGGGCAGGCAAAGTTCAAGGAGGCTCTGAACAAGCTTCAACTCGACAGCCCCATCGGCAAGATCACGCTGAACGAAAACCGGCAGGCGACCGGAACCGTCTTCGTCAACGAAGTGGTCGATGGGCCGGATGGCAACATGACCAGCAAGATGGTGGCCAAGACCGAAAACGTCAACCAGACGCTCGGCATGACGACGGCTCAGTTCCGGGCCCTGGGGCTGCCGTCGCGCGATGCGGTTGACTGCGCCAAGCTGCGCGCGGGCGGCTGAGCGCGCCTGCCCCTGATGTCATCTTCGGTGGCCGGCGCTCTCCAGCCGGCCACCGCTTCCTTCGGGAATTCCGCCATTGCGGACTCCATGCGGCGGAAACGCCGGGAGCGTCTCCGATGACTCTCATCGACTATCTCACGCGCACCCATTTCGCAGAAGCTGCGATCGAGGATGCGCTTCCCGAGGAGGTGGGGCCGCTCGCTCGGGCGCTGGTACTCGTCGACAACGAGCCGGGAAGCGCGGCCGTTTGCACTCGCGTGCAGGAGTCACTCGGCCAGACGGCGATCAGCCTGGCGCGGACCGATCGTGCCACCCCTCATGGAGAAGCAACCCTCAGGATTCTGGGCGCCATGAGCGACATCCGGACAGGCACGCTCATCGCCGTGGGTGGATCTGCGGCCATCGGGCAGGCGCGGCTCGCTGCGGAACATGCATTGCGGCGGGGCGAACGCCTGACGCTGATCGCGGTTCCTGCCGGCCTTTGCGATTTCGGGTTGGCGCGGCGGGTGCGCCTGGGGCAAGGCCAGCCGGTCACCTGCCCTCGCCCCGACCGGGTAATCGCCGATCCGACGGTACTTGAGGGAGCGTCCTCACGCCGCCTCGCCGCCGCGGCCATGGAGGTGCTGGTCCATGCCATCGAAGCCTATGCCAGCCCCGTCTACCACCCGCCGGCGGACGCGCTTGCGCTGGAGGCCACAAAGCGGCTCACGCGGTGGCTACCCGTGGCGCTTGCTTCGCCCAGTCACCGGGAAGCGCAGCGCGAATTGATGGCCGCGGCATTGACGGCCGGGCTCGCGCTGGAAAAGGCGGTTGGCGGGGTCGATGCGCTTGCGCATCCGATCAAGGCTGAACTTGGACCCGGCGTCCTGCATGGCGATCTCCATGTGCCATTGATGGCGGCCATGGCCGACTTCAACACCGAAGCCGTGGGCGATCGATACGCCACCATGGCCGAAACCTTCGCCAGAACAACGCGGGAGCCGCACTTCAGCACCGCAATCGGAGCTTTCGCCCGCGCCATCGGCCTGCCGACCTCCTTGCGGGAGATGGGGATCAATCCGGCTCGGTTCGACCGTTTTGCGGAAATGGCAGCGAACGACCCCGGAGCCCTTGCCAATCCCCGACGGCTGACCCCAGGCGACTGCCGCCGCATTCTCGAGGCCGCCTGGTGAGCACAACGGAGCACCCGGCGCGAGGCAAACGGCCTGGACCGGTGGCGGCCGGGGCAATTTGCCTGTTGTCACAACGCGATCTCCTTATACATTCTTCCATTACCGCGCACAAAGATGGGCGGGGAGGAAACCGATGAGTATTGCTCACGCGGTCGCACATGGTGCGTTCGGGCGCGCTTGCCTCTATGAGCTGGATCGGCCGATGGTGCCGCATGCCCATCGCGAGGGGCATCTGATCTTTCACGTCAGCGGACCGGTCGCCAGCGTGGTTGTCGATGGCAAGACCTTGCCGCTCACGACCCGGAGCGCAACGGCAATCAGCCCATGGCAACCGCATTATTTCGCGCCGATTGACCGCCGGGAACCAACGCTGACGCTCGTTCTCTACATCCGCCCGGGCTGGTTTGTTGATGCGAGCCACACGGCCTTCGAAATCCTGCGCTTCGGCCGCTCGACCGTCGAAATGAGCGACCACATCACCCGGCTTGTCTCGGAAACCGCGCGGCTTCTCGCCGACCATGGCGGCTGCGACGGCTCTTTCGAAGACCGGCTCAGTGCCCTCACCCAGGCGGCCTTCGATCAAACCTGGCAGTGGACGAGCGCGGCTGACAGGCCGGCTGCCCAGTGCTCGGGACTGCGGGATTTCCGCCTGAGGCGCGCGATCAGCCTGCTGAGCGAGAGGCTCGGCGAACCCGTCGACCTTGCACGAGATTTCGCGGAACGCCGGCCTTTCGCGCCCGCATTTCTTCAAGCTGTTTCGCGAGCAGATGGGGCTGCCCCCCACGATCTTCCTCAACGCCCTGCGCATGGAGCGCGCGATCGAGCGATTGGCCAGAGGCACGGAAACGGTTTCTGAAATCGGGCTTGATCTCGGCTTTGCGACCCCGGCGAGCTTCTCGCGGTTCTTCATCGCCAATGGCGTCGTGCCGCCGAGCGCCTACCGGCGCAGCGTCGCGGGCCTCACACACTGAAAAAGAGGTGCTGCACCCCAAAGAAGAGACGTTCGGGCTAGAGAAAAGACGTTCGGGAAATGACAGGCCGGGAACTTCGATCTAGCCTTCATTCTAACGGTGGCGAAGGTCCGCCACGGGAAGCTGCCGGGCCGTTCTGAGATGGACAATTTCATCAAGCGCTATCCGCTCTGGAGCCTGATTTTCATCCTCTTGGCCGCAGCGTTCCTGTGTCTTGTGCTGGCCCCCTGGCCACCCGAACTGGTGGCGAGTTGGGGCCGCAAGCAAATCTTCCTGAATGCACTTTTGGGCGGCATCACGCTTGGCGCGCTCTATTTCCTCGTAGCAGCCGGCTTCACGCTGATTTTCGGCCTGATGCGCGTCGTCAATCTCGCGCATGGCTCATTGTTCCTGATCGGCGGATATCTCGGCTACGAGATCGCGACCGCCTCGGGTTCGTGGCTGCTGGCATTTCCGATTGTGTTCATCGTCGTGGCGCTGATCGGGCTCTTGATGCAGTTCTTCATCTTCTCGAAAATGGAAGGCGAAGAGCTCCGCCAGACGCTGGTCAGCATCGGGCTTTCGATCGTGTTTGCCGACCTCATGCTCTGGTGGTGGGGCGGGCAATCGTATTCGATCCTCGCTCCGCAATTCCTGCAGGGGCCGATGGAATTGCCGCTCGTGAGCAACGTCAACGACTCGACCGGCGCGGTCACCTGGCTGCGCTACCCGTCCGTGCGCGTCTGGATCCTGGTCGCGGCAATCGTGATCGGCATCGCGATGTGGCTCGTTTTGAACCGCACCGCGCTTGGCATGCTGATCCGTGCGGGCGTGGACGACCGTGAGATGCTGGCCGCTTCCGGCGTGCGCATCCACCTGGTGTTTCTGGCGGTGTTCGGCTTCGGCGCCGGGCTTGCCGGTATCGCGGGGATCATCGGTGCCACGTTCCAGTCGCTGTCGCCGGGCGAGGATACGCGTTTCCTGCTGGCGAGCCTCGTGGTGGTGATCGTCGGAGGCATGGGGTCGATCGTCGGCGCGGCTTTGGGCGCGCTGATCATCGGGGTGGCCGAGCAGATGGGGTTTGTCTACGCGCCGACCTATTCGATCGTTCTCACCTTCCTCATCATGGCGGCGGTGCTGGCGTTTCGGCCGCAGGGCCTTCTGGGAACGAGGCGATAGGACATGTCGGTCGCCGATCAAGCCCCTCGCTTCGCCAGCCCCGTCGACCAGCGGATGTGGTCCGAGCGCATTCCCGCCCCCTGGTGGATCTTCGGGTTGATCCTGCTGTTGCTGCCGATCGTGGCCAACAATTTCTGGCTGTTCCAGATCATGGGCTGGACCTTCATTCTGGGCATGATCGGGCTCAGCCTGATGTTCCTCGCCGGCTATGGCGGAATGGTGAGCCTGCTGCAAATGTCGATTGCCGGAATGGCCGGCTACATGGTCGCAATCCTTGGGCCGTCCGGCGCGGCCAATGTCAGTCTCGGCCTCTCCTGGTGGATCGTGCTTCCGGCCGCCTTCCTGATCGCGGCTCTTTTCGCGACGATATCCGGCGCGCTCGCCGTTCGCACGGATGGCATCTACACGATCATGATCACGCTCGCGATCGCGGCGGCCTTCTTCTATTTCACACGACAGAACTACTCGGTCTTCAACGGCTATTCCGGGTTCAACCTCGTGTTGCCGCCGAAGCTTTTCGGCGTGAACTGGCGCGATCCCCTGCCTTTCTACTACCTCACACTCGCCTGCGCCGCTCTTTGCTACGGCGCGGTCGTCTATCTCGCGCGCTCTCCCTTCGGGCTCGCCCTTCAGGGCGTGCGCGACAACCCGCGCCGCATGGCGGCACTGGGTTTCAACGTGACCGCCCATCGCGTGGCGGCCTACGCCCTGGCGAGCGTTTTCGCCTCCACGGGCGGCATTCTTCTGGTCTGGCAGAATGCGCAGATCGCGCCGGGCACGATCGGTATTTCCTCCGCGATCGATGTGCTCGTGGTCGCGGTAGTCGGCGGGATGCGCCGTCCGCTCGGACCGTTTATCGGCGCTTTCATCTACGTGTTGCTGCAAGTGTTCTCGACCGACATTCTCGGCTTTTTCGGATTCTCGGCGGATCGCTTCAAGCTGATCATCGGGATCGGCTTCCTGGCGATCGTGCTGTTCTCGCCGGATGGTGTGCTGGGCCTGTGGGATCGCTGGCGCGCGGGGGTTGCGGCGCGCAAGGCCGCAACGACGGGAGGCGGGGCATGAACGCGCCCGTCGTGCCTTCCCGGATGAACTCTGCCCGGGGCTGGCAATGCCAGCTCCGGCAATGCGCTGGAACTGCGCGGCATCACCAAGATGTTCGGCGCGCTGGCCGCAATCTCGGACGTGACGCTTTCGGTGAAACCGGGCGAAAGGCGGGCCGTTCTCGGCTCGAATGGCGCGGGCAAGACCACGCTGTTCAACTGCATCACCGGGGATTTTCTGCCCACAGCGGGCCTGGTCCGGTTTTTTGGCGAGGATGTGACGGTCTTCCCGCCCCATGAGCGCATCCGCCGGGGCTTGCGCCGCACCTACCAGATATCCTCGCTCTTCACCGGGCTGAGCGTGATGGACAATGTCTATCTGGCCTGCTGCGGTGTTTCGCGAAACCGTTTCTCGCTGGTCCGGCCCCGCCCCGACGATGCACTCGTGCAGGCAGCGGAAATACTGGTCGAGGCTGTGCACCTGACCGACGATAAGGACCGCCTGGTCGGCGAACTGGCCTATGGCCAGCAGCGCCAGCTCGAAATTGCGCTGGCGCTGTCCGGCGCGCCGCGCTTCGTGCTGTTCGACGAGCCGGCGGCGGGGCTGTCGCCGACCGAGCGCGCCGACCTGATGACATATCCTCACCTCGCTGCCGGCGCATATCGGCTTCATCATCATCGAACACGACATGGATGTCGCGCTGCGCGTCGTCGAAAGCGTGACGATGATGCACAACGGCCGGATCTTCAAGGAAGGCCGGCCCGACGAGATCGAATCCGATCCGGAAGTTCAGGAGCTTTATCTCGGAGGCGGTCATGCCCACCCCTGACCGCCGTCAGCAGTTGCGCGGCGCGCTGCCGGCGCTGCAGGTCCGCGGGCTGAACCTGTATCTACGGCCAGCTCGCCACGCGCTGCAGGGCGTCGATCTGACCCTGCAGGACGGCGTGCTCAGCCTGGTCGGCCGCAACGGCATGGGCAAGACCTCGCTGTGCAAGGCGATCATGGGCCTGGTGCCGGTGTCGACGCGGATCGATCAGCGCGTTCATGGCGAGGAACTGGTCGGCCGCTCCACCACCGACATCGCGCGGCTCGGCATCGGCTATGTGCCGCAGGGCCGGCGGCTGTGGCGATCGCTGAGGTCGACGAGCATCTGCGGCTGGCGCAGCGCGGGCAGCGAGGCAACTGGACGCCGGAGCGGATCTACGACACCTTTCCGCGGCTTGCCGAGCGCAAGCGACAATGGCGGCGTCGCAGCTCTCCGGCGGCGAGCAGCAGATGCTGGCGATTTCGCCGGGCGCTGCTGCTCAATCCGCGCCTGCTGATCATGGACGAGCCGACCGAAGGCCTCGCGCCGGTGATCGTCGCGCAGGTCGAGGAAACGCTGGTGCGGCTCGAGCGAGGAGGGCGACGTCTCGATCCTCGTCATCGAGCAGAACATCGGCGTGGCGACCGAGATCTCCGACCCCGTCGCCATCATGGTCAACGGCCGGGTCAACCGCGTCATCGAGGCGGCGCAGACGCTCGCGGCCGATCGCGACCTGCAGCAGCGCCTGCTCGGCGTCGGCCGCCATGGCCACGAGGAGACCGAAGCGGTCGACACGCTCGGAGAGCCGCCGCTGCCGCGCAGGCCCGCGCGAGGCGTCGACCGCAGGGGCCGATCGCGGGTCTACACTGCCGAACCCGGTGCTGCCGACCCGCTGGTCGCAGGACGTCGCGGCGGCGCGGATCGAGGCTGCGGCGCGCACCATGTCGCGCACGCCAGCCGTCGCCGCGATCGACGGCCGGCCGCGTGGGCGATGTTTCCCGCTTGCAGCGCGCGCGCCGCAGCGAGCCGATGTCATCATGGCCGGCACGCTCGATACCAAGGGCGAGGAGCTGCGCTTCATCCCCGACATCATCAAGGCGGCGGGGCTCGCACGCGGCTGGTCGATCTGTCGACCGCCGGCCGCAACCAGGGCGCCGACGTGTCGGCGCAGGAAATCGCGCTCGCATCACCCGCGGGTTCCGCCGGCATCGCCTCAGGCGATCGCGGCGCGGCGGTGGCCGCGATGGCGGAGGCGTTCCGAGCCTGGATCGGCAAACAGCAGAGGTTGCCGGCATGATTTCCGCCGGCGGCTCCGGCGGCACGGCGATGGCGACGCCGGCGATGCGGACGCTGCCTGTCGGCGTGCCGAAGCTCATGATCTCGACCATGGCGGCGGGCAATGTCGCGCGCCTATGTCGGACCGACCGACATCACGATGATGCATTCCGTCACCGACGTGCAGGGCCTCAATCGCGATCTCGCGGCAGGTGCTCGGCAACGGCGCGCATGCCATGGCGGCGATGGCGCGCAGCTGGAGCGAGCAGAACGCGCCAAGCCGCGCCGGCGCGCCGGCGCAGACCGGCCGCTCGTCGGCATGACGATGTTCGGCGTCACGACGCCGTGCGTGCAGCAGGTCACGAAACTGATCGAAAAGGACTGGGAGCCGCTGGTGTTCCACGCCACCGGCATCGGCGGCCAGTCGATGGAAAAGCTGGTCGATCGGCGGCCTGATGCCGGCGTGTGATCGACGTCTCGACCACCGAAATCTGCGACATGATGATGGCGGCGTGTTTCCGGCGACCGAGGACCGCTTCGGCGCGATCATCCGCACGCGGATTCCCTATGTCGGCTCGGTCGGTGCGCTCGACATGGTCAATTTCGGCGCGCCGGACACGGTCCCGGCGCATACCGCGGCCGGCACCTTCTATCCGCACAATCCGCAGGTCACCCTGATGCGCACCACGCCGGAAGAGAATCCGCGATGGGGCGCTGGATCGGCGAGCGCCTCAATCTGATGGAAGGCCCGGTGCGCTTCCTGCTGCCGGAAGGCGGGGTCTCCGCGCTCGACGAGGCGGGCAAGCCGTTCTTCGATACCGCGGCGCGCGATGCGCGCTGTTCGGCGCGCTGGAGGCGGTGCGGCAGACGGCGTCGCGTCAGCTCATCCGCGTTCCGCATCACATCAACAGTCCGGCGTTCGCCGCCGCGCTGGTCGCAGCATTTTCGCGCGCTGCAACGCACGGCCGCGCGCGCGCGGCGCAGGCCGGTAGGAACTGACAGCATGGCAGCGATCGCTCGGCAGACCTTCTCACACGATATCACGCCATGATCGCGCGCGGCGAGCCGATCGTCGGCGGCGGCGCCGGCACCGGCCTTTCCGCCAAATGCGAGGAAGCCGGCGGCATCGACCTGATCGTCATCTACAATTCCGGCCGCTTCCGCATGGCCGGTCGCGGCTCGCTGTCCGGCCTGATGCCCTACGGCGACGCCAATGCGATCGTGATGGAGATGGCCGCGCGAGGTGCTGCCGGTGGTGAAGCAGACGCCGGTGCTGGCCGGGGTCTGCGCCACCGATCCCTTCCGCTGCATGGACGTCTTTCTCGACGAGTGAAGCGCGCTGGGTTTCTCCGGCGTGCAGAACTTCCCCACGGTCGGGCTGATCGACGGCAGTGTTCCGCACAGAAGCTCGAGGAAACCGGCATGGGCTACGGCCTCGAAGTCGAGATGATCGCGCTCGCCGACGCCAAGGGCCTGTCTGACGACGCCTTACGTGTTCTCGGCCGACGATGCGGCGGCATGGCCGGGGCCGGGGCGGACATCATCGTCTGCCATTTCGGCCTGACCGACCGGCGGCTCGATCGGGGCGCGAAACGGCACTCAAGCTCGACGATGTCCCGGCGCATGCTCGACGCCTGGGCGGAGGCGGCGCTCTCGGTGAATCCCGATGCGATCATCCTCGTGCATGGCGGCCCGGTGGCCGAACCTCCGGACGCCGAATTCATCATCAAGAACACGCGGCATTGCCACGGCTTCTACGGCGCCTCCTCGATGGAGCGTCTGCCGGTGGAAGTCGCGATCCGCGATCAGACGCGTGAATTCAAGGCGATCGGCCGCAAGGGCGGCACGGACGAAAACCCGGCAGGGACGACCCGCCGTTCAAGTGCCGCCTGTGCGGGTCGGCGGAGGGAGAACAGACATGACGGGGCAACTGATCGGAGCCCTCATTCTCTGGCTCATCGTCGCGGTCATCGTCATCGCGATCATCGTCTATCTGGTGAACTGGCTGTACCGCCGCTCGTCGAAGGAGGCGTCGTTCGTCCGTACCGGCCTCTCCGGCGAAAAGGTGGTGATCGATTGCGGCGCCTTCGTGCTGCCGATCATCCATGACATCACGCCGGTCAACATGAACGTGCTGCGGATGGCGGGTGACCCGCGCCAACGACGACGCGCTCATCACCCGCGACCGGATGCGCGTCGATATCGATGCCGAGTTCTATGTCCGCGTCCGCCCGCAACGCGAGGCGGTGTCGTCGCGGCCGCGACGCTCGGGCGGCGCACGCTGCAGCCCGATAAGCTGAACACGCTGCTGTCCGGCAGGCTCGTCTCGGCGCTGCGTTCGGTCGCCTCCGAGATGACGATGGAGGAGATGCACGAGAAGCGCGGCGTCTATGTCGCAGCAGGTCAAGGAGTCGGCCGCCGAGGCGTTCGACCAGAACGGGCTCGAACTGCGAAAACGTCGCCATCACCAATCTCGACCAGACCGACCTGCAATATTTCAACCCCTCCAACCGCTTTGACGCCGAAGGTCTCACGCGGATCATCGAGGAGATCGAGGAAAAGCGGAAACTGAGGAACGACATCGAACAGGATGCGATGATCAAGATCCGCACCCGCAACCTCGAAGCCGAGCGCCAGTCGCTCGATATCGAGCGCGAGAGCGAGCTGGCGAGGCTCGACCAGCAGCGGGAAATCGAAATCCGCCGCGCCGTGCAGCGCGCCGAGGTGGCACGCGAGCGAGCCGCGCGCGACACGGAGGCCGAACAGGCGCAAATCCAGTCCCGCGAGGAAATCGAGAAGTCGCGGATATCCAACGAGCGCGCCATCAGCGAGGCGCGCATCGCCTCCGAGCGCGACATCCGCCAGAAGGAAATCGAGCGGACGCGAGCGGTGGAAGAAGCCGAAATCGCCGCGCGCGAACTGGTCGAGAAGGCGCGGATCGCGAATGAGCAGGCAATCAATGCCGCCCGCATCGCCTCCGAACGCGATATCCGCCAGAAGGAAATCGAACGTGACGAAGGTGATCGAGGCCGCAGAGATCGCAGCCCGCGAATCCACCGACAAGGCACGCATCCTTCAGGAAACGGCGGTAAGTGGCGAGCGCATCGCCCGCGAGCAGGAAGTTCGCAACCGCGAAATCGAGCGGACCCGGACCCTCGAACAGGAGGACATCGCCGCCCGCGAAATCGTCGAATCGGCCCGCATCGGGCAGGAGGAGCGCGTGCGTGCGCTCCAGATCGCGCGCAACAAGGCCCTCGACGGGGCGGAGATTGCCGCGCGCGAAGCCATCGGAGGGCGCGCATCGCCCAGGAAAAGGCGATTGCCGCGGAACGCATCGCTGCCGAACTCTCAACCAGGGGAGCTGGAGATCCGCGCGCGGCAACGCTCGAGGCCAGGAAATCAAGAAGCGCGACAATGTCGAACGCCAGCGCATCGCGACCGAACTCAAACTCGATCAGG
>CAVPOL010000003.1:0-275997 GCA_963706975.1 uncultured Alphaproteobacteria bacterium
TGACCGCTTTGGGTCAAAAGCAGATCTGTCTGCCGGTCGGGTTGACGTCCGCTTTGTCCCGGTGAACTGACATCGTCAGGCCGCCTCGGTTGCGACCCTCATTGAGGACCGAAGAAAGCCGTCATTCGCCCGGCTACTCGTGCGGAGCAGCAGCGCACCAAAGGCTGTTGAGTTCTTCCTCCACCGCCCAGCCGACGTTCCTACCCCGCGATCTAAGCTTGTCGAGACGCCCGAAGTAGATCGTACGCTCGGCAGGAGCGAGGCTTGATACGATTTCGAGGGACTGTTCGTACATGCGGATCAAAGCAGCAAAATAGCCTTCATCTTCCATGCTGCAGGATTCTAGAAAACCGAACGCCTCCTCGCAATAAAATATCGATAGTTCCGCTATCCCATCCGGGCGCCCGATCGGCTTTCTTGTAATCCGCAATCGCCTTCTTAGCTTTCGAAACCGATATGGGCTGGCCTTTTATTAGGTCCGGGGATATCCATCTCGAAATACTCGCCTTGAAGGGCCGGAGCTGATCATGACCCAAGCCCAAGCGGGCATGCAAGAATGCCTGGTTGTCTTTGCTCGCAGCGTAGAGGTCTTGCACAAGTCCCCGAAGGCCCGCGCGATCGAAATCTAGGAGCGCGGTTCTGACGTCGCTCCAAGTTGGCGACGCATTCTTGCTACGAACCACGACCACGAACCCTTCAAAGGTGGTTTTATGAGCGAGCTTCTCGGCTGGCTAAGGATACACGACTTACGTAAAAGGAGCAGATTGGCCGGGTCAAGGTGCCTAACCAGTGGCACATGCTCTCCTCCTCTGTAACCGAGGAGTATGACCATGCTGGATCAAGTAAACGCTGCCCCGACGCCTGATAAACGGATGCCCTGGAACAAGGGAAAGCTGACCGGGGCAAAGCCGCCGCTGCGACCAAAACACGTCTGGTCAATCCGGACAAAACTCCAGATCGAGGGCCGCATTCGCGACCTCGCTATGTTCAATCTGGCAATCGACAGTAAGCTTCGCGGCTGTGATGTCGTCGCCATCCGGGTCGAGGATGTCGCTGCCGGCGGGTACACGGCGGATCGCGCAACGGTCCGACAAAAGAAAACTGGGCGGCCTGTCAGATTTGAATTGAGTGAGCAGACCCGCCAGGCGGTCGATGACTATCTGGGCTGCCAACAAGCGGCTTGGCGAGTTCTTGTTCACGGGTCGTCGCGGTCCAACCCCAGCATCACCACCCGCCAATATGCGCGGCTCGTTTCCGAGTGGATCGGGAGTGTTGGGCTAGATCCAAGGCGTTTCGGAACGCATTCGCTGCGTCGCACAAAGGCTACTTTGATTTATCGGCGCACCGGCAACCTTAGGGCCGTCCAACTTCTGCTCGGCCACACCAAGATCGAAAGCACGGTCCGTTACCTCGGCATCGAGGTGGATGACGCACTTGCCATAGCCGAGCAGGTCGATATCTGATCCTGTGCCAGCGGTGCCTAACCGCTTCTGCCGGCGCGATTTTGCTACCTATATGCAGCCTAGCAATATTGCCGAAGCAAACCGCTAAATAAGCTATTGAAATAGCCTAAGAAAAGTCTACGAAAGGAAATTCCCCCTCTCCCCTTGTGGGAGAAGGTGGCGCGAAGCGCCGGATGAGGGGTCTCTATCAGCAGGCAAACTGTTGAGCCAACCCCTCACCCGTCCGCGATGCTACGCATCGCGTCCACCCTCTCCCACAAGGGGAGAGGGAAGGAAGAGTTGCCCTCTTACCCCTTCACCCGCATCGCCTCCGGCGTATCCGGCTGCGCCAGCGGATGCGCGCTGGAAAATTCCGGCAGCGCCATCGCGGTCTCGAAGATGCGTTTTACGGTCGGCCAGGGCGCAAGGCCGATCTGCTGCATGACGGCGACGCCGGCATGGCCGGCCAGACAAATGTCCGCGAGAGTCGGCGCATCGCCATGGCAGAAGCGGCCGGTATTCTTGTGGCCGGCGAGATGGCCTTCCAGCGCGGCCAGCGTCTCCACCGTCCAGTGCCGCCGCCACGCCGCCTGCTGGGCGTCGCGCAGATTGAGTTCGTGATCGAGATAGCGCCGCACCCGCGGCACCAGCATCGGATGGCCTTCGCAGGCGACCATCAGTGCCAGCGCGCGCACCCGCGCGCGGCCGGGCGGGTCCGCCGGCAGCAACCCGGCTCGGGATGCGTCTCCTCGAGATATTCGAGAATGGCGAGCGACTGGAACAGCGTGGTGCCGTCCTCCCGACCAGCGCCGGCAGCGCCATCTGCGGATTGACCTTGCGAAAGGCGTCGGTCGTGGTGCGCACCGGCATCGAGGTCGACGAACACCACGTCCGCCGGCAGGCGCTTGAGATTGAGCGCGATGCGTACCCGAAAACTCGCCTGCGATCGCCAGAAGGAGAAGAATTTCATGGGGGGCACTCCATGTCATGCCCGGACTTGATCCGGGCATCCACCCACCTTTCAGGAGAGTTCTTGAAGATGGATCACCGGGTCAAGCCCGGTGATGACGATGGTGGAGCGGCGATTCTTACCCTCCAGGGGAGGGTGCGCACTGTCGAGAGTCTACGCCCGCGCCTAGCGCCTTCTTCCGAGGTAGCCCCGGTACGCCAGATGCACCGCGCAGTTGCAGCCCGGCGGATGCGACGGCAACGTCGTTGGCGGGCTCGGCCGTGGCCGGCGCCAGCGTCGGCATCGCCTCCTTGAGGCGGCGGTCCTGCTCGGACTGGTCCTGCGCCGGAATGTAATTCAGCACCGGCGCCAGCCAGCGCTCGGCTTCCGCCACGCGCCAGCCCTTGCGCGCGGCATAATCCTCGACCTGGTCGCGCTCGATCTTGCCGACGCCGAAATAGAAACTTTCGGGGTGGCTGAAATAGAGCCCCGAGACCGACGAGCCCGGCCACATCGCATAGCTTTCGGTCAGCTTGACGCCGGCGGTCTTCTCCGCATCGAGCAGCGCGAACAGCGTCGCCTTCTCGGTGTGGTCGGGCTGCGCCGGATAGCCCGGCGCCGGGCGGATGCCCTGATACTGTTCGAGGATCAATTGATCCGGCGTCAGCGCCTCGTCCGGCGCATAGCCCCAGAATTCGCGGCGCACGCGGGCATGCATGCGCTCGGCAAAGGCTTCCGCGAGACGGTCCGCCAGCGCCTTGCACAGGATCGAGGAATAATCGTCATTGGCGTTCTTGAAGCGGTCGGCGATCACGTCCTCGCCGATCCCGGCGGTGACCACGAAGGCGCCGATATAGTCGGGCACGCCGCTCGATACCGGCGCGATGAAGTCCGACAGCGCCGAGTTGAAGCGGCCCTCGCGCTTCTCGAGCTGCTGGCGCAGCGTGTGGAAGGTCGCGATCTGCTGCTTGCGGCTGTCGTCGGCATAGACGGCGATATCGTCGCCGACGGCATTGGCCGGCCAGAAGCCGATCGTGGCCTGCGCCTTGAACCATTTCTCCCTGACGATCGGTGTCGAGCATCTTGCGGGCGTCGTCATACAGCGAGCGCGCGACCTCGCCGACTTTTGCGTCGTCGAGAATGGCCGGAAAACGCCCGGTCAGTTCCCAGGTCTGGAAGAACGGCGTCCAGTCGATGTAGTCGGCGAGCTCGGCGAGATCGTAATCGGCAAAGCTGCGGATGCCGAGAAACGCCGGCTTGGTCGGCGGCGCCTTGGTAAAATCGATCTGCATGCGCGTTGGCGCGGGCGTCCGCCAGCTTCAGCCGCTTCTTGTCGGCCTGCGCGCGGAAATGCGCCGCGGAAATCTTTGCGTAGTCGGCGCGCACCTCGGCGGCATAGGCCTCGCGGCGTTCCGGCGACAGCAGCGAGGAGGCGACGCCGACGGCGCGGCTGGCGTCGTTGACATGGATCACCGGGCCGCCGCGGTAATTCGGATCGATCTTGACGGCGGTATGGACCCGGCTGGTGGTGGCGCCGCCGATCAGGAGCGGCACGTTCAGGCCCTGGCGTTCCATCTCGCCGGCCAGAAAGCTCATCTCGTCCAGCGACGGCGTGATCAGGCCGGACAGGCCGATGATGTCGGCGCCCTCGGCCTTCGCGGTCTCGATGATTTTCGCGGCCGGCACCATCACGCCGAGGTCGATGACTTCAAAATTGTTACACTGCAGCACGATGCCGACGATGTTCTTGCCGATGTCGTGGACGTCGCCCTTGACGGTGGCGAGCACGATCTTGCCGGCGGAGTTGCGGCCGTCGCCTTCGATGCCGTTGGCGAGGTTGCGCGCCTTCTCCTCTTCCATGAACGGCATCAGATAGGCCACCGCCTGCTTCATCACGCGCGCCGACTTCACCACCTGCGGCAGGAACATCTTGCCGTCGCCGAAGAGGTCGCCGACGATGTTCATGCCGGCCATCAGCGGGCCTTCGATCACGTTGAGCGGCCGCTCGACCGTTTGTCGGACGGCCTCGGTGTCGTCCTCGATATATTCGGTGATGCCGTGCACCAGCGCGTGGCTGAGCCGCTTCTCGACCGGCCATTCGCGCCAGGCCAGATCCTGCTCCTTGGTCTGCTTCTCCTTGCCGCGGAATTTCTCCGCCAGCGCCAGCAGCCGTTCCGACGCGCCGGGGTCGCGGTTCAAAATCACGTCTTCGCAGGTCTGGCGCAGTTCGGGATCGATGTCGTCATAGACGATCATCTGCCCGGCATTGACGATGCCCATGTCCATGCCGGCCTTGATGGCGTGATACAGGAACACCGAATGCATGGCCTCGCGCACCGGCTCGTTGCCGCGGAACGAGAACGACAGGTTGGAGACGCCGCCGGAAATATGCGCGTGCGGCAGGTTCTGCCGGATCCAGCGCGTCGCCTCGATGAAATCGACGCCGTAATTGTTGTGCTCTTCGAGCCCGGTCGCGATCGCGAAGATATTGGGATCGAAGATGATGTCTTCCGGCGGGAAGTCGAGCTGGTCGACCAGGATGTCATAGGCGCGCTTGCAGATCTCGGTCTTGCGCGCGAACGTGTCGGCCTGGCCGACCTCGTCGAACGCCATCACCACCACGGCGGCGCCATGGCGGCGCGCGATGGTGGCCTCGTGGATGAATTTCTCCTCGCCTTCCTTCATCGAGATCGAATTCACCACCGGCTTGCCCTGGACGCATTTCAGGCCGGCTTCGATCACGGCGAACTTCGAGGAATTCGACCATCACGGGGACACGGGCGATATCGGGCTCGGCGGCGACGAGGTTGAGGAAGGTCACCATCGCGGCTTCGGAATCCAGCAGGCCCTCGTCCATGTTGACGTCGATGATCTGGGCGCCGTTCTCGACCTGGTCGCGCGCCACCTGCCAGCGCCGCGGTGTAATCGCCGGCGGTGACCAGTTTGCGGAATTTGGCCGAGCCGGTGACGTTGGTGCGCTCGCCGACGTTGACGAAGGGGATCGCGGGCGTCAGTTCGAACGGCTCGAGGCCCGACAGCCGCAGCCGCGGCTCGATCATCGGGGATCGCGCGCGGCTTGTGCGGCGCCACCGCCGCGGCGATCGCCGCGATATGGTCGGGCGTGGTGCCGCAGCAGCCGCCGACGATGTTGACGAGGCCGGAGGCGGCGAATTCGCCGATCAGCCGCGGCCATGATATTCCGGGCTCTCGTCATACTGGCCGAATTCGTTGGGCAGGCCGGCATTGGGATAGGCGCAGACCAGGGTATCGGCGACGCGGCCGATGTCGGCGATATGGGCGCGCAGATCTTCGGCGCCGAGCGCGCAGTTGAAGCCGACGGTGATCGGCCGGGCATGGCGGACCGAATTCCAGAACGCTTCCGGCAATTGGCCGGACAGCAGCCGGCCGGACTTGTCGGTGATGGTGCCGGAGATCATCACGGGCACGTCGATCCCGCGCGCTTCCGCGATTTCGGCGATCGCATACAGCGCCGCCTTGGCGTTCAGCGTGTCAAAAATGGTTTCGACCAGCAGCAAATCGGCGCCGCCGTCGAGCAGGCCGTTGATCTGCTCGCCATAGGCCTTGCGCAGATCGTCGAACGTGACGGCACGAAAACCGGGGCTGGAGACGTCGGGCGAGATCGACGCGGTGCGGTTGGTGGGGCCGATGGCGCCGGCGACGAAGCGCGGCCTGCCGTCCTCGGCGGTTACCCGCGTCGCGGCGTTGCGCGCCAGTTTGGCGCCGTCGCGGTTGAGTTCGTAGGCGAGGTCCGACATGTCGTAATCGGCCTGCGCGATCGAGGTCGACGAAAACGTGTTGGTGGCGACGATGTCGGCGCCGGCGCGCAGATATTCGGCGTGGATGTCCTCGATCGCGTCAGGCTGGGTCAGGATCAACAGGTCGTTGTTGCCCCTGACGTCGCGATGAAAGTCCTTGAAGCGTTCGCCGCGAAACGCGGCTTCGTCATATTCAAGTCCCTGGATCATGGTGCCCATGGCGCCGTCGAGCACCAGAATGCGCTCGCGGGCGGCCGCGATCAGGGCGGTTCGCTTGTCGGAAACAGGAGAGGTCATCGGATCAAGCGGCTTTCTGTGCGCCCTTGGGGCGAATACCGAGCAAATGGCTGATGGCGAACACGAGGTCCGCGCGGTTCATGGTGTAGAAATGGAAGGTGTCGACGCCGTGCTTGGCCAATTTCTGCACCTGGCCCGCGACGACGGTGGCCGCGACCAGCTTGCGCGTTTCGGCGTCGTCGTCGAGGCCCTCGAACTTTTCCGCCAGCCAGTCCGGCACGCTGGTGCCGGCGCGGGTGACGAAATTGCGGGCCTGCTTGAAATTGTGCATTGGCATGATGCCGGGCACGATCGGAATGGTGATGCCGCGCGCCCTGACACGGTCGAGGTAGCGCAGGTACAGATCGTTATCGAAGAACACCTGCGTAATCGCGCGGTCGGCGCCGGCATCGACTTTGGCCTGCAGCATGTCGATGTCGGCATCGAAGTCGCGGCTCTCCGGATGCTTTTCCGGATAGGCGGATACGGAAATCTCGATGTCGCCATGCCGCCGCTTGATGCCGGCGACGAGCTCGGCCGAGGTCTGGTAGCCGTCGGGATGTGTCGAATAGGCGGTGCCGATGCCGCCGGGCGGATCGCCGCGCAGCGCCACGATGTGGCGGACACCGATCTCGTGATAGCGGCCGACGATCTCGTCGATCTCGCCGCGCGCAGCCCCCACGCAGGTCAGATGCGCGGCCGGCAGCAGATCGGTCTCAGCCAGGATGCGGGCGATGGTGGAATGGGTGCGCTCCCGCGTCGACCCGCCGGCGCCATAGGTCACGGAGACGAAATTCGGCGACAGCGGCGCCAGCCGCTTGATGGTCTCCCACAGGCTCTTCTCCATCTCCTCGGTCTTCGGCGGGAAGAACTCGAAGGAAATCGCAGGTTGCTTCAGCGCGCGGTGCCCATCGGGCGCGGGCGGCGTAACCTCGGTCATGGCACCAACAACTCCACTGGCAGCACCGGGTGGCAAGCTTGGCTGCAGAGACGCCAAAATAGGGCAAAGGCGGTCATTCAGACAGCCCATCATGGATGGGAAACTGCCCATTAAATGTAACAAATGTGCGTCTGACAGTAGAATAATGAAGGATATGGGCAGAACGGGGAGATAAGAGATAGTGATATAACTATTTGATATACATATAAAAATAGTCATAACGTGATAAATGTGGGGTTCTGTGGTAGGTGGGCAGTATGAAAACTGTATGCGTTATTTAGTATTCGTCCCAACTCGACGTCGCCCCGGCCGTGGCTCCGCTCGCCTGCGCGGTTCTGATCTGCGGCAAACCCCTTTGTCGCCTGCACCGGCCGCACTAGGTTAGCGGCATGATGATCCCCCTTTCCGTCCTCGACCTCTCCGTCGTCACCACAGGCACCAAACCCGCAGCAGCCCTGCGCAACAGCATCGACCTGGCGCGCCATGTCGATGGCCTGGGCTATGTCCGCTATTGGCTGGCTGAACACCACAACCTCGCCTCGGTCGCGAGTCCCGCGCCGGATCTGATGATCGGGCAGATCGCTGCGGTGACCAAGAACATCCGGGTCGGTTCCGGCGGCGTGATGTTGCCGAACCATGCGCCGCTGGTGGTGGCCGAACGCTTCAAGATGCTGGAGGCGCTGTTTCCCGGCCGCATCGATCTCGGCCTCGGCCGCGCGCCCGGCACCGACGGCGCCACCGCGCATGCGCTGCGCAGCCGGCTCGACCGCCGCGACGGCGACGACTTTCTGGAGCGGCTGCAGGAATTGATCCTGTGGGAGACCCGCGGCTTTCCGCCCGGGCACCCCTACAATAATGTGGTGGCGATGCCCGACGACAGCCCGCTGCCGCCGATCTGGCTGCTCGGCTCCAGCGACTACAGTTCCGAACTGGCGGCGCAGGTCGGGATGGGTTTTGCCTTTGCGCATCATTTCGCGTCGCACGACGCGGTCGATGCCATGACCCATTACCACACCCGCTTTACCCCGTCGGGCTGGCGCGCGACGCCGCACGGCATTCTGGCGGTTGCCGTGGTAGCGGCCGAAACCGACGCGGAAGCGGAAAAACTGGCGTCCTCGATGGACCTCAACCGCCTGCGCCGCGACCGCGGCCAGTATCTGCCGCTACCATCCGTCGAGGAAGCGCTGGCCTATCCCTACACCGACAGCGAGCGCGCCTCGATCGCACGCAATCGCTCGCGCCTGTTCGTCGGCAGCCCGGCCACCGTGCTGCAAAAGCTGCAGCCGATGATCAAGGCAAGCATGGCCGATGAATTGATGATCATCACCGCGGTGTACGACCACGACGCGCGGAAGAAATCCTATCAATTGCTGGCGGACGCATTCGGGTTGGGCAAGAAGGCGGCGGCTTAATACTTCCTTACCCTCCCCTGGTGTTCAGACCGGGGACATGGTGGACGGGTGTTCGGAGACATCGTGGACACTTTCGACAGCGAATCAAGGAGGCTGTCGGATGCCGTTCCACGAGGGATGCCGTATGGACGCGAGATTGGAGTTTGTGATGTTGGCGTCGGTGGAAGGAGCCAATGTTCGGAGGCTTTGCCGCCGGTTCGGGATCAGCCCGACGACCGGCTACAAATGGCTGGAACGTTGGCAACTCGACGGGATGGCTGGGCTTCAGGAGTTGTCGCGCCGGCCGCAGAATTCGCCCTCGCGCAGCGTTGCGGCGACCGAGCAAGCCGTGCTTTCGCTGCGTACCGAGCATCCGGCCTGGGGCGGCCGCAAGATCGCCAGGCGGCTGAAGGATCTGGGGCACGATGCAGTTCCGGTCCCCTCGACGGTGACGGCGATTCTGAAGCGCCACGGTATCGAACTGGGCGCGCATGGCGGCGGTCAGTGCTCCTACACCCGGTTCGAGCGGGCGCGACCGAACGAGTTGTGGCAGATGGACTTCAAGGGCCATGTGGCCTTGCACGCTGGCCGGCTGCACCCGCTGACCGTGCTGGACGATCATTCGCGTTTTGCCGTGGTGCTTGCCGCCTGTGGCAACGAGCAGACCGAGACGGTCAAACAGCAGCTTGTTCTCGCCTTCCGCCGTTACGGCCTGCCCGAGACATTGATCACCGACAACGGTTCGCCCTGGGGCGACGGACCGGGAAGCCCGTTCACTCCGCTCGGGGTCTGGCTGATCGAACGTGGTGTCAGGATCAGCCACTCGCGGCCCTATCATCCGCAGACCATGGGCAAGGACGAACGCTTCCACCGCAGCCTCAAGGCCGAGGTGCTTTCCGGTCCGCCCTTTGCCGATCTGGCCGCTGCCGAACGCGTCTTCGATCGCTGGCGCAATGTCTACAACACGCAGCGACCGCACGAGGCGATCGAGCTTGCCGTGCCGGCCAGCCGCTATCAGCCGAGCCCGCGCGATTATGTCGAGACCGTCGCTGCCTTCGAATACGCGCCGGGCGACATCGTGCGGCGTATCCAGCAGGGCGGTCACGTCAGCTTCCTCGGCCGCAACGTCAAAGTCCCCAAGGCTTTCCGTGGCAAAACGATCGCGTTCCGACCGACTACACAGGATGGCGTCTTCGACGTCGTCTTCCGAACCCAGACAATTGCAACTATCGACATTCGGCCTCTCGACCCCAGGCCCGAAAGTGTCCACGATGTCTCCGAACACCCGTCCACCATGTCCCCGGTCTGAACACCTGGAGGGGGAGGGTGAAGAATGCCGACTCTCAACCTCACTCCGCCTTCTCGCTGAAGGTCGCCCGGAACGGATGCCCCGGATACACGCCGACGATCCGGAACTCGCGCGAAAAGAACTTCAGCTCCTCCAGCGCGAATGCCAGCCCCTTGTCGTCGGGATGGCCGTCGACGTCGGCATAGAACTGCGTGGCGGAGAATTCACCGTCGACCATGTAGCTTTCCAGCTTGGTCATGTTGACGCCGTTGGTGGCGAAGCCGCCGAGCGCCTTGTAGAGCGCGGCCGGCAGATTGCGCACCCGGAAAACAAAAGTGGTGACCAGCGGTCCGGATCCCCGGGCAGCCCAGTTCGCCTCGCGCGCCAGCACCACGAAGCGCGTGGTGTTGTGGGCCTCGTCCTCGACGTCCTCGGCCAGGATATCGAGGCCATAGATTTTCGCTGCCAGTCGCGAGGCGATGGCTGCAATGCTCTTGTCGCCGCGCTCGGCGATGTCGCGCGCGCTGCCGGCGGTGTCGGCCGCGACGATCGGCTTGACGCCGAGTTTGCGCAGGATGCGGCGGCACTGGCCGAGTGCGTGGACGTGGCTTTCGACCGTCTTGATGTCGGTGAGTGTTGCGCCGCGCGGCGCCATCAATTGATGGCGGATCGGCAGAAAATATTCGCCGACGATAAACAGGCCGGATTGCGGCAGCAGATGGTGGATGTCGGCAACCCGGCCGGCGACCGAATTCTCGATCGGGATCATGCCGAGGTCGGCTTCCCCTGAGGTGATCGCGGCCAGCGCGTCCTCGAAGGTCGGGCAGGGCAACGGCTCGGCGTCGGGATAGGCTTCGGCGATGGCGATATGGGAATTGGCCCCGGGCTCGCCCTGGAATGCGATTTTCATGGTCTTTGTCATCTTTTCTGTCCTGGCGGGCCTTGTATCAGCCGTTCAGGCTTTTGCCAGTATCTGGCGGGCGGTTTCGAGGTCGGCGGGGGTGTCGACGCCGCGCGGCACGGTATCGACGATGCCGATGTCGATCCGCATGCCGGCTTCGAGTGCCCGCAATTGCTCCAGCTTTTCCTGCATTTCCAGCGCGGAGGGGGGCAGGCTGACAAACCGCTCCAGCGCGGCGCGGCGATAGGCATAAAGGCCGATATGATGATAGCGCGGTCCGTCGCCCCAGGGCGCGGTGGCGCGGGTAAAATACAGCGCGCGCAGCCGCCGGGCGCTGATGGGCGAGCCGACCGCCTTCACCACGCTCGGGGCAGTGCTCTCTTCCTCGGTATGGATTTCGGCAGCCAGCGTTGCGATATCGACCGCGGGGTCGGCAAGCGGGCCGAGCACGTCGCGGATATTGTCGGGCTGGATGGTGGGAAAATCGCCCTGCAGATTGATGATGATTTCGGCTTCCCCACCGGGATCGAGCAGGCCGAGCGCCTCGTAAATCCGGTCGGAACCGGAGGGATGATCCGCGCGCGTCATCACGGCCTCGCCGCCATGGGCTGTGACGGCGGCGGCGATCTCGGGCGTGTCGGTGGCGACCGCGACCCGGCCGATCCCGGCCGCCTCCGCCCGGCGCAGCACATGGACGATCATCGGCACGCCGGCGATATCCAGCAGCGGCTTGCCGGGCAGCCGTGTGGCGGCCATCCGGGCGGGAATCAGCACCAAAGTGCGTGGCTCGGTCATCGGGTTCGGGCCCGGCTAAATGGTCAGGAATTGATGGGGATTGGCGGAAAGTCGGGGCGTTTATACGGGTTGCCAGAGCCCGGGCAAACCGATATCTGAACCTTGCTCGGGGTGCGGTGCGAAAGCCTGATTCCTCAGGGCTCATCCGGGCCGTCCCGCGGCCTTAAGTCGACCATCCGGCCTGGAGCCTGATCGAAAATGGACTCCTTCGAACTCAATAAAGTCATGGGCGCCATCCTGGCCACCTGTCTCGTTCTGCTGGTGACGAGCTTCACCGCCGGCGCGATTTTCCTGCCCGTGAAGCCGGCCAAGCCGGGCTACGAGATTGCGGTGAAGGAAGCCGCGCCTGGCGCCGGCAAGGAAGCCGCTGCGCCGTCCGAGCCGATCGAAAAATTGCTGCAGACCGCCTCGGTCGAGAAGGGCGCCGGAGCCGCCAAGAAATGCGCGGCCTGCCACACCTTCGAGAAGGGCGGTCCCAACCGCGTCGGTCCGAACCTCTACGGCGTCGTCAACGAGAAAAAGGCCGAAGGCCGCGGCGGGTTCAATTTCTCGGCCGCCCTGAAGGGCAAGGGCGGCACCTGGACCTTTGACGACCTCAACAAGTTCATCGCCAATCCCAAGGGCTTCGTTCCCGGCACCGCGATGGGCTTCGCCGGCATCCAGAAGGACAGCGAGCGCGCCGACGTGATCGCCTATCTGAATTCCATGTCGGAAAAGCCGGCTCCGCTGCCGACGGCGGCGAAGTAAGGTTCCGACGGATAACCATGGACGGCCAGGCCTTGCCTGGCCGTTTTCGTATGGGCCCTCAACGACTTCCGGCCTTCGCGGGATCCGCCTCCAATCGGGACCTTTCGCCGCACCGGCTGCGTTCACAAGCTAGTATCATGAGGAAAAAGCAACTTAATCGGTCGAAACCTTGCCTTATATTGCGCTCTTAAGGGGTATCTCTTCCAGCTACAGGAATGTTTGATTTGGCGATTTCCCGACGAGACCTTCTGCAAGGCGCAGCCAGTGCCGCGCTCGCCCCCGCGCTGGGGCTTACAGCCGGCGTTCGACGCCGGCCCTGGCGCAATCCGCCACCGGCCCGGACTGGCGCCATGCGCTGTCGCTGTTCGGCGACATCAAATATCCCGCCGGCTTCAAGCGCTTCGATTACGTCAATCCGAATGCGCCGAAGGGCGGCGCGGTCCGGCAAATTTCGATCGGAACGTTCGACAATTTCAATGTCGCGGTGGCCGGCGTCAAAGGCGCCCTCGCGGCCTCCGTCCAGCTCGTCTACGAATCCCTGATGACGCCATCGCAGGACGAAGTCTCGACCGAATATGGCGCGCTGGCCGAGGCAGTCAGCCATCCCGACGATTTTTCCTACGCCACCTATCGACTGCGGGCGGAGGCAAAATGGCATGACGGCAAGCCGGTGACGGCGGACGACGTGATTTTCTCGCTCGACGCGTTCAAGAAGCACCATCCGCAATATTCGGCCTATTACAGCCATGTGGTGAAGGCCGAGAAAATCGGCGACCGCGAAATCAAGTTCACCTTCGACGCGCCGGGCAATCGCGAACTTCCGCAGATCGTGGGCCAGCTCACGGTATTGCCGAAACATTGGTGGGAGGGCACCGACAGCGAAGGCCGCAAGCGCGACATCTCCACCACGACGCTGGAGAAACCGCTGGGCTCGGGTCCCTACCGGATCAAGGAATTCGTCGCCGGCCGCACCATCTCGCTGGAGCGGGTGAAGGATTACTGGGGGCGCGATCTCAGCGCCAATATCGGCCGCAATAATTTTGACGAGCTGCGCTTCGAATATTTCCGCGACTCGCTGGTGGCGCTCGAGGCCTTCAAGGGCGATCAGGTGGACTGGCGCACCGAGAACAGCGCGAAGAACTGGGCCACGGCTTACGATTTCCCGGCGGTCGACGGAAAAGCGCGTGCTGCTGGAGGAGTTTCCCAATCGCAGCAGCGGCATCATGCAGGCGTTCGCGATGAATATCCGCCGCGACAAATTCAGCGACGTGCGTGTCCGCCGCGCCTTGAACTTCGCGTTCGATTTCGAGGAAATGAACAAGCAGATCTTCTTCGGCCAGTACAAGCGGATCAGCAGCTATTTCGACGGCACCGAACTCGCTTCCAGCGGCCTGCCGCAAGGCGCGGAACTCGCCATCCTCGAGACCGTCCGCAGCGAGGTGCCGCCGGAGCTGTTCACGACGGCCTATACCAATCCGGTCGGCGGCAGCCCGGAGGCGGTGCGCGAGAATCTGCGCGAGGGGCTGCGCCTGCTCAAGGAAGCAGGCTACAGCGTGGTTGACCGCAAGCTGGTCGACAAGAACGGAACGCAGTTCTCGATCGAACTGCTTGGAGCCGATCCTTCCTTCGAGAGGGTCATGCTGTTCTTCAAGCCATCGCTGGAACGGCTCGGCATCGCCGTGAGCGTGCGCACCATCGATCCCGCACAATACGAGAACCGCTTGCGAAGCTGGGATTTCGATATCGTGGTGTCGTCCTGGGGGGAGTCGCTTTCGCCGGGCAACGAGCAGCGCGAATACTGGAGCTCGCAGGCAGCCGGCATGGCCGGGTCGCGCAATGTCATCGGGATCAGGAACCCGACGATCGACAAGTTGATCGATCGGCTGATCTTCGCCAGGGATCGGGAAGATCTGGTCGCGGCGACCAGGGCGCTCGACCGGGTGCTGCTGTGGAATCACTATGTCGTGCCGCAGTGGAACTACCCGAAGGTCCGGACCGCGCGCTGGGACCGCTTCGGCCGGCCGGCGGAACTGCCGAAATACGGCCAGTCGAGCTTTCCGTCGCTGTGGTGGTTCGATGCCGAGAAGGCCGCGCGGATCGGCAAACGGTCTTGAAGGATTTTTCGCGCATGGCGATCCTGTCCCGCCGCCACGTGCTCGCACTCGGCGCCGGCGCGCTGAGCGCGTCGCGGCTCAAATCCGCTGCCGCTTCCGATGCGGGCAAGGCGGCGCATGGCCTTTCGGCGTTCGGCGAGTTGAAATACGCGGCCGACTTTCATCATTTCGACTACGTCAACGCCGAAGCGCCCAAGGGCGGAATGTTTTCGCAGCTGGTCGGCTCCGGCGGCTCGACCTTCAATTCGCTCAATGCCTACATCGTCAAGGGCGATGTGGCGAACGACATGAACTTGACCTTCGCGTCGCTGATGGCGCGGGCGTTCGACGAGCCGGACGCGGTGTACCCGCTGGCGGCGCAGGAAGTGACGGTCTCGCCCGACGGACTGGTCTACCGCTTTCGGCTGCGCCCCGGGATCCAGTTTCACGACGGCACCGCGATCACCGCGGCCGACGTCGCCTTCTCGCTGACCACGCTGAAGGCCAAGGGTCATCCGGCCTATTCCTCGGTGCTGCGCGAACTCGCCGAGATCGTGGCCGAAGACAAGCAGGTCGTGATGTTGCGGTTTGCTCCGGCCCGTGGACTCGACGCGCCGGCGCTGGCCGCAGCGATGCCGATCTTCTCTGAAAAATACTACAGCACGCCGGCCGTTCGACGAGACTTCGCTCGAGGCGCCGCTCGGCTCGGGTCCGTACCGCGTGTCGCGTTTCGAGCAAGGGCGCTACGTCGAATTCGAACGGGTCAGGAACTGGTGGGGCGAGAACCTGCCGGTGTCGCGCGGGCAGTATAATTTCGACCTGCTGCGCGACGAATATTACCGCGACCGCGAGGTCGGCATGGAGGCGTTTGTCGGCCGCAACTATTTGTTCCGCGAGGAATTCACGTCGCGGGTCTGGGCGACCCGGTATGACTTTCCGGCGCTGCGCGACGGGCGAGTCAAGCGCGAGGTGATTCCCGACCAACGGCCCTCGGGCGCGCAGGGCTGGCTGCTCAACACCAGGCGCGAGAAATTCGGCGACCGTCGCCTGCGCGAGGCCATGGTGCTGGCCTTCGACTTCGAATGGACCAACAAGAACCTGATGTACGGCTCCTACGAGCGCACCCATTCGGTGTTCCAGAATTCCGAGATGATGGCGAAGGGCGCGCCGTCGGCGGAGGAGATCGCGCTGCTCGAGCCGTTCCGCGACCGCGTGCTGCCGGAAGTGTTCGGGCCGGCATGGCTGCCCCCGGTCAGCGACGGATCGGGACAGGACCGCAAGCTGTTGCGCGCGGCCGGCGATCTGCTCAATGCCGCAGGCTGGACCATCAAGGACGGCAAGCGGGTCAACGCCAAGGGCGAGCAGCTCTCGACCGAATTCCTGCTCACCGAGCGGTCCTTCGAGCCGCACCACACCACCTTCATCAAGAACCTCCGCGTGCTCGGAATCGAGGCCAATATTCGCCTGGTCGATCCGTCGCAGGCGGTGGAGCGGCTCAAGGATTTTGATTTCGACATCACGGTCGCGCGCTTCATCTATCCGCAGATTCCCGGCAGTGCCTTGCGAAACTATTTTTCCAGCGAGTTCGCCAAAACCAAGGGTTCCAACAATCTCGCCGGGATCGCCGATCCCGTGGTCGATGCGCTGGTCGAAAAGACGATCGCGGCGCAGAGCCAAAGTGAACTCAATACCGCCTGCCGCGCCCTCGACCGGGTGCTGCGCTCGGGGCGGTACTGGATTCCACACTGGAACAAGGCTTCGCACTGGATCGCCTATTGGGACCAGTTCGGCTATCCGAAGGACAAGCCGCGCTACGCGCGCGGCGTGCCGGAAACGTGGTGGTCCGACACCGGCAAGGCGGCCAGGATCGAACAGGCGAAATAGCACATGACCGCATATATCGGACGCCGCATTCTCCTGATGCTTCCGACCCTGCTCGGAATCCTGTTCGTGTCCTTTGTCGTGGTGCAGTTCGCACCGGGCGGGCCGGTCGAGCGGGTGATCGCGCAGCTCTCGGGCAGCGACACCGGCGCCAGTTCGCGGATTTCGGGCTCTTCCGGCGGCGATTTCGGCGCCCGCAACCAGGTCGGGGCCTCCGCCGACGCGGTCAATTCCAAGTACCGCGGCGCGCAGGGGCTCGATCCTGATTTCATCAAGAGCCTCGAAAAGCAGTTCGGCTTCGACAAGCCGGCGCCGGAACGCTTTCGCGCTGATGGTGTGGAATTTCGCGCGCTTCGATTTCGGCAAGAGCTATTTTCGCGACGTCAGCGTGCTGCAGCTGATCAAGGAGAAGCTGCCGGTCTCGATGTCGCTCGGCATCTGGATGACGCTCCTGACCTATCTGATCTCGATTCCGCTCGGCATCCGCAAGGCGGTGCAGGACGGCTCGAAATTCGATACCTGGACCTCGGCGGTGATCATCATCGGTTTCGCCATTCCCGGCTTCCTGTTCGCGATCCTGCTGATCATCCTGTTCGCCGGCGGCTCGTTCTTCAACGTCTTCCCGCTGCGCGGGCTGACTTCCGACGGCTGGGCGCAGTTTCCCTGGTACTGGAAGATCATCGATTATTTCTGGCACCTGACGCTGCCGCTGATCTCGATGGCGCTCGGCGCCTTCGCCACCATGACGCTGTTGACCAAGAACTCGTTCCTCGACGAGATCCGCAAGCAATATGTCATGACCGCGCGCGCCAAGGGCTGCAGCGAAACCCAGGTGCTGTACAGCCACATCTTCCGCAATGCCATGCTGATCGTGATCGCCGGATTTCCCAGCGCGTTCATCCACGCCTTCTTCTCCGGCTCGCTGCTGATCGAGACCATCTTCTCGCTCGACGGGCTCGGCCTGCTCGGATTCGAAAGCGTGCTGAACCGCGATTACCCCGTGGTGTTCGGCACCCTGTTCATCTTTTCGCTGGTCGGCCTCGTGGTCAACCTGATCTCCGACCTCGCTTACATGTGGGTCGATCCGCGAATCGATTTCGAGGCGCGGGAAGTCTGATGACCCTGATTGCGCCCCAGCCGGTCGAGACCACCACGCAATCGCCGCTCGGCGAAGCCGTGCCGCCGTCGCGCCACGGGCTCTCGCTGTCGCCGCTGAACCGCCGCCGCTGGTTGAATTTCAAATCCAACCGCAGGGGCTACTGGTCGTTCTGGATCTTCCTGATCCTGTTCTTCGTCTCGCTGTTTGCCGAGCTGATCGCCAACGATCGCCCGTTCCTGATCAAGTTCGACGGCCGGCTGTATTTCCCGGCCTTCATCAGCTATTCCGAAACCACCTTCGGCGGCGATTTCGAAACCGCCGCCGACTACCGCGATCCCTATCTGCAGAAGCTGATCGCGGAAAAGAACGGCAGCATCGTCTGGCCGCTGATCCGCTATTCCTACGACACCCACAATCTCGATTTGCCGACGCCGGCGCCCTCGAAACCGACCTGGATGCTGACGGAAGCGCAGTGCAGGGAAGTGGTGCAGAAGAAGGGCCTGAAGAGCTGCAGGGATCTCGAATATAACTGGCTCGGCACCGACGATCAGGGCCGCGACGTGGTGGCGCGGCTGATCTACGGTTTTCGTATCTCGGTATTGTTCGGTCTGTCGCTCACCATCATCTCCTCCATTATCGGCGTGGCCGCCGGCGGCGTGCAGGGCTATTTTGGCGGCTGGGTCGATCTCGGCTTCCAGCGTTTTATCGAGGTCTGGACCGCGATCCCTTCGCTCTATCTGCTGCTGATCATCTCGTCGGTGCTGCCGCCCGGGTTCTTCGTGCTGCTCGGCATCCTGCTGCTGTTTTCCTGGGTGTCGCTGGTCGGCCTGGTGCGCGCCGAATTCCTGCGCGGCCGCAATTTCGAATACATCATGGCGGCGCGCGCGCTCGGCGTCTCCAACGCCAGGATCATGTTCCGGCATCTGCTGCCCAACGCCATGGTCGCGACCATGACCTTCTTGCCGTTCATCGTGTCGTCGTCGGTAATGACGCTGACCGCGCTCGACTTCCTCGGTTTCGGCCTGCCGCCGGGCTCGCCGTCGCTCGGCGAATTGCTGTCGCAGGGCAAGGCCAATGTGCAGGCGCCGTGGCTCGGCTTTACGGGCTTCTTCGCCGTCGCCATCATGCTGTCGCTGCTGATCTTCATCGGCGAAGGCGTCCGCGACGCGTTCGATCCGCGCAAGACGTTCAGGTAAGGGTGCCCATGGACGCCATCAACCAGCCCTTGCTCGAGGTCCGCGATCTCTCGGTGGCGTTTCACCAGCCGAGCGGCGCCTCGGTCGCGGTCGATCACATCTCGTTCGAGATCAAGCGCGGCGAGTGCGTGGCGCTGGTCGGCGAATCCGGCTCCGGCAAGTCCGTGAGCGCGCTGTCGATCCTGAAGCTCTTGCCCTATCCGACCGCCTCGCACCCCTCCGGCAGCATCCGCTTCAAGGGCCGGGAACTGCTGCACCTGCCGGAACGCGAGATGCGCGGCATTCGCGGCAACGACATCTCGATCATCTTCCAGGAGCCGATGACCTCGCTCAATCCGCTGCACACGATCGAGGCGCAGATCGGCGAGATCCTGCAGTTGCACAGCGGGATCAGCGGCCAGAAGGCACGGGCGCGGACGCTGGAACTGCTTGACCAAGGTCGGGATTCCCGAGCCGGAAACGCGGCTTGCGAGCTATCCGCATCAATTGTCCGGCGGCCAGCGCCAGCGCGTCATGATCGCGATGGCGCTTGCCAACGAGCCGGACCTTCTGATCGCGGACGAGCCGACCACTGCGCTCGACGTCACCGTGCAGGCGCAGATCCTGGCACTGCTGGCGGAAATCCGTTCGCGCCTCGGCATGAGCCTGCTGTTCATCACCCACGATCTCGGCATCGTGCGGCGCATCGCCGACGTGGTCTGCGTCATGAAGAACGGCGAGATCGTCGAGCAGGGTCCGGTCGAGCAGGTCTTTACCGCCCCAAAGCATCCCTACACCAAGGCCTTGCTCGCGGCCGAGCCAAAACCCGATCCGGCGCCGCCGCGGCCGGGCAATCCGGTGGTGATGTCGGCCGACAAGCTGAAAGTCTGGTTTCCGATCAAGCGCGGGCTGCTGCGCAAGACCGTCGGTCATATCAAGGCGGTCGACGGCGTCAGCATCTCCGTGCGCAAGGGCGAGACGCTCGGCGTGGTCGGCGAATCCGGCTCCGGCAAGACCACGCTGGGGCTGGCACTGTTGCGGCTGATCTCCTCCGACGGGCCGATCGTGTTCCTCGGCAGCAATATCCAGGGCCTGCGCTTCAAGGCGATGCGGCCGCATCGCCGCGACATGCAGATCGTGTTCCAGGATCCGTTCGGCGCGCTGTCCCCGCGGATGTCGGTCGGCGACATCGTCGCC
The DNA here is from genome assembly GCA_963706975.1 of uncultured Alphaproteobacteria bacterium. Lineage (GTDB taxonomy): Bacteria > Pseudomonadota > Alphaproteobacteria > Rhizobiales > Xanthobacteraceae > Bradyrhizobium. The sequence continues at coordinate 19,951 of CAVPOL010000003.1, forward strand.
GAGGGCCTCAGCGTGCATCAAGGTTCGTTGTCGGAGGAGGAGCGCGAGGCAAGTGTGATCAAGGCGCTGAAGGACGTCGGCATGGATCCGGCGACCCGATTCCGCTATCCGCATGAATTCTCCGGCGGCCAGCGGCAACGCATCTCGATTGCGCGCGCGGTGGTGCTGGAGCCGAATTTCGTGGTGCTGGACGAGCCGACCAGCGCGCTCGACATGCTGTTCCAGGCCCAGATGGTCGACCTGTTGCGCGAACTGCAGCGCAAGCGCGATCTGACCTACATGTTCATCTCGCACGATCTGCGCGTGGTGGCTTCATTGGCCAGCCATCTGATCGTGATGCGTCACGGCAAGGTGGTGGAGGAGGGGCCGGCCTCGGAACTGTTCAAGAATCCGAAGTCCGACTACACCCGCGCGCTGTTCGCCGCCGCGTTCCGGCTGGAAGCGGCGCCGGGCGGGGCTGTGGCGACGTAGCAGCTTCCAGCGGATAAAATCCGGCGTCAGGTGCCCAACCCGGAAGCTGTCGGGCCTGACAAGTCAGGCAACCCGCAAGCCTGGTTGCCCACGGCGCGCGAACGATCGAAAATCCGCTGCCGGCAGCGGCCGGCTAATGAGGTAGCCTTGCGCCTCGGTGCAGCCTGCCGACTGCAGCCAGTCGAACTGCGCCCTGGTCTCAACGCCCTCCGCGGTGATGACCATTCCAAGCTCGTTGCCATCTGGATCAGCGCCTGCACAATGACCATGGTGCCCTGACCGGAGTCAAAGTCCTTGATGAAGGAGCGATCTATCTTGATCTTGTCGAACGGGAATTTTCGCAGATAACTCAGACTCGAATAACCCGTGCCAAAATCATCAAGGCTGATCCGTACTCCGATTTCGCGAAGCCAGCGCAGTTCGACACTCGAGTTAAAGAATGACTTTTGGGCGGGCAACGCCGGCTTCCCGCCATGTTTCCCATCAAGTCCGGCGGCTGTTCGTATTCGATGAGCTGTAACTCCGTTGAACTACGTACTGCGCGTTTAGCCCTTGGTTAGGGGAGGCTACTACAATGGCCAGTCATCGCTTGTCGAATTGCAAGATTGCGACTTGCGTTGCTGGTCGTCTGGCCCCGAAATGCTCGTTAATTTTGTCGCCGATAAAGCTGCAAGAATACCCGGCATTCGCGCGATGCCGGCGCCGAAATACGCGTTGTCCCGCACGACCGGTTTGGTCGGCGTCGCGGCTTTCCGGGGCCTGACCCATGAGTGACCCCGTGCTTGAAGAGCTTGATTCCGGCTATGCATCGGCACTGGCGGATCGAGCCAGCCGCTACATGGTGCAACACGGTGTGAAGCCGACCCCGGGCAACTTTGCCGTCTGGTTCGCCTACTCGCGCGGCAGCCCGCCCGGCTTGAAATCGGCGATAGATGCGCTCATTGCCGGCAACAAGCCGTTTGACGCGAACACCAGCCGGGAATTGTTTGCGACACATCTGGCGCCGAGCACTGCCAGCAGGATTGTCGGCAATATCCCGGAACAGTTGAAATCCGTGATGACCGTGGCGAAGCGGTTCGTCACCGCCGCGATCGCCGACAGCCGCACGCACATCCGTGCCATCGGCGGGGTCGCCGAACAGGCTGAAAACGGCGTCGATCCGAGATTGCTGGTCGAGCGCCTGATGAGCGAACTCGCCAGCGCCGCCACGCGCGCCTCGGAGCTCGAGGCAAACCTCGGCGCCACCTCGCGCGAGCTGGATGCGCTGCGCGAATCGCTGAACGAGGCGGAACTGCGGGCCAATACCGATGGCCTCACCGGTCTTCCCAATCGCCGGGCCTTCGATGAATTTCTGCGCACCTCCCATCACGCCGCGTCGGAAAGCGGCGAACCCTTCAGCGTCCTGCTGATCGACATCGATCAGTTCAAGCGATTCAACGAGCAGTCCGGGCACGGGGTAGGGGATCAGCTGTTGCGGCTGATGGCGAACGCGCTGCGGGAACGTTTGAACGAGAAGGACCTGCCTGCCCGATATGGCGGGGAGGAATTCATTGCGGTTCTTCCAGGCGCGCAGCTGGCAGCTTGCGAGGCTACGGCGGAACGAATCCGGAAGTCGGTTTCGGAGTGCCGGATCACCCGGCGCTCCACCGGAGAGGTTCTGCCCGGAATCACGGTATCGATCGGCGCTGCTCAATTCCGACCGGGCGAATCCACGGCTGAACTGGTCGAACGGTGCGACCGTGCGCTCGCTCTGGCGAAGCGGATCGGACGAAACCGTGTTGTGACCGAGATCCGGCTCGAAGGCCGGGCCCGCTCATAACCGCTTGATCGCCGCGATCTCGCTGCCCGCGGCCTTGATCCGCGCGATGGCGTCGCGCGTGTTCTCGATCGCGGTCGCCATGTGATGCGCATTGGCGTGCAGAAGCATTTCGGCGTCCCGCACGATCGCGACATGGCCCTTCCAGAAGATCAGGTCGCCGCGCTGCAATCGCCTCGATTCCACCGCATCCAGCGCACGGCCAAGCCCGTCGCGCTGCATGTCGCTGTCGCGCGGGCAGCCGGTGCCCGCGGCATTCAGCGATATCTGCACGAGGCCGGAGCAATCAACGCCAAAACTGCTCTTGCCGCCCCACAGATAGGGCGTGCCGACGAAATCGTTCGGCCACCGCGACGAAATCCGTCGCCATCTCGCCGATATCAGCAAGATGCGATCGCGGCAGGTACCAGCCCTGGCGGGTTACGGCGAACGGGCCGTCGTCGCGCAGCACCGTCAGCGTCGCGCCCATCACCAGCGTCTCGACCGGCGGCAATTTGATCGACGGGCCGGGAAACGCAAACGTGCTGGTCGCGGTGACCTTGTGCGTCGGTTTTGCGCCGGGTCTTGCCAATGCGCGATCGGGCAGCCAGCCGACATAGCCGTCGCCGTTCAACTGGCCCCAGGCAAAACCTTCGCCGTTGCGGTCGTAGATCGTGACCCGCTCGCCCAGCAGCGCCTGCGTTGCCAGTTCGGCCTCGGAGGAGGGCCCGAGGCGCAGCGGCGCGAGCGCTTCCGAGATTTCGAACTCCTCGCCCTCGACAAAGCGCGCGGCCGCCACCTTGCCTTCGAGATATTTTGCGGCGAGGTCGCCTCTCGCCGGGGTCAGGCGGGGATCATCCATAGCGTTCGCTCAAGAGCTTGTAGATCGCGCGTGCGGCCTGGCATTCGCCGCCCTCGGGCCGCGCCGGCTTTGCCGACGGCGTCCAGCCGATAAATGTCGACATGCAGCCAGCGCGTGGCGTCATCGACGAAGCGTTGCAGGAACAGCGCGCAGGTGATCGAGCCTGCAAAGCCGCCTGAAGGCGCATTGTTGATATTGGCGACCTTCGAATCCAGCCAGGAATCGTAGGCCGGCCACAGCGGCAATCGCCACATCGGATCGTTCTCCGCCACGGCGCATCGCGCGACGTCCAGCGCCAGCGTCTCATCATTGCTGTAAAAGGGCGGTAAATCCGGCCCCAGCGCCACCCGCGCTGCCCCCGTCAGGGTGCCCATGTCGATCAGGAGATCCGGCTTCTCCTCGCAGGCCAGCGCCAGCGCGTCGGCCAGCACCAGCCGGCCCTCGGCGTCGGTGTTGCCGATCTCCACGGTGAGACCCTTGCGCGACGTGAAGATGTCGAGCGGCCGGAAGGCGTTGCCGGCGACCGCGTTCTCGACCGCGGGGATCAGCACGCGCAGCCGCACTTTGAGCTTCGCATCCATCACCATCTGCGCCAGCGCCAGCACATTGGCGGCGCCGCCCATGTCCTTCTTCATGATCAGCATGCCGGCCGAAGGTTTCAGATCGAGCCCGCCGGTATCGAAGCAGACGCCCTTGCCGACCAGGGTGACCTTTGGATGCGCGGGATCGCCCCAGCAAAAATCGATCAGCCGCGGCGCGCGGGTCGACGCCATGCCCACCGCATGGATCAGCGGAAAGTTTTGCCGTTTCAGGTCGTCGCCGACGATCACGCCAAAGCTGGCGCCAAAGCGTTTTGCCAGCTGCCCGGCGGCATCGGCCAGTTCCTCCGGCCCCATGTCGTTCGACGGCGTATTGATGAGGTCGCGGGCGAGCGTCGCGGCGTCGGCCATTCGCGCGATCTCGGCGATGTCGATGCCGTCGGGCGGCACCAGCCGCACCTTGGGAGCGTCGTTCTTGCGATAGCGGCTGAAGCGGTAGCTGCCGAGCGCGAAGGCCAGCGTGGCGAGCCGCGTATCATGCGGCGCATTGGCAAAACGGTAGACGCCCGGCGGCAGCAGGCCGGGCAGGGCGCCCGGCCGGAACAGGTCGCGGGACCTGGCGGTGGCTTCCTCGAGGCCGAACAGCACCTGCGCGATCTGTCCGTCCGCCGCAGGCAGCGTCAGGCAGGCCCCGGGTTTTGCTGCAAAGCCGTTGGCGAGCGCGAACTGGCGCGCGCGGCGCGGGCAGGCCGGCCGAGATCGCCTCCCATGTTTCCCTGGTCGCAAAGCTAATGGGAATGGCAGAGGCGGTGGGCGCGGTCTCGAATATGGATGGCATGCAGGTTCTCGTTCTTCCCTTGGAGAGGCGGACGAACCTTGGCAAGTCAATCGAGTTCCGCCGCTGGCCTGTTTGCGCACACGAAGGCGTCCTGTCAAACCGGTGTCAGTCGAAAAATTGCAACCCTTACGCTGTTTTTGCGTTGGAATTTAATTGCAATTCCGGGGTTTTCGCCACTGACTCTACGGCATACGTGACTCGAACCGCCGCTTTGCATGAAGTTGCCTGCACGCGACTGTGCGTGCGGCGAGAAAAATGGGAGCAAGGAAACATGGCCCATCCCCGAACCAGCTTCCGCAACATCATCACGCGTGGCCTGGCGCTGATGGTTATGCTTTGCATCTACGGCTTCGGTCTGATCGGCGCATCCGCCGTCTTGCTGGGTGCAAGTTCGGCGCCCGCGCAAGCACGTGGCGGCGGCCGCGGTGGTGGTTTCGGCGGCGGTGGATTCCGCGGTGGTGGAATCGGTGGCGTGGTTTCCGGGGTGGTGGTTTCCGGGGTGGCGGTTTCCGTGGCGGAGGTTTCCGTGGAGGTGGGTGGCGTGGTGGCGGTTTCCGCGGTGCGGGAATTGGCTTGGGTCTCGGTCTCGGCCTCGCCGCACCCTACTATTATGGCGGATATCCCTACGGCTACGGATATTCCAGCTATTACGACGACGGATGTTATGTGGTGAGACGGCGCGTCTGGACGCCCTATGGCTGGCGAATCCGCCGCGTTCCGGTCTGCTACTGACGGCAAGCGCTCCGCCGCATGACGGCGGAGCCGGACTGAAGGCACCATCGATCCCGGCGGCTTCCGCGATCGCACGGTCGCGAAGTCGCGTCCGGGGAACCGTGTGGCAACTCGGGAGCAGCGCTGGGTTTGCAGGCTTCCTGCCGCACGGGCGGCGCCAATTAACCAGCCATTAGGGTTAACAGTCTATTGCTGGCGTGTTCGGCCCGGTCCTTTCGCCCGCGAGTTAAAGTGTCATGCGTCAGCCTCCCTCCCTTGCCCGGCTTCTGGCGTCCGCGGCCGCGACGGCGATTTTGGCCGCGAGCCTTGGCGGCTGCCAGACCATGTCCGACATCACGGGATCGATCTCGTCGAAGGCCGAGGCCAGACCCAATCCCGGTTCAGGTCCCGATGCCGATCCGCGCCGCTCCGTCGAGGTCTACGGCGAACGCTACCGCGCCAATCCCAAGGATGCCGACGCCGCGCTGCGCTACGGCCAGGCGCTGCGCGCCACCGGCCAGCGCGCCCAGGCGGTCGCGGTGTTCGAACAGGCCACCATCGCCCATTCCGGCAACAAGGCGCTGCTCGCCGGCTACGGCCGCGCGCTCGCCGACAACGGCAATTTCCAGCGCGCCTTCGACGTGCTGACCCGCGCCCATTCGCCCGACAATCCGGACTGGCGCATCCTGTCGGTGCAGGGCACCGCGCTCGACCAACTCGGCCGGCACGAGGAAGCGCGCCGCTATTACGCCAGCGCGCTGCAGATCGTGCCCGAGGAGCCGTCGGTGCTGTCCAATCTCGGCCTGTCCTATGTGCTGTCGAAGGAATCTGCCGAAAGCCGAGGAGACCCTGCGCCGGGCCCATGCCGCGACCCGCGCCGACGCGCGGGTGCGGCAAAATCTCGGCCTCGCGGTCGGCCTGCAGGGCCGTTTTGCCGAGGCCGAAGGCATCGTCAAGGCGGATCTTCCGGCGGAAGAAGCCGCCGCCAACGTCGCCTATCTGAAGCAGATGCTGGCGCGGAAGGATAATCCGCGCGGTGGCGGGACGGTGCCGGTGGCGGCGTTGAACCGGCCGGATTGATCGGCACACCCGGACGATCGGGGTTGCCGTCTTCCGCGAATCGAGAAACCAGTAAGGCTCCTTCAAAAACTTCCTGGCGGCGAGCGGCGGCATTGCAGCCGGCAGAGGACTTGATCGTCATTTTCGACACCCTTGCGAACGTCTGCTGCGCGGCAAGAACCGAGTATCCGCCCTCTATCGCCGGTTCCCTGATACGGTACTATGCCATGTGTCCGGAGGTCGGGGAGCGGGTGTGAGCCGACGCGACTTTCTCAATGTTCCGCTTGGTGCCAACGCAGTGAGTGCTTTTGCTATCCTTGTAGCGACAGCGCTACGAACGTCGCAACATCCTGTAATCCGCCATGACCGCAGTCGTCGCATGGCTGGATGCCGTCCTCAGCAGGATCCCCCTTCCGGTTCTGGAGGTGTGGGGACGATTCGGCTATGTCGTCGGCCTCTTCCTGGCCATCTGCGCATTTTGCGGATTCACGTTCCGGATCGGGGACCACTGGGGATTGGCCGTGCGCGGCAGAGGTGGGATACCAAGGCGTTCCGAGCATACGCGGCTTCGCCGGGCGCGCAGCACGGCACCGAATTCCGGTTCACGATAGCCGAGGCGAACTCATCGGCGCATAGCCAGCGGCGCCAGGACCGAGTAAGAATTACGGCGGCGCAGTTGTTCACGACGTCGATCATCTGGGTAATGGGCCCCGTGGCCCTTCTCTCGCAGCGCACCTGCCGTAAGCGGGCCTCTGATTGCGTGAGCGTCTGTCAGGAACGTCTAATGGGAGCCTAATACATGATGGACGCCAGAGAACCGCTTCGCGCATCTACCGTAGTCTTCGCTGGGGTGCGTGCCATACCTGCGTCACAAGCACGAAACGAACGCCTGCTCCAAAAAGCCGCATCCGCCATCCCGGCGGCCAATGCCAGTCGATGGCAGCTAGCTCGGTCCAGAGAGGCGCACACAGACAGCAGTGTCACGTGGTCACCGGGGGCCATGATTTGCCGATTCAGCCAAGCATGGACAACCCCAGCTGTGCGACGGCATCTGAGGCGTGCCCTGGTTCTTCTGGTCCTGAACTTGTCCGCGACTTTCGCGGTGGCGCTGGAGGTCGTTCACCCCGCGCCGGAATCGGCGGGGGACACCCGCTTTGAATACTACTGGCAGTTGCTTGCACGCGCGCTAACCATTACGGAACCGGACTTTTGGCTCTTACGCTTTGCGTTCGGCCACATCGGCTATGACCGAACGCCGCGCGCTTGAGGAACTGACGACCGGTTCGGGTAAGATCACCGTGCTGGTGCATGGCAATGTGGCGGACTACGAAAGGCAATTGTTGCCGATCTATTTTCCGCTCGACAAGGGGTTGCTGGGCTATCGCGCATTCCTTATCCGGAGCGAAACGCAAGCGAGGTTGGAGTCCGTCAAAGGTCTCGGAGATCTACGACAGCACAGCATCGGTCAGGGGTTGAATTGGGGAGATGTTACCATTCTACGGAATGCCGGCCTGACCGTAGTGGAGGGCACGAGCTATGAGGGCCTGTTCGCGATGCTCGCTGCGGGTCGGTTCGAGCTCTTTTCGCGTGGTGTAGTGGAAATCGGAGAGGAGCTTGCGCGGCAGAAATCAAACCATCCCGAGCTGATGATTGAGCGCAACTTGCTGCTATATTATCCGCTGACGCGCTACTTCTACGTTAGTCGCTCACCGGAAGGCGAGGCGCTAGCGCGGCGAATATCCGCGGGATTGGAGCGCATGTTGTCGAACGGTAGTTTCGACAAAATGTTCCAGACCTTCAAGGCGCCATTCGAGAACGAAATCGGTTTCCGCAACCGGCTGCTCATCGAGATCGATAACCCGCTGCAGACGCCGCAGACGCCGCGAAACCGACCGGAGCTTTGGTTTGACCCTAGGCGCGACAACTGAGCAACCATTCCCTGCGATTGGATTGATGCGTTTGTCGAGAGCCGCTTACCGTAGGCACGTTATGCAGTCGACGCGAGAGTCCCGGCTTACGACCCGTATTCTGTTCTGGGTTGTCGCCATCTGTGTATTGATGTTTTCGGCCGTAACGGTCCTGACCGTGTTGCTGGAACGCCAGAGCCTGTACCAGAAGGCGCAACGGGATGCGAAAAGCAGCGTCACTCGCAACTTCGCGGCAATTTCGACCGGCCTTTGGAATTTCGACGTCATCGGGCTAAGGGCTACGCTGCAAGGACTAACCCTAAACCGGCTCCATTGTCCGCGCTGAAGTTCTCAATCGGCAGCAGCAAGTCGCAGCAATGGAAAGGGAGCACAGGGAAGAGCCGGAACACGTATGGGAGGTTCCGATTTTTGGTCCCGAAGGATCCGAGAAGATCGGAATCCTGAAAATCTCGGAAATCCGACGAGGACGTACGCAATCTGTTCACCAGGAAACCTTGCTACCGAACTGGTTGCTGAGTTGGTCAAGATCGGCGGATTGGCAGCACTGCTGTTCGTTATCATCTACAGTCTCATTACGCGTCACTTGCGAACCTTGGCACAGGACGTTTCCGACCTCAAACCCGGAATCTCGACCGGCCCGATCAAGTTGCAGCGCACGAAAGTTCGCCACGATGAGCTTGATACGCTGGTAAGCTCGATCAATCGCTTTCGTAGCGAAGGTGCGGAGGCGGAGAATGCCCTGCAACTCGACATAGCCAAGCGGAAACTGGTCGAAGCAGCGTTGCAGGAAAGCGAAGCCCGCCTGCGTTCGAGCGAAGAGCGGTTGAAGCTCGCGATCGACGCCGCGTCGCTCGGCATCTGGGACTGGGACGTCGAACAGGATCGGCTGGTTTGGGACGACTCGATGTACCAGCTGTACGGCGTTCGCAAGGAAGAGTTCAGCGGCGCCCTTGACGCGTGGTCGAAGTGCATTGTGCCGGAAGACGTCGCGCAGGCGAGGGCGGACGTCGAGGCGGCGCTTCGCGGCGACCGCGATTACTTTTCCGACTTCAAGGTGCGGCGAGCCGACGGCGAAATCCGTATCATTCGCGGCGTGGCGCAAATCATCCGAAATGCCGACGGCAGGCCGCTGCGCATGGTCGGCATCAACCGGGATGTCACGGACCTGATTAACGCGGAGACCGAGCGCGTCCGCGCCAACGAGGCCGTGCACGCGGCGCAGGCGGAGCTCGCGCAAGTGGCGCGGCTGACGACCATGGGCGAACTTGCGGCGTCGATCGCCCATGAAATCAGCCAGCCGCTCGCCGCGGTCGTCTCTTACGGAAACGGGGCGCTGCGATGGCTGGCCCAGGCCCCACCCAATCTCGAGGAGACAAGGGCGGCCCTCAAGGGAATCGTCGAGGCGGGCAATCACGCAGGCGGGGTGTTTGTGCGCATTCGCGAGCTGCTCAAGCATCGCAAGCCGGAATATGCGCGCTCGACATCAACGAGGCGATCCGGGATGTGCTCGCGTTGACCGGCAGCGCGCTGCGGAGCCGCTCGGTGGCGGTTCAGACGACGCTGGCCGATGACCTTCCACCTGTGTCGGGCGACCGCGTCCAGCTGCAACAGGTGATCGTGAATCTGGCCATGAACGGCGCGGATGCCATGAGCACCGTGACCGACCGGCCGCGGGTGCTGCGGGTCGGATCGAAGGTCAACGGCGAAGGCGGCATTGAAGTCACGATCGGGGATTCCGGCACCGGAATCGAGGAAGCGATCCGTCATCGCATCTTTGATCCCTTGTTCACGACCAAGCCCACCGGCATGGGCATGGGGCTGTCGATCTGTCGAAGAATTATCGAGGCGCATGGTGGCCGGCTCTGGGCTTCGCCGGGCACGCCGCACGGCACCGAATTCCGGTTCACGATACCTGAGGCGGCTCCTCCCTCGGCATGACCGGAGAAACCGGGACGGCTCTGTTTTGGTTGCCTGGCTGTGGACGTGGTGGACGGTTTACTGCGGAGCCTGGCAAACGATATGATGCGACAACGTCGCTCGACCGTCTTCGCGCCAGAGGCCTGTCGAATGAAGGACGAAAATTCCGCCAAATCGATCGTATTCATCGTCGACGATGATCCGCTGGTGCGCGAATCCCTCTCCAGTCTGCTTCGATCGGTCGGCCTGCAGACGCTGGTTTTCGGCTCTGACGTCGGAGTTTTTGCGGGAAAAGCGGCCTGCGCTTCCGAGCTGCCTGGTGCTCGACGTCAGGCTGCCCGGCGAAAGCGGACTGGATTTTCAGGCCGAGCTGGCCAGCCGCAATATCCATATCCCCATCATCTTCATGACGGGTCATGGGGATATCCCGATGACGGTAAGGGCCATGAAGGCCGGCGCGGTGGAATTCCTGACCAAGCCGTTTCGCGAACAGGACATGCTGGATGCGGTGAAGCTTGCGCTGGAACGGGATCGCGGCCGGATCGAATCCGAGAAGGCTTCTTCCGGATTGAAGGCGCGCTTCGACACCCTGACCCCGCGTGAGCGGGAAATCATGGCCCTGGTTGCCTCGGGATTGATGAACAAGCAGGTCGCCGGCAAAATCGGGCTGAGCGAGATCACGGTCAAGGTCCATCGCGGCCGCGTCATGCAAAAGATGGGAGCGAGGTCGCTGGCGGATCTGGTGCGGATGGGCGAGGCCCTGGGCGTGCGCCCTCCGGGGCCGTAGCATCTCGATACTCAAGTATAATGAGGCACGCCCCGGTCGCAATGATAGTGTTGGTAGGCCATTTATCCAGGTCCGCTCAATTTGGCAGAAGTTCCCTTGATCTCAATCGTCGATGATGACGGGTTCGTTCGAGAGTCCACGAGAGGGCTTGTTCGATCGATGGGGTATGCGGCGGAAACATTCAGTTCCGCCGAGGAGTATCTGCGGTCGAATCGCGCCGCGGACACGGCTTGTTTGATCTCCGACATCCAGATGCCCGGCATGAACGGTGCGGATCTGCAGGATCGGCTGCTTGCCGACGGGCATCGCACGCCGATCATTTTCGTTACCGCCTTCCCCGACGAAAACATCCGTGCGCGCGTCCTGAAGGCTGGCGCCCTGTGGTTTCCTGACCAAGCCGTTCAGCGACGAAAGCCTGATCGAGTGCCTGGACAAGGCGCTGCTCGGCGCCAGGAGCGGTCCAGCCTCGTAATTGCAGCTCCCGGATAACCGGCTATCGCGCGTCCGAGCCTTGATGCGGCGCGACGGCTCGTGTCCGGCGGGGATTCCGCGCGGACTATACCCACGTATAGCGTTCTATCTCTTCGGACACTGCGATTTGACCAACGCGCGATGTAGATTTGCTGGCGTGGATGCATGTTTGATCCAGGGCTTCGTCGCAGCCCGCATCGCTTGGGGAAGAGATCATGTCTTATGGCGCCTCGATCTGCGACCGACAATCCGCCACCCGCGTCCAAAGTCCTCCACGGGATTTTTGGCGAGCAAGGCCGGCAGCCCGACACGACTCATGAACTCCGCACCATCGCAACGTGAGATGGAGATCCAACTGGTGATGGATCGACTCTTGCGCGAATACCTCTCGCCCAGATCGCGGTGAGCGTGGGCAACGGCTCCCTGGCGCGGGCTGTTCGCGCCAGTGGCGCTGGCTTGATCAATACAATGCCACCCCGAATGGGGGCAATGCGAAGCGGTATGGAGGGTCTATTGCCTGGGTTTGTCCATGTTGTCGACGACGATGCGTCCTTCCGGACAGCGATAGAACGCCGTTTGAAGCGCGCCGGTTACGAGGTCGCGACCTACGCTTCGGCTCAGCACTTGCTCGAGCGAATGCCGAGCGAAAGTGTCCCGAGCTGCATTCTCCTGGACGTTCAAATACCCGGATTGGACGGTCCGGCACTGCAATGCCGGCTCAATGAACTCGGCTCGACCCTGCCAATCATCTTCCTCACGGGTCATCCCGATATCCGGACCACGGTGCGGGCCATCAAGGCGGGTGCGGATGATTTTCTGATCAAGCCGGTATCATCGGATGAACTGCTTCAGGCAATCGAGCAGGCGATGGTGCGTCATGAAGCGAGGCGTGGCTTGAAGAGCAGGCTGGACGTGGTCAGCGCCCGTGTCTCGGCATTGACGCCGCGTGAGCGGGAAGTCTTCGAACTCGTCGTTCGCGGCGGCACCAACAAGCAGGTGGCCCGCTCGTTGGGCTGTACCGAACGTACAATCAAGGCCCATCGCCACATGGTGATGGAGAAAATGCGAGCCCAGACCCTGCCGGAACTGGTGTCGCTGGCCGGGCGGGTCGGCGTTTTGGGTGCTGCGCCGGCTAACCTGCCGACAGTCGAGCGAAACGACTATAGCCGGGTATAGCGTTCCGTCTCTTCAGACACGGAGGTGCGCAAGCGCGCCGCGCTCACTGCACCGCCTGGACCTTGATGAAGGTCGGCCCGAGAATGACCACGAACAGCACCGGCAGGAAGAACAGGATCATCGGCACCGTCAGTTTCGGCGGCAAGTGCGGCGGCCTTCTTTTCGGCCTCGTTCATGCGCATGTCGCGATTTTCCTGCGCCATCACGCGCAGGCTCTGGCCGAGCGGGGTGCCGTAGCGTTCCGACTGCTGCAGCGCCAGACAGACCGACTTGACGCCCTCGAGCCCGGTGCGCTTTGCCAGATTCTCGTAGGCCACCTTGCGGTCCTGCAGATAGGACAATTCCGCCGTCGTCAGCGTGAATTCCTCCGACAGCGCCACCGACTGGGTGACGATTTCGACGCTGACCTTCTTGAACGCCACTTCGATCGACATGCCGGATTCGATGCAGATCAGCAGCAGATCGAGCGCGTCGGGAAACGCGCGCTTGATGGAGAGCTGGCGCTTGGAGATCGCGTTCTTCAGGAACAGCATCGGCGCCTGCAGGCCGAGATAGGCCGCGCCGACGCACATGCCGATCTTGACCGGCATCGACTTTTCCATATGCGAGATCACGAACACATACAGCACCGAGCCGATGAACATCACGATCGGCGTCACCAGCCGGAAGAACAGGAAGGTGACATAGGGCGCATGGCCGCGATAGCCGGCCATGGTCAGCTTTTCGCGCGCGGCTTCCTGGGCCAGCCATTTGGTCAGGTTGAAGTCTTCCACCACGCGCGAGACCACCTGCTTCGGGGCTCTGCCGCAGCGATACCTTCTCGCTCTTGGTCATGCGGTCGCGCTCGCGCTGCCGGATCCGCTCGCGTTCGCTCGCGACCGCCTTCATGCGCTTGGCGAGTCCCTCGCCGGCGAACAGCGGCATGATCAGCGTATAGGCGGTCGCGCTCACCGCGATCGCGGCGAGCAGCATGGTCATGAACCGGACGTCGTGGAGTTTCTTGACCAGGAAATCAATCATGCTGCACCGTCAGAAGTCGAAGTTGATCATTCTCTTCATCACGAAGATGCCGATGGACATCCAGATCACGCAGCCGACCAGCATCACCTGGCCGGTCGAATGGGTCCACAGCAGCTCGATGTAGCTGGGCGTCGAGAGGTAGACCAGCAGCATCACGATCGGCGGCAGCGAGCCGATGATGCCGGCCGACGCCTTGGCTTCCATCGACATCGCCTGGATCTTCTCGGCCATCTTCTTGCGGTCGCGCAGCACCTTGGACAGATTGCCGAGCGCTTCCGACAGATTGCCGCCGGACTTCTGCTGGATCGCGATCACGATCCCGAAGAAGTTGGCCTCCGGCACCGGCATGCGTTCGAACAGCCGCGCGCAGGCCTCGCCGAGCGGCATGCCGATCGCCTGGGTTTCGATGATGGCGAGGAACTCGCCCCTCAGCGGCTCCGGCGCGTCGGCCGCGACCACCTTGATGGATTCGAACAGCGGCAGGCCGGCCTTGATGCCGCGCACGATCACGTCGACGGCGTCAGGCAGCGCCTTGAGGAATGCCTTTTCCCGGCGTTTCTTGAGATAGCTCAGGATCCAGCGCGGCAGGCCGAAGCCGGCGGCGAAAGCCAGCCCGGCGGCGCCGAGCAAGCCGCCTCCGCCCAGCAGCACCAGCCCGAAGAATGCGCCGCCGAGGATGGCGGACATGATCATGAATTTCTGCGTGGTCCAGGTCAGGCCGGCCTGCGTCAGGCGGACGCTGAGCGAGACCTTCTTTTCCTTCTGGCGGCGGGCGTCGAGTTCCTTCAGCGATCCCTCGACCTGCTCGCGGCGCGAGCGCTGGTTCTTGTCGGCTTGACGCGCGGCAACCGGCTCCGCCTTGGCGACCGAGGCGCGGCGGCTCTCGGCCTTCTTCTCCCCCGACAGCAGCGGATACAGGAACACCCAGGCCAGGCCGCCGATGGCGGTGGCTGCGAGAAAGGCCATTGCGAGTGATTTGAATGTTCATGTCCGCTGCCTCAGGGCTCCGCAGTGACTTCGGCGGCGTCGAGCGCCGCGGCAAGCCGCTTCTCTTCGCCGTAATAGCGGGCGCGATCCCAGAACCGCGGCCGGCCGATGCCGGTCGAGCGATGGCGGCCGATGATGTTGCCGTTGGCGTCCTCGCCGACCATGTCGTAGAGGAACAGGTCCTGGGTGATGATGGTGTCGCCTTCCATGCCCATCACCTCGGTGATGTGGGTGATGCGGCGGGAGCCGTCGCGCAGCCGCGCGGCCTGGATGATGACGTCGATCGAGGCGCAGATCATTTCGCGGATGGTCCGCGACGGCAGCGAGAAGCCGCCCATCGTGATCATGGATTCGCAGCGCGACAGCGCTTCGCGGGGATTGTTGGCGTGCAGCGTTCCCATCGAGCCGTCATGGCCGGTGTTCATGGCCTGCAGCAGGTCGAACGCCTCCGGTCCGCGGACTTCGCCGACGATGATGCGTTCGGGACGCATACGCAGGCAGTTGCGCACCAGTTCGCGCATCGTCACCTGGCCTTCGCCCTCGATATTGGGCGGCCTGGTTTCCAGCCGCACCACATGCGGCTGCTGCAGCTGCAGTTCGGCGGCGTCTTCGCAGGTGATGATGCGTTCGTCGTGCGTCGATGAACTGGGTGAGGCAGTTCAGCAGCGTGGTCTTGCCGGAGCCGGTGCCGCCGGAGATCAGCACGTTGCAGCGGACGCGGCCGATGATCTGCAGGATATCGGCGCCTTCCGGCGTGATCGCCCCGAACTTGACCAGCTGATCCAGCGTCAGCTTGTCCTTCTTGAATTTTCGGATGGTGAGTGCGGGGCCGTCGATCGCCAGCGGCGGCACGATGGCGTTGACGCGGGAGCCGTCGGCGAGGCGGGCGTCGCAGATCGGCGAGGATTCGTCGACGCGGCGGCCGACCTGGCTGACGATGCGCTGGCAGATGTTCAGCAGCTGCTGGTTGTCGCGGAACCGGATCCCGGTCTTCTGGATCCTGCCGGCGACTTCGATGAACACCGTGCCGGCGCCATTGACCATGATGTCGGAGATGTCGTCGCGCGACAGCAGCGGCTCCAGCGGGCCATAGCCGAGCACGTCGTTGCAGATATCGTCGAGCAGTTCTTCCTGCTCGGCGATCGACATCACGATGTTCTTGATCGCGATGATCTCGTTGACGATGTCGCGGATTTCCTCGCGCGCCGATTCGCCGTCGAGCTTGGCGAGCTGGGCAAGGTCGATCGCCTCGATCAGGGCGCCGAAGATCGTGGCCTTGACCTGGTAATAGGTGTCCGAGCGCCGCGCGTCGATGGCGGGCGCGGGCGGCGCCGATTTCGCCGGCGAGATCGAGGGAGAGGAAACCACCGGCGCGAGCCGACGGAATGGTGCACGGCCGCCGCGGCCGGCGGATGCAATGCGCCGGCGGCGGGCTTCGATGCCCGCGGATCGCCTTCAGTTCCGCTACGCTTACCAAACACGACTGTACTCCACGCGGGCGGTTACTTGGCCCGCAACTTCTCGAGCAGGGGTGACAGGAACGAACCCCGCGGTTTTTTGGTTTCGCCGCGGCCTGTCAGCCGTTGCGCGATCTGCAGAAAGATCTCGGTGGTGCGATGGGTGGCGGAAATTTCCGCGATCATCTGGCCGTTGTTGGCCGCCGAGCCGAACATCTGCGGGTCGAACGGTATCGAGGCGATCGGCTGGCTCTCGATCGCCTTGGCGAATTCGCTGGCGTTGATTTCCGGCCGTTTCGGCATGCCGACCATGTTGAGACAATACAGCGGCGTGCGGTCGTTGGGCCGCGCCGCCTTCAGCAGGTCGAACATGTTCTTGGTGTTGCGCAGGTTGGCGAGGTCGGGCGCCCCGACGATCAGGATATCGTCGGCGCCGATCAGGGCCCGCTTGGTCCATCCCGACCATTGGTGGGGAATGTCGAGCACGATGCACGGCATCGTGGTGCGCAAGCGTGTCGAAGATCGAATCGAAGGCTTCGACGCCGAAATCGTAGACCCGCTCCAGCGTCGCCGGCGCCGCCAGCAGGCTGAGGTGGTCGGTGCATTTCGACAGCAGGCGGTCGATGAACGCGGTATCGACGCGGTCCGGCGAGAACACGGCGTCGGCGATGCCCTGCGGCGGATCCTGGTTGTAGTCGAGGCCGGCGGTGCCGAAGGCGAGGTCGAGGTCGGCGACCACCGAATCCAGCGCCAGATCGCGCGCGATCGCCCAGGCGACGTTGTGCGCGATGGTGGAGGCGCCGACGCCGCCCTTGGCGCCGACGACGGCGATGATGCGGCCGACGGCCTTGGCCTCCGGCGCCGAGAACAGGTTGCAGACCGAGCGCACCACGTCCAGCGCGTTGACCGGCGCGAGCACATAGTCGCTGACGCCGCGGCGCACCAGTTCGCGGTACAGCGTGACGTCGTTGACCTTGCCGATCACGACCACCCGGGTACCGGAATCGCAGACGGTGGCGAGTTGGTCGAGGCCGGCGAGGATGTCGGTGCGGCCCTCGGTCTCCAGGATGATCACGTTCGGCGTCGGCGCGGTACGATAGGCCTCGATGGCGGCTGCCATGCCGCCCATCTGGATCTTGAGATGGGCCTTGCCGAGACGGCGGTCTTCGCCCGCCGATTGCACGGCGGCGGCGGTTTCCACGGTTTCGCAAAACGCCTGCACCGACACACGCGGCGCCGGCGCAATGTGATCGTCCGCGTGCGGCGGTGCCGTCCGGCTGCTGTTCGGGGTTCTGGCGCGCGTAGCTGATCATTTGCCTGTATCGCTGAGTTTGGCTTTTTCGGCTTCGGGATAGACGGTCGCGGTCGGGGTGCCCTTGCGATACTTCTCGAACGCCGTGGTGCGCCGCGTCGTATAGGCCGGCGATTCCGAGCGCGGCTGCACCAGGTCGGCCGGATTGTCGATCATCGCCGCCATGTTGCGCTGATAGGCGCAGCCGAAATTGTGGTACGGCTTGTTTTCGAAATAGCTCTTGTTCTTGATCGAAGGCCCGAGATCCTCGGGCCACAACCCGCAGGGGCCGGCTACCGCCGAGATCTTCGGATAGTTCAGCCTGATCGTCGCCAGCGTGCGCGGATCTTCCGGGCGGTAGTTGCGGGCCACGACGCCGCGCGGCGGCACGCCGGCGGCCGCCAGCGTCGCCTGGATTTCCCGGAATGAATCCGCCGCGGCGCGCGCGTTCGGCGTGTCGACCGGCACGTCGGCGACGATCGCGCCGGTGCCCTCGCGCGAGCCAGACCTGCGCCAGCCCCATCACGTCGGCGCGTTGCGAGGCCGACAGGCCGCCGCGCGCCTGGCCGACGAACACCACGATCGAGCGGTTGGCTTCCTCGATCGCGATCGGATGACGCTGGCGATAATCGTCGGGAAAGCTCTTCGGCCAGCGACGTCCCGGTCGCGTGCTTGCAGGCTCCCAGCACGACGGCAGACCGGCAAGCGCGCCCGCCAGGCGGAAAGCGCGACTGCGATCGAGGTGTTGTTCTGATTGTCATCGTCTGTGTCCTCGTCCCGCCTCAGTCCGTGATAAAGCCGTAGGTGCCGCGATAATTCCGGGCCGGCTCGACGCGGCCGGGAACGCCGTAGATGCGATTGATGCTGCCGAGCAGGTCGGCTTGCGGATCCGACGCATTGGCAAAGCCGTCATCCGGCCTCGACAGGTCCTTCTGCGCCACCGCGCGGACGATGTAGGGCGTCACCAGCACCATCAGTTCGGTCTGGTTGTTGACGAAATCGCGGCTGCGGAACAGCGTGCCGAGCACCGGCAGCTGTGCGAGGCCCGGCAAGCCGTTGATGGCCTGCTTGGTCTGTTCCTGGATCAGGCCCGGCCATCGCCATCGAGCCGCCCGATGGAATTTCCAGCGTGGTCTCGGCGCGGCGGGTCTTGATCGAGGGCATGGTCAGCGATTCCGCCGGCGCCGCCAGTGCAAGGCGTTTTCGGTCGAGAGCTTCCGACACTTCGGTCATCACCCGCAGGCTGATCCGGCCCTCGGTCAGCACCACCGGCGTGAAGTTGAGCGAGATGCCGAATTTCTTGTAGCTGACGTCTGGACGCATTGTCCGAGACCGCCCCCCGTACGGCGGTTGGCAGCAGTCACCCGGCCGGAATCGGAAATTCGCCGCCGGCGATAAATGTCGCGGACTCGCCGGAAATCGCTGTCAGATTGGGTTCGGCCAGCGTCCGCACGACGCCGGCGCTTTCCATCGCGCGGAGCGTCGCCTGGACCGACGGCATCGTGCCGAACGACGCGCCGAGGCCGTTGCCGGCGACGAGCGGGCGGCACTGTTGCGCCGTGAACGGGGTTGGTGTTGTTGAAATTCACGACCGTGGTGCCGTAGTTCAGGCTGGCGGTGAGATCGATGCCGAGCTGCTTGATGATGTCGCGCGCGACTTCCGCGACGCGTGACCTTCAGCATCACCTGGTCGCGGCCGCGGACCGCGATCGAGTTCACCACCTTGTCGGCACCGCCGACCAGCCGTGCGGCGAGGTCACCGGCCTGCTGCGCCTCGATCGGGCTTGATGCCGAGCCGGTCAGCATGACGCCGTCGCCGACGCCTTCGATCTGGATGTCTGCATTCGGCAGCGTATGCCTTCAGCGCGGCGCGCACGCCGTTGAGGTCGCGCTTGACCGCGATGTCATAGGCCGCGATCTGCTGGCCGTCGGCATCGAAGAACACCACGTTGGTCTGGCCGACCGCGGCGCCGATGATATAGGCGCGCTGCGCCGAGCGGACCACCGCGTTGGCGATCTTGGGATCGGCGACCAGCACATCCTTGATGTCGCGCGGCAGATCGATCGACCACGGATTTGCCGATGCCGAGCGCGAGGAAGCGCAGCGTTCATCTGGCCGTCGGCGGCAGCGAACGGCGCCCGGCGGCGGCGACCGCGACGGGTTCGTCGGCCGCCAGCACCGGCGTCAGGCCTGGATTGAACATCAGCGCGGCGACAGCCGAAAACGACAGGGCGCGGACCGTCGAAGGCCCGCATCGCCGGCTGATTTCCGCTGCACTTCATAGCCTGCGTTCCTTCGGTCACTTCTGTGTCGTCGTCGAGCTTGGGACGCCGTAGCGGACGACATTGACGCTTTCGCCACGCTTCGGGAGCCTTGCTCGTCGGTCTTGATTCTCGACCATGTTGACGTCGGCGATGCTGCGCAGCGCCAGCGCCAGCGTGCCGGTCTGGCGCGCGCGCGCCAGCGTCTCGGCCTGCTCGGGCTTCAATTCGAGGGTCACGGTCTTGCCGACCACGGCGTTCTGGCCGTCCTTTTCCTTCGGCGCCTGATCGATCGCGAGCACGCGGACATTGGTCAGGATGATTTCGGAGTTGACGATGTCGGGCCCGGAGCGGTCCTGGGCCTTCTCGCGCTTGGAAAGAATCACATCGACCCGGTCGTTCGGCAGGATGAAGCCGCCGGCGCCGGTTTCCGGCGAGATTTCGGTGGAGATGGCGCGCATGCCGGTGGGCAGGATCGCGGCCATGAAGCCGGAGCCGTCGGCCCTGACCAGCTTCTGCTCGCGGATCGGCTCGCCGGCGATGAAAGGCGAGCGCGCGATCGAGCCCGCGACCTGCGTTCTCGGCATCAGGGCGATCGCCGCGCTTGATGAAGGTGGTGCTGGCGGTCGCCGCCGGCCAGGTCTGCCATTGCAAATCCTCGGCCTTGACCGACTGGCCGAGGCCGATGTCGGTCTTCGCCACGAGAACATCGACCGTCTGCAACTGCACGACGGGTGCGGAAGGCGCAGGTGTGTTGTCGGATCCCGCTCGCAAGATAGGCGGCCACGCCGCCGGCTCCGAGAGCGATGGTCAGGACCACAATGCGTGCGGTATTCATACGCTTCACTTTCCACATAACGCCGCGACGCTTCCGCCGCCGTGATGGGAGTTGACCAGCTATTCGTCAAAGCATGGTTAATGAGGCGTATCTAAATCACGTTAACGCAAACCTACCGCGGGGTTCAGCGCATGGCGAAGTGGGCGAGGTCGACCGCCCTGACCCATTCGGTCTCCGGATAGATCATCAATGCGCCGATGGCGAGCGCGATGCCGTAGGGAATGCCGGTCTCCTTGGCATGCAGCTTGAGCAGCCAGGGCTGGCCGGCCAACTGCCAGGGCAGCGGCCATTGCCGGAACTGCAGCAGCAGCAATGTCAGTACGCCGCCGAACAGCGAGGCATAGAGCAGATAGTTCAGGAGATGGCCGAAGCCGAACCACATCGCGGCCGCGGCCGCCACCTTGGCGTCGCCGCCGCCCATCCAGCCCATTGCAAAGCAGGCAAAGGCGATCACCAGCACGGTGAGGCCGGCGCCGACATGCAGCAGGATTTCCTGAAGCGGCATGCCGCTGATCGGCGCGAGCACCAGGAAGCCCGCCGCCAGGATCAGTGACACCCGGTTCGAAATCGTCATGGTGAGAAGATCGCTCGCCGCCGCGAACGCCATCAGGGCCGGAAACAGCGAGAGGCGGACAAGGTCGAGGATCATGGGATGATGCAGCCCGTGCGGCTGATGCGAGGTCGAAGCATCGCCCGATTCTAGTGCTCAGAAGTGAAGGATAAGGAAACGGCCAGGGAACAAGTCAAGGGACCGGCCACAGCCGTCAAAGCATGCTTGCGATCCGGAACCCCAGTACGAGCAGCGCCAGCGAAAGCGCCAGGCACACCAGTTCCACGGTCCGCCTGTCCCGGCCGGACGGCAAGGACGCATGTGTGGCCGTGACAGGGGCAGGCTTACGCATTTACGCCAACGCTAATCCACAAGGACCGCAATGATAGAGACAGCAAAGGCCCCGGGTTCGCCGGGGCCTTTGACACCTACCCGAAGCAACCGCTTATTTCAGCGAGTTGTTGATCGAGGTGAACTTGGTGTTCAGGTTGGTACCGAGGCCGTTCACGACAGCGATGATCGCGAGCGAAATGCCGGCTGCAATCAGGCCGTATTCGATCGCGGTCGCGCCGGACTGGTCCTTCACGAAACGGGCAATCAGGTTCTTCATAGGGTTAAACTCCATGTGTACACGTGGCTGGTCGACTTACGTTTGGTCTCGCCGGCGTTCTCAGCACCGTGACCATGGCGCCACCCTACGGTCGGGAAATTGCGGCGCAGTTAATTCGATTGCCTAAATCTGGGTGGAACCGGCTGTCGTTGAGCAGAGTTAACACCTGATTAAGGACTTTCGCACAATTCGATATGACCGGTGGCCGCCTCTACCGTGGAGAGCGGCCACCGCGATTCCGCGATTCATGCCTCCTTAAAGATGTGCTTGTACCCCTTGAGCAGCCCTGCGCATGAGGTCGCCGAAAGGTCGCCAAAAGGTCGTCATGTCGAATTTGCCCCTGGAAGTCGTCGAAATGTTCGGTCAGACGATTGCCAAGGTGGTGCCCGTCACCATCGTTCTCGCGCTGGTGTTTTCGGTGCTGACCCATTTCTGGGCCTGCAATCCCGGCACGCCGTGGTGGCGCAAGCGCGAACTCGTCACCGACGTCTGCTACTGGTTCTTCGTGCCGCTGTTCGGGCGCGTGCTGCGGATCGGCCTGTTGGTGCTCGGCGCCGGGGTGCTCTTCAAGATCCATGATGCCGACGAACTGATCGCCTTCTACGACAATGGCCACGGTCCGTTGTCCGAACTGCCGCTCTGGTTCCAGGCGGTGCTGTTCCTGGTGCTGTCGGACTTCATGCTGTACTGGCTGCACCGGATGTTTCACGGCGGCGGGTTCTGGAAATATCACGCCATCCACCATTCCTCCGAGGATCTCGACTGGATCTCGGCGGCGCGCTTCCATCCCGTGAACCTGTTCCTCGGCACCATCCTGGTGGATGTCATCCTGCTGATCGCGGGCATCTCGCCCAACGTGATGCTGTGGGTCGGGCCCTTCAACATGTTTCATTCGGCGTTCGTCCACGCCAATCTGAGCTGGACGCTGGGCCCGTTCAAATACGTGCTCGCCACCCCGGTATTCCATCGCTGGCATCACACCGCACTGGAACAGGGCGGCAACACCAATTTCGCCGGCACCTTTCCGCTCTGGGACATCCTGTTCGGAACCTTCCGGATGCCGGAAGGCAAGTTGCCGGACAATTACGGCGTCGACGATAAGGCATCGTTTCCGCGCGAGATTGTCGGGCAACTTGCGTATCCGTTCCGGCAGTAGCGCGCTGGCCAATTTCCGGGCCGTTTGCACTTCATTCACACATTGAGGTCAGATTTGCCCCGTCGGGCGCCGGTTCCGCTGCGTATCGCTTTTGCCGGCTTGTCAACGCCCCGGGGTAGAGTATGTCGAGTTCCCTGCGTATGCGCGCACGCGCGCGTGTTTCATTCTGCACGCTCCTGATCGGAGTGCTGTTGTGGCCTGCGGCGGCCCTGGCCGCGCCCGCGGCCGATACCATCGCGGTCTATGTCGATCAGGCCAAGCTGGTCAAACTCCCCGCCAAGGTCGCCACCATCGTGGTCGGCAATCCGCTGATCGCCGACGTCACGCTGCAGACCGGCGGCATCGTCGTGGTGACCGGCAAGGGCTACGGCGCCACCAATTTCATCGCCATGGACCGCGCCGGCGACATCCTGGTCGATCGCACCATCCAGGTCGAAGGCCCGACCGACCAGCTCGTGACCATCTATCGCGGCGTGGAGCGGGAATCCTACAGCTGCCGGCCGATCTGCCAGAAGCGGGTTACGCTTGGCGACGGCGAGAGCTACTTCAAGGCGGCGATCGATCAGGCCGGCTCGCTCTCGGGTCAGGCCAGCGGCGCCGCGGCAGCCGTCAAACCCTGATAGCGGCAGCCTCGCGTCAGCGGCGGCTGGATGTTCTGACCATGCCGCCATGCTGCGGCCGGCGAATCGATTTCGCGGACGATGCACAACATGGCTAATGCCCGGTTAACGCAGCGGGGCAGGTTGCATCGATCGGCGGAAACACTTCCACAATGACTTTCGGGTAACTCTGGCGGGCAGGAAATGGCCGCTGCCTTCCCAAGGATTGCCCGATGTCTTCGTTTTCAGCCGCAACCACATTCAGAACCACATGGCGCCGGTTTCGGCGCAACCGCCGCGGCTCGGCCGCGGTCGAATTCGCGCTGGTGGCGCCGGTGTTCTTTGCCCTGCTGTTCGCGATCATCGAGACCGCGATCGTGTTCTTCGCGAGCCAGGTGCTGGAGACCGTGACGCAGGATTCCGCGCGCATGATCATGACCGGTCAGGCGCAGACCGCGGCCTATACCCCGGCCCAGTTCAAGGCCAATATCTGCGGGCGCATCGTCGCGCTGTTCGACTGCACCAACGGCATCTATGTCGACGTGCAGAGCTACACCGCCTTTGGCACCGTCAACATCGCCGACCCGATCGACGGCACCACCAAGAACTTCACTCCACCGAATAACTACAATCCCGGCAACGCCGGCGATATCGTGGTTGTGCGGGTGTTCTATCAATGGCCGCTGTTCGTCACCGGCCTCGGTTACAACATCTCCAATCTGGCCGGCAGCAAGCGCCTGCTGACCGCGACCGCCGCGTTCAAAAACGAACCCTTCTGAGACAGCACGATGAAAACGTTTCCGATCCCGACGGTCTGGTTTCGCCTGCGTCGCCTTGCGGCAGACATGCGGGCCGATCGCAGCGGCATCGCGGCGACCGAGTTCGCCATCATCGTGCCGATCATGCTGGTGATGTTCTTCGGCACCGTGGAGTTCTCCTCCGGCGTCGCGGTCGACCGCAAGGTGACGCTGATGGCGCGCACGCTGTCCGACCTGACCTCGCAATCGACTTCGGTGACCAGCGCCGACCTGACCAATTTCTTCAACGCCAGCAGGGGCATCATGACGCCCTATTCGTCGACACCGACGCTGTCCACGATCTCGGAACTGTATGTCGACGCCTCGCTTAACGTGCGGGTGCAATGGAGCCAGGGTTCGGCGCCGCGGGGGGCGGGCAGCTGCGGTGACGATTCCGACCGCACTCAAGGTCGCCGGCACCTATCTGATCTACAGCGAAGTCAGCTACCGCTACGTGCCGGCGGTCGGCCATGTGATGGCGCCCGCCGGGGTCAATCTCAGCGATGTATCCTACACGCGTCCGCGGCATTCGACCTGCGTGTTGTACGGCACCACGGTCTGCACCACGCTGTAAATACGGCGCCGGGCGGCAGCGCATCAAGACGACGGCAAAATAAAAAAGGCCGCGCGAGCGCGGCCTTTTACGTTAGTCATTTCGGATTCCCTCGGGCGCGAGCCCGAAGACAATCCTCAGCCAGCGGCGCGGAGATTGTCGGCCGACGACTTGCCAGAGCGGCGATCAGCCACGATCTCGTAGGAGATCTTCTGGCCTTCGCGCAGCGTTCCGAGGCCGGCACGCTCTACGGCGCTGATGTGCACGAACACGTCGTTGCCACCGTCATCCGGTTGAATGAAGCCAAAGCCCTTGGTTGCGTTAAACCACTTCACGGTTCCCATGCTCACGGGGGTAGTCCCTTCTCAAGATAGATATAGTCGAAGCCCACTTTCGATGGGCTGGTGAGATCGAATTTTTGGAAGGGTCGTCAGCGTCTAAACCGGCTGTACCGGTGGATAGCTAATGTCGTCCGGCCGAAAATCGATGGTTGGATATTATTCCAAAGTAGGGTCCAAAACAATCCTGAGGTGCACGATTTTTTGATCGCGCCCGGTTCTGCAACCGGACGCGAAATGCCTGTTTTGTCGACATGATTTTGCCATATGCCACATGCCAGCGAACGATCGCGGCACTTACCTGCGGCGGAACTGGCCGCGCGGCGGTGCGCCTCGCGGTGCGCCGCCGCCGGGACGCTCGTCCTTGTGACGGAAGATCAGCCGGCCTTTTTCCAGGTCATAAGGCGACATCTCGATCGTCACCCGGTCGCCGGCCAGGGTCTTGATCCGGTTCTTCTTCATCTTGCCCGCGGTGTAGGCAACGATCTCGTGCCCCGCATCGAGCTGCACACGGTAGCGTGCATCGGGGAGGATTTCGGTGACCAGTCCTTCGAACTGGATCAGCTCTTCTTTAGCCATTGGTGTCTCCAGATCGATCGACGGTTAGCGCGGTCGTTGGGTGCGGTTGGGTTTCGTATTCGGGCGGCTTTCGCGATGCAAAAAGGCAACGCCCTGCATCCCTTCGGCCTTGCCGCCGGCTTGCGCCACCGGACGTGACGGCTCCTGCCGGCTGGTCTCGTGGCGATGGCTTGGCGGAGTGCCATTATTACCACCGGGACGGCGGTTCCGGCGAGGCCCTTTCGCGCCCGGTGCGGCATCATTGCCCCGGCCGGAATGCATGCGCGGCCCGGACCGGGCGCCGCGATGTTGCGCAGGCTGAGGGGCTGCCTCGCGATGGCCCGGGGTGCGCTGGTCTTCCCTCGGCAACGCGATGCGGATCAGCTTTTCGATGTCGCGCAGATAGCCCATTTCCTCGGCGCCCGCGACCAGCGAGATCGCGACGCCATCGGCGCCGGCGCGCGCGGTGCGGCCGATGCGGTGGACATAGGTCTCGGGAATGTTGGGCAGATCGAAATTCACCACATGGCTGATGCCGTCGACGTCGATGCCGCGGGCGGCGATGTCGGTGGCCACCAGGGTGCGGATATCGCCGGTGCGGAACGCCGCCAGCACCCGCTCGCGGTGGTTCTGCGACTTGTTGCCGTGGATGGCATCGGCGGTGATGCCGGCACGGGCGAGGCTCTTCACCACCTTGTCGGCGCCGTGCTTGGTGCGGGTAAACACCAGCGCGCGGTCGACTGGCTCCTGCTTCAACAGCTGCGCCAGGAAGGCGGGCTTGTTGGAATGGTCGACCTGGATGATGCGCTGGGTGATGCGGTCGACCGTCGAGGCCACCGGGGTCACCGCGACACGGGCCGGGTCGCGCAGCATGGCTTCGGCGAGTTCGGCGATGTCCTTCGGCATGGTGGCCGAGAAGAACAGCGTCTGCCGCTTGATCGGCAGTTTCGCAACGATCTTCCTGATGTCGTTGATGAAGCCCATGTCGAGCATGCGGTCGGCTTCGTCGAGCACGAGGAATTCGACCTGGCCGAGCTTCAGCCCGTTGCTCTGCACGAGGTCGAGCAGGCGGCCGGGGGTGGCCACCAGCACTTCGACGCCCGGCATGATCGAACGGACCTGGCGGCCCATCGGCACGCCGCCGATCGCCAGCGTCGAGGTCAGGCGCATGTGCCGGCCATAGGCGTTGAAGCTGTCGAGGATCTGTCCGGACAATTCACGGGTCGGCGAGAGCACCAGCACGCGGCAGGCTTTCGGCTGCGGCTTGACGCGGTTCTCCAGAATCCGGTGCAGGATTGGCAGCGCGAAGGAGGCGGTCTTGCCGGTGCCGGTCTGGGCGATGCCGACGATGTCACGGCCGGTCAGTGCGATGGGGATGGTTTGAGCCTGGATGGGTGTGGGCGTCTGGTAATTTTCTTCCGTGAGCGCACGCGAGATGGGATCGGCGAGGCCGAAATCCTGAAAGGAGGTCAAAAGGGGGATCTTTCCATTATAAAAGGCAGGCGCCCGGCCTTGATCGGCCAGGAGCGCGCGAAGGTGTCTTGGAGACACCCGCGTGTTTGGGGCGTCGGTTTTGGTTGGCTGAAGGGGCAAGCCAGAAACCGTTGGACGGGCTCAGAACACGCGGCTCGCAGTGACCCGGTGATTCCCTGGGTCGTGGGCTATCATATGGAACACGAACGCGGCGCTTTCAAGGTCAATCGGATACCCATTCAGGCACGCGGTTAAGGAATCGCCGAAAAACCCCCGCTTTTCCGCTTGTTTCGGGATATTCGGCTGGTTGCAATGCAAAAAAATGCTGCCGGAAATTTAGCCACGCAATCCAAACTGATTAATAATTATACAGATTGCCACTCAAGCATACATTTTTTTAGTCTATATTTTAGGCAGAAATTTCGATCTGGCGCTGCTTTGCGCGAAATTCCTCAACGAAGCCATTCGCTTAGCCATGATTGTCGCAGGTGGCATGGTTCTTGCGATTCCCTTAACGCAGGCGGCCGTGGGGCCGTTTCGCAGCGTTTTAACGTCTGCGTCAGGGAGATGATACCTCATGCTTACTCAATTGACTCACGATATGGCCAAGCCCTTTAGCCGACGACGCTGGCTGGCGGCATCCGCCGGGCTGGTGCTCGGTCTGGCCGGGTTTACCGGCGCCAAGGCGCAGGAGACCATCAAGGTAGGCGTTCTGCATTCGCTTTCGGGCACCATGGCCATCAGCGAAACCACGCTGAAGGATACTGTTCTCTTCCTGATCGACGAACAGAACAAGAAGGGCGGCGTACTCGGCAAGAAGCTCGAGGCTGTCGTGGTCGACCCCGCGTCGAACTGGCCGCTGTTCGCCGAAAAGGCCCGCGAACTCATCACCAAGGAAAAGGTTTCGGTGGTGTTCGGCTGCTGGACCTCGGTGTCGCGCAAGTCCGTGCTGCCGGTGTTCAAGGAGCTGAACTCGATCCTGTTCTATCCCGTCCAGTATGAGGGCGAGGAGAGCGAGCGCAACGTGTTCTATACCGGTGCTGCGCCGAACCAGCAGGCGATCCCCGCGGTCGACTATCTCGCCAAGGATGAGAAGGTGAAGCGCTGGGTGCTGGCCGGCACCGACTACGTCTATCCGCGCACCACCAACAAGATCCTCGAAGCCTACTTGAAGTCGAAAGGCGTCAAGCAGGAAGACATCATGATCAACTATACCCCGTTCGGTCATTCGGACTGGCAGACCATCGTCGCCGACATCAAGAAGTTCGGCTCGGCCGGCAAGAAGACCGCCGTGGTCTCCACCATCAACGGCGACGCCAACGTTCCCTTCTACAAGGAACTCGGCAACCAGGGCATCAAGGCGACCGACATTCCGGTCGTCGCGTTCTCGGTCGGCGAAGAAGAACTCGCCGGCATCGACACCAAGCCGCTGCTCGGCCATCTCGCCGCCTGGAACTACTTCCAGTCGATCAAGGATCCGGGCAACGAGAAGTTCATCAAGGCCTGGCAGGCCTACACCAAGAATCCGAAGCGCGTGACCAACGATCCGATGGAAGCACACGTCATCGGCTTCGACATGTGGATCAAGGCGGTCGAGAAGGTGAAGTCGGTTGACGCCGACAAGGTGATCGACGCGCTGCCCGGCATCGAAGCCAAGAACCTGACCGGCGGCACCTCCAAGATGCTTCCGAACCATCACATCACCAAGCCGGTGTTCATCGGCGAAATCAAGGCCAACGGCCAGTTCGACGTGGTGTGGAAGACCCCGGGCCTGGTGGCCGGCGATGCATGGTCGAAGGAGCTCGACGGCTCCAAGGACCTGATCGGCGACTGGGTTGGCAAGAAGTGCGGCAACTACAACACCAAGACCAACAAGTGCGGTGGTCAGGGTTCCTGATCCCCAGGGTTAGGCTCCCTGATCCCAAGGGTCAGGGTTCCTGATCCCCCGTAGAAGCTTCGCGTAGAAGCTGACCAAGAGACCGGAGAAGGCGGCGATGTGCCGCCTTCTCCCCCACTCCTGCCGGGGTCGTCCAGTGCTTGCCAATTGCCTTGTCCGTTTTCGCGCGCTTGCCGTCTCCATCCTTCTGATTTCCGCCTTCGCCGTGCCGGCATTCGCGGGGCCGTTCGAGGATGCGATCGGCAAATTCGCCAATGACGAATTCTCCGACACCGAAGAAGCGATCGGCGCGGTTGCCACCTCGGGCAATCCGAACGCCTTTGCCATCATCAGCGCCCTGCAGGACGGCCGGCTGGCGGCCGATCCGGATACCAAGCAGGTTTTCGTCACCCAGCCCGACGGCAAGATCATCGATGCCGCGACCGCTGCGGCGGTGGACAAATTGCCCGACGGCGCCGCTGCGGTGCGCCTCAACAACAGGCTGCGGCGCGTGGTCGAAGCCGCCCTCGGCGGCCTGACCCTGCTGTCGCCGGATCCCGTCAAGCGGGTCCAGGCCGCGCAATCCGTGTTCAAGACCCATGACGAGGCGATGCTGCCGGTGGTCGACGGCGCGCTGGCCAAGGAGACCAACAAGGCGGCCAAGCTGGCGTTTACCGAGGCGCGCGCGGCGATCCTGCTGTTCAAGCAAGACGCCACCGATGTCGAGAAGCTGGAGGCCATCGCCACCATCAGGGCGCGCGGCGACCAGGAAGCGCTGGCCCTGCTGACCGGCTTGAGCGGCGATCAGTCGCCGGCGATCGCCAGCGCGGCGGCCGGCGCCACGGCGGCGATCCAGCGCACGCTGGCGCTGTGGTCCACCGTGCAAAATGCCTGGTACGGCCTGTCGCTCGGCTCGGTGCTGCTGCTCGCCGCCATTGGCCTCGCCATCACCTTCGGCGTGATGGGCGTCATCAACATGGCCCATGGCGAGATGGTGATGATCGGCGCCTATGTCACCTTCGTGGTGCAGGAGGTGATCCGGACGCGTTATCCCGGCCTGTTCGACTATTCGCTGCTGATGGCGGTGCCCCTTGCCTTCATCGTCGCAGGCCTGATCGGCATCCTGATCGAGCGCGGTATCATCCGCTTTCTCTATGGCCGCCCGCTGGAGACGCTGCTGGCGACCTGGGGCCTGTCGCTGGTGCTGCAGCAGGCGGTGCGCACCATGTTCGGTCCCACCAACCGCGAGGTCGGCAATCCCTCCTGGATGAGCGGCGCGTTCGAGATCGGGCAGATCACCATCACCTATAACCGGCTCTGGATCCTGTGCTTCACCTTCGCCGTGTTCGCCATCCTGCTGGCGATGCTGCGCTACAGCGCGATCGGCCTTGAGATGCGCGCGGTGACGCAGAACCGGCGCATGGCGGCCTCGATGGGGATCGCGACCTCCCGCGTCGATGCGCTGACGTTCGGGCTCGGCTCCGGGATCGCCGGCATCGCCGGGGTGGCGCTGTCGCAGATCGACAATGTCAGCCCCAACCTCGGCCAGAGCTACATCATCGACAGCTTCATGGTGGTGGTGTTCGGCGGCGTCGGTAATCTCTGGGGCACCCTGGTCGGGGCCTTCACGCTCGGCATCGCCAACAAGTTCCTCGAACCCGTAGCGGGCGCCGTGCTCGGCAAGATCGCGATCCTGGTGCTGATCATTCTGTTCATCCAGAAGCGCCCGCGCGGCCTGTTCGCGCTCAAGGGCCGGGCGGTGGAAGCATGATGCAGCATGTGCTGACGCGCTCGCTCGACCGCAGCGCCACCGTATTCCTGCTGGTGGTGGCAACGATCGGCGTGCTGATTCCGCTGTCCAATCTGCTGCTGCCGGCGGGCTCGATGTTCCAGGTGCCGACCTATCTGGTGGCGCTGTTCGGTAAATATGTCTGCTACGCCATCCTGGCGCTGTCGATCGATCTGATCTGGGGCTATTGCGGCATTCTCTCGCTCGGCCATGGCGCGTTCTTCGCGCTCGGCGGCTACGCCATGGGCATGTACCTGATGCGCCAGATCGGCAGCCGCGGCGTCTACGGCAATCCGGTCCTGCCCGACTTCATGGTGTTCCTGAACTATCCGGCGCTGCCCTGGTACTGGCACGGATTCGATATGTTCTGGTTCGCGGCTGTCATGGTGCTGCTGGTGCCGGGCCTGCTCGCCTTCTGCTTCGGCTGGCTGGCATTCCGCTCCCGCGTCACCGGCGTCTATCTTTCCATCATCACCCAGGCGATGACCTACGCGCTGCTGCTGGCGTTCTTCCGCAACGATTTCGGGTTTGGCGGCAATAACGGGCTGACCGATTTCAAGGATATTTTGGGATTCAACGTCCAGGCCGACGGCACGAGGGCGGCGCTGTTCCTGCTGAGCTGTCTGGCGCTGATCATTGCCTTCCTGATCTGCCGGGCGGTAGTGACCTCGAAACTCGGCAAGGTGCTGATCGCGGTGCGCGACGCCAAATCCCGCACCCGCTTCCTCGGCTACCGCGTCGAATCCTACAAGCTGTTCGTGTTCACGCTGTCGGCCTGCATGGCCGGCGTCGCCGGCGCGCTCTACGTGCCGCAGGTCGGCATCATCAATCCCGGCGAATTCGCGCCGGGCAATTCGATCGAGGCCGTGATCTGGGTCGCGGTCGGCGGCCGCGGCACCCTGATCGGGGCGGCACTCGGCGCCGTCGTCGTCAATTACGCCAAAACCGTATTCACCTCGGGCCCGCTGGCGCCGTACTGGCTGTTCATGCTGGGCGCTCTGTTCATCCTGGTGACGCTGCTGCTGCCGAAGGGGATCGTCGGCACCTTCAACGCCTGGTGGGAACCGTGGAAGGCAGAGCGCATGTCGGCTGCCGCCGTGAGCGCCGCGCGCGAAGACGGCGTCAGCGAACCGAACCCGGCGGAGTGAGCGCATGCCCGTGATGGACACCCGCAAGACGTCTGCGCTGCTCTATCTCGACGGCGTGCACGTCTCGTTCGACGGTTTTCACGCCATCAACAATCTTTCGCTGGCGCTGGAGCCCGGCGAGATGCGCGCCATCATCGGCCCCAACGGCGCCGGCAAGACCACCATGATGGACATCATCACCGGAAAGACCAAGCCGGACGAGGGGGCAGTGCTGTTCGACGGTGTCACCGATCTCACCCGGCTCGACGAAACCCGTATTGCCGAACTCGGCATCGGCCGCAAGTTCCAGAAGCCGACGGTGTTCGAGAGCCAGACCATTCAGGACAATCTGCTGCTGGCGCTCAATGTCGATCACAGCGTCAAGGGCACGCTGTTCTGGCGCGAGACCAGGGACGAATCCGAGCGCATCGAGCGGGTGCTGGAAACCATCCGCCTGAAGGATGTGCGCAACAAGCTGGCGGGCAGTCTGTCGCACGGCCAGAAGCAGTGGCTGGAGATCGGCATGCTGCTGGCGCAGGACCCAAAACTGCTGCTGGTCGATGAACCCGTCGCCGGGATGACCGACGTCGAGACCCACCAGACCGCCGAACTCTTGAAGGAAATCAACAAGGACAAGACCATCATGGTGGTCGAGCACGACATGACTTTTGTGCGCGAACTCGGCGTCAAGGTGACCTGCCTGCACGAAGGCACCGTGCTGGCGGAGGGAACCATCGATCAGGTTTCGTCGAATGAGCGCGTGATCGAAGTGTATCTGGGAAGGTAAGGGCGATGCTGAACGTCAACAACATCAGCCTGTATTACGGCGCCGCCCAGGCGCTGCGCGGTGTCTCGATCCAGGCCGAGCCGGGCAAGGTGACCTGCGTGCTGGGCCGCAACGGCGTCGGCAAGACCTCGCTGTTGCGCGCCATGGTCGGGCAGTACCCGATCGCCTCGGGCGCGATCACCTTCAACGGCGATGACATCACGGGGCTAAAACCCTATGAGCGGGCGCGAAAGGGCATCGGCTTCGTGCCGCAGGGCCGCGAGATATTTCCGTTGCTGACAGTCGAGGAAAACCTGAAAACCGGGTTCGGGCCGCTGAAGCGCGACGATCGCACCATTCCCGACGACGTGTTCTCGCTGTTTCCGGTGCTGAATTCGATGCTCGGCCGCCGCGGCGGCGATCTTTCCGGCGGCCAGCAGCAGCAACTGGCGATCGGCCGCGCGCTGGTGATGCGGCCGAAACTGCTGTTGCTCGACGAGCCGACCGAGGGCATCCAGCCCTCGATCATCAAGGACATCGGCCGCGCCATCTCCTACCTCCGCAGCCTCGGCACCATGGCGATCGTGCTGGTCGAGCAATATCTCGACTTTGCCTGCGAACTCGGCGACAATTTCGCCGTGATGGACCGGGGCGCCGTGAAGTTTGCCTGCGATCGCGCCGCCATGGATCCCGCCGAGATCAGCCGCCAAATGGCGCTGTAAGCAGGGATTTGCAAATGCGGCTGGTCACGGCCGCACGGGGACGGATGCGGACCGATACCACCAGTGCTGCCTCGGCGATCTTCGCGGCCAACCGGGCGCAAGGCTCGGTGACGTTCGATGTCCACCAGGTCGACGGCGTCACCCGCCGCCGCCAATTGCACGAATCGGGTTCGCTGCGCGTCCGCTTTCCCTCGCCCGAGACCGAGGGGCTCTCGGCGGTGTTCGTCAACACCGCTGGCGGCATCGCGGGCGGCGACCGCTTCGATATCGACATCGCGGTCGGCGAGGGCTCGCGCCTTGCGGTAACCACGGCGGCGGCCGAAAAAATCTACCGGGCGCAGGGGCCGGCCGCGGAGGTCAGTATCGCCCTGAAGGCCGCCGAAGGCGCGCACCTTGGCTGGCTGCCGCAGGAAACCATCCTGTTTGACCGGGCGCGGGTGTCGCGGCGGATCGACATCGATCTGGCCGAAAGCGCCTCGCTGCTGCTCTGCGAAATCGTGGTGTTCGGCCGATCAGCGATGGGCGAGCGGATGCTTTCGGGCGAATTTGTCGACCGCTGGCGGCTGCGGCGCGGCGGAAGGCTGGTGTTCGCCGAAACCGTGCGTCTCGACGGCGACATCGGCGAAAAGCTTGGCCGTCCCGCCGTCGCCAAAGGCGGCGTCGCCATCGGCACCGCGCTGATCGTGCCCGGCGACGAGGCGCTGGTCGAGCGGATACGCGAGGTTGCAAATTCGTTCGGCGGCGAGGTCGGCATCTCCAGCTGGAATGGATTTGCAATGGCCCGCTTCTGTGCCCAAGATGCGGCCCGGCTGCGTGCCGACATGATGGCGGTGCTCGGCCGCGCCTCCGGTTCGGCGCTGCCGCGGTTGTGGCTCAACTAGATCGTTCAATCATCAGAGTGCTCGCATGAATCTGTCTCCCCGCGAAAAGGACAAGCTGCTGATCTCGATGGCGGCGATGGTGGCGCGGCGCCGGCTGGAGCGCGGCGTCAAGCTCAACCATCCCGAGGCCATCGCCATCATCTCCGACTTCATCGTCGAGGGCGCCCGCGACGGCCGCACCGTCGCCGAACTGATGCAGTCCGGCGCCCAGGTGATCACCCGCGCCCAGTGCATGGATGGCATCGCGGAAATGATCCACGACATCCAGGTCGAGGCGACGTTTCCCGACGGAACGAAGCTGGTGACGGTGCACGAGCCGATACGGTAGGCAGGCTTGCAATGGCAACCAAGATTCCGATTTTTCTTTCGGCACCGACCGCGCTGAACGCCAAGCAAGCGCAGTCTTACGATCGAATCGTTCATTTGCTGGAAAAGGAGAATTTGGAAACCCGTGCTCTCGGTCGTTCGGACTACCCGACCGAGTATCCGCTGAAGGAAGTTTACATGATCGCGCGACGATGCGCGGGCGGCGTGGTTCTCGGTTACTCCCAAATGCTTGCGCCAAAGTTGAACGTAAAGCCGGGTATTCGGATCAAGGGCCAGAAGTATCCCAACATCCAAAAGAACGTGAAATTTCCGACACCGTGGAATCATTTGGAAGCCGGCATCCTGTTCTCGTTGCGTCTTCCCCTGATGGTGTTTCGTGAGGAAGGTATTTCAGGTGGTGTTTTCGATAACGGCGTGACCGACGTTTTCATCAATCGCCTTCCGGTAGGCAAGATTAGCAGCGACGACGAGCAGCAGCTGATATTCTCGATCCAGATCTGGGTCGCGCGAGTACGCGAACACTACAGAAAATGGGAGTGACTTTCATGATCCCCGGCGAACTCTTCATCCAGGACGGCGAGATCGAACTCAATGCCGGCCGCAAGACCGTGACGCTATCAGTCGCCAATACCGGCGACCGCCCGATCCAGGTCGGCTCGCACTACCACTTCTTCGAGACCAACCCGGCGCTGAAATTCGACCGCAAGAAAGCCCGCGGCATGCGCCTCGATATCGCCGCCGGCACCGCGGTCCGCTTCGAACCCGGTCAGACCCGCGACGTGCAACTGGTGGCGCTGGCGGGAAAGCGCGTGGTCTACGGTTTTCGCGGCGAAGTGATGGGGAAGCTTTAGCATGTCCGTCAAAATAAAACGTTCCGTCTATGCCGACATGTTCGGACCCACCACCGGCGATCGCGTCAGGCTGGCCGATACCGAACTCATCATCGAGGTCGAGAAGGATTTTACCATCTATGGCGAGGAGGTGAAATTCGGCGGCGGCAAGGTGATCCGCGACGGCATGGGGCAATCGCAGGTCACCAACAAGCAGGGCGCGGCCGATACCGTCATCACCAATGCGCTGATCGTCGATCACTGGGGCATCGTCAAGGCCGACGTCGCCATCAAGGAAGGGTATATCAGCGCGATCGGCAAGGCGGGCAATCCGGACATCCAGCCCGGCGTCACCATCGTAATCGGCCCCGGCACCGACGTGATCGCGGGCGAGGGCAAAATCCTCACCGCCGGCGGATTCGACAGCCACATCCATTTCATCTGCCCGCAGCAGATCGAGCACGCGCTGATGTCCGGCGTCACCTCGATGCTCGGCGGCGGCACCGGCCCGTCGCACGGCACCTTTGCCACCACCTGCACGCCCGGGCCCTGGCACATGGCGCGGATGATCCAGTCGTTCGACGCCTTCCCGGTCAATCTCGGCATTTCCGGCAAGGGCAACGCCTCGCGGCCCGGCCGCGCTGGTCGAGATGATCAAGGCCGGCGCCTGTGCGCTGAAACTGCACGAGGACTGGGGCACCACGCCGGCGGCGATCGACAATTGTCTTTCGGTCGCCGACGATTACGACATCCAGGTCATGATCCATTCCGACACGCTGAACGAGTCGGGGTTCGTCGAGGACACCGTAAAAGCGTTCAAGGGCCGCACCATCCACGCCTTCCACACCGAGGGCGCCGGCGGCGGCCATGCGCCGGACATCATAAAGATCGCGGGCCTGAAAAACGTGCTGCCGTCCTCGACCAATCCGACGCGGCCATTCACCCGCAACACCATCGACGAGCATCTGGACATGCTGATGGTGTGCCACCATCTCGATCCCTCGATCGCCGAAGATCTGGCGTTCGCCGAAAGCCGCATCCGCAAGGAGACCATCGCCGCCGAAGACATCCTGCACGACCTCGGCGCGCTCTCGATGATGTCGTCGGATTCGCAGGCCATGGGGCGGCTCGGCGAAGTCATCATCCGGACCTGGCAGACCGCCGACAAGATGAAGAAGCAGCGCGGCTCGCTGCCGCAGGACAAGGGCAACAACGACAATTTTCGCGTCAAGCGCTACATCGCCAAATACACCATCAATCCCGCGATCGCCCATGGCGTGTCGAAACTGATCGGCTCGGTGGAGAAGGGCAAGCTCGCCGACCTCGTGCTGTGGTCGCCGGCCTTCTTCGGCGTCAAGCCGGACTGCATCATCAAGGGCGGCTCGATCGTGGCGGCGCCGATGGGCGATCCCAACGCGTCGATTCCGACGCCGCAGCCGGTGCATTACCAGCCGATGTTCGCGGCCTACGGCAAGTCGCTGACCGCGTCCTCGGTGGTGTTTACGTCGAAGGCGGCGATGTCACGGCGGGCTGGCGAAGAAGCTCGGCATCGAGAAGAAACTCTATGCGGTGCAAAACACCCGCGGCGGCATCTCCAAGAAGAGCATGATCCATAATTCCGCCACGCCGAAAATCGAGGTCGATCCGGAAACCTACGAGGTGCGCGCCGACGGCGAATTGCTGACCTGCGCGCCGGCCGAGGTGCTGCCCATGGCGCAGCGCTATTTCATGTTCTAAGGTCACTCCCGGCATCCAAAGCCAGAACAAAAGCCCGGGAGGATCTCGTGATCTACGTCGTCGCCACGCTGACCATCAAGCCTGAAACGCGCGCCGAATTCATCGCCGCCGCCACCGCCTGCATCGAGGGCACCCGCAAGGAGCCCGGCAATATCGCCTATGACCTGCACGAGAGCGTCACCGATCCCGCCAAGATGGTGTTCGTCGAGCAGTGGGAAAACGCCGAAGCCCTGGTGCCGCATCGCGGCATGGAGCACATGAAGACCTTTGGCCGCGTCGCGGTAAAATGCATGTCGGCGCCGCCGAAGATCGAAATCATCACGCCGGAAAAAGTCGACGTCCGCTAGGCAACGACAAGAACAAGGGAGAAGCATCCATGATCTACGTCGTCGCCACCAGCCAGGTAAAGCCGGAATTGCGCGATGCCTTCATCAAGGGCGCCAAGGAATGCATCGCCGCCACGCAGACAGGAAAAGGGCTGCCTGTCCTATGAGAGCCACACCA
Source organism: uncultured Alphaproteobacteria bacterium (assembly GCA_963706975.1). Lineage (GTDB taxonomy): Bacteria > Pseudomonadota > Alphaproteobacteria > Rhizobiales > Xanthobacteraceae > Bradyrhizobium. Next base: position 57,553 of record CAVPOL010000003.1, read on the forward strand.
GCATCAACGATCCCAATCTGTTCGTGGTGGTCGAGCGCTGGGAAACCCGCGAGGATCTCAACGCCCATGGCCGCGCGCCGCACATGAAGGTGTGGCGCGAATATTCCGCGCCGCTGAAGGCGTCGCCGACGGTGATCGAGATCATCAGCGACGGCAAGGTGGAGAAGCTTTGAGCATGTCGCATGATCCGCGCGACGCAGGTCCAGGGCCAGCATCACTGGACGGAAGCGCCGGCCGATACCGTCGTGCTGGATTTCGACGACCGGCACCGGCGGCGGATGGCGATGACCGGCACGCGCGGGCTTGAATTCCTGCTCGACCTCGAAAACGCCGTCGCGCTGCGCGGCGGCGACGCGCTGGTGCTGGAGGACGGCCGGCTGGTCGAGGTGGTCGCCGCGCCCGAGCCGCTGATCGAGATCCGCTGCAACGATCCGCAGCATCTGGTGCGGGTCGCCTGGCATCTCGGCAACCGCCATCTGCCGACCCAGATCATGCCGAAGGGCCTGCGAATCCGCCGCGACCACGTCATCGAGGCGATGGTGACGGGGCTGGGCGCCCGCGTGATCGAGATCGAGGCGCCGTTCGATCCCGAAGGCGGCGCCTATGCCGCGGCGGCCATGCCCATGCGGCGGAGGCCGCATGCGCACGCCCACGCCGCGCACGATCATGCCTCGCACGATCACGGCCATCATCACGCTCACGACCACCATCATCACGACGAGCATTGCGACCACGACCATCACCACGGCCATTCCCATGCTCATGACCACAAGTGAGCCGCCGCCGCCGGACGATCGCGGCGGGATGACGGAGGCCGGCGAGGCGGCGGCGCTGTACCGGCTGATGACCTGGCTGTCGCCGGCGTTTCCGGTCGGCGCCTTCTCCTATTCCAGCGGCATCGAATGGGCGGTGGAGGCCGGCGACATCGCCGACGCCGCATCCTTGCGGGCTGGCTGGCGTCGATGCTGGTGGACGGCTCCGGCTTTTGCGACGGCGTGTTTCTGGCGCACGCCTACCGCGCCGCCGCCTCGGCATGACCAGGCGCGGTTGCGCGAGGTCGCCGAACTCGCGGCCGCCTTCGTGCCGTCGCGCGAGCGCCAGCTCGAGACCTCCTCGCAGGGCCGCGCCTTCATCGACATCGCGCGCTCGGCCTGGAATTGCGACGGGCTGGATCAGCTGATCGTGGCGCAATGCGACGGCGCCATCGTCTATCCGGTCGCGGTCGGCCTGGTCAGCGCGGCGCACGGCATTCCGATTGCGACTCCACCCTGCACGCGTTCTTCCACGCCGCTGACCTCGAACTGGATTTCCGCGGGCGCCCGGCTGGTCCCGCTCGGGCAAACCGACAGCCAGCGCGTGCTGGCCGCGCTGGAGCCGGTGGTCGTCGCCACCGCCAAACGCGCGCTGCAGGCCTCGCTCGACGATCTCGGCAGCGCCACGCTTCCGCGCCGATCTCGCCAGCATGCGGCACGAGACGCAGTACACGCGGCTGTTCCGGTCATGAGGATTTATCCAGCTCGTCGTCCCCGCGAACGCGGGGACCCATACGCAGCGGCCTCTCGTTCGGGCACGGGGCAGAGACCTTCTTTACGATACACGCCGGTGGCTATGGGTCCCTGCGTTCGCAGGGACGACGATACGGAGAATCCTGACATGTCCAACTCTCACGGCCCGCTTCGCATCGGCATCGGCGGCCCCGTCGGCTCCGGCAAGACCGCGCTGATGGATCTGCTGTGCAAGGCGATGCGCGAGCGTTACGACATCGCCGCGATCACCAACGACATCTACACCAAATGGGACGCCGAATTCCTGGTGCGCTCGGGCTCGCTGACGCCGGACCGCATCGCCGGCGTCGAGACCGGCGGCTGCCCGCATACCGCGATCCGCGAGGACGCCTCGATGAATCTCGCCGCGGTCGCCGACATGCGCGCGAAATTTCCCGGCCTCGATCTGGTGCTGATCGAATCCGGCGGCGACAATCTCGCCGCCACCTTCTCGCCGGAACTCGCCGATCTCACGATCTACGTCATCGACGTCGCCGCCGGCGACAAGATCCCCTCCAAGGGCGGCCCCGGCATCACCCGCTCCGATCTTCTGGTGATCAACAAGATCGACCTCGCGCCGCATGTCGGCGCGTCGCTGGAGAAGATGGACACCGACGCGCGGCGGATGCGGGGCGAGCGGCCGTTCGTCATGACCAACCTGAAAAAGAGCGAAGGCCTCGAGCGCATCATCGGTTTCATTGAGGCCAAGGGCGGTCTTGCGCCCGGCGGGCAGGCCAAGGTGAGCTGAGCGGATTCGTTAACGCGATTTGGCGGATCGATCCCGTCGCCGAGCGCGGCGGCAAAAAACTTTCGGACTCCGCCGGAACAAAACCGCGCCGCCGCGATTAACACTTCTGGCCTCGCCAGAAACACTGCCGGCGAGGCCTTGTTTAGTCCCGCGTCACCAACCGTAGTTGCGTACCCATGATCGCTGCTTCATTATCCAGTCGGTTGGCTTTCATCCTGGTGGTTTCTCGCCGCACCGGCGGACGTCAAATGCTTGATCTATTTCGTTCGCCAACATCTCATCGTTCGAGTAAGCGAGTGGTTCGGCTTGGTTTCATCATCGGTTTTATCGCACTGATCGGGGCGTTGTTCTCCGGGCTTGCGGCTTATCGCGTCCACGATCAGGAGCTGACTGCTCGAGGGCATCGCGATGGCGCGCGCGATCGACATTCATGCCAGCCTGGTTCAGGACCGGCTGACCGAGCGCGAGTTGCTGGCCCGCGTCGCATCCGGCCTGTTTCGCGCGCCCAGCGTGATCAAGGCCAATATGCTGCAGCCGCTGCGCGCCTCGATCTATGCCTTCAAGACCGATTTCGTGGTCGCCAGCTGGATCGCGCGGCTGCAGCCGGACGAACTCGAAGCGGCGCGCAAGGAACTGGCCAGCGACGGATTTTCCAATCCGGCAATTCGCAATTTCGACGACAAGCCGCTGGACATCGAGCGCGCTCGACCAGCCGATCGACGTGCTGATGGACGTCGAGCCGCGCAACGCCGAGACCGGGACTTTCCCGGGCCGTTCCTTCGATCAGCATCCGGTGCTGGGGCCGATGCTGGCGCGGGCGATGACCGAGGGCAAGCCGGTGGCGTCCGATCCGTTTCCGCTGCTGCGTCCGGACGGACCGATCGGCCTGGCGCTGGCCGCGCCGGTGCTGCAGGAGGGCGCTGCTGGCGCCCGCGGGCTTCGTGACGTTTTCCTACGAACTGGCGCCGCTGATGCTGGCCAATGACGATCTGTCGCTGTTCTCGGTGGTGCTGAAAGATCCGCGCAATGCCGACCAGGAGCTGATCGCCATCAACCGCGACAATATCGACCTCGCGGGTGGTCGGTGCCGGAATCGCCGCGGCGCCGTCGATGGTCAGGAAGGTCGGCTTCGGCGGCCGCGACTGGTCGCTCGGCCTATTACGCCAAGACCAATGCGGTGATGCGCGCGCAGCAGACCGCCGCCATCGTCGCCGCGATCGGCCTTGCGCTGACCGGCATCGTCTGCGGGCTGTTCGGCTACGTCGCCTACAACAATCTGCGGCTTTGCCGCGAGATCCAGGTGCGGATCGGCTTCGAGCGCCGGCTGACCGCCGTGATCGACGAACTCAATCACCGCGTCAAGAACATCCTGGCGGTGATCCAGTCGATCGTGACCCGCACGCTGCGCCATGGCTCCGACATCGACGTCGCCCGCGAACTGCTGATCGGCCGCATCCACGCCATGTCGAACGTGGTCTCGCTGCTCTCCGAAAGCCAGTGGCAGGGCGTGAAACTGAAAGGGCTGTTCGAGGCGCGCGCGATACCCCATGCCGAGCGCATCGCGGTCTCCGGTCCCGATATCGCGGTCAGCGCGCGCGCCGCGCAGAGCCTGTCGCTGTTGTTCTTCGAACTGGCGTCGCATTCCGACGAGGGGCTGTCGCTGGTCGGAAAGCATCCTCACATCGTCGCGCATTGGGAAGTGACCGGCGAGGAGCCCGACAGCATCTTTCATTTTCGCTGGGAGGAGTTCAACACCAGCGAGGCGACCCGCCGCGCGGACAGCGATTTCGGCCTGATCCTGCTCGACCGCGTCGCGCCGGAAGCGCTGGGCGGCGCCTCGAAGCGGTATCTTCACCGATGTCAGCTACGTCTACGAACTCACCGCCCCGATGGAGACCGTCATCGACATGACCGAGCGCGACCGCACCGAACAGATTTCGGCCCCGGTGAGGCCGCGACGGTAGGAGTTCGACCATCATTGGCCGTGTCGATCTGAGGCGTGCCAGATGGTTCGAGACGCGCAAGACGCGCTCCTCACCATGAGGGCCGGAAGTGTCGCGCTGAAGCACACTCAGCCTCATCCGAGGAGCCCGGCGAAGCGTAGCGAAGACGGGCGTCTCGAAGGATGGCAGCGAGTCCCGTTGATCCATCGATCCAACAAAAAAGGCGGCCCGACCGGGCCGCCTTTTCTTTGTCGCATTGCCGCTGATCAGCCTCCGCTGCCGCCGATCACGGCGCGGACGGTGTCGTCGGGGCCGAAATCGTCGGCGCCGTCGACATAGAGCAGTGCGCTCAGTTTCGACCGCGCGCGGTTGACGCGGCTCTTGATGGTGCCGACCGCGCAGCCGCAGATCGCGGCGGCGTCCTCATAGGAGAAGCCGGAGGCGCCGACCAGGATCAGCGCTTCGCGCTGGTCCTGCGGAAGCTTGTCGAGGGCGCGCGAAACTCCTCGAACTCCAGATGCGCGCTTTGCGCCGGCTGGGTTTTCAGCGTCTTGGCATAGTTGCCGTCGGCGTCCTCGACCTCCCGCCGCCGCTTGCGATAGTCGGAGCGGAACAGGTTGCGCAGGATCGTGAACAGCCACGCCGGCAGGTTTGAGCCCGGCTGGAACGAGTCGATATTGGCGAGCGCGCGCAGCAGGGTCTCCTGCACCAGATCGTCGGCACGGTCGCCATTGCCGCTCAGCGAGATCGCAAAGGCGCGCAAGGAGGGGACCGACGCCAGGATGTCGTCGCGAAGTGAGTTTGTGAGAGGCATTAGTCCCTCCCATCGGTTTTTGCAGTCGGGTCGCCGGGAGCCCCTGGTTCATCGAGCTTCTTGATCAGGTCGGCGAAGCGGTCCGGCACGCCCTGCCGCACCACATCATCATACATGGCGCGGAGCTGGTGTCCGATTCTTGACTGAATCTCGGCATTGAGCCGGCCCGGCTTTCCGGGCGCGGAGCTCTTGCTGGCTTGAGACTTTACATCTTTCATGACTTGTTCCACGCTTCCCCGAGAGTTAAGTCCCTGAAATTTAAAGAGTTATCCTTGATTCCGCGGCTTTGGTCCGTATTCATAAGGGGGCTAATTCCGAAATACGGCGTAAAGTTCCCCGAGCCAAGGGAACTTTTCTCGGGCTGGGGCGTAGACCCCCGCATCATCTGGGGAACCGGGTCGCCCTGCCATGGAACTTTGACGAATTTGGCCCAATGGCCTTAGACAGACAGGATGGAGTGGGGATGTCGCGATCACAGCTCGTTGCTGAACATTTACCGTTATTGCGGCGCTACGCCCGGGCGCTGACCGGCAATCAGGCCTCCGGCGACGCCTATGTCGGCGCCATGCTGGAAGCCCTGCTGCAGGATCCCTCGCTGCTCGACGAGCAGCACGGCCCTCGCGCCGGCCTGTTCCGGCTGTTCACGCAGATCTGGAATTCGGTCTCGCTCAACGACGACAGCGATATCGCCAGCCTGCCGATGCCGTCGGAGCGCGCGACTCTCCAACATAACGCCGCTGCCCCGCCAGGCGTTCCTGCTGTTGTCGCTGGAGGGTTTTTCCGAGGAGGAAGTCGCCTACATCCTCGGCACCGACGTCGCCGAGACCCGAAAACTCGCCGATGCCGCCGGCCGCGAAATGGCCGCCGAGATCGCCACCGACGTGCTGATCATCGAGGACGAGACGTTTATCGCGATGGACCTCGAGAGCCTGGTGAAAAATCTCGGCCACCACGTGATCGGCGTCGCCCGCACCCATGCCGACGCGGTGGCGCTGGCCAAGAACAGGAAACCCGGCCTGATCCTCGCCGACATCCAGCTCGCCGACGGCTTCTCGCGGCCTCGACGCGGTCAACGAGCTGCTGAAGGTGTTCGAGGTGCCGGTGGTGTTCATCACCGCCTATCCCGAACGCTTCCTGACCGGCGAACGCCCGGAGCCGGCGTTCCTGATCTCAAAACCGTTCCAGCCGGCGATGGTGTCCGCCGTCGCCAGCCAGGCGCTGTTCTTCCAGCGCAATTCAAGGAACAGGGCGCCAAGGGCGGCGTGAGGGGCGGAAGCTTCTTCGGCTTGAAAAGAAAACGGCGCGCCCTGAGGGGCGCGCCGATTTTTTTCCTTCGAGGAGTGCGGAAAAATTCGACCTTGCTCGTCATGGCCGGGCCTTGACCCGGCCATCCAAACCGCTCCCGACAACAAAAACGGGTTCCGGACCAAGGCGCGGCTGGACCAATCGGAACGATGGACGATGCCCCGACATCAAGAACTTGATGTCATTACAAAAAAAAGCAGGGCGCGACCGGCATCACCACGGCCGCGCCCCACGTCGCCGGTCAATGGGGCAGGGGGGGAAGACCGGCTGCCGGGATCACTCCGGAGCCCCCCGGACTCGTTCCGGGGCGCCCCAAATTTTTTACACACGGTTAAGTGATGGCCGGCCGCCAAACTTGCGCGGCGTCGCCTGCAACTTCTTTTGCCCGGCCTCGTTGTGTTCCCGATCGCCAATGGGGCGAGGGACCACGCACATGTCACAGCTTTCCAAAGCGGTTTTCGGCGCGCTGGCGGTATTGTCGCTCGGCGCGGTGCAACTGGCCTTCGGCCAGGACCTGGCCGATCGCTGGCAGGCCGTCAACGACACCTCCGGCAACCGGCTCCGCCGCAACTTCGGTCAATCGCCCCGCCAAGGCCGATCGCCAACCCGCGGTTGCCGGTCCGGCGACGCCGACCCGCACCATCGTGCTGCGGCTGGACAGCCTCGCCGATACCTCGGTGCTGGTCCGCATGCCCGTGGCCCGGCCGGCCGACAAGGACACCCGCAACGCTCCCGCGCCCGCTTTGAAGAAATCCGGAGATCGCAAGATTGCGGTCGCCTGCGAGCCCCCGGTCAGCGTGCTGACCGAAATCGCCAAGCTGATGCAGCCCGGCCGCTGCGTGACGTGAGGGCGGCGTAAGCCACTGTCGCACAAGACTGTCGTCGGCCGGCTTGACCGGGCGATCCAGTACGCCGCGGCTTCTCGGTAGAACACGACGGTCTCTGGAATACTGGGTCGCCCGGTCTACGCCGGGCGATGACAGCGGTGTTTTTCCTGTCCAGCAGGGTCGGCCTAAAACGCGGAGCTTACCGCATCAACCGCGCCAGCGCTTCGTTGAGTTCGTGGATCTGATAGGGCTTTCTCAGAATTGGAAACTCGCCCTTCGCATTGCCCGAGGCCTCGCTGTAGCCGGTTGCCAAAAGGATCGGCACGTCCGGATGCCTGCTTTGCAGCACGCGCGCCAGGCCGAGGCCATCCATCGTGCCTGGCATCACGATATCGCTGAGGACCAGATCGATGCCGTCGCGTTCGATCTCCCTGAGCGCGGCTTCCGCATCCGGGGCCCAGCGGACGGAGTAGCCAAGCTGCTCCAGCAGGCCGGTGCTCGCCACGGCAACATCCGGATTATCCTCGACCAGCAGGACGGTGCCGCTGCCGGGGGAAATGGCGTCCGGCCGCTTCTCTTCCGGTAACGCCAGGCCACGCGGCAGGCAAATGGTGAAGGACGTGCCCCTGCCCAATTCGCTTTCGACAGTGACGGTGCCGCCGGCCTGGTGCACGAAGCCGTGGACCTGCGACAGTCCAAGGCCGGTGCCCTTGCCGACGGGTTTTGTGGTGAAGAAGGGATCGAACACCTTGGCCACGATATCAGGGGGAATCCCGACCCCGGTATCGCTGACCGTGATCGCCACATAATCTCCTTTGCGAATGCCATCGTCGACGAAGAGATTTTTGGCGCGGAGGCTCACCATGCCGCCCCGCGGCATCGCATCGCGCGCATTGATCGCGAGATTGACCAGCGCGGTTTCGAGTTCGGTGGTATCGACCGTGATCGGCCAGATCTCGTCGTCCACCGCGACGTCCAGTTCGATGGCGCTGCCGAGACCGGTATCGAGCACCTCGCGCACCGAGAAGATGCTGTCGCGCAGGTCTACGGTCTGGGGATTGACGCTCTGGCGCCGTGCGAATGTCAGCAATTGCCGCGTCAGCGCGGCCCCGCGCTGCGAGGCGCCTCGATCGCCTGGATCGCGCGGACCGCCTTCGGATCGTCGCCGGAAAACTTTCTCAGCATGTTGAGGCTGCCCGAAATCACCATCAGCAAATTGTTGAAATCGTGCGCCACGCCGCCGGTCAGTTGCCCCAGCGCGTCGAGTTTCTGCGACTCCGCCAGTTGGCGCTGCATCTTCTCCATGTTCTGCTGGGCCTCGCGACGTTCGGTCATGTCGCGGGTGATCTTGGCGAAGCCGATATGCACATCGTCGTCGTCGCGGATCGGATCGATCACGACGCTGGCCCAAAAGAAAGTGCCGTCCTTGCGCACGCGCCAGCCTTCTTCCTCATAGCGGCCATTTTCGAGGGCGAGCCGCAGCGCGCGCGCCGGCCGTCCGGCCGCCTGGTCGGCGGCCGAGTAGAATGGGAAAAGCTCTGGCCGATGATTTCCTCCGGCAGATAGCCCTTGATGCGCTGAGCGCCGGCGTTCCAGTTGGTGACGATGCCGGAGGGGTCGATCATGTACAGCGCGTAGTCGGTGACGCCGCGCACCAGCAGGCGAAAGTGCCGCTCGCTCTCCCTGAGGGCTTCGGTGGCCTTGTGCCGTTCGGTGATGTCGCGGTGATCTTGGCGAAGCCGACCAGTTCGCCTGTGCTCGTAAATCGAATCGATGACGACGGAAGCCAGGAATTCTTGAACCGTCCTTGCGGAGACGCCAGCCTTCGGCCTCGAACTTCCCCGTCTCGCGCGCGGTGGCGAGGGACGCCGCAGGCAATCCGGCCACGCGATCTCCGGGCAAATAGAACATCCCGAAATGCCGGCCGACGACCTCTTCGGCGTCGTAGCCCTTGATGCGCCGGGCGCCGGCGTTCCAGTTGGTGATGATCCCATTGGGGTCCAGAAGATAGATGGCGTAGTCGATAACCCCTTCTACCAACAGCCGGAATTTGCGCTCGCTCTCGAACAGGCCGCGCTGAGGACTCTCGCTTTTCGACATTCCGCTTTCCCTGCCCGAACCCCACATAACGCGCATCCTCCCGAATGGTTCCGTGGACCCGGGGTTGATCCCCTCCCTTTCGAGCCACGCGGGCGGACGCAGAGGGGTGCGCGAATGCCCGCAACCGTTGCGAGCGCAGCGAAGCAAGCAAAGGAAGGATGGATTGCTTCGTCGCAAGGGCTCCTCGCAAAGACGATGGGTGCTCAATCAATTCAAAAAATCGACCCGACAGGCAAATCACCCGAAAGTCTGTCAAGCCGCCCTTGATCACAATATTCTGATTTTCAGAAATTGCAGATCCGTCTATATTGACCGCATCCCGTTCCAATTCGGAGGGGCGTTTCGCGAACGTCACGAAACGTGGGATGGGCTGTGGTGGGACATAGCGGTGCGTGAGACGGACATGCTCGCTGCGGACGGCCAAGTCGTGTCGACCTGACATCTCGACGCTGGTGTCAAGCTTGGGGGACGCTGGTGTCAAGCTTGCGGTAAGTCCCGCAGGTGACGGTGGCAAAAGAGCCCGATCGCCGGGGTGAGCACGAAGCAACCGTATAAACCATTGCGCGGGGAATGCCGGGTGTTCCGGTGTGACCGCGGCGACTACTCGTGCATTCTTGCCGGCGCATCGGCGCCCGGCCATTCCCCGCGCCCTCCGATTGGAGGGTGAAGGAAAAAAGATAGCAAACCTCGGGCGAAGCGCGCCGCGAGATCGCGAAGTCGTGTCATCCCCCAAGTTGTCGTCACCCGCGAAAGCGGGTGATCCAGTATTCCAGAGACGTCTGTGATTGAACCGGCAGGGCGCGGCGTACTGGGTCCCCGCTTTCGCGGAGGACGACGACTTTTTACCTTTGTGCGACAAGGGCCACTTGTGGGCGCCGAAACGCCTATTCCGCCGGCGTTGCCGGCGCTTCCACCTCGTCACCCGTACCGGCCGCGCCCCGGCTCATCAAGAATCCCAGCGCCACGCCGCCGATCGCGAGAATCGGGATCAGCTTCTTGACGCCGATGGCGCGCACCAGCTGCAGGCCGGTGGCCAGCAGCATCGGATCGCCCAGCATGTTTGACGCGACGGATTTTGCCGAAAGTGCGGCTTCCCTGGCGGCCTGCTCGGCCCGCGCGGCGATCTGCGCTTGCGCATCATGTACCAGACCGCGGCGATCAGCGTGACCACGAAGAACACCCCAGCACCCGCCAGGCAGGCTTCGATCGGGCCGTATTTCTGCAGCACCGCCACGAACAGCGCTGCGCACAGGAACGGGTGGTGACGAACAGCGCCAACGCCGCGGCCGCCGCCAGCGAGGTCAGCCGCAGCGTCGTGCCGGCGGACTCCTTGAAATCGTCGACCATTCGCCGAAACATGTACACGCCCCGATTTGAAAAGAAGTTCCACGAAAGCGACGGCGGCGCGCCAGCGCCGCCATCGCGACCAGAGGCTCGGCGATCCCGATGACGTGCGCGAGAAGCCATCACCGGCGCCACGCCGCGCCGATCAGAAAGCCGATGCCGAGCGCGATGCCGACGGTGGCCAGCGGGCGCTGCGTGATGGCGTCCTCCACGATTCCTCAAGCGAGGAGGCGGCGTCGGTGGCGGCGTCCATCATCGCGCTGCCGCGTTCGGACCAGTCGTCATGGCCGGTTTCGGCATTGGCGCGGGCCTCGTCGTAGCCGCGTCGCGCCTGCTTGCCGGCGGTGCCGGCAAAGGGTTGATCACGTCGGTGATCTGGTCGGTCAGGGCGGAGATATCGTTTTTCACGGCTGCTACATCCTTTTCGAGGCATTGATACTGCGTAGGCCTCATTGACTTGGTTTTCCTGGCCGCGAAGTTTCCGGAGAAACCCCGGCGTAACGGAAGTCCCGCGCGAAACTGTTCAGCCCCGGCAGTTGCGGCGAATCGTCGGGCATCAGGTGCACCTTGATCATCAGCGACACGATCAGGATCGGCGAGGACAGGAACCCGCCCATCGGTCCCCACAGCCAGGTCCAGAACGCCAGCGCCATCAACACCGCCAGCGCGTTCAATTGAGCCGGCGGCCAACGATGGCAGGCGTGACAAAATGACCTTCCAGAAAGATCATCGCGGTAAACGCCAGCGGCGCGAGCATCGCGGCGCTGAGCGTCGGGAAAGCGACACGAAGCCGACCACCACGAGGATCACGAACATCACCACCGGGCCGATGATCGGAAAGAAGTTCAGTGTCGCCGCCAGCGCGCCAAGCCCGGCCGGGTTGGGCATGCCGAACACCGCGCAAATGATGCCGGTGGCCGCCCCGACGCCGAGGTTGATCGCGGTCACGGTCAGCAGGTAGCCGCCGAGATGCTGGCCTCGATCTCGTTGAGGATTCGCAGCGTCCGCAACCTTGATTCGCGGTCGCCGAAGGTCATGACCAGCGATCTGCGCAGGTCGCGCCAGGTCGCGATGAACAGCACCAGGGTGGCCGGGAACAGCAGGAATTCGGCGAAGGTCGGCGACAGGAATTCGAAGGTGGGCTGCACCCATTCGATCTTGGGCAGCTGGAACGAGTCGCCCGGCAGCGTCTCGGATCCGCCGAGCATGCCCTGCATCTGCTGCCACAGCCCCAGCGGGCGGTCGAACACCTGAATCTTGTCCTTCATGAGCTGGCCGAGCTCCGGAAGCCGGTGGCTCCATTCCATCAGCGGGGCGGAGATCAGGGCGACCATGAAGGCGACCAGGGCGCAGGCCGCGGTCACGATCAGCACCGCGGATACCGAGCGCGGCATCGCGATGCTGCTCGAGAAATCCCGCCGCCGGCGACAGCATGGTGCCGACGATGAAGGCCGTCATGACCGGAAGAAAGAATGCCTTGGCGAATAGAGCACTGCGACGATGGCAAATCACGAGAAGCGCCATCAGCGCAAACGCGACCACCTCGGCGCGCCGGATCACCGGCGGGGTTCGACCTTACTGTCAGGCACGGCTTGCCTGCCGACCTTGTCTCTCTCCTTGTGTTGTCGGGAGACTATGGCCTCTTGTTGCCTTCAGGTTGCCTTGGCGCTTTCGGGCTGCGGCTTGCCGTTATTGTCGGCTGGCGGCTTGCCGCCCTTGCCCTTCGGCTGCGCGCTCGTGGGAAGGACACGCAACAGGCTTTTCCTCTGGGATCAGAAAAAATGGTGGGTGCCGCCGTGGGTCCCTTCACGATCCGGGCGACCTGCCGGCTCAACCGCAGCCCTCGCCAAAGGTTCCATCGCGGAAACGTGACGTCGGGCTGGTTGACAGCATCGCGTCGCCGGCGAGTTGCAGGGAACCATGCCGCCCCGGCCGTGTTGATCGTGCAAGAGCATCACGCGATGCGCATCGCACCGGGGCACATCATGGCACAGACACTCGCAGGCAGCTCGTCTGCGCGCAAGCAGCGCGCTGGTCATTGGCGCGGCCTTGATGCTGTCGCCCCCGCTGCTTTCCAGCACGAGCGCGCAGATGCTCGGCTACGCCTCGACCTCGCCACGCCGTTTCCCTCCGGTAGCATCATGGTCGAGCCGGCGCAGTCCGCCGATGAAGGCGATGGCAGCGTTGTGCCGGAGCGGCTGCGCCGCGCCATGGTGGCGTTCAGCACCCATGAAGCGCCGGGCACCATCGTCATCGATACCGGCAACACCGCGCTCTATTACGTGCTCGGCCAGGGCCGCGCCATTCGCTACGGCGTCGGCGTCGGCCGCGAGGGATTTACCTGGTCGGGCGTGCAGACCATCAGCCGCAAGGCGGAGTGGCCGGATTGGCATCCGCCGGCGGAAATGATCGCGCGCCAGCCCTATCTGCCGCGCTTCGTCGCCGGCGGCCCCGGCAATCCGCTCGGCGCCCGCGCGATGTATCTCGGCTCCAGCCTACCGGATTCACGGCACCAACGATCCCTCGACCATCGGCAAGTTCGTCTCCTCGGGCTGCATCCGCCTCACCAATGAAGACGTCGCCGACCTGTTCAGCCGCGTCGATGTCGGCACCAAGGTGGTGGTGCTGCCGAAGAGCGCACCGCATATCGAAGCCAGGCGGATGGAACCGAACGATCGGCGTTCGCCCGGTGACGTCGCAACCGCGTAAGCTGCTTCGGGCCGCCAGGCGATGACCGCTTCGACATCATCGATCTACTGAGCGAGAAGCCAGGGACCGACATGAACTGGAATCAGGCAAGCGGTTGGCGTTGGCGGTGGCGGTACTCGCTGGCGCCTCGGCGGTGGCGCCTGCCGCGCAGGCCGAGGATTTCTTCTCGGCACTGTTCGGCGGGTTCGGTGGCCGTTCGCGTGCCCCGCAGATCCGCCTGCCGTTCGGCGATGACCGTGGTCTGGTCCCAGCAAGGTGAGCGCGCGGCCGCGCTACGGCGGCGGCCAGGCCTATTGCGTGCGAACCTGCGATGGACGCTATTTTCCGATCAAGGCGTCGGACAATCAAAGCCGGGCGTCGTCGTGCAGCAGTTTTTGTCCGGCCAGCGACACCAAAATCGTCTATGGCAGCAGCATCGACAATGCGGCGACCGAGAATGGAAAGCCCTATTCCGAACTGCCGAACGCGTTCCGCTACCGCAACGAGACTGGTGGCGGGCTGCACCTGCAACGGCAAGGACCAGGTCGGGCTGGCGAAGGTCGAAATCGACAAGGATCCGACGCTGCGCAAGGGCGATATCGTCGCCGGCGAAGCAGGGCTGGTGGTCGTCAACCGTGGCGCCGACCGACGCGGCGCCGTCGATGAATTTCTCGCCGGCGTCCGACAAGATCCGCGCCCGCTATGAGCGCGTGCCGGTGATGGCGCGGGAGTGAGTTAGGTGGCGGTCACGTAAATACTGCCGTCATGGCCGGGCTTGACCCCGCCATCCACGTCTTTGGCTCTGCAGCGAAACAAGACGTGGATGCCCGGGACAAGCCCGGGCGTGACGACGGAGGGAAATCAGGCCGCCCGGATCTTGCCGAGGAATTCGGTCACCTGACTGCCGAGTTGCTGGCTCTGGATTTCCAGCGTCTCCGAGGCGGTCTTGACGTTCTCCGCGGCTGCAGCCGCAGCATCCGCGTCGGATTTGACGCCGGTGATGTTGTCGGAGACGTTCTTGGTGCCCTGCGCGGCGTGTTGCGTGCTGCGGGTGATCTCCTGCGTCGCGGCGCCCTGTTCCTGCACCGCTGCCGCGATCGTGGTGGCGACCTCGTTGACCTCGCCGATGATGCTGCCGATGCCCTTGATGGCGTCGATGGCCTCGCCGGCGACCTTCTGGATGTCGGCGATCTGTTCGGAGATTTCTTCCGTGGCCTTGGCGGTCTGGCTGGCCAGCGACTTGACCTCGGAGGCGACCACGGCAAAGCCGCGGCCGGCGTCGCCGGCGCGCGCCGCCTCGATGGTCGCATTCAGCGCCAGCAAATTGGTCTGGGCGGCAATGGTGTTGATCAGGCCGACCACTTCGCCGATCCGGGCGGCCGACTTCGCCAGCCCCTGGACCGTGCCGTCGGTATCGCGCGCCTGGCCGACCGCGCGGCTGGCTATCCCTGCGGCATGCGCCGCCTGCTGGCTGATGTCGTTGATCGAGGCGCTCAGTTCCTGCGAGGCGGAAGCCACGCTCTCCACGCTCATCGAGGCCTCGCCGGAGGCCTTCCCGGCGATCTGGACGCGCTCATTGGTCTGGCGGGAAACCGCCGACAGGCTGGTCGAGGTGGACCGCATCTGGCTGGAAGCGGCGCCGAGTTGCTGCAGCGTCCCGCGCACCATGGTTTCGAATTCGCCGACATAGCTCTCGATCGCCTGCTGGCGCGCGGCGGCGCCGGCATTGCGCTCGCGCTCCTGGGCCTCGATCCGAAGCTTGTCGCCTGCCTGCTGCTTGAAGGTATTGAGGGCGCCGGCGAGCGCGCCGATCTCGTCGCGGCGTTCCGCGTAGCCGGTATCGACGGCGAGGTCGCCGGAGGCGACCTTCAGCATGGCGTCGCGCATGTTGTGCAGCGGCCGGATGACGTAGCGGGTGACCGCGATCATGGCGCCGAGGGTCAGGGCGATCGCAAAAGTGAGCAGCACGAGTTGCACCACCAGCGCGCGTTCCGCGGCCGAGTGCTGGATCGCGGCGAATTTCCTCGCCTCATCGAGCGCGCGCTCGGCGACGGCGACCGCGGTGCCCATGCGCCCGGCGGTCATCGGGGTCCATTGATCTGCGGTGATGTCGGTCTTGGAGCCGACCATGATCTGATCCACCAATTTGTCGCGCAGCGCGACATATTGCGGGTCGAAATAGGCCGCCTTTGCCGAGGTCATCGCGTCAGCCAGATCCGGAGACAGCTGCATCCCCCATCGTGACGATTCCAGGCCATTCCATGCGGCCTCGATGCCGCCGACGAATTTGGTGTAGGTCTGCTGCGCTTCCAGCGGCAGGCTGCCGGTGGCCACGAGGCCGGTCGAGACCAGATCCGAGGCTTCTCCGGCGGTGTTTCGCAGCAGCCAGGCCGCCTGCTTGATCGAAAGCAACTGGTCGATGACGGGGTCGTTGTGATTGACGGCGGCGGCGAGGTTGGCGGAGAACTTCTCGAGCGTTGCCAGCAGCGCTTCGGTGACTTCCGTATAGTCCTTGGCCAGCGTCGGACGGCGTGCCTTCTTCGGCTTGCGCAGGGCGTCCCACGCTTCGGTCTGCAGCGCCGTCAGTTTTCCAACCAGCTGGTTCAGCGTCGCAAGCAGCGACGCCTGGTCGGCAAACGGGATCGACGGAAGCAGTGCGGCGGTCGATCGGATCGCCGGCACCTCGGCATCGTGGATGCCGTGAAGGAATTTCTCGATGTCCGGTGAAATCGGGGTTTCACCGTTCAGCACCCGGCTGGTGGACGAGTAGTCGGTGCGCAGATTGTGCATCGCCTTGAAGGCATTGGCCGAGGCATCCGCGATCGCAGTGATGTGGCTGGTCGAACGCAGCCGCTCCCAGGAGTGCCATGCGTTCATCACCAGCAGGGCCACGACGCAGGTCGCCAGCACGGCGATGACGGACTGGAGCAATGTCGAAACGGTCAAACGGCCAAACATGGTGAATTCCCCCCAAACCCGCCGCATTTAGACAAGAAGGGGTAAATATTTGTACCTGGTTACCGCCCGTTGGTTCCGCCCAGGGATCAAGAACGAAGCGCCGGATCAAAAGTTAAGGGATCGTTAGCGGGCGGGTTCCGGTGAGTGGAACTTTCCGGCGGTGCCGTCGTTTCTCATCGGCATGCGACGAGCCAGACGGCTTTCGCGAACCAGGGGGGCCACGCTGTGGGCACACTCATCGGCATTCTGATCACGTTTCTCGTGATTATTCTGGTGCTCTATCTCATCAACATGTTGCCACTTGACGGTCGCGCCAAGCAGATCGCGCGCATCGTGGTCATCATCATCGGCGTCATTTCGCTGCTGAAATACCTCGCGGTGTTCTGAGTTTTCAGGCGGCGACGACAAAAAAAGCCCCGGCGAATGGCCGGGGCTTTCCAGTGCGGTAGGGTCAGTTTACTTCAGCGTCCTGAACCAGTCGTCCACATCCTTGCGGATCTGGTCCTTGGCAAAACCGTAGCGCTGCTGCAGCTTGCCTTCGAGCTGCTCGCGGCGGCCCTCGATCACGTCGAGATCGTCGTCGGTGAGCTTGCCCCATTTCTCCTTGGCGGCGCCCTTGAACTGCTTCCAGTTACCTTCAACCCGGTTCCAATCCATCGTCATCTCCTCTGAGTTAAGATGACGATTTAACGGGCGCTCCATTCAATCGTTCCGATTGGAACTGCGGCAACGTGTGGCGGGCGACGAGCAATGTTCTTCACCTCTCCCATCGGGAGAGGTCGAATTGCGAAGCAATTCGGGTGAGGGGTTACGGTTGATCGACGGTCCAGGGCCCTCACCCGGATCGCTGGCGCGATCCGACCTCTCCCGATGGGAGAGGTGAAGTGCCATCCGGTCTCACGAAGCGATTATCACCCCGCCGCCTTGGCCTCGCGACGGCGCGCGGTGAGAATGTATTCGGTGTAGCCGTTGGGCTGCTCGCGGCCCTTGAAGATCAGGTCGCAGGCGGCCTTGAAGGCGACGCCGTCGAAGCCGGGCGCCATCGGCCGGTACAGGGGATCGCCCTTGTTCTGGCCGTCGACCACCACCGCCATCCGCTTCAGCGATTCCATCACCTGATCTTTGGTGATCACGCCCTGATGCAGCCAGTTGGCCAGATGCTGGCTCGAGATCCGCAAGGTGGCGCGGTCTTCCATCAGGCCGACGTCGTGGATGTCGGGCACCTTCGAGCAGCCGACGCCCTGGTCGATCCAGCGCACCACATAACCCAGGATGCCCTGGCAGTTGTTGTCGATCTCCTGCTTCACGTCGTCCGGCGCCCAGTTCGATTGCGACACCGGGATGGTGAGAATGTCCGACAGCTTTGCGCGCGGACCGCCCTTGGCTCAGTTCCTGCTGGCGCGCCTGCACGTTGACCTGATGATAATGCAGCGCGTGCAAAGTCGCGGCGGTCGGCGACGGCACCCAGGCGGTGGTGGCGCCGGCCTGCGGATGGCCGAGCTTCTGCGCCAGCATGTCCGCCATCTTGTCGGGCGCGGCCCACATGCCCTTGCCGATCTGGGCATGGCCGGGCAGGCCGTCGGTCAGGCCGACATCGACGTTCCAGTCTTCATAGGCCTTGATCCAGGGCTGCGCCTTCATGTCGTTCTTGCGGATCATCGGGCCCGCTTCCATCGAGGTATGGATCTCGTCGCCGGTGCGGTCGAGGAAGCCGGTGTTGATGAAGCAGATCCGCTTCGAGGCATTCTGGATGCAGGCCTTGAGGTTGACCGTGGTGCGGCGCTCCTCGTCCATGATGCCGACCTTCATGGTGTTTTCCGGCAGGCCGAGCAGCTTCTCGACCTCGCCGAACAGTTCGCAGGTCAGCGCGACTTCGTCGGGACCATGCATCTTCGGCTTGACGATATAGACCGAGCCCGTGCGGCTGTTCTTCGTCTTCGAAGTGCCCTTGAGATCGTGGATCGCGAGCAGGCCGGCGACGGCGGCATCGAGAATGCCTTCCGGAATTTCCTCGCCCGTTGCCGTCGAGCACAGCGTCGGTGAACATGTGATGGCCGACATTGCGCATCAGCAGCAGGCTGCGGCCATGCAGCTTGAGTTGCTTGCCGTCGGCGGTCTTGTAGACGCGGTCGGGATTGAGCGCGCGCTTCAGCGTCTTGCCGCCCTTTTCAAAGTCGGCCGACAGCGTGCCGTCCATCAGGCCGAGCGTGTTGCGATAGACCAGCACCTTGTCTTCGGCATCGACCGCCGCGACGCTGTCCTCCATGTCGAGAATGGTGGAGACCGCCGATTCCATGATCATGTCGGCGACCCCTGCCGGATCGTCCTTGCCGATCATGTGGCCGCGGTCGATCCTGACCTCGACATGCATGCCGTTATTGACCAGGAGGATCGCGGTCGGCGAAGCGGGGTCGCCCTGGAAGCCTGCGAATTGCTCGGCCGATTTCAGCGCGGTGGCATTGCCGCTCTTCAGCTTGACCGCGAGTTGCCCGGCGATGACGCTGTAGGAGGTCACGTCGGTGTGGCTTCCGGTCGCCAGCGGTACTGCGGAATCGAGAAACGCTTTTGCCTTCGCGATCACCTTGTCGCCGCGCGCCTTGTTAAAACCCTTGGCGGCCTCGCCCGGATCGTGCGGGATCGCATCGGTGCCGTAGAAAGCGTCGTACAGGCTGCCCCAGCGCGCATTGGCGGCGTTCAGCGCGTAACGGGCGTTGGTGAGGGGCACGACCAGCTGCGGCCCGCAGATCTTGCCGATTTCTTCGTCGACATTGGCGGTTTCGACCGTGTGCGTCGCGGGCTCCGGCTGCAGATAGCCGATCTCCTTCAGGAACGCCGTATAGGCGTTCATGTCGAACGGCTTGCCCTTGTTGGCGCGGTGCCAGCCGTCGATCTTCGCCTGCAGCGCGTCGCGCACCGCCAGCAGTTCGCGATTCTTCGGTCCGAGCTTGGCGAGGATGGCGGCGAGCCCGGCCCAGAAGGCGTCCGCGGAAATCCCGGTCTTGGGGGTCGCCTCCTTGGCAATGAAATCGAACAGAACAGGGGCGATCTTCAATCCGTGGGCTTCGACACGATCCATGACAGGCTTTCTCGATGGGAAACGGCGGTTACAGGCTGTTTTCAGGGGTGAACACAGCAAAAATCACGCCAAAGGGCAGTTTTCGGGGCCCTTTTAGCCATAAAGCCGGCTCGATGAGAAGGCCCCAAAACCGGCCTTCCAATGCTCAGATATTGGCGGCGAGATCGACCAGTTCGTCGAACAAAATGCCGGATACGAGCCAGCATCCGCTCGATCTCGTCGGCGGCGTCGGCGACCGAGCGCGCCGAGGTGTCGATGGTCAATTCGCTTGCCGTCGGCGGCTGGTAATCATTGCCGATTCCCGTGAACGACTGCAGGGAGCCGGCGCGCGCCTTGGCGTAATGGCCCTTGGGGTCGCGGCTCTCGCAGACTTCGGCGGGTGTGGCGACATAGACCTCGCGAAACGCAGTGTCGGCGATGCGGCGCGCCGCGGCGCGGTCGTCGCGCGATGGCGAGACCGCGGCGACGATGGCGATGTGGCCGTTGCGCGCGAGATGGGTGGCGACTTCGGCCAGCCGGCGAATGTTTTCGGTGCGATCGGCGGCGGAGAAACCGAGATCGCCATTGAGTCCGGCGCGCAGCGTATCGCCGTCCAGCAGGATCGGCGAGCCGCCGCGCCCGAACAGCCGCCGTTCCAGCGCGCGCGCCAGCGTGGATTTGCCGGAGCCCGGCAATCCCGTCAGCCAGACCACCGCGCCGCCATGACGGTAGCGCGCCGAGCGCTCGTCGGGACGCAGCGCGGATTCCACCGGCACGATATCGACGGGAATGGCGCGTTGGCCGGCGTCGACCGACAGCACCAGCCCGCCGCCGGCAATGCGGCCGTTGACCTCGATGACGAGCCGCCCGGTGCGCGGATTGTCGGTATAGGGATCGGCGGCGATCGGCTGCGCCAGCGAGATGTCGATCTCGCCGACATGATTGCGCGCGATCGCTCTTGGTTTCGACGCTTGCGAGTTCGCCGGGATCGACCGCCTTCTCGATTGCGACCACGGTGGCGCGGGTTTCACGCGTGCCGAGCCGGACCAGGATCGAGGCGCCGGTCGCCAGCGGCTTGTCGTGCAGCCAGAAAATGCGCGCGCGCATCCGGCGGGTGTCGCGCGGCGTGCTGCCGACATGGGCGATCACGTCGCCGCGCTCGACAAACAGTTCGCGGTCGAGCGTGATGCCGACCGAGCGGCCGGCGCCTTGCGTGCCCTTGACCGGCGTTGCGGGCCAACCCTCGACGGTTGTGATTCTTGGCGATCTTGCCGGCGGGCATGATGACGATCTCGTCGCCGGCCGCAAGGCTGCCGGATTCGATCCGGCCTGCGACAATGCGGCGGTCGTCGAATTTGTAGATCGCCTGCACCGGCAGCCGCAGCGCCAGCGTTTGCAGCGGACGGGCCGGTTCGAGCGCGTCGAGCGCCTCGACCACGGTCGGGCCGTTGTACCAGTCAATCCGCGCCGTGCGTTCGGCAACGCCGTCGCCGTCGCGCGCCGAGATCGGAATCACGGCCGTCGGCGTCACGCCAAGGCCGGTCAGATGCGCGGAAATCTCGTTGCTGATCTCGTCGAAACGCGCCGCGCTGAAATCGACTCGGTCCATCTTGTTGACGACGACCGCGACCTGTTTGACGCCGAGCAGGTGCAGGAGATAGCCGTGGCGCCTTGTCTGGTCGCGAACGCCCTCCAGCGCGTCGATGATCAGCACGGCACCATCGGCCTGCGAGGCGCCGGTGATCATGTTTCGCAAGAATTCGGCGTGGCCGGGCGCATCGATCAGCACCACGTCGCGCGAACGGGTGCGGAAGCTGATCTGGGTGGTGTCGATGGTGATGCCCTGGTCGCGCTCGGTCTGCAGCGCGTCGAGCAGGAACGACCATTCGAACGGCATGCCGCGGCGGGCGCTGACGGCTTTCAGCATTTCCAGCTTGCCTTCGGGCAGGCTGCCGGTCTCATGCAGCAGCCGGCCGACCAGGGTCGACTTGCCGTGATCGACATGGCCGACGATGACGATGCGGACTTGCGGTCGCGTGGTGCCGTTAGGCGTTGCCAGTGTGGCTGTGGGAACGATCATGTTCATGGGAACGCTCAACTCGATATCCGTCAGAGATAGCCGGCGACACGCAGCCGCTCGAAAGCGTCTTCGGTCTCGTGGTCCAGCGCGCGACCGGCGCGCTCCGGCACCCTGGTGCCGTCGAGCTCGATCAGGATTTCCTCGATGCTGGAAGCGGTCGACGCCACCGGATTGGTGATGTCCTGATCGCCCAGCGAGCGATAGCGCTTGCCGTCCTTGGCAAGATACAGCGGGATGATCGGGATGTTTTCGCGCTGCGTGTAGGCCCAGATATCGGCCTCGGTCCAATGCAGGATCGGGTGAATGCGCAAATGCGCGCCCGGCGGCGGCGAGGCGTTGAACTGGTCCCAGAATTCCGGCGGCTGGTCGCGGACGTCCCATCCGCCCTCGGTGCCGCGCGGCGAGAACACCCGCTCCTTGGCCCGCGTCGCCTCTTCGTCGCGGCGGATGCCGGCGATCAGTCCGTCAAAGCCGTATTTGGCAAGTGCATGCTTCAGTCCCTCGGTTTTTCGCGCGGCGGAGCGCGCCGCGGGCGGCAAGGTCGGGTCGATGGTTTCCAGCGGAGGGCACGGCTCGATCTTGAGATCCAGCTCCCATTCTTTGCCGTAGCGATCGCGGAACCCGTACATCTCGGCGAATTTCTTGCCGGTATCGACGTGCAGCGCGGGAAAAGGCACGCGGCCGAAGAAGGCCTTCCGCGCCAGCCAGATCATCACGTTGGAATCCTTGCCGAGCGACCACAGCAGCGCCAGCTTCTTCAGCCGGGCAAAGGCCTCCCGGAAAATGTAGATGCTCTGCGCCTCGAGCGCGTCGAGGTGGTCCATGGTGGGGGCAGGAAAATCCTCGCTCGTCAAAATTGGCGGGGCTCGCAGCTCTCTTTGAGGGGGCTGGCGGGCGCAACCGGTCGATGGTGGAATCGTTGTCGAGAAGATGCATCTCTGCCCCTTGGCCTTTGCAGGCTAAAATTCTATAGTTGCACTGCAATAGAGAAGAAAAAATTTCTCTTTGCCGGTGTTGAATGAGAGATATATAGAAAATAATTCTAGTCAACCCCGCAAGTTGGGGCAGCGAGTGTCGCATGCGATTCCTGCCAGTGTTTCTCGACCTGCAAACCGGCCCGGTGCTGCTGGTTGGCGCCGGCGATCTGGCGCGGGCGAAGCTGCGCCTGCTGGCGGCGGCGGGGGCGCGGATCCGCTGGCATTGCGACCGATGGCCGCTATGACGTCAGCGGGCTGCCGCCCGCCGATGCGGCGCGGATCGAGTTTGCAAATGGCGATCCGCTCACGGCTGAACTCGGAGGCATCATCGCCATCCTCTGTGCCGGCGCCGGCGACATCGGCGTTGCGATGTCCGCACGGGCAAAGGCGATGGGCTTGCCGGTCAACGTGATGGACGATCTCGCCCATTCGACCTTTATCTTTCCGGCCATCGTCGATCGCGGCGATGTGGTGGTTGCCGTCGGCACCGGCGGAGCCTCGCCCGTGGTGGCGCGCCGCGTGCGCGAGCGCATCGAGGCCGTGTTGCCGGCCCGGATCGGCGATCTCGCCAATTTCATCGGCCGCTGGCGCAAATCGATGCACGCGCGCATTCCCGAATTTCCGCTGCGCCGCCGCTTCTGGGAGCGCGTGGTCGATGGCCCGATCGGCGCCCTGGTGCTGGCCGGGCGTGGCGACGAAGCCGAAGCAGCATTGAAGGAGATTGCCGATCCCTCCGCCTTCGCGGGTGCGCAAGCACCGGGCGTGGTCGAGGGCAGGGTGACGCTGGTCGGCGCCGGTCCCGGCGATCCTGATCTGCTCACCATCAAGGCGCTGCGCGCGCTGCAGGACGCCGACATCGTGTTCTACGACGAACTGGTCTCGCCTGAAATTCTCGATCGCGCCCGCCGCGATGCGGCGCGGGTGCCGGTCGGCCGCCGCGTCGGCAAGCCCGGCATCGGCCAGGACGCCATCAACAAACTGCTGATCGATGCTGCGAAATCGGGCCAGCGCGCGGTGCGTCTCAAGGGCGGCGATGCATTTGTCTTCGGCCGCGGCGGCGAAGAGGTCGAGGCTTTGCGCGCGGCGGGTGTGGCCTATTCGATCGTGCCGGGCATTACCGCGGGCCTTGGTGCTGCCGCGCAATTCGAAGTGCCGCTCACTTTCCGCCATGAGGCGCTGCGGATCACCTTTCTCGACAGCGCACAAGGCAAGGGACGCCGAAACCGTCGACTGGTCGACCCTGACCGACGTGAAGATGACGGTCGTGGTCTATATGGGAATGACCGCGGCGCCCTCGGTCCGCGCTGGCCTGCTGGCGGCGGGACGCTCGCCGCAAACCCCGGTCGGCGTGTTCGCGCGGGTGACGCGGCCGGATGCGCAGGCGGTGGTCGGCACGCTGGAAAATCTCCCGGCCCTGGTCGAGCAGATCGACGGCGGTCCGGCCATTCTCATCATCGGTGACGTCGTCGCGCATTCCGCGCCATGGCGCCACCAGAACCTCAATCACGTAATCTCAGAACTCCTGGAAGCAGCCGAATGACCTCACCCCTTGAACAGAAGAAAATCAAGATCACCGGACCGTCGATGGTGACAGCCAATCGCACCTGGGACGGTGTGGTGATCTATCGCACCTCCGGGCAGGGCTGGTCGGCGGACCTTGCGGATGCCGCCATCGTGCGTACGTCCGATGACGCGCGGACGCTGCTCACGGAAGCGATCGCCGACGATGTCGGCGCAATCGGCGCTTATATCGCGCCGGTCGAAGTCCGGGACGGCGGCAGGATCCGGCCCGGCAATCTGCGCGAACACATCCGCTCGGCGGGCGTCACCATCGATCTTCCGGTTCCGGCGTAAGGCCCTGCATTATGTACGCATACGACGAACTCGACCGCACCATCATCAACGAGCGCGTCGAAGAGTTTCGCGATCAGGTGAAGCGCCGGCTGTCCGGCGAGCTCACCGAGGACGAGTTCAAGATGCTGCGGCTGCAGAACGGCGTCTATCTGCAGCTGCATGCCTATATGTTCCGCGTCGCGATCCCCTACGGCACGCTGTCGTCGAAGCAGTTGCGCGCGCTGGCCCATGTCGGGCGAAAATATGACCGCGGCTACGGCCATTTCACCACGCGGCAGAACATCCAGTTCAACTGGATCAAGCTCGCCGAACTGCCGGACGCGCTGGCCGATCTCGCCGAGGTCGGCATTCACGCCATGCAGACCTCGGGCAATAACACCCGCAACGTCACCTCGGACCAATGGGCCGGCGTCGCCCCCGGCGAAATCGAGGATCCCCGGATCTGGTCCGAGCTGTTGCGGCAATACACCACGCTGCATCCGGAATTCTCCTTCCTGCCGCGCAAGTTCAAGTTCGCCATCACCGCCTCCGATCACGATCGCGCGGCGATCAAGGTGCATGATATCGGCCTCAGGCTTCACAGGAACGAGGCCGGCGAAACCGGCTTCGAGGTGCTGGTCGGCGGCGGCCTCGGCCGCACGCCGTTCATCGGCAAGATCGATCAAGCCGTTCGTGCACGGCCACGATCTCCTGAGCTATGTCGAGGCGATCCTGCGCGTCTACAACCAGTACGGCCGCCGCGACAACATCTACAAGGCGCGGATCAAGATCCTGGTGCATGAACTCGGCATCGAGAAGTTCGCAAAGGAAGTCGAGGAAGAATGGCTGCAGATGCGCGACAGCGCGCTTCAGATCGATGACTCCGTGATCGAGGACATCCGTTCGCGCTTCACCTATCCGGCCTACGAAAAGCTGCCGCACATGCCGGACGAATTGAAGAAGGCGGCGCATGACCCGCAGTTCGAGGCATGGCGCAAGAACTCGGTCGCGCCGCACAAGGCGCCTGGCTATGCCATCGTGACGCTGTCGCTGAAGCCGGTGGGCGGACCGCCCGGCGACGCCACCGCCGACCAGATGGACGCCATCGCCGATCTCGCCGACAAATACTCCTTCGGCGAAATCCGCGTCGGCCATGAGCAGAACCTGGCGCTGCCCCATGTCGCCCGGCGCGATTTGCCGGTGCTGTGGAAGGCGCTCGACAGGATCGGCGTCGCCACCCCGAACGTGAACCTGGTCAGCGACATCATTGCCTGCCCGGGCCTGGACTACTGCTCGCTCGCCAACGCCCGCTCGATCCCGATCGCGCAGGAATTGACCCGGCGCTTTGCCAACCACGAGACCGCCAACATGATCGGGCGGCTCCACGTCAACATCTCCGGCTGCATCAATGCCTGCGGCCATCATCACGTCGGCCATATCGGCATTCTCGGCGTCGAGAAGAACAACGAGGAGTTCTATCAGATCACGATCGGTGGCCGTGCCGACGAAAAGGCCGAGGTCGGCACCCTGATCGGTCCCGCCGTGCCCTATGGCGAAGTTGCCGACGTGGTCGAGGATATCGTCGAGGCCTATCTCGCGCTCCGTGCACGCCCGGATGAGCTGTTCATCGATACGGTGAAGCGGCTCGGCGTCGAACCTTTCAAGGAGCGCGTCTATGCCACTCGTTAAGGGCGGAAAAATCGCCACCGATGCGTTCGCCCGTCTGGCTGACGATGCCGAGATCCCCGCCGATGGCGCGATCCTGATTTCCGCGGCGCGGTTTCTCGCCGATGCGGAGGCGCTGTCGCGCCGCGCCGGCAAGACCGGCGTCATCTGGCCGAACAACCGCGACGTCGACGATCTCGTGCCTTATCTCGACCGGCTGGCCGTCGGTGGCGCTGGCGTTTCCGACCTTCCGCGACGGCCGGGCCTATACCCAGGCAAGGCTGCTGCGGGAACGTCACGGCTTCAAGGGCGAGTTGCGCGCCACCGGCCAGGTGCTGCGCGACCAGTTCGTGTTCATGCTGCGCGCCGGCTTCGACGCCTTCGAAGTCAGGAAGGATAGCGACGCGGAAGCCTTTGCCGCCACGGTAAAGCGCTATTCGGTGTTCTATCAGCCGACCGGCGACGGACGCATCACCGCGCTGCACCAGCGCATGCAGTTGCGCCACTCCGAGAGTGCCGGCCAATGAACGCGCTCGCCCAGCAAATCCTGCCTGAACAGGCTGCGGGCCATTTGCCGCCGGCCGAGGAACTCGATCGCGCGTTGCGCAACGCTTCGCCGGCCGAGGTGATCGCCGCTGCCCTGAATACCGTCGGCCGCGAGCGGCTGGCCCTGGTTTCGTCGTTCGGCACCGAATCGGCGGCGTTGCTCAAGGTGATGGCCGATGTCGATCCCGCGATACCAGTGGTCTTTCTCGACACCGGATGGCTGTTCGAGGAGACGCTGACCTATCGCGACACATTGATCGCCACGCTCGGCCTGCGCGATGTCCGCTCGATCAGGCCGCAGGAAGAAACGCTGTCGCGTGAGGATCCGGATCGCGAATTGTGGTTCTCGGATCCCGATGCCTGCTGCCGGATCCGGAAAGTCGAGCCGCTGGCCCGCGCGCTGAAACCGTTCTCGGCCTGGATCAACGGACGCAAGCGTTTTCAGGGCGGACTGCGCGCCGACATTGCCGTGGTCGAGCAGGATGGTAGCCGGCTGAAATTCAATCCGTTCGCCAACGTCTCGCGCGAAGCAATCGAGGCGATTTACGCGGGCGCCAACCTGCCGCTGCATCCGCTTGCCGCGTCAGGTTATCTCTCCGTCGGATGCATGCCTTGCACCAGCCGGACCTCGCTCGACGAGGATGTGCGCGCCGGCCGCTGGCGCGGCAGGGCCAAGACGGAATGCGGCATCCATACGGTCAAGACTTCTTAGGACAATGACGCTGTAACGCCGCAAACAATGAAATGCGGTTTCGTTGACTTGGAACCGGTTCGTCGCGAGTTATGTCCGCGTGGTTTCGATGACATCCTTCATCAGGCCGAATGGAGATTGAGATGATCCGTCGTATTCTGCCAATCGTTGCCGGACTGCTGTGGGCGAGTTCGGCGTTCGCCGCCGACGTCACGCTGCTCAACGTGTCCTATGATCCGACGCGGGAACTCTATGTCGATTTCAACAAGGCGTTCGCCGCCGCCTATCAAAAGGACACCGGCAAGAGCGTCGAGATCAAGCAGTCGCATGGCGGTTCCGGTTCGCAGGCGCGTGCCGTCATCGACGGGTTGCAGGCCGACGTGGTGACGTTGGCGCTGGCCTATGACGTCGATGCCATCGCCGGCAAGGGGTTGATATCGCCCGACTGGCAAAAGCGCCTGCCGCTCAACGCCTCGCCCTACACCTCGACCATCGTGTTCCTGGTGCGCAAGGGCAATCCCAAGGGGATCAAGGATTGGGACGATCTGATCAAATCCGGCGTCAGCGTCATCACGCCCAATCCGAAGACGTCGGGCGGCGCGCGCTGGAATTATCTGGCCGCCTGGGGCTATGCCCAGAAAAAGTTCGGCTCGGCCGACAAGGCCAGGCAATTCGTCGGCAACCTCTTCAAGAACGTGCCGGTGCTGGATACCGGCGCGCGCGGTTCCACCGTCACCTTCGTCGAGCGCGGGGTCGGCGACGTGCTGCTGGCCTGGGAGAACGAGGCGTTCCTCGCCCAGCGCGAATTCGGCAAGGACAAGTTCGAAATCGTGTCGCCACCGCTGTCGATTTTGGCGGAGCCGCCGGTGTCTGTCGTCGACAAGGTCGCCGACAAGAAAGGCACCCGCGCGGTTGCCGAGGCTTATCTCAAATACTGGTATACCAGGGAAGGACAGGAAATTGCCGCACGCAACTCCTATCGTCCGCGGGATTCGGAAATTGCGAAGGAATACGAGAAATCTTTCGCCAGGGTCGAATTGTTCACCATCGACGATTTGTTCGGGGGCTGGACCAGGGCGCAGAAGGAACACTTTGCCGAGGGCGGCATTTTCGACCAGATCTACAAGAACTGATCCGGTCGCGCGGGAGCAGGGGGCATTGTGAACGGAGGGCCGGGACGACGCAGCAGCCTGCCGGGGTTCGGTCTCACCATGGGACTGACGCTGACCTGGCTCTCCGTCATCATCCTGATTCCGCTCGCCGGCCTGTTTCTCAAGACCTTTGAGCTCAGCCTCGACCAGTTCTGGGGCATACTCACCAGCCGCCGCACGCTGAATGCGCTGAAGATTTCGTTCGGCCTCGCCTTTGCCGCAGCCCTGGTCAATCTGGTGATGGGGATGATCATCGTCTGGGCGCTGGTGCGGTACCGCTTTCCCGGCCGACGCCTGTTCGACGCCATCGTCGATATTCCCTTTGCGCTGCCGACCGCGGTCGCCGGCGTCGCCCTGACGTCGCTGTTCGCCCAAAAAGGCTGGCTGGGGGCGCCGCTGGCCGAACTCGGCATCAAGGTAGCGTTCACGCCGCTCGGCATCTTCATCGCCATGATCTTCATCGGCATTCCCTTCGTGGTGCGCACGGTGCAGCCGGTGCTGATCGATCTCGACGCCGAAATCGAGGAAGCCGCCGCCAGCCTCGGCGCCAACCGCTGGCAGACGGTGTTCCGGGTGATCCTGCCGAGCCTGATCCCGGCGCTGCTGACCGGATTTGCGCTGGCATTCGCCCGCGCCGTCGGCGAGTACGGTTCGGTGATCTTCATCGCCGGCAATCTGCCGAACGTCTCCGAAATCGCTCCGCTCCTGATCGTGATCCGGCTGTCGGAATTCCGCTATGCCGACGCCACCGCGATCGCCGTCGTCATGCTGGTGGCGGCATTCCTGATCATCTTCGCCGTCAACCGCCTGCAGCACTGGGCGCAAACTCGCACCCCCACGCATTAGGGCCGATCGATGAGTTTTGGAGCAGCGGAGCAGCGAGGTCGGATCACCTCTCCCCTTGGGAAAGGTCGGATCGCGTTAGCGGTCCGGGTGAGGGGTTACGCTCCTTCGGGCGCACGGCGCCTGTTGAGAGATTCGCGATGAACGCACCTCAACTTTCGCTGAGTTCAACCTCGTTAAGTTCGGCCCGGGACGACCTGCGTACCGAGCCCAGGTTCATTCGCCTCGTCATCATCGCCACCGCCGTGATCTTTCTCACGATATTCGTCGTGCTGCCGCTGGTCGTCGTGTTCGCCCAGGCCTTTTCCAGGGGGATCGGGGCCTATTTCTCTGCACTTGCCGATCCTGAGGCGCTGTCCGCCATCAGACTTACGCTGTTGGTGGCGGCGATTTCGGTAAGCCTCAATCTGGTGTTCGGCGTGGTCGCGGCCTGGGCGATCGCAAAGTTCGATTTTCGCGGCAAGACCTTCCTGATCTCGCTGATCGATCTGCCGTTCTCGGTCTCGCCGGTCATTTCGGGCCTGGTGTTCGTGCTGCTATTCGGCGCCCAGGGATTCCTGGGGCCGTGGCTGCAGACGCATGACATTCACGTGCTGTTCGCGGTGCCGGGCATTGCGCTGGCGACCGTGTTCGTGACCTTTCCGTTCGTGGCGCGGGCGCTGATCCCGCTGATGCAGGAGCAGGGCACCCAGGAGGAAGAGGCCGCGATCTCGCTCGGCGCCTCCGGCCTGCAGACCTTCTTCCGCGTCACTTTGCCCAATATCAAATGGGGTCTGCTCTACGGCGTACTGCTATGCAATGCGCGGGCGATGGGCGAGTTCGGCGCGGTATCGGTGGTCTCCGGCCACATCCGCGGCGAGACCAACACCATGCCGCTATTGGTGGAAATCCTCTATAATGAATACCAATTCGTAGCGGCGTTCGCGATCGCATCCTTGCTGGCGATGCTGGCACTGATCACACTGGTGGCGAAAACCATTCTCGAACGGCGTCTGGACGAAGGGCAGATCCCGCGTGGCGATTGAAGTCAAGAATATCGTGAAGAGGTTCGGCACGTTCGCCGCGCTCGACAATGTCGACCTCAAGGTCGCCCATGGCGAATTGCTGGCGCTGCTCGGGCCTTCGGGTAGCGGCAAGACCACGCTGCTGCGCATCATCGCCGGGCTGGACTGGCCCGATAGCGGCGAAGTGTCGTTCGACGGCGAGAACGCGCTGGCCCATGGCGCCAGCGAGCGCCATGTCGGCTTCGTGTTCCAGCACTACGCGCTGTTCCGCCACATGACGGTGTTCGAGAATGTCGCGTTCGGCCTGCGGGTGCAGCCGCGCGCGGTGCGCAAGGACGAGGCCGCGATCCGCGCGCGGGTCAAGGAGCTGCTCGATCTGGTGCAACTCGACTGGCTCGCCACCCGCTATCCGAGCCAGCTGTCCGGCGGCCAGCGCCAGCGCATCGCGCTGGCCCGCGCGCTGGCGATCGAGCCGCGCATCCTGCTGCTCGACGAGCCGTTCGGCGCGCTCGACGCCAAGGTGCGCAAGGAGCTGCGGCAATGGCTGCGCTCGCTGCATCACGAGATCAACGTCACTTCGATCTTCGTCACCCACGACCAGGAAGAGGCGCTGGAAGTCGCCAACCGGGTGGTGGTGATGGACAAGGGCCGCATCGAGCAGATCGGCACGCCCGGTGACGTCTACGACAATCCGGCGACCGCCTTCGTGCACGGCTTTATCGGCGAATCGATCGTGCTGCCGGTGGAGGTGCGCGACGGCCGTGTGCGGCTCGGCGGCAAGGTGTTGAACATTGCGGCCGATGGCGTCGCCGGCGGGGCCTCAAAACTGTTCGTCCGCCGCCATGACATGCAGGTCGGGCCGGCCGGCAGCGGTGCGCTCGAGGGTGCGGTCCGCCATGTCCGCACCTTCGGTCCGATCCAGCGCGCCGAGGTCGCGCTGTCGGGCGGCGAGACCGTGATCGAGATCGACGCGCCCCGGGACCGGGAGCTGCAGGCCGGGGATCTCGATCGGGCTGCAACCCCGTCGGTACCGGATATTTGCGGGACAGGACTAGGCCATCGTCATTCCGGGGCGCGCGCCAGCGCGAACCCGAAATCTTGCCGAACGGCTCGAGGTTCCGGGTTCGAGGCGGAGCTGTCATCGGGCGGCGCAATAGCGCCGACCCGTTGGCCTCGCACTCCGGAATGACGTCCGAATCTGCCCTGCCGTTCACCATTCAGCCACGGTTGGTATGCAACAACCTCTCCGATGGGGAATCCTCGAAATCATGCGGGCGATCGTCGCCTTGATCGGATTGTTGGCGCTGGGCGGCTGCATGGCGGATGCGCCCGTTCCCGAGCAGCCGACCATGTATCTCAGCATGGCCAATGGCGGCGCCACGCTGGATTCCCAGGCCGCGGCCTCGATGATTTCGCTCTACCGGCAAAATAACGGTCTGGGCGCGGTGGCGGTCGATCCCGAACTGATGAAGCTCGCCGAGCAGCAGTCGCAGGCGATGGCCAGCCGCAACAAGCTCGACCACGACGTCAAGGCACCGCTGGCGAAGCGCCTCGAAGCGTCCGGCTACCCTGCGACGCGGCGGTTGAAAACGTGTCCGCCGGCTACCACACGCTGGCCGAGGCCTTTTCGGGCTGGCGCGATTCGCCCCCGCATCGCGCCAATATGCTGAAAAACGGTGTCACAAAATTGGGCATCGCGGCGACCTATGCTCCAAACACCAAATACAAGGTGTTCTGGACGCTCATTCTTGCATCATCTGAAGAGCGATAACCACGGCGTGATCCGGCGTCGCGGCTCGATGATTGACGCCGTCGCCAACTGACGCCACGGTACGGTTGATACTGCCTCATGACGGACAACCCCATCCAGCGCCTGCACGGACGCCGGCGACCGCGCAACGGGTGCTCGTCTGTCGATGCGCCACAAGACTGGCTGGAACAGCCGCAATCCGGACCATGGTGACTTACGATCTCGCGCGGGCCAAACCGAAGCCCTCGGCGGCAAAGAAGGAGTAGATAGAATGGGTATTTTGACAGGCAAGACCGCTGTTGTGACCGGCTCGACCAGCGGCATCGGGCTTGCCATTGCGCGCGCCTTCGCCGGCGCCGGCGCCAATATCGTTATCAACGGCATTTGGGCGCGGCCGCCGACATCGAGAAGGAACGCGCCGCCATCGAGACCGACTTCAAGGTCAAGGCGGTGCACTCGCCCGCCGACATGACCAAGCCCGCCGAAATCGCCGAAATGGTCGCGCTCGGCGAAAAGACCTTCGGCTCGGTCGACGTGCTCGTCAACAATGCCGGCATCCAGTTCGTGTCGCCGATCGAGGAGTTCCCGATCGAGAAATGGGACGCGATCATCGCCATCAACCTGTCCTCGGCGTTTTACGCCATCCGCGCCGCGGTGCCCGGCATGAAGAAGCGCGGCTGGGGCCGCATCATCAATACCGCCTCGGCGCATTCGCTGGTGGCCTCGCCGTTCAAGTCGGCCTATGTCTCGGCCAAGCACGGCATCGCCGGCCTCACCAAGACCGTGGCGCTGGAGCTTGCGACCCACAAGATCACCTGCAACTGCATCTCGCCCGGGCTACGTCTGGACGCCGCTGGTGGAAAAGCAGATTCCCGACACCATGAAGGCGCGCGATCTGACCAAGGAGCAGGTGATCCACGACGTGCTGCTGGAAGCGCAGCCGACCAAGGAGTTTGTCACGTCCGAGCAGGTGGCGGCGCTGGCGCTGTTTCTCTGCGGCGACGACGCGGCGCAGATCACCGGCACCAACCTGTCGATCGACGGCGGCTGGACCGCGGCGTAGGGCACGGCACGCGTGTCTCGACAAAAGCTCGTCATGGCCGGGCTTGACCCGGCCATCCACGTCGATTGACTTGCGGCAATGATGGAATACGTGGATGCCCGGCTCAAGGCCGGGCATGACAGTTGAGAGATGGCAGCCGTTCGCTTCCCGAACGCCAGCACGTGCAGCCCGAGCCGCTGCCGCACGATCCAGAACAGCACCACGGTCTCGAAGACCAGCGCGATCGAGGTCGCGGCCGCTGCGCCATGGCCGCCGAATCTCGGCACCAGCGCGATGCACAGCACGAGGTTCATCGCGAAGGCCAGCGCATAGGCCAGCGCGCAGATGAGCTGGTGGCCGAGCATGTTGAGCAGCCGCTCGACCGGGCCGATCGCCGAGCGCACCATGAGGCCGACGGCGGCGATGAACATGATGTCGTAGCCGACCACGAATTGCGGGCCGAACAGCCAGAGCAGCGGCTTGCCCATGGCCAGCAGCAGCACGGTGGCGGCCAGCGACGGCCAGAACGTCCATTTGATGGCGTGGGCGACATAGGCCGACAGCCGCGCCTTGTCGCCGAGCGCGTGATATTCGGCAAAGCGGTGCGCCGTGGTCGCCGCCATCGCGTAGTGAATGAAGGACACCAGCGCCAGCGTCTTCACCACGGCGAAATAGACGCCGACCTCTTCGGAGGAGCGAAACTGCTGCAGCACCAGCACGTCGGTATAGGACAGCAGCAGATAGAAGCTCTCGACCAGCAGGATCGGCAGCGAGACCGCCAGCCAGCCGCGAAAATCGTAGGCTTTCGGGCCGGGCTCGACGTGACCGCCGAGCCTGCGGTTCAGCGCCAGCATCTGCCCGATCATGGCGATCCATACCGCGGCGGCGCTGGCGATCATCGCGGCGGTGGCGCCGAGATCAAAACCGAGCGCGAAGGCGCCGGCGGTAAAGCCGATGATCAGCGACTGCCGCACGATGAATTGCGGCATCAGCCCGAGCCGCATCCAGTCATGCGAGCGCGCGATGCCGTCCTGGGTGTTGGCGACGACGAAAGCCGGCAGCGTGAGGCAGCCGATGTAGAGCGGCACGACGGCGTTGGCGTCGATATGCGGCGACAGCATTTTCACGACGCCCGCCAGCAGCACCGAAACCACGGTGGACACAGCGAACGTCATCCAGCGGCTGCCCGAGAGAAAGCCGCGCAGCAGCGCTTGCTCTCCGCTGGTGCGGTATTCCGGAATGATCTTTTGCGCCGACGCCGAGATGCCGAAATCCATCATGCTGCCGAGCAGCAGCACCCAGGTCCAGACGTAGACATAGACGCCGTAGTCCGAGCCGCCCATCCAGCGCGCCAGCAGGATCTGCGCGAGATAGGCGAGAGCCGCGCTGAGAACGCGGATGATGAAGATCGTTCCGGCCAGCCGTTTTGTGACGGAAGCTTCGCTGGTGCCGCCGAGAAACCTGCCGAGCATCGATCGCAGCCGCGCCGTCGCGCCGGCGGGCAAGGCTGTCGTGGATTGGGTGTCCATCACGGCCACAACGGGGAATCCCGAAAACACCGCGGAAATGCGGCGCTGTCCGGCCTATCAACTATTCGTTAAGATTTGGTTGGGTCGCGTCATGCAGGCGGAGTGCCGGGCGGCTGCAGATGCCGGTATTCCCGGGGCGACATCGCATACGCCGCCTTGAAGCGGCGGCTGAAGTGCGCGAGATCGCAAAATCCGGCGGCAAGGGCAATCTGCGTGATGGATTCCCGCGCCAGCAGGGGATCGAGCAGATCGCGCCGGGCCTTCTCGAGCCGTCTCAGCCAGATCCACTCGCTGACCGTCTTACTCTCCGAGTGAAACAGATCCTGGAGATAGCGGGACGAGATGCCCATCATCGCCGCGACCTTGTCGCTGTTGAGATGCGCGTCAGCCAAATTCCGCTCGATCAGGCCCTTGGCCCGAAACGTCAGTGCAGCCCGCGCAGGCGTGTCATTGAGGGGCCGGAACGACGTCAAATCGCCGAGCGCTGTGGTCACCAGCCCAAGGCACACGTCGGACAGCCGGGCGGCGCTGGCGCCGCCGACCTCCGAGACGATCGATGCCGTGTTGCGCATGAACGGAGCGACCAGCGAGCCGAGCGGGCTCGTTGCTGCGACCCGCGTTGCCGTGACGGCCTCCGTCGGTCCAATCCGCCGGACCATCGCCTTGCGCGGCAGGTGCAACACGATCTGCTCGAATTGCGCATCGAAGCTCAGCGTGTAGGGCCGCGTGCTGTCGTAGCAGGCGAAATCGCCCGGTTCGAGAACGGCCTGCCGCCCATCCTGCGCGACAATGCCCCTGCCTCGGGTCTGCACGCTGACCAGCACGACTTCCTCGCGCGCGTTGCGTATCCGGCTTTTAGTGCGATTGACGATCTGCCCGTCGGAGCGGACACGCGAAAAATGCATTTCGTCGCATTGCGCGGTGGTGATCTCGCCGAAAAACGGCGCCTCGGAAACCGCGCGGCAATCCAGCTCGACAAAGGTGTCGCAAACCGCGTCACGCCAGAATTGAAGCCGCTTTGTTTCCGCAACCATCGAGGTTGCCAGAACGACCTGCATCGCCCACCTCGCCGCGTGCAACCTGCTCAAAAGGCTATCACATCGGATCGGCATTGCAATTGCGGTGCCGGTACTGCGCCGGGAAACAACATTTCCTGCGGATACAGACAAGCATGTTCCCGCCGTTGCGCTAGTCTCTGAAGCACAAACCGATGCTGCCGCCCATCCTTCGAGACGGCCACTTCGTGGCCTCCTCAGGATGAGGTTTAGCCTGTTGAAGCAATGAGAACCTCATGCTGAGGAGCGAGCGTCGCGAGCGTCTCGAAGCATGGGCAGCAAGCGACCCAACCTCATCGCAACTCCAATGAGGAGCAGATCATGGCGTTAGCTCATCAGAAGTTCAAAGTGGCCGCGGTTCAGGCCGCCCCTGCCTTCCTGGATCTGGACGCATCCGTCGAAAAGGCGGTCCGCCTGATCGACGAGGCCGGCGCCAAAGGGGCCCGCCTGATCGCTTTTCCGGAAACGTGGATTCCGGGATACCCGTGGTGGATCTGGCTGGGCGCGCCGGCCTGGGCGATCATGAGAGGCTTCGTCTCCACCTATTTCGACAACTCGCTGGCCTATGGCAGTGCCGCCGCCGGGAAATTGCGCGAGGCCGCCAGGCGCAACGACATCGTCGTCGTACTGGGCCTGTCGGAACGGGATGGCGGAAGTCTCTACATCGCCCAATGGATCATTGGACCGGATGGCGAGACCGTGGCGCAGCGTCGCAAGCTCAAGCCGACCCATGTCGAACGTTCGGTGTTCGGCGAGGGCGATGGCAGCGATCTTGCCGTCCACCAGCTCGACATCGGTCGAGTCGGCGCGCTGTGCTGCTGGGAGCACCTGCAGCCGCTGTCGAAATACGCCATGTATGCCCAGAACGAGCAGGTTCACATTGCCGCGTGGCCGAGTTTTTCCCTCTATGATCCGTTCGCCCATGCGCTGGGGGCCGAGGTCAACAACGCGGCCAGCAAGATCTACGCGGTCGAGGGATCGTGCTTTGTCGTCGCACCTTGCGCTACGGTCTCGAAGGAGATGATCGATCTGTTGTGTGACACGCCGGACAAGCATGATCTGCTTCACGCCGGCGGCGGGTTCGCGGCCATCTACGGACCGGACGGCGCGCCGATCGGCGACCGGCTGGCGCCGGATCAGGAAGGACTGATCTATGCGGATGTCGATCTCGGCATGATTTCGGTGGCGAAGGCCGCCGCCGACCCGGCCGGACATTATGCGCGGCCCGATGTAACCCGGCTGCTGCTCAACAAACGCCGGGGCAATCGCGTCGAAACACTCGCTCTCCCTTTGGATCAGCCTTCGGATCCGGAGCAGGCTGCAGCGACGCCGAATCCCTCAGTGGAGAAGCCGGGAGGGGTGGCACAGGCGGCGGCCGAATAGTGGCGGGTTGGATCAGTTCAAATTGACATTGAACTCGTACGCCCGCTCTGCCCCAACCAGGGTCAGTTTGAGGGCTGCGCCTTCCGGTTTCGCGCCCGGCGGCAGGCCGTCGAGTTCGAAGGAAAAGCGCTTGACCCCGCTTGGCCCGCCTTCGGTTAGTTTTGGAACCGGCAGCGCCCAGTCCGGCGTTGGGCCCTCGACGAACAGGTTGACTTCCCTTGTATCCGGCGTGGCGACATCGACCACTACGCTGGATTTGCCGTCGCGCCTGACGTCGCGGACGGTCAGCGGGTTGGGATCGCCGACATTGGCCGGCTTGGGCACGGTGTCCAGCGCGGCGAACAGCGCGCTGTCCTCGGTGCTGGCGACACTGGCGAAGGCGAGCTCGGCCTTGGCTTCCACGGGAATGCAGAGCTTCTCGCAGACGGCGTAACTGATGTCGGCGCGCAGCGTCACCGGCTTGTCGGCGTTTTTGGTCACGATGCGCAGTGGCAGCACGACCTGGCTCTTGTAACCCAGCGAGATACCGCCGGCGCCGTCGTCGAACTTTATCGGAGCCGGCCACAAAACGGTGACGGTCTCGACATTGTCCGATTTGGAGAAATCGAAGCGCGGAGGGACGCCGGAATCCCCCGGAGTCCGCCAGTAGGTTTTCCAGCCCGGCTGCAGCTGGAAGGCGATACCGCCGAGCAGTACCGCGCCGCTGCGCGATCCCGCCAGCAGCCGGACTGCAGAATGGCCGTCCCGCTGCCACGGCGAGGAATCCTGGGCGCGAGCCTCGATCGCCAGCGATGACACAGACATGGTGATGGCAAGGCCGAGTGCTGCCCGCCGGGGAACGATCACGATCATGAGACGTCTTTACAGCCAGTCACGGCCGCAAACCATTGAATTGCTTGTGATGTGCGGAGAAAACCGGCGCGATGCTTGATTGACAGAACCGCCACCCAATATCAGGATGTGAAACCACACGAGAGTCCTTTGCGGATGGACCCTGCAGGCAAAACACCGAAGATGACCAGCCGCAAGGGCGCCGGCCGTGGCGACGATGCGTCCAGTCAGGGCTATCTCGACGGCCAGTTGCTGATCGCCATGCCGGTGATGGGAGATCCGCGCTTCGAGCGTTCGGTGATTTACCTCTGCGCGCATTCCTCCGAAGGCGCCATGGGCATCATCGTCAACCGCCCGGCCGGCAGCATCGATTTTCCCGAATTGCTGGTGCAGCTCGACATCATCAAGAAAGCCGACCAGATCAAGCTGCCGGAAAACGCCGAGAGCATGAAGGTGCTGAAGGGCGGACCGGTCGAGACCGGCCGCGGTTTTGTGCTGCATTCCAGCGATTTCTTCATCAAGGATGCGACGCTGAAGATCGACGACGGCATCTGCCTGACCGCGACCGTCGATATCCTCAAGGCGATTGCCAGGGGCGCCGGGCCGAAACACGCGATTCTGGCGCTCGGTTATGCCGGCTGGGCGCCGGGGCAGCTGGAAACCGAAATCCAGGGCAATGGCTGGCTGCATTGCGATGCCGATCCGGACCTGGTGTTCGGCGGCGACGTCGAGGAAAAATACCTCCGCGCGCTGCGCAAGATCGGCATCGATCCCGGCATGCTGTCGAACGAAGCGGGACATGCTTGACTTGTCATTGCCGGGCTTGACCCGGCAATCCATCTGCTTCGAGAAAAGTCTTCGCGACGGTCAGGGCGATCTCGACGCCGAACACCTGATTTTCATCGACGAGAGCGGCCTTTCGACCAAGATGGCGCGGCTTCGTGGCTGGGCGCCCAAAGGCGAACGTTGCCGCGCTGCAATTCCGCACGGTCATTGGAAGACCGTCACTTTTGTCGGCGGGCTCACGCTTACGGGCTTCGTTGCACCGATGCTTCTGGACGGGCCGATGGACGGAGAATGCTTCCTCGCCTGGGTCGAGCAGATGTTGGCGCCTACCTTGCGCCCAGGCGACATCGTCGTCATGGACAATCTGGCCGTCCACAAGGTGGCCGGCGTCCGACAGGCTGTTGAAGCCTGCGGCGCCGAGCTCCGTTATCTGCCGCCATACAGTCCCGACTTCAATCCGATCGAAAATGCCTTCGCCAAGCTCAAGGCGCATGTGCGAAAATCAGCCGCGCGCACCCTCGACGCACTCGAACGAGCCGCCGCCAATGCCCTGCCACAGTTCAAAGCCGACGATTGCGTCTAGATGATGGATACGCGGGTCAAGCCCGCGTATGACGAGAGGTGTTAACCTCTCTACTCCGCCGCCTGCTGCGCTACCGTCGGCTCGGTGCCGGCCACCGTGGCGCGGCGCATGTCGCGCGGCTGCGACTGGTCGTAGCGGCGTACCCGGTGCATGGTCTGGCGGTTGTCCCACATCACGAGGTCATGCAGCGTCCATTTGTGGACGTAGACGAATTCCGGCTGCGTGGCGTGCTCGTTGAGATCGCGCAGCAATAGCCGCGCCTCCGGCATGGTCATGCCCTTGATCGCGCCGGCATGCGACGACAGATACAGCGATTTTCGGCCGTGCACGGGATGGGTGCGCACCAGCCGCTGCAGCACCGGCTTGAACAGCTGTTTCTCTTCATCGGTGTAATCGAGGAAGCCGAGCGATCCCCGCGAATACATCAGCGAGTGTTCGCAGATCATGTCCTCGATCTCGGCCTTGGTCTCGTCGTCGAGCGCGTCATAGGCGGCGCGCATGTCGGCGAATTCGGTGTTGCCGCCCTTCGGGTTCACCACCCGCGCCGACAGCAGCGAGAATTTTGCCGGGATCGGGCGGAACGAGCTGTCGGAATGCCACAGGCAATTGCCGAGGTTGAACAGGTTGACGCGGCTGTCGCGAGGCAGCGGTTTGCCGTCCCTGCCGAGGTTGGAGACGTCGTTGAGCCCGGTCTGCAGCCGCGAATCCTCCGGCTTGACGACGCTGCCGCCGCGCGGATTTTCGCGCTCGCCGAAATTCAGCGCGAACGCCAGTTGCTGCTCATCGGTGACGTCCTGGTCGCGGAACAGCAGCACGGCATATTTGTCCATGCCGGCTTCGATATCCCGGGCCTCCTGTTGCGTCAGCGGCTTGCGCAGATCGACGCCGGATACCTCGCCGAAAAAATGCTTGCCGAGCTGCCGGATCGTGACGGGCATGGGCGTTTCTCCTGATCGAACCGGGCGGTTCTCCGCTCCGTTTGGGCGAAAAATTACTCCCTGACCCCGCGATGTCAACGCCGCCCGGCGCATGCCGCCTTCACGCATTCCGCGCCATCAGCCCGCCGTCGACCGCGATCACGGCGCCGGTCAGGAACGAGGCCGCCGGCAGGCACAGGCTCAGGGTCATGTGGGCGACCTCCTCGGGATCGCCGTAGCGGCCGAGCGCGGTGCGGCGTTTGGCGTAGATCGTCTTGTGCTCCTCCGAAATCCGCTCCGTGATCGCGGT
The DNA here is from genome assembly GCA_963706975.1 of uncultured Alphaproteobacteria bacterium. GTDB lineage: Bacteria > Pseudomonadota > Alphaproteobacteria > Rhizobiales > Xanthobacteraceae > Bradyrhizobium. Next base: position 97,855 of record CAVPOL010000003.1, read on the forward strand.
CCTGATCGGGCCCGGGCAGATGCAGTTCACGGTGATGCCCTCGCGGCCAAGTTCCACCGCGAGCGAGCGCGTCAGCCCGGCGACGCCGGCCTTGGCCGCCGAATAGGGGCTGTGCAGTGCGGTGGCGCCGAGCGCCTCGGTGGAGGCGATGTTGACGATCCGCGGGCTTTTCGATCGGCGCAGATGCGGCAGCGCGGCGCGGATGATGCGCGGATGCGCCGTCAGCATCACGGCAAGCCCCTTTGCCCAGGCCTCGTCGTAGCCGTCGTCGTCGATGGCCACGCGCACGCGAAATGCCGGCATTGTTGATGATGATATCGAGCCCGCCGAAATGCGCGGCGACATCACCGACAACGGAATTGATCTGATCGCGGTTGGCGACGTCAAGCGTCCATGCCTTCGCGCTGCCGCCGCCCGCGGCGATCTCCGCCGCGACGGCCTGCGCGCCCTCGGCCGCAAAATCCGTCACGGCGACATTGGCGCCTTCGGCGGCGAACACCAGCGCGGTGGCGCGGCCCATGCCGCTGGCGGCGCCGGTGACGAGAACGGTCAATCCCTTGACCGAGCGGCTGAGCTGTTTGAATTCGGACATGGATTGCTCGCTGGTGGTGAGGCGGTAACGGGTTCGCAGCATTGACAAGGCTGGCACCGATCCCCAGAGAGGTCAAACAAGGCAGGCAAGAAGCGGGGGAGGTCGCGATGAACGAACTGGATTTCAGCGGCAAGCAGGTGCTCGTGGTCGGCGGCTCCAGCGGCATCGGCAACGGCATCGCGCAGGCGTTTCGCGCCAGGGGCGCGCGCGTCCATGTCTGCGGCACCCGCGCGTCCGCCGCCGATTATTCGCCAGCCGAGGGTTCGCATCTGGAGGGCCTGCGATTACGCGCGGCTCGACGTCAGCGATGGCAAGGCGATCGAGAGTTTCAAGCCTCCGTTCGACCGGCTCGATGTGCTGGTGCTGGCGCAGGGGGCGGTGATCTACCGGCGCGGCGAATTCCAGATGGACGGTTTTCGCAAGGTGCTCGAAGTCAATCTGATGAGCCTGATGGCCTGCGCCGGCAAATTCCATGACATGCTGAGCGCGAGCGAAGGGCTCGCTGATCATCGTCAGTTCGACCGCCGCCTATCATTCCACCAAGGGCAATCCGGCCTACAACGCCTCGAAGACCGGCGCCGTCGGGCTGACCCGGACGCTGGGCAGGCCTGGGCCGAGGACGGCATCCGCGTCAACGGCATCGCGCCCGGGCTGGTCGACACCAAGATGACAAAGGTGACGACGGCAAATCCGAAGCGGCTCGAAGGCGCGATCGAGCGGATCCCGCTGAAGCGGCTGGGCACGCCGGCCGACATGGCGGGCGCCGCGTTGTTTCTGGCCTCGCCACTGGCTTCCTACGTCGTCGGCCAGACGCTGATCGTCGACGGCGGACTGATCCTCTAGTAAGGCGGGATGGTATCAGGTTGGGGTGCGACCTCCTTTGCATGGGCTCGTTTTCGAGATTTCTGGTACGGCCCTGCCGCGTCCCCGGATCGTTGGTGCTTCGCCCTTGCGGCTCATCAATTCAACTCCAGCCAATCACGCTTTAGTCGAAGGAACCTCAGCGTACTCAACGGTTACATCCCGAGAATCATCTCACGCGCGCATTCCGACAGGGCGCGTACAAGGAGTCACCGTGATGGATAAGGATCGAATTGCCGGTTCGGCAAAGGATTTTGCAGGCAAGGTCGAAGGCGCGGTCGGCAACATCGCCGGCGATGCCAAGACCGAGGCATCGGGACGCGTTCGCGAGGCCGCCGGCACCGTGCAGAATCTCTATGGCCAGGCCAAGGATGCCGCGCGCGATGCGACCGATGCCGCGGTCAGCTACGCCAGGATGCCATGGGCAGCAGTGGCGAGACGCTTCGAGACGGTTCGGAAGCGGTTGCGAAGAAGGTGCAGGACAATCCGCTCGGCGCGCTGTTGGTCGCCGGCGGAATAGGCTTTGCGCTGGCGTTGCTGATGACGCGGCCTGCGCGCCGGCCGCCGCCGCGCTGGCGCTACTGAAGCTAGCGAGCCGGAATTTAAGTCGTGCGAGTACCGCGGTTCGTGCTTATGCGCGAGCCCGGATTGCGGTTACGCGCGTAGAATGGGCCGCCGAGGATACCGATGCGCTGATCAGTCCCCACGACCGCCCGGCGGTCGCGGCGGTGCTGCTGCGGCGTGGCCGCGGCGCGCGGCGGCGCGCGCTTGGCGCGCTGCGGGCGCCAAAGCTGAAGAAGTTTCCGAACGGCGCTGGTGCCGGTGGCGTCGGGCGAAGCAGCAGCTTCCTCGGCTGCCGGCTTCGGCGCTGCGCGCCGGGACGGCGGCGGCCGTGTCCTTCCGGCGCCACGGCGGCGACCGGGGTTTCGCCCTTGGCCTGTTCGCGTCCGACCTCGCGGCGCGGCCAGGCGAAATCATCGGCGCGGCCGGCCGGCGGCGCCAGCGGTTCGCCCTTGACCAAGCGTGCGTGCGGCGAGCGCATCGACGGCGGCGGGTCGCGAGCCGGGGCCGCCGAGCAATTGATCGGTGCCGACGGAAGAAGCCACCAGCGGCAGGATCGGTCCCGGCCAGCGGGCGCGGCGCCGGCTGGCCCGGCAGTGCATTGGCGTCGGGGGTCGCGGGTTCGCTCGGCAGCGCGATCGGCGCGGAGCGCGCCGCCAGCAGCGCGTGATCTCGCGCTCGACATAATGCGCGAGCTTGCGCGCGCCGGGCTTGGTGAAATACACGCCGTCGTCGGCGCGCAGCTGGCGGGTCTGGCCTTCGAAGTCGGGGCCCTGCTGCAGGAAGCGGCCGGCCTCGTCGACAAAGCCGTCCCAGACGTCGACATAGGTGATGCCGGCCTTGCCGGCGGCGTCGCGATACAGCGAATTCAGGAACAGCATGTCGGACGTCGCCCTCTGGCCGCGCACCGCGGGCAGGCCGACCCACAGCACCGGCACGCCCTTGGATTTCAGGACGCCGATCATCTCTTCGATCTTCTTGGCGTAGAGTTCGACCCAGCGCTCATCGCGAAATTCGTGGAGGCCGGTGCGGGCGGGCGCGCTTTTCTCCGGCGCGACGGTCGACGGGCGCATCATTGTCGGCATCAGTCGGCGGCCGCTCCGTGTCGGCCGGCTTGCCTCGGGCTTGGCATGCCGTCGGCAGCGTCGTCCGGCTTGGCTCCGGGTTTGGCTTCGCCCGGCTTGGCGTCCGGTCTTGGCGCGGACGGTCCTTCTTGTCGTCTTTCTTGTCGGATTTTTCGGCGACCGGTTCGCGGATCGCGGCGCGGTCGTTCAGTCCGAGCATGACGACGATGGCGTCCGGCTTCTCTGCGGCCAGGATGCCCTTGGCGGCGGCGGCCCAGTCGGAAGGCTCGCCCTTGGGCTGATATTTGATCAGGCCGGAGACGGTCTTGTGCTTGCGGATCACGCCCATGTCGGGCTGTTCGGAATAGGCGTCCTCGAGGCCGTAGGCGAGCCAGTCGGCCATGGCGTCGCCGAGCACCAGCACGTTGCGCTCCGGCACGATCGAGGGGTCGCGCTTCTCCGGCGCCGGCGCCCTGGAGAAATCCTCGACCGCGCTTTGGTGCCTGCTGCTGGAATGGCGCGAAAAGATCGCCGCCGAACCAGCCGCCGCCACCGCCGAACCCGCCACTGCGCGCGGCACTGATGCCGGCGGACGCGGCGGTCCGCCGAAATTGAAGAACTGCGCCGATGCCGGTCCGACGATCCCGACCAACAGCGCGATCGCCACCGCCAGCGCGATCAGCGGGCCGCTTTCGGTGAATACCCGCGTAGAAAGGACTTGTGCTGGGACATGCGGCTCGGTCGCAATGGATCGTCAGGCAATCGCTATAATAGCGGAATCAGGCCGCAAGCGGGCAGCTTTCCTGCCATAAATCGGGCATCGGCCGCCCCCGTCAAGGGCGCGGGCGAAATCCTCTGTTCAGGGTTACTTCCGACGGCTGGAACCGGTCGATTTCACCGTCCCGCTGAGCCGCTCCAGCACGTCGGAAGAGGCAAATCCGTCCGCCGGCGCCCCGATCGAGGCCTGGAAGCCGCGCAGGGCCTCGCGGGTCTGGCCGCCGAACTGGCCGTCCGGGGTGCCCTTGTAGAAGCCGCGCTGGACCAGCAATTGCTGCAGTTCCAGCCGTTCGGCGCGCGACAGCACCCGTTCCTGGCGCGGCCAGGGCTGTATGAACGGCGCGCCGCCGCGCAGCCGGTCGGCGAAATGGCCGATCGCCAGCGCATAGGCCTCCGCCGGGTTGTATTTCATGATCACCCGGAAATTCTGCAGCATCAGGAAGCCCGGCCCCTCGGCGCCGGCCGGCGCCAGCAGATAGGCCTTGTCGGCCGGGTTCGGGAACGGCTTGCCGCCGGCGCGGGCGAGCCCGAGTTGCTCCCACTGCGCAATCGTCATCGCCTTGGCGCGGTCCGCCAGCATGTAGTTGAGGTTTTTGGGCAGCACGACCTCAAAACCCCAGGTCGCACCGGTCTGCCAGCCGTCCTTCTTGAGGTTGTTGGCGGTCGAGGCGATCAGGTCATGGGGATTGTCGACGACGTCGCGGCGCCCGTCGCCGTCGGCGTCGACCGCGTAGCGCTTGAACGCGGTCGGCATGAATTGCGTCGGCCCGAACGCGCCGGCCCAGGAGCCGCGCAACTGCTCGGGCCGCAGGTCGCCGCGATGCAGGATTTCCAGCGCAGTCGAGGAACTCATCCTTGAAATATTTCTGGCGGCGGCCGACGCAGGCCAGCGTCGCCGTCGAGTTCAGCACGCTGCGGTCGCCCATCTGGGTCGAGTAGTTGCTCTCGATGCCCCAGATCGAGGCGACGATATAGCGGTCGACGCCATAGGCTTTTTCCACCGCGTCGAACTCGGCCTTGTATTTGGCGAGGATCTCGCGGCCCTTGGCGAGGCGATTGTCGTTGACCAGAATGTCGAGATAGTCCCAGATCGCCTTGGTGAATTCCGGCTGCGAATCCATCAGGTCCATGATGCGCAGGTCGGGCTCGAGCCCGGCGGTGAAGCGCTGGAAGCTTTCTTGCGAGACGTGGCGGCGCGCGGCGTCCGGCCACATCGAGGCGACGCAATTGTGGAAATTCGCCGCCGCCTCGCGGATCGCGGAAGCCGTCATCAGCGGATGGCCGGAGGCGCCGTCTTCGCCGGTCCAGGGCAGGGGCGTGCTGCCGGTGGTGGGCGCGGCTTGCGCCTGCGCGGTGGCGCCGGTCGGTTTGCCGGAGAAGATGTTGCCGAGCAGGTTCGGAAGCCCGGACGACTGCGCCCGGGCCTGGCCGCCGGCCAAGAGCAGCGCCGCCGCAAGCACGATCGTACCGGTTCGCATGGCCATCGATGTTCCCGCCGTCGTACCGTCATGTCGCCTCAAACTTCCCGTTCCAGAAGGCCTAGTCAGGGTTTCCAACAGCTTAACAAAGGCGGGATTTTGTTTCTCCCCTGGGTTCGGACTTGCCATCACACATCCGCCTTTGTTCCCGGCTGCAAACCGGCTAACAACGTGCAATCAAATACATATTCCGCCATCCCGAGATCCGCATCCCCATGAAAATCCGCAAAGCCGTCTTCCCGGTCGCCGGCCTCGGCACCCGCGTCCTGCCCGCCACCAAGGCGATGCCGAAGGAAATGCTGACCATCGTCGACAAGCCGCTGATCCAGTACGTGTTCGACGAGGCCAGGGAGGCCGGCATCGAGCATTTCATCTTCGTCACCGGCCGCAACAAGGGCGTGATCGAGGACCATTTCGACAAGCATGTATCGAGCTCGACGCGACGCTTGGCCGCGCGCGGCAACAAGAAGGCCGAGATCGATATTCTGGCGCGCAACCAGCCCGCCGCCGGCGCCACCAGCTTTACCCGCCAGCAGGCGCCGCTCGGGCTTGGCCACGCGGTGTGGTGCGCCCGCGACATCGTCGGCGACGAGCCGTTCGCGGTGGTGCTGCCGGACGAACTGGTGCTGAACACGCCGGGCTGTCTCAGGCAGATGATCGACGCCGCGGGCAAGCTCGGCGAGAAGGCCAACCTGATCGCGGTGGAGGAAGTGCCTGAAGATCTGACGCATCAATACGGCATCTGCGGCGTCGGCAAGCGCCACGGCAGCAACATGTTCGAGGTCGATGGCATGGTGGAGAAGCCGCCCAAGGGCACCGCGCCATCCAATCTGTCGATCACCGGCCGCTACATCCTGCAGCCGGAGATTTTCAAGATCCTGGAAACCCAGGAGCGCGGCGCCGGCGGCGAGATCCAGCTCACCGACGCCATGATCGGGCTCGCCAGGACGCAGAGTTTCTATGGGGTCGAGTTCGAGGGCGAGCGGCATGACTGCGGCTCCAAGCCGGGCTTTCTGCGCGCCAACATCGCCTTCGGCATGGCGCGCGCCGACCTGCGCGACGGCTTGCGTGCCGAAATGAAGCACTATCTGGAGAAGTGACGGTTTCCTACGCCGCCAGCGTCAGCTTCGGCAAACTCGCCAGCACACTTTGGTTGCGGCCGCCGGCCTTGGCGGCGTAAAGCGCCTTGTCGGCGGCGCGTCACCAGTTCCGACCATTCCATTCTGACGTCCGGCGTCAGGCTCGCGACGCCGATGCTGACGGTGTGTCCTCGGACCATTGCTGGACTTTCAGCCTGATGGTCTCGGCCACCAGATCGCGTCGGTCGCCGCGCAGCCCGGCAGCAGCACGGCAAATTCCTCGCCGCCATAGCGCGCCGCGCAGTCGCCGGCGCGCTTGACCGAATCCGAAATGCAGATCGCGATCCCGACCAGCATCTGGTCGCCGGCCTGATGTCCGTAGGTGTCGTTGTAGACCTTGAAATGGTCGGCATCGATCATCAACAGCGCGAGCGGGGTCTTCGCGCGCGCGGCCCGCCGCCACTCGGTGTCGATCTCGGCATCGAACTTGCGGCGGTTTCGTCAGAGCCGGTGAGGGCATCGGTGGTGGCAAGCTCCTCAAGCTTTTCTTCGGCGTCCGCGCGGCGGCTGATTTCGCGCGCGAGGAACAGCGTCACGCCGAGCACGAAGACGATCAGCGCCAGCATCAGCGCGCCGATCCGGGTCGCCTCGGTGTGCCAGAGCCTCAAGATGCTTTCAGCGGCTTGCCGACCACGACGATAGAGCGGACTGGTGCCGTCGCGCCGGACCCACAGCCGCGGCGTCGGATCGACCGGACCCTACTCCCGCATAGGTCCCGCTCGTCATACTTCGCCTCGTTCCATTTTGCCCGGCTCTGCCAAGTTCCTGCCGATGATGTCGGGGTCGAACGGCGTGCGCATGATGACGGTGCGGTCGCGGCGCAGCACGGTGATGGTGTCGTCCGGATCGAGACCAGCCGGCCGAACAGGTCGTGAAAATAGCTGAAGCGGATCGAGCCCGCGACGACGCCCTGAAAGCTCCGTCGTCGTCGGTGATGCGGCGGCTCAGCACGATGGCGAAGGCGCCGCGGTGAAGCATCGGGCGGCTGATGAAAAGGCCGGCGTCGGGATGATCGCGATGGACCTGGAAGTACTCTTCGTCGGCTGCGGTTTTCCGGCCGCGGATCGAGCGTCGAGGCGTCGATCGTCAGCCGTCCCGCGGCGTCGAACACCTGGATCGCGCCGAAATGCTTCGCGGTCGCGGCGTGGTCGAACAGGATCAGATGCCGGAGCGATGTGCTGACGTCCCTGATTTCCGGCATCACCATGTTGCCGGCGACGGCGCGCAGCGACAGGTCATAAATCTCGATGTTGCGGTTGATGTCGGCGTCGATGCCGGTGGCCAGGTTCTCCAGCACTGGCGCGCCAGTTCCTCCTCGCCGCGGCGCATGTCGAGCATGACGCTGGCGCAAATCGCGGAGAAGCCGAGCACCGTCGACGACGGAAGACAGGATCAGCAATTTCGCCGATAGCCGCCAGGGCCGGCTGGCCATCGTCCTTGCGCCGTCGGAATAGCATTGATCGCTCCAATGCTCCTGAATGCGCCCGGAATGATTGCCGCAGGCTTAAGTCGCGACAGCGGCGTGGTAATGAGTTAACGATCCGTTTCCGGTAAGCTGAAAAAGCCGCGTAAGCGCCGGGATCGATCAAATTCCGCCATGAGGCTCGCCGGAACGCGAGCCAACCGGCCCGGCGAAGCGGCCCGACCAGCCATCGAGGACACAAGTGAACGACTACGACCCGCTGCGCGATTACCTGAAGAAGCAGAAGCTGCCGGAATTCGTGCTGAGCTTCGAACAGATCGAGGAAATCATCGACGCTGCGCTGCCGCGCGCGGCGCACCGGGCGTCGTGGTGGGAGACGCTGCGCAGCCCGCAGGAGAAGATGCCGCAGCGCGAGGCCTGCCTCGAAGGCGGCTATATCGCGACCCGGCTGGCGGACGGCAAGAGCGTGCGGTTCAAGCGGATGAAGTAGGGCGCGGAGGCGCAAACCCACCGTCATTGCGAGGAGCCCTTGCGACGAAGCAATCCATTTCGACGCGAAGAGGAAGAATGGATTGCTTCGCTGCGCTCGCAATGACGGCCTCTGGACATGCGTATTGACCTCGCAGCGCCAGGCGCTCGAGGTTTTGCTCTGAATTTCCTCAAACCCTCCAATCAGAGGGCGCGGGGATGCCGGGCGCCCAATGCGCCGCGGCAAAATTTAAGAGTAGTCGCCACGGTCACACCGGAAACACCCGGCATCCCCGCGCAATGGTTTATACAGCTGCTTCGTGCTCACCCCGGCGATCGGGCTCTTTTGCCACCGTCACTTGCGGGAATGACCGCAAGCTTGACACCAGCGTCGAGATGTCAGGTCCACACGACTTGGCCGTCCGCAACAGGCACGTCCGTCTCACGCACCGCTACGTCCCACCACAGCCCATCCCACGTTCGTGACGTTCGCGAAACGCCCCTCCGAATGGAACGGGATACGGTCAATATAGACTGATTTGCTATTTCTGAAAATCAGAATATTGTGATCAAGTGCGGCTTGACAGACTTTTGGGTGATTTGCCCGTCGGGTCGTTTCGTTGAATTGATTGAGAAAATCGGCTCTTTGCATGGTCGTCGACCTCGCAGCCGCGACGTCGCCGGGCCTCGTCATTCCGCCTCCGGATCAACCGGCCGCTATCGGGGCAGACTGGAGATTGCGAAGTAACCTGCCACCTCCGCCGATTGACCACGGCCTGAAATTTTCGAACGCAGCCGCCAGCGCCCGCGTTCGAAAATTGCTAGCACCGACAAATCCCGCACCTCGTGAACATAAAACATTTGACGCGCTGAATTTTCTCTGCGCTTAGATCATGACATTTATCGCGGGTTATCTTGCCCGCACTCTTGAGGACCGGGATGCGCAACGCACGCACACACATCGCAGGGACTGCTGCCCGCGTCCGGCCGCTTATTCGGCTGGCCGGTTGGTCGTGCATGTCCGTGATGACACGGGGTCCGAATTTTCAGCTCGAAGCGGGGCTGATCCGCAAGGCAAGAGTGTAAATCTCGGTGCAGGGCCGCTCCCTCCGCCGAACCGGCAGGAGGGCAAGATGAACGCTCGCGACGACGCCAAGAGACCATCCGATCAGAGCTTGGACGCGAGGCTTTTACTGGCAGCGGCTCAACAGCGAGTTGCCGCGCGGGTTGATTTTCTCGTGGCCCGCTGGCTCGAGCGCTGCGCCAAGAACGTCGAGGCCGCACACCGGTTGTCCAAGGCCGATCGGAAGCCCACTCGTGAGTTCGCGATGAGCAATGAAGCGTGAGAGGCCTGCGCCGGGGCAAATAGATCCCTTTCAGCGCATTTCCAAAACCAAAATAGAAAATTCATGGACGACGCGCTCCGGCTTGCGGGCATGCCAGAAGGATTGTTGGCACTTTTCGGACATGCCGGGACAGCCTCAGGATGTCCGCTCCCGGGGGCAAGGCAGACATCGCGCCGCACGGCTGCGACTTCCGAAAATGACCCGATTCGGACTTCGAGCGTTTTGACGCTATACATATTGAAATCGAACCAGCCAGGGGATCGATTTCCATGGCGAGCAGCCACGACGACGATCACGAACATCACCACGAACACGGCTCGGAGCTGTCCGAGACCCAGCTTCGAGTTCGCGCGCTGGAAACGGTGCTGACGGAGAAAGGTTACATCGAACCGGCGGCTATCGACGCGATCATCGAGGCCTATGAGACCAAGATCGGTCCGCGCAATGGCGCCGTGGTGATCGCCAAGGCCTGGGTCGATCCGGCATTCAAGAAGGCGCTGCTGGACAACGCCACCAAAGCGGTCGCCTCGATGGGCTACATGAGCGGGGTTGCCGACTATCTGGTGGCGGTGGAGAACACGCAAAAGCGCCACAACATGATCGTGTGCACGCTGTGCTCCTGCTATCCGTGGGAAGTGCTCGGCTTGCCGCCGACCTGGTACAAGTCCGCGCCGTATCGCTCCCGCGCCGTCAAGGACCCTCGGGGCGTGCTGGCCGACTTCGGCGTTACGCTGCCGAAGGACACTGAAATTCGGGTATGGGATTCGACCGCCGAAACCCGCTTTATTGTGCTGCCGATGCGGCCCGCCGGCACTGAAGGCTGGAGCACCGAGCGGCTCGCCGATCTGGTGACGCGCAATTCCATGATCGGCACGGGTCTGGCCCTCAATCCCGGGGAGAAACCCTGATGGACGGCGTGCACGACATGGGTGGCATGGACGGCTTCGGCAAAGTCGAGCCCGAGCAGAACGAGCCTATCTTCCACGCACCTTGGGAGGGCCGCGTGCTGGCGATGCAGCGCTCGATCGGATACGCCGGTGCGTTTCACGCCGACCACTCGCGCTTTGCGAAAGAGCGGCTCCCGCCGACGACCTATCTAACCGCGTCCTATTACCAGCGCTGGCAACTGGGGATGGAAAAGTGCCTGATGGAGCGGGGATACGTAACGGCCGAAGAGCTCACGACCGGCCACGCGTTGCAGCCGGGGAAGCCGCTCAAACGCAAGTTGACCACCGAGGTGGTTAGCGCCGGGCTGGCGCGCCCTTCGTTCCATCGGCAACAGCAGGCACCGCAGCGCTTCAAGCCGGGTGATCGTGTTCGCACCAAGAACATCCACCCCATCACCCACACCCGGCTCCCGCGCTATGCGCGCGACAAGCTCGGCGTGGTCGAGATTTGCCACGGCTGCCAGATATATCCAGAACTCTGTCGCGGTCGATCGTGGCGATGATCCGCAGTGGCTCTACACCGTGGTGTTTACCAGCCGGGAACTGTGGGGCCCCGACGCCGACCCGACGATCACGATCACGATCGACGCGTTCGAGCCTTATCTCGATCCGGCGTGACATGATATCCATCGATCCGGCCGCCGCGAAACGCGCAACGCAGGCAGTGCCCAGCATCCCATGCGACGCCGAAGGGCCGGTGTTCCGTGAACCTTGGCGCCGGCCTTCGCTATGGCGCTGTCGCTGCATGAGCGCGGCCCGTTCACTTGGCCCGAATGGGCGGCGACGCTCGGCGCCGAAATCAAGCAGGCGCAGGCGGCCGGCGATCCTGACACCGGCGGGACTTACTATCGGCACTGCTCGGGCCGGATTTGAACGTGTGATGTCTCTTCATGGCACTTTTCGGACCTGAGCGGATCGGCTGGTGATGTCCGTTTCACTGGGGTGAAGCGGACCTCGTAGCAAAGCGGGACGAGGTCTGAAAATGACCCAACGCGGAAACTGACGATGGCCCCGCACCGTCTATGCCTGCACTTGGCGCGCTGCGCTTCAATCCCCCGGGCGCAGGGCCGCTTCGATGCGCTGGATCAACTGCTCCCGCAGGGCAGGTATCGCCCCCGAGCTGAGGATCCATACGCGGGCAATCGGCAAATAGGGCTCCACCGCCGCCGTCAGCGCCGTTTGCGACATGCCGGCCAGCCGCGCATACTCGGACTGCGCGGCCGCATTGACAGCGCGCGGCCGCCGCGGATTGTCGGCGACTTCCGGAGCGTTCTCGGACAGGATGACGTGGCAGAACGCAAGGTCGAGGGCGGCGGGTGCGCGGACCGCAACGCCCCAGTCGATCAGTCTTGGACCATCCGCCGTCATGATCACGTTGCCGGGGTGGAGGTCGGTATGGCACAGCCCGTCCCCCGGCCGCAGGCGCTCGATCAGAGCGAGGATGCCCGTGGCGATGTGCTCCGGAACAAGGCCGCGGGAGCGCCGCAACGAGCCGTCGATCCAGTCGCGCAGAAGGACGACGTCCGGCGGCGGAGGCGTCTTGTGAACGGACAGGCAAAGCGACGCGATGATCGCGCCCGCCTGGTCCAAGGTCACAGCGCCACTGCGTGAGAGCTGCAGCAGGGTCGGTCCGTCGAGGCGCGCCAGCACGATGCCGAAGCGCCCCTCCAGGGTCACCTCGCCGAGCACCTCGGGCGCCGGGCCGCCCGCGGCGAAAACGGTGCGGGTCATCCGCGCCTCCCACCAGCTGACCGGCTGCGGCACGCCGGCCTTGAACAGCTTCACGACCTGACCGGGCGCCCAGGCGTGGACGTCCGCGAAGGCGCCTTCGCCGATCTTCTCCCCCAGGGATCCCCGCATCGCCCGTCCTCCTGCCGCGGGAAGCAAACACCGGCGGCGAGCAAAAAAGAACCCCCCAATCGTGGCCGCCGCTGGTTGTGGCGTCGCACATGACCGCTTCTGGCACAAAACGGACCTTCGGGAATGTCCGTCCAATGTCCGCTTTCGGGCGCGAAACAGACATCCCGCCGCAAGGCTGCGACTTCCGGTTTTGACCCACAAGAGACATTAGCCGGATCGAAATCCCGCAATGCGAGATAGGCGCTATGCGCCCCCGATCTGGGACATGTTGCCCGGTCGTAACCTCGCCGCCGTAGCCGATGCGCTGGTCACACTGCTGCTGCACATTTGATCGTACACAACGCCTACGATCCGGCGACGATGGCCGCGCGGCAGTCGCACGGCGGTCGATCAGGACGACGCCGACGTAGAGCCGGGCAAGCGTGGCAACCAGCGCGACACGCTGGCGCAGTAGGTGTCGTACTCCGCTCCAAATGTCCCACGCAGCGTTGGCTCCTCATAAGCCAGAACGAAGATGTGGAAGCCGATCCACAGTAGCGCGCCGTAGACCAGAAGGCCTGCGTTTCCGAGGATAAGTCCTTGGCCAAGTACAATCGCCACCAGGGCAAGATAGATCGGATTGCGGACATAACGATTGGGGCCGGTGATCACCAAATGTTGCGTTGGTGCGACCGGCGCTGGCGTGCCGCCGCCTTGCAGCGCAAATCGTATGAAGGTTTCGACCAACACCGGAATGCCGAGCAGGATCAGAACCACGCCGAACCATCGGATAAGCTGGAGATCGAACAACGGCGCTTGCAGACGCCATTGCGAAATCCACCACGGCACGACACCGGCGAGTGTCGTGGGGGCAATCAGAAAAAAGACCGCCGACCCCAGAGCTGCCGAGCCTCTGGTCATGATGTTGCTCCGGCCTCACAAATCCCAACGTGTACCCGCGATAGCGACGCGGTCGCGACGTAGAAGCGCTGCTCTACTGGGTCGGTTGCGCGGGCTGCACTAACGGCTTGCCTTTCTCGACCACAAAAACCGCCATCACCTTGAGGGGACTGCTTCCGGCAGCGCCTTCATTATGAACGCAATTGACTCCCCAACTTGTAGATTCTCTCTGCCTCACCATCGACGAGATACCAGAACTCGCCCTCCGCCACGTAGGCCATCACGAGGCCGGGGTGAGAATGACGCCCCGTCTTGAAGCCGCCGGCCAGCTCAGTAATGCCGAACACGACCTCGTAATTGGATCCTGGTACATCGACCTTGCCCAGCGGCGTGCGTTTGACCGGCGAAGGCTGCACCGGAGAGGGCTGTGGCTGTTGGGCGTTGCCAAGTCCACCGAGCAGAAGCGCTGTAACCGAACCGAGAAGCAAGGACTGTCTGAACATGGGCTCTCCGTGCGATGGCCAAATAAGTCGGACCAGCCTAGCTCAAAATTGGATACAATCAAGCATAATTTGTATCAAATGCATATCTGCTTGAATACCTCGCAATCCGCCGATAATGCTCATCACCGCACAGGGGAGCGATGATCGTGGCCAAAACAGCTGACAAGCTCGTCGGCAGCCTTGCCGAGCGTATTTCGGAAAAGATTTTTGCCGGCGAGTATCCGCCCGGAAGCCCGCTGCGTCAGGAAGCCCTGGCGGAGGAATTTGCGGTAAGCCGCACGCCCGTCCGCGAAGCCTTACGGCAACTCGAGGCCAAGGGCTTGATTGAGCACCGGCCCAACCAGGGTGCGACCGTACGCGCCCCCAACGCCCGCGACATACGGGACGCCTATCAGGTGCGGGCCGAACTCGAGGGGCTCGCGATATCGCTGGCCGCGGAGTGGATCACTGACGAGCAGATTGCGCGCATGCGCGGCGCTCAGAGAAAATTTTCGGTTGTCGTGGACAAGCTGATCGCGGCTCGCCACTCGAACCCAAAAACGCGTCTCAAGGACGTCCCCAACTGGGTCGAATCGAACGACGACTTCCACAACGTGGTCATCGAGGCTAGTGGAAACCAGCGGCTGAAGCAGATGATCCGCGACCTGCATCACGGCTTCACGCGAAACCTCATGCTTTCGGCCCTGACTATGGATGGACGGCGCATGCGCGAGAACGTGGCACAGCACGAGGCCATCCTTGCCGCAACTGCGGGGCATGATCCAGTAGAAGCACGGAAGGCAATGACGCATCACATCTTGCGTTCAGGGGAATTGCTGGTCTGGTGGTTGGAACGTGAGGGCGGTTCGCGCTGACGTTTCCGCTAGTGGCACAAAGCGGGCATGCCATCCCTCCGATCGGCGTCTGCTTCCGGGGCAAAGCGGACATCGAAAAAGCCGCGCCAATCAAGCTGGATTTATGAGTGCGCGCCCTCGTTTTTGCCGCGATTGCCTTGCACGGTCCGGATGGGGCGGCGGCGAGGTTTTTGTCATGCATCGATCCGCCCTCCTTGCCATTGCCCTGCTCTCCATCGCCGAGGCGGCCCAGGCTGAAAGCGGTCTTGCCTCCTACTATGGCGGACACGGCCCTCGGGGCGGGATGACGTGTGCTCATCGCACCCGGCCGTTTGGAAGCATCGTCACCGTGACGCGCGCCGGCTATTCCGTACAGTGCCGCATCAATGATCGCGGGCCATTCGTCAGGGGCCGGATCATCGATGTGTCGCCGCGCGCGGCGCGTGCACTCGGCATGATGAAAGCCGGCGTGGTCCGGGTTTCGGTCCGATGATCGCCAGCGCATGATAAGACGAATTTCATTTGCAGCACTGGTCGTTGCCGCTCCGGCCTGCCTGGGATTGGCACAGGATGCCAGGATATCCGTCGACATGGTCGGAATAGGCGGCATGAGTTGCGCTCACTGGCGCTCAACGCAGGAGCATCGGCGGGAGGGGACCATCTGGATCTACGGTTTCTGGACCGGACTGAATTACGTTGCCGCGGCGAGCGATCAAATACAGGCGAAAATCGACGTGGCGGCGATCGCGAACGAAGTCGAAAAGACATGCGCTCATCAAATGTCGCAGGCATTGGCCAGCGCCGCATGGACCGCTTATCTTGAGTCCAAGAGGTAGCCGCCCGAGAGCAATGATGAACTACGGCCCCGGCTAACTCGCCGCTTCCAGCCGCTCTTCCGTCAGCAGCCGCATCGCGGCATCGGCGTCCATCGGCTCGCCGAAGGCAAAGCCCTGCGCGTATTCGCAGCCGAGCTGATAGAGCTCGACCGCATCGGAATCGGTCTCGGCGCCTTCCGCGACCACGTCCATGCCGAGGTCGTGCGCCAGCGCGATGATCGATTTCAGGATCACCGGCCGCGTGCCGCGGCTGGTGGTGCGCACGAAAGACTGGTCGATCTTGATGGTGTCGAACGGAAAGCGCTGCAGGTAGGCCAGCGAGGAATGGCCGGTGCCGAAATCGTCCAGCGACAGGCCGGTGCCGAGTTCGCGGATCCGCGTCAGCATCTGCGCGGCGTGCTCCGGATTCTCCATCACCAGCGATTCCGTCAACTCCAGCTTCAGCGTGCCGCGCGCCACGCGAGGAGCGCGACAGCACGGTGCGGATGTCGTGGATCAGGTCGTGGCGCAGCAACTGCCGCGAGGAGACGTTGACGCTGGCGAAGATCGGCTCGCGCGAGCGCATCGCGCGCTGCCAGATCGCCAGCTGCTTGGCGGTCTGGTCCATCACGAACATGCCGAGATCGACGATCAGGCCGATTTCCTCGGCGATGCGAGATGAATTCCGACCGGCGACATCCGCCCGAGTTTCGGGTGATCCCAGCGCGCCAGCGCCTCGAAGCCGGCGATCGAGCGGTCTTCCAGCCGCACGATCGGCTGATACAGGATGGTGATTTCCTCGCGCTCGATGGCGCGGCGCAGTTCGCTTTCCAGCGTCAGCCGGTCGGTCTTGCGCGCGCGCATCGCCGGCTTGTACACATCGATGCGGTCGCCGCCGATCCGCTTGGAATGATACATCGCCAGCTCGGCGTCCTTGATGATCTCGTCGGACAGCTGTGTCTGCGGATCGGACAGCGCGAGGCCGATCGAGGCGGTGAGGAAGATCTCGCGGTCGTTGAAGGCGATCGGGGCGCGGATGGTCTTGCGGATGGTTTCGGCGAACGCGGTGATGCGCGCCGGAGTCCTGTCTCCGACATCAGGATCAGGCCGAACTGGTCGCCGGCCAGCCGCGCCAGCGTGTCCTGCGGCTTGAGGATGCGGGTCAGCCGCCGCGCCAGCGTCAGCAGGATGGAATCGCCGACCGCGATGCCGACGGAATCGTTGACCTGCTTGAAGCGGTCGAGGTCGATCACCATCAGCGTCGGCCGCAGGTTCGGCATGGTCTTGGCGAAGTTGCGCCACCGCGTTGAGGCGGTCGATGAACAGTTTGCGGTTCGGCAGGCCGGTGAGGTTGTCATGCACGGAATCGTGCAGCATGCGCTCTTCGGCGTTCTTGGCCTCGGTGACGTCGGTCAGCGTGCCGACCACGCGCGAGACTTCGCCGTCGGAGCCGACCACGGGGCGCGCCTTCAGCGCGAACCACATGAAATGGCCGTCGGGCGTGCGCAGGCGGAAATCCTGCACCAGCCGGCCGCGGCGCTGGTCGAGCACGCTGTCGAGCGCGGCGCGGAAACGGTCCTGGTCGAGCGGATGCAGCACTTCCAGCCATTTCGCGGCGGGGCCTTCCAGCGTGCCGCGCTTGCAGGCCGAGCAGGCTCTCGGTCTCGGGGCTGGTGAACACCTTGTCGGCGGAGACGTCCCAGTCCCAGATCAGGTCGCCGGAGCCGGTCAGCGCCAGCGCGCGGCGCTCGACGTCGGAGACGATGCCGGTGGTGGCGCCGCCGCCGGCGAAGGCGTGCTGCATCACCGTGAATCCGATCAGCATCACGATCAGCACGAGGCCGCCGAGCAGCGCCGGGCCGACGATGTCGTTGGTGACGCTGCCCGCGACCGTCATGCCGGCCGCGATCACCCAGACCACCAGCAGGAACCAGGTCGGGATCAGCAGCACCGCGCGGTCGAAGCCGTGGGTCGAGAGATAGACGATCAGCGCAAAGCCGGCGAACGGCGATCAGCACCAGCGACATGCGCGCGATGCCGGAGGCGACCGCGGGATCGAACAGCGCCAGCGCCACCAGCGAGCCGAGGAAGGTCAGCCAGCCCACGGTGATGTGCGAGTAGCGCACATGCCAGCGGCTGAGATTGAGATAGGCGAACAGGAACACCAGCAGCGTCGCGGCCAGGATCGCTTCGCCCGCCGCGCGCCAGACGCGCTCGGCGTTGTTCGACATGTCGAGCACCTTGCCCCAGAAGCCGAAGTCGACGCCGATATAGACCAGCACCGCCCAGGCCAGCGCCGGCGGCGGCGGGGAACATGATGCTGCCCTTGACCACGAACAGGATGGTCAGCACCAGCGCCAGCAGGCCGGAAATGCCGATCACGATGCCCTGGTACAGCGTGAACGAATTGACCTTGTCCTTGTAGGCGTCGGGCTCCCACAGATAGAGCTGCGGCAGCTTGTCGGTGCGCAATTCCGCGACGAAGGTGATGACGGCGCCGGGATCGAGCGTGATGCGGAAGATGTCGGCGGTGGCGCTCTCCTGCCGCTCGGGACGGTCGCCGGTCGAGGGCGTGATGGTGGCGATGCGCGACAGGCCGAGATCGGGCCACAGCAGGCCGGACGACACGATGCGGTAATGCGGCGCGACGATCAGGCGGTCGAGCTGGTCGTCGGTGTTGTTGGCGAGCGCGAACACCACCCAGTTCTGGCCGCCTTCGCGGGCGCGGACCTCGATGCGGCGGACGATGCCGTCGGTGCCGGGCGCGGTGGAGACCTGGATGCGGTCGGTGTCGCTGCGCTGATGATCGAGGATCGCGGTGAGATCGATCGCAGGCGCGTCACTGCGGACGCTGACGGCGTCGATCGCGCGCGCGCCGAGGCCGCGGCGGCAACCAATCATGAGGCCCAGCGCGAGAGGGCGCAAGGCACCTGATCAGACGCAATGTCAGTTCTCCGCGATCAACGTCATGTCCGGGCGAAGCGTGCGCCCGGCGTCGCGCGATAAATGACATGAAAGTGAAGGAAATCAAAGGGTTTCCGGCCCGTCGCATCGCGCAACGCGTTAAACCGCCAACACAATTTTGCCAATATGTTCGCTGGTCTCCATGCGCCGATGGGCGTCGGCGGCCTTTTCCAGCGGGAAAGTGCTGTCCATCAAGGGTTTGACGCGTGCCGTCGCGCAACAGCGGCATCACCTTGGCCTCGATGGCGCGCGACCATCGCCGCCTTGTCCGCATTGCTACGGGGGCGCAGCGTCGAACCGGTGTGGGTGCAGCCGCTTCACCATCAGCTTGGAGAAGTTAACGGTTGCCTTGGGCGTCGCCGCTCAGGAACGCGATCTGGACGATGCGGCCGTCGATCGCGGCGGCATCGTAGTTGCGGTCGATGTAGTCGCCGCCGACCATGTCGAGGATGACATTGGCGCCGGCGCCGCCGGTCGCGGCCTTGGTCGCCGCGACGAAATCCTCGGTCTTGTAGTTGATCGCGTGGTCGGCGCCGAGCTTGGTGCAGGCGTCGGCCTTGTCCTTCGATCCGACGGTGACGATCACCTTGGAGCCGAACGCCTTGGCGAGCTGGATCGCCATGGTGCCGATGCCGGAGGAGCCGCCATGGATCAGCAGCGTCTCGCCGGGCTTCAGTGCGCCGCGCTCGAACACATTGTGCCAGACCGTCATCAGGGTTTCCGGAATGGCGCCGGCTTCCTGCATCGACAGCGCAGGCGGCACCGCCATCGCCTGGCCGTCTCTGCGCGATGCAATATTGGGCGTAGCCGCCGCCGGCCACCAGCGACATCACCTTGTCGCCGAGCTTGTGCCTGCGTGCGCCGGCGCCGAGCGCGACCACTTCGCCGGCGATTTCGAGGCCGGGCAGATCGCTGGCGCCGGGCGGCGGCGGATAGGCGCCGGAGCGCTGCGCGACGTCGGGACGGTTGACGCCGGCGGCCAGCACCTTGACCAGGATTTCGCCCGGGCCGGGCACCGGAACGCTGCGGGTCTCGGGCACCAGCACCTCGGGGCCGCCGGGCTTGCTGATGCCGACGGCGGTCATTTGCGCGGGCAGCTTTTCCATGGTTGTGATCCTTGCGCAAGATGCGGGAGATTCGAAGAGGCATCTGATTAGCCAGCCGGGCTCCGGCTGGCAACCGCCTCTGGTATCGAGCACGGGCGTAGAACGCATGGCCATCGAGGACGACGACAAGCCGAGGAAGAAGATCACCCACGAGATCGGCCAGGACCTGTCGCTGCTGTCGGTCGAGGAACTGACCGAGCGCATCGCGCTGCTGAACGCCGAGATCGAGCGGCTGCAGGCGGCGATGGCCAAGAAGCGCGCGTCCAAGGACGCGGCGAACAGTTTTTTCAAGTCGTGAGCATGCATGGCCGCGTGTGGCGCTGCACCTGGCGCGCGAGATGTCGGCCAATGGCCGACATGGCAAAGAAAGCCTGAAAAAAATAGTTCGTTTACGATAGATTAAGCTTTCTCGATCTATGACTGTGATCGTCCTCGTTTGGACACCGAGTGGCTCCTGTCCACTCTGTTTGACGCCTCCCTGTTATCAACTTCAAAGCCGCCGGAAACGGCGGCTCTTTTTTTGGCCGCTTTTCGCTGCGCTTCTGCCGTCTGGTACCGCGCCGGAAACCATAAATCCGCTTGCGGCTGGACTCTCGTCTGCCGCGCCGCGCAATGATTTGTTCATCATAAGCCGGCGGCATAACCTGCCGGGCGTAGCGTAAACAGTTGCGTGAGGCGTTAACCATGTCGGACCGTTCGCAAGGCGAAACCGCTCTCGTTCAGTTCAGCGAGAGGCTGACCAACTCGGCGGCGTTCGGCACGCTGTTCCGCGAAGGCATGGATCTGGTCGAGGAGACCGCCGCCTATCTCGACGGCGCCGGCCGCACCGAGGCCAAGGCGCTCGACCGCTCCGTCAGCCTGACCTACGCAACCGAAAGCATGCGGCTGACCACCCGCCTGATGCAGCTGGCGTCCTGGCTGCTGCTGCACCGCGCGGTCAAGGAAGGCGAGATGACGCTGGCCAGGCCAACCGCGAAAAGACCAAGGTCAAGCTCACCGCCGCCGATCCCGGCCCGCGACGACATGATCGAAAAGCTGCCGCTGCAGTTGCAGGAGCTGATCGCGCGCTCGATGGCGCTGCAGGCGCAGGTGCGCCGCCTCGACACCACCATCCATGCGCCGGCGGCCGAGCGCGCCGCGATCGGCAATCCGCTGGTGCCGCAGCTCAACCGCCTGAAGGCCGCGTTCGAGCGCCAGAGCGGCTGACAGATCTGTCGGCTCTCCGCGGGACGACCAGCCAAACGAAAAACGCCCCGGCGCGAGCCGGGGCGTTTTGCATGTCTGCAGCCGGACGAACAGGCTCCGAAAGCTCAGTCCTTCTTCAGGAAGCCCGAAAACTTCTTCTGGAACCGCGACACGCGGCCGCCGCGGTCGAGCATCTGCTGGGCGCCGCCGGTCCAGGCCGGGTGCGACTTGGAGTCGATATCGAGGTTCAGCTTGTCGCCCGCCTTGCCCCAGGTGGAACGGGTCTGGTACTCGGTGCCATCGGTCATGACGACCGTAATCGTATGATAATTCCGGGTGAATTTCGGCTTTCATGGCAGTATCCTTTGGCGCGCCGGCGCCTGTCTTTCGAGTTGTGCGGGGACGGATTTGGGCGGCTCTATAACGCAGCGAAGCCCTCAAAACAAGCCAGGTTCGGCCCGAACCCGGGATACCGCCTTGAGTATCTTGCCGGATTTGCCAGCGTCTGCGGCGGGGCCTATCTGGTGGCAGGCAAAGCGATTGGTCCGGAACTCATGAGCGCAGTAGAACGGCTTGAAGAGCGGCGTGGCGAGACGCCGCCGCGGCACGATCCGGCGGTCGGCCGAGGTCAGCCGTCCATCGAGGCGCGAGCTGACGGCGCTGCCGGCCCGGGGCACGCGCGCGGCTGCGGCCGCTGCTGGCGCTGGTGCCCTATGTGGCGCGCTACCGCGGCCGCGCGCTTGCTCGCCTTCATTGCGCTGACCGTCGCGGCGCTCACGACGCTGGTGGTGCCGATCGCGGTGCGGCGGATGATCGACTTCGGCTTCACGCCCGAAGGCATCGCCATGATCAACAGCTATTTCAGCGTGATGATCGCGGTGGTCGCGGTGCTGGCCGGCGCCAGCGCCGCGCGGTTCTACCTGGTGATGACCATCGGCGAGCGCATCGTCGCCGATATCCGGCGCGACGTGTTCGCACACCTGATCTCGCTGTCGCCGTCGTTCTTCGATTCCGCGCGCAGCGGCGAACTGATCTCGCGGCTGACCGCCGACACCACCCAGATCAAGTCCGCGGTCGGCGCGTCGGTATCGATCGCGCTGCGCAACTTCGATGCTGTTCATCGGCGCCGCCGCCATGATGGTGATCACGAGCCCGCGGCTGTCCGGCTTCGTGCTGCTGGCGATCCCGCTGATCGTGATGCCGCTGGTGGCGTTCGGACGCTGGGTGCGCCGGCTGTCGCGCAACGCCCAGGATACGCTGGCGGAAGCCACCGCCTATGCCTCCGAACTGATCGGCGCGATCCGCACGGTGCAGGCCTATACCAGCGAGCGGCTGGCCAATGCGCGCTTCGGCGGCGAGGTCGAGCAGGCCTACGACGCGGCGCGCAGTTCGACCCGGGCGCGCGCGGTGCTCACCGCGATCATCATCTTCATCGTCTTCACCAGCGTGGTGGCGATCCTCTGGGTCGGCTCGCACGACGTGCTGACCGGCGCGATCAGCGCCGGGCCGGCTCGGCCAGTTCGTGCTCTATGCGGTGTTCGCCGCCGCCGGCCTCGGCCAGCTCAGCGAGGTCTGGGGCGAGGTGTCGGCGGCATCAGGCGCCGCCGAGCGGCTGTTCGAAATTCTGCGCGTCAAGCCGGCGATCGCGGCGCCGGCGTCGCCGCGCGCGCTGCCGGTGCCGGCGCGCGGCGACGTCGGCGTTCGAGAATGTCAGCTTCGCCTATCCGACCCGGCCGGAGGCGCTGGCGGTCGACGGCGTGTCGCTCACCGTGCGCGCCGGCGAGAAGGTCGCGATCGTCGGCCCGTCGGGCGCGGGCAAGAGCACGCTGTTCCATCTGCTGCTGCGCTTCTACGATCCGGCATCCGGCACCATCTCGTTCGACGGCGTGCCGATCAGCGCGGCCGATCCGCGCGAGCTGCGCGCGCGCATCGCGCTGGTGCCGCAGGAACTCGGTGGTGTTCGCCGCCACCGCGCGCGAAAACATCCGCTTCGGCCGGCCGGATGCGAGCGATGCCGAGGTCGAGCGCGCCGCCGAGCTGGCGCACGCCACCGAATTCATCCGCCGGCTGCCGGGCGGCTTCGAGGCGCAGCTCGGCGAGCGCGGCGTGACGCTGTCCGGCGGCCAGCGCCAGCGCATCGCGATCGCGCGCGCGATCCTGCGCGATGCGCCGCTGCTGCTGCTGGATGAGGCGACCTCGTCGCTCGATGCGGAAAGCGAGACGCTGGTGCAGACCGCGCTGGAGGAATTGATGCGCCACCGCACCACGCTGGTGATCGCGCACCGCCTCGCCACCGTGCTGTCCTGCGACCGCATCATGGTGATGGACCAGGGCCGCATCGTCGAGCAGGGCACCCACGCCTCGCTGGTCGCCGCCGGCGGGCTCTATGCGCGGCTGGCGAGGCTGCAGTTCGAGGGCGTGTGTAGGGCGGTTAGCGATCGTCATTTCGGCGACAGTATCGGCACGTTGGACCTCGACCAGTTCTTCCAGCTGTCCTTGTCGACCAGGCGCCCGAAACAGAAGGTGCTTAGGCTGCCGTTCCGGCGTAGCGGTTTTACGCTGACGATTTCGGTCGTCGGCGTGTCGCAGCTCGTTGATGCTGGCGGTTCTCGCCTTGCTGGTTCGACTACGCGCAAATCTCGGTCGAGATCGGCTTCACGGATGTCGACCGGCGGCGATGACGGCCTAGGAACGTCAGCGACCGCATCGCGCATTCGGTACGCGTCATCGGGCCCTCACCTTGGGTGGCCTGCCATTCCATCTTCAGCACCGGCCGGCCCGAGGTCGGGTTCACGTCCTCGCCGGCATGCACAAAACCGTTGCGCTCGTAGAAGCGGATGGCGCGGGCATTGTCGGCGTTGACCAGCAGCGTGACGCCACGGGCGACCGCCGCTTGGCTTCATCGACCAGCATGGTGGCGAGTGGCGAGCCCCAGTGATCGGGGCCACCACCAGCTGGTCGAGATAGCCTGACGAATCGATGGTGACGAAGCCGGCCAGCGCGCCGGCCTGCTCGGCGACGATGATGTCGGCCTTCGGCACCAGCTCGCTGCGCCAGCGCTCGCGCCACCAGTCCACGCGCGCGTCGAAATCGATCGAGGGATAGGCCAGCTGCCAGGTCTCGAGCCACAGCGCGATGGCGGCGTCTTCGTCCTCGGCGCGATAGGGGCGCAGAGCGTTGAAGGCACGTCTGTCCAGGCACACTACCGTTCCGTCAGCTTCAGCTCGATGCGGCGGTTGCGCTTGTAGGCTTCTTCGCGTCGCGGCGGTATCGAGCGGCTGGAATTCGGCAAAGCCGGCCGCGACCAGCCGCTGCGCCGGCACGCCGAGCGAGACCAGATACTGCACCACCGAGATCGCGCGCGCCGACGACAATTCCCAGTTCGACTTGAACACCGGGCTGTTAGATCGGCCGCACGTCGGTATGGCCGTCGACCCGCAGCACCCAGGCGATCTCGGGCGGGATCTGCTTGTCGAGCTCGGTCAGCGCGCGTCGCCAGTTTGTCCAGTTCGGCGCGGCCTTCGGGCAGCAGCAGCGCCTGTCCGGTGTCGAAGAACACTTCGGACTGGAACACAAAGCGGTCGCCGACGATGCGGATGTCCGGCCGGTTGCCGAGGATGGCGCGCAGGCGGCCGAAGAATTCCGAACGGTAGCGCGACAGTTCCTGCACCCGCTGCGCCAGCGCGACGTTCAGCCGCTGGCCGAGATCGGCGATGCGGCCCTGCGATTCCTTGTCGCGCTTTTCCGAGGCATCGAGCGCTTCTTCCAGCGCCGCGAGCTGGCGGCGCAGCGCGCTGATCTGCTGGTTCAGCACCTCGATCTGCGCCAGCGCCCGCGAGGTCACCTGCTTTTCGGAATCCAGCGCCTTGTTGAGCTCGCTGGCGCGGCCCTGCGGCGTCGCTGCCGGCGCCGGCAAGGCCGTCATAGAGGCCCTTGATCGCGGTCGCGCTCGGCTTCCGCCGAAGCGAGGCCGGCGCGCATCTGCGACAGCTGGTCGTCGAGATTGAGCTTGCCGAGCTTTTCCAGCGACAGCAGGTCGTTGAGCTGCGCGAGCTTGGCGTTGAGCTGCTCCAGCGCCTTGTCCTTGCCGCTGACTTCCTGCGACAGGAAGAACTGCACCACCAGAAACACCGACAGCAGGAACACGATCGAGAGCACCAGCGTCGACAGCGCGTCGACGAAGCCCGGCCAGTAGTTGAATCCGGCTTCGTTGCGGCGTGCACGGGCGAGGGCCATCGGCAATTCTCCACTACAGTCTCGTGTCCCGGACGCGGTGCAGCGTTCTTACGCTGCTCCGCAGCGCCGGGACCCATTCAACACGGTCAAAGCGTGGGCCCCGGCTCTGCAGCGCGCCGCTACGCGCTGCGCCGCGTCCGGGGCACGATACTCTCGTCAGTTCTTCTCGGGCTGGCGCGCGATGCGCTCCAGCAGTTTCTTGATCTCGCGGTTCTGCTCGCCCTGGCCGTCGGCCCATTCGCGGATCATCTGCTGTTCGGTCCGCATATGCGTGACCAGGCCCTGAATGGCTTCGGCGAGGTTGGCCATCGCCGCTGTGGTGCCGCGGCTGGCGCCGCCCTCTTCCAGCGTGCAGCCGCGAGCCGCTCGACGGCGGCCTGCAGCTCGCCGCTCGGCGCCGGTAGCACCTTCGCCGGGATATTCGCGCACCGTGGAGGCGAGCCAGTCTTCGAGGTCGGTATAGAAGCGGTTCTGCGCCTGGCTCGATTGCAGGTCGAGAAAGCCGAGGATCAGCGAGCCGGCGAGGCCGAACAGCGACGACGAAAACGAAATGCCCATGCCGCCGAGCGGCGCGGCGAGGCCCTCCTTGAGGGTGTCGAACAGCGAGCCGGCGTCGCCGCCGACCTTCAGCCCCTCGATCACCTTGCCGACCGAGCCGACGGTTTCGATCAGGCCCCAGAACGTGCCGAGCAGGCCGAGGAAGACCAACAGGCCCGTCATGTAGCGGGAAATGTCGCGGGCCTCGTCGAGCCGGGTGGCGATCGAGTCGAGCAGGTGCCGCATGGTCTGCTGCGAGATCGTCATCCGCCCGGTGCGCTCGCCGCCGAGGATCGCCGCCATCGGCGCCAGCAGCGTGGGGACTGCCGCTCGACCGCGAGGCCGGGATCGGAGATGCGGAAATTGTTGACCCAGGCGACCTCCGGATAAAGCCGGATCACCTGGCGGAACGACAGGATGATGCCGATCAGCAGCACCGCGCCGATCAGCCCGTTGAGCCCGGGATTGGCGAAGAACGCGGCCATGATCTGCTTGTAGAGCACCACCAGCAGCAGGCCGCACAGCACCAGGAACACCAGCATCCGCACCAGGAAGATCCGGGGCGAGGACAGCTTGTTCAGTTCGAACTCCATCGCGGAGCGGGGAGGAGGGCCTGAAGGCATTTTTCGGGGTCATCCGTTGCGGGGAACCGGTTCTCGGCGCCAATATGGCACAGCGGAGCCGGGAAAAAAGGCCAGAAAGCCCTGATTCGGGGCTGATGGATGGAACCTTAGGCTGAAACCGGGCTTGGACCGGAGCGTATTTCACCCAAGTTCGATGTCTAGCGCGGAGTTCCGGGATTTCGCATGACCATTTTGTACCTGGAAGCTCTCGCCGCCATCGCAGCTTCGCTGCCGGTTCTGATCGCGGACGAATGGATGGTGCAGCAGCGCACCGGCCGTTCCGGCTGGGTCGACACCAGCACCTTCTTTCCGCTGCCGCCGCAAGCACGATCCTCAAAAGTGGAGACCGGTTTTCGGAGAGGATCATGATCAAAAACAAGGGAATCGTTACATGAGCTTCGTATCCACCATCATCGGCAGCGCCGAACGGGTGCCGTTGCCCGACGTCATCATTCGCGCCGCGATCCAGCGGCTGTGCTCGCGCACCGCGACGCGGCTGGCCAGCGGCAATGCCGGCAGCGACGCCGGCGTTCGCCGACGAGATGGCGGCGCGCGCCATCGCCGAATATACCGACGAGGCCGACGCCCGGCATTACGAAGTGCCCGCGGCGTTCTTTGCGCTCGTGCTCGGCCCCAACCGCAAATATTCGTCCTGTTTCTACAAGGAGCCGGCAACGACGCTGCAGGAGGCCGAGGAGGAAGCCTTGCGCCAGACCGTCGAGCATGCCGACCTGGCCGACGGTCAGGCGATCCTCGAACTCGGCTGCGGCTGGGGTTCGCTGTCGCTGTGGATGGCGCGGCAGTTTCCGCAATCCGAAATCACCGCGGTGTCGAACTCGCATTCGCAGCGCGACCATATCGAGCGCCAGGCAGCGTCGCGCGGCCTGAAAAATCTCCGGGCGATCACCTCGGACATGAACGTGTTCGATCCCGAACGGCAGTTCGACCGCGTCGTCTCGGTCGAGATGTTCGAGCACATGATGAACTGGCGCGAATTGATGATGCGGCTGCGCTCATGGCTCAGGCCGGACGGCCGTTTCTTCATGCACATTTTTACCCATCGCGCGGGCGCCTATCTGTTCGATCGCGCCGACGGCGAGGACTGGGTCGCGCACACTTCTTCACCGGCGGCGTGATGCCGAGCCATCATCTGATCCGGCAATATGCCGACCTGTTCGAGGTCGAAAAGGAATGGCGATGGAGCGGCGCGCATTACCAGCGCACCGCGCTCGACTGGCTGGCACAATTTCGACCTGCACCGCGACGAGATCGAAAGCCATCTTTCGACCGTGTATGGCAACGACACGAATTTGTGGATGCGCCGCTGGCGCTGGTTCTTCCTCGCCACGTCAGGGCTGTTCGGTTACGCCGACGGCAGCGAATGGGGCGTCAGCCATTACCGGATGAAGGCGGCGTAGTCCGGGCAAAGTGCGAAGTGCGTCGAATCTGGATGGAACCGGGAACCATCCTCAAGCAAAAAACATGACACGCTGCTCCGATTCGTCGCCAGTCCCACAATCTTGCAATTTGCTGCGTCCTTGAGCAATCGACGGCAATTCGGCTGGCCGGGGAAAGCTTCGGAACCGCAATCGCGCCGATTCACGATCCGGTGACTATCCGAAAAACCGTTTTTATTCAGTGCTCTAGCTGCCGTGTGACATTGGGCCGCCGCGAAGCGTATTGCATCGCAGCACGACTGGATCTAACTTGACGTCCAACAATAACGCGCTGTCGTTGCGATGGCGTGCGCCGGTGCGGAACTGCAATCCGCGCCAGATACTCAAACTTGGGGCGATCCCTTTCATGACTCGATTTCGCGCGCAATCGGCAGGCATCGCCTTGATGTTGGCTGCGCTGGCGCCGCTGCTTGCCGGATGCGATGAGCCGGTTTCCGCGGTCGCAGCGGCACAACCGTCCGACCCCGACGTCAGCGTCGTCACCGTGAGACCCCAGGCGCGCGCGCATCGTCCGCGAACTGCCGGGGCGGGTCGCGCCGACCCGGGTCTCCGACGTGCGCCCGCGGGTTTCCGGCATCGTCGTCGAGCGCCTGTTCAACCAGGGCAGCGAGGTCAAGGCCGGCGATCCGCTCTACCGGATCGATCCGAGGCCGTTCGAGGTCGAAGTGCAGTCCAGCGAGGCGGCGCTGGCCAAGGCCGACGGCGGCATTCGACCAGGCGTCGCAGCAGGCGCGTCGCATTGCGACGCTGACCAGCCAGCGCGCCACCTCCGAGGCCGAAAACGAAAAAGCCATCGGCGCGCATGCGCCAGGCCGAAGCCGACGTCGAGGGACGCAAGGCGGAAGTCGCGCGCGCCAAGCTCAATCTGAGCTACGCGACCATCCGCGCCCCGATCGACGGCGTGGTCGGCGCGGCGCTGGTCAGCGAAGGCGCGCTGGTGGTGCAGAACGAGACCAACCTTGCGACGATTCAGCAACTCGACCCGATCTACGCCGATTTCACCCAATCGGTCACCGAGCTCAATCAACTCCGGCGCGCGCTGGAGAGCGGCGAACTCGACCGCATCGCGCCCGATGCGGCCAGGGTGCGGCTGGTGCTCGACGATGGCGAGGTCTATCGCGCCGCCGGCAAGCTGTTGTTCTCGGACGCCAGGGTCGATGCCCATACCGGGCAGGTGACGTTGCGCGGCGAGTTCCCCAATCCGAAGCGCGAATTGCTGCCGGGCATGTATGTCCGCGTCCTGATCGAGCAGGGCATCGACACCGACGCCATCGCGGTGCCGCAGCAGGCGATCCAGCGCAACGGCGGCGGCGGCAGCGAAGTGTTCGTGGTCAAGGACGACAACCGCGTCGCGATCCAGCCGGTGCGCACCGGCTCGGTGCAGGACGGCCAGTGGTTCGTGACCGAAGGACTGAAGGCCGGCGACAGGGTCGTGGTCGAGGGCTTCCAGAAGTTCGCCGCCGGCGACAAGGTCAGGCCGCATGTTGTTTACCGAAGCGGACGCGGCGGCCGATACCGCCGCGGCAAGGCCGTCCAAGCAAGCGCTCCGGTAACGGTTGATGCCCAGCTTCTTCATCGACAGGCCGATCTTCGCCTGGGTCGTCGCGCTTTTCATCTGCCTGATCGGCTCGATCTCGATTCCGCTGCTGGCGGTGGCGCAGTATCCGATCATCGCGCCGCCCTCGATCTCGATCTCGACCAGCTATCCCGGCGCCTCGCCGGAAAACCTCTACAACAGCGTGACGCGGCTGATCGAGGAGGAGCTGAACGGCGCCAACGGCATCCTGAACTTCGAATCCACCAGCGACTCGCTGGGGCAGGTCGAGATCATCGCCAACTTCGTGCCGGGCACCGACACCGGAGCTGGCCTCGGTCGAAGTGCAGAACCGCATCAAGCGCGTCGAGGCGCGGCTGCCGCGCGCGGTGATCCAGCAGGGCATCCTGATCGAGGAAGCCTCCAGCGCGGTGCTGCAGATCATCACGCTGCGTTCGACCGACGACAGCCTCGACGAAGTCGGGCTCGGCGATTTCATGATCCGCAACGTGCTCGGCGAAATCCGGCGCATTCCCGGCGTCGGCCGCGCCACGCTCTATTCCACCGAGCGGTCGTTGCGGATCTGGATCGATCCCGCCAAGCTGGTCGGCTACGGCCTGACCGCCGACGACGTCAACAAGGCGATCACGGCGCAGAACGCCCAGGTCGCTTCGGGCAGCATCGGCGCCGAGCCCAGCACCCCGGACCAGCAGATTGCGGCGCTGGTGCTGGTCAAGGGCCAGCTGACCTCGCCCGACGAGTTCGGCGCCATCATCCTGCGCGCCAATGCCGACGGCTCGACGGTGCGGCTGCGCGACGTCGCCCGGATCGAGATCGGCGGATTGAGCTATCAGTTCAACACCCGGCTCAACGGCAAGCCGACCGCCGGCCTTTCGGTGCTGCTGTCGCCGACCGGCAACGCGCTCGCCACCGCCAGCGCGGTCGAAGCCAAGATGAAGGAATTGTCGAAGTTCTTCCCCGCCAATATCGCCTACGAAATTCCCTACAACATCACGCCCGGTCGTAAAGGCCTCGATCGAAAAGGTGCTGATGACGCTGGTCGAGGCGGTCGTGCTGGTGTTCATCGTGATGTTCCTGTTCCTGCAGAACATCCGCTACACCATCATTCCGACCATCGTGGTGCCGGTGGCGCTGCTCGGCACCTGCGCCATGCTGCTGGTGGCGGGCTATTCGATCAACATGCTGACCATGTTCGGCATGGTGCTGGCGGTCGGCATCCTGGTCGACGACGCCATCGTCGTGGTCGAGAACGTCGAGCGCATCATGGCCGAGGAAGGGCCTGCCGCCGAAGGAGGCCACCCGCAAGGCGATGTCGCAGATCACCGGCGCCATCATCGGCATCACGCTGGTGCTGATCGCGGTGTTCATGCCGATGGCGTTCTTCCCGGGATCGGTCGGCATCATCTACCGGCAGTTCTCCGTCACCATGGTTTCCGCGATCGCGTTTTCCGCGCTGCTGGCGATGTCGCTGACGCCTGCGCTGTGCGCGACGCTGCTGAAGCCGGTCACGGCCGGCCACGGCCATGCGCGCAAGGGCGTGTTCGGCTGGTTCAACCGCGGCATGGACAGCGTCAAGGGCCGCTATGCCGGCACGGTCGGGCTGGTCGCTGAAGCGCACCGGCCGGCTGATGCTGATCTACGTCGGCGGTTGCTGCTCGGGCTGGCCTGGGCCTTTGTCCGGCCTGCCCGGCGGCTTCCTGCCGGTCGACGACCAGGGCTTCATCACCACCGACGTGCAGACGCCGGCCGAGTTCCTCGTACGCGCGCACCGAGGCTGCGGTCGAAAAGGTCGAGAAATATCTGGCGCAGCGTGCCGGCGTCGAGAATGTGACGTTCCTCACCGGCTTCAGCTTTCTCGGCCAGGGCATCAACACCGCGCAGGCGTTCATCACCCTGAAGGACTGGTCGGAGCGTCCGCCGAAGGATTCGGCGGCCGCCATCGTCGCCGACATCAACCGCGAACTGTCGTCGATCCGCGACGCCAGGATTTCCGCGCTGCAGCCGCCGCCGATCGACAATCTCGGCAATTCCTCCGGCTTCTGCTTCCGCCTGCAGGACCGCGGCCAGAAGGGCTATCCGGCGCTGATCGCCGCCGCCGACCGGCTGATCGCGGAGGCCAATGCCAGCCAGGTGCTGCGGAAGGTCTATCGTCGAGGGCCTGCCGCCGGGGCCGCAGGTCCATCTGATGATCGACCGCGAAAAGGCCGGCGCCTTCGGCGTCACCTTCGAGGACATCAACAACACCATCTCGACCAATCTCGGTTCCAGCTACATCAACGATTTTCCGAACCGCGGCCGGATGCAGCGGGTGATCGTGCAGGCCGACATGACGAGCCGCATGAACGCCGACGATATTCTCAACTACAACGTCAAGAACAGCCGCGGCCAACTGGTGCCGCTGTCGTCCTTCGCCACGCGTGGAGTGGTCGAGGGGACCGACGCAGATCGCGGGATTCAATTATTATCCCGCGGTGCGCATCAGCGGCGAAGCCAGGCCCGGCTTCACCTCGGGCGACGCCATTGCCGAGATGGAACGGCTCGCCGGCCGGCTGCCGCGCGGCTTCGGCTATGAATGGACCGGGCAATCGCTGCAGGAAAAGCTGTCGGGCTCGCAGGCGCCGTTTCTGCTCGCGCTGTCCGCGCTGGTGGTGTTTCTTGTGCCTCGCCGCGCTCTACGAGAGCTGGACCATTCCGCTGGCGGTGCTGCTGACGGTGCCGCTCGGCATCTGCGGCGCGGTGCTGGCGGCCACGATGCGCGGCCTGCCGAACGACGTCTATTTCACGGTGGGCCTGATCACCATCATCGGTCTTGCCGCGAAAGACGCCATCCTCATCATCGAATTCGCCAAGGATTTGCGCGCGCAGGGCAAGCCGCTGATCGAGGCGACGGTAGAGGCCTGCGCGCTACGCTTCCGCCCGATCCTGATGACCGGCCTCGCCTTCGTCTGCGGCGTGCTGCCGATGGTGATCGCCTCCGGCGCCGGCGCCGCCAGCCAGCAGGCGCTCGGCACCAGCGTGATGGGCGGCATGATCGCGGTGGTGGTGCTGGCGCTCTTGATGGTGCCGGTGTTCTTCGTGGTCGTGCAGCGGGTGCTGGCGGGGGACCGGGAAAAGGTGGAAGCGGCGGCGGGCGCGCGGGAGACGGCAGCCCCGCAGCCGGGCTCGTTACCTTGATCGGCGATTGCATGATCGGCGTCTAGCCGTCGCCGGGCGGAGACGCCTTGCTGGTCAGCACGCCGAACATGGTTCGAACATTGCGGGCGCGTACTCGCCCGTTGCCGACGGTGTCCGGTGCATGATGCAGTAGCCGCAGGAAGCCGAGATAAGCCGCGTGAGCGGCAATGGCGCGGGCCTCCGCATCCTTGCGGCCAAAGCCCATCTGCCGCAGCGCCGCCGCGATGAAGGCAATTCGTTTCGCGGCGACCCGGGCAAAGACCGCGCCGACGACCGGATGATCCGCCGCCCCGGCAATGGCAAGGTGCAGTTTCTGCGCCGGATGATCCTTCTCGACCTCCGCGAACCAGGGCTCGAGCCGCTGCTTCGGGTCGGACACGCCGGCAAACCTTGCCAGGCGCTCGTCGGTGAAGATGCGCTCCCAGTCCGCCAGCGCGGCGGCGAGCAGGTCGTCGACACTCTTGAAGTGCCAGTAGAAGCTGCCCTTGGTGACGCCGAGCCGTTTGGCGATGCGCGGCACGGTAACGGCCGCGATGCCGCCTTCGGTCAGGCTCTCCAGCGCCGCACGTTGCCAGTGGCGGCGGCTGAGACGCTCGCCTTCGCGGGCGGTCGCCCGCTCCATACCGGGGGGTATTGACATGGCCGTTCCTGTTGATCTTCAATACCGGTCGGTATGGAGCATGCCATGGAGCAGTTGATCATCCTAGAGCGGCCGGCGGACAATATTGTCGTCCTCACCCTGAACCGGCCGGACAAGAAGAACGCATTGTCCATTGCACTGCGCGATGCCGTCGGCGACGCGCTCGACACGCTGCGGCAGGAGGCGTCGCTCAAATGCGTGATCCTGACCGGCGCCGGAACGGCGTTTTCGGCCGGGTATGATCTTTCGGAATTCCAGGCGGCTTTCGCGGATCCCGAATTCCACGCACGGCTGTGGGCGTCGAGCGACCGCTATCACAGCGCGCTGTTGCGCTTCGCGTTGCCGCTGGTTGCCGCGGTCAACGGGCCGGCGCTGGGTGGCGGCATGGACACCGCCGTGCTCTGCGATATCAGGGTGATGGCGGACGGCGCTCGCTTCGGACATCCGGAAGCGGCCTTCGGCGACGTGGTCTATGCGCCGCTTCACGACCTGATCGGCGGCGCGGCGGCGCGCGAACTGTGCCTCACCGGCCGGGTGGTGGATAGCGCCGAAGCGCTTCGCCTCGGGCTTGTTTCGGAAGTCGTGCCTGCGGACAGCCTTGCGGCGCGAAGCCTAGAGATTGCCCGGATGATCGCCAGGGGCCCGCGCGAGGTTTTGCTGCACACCAAGGCGAAGATCATCGCCCGCGCCGCGATCGATTTTCGCGCAACCCTGGAGCTTTAAGGCATGGCGGTTTCCCGTCAGACCAGATCGATTTCCTGGAGTGCGCCGGCGGACGTCAGAGTGGCGGTCGCGGGGATGGACGTTGCGGGATACTTGACCGCGGTGGCGCGCGGCGAGGTCCCCAACAGCCCCGCCATCGAACTGCTCGGCATGCGCCTGACGAGTTTCGGCGTAGGCAGCGCCGAGGTCAGCTTCCAGCCCGAGGAATATCACGTCAACTTCGTCGGCGCGGTCCACGGCGGCGTGATCTCCGCGGTACTCGACAGCTGCATCGGTTATGCCGTCAATACCACGCTCGGGCGCGACGAGGCCTTCGTCACCTCGCAGCTCAATGTGCAATTCATCAGAGGTATCCGGGCCGGCGCGGAGCCGCTGGTCGCGCGGGCGCGGCTGCGCCATCGCGGCGGGCGCCTGGCTGTCGCCGAGGCGTCGCTCGAAGACGCCGCGGGCACGCTCTACGCGACGGCGACCGCCACCTGCATGATTTTGGCCCAGCGCGCGACGTGAGGCCCGACGCAAGACCGGCCCGGCGAGGGAGGCATTTTCTCAGCGGCTTCAAAATCTTCACCAGCGCGGCGGCGGCCGACGCGGTGCAGGGACCGTCTAACTGACAGGCCGAGCTCCCGTGTTTCACGTGCACGGCGCCTCCACCCCTGATGCAAAAATGTCACAATCAACTATACTTTAAATTACCTGGCCTTGATCTCAACAAGGGGTTGCCTGCCCCCGATGCACGCAACTAGCATGAGTTGTGCGGCGTGTATGAGTAAGAAGGGGCGTAACATGTTGAGGTTTGTAACGGCGCTGTCTGCTGCACTGATCATCGGGTGGGCTCTGGTCGGCTCTGCGACCACCGCAAGCGCGGGCCATCGTAAAGGGTGTTGTGGACCCCTCCCGCCGTCCTACACCCACAGCACCAAGAAAGTGTACAAGAACGTCACGCGTCATCGCGACGTCTGGCGCACCAAGTACGTGCAGCGTATCAAGCCGGTCGTGCATGTGACCCGGATCCAGCCGATCGTTCGCGTTCATAACGTGACGCGCGTCCACACCAGGGTCGTCGGCGTGGTGCGCCCGGTCCATCACCATGTGACGCAGGTTCTGCCGGTCCGGACATACGTGACAACAGCGTCGTCCATCTCCGGCCGGAATGCGGTTGCTCCTACGGCCATTACTGACGACGCAAGCATTGCCGAACGGCACGCGGCGGCGCCGGGTTATGGCGCCTGTTCAAAACGGACGTGCAGGATTCGCCGCCGGGCTGGAGCTCAACCTGCCGGCTGGAGTCTTGTCCACGAGGCGTTTGCCCTCGGGCGCAGCGACCGGTGCGGGCTTCAGACACGCGATCGGGCAAACCGGCGCCCGACCGAGGATTTTTTGCAGCGCCGCCGATGGCCCGCTTTGGCAGGACTGCCGGATCAGGGTCTTGTCCTCGGTGCCGAAATTCGGGATGCCGCACGAGGACGCCATCACCTTTTCGGCGCGTTCCCACAGCGCCGACACGGTTTTGGCGACGCGCGGCTGCTGCAGGCCGCTCCAGGTCGCGGGCTCGCTTGCCTCTGCCCGCTCGGCATAAAGTGCCACGAACGCCATCAGCGCTGCGAGCCCGTCGCGATGATCGACTTGTCCAACGCCCTGTTCAACGGGGCGGCGGGAGCGGATCAGGTTGATCGCAGTGTTGAGATCGTGCGTGTAGGCATTGAGCTCGTCGAGCAGATAGAGGAAATCGGTCGCTGAGCTGGCGCTGCCCCGCTGCAGATACGTCGTCACGAAATCGTTCGCCTCGAATTTTCCCGCGATCAGCGCCGGCGCGGCGAAGGCGGACACTTCATGCGGCCGCTTCAACTGTCCGCCGTGGACCAGCGGAAACGCATCGGTCTCGGCCGTGATGTAGTGCACGGATTCATGCACCGCCGTCGGCAGGCCGAGTTCGGCCTCGTCGCACCTGATCCAGCCGAGAAAGAATTTCTTGTCCTTGATTTGCTGGTAGATGGCAAAGCCCTCGGGCGCCGAGGCGCGCAATCTTTCGATCGAAGCCGGCCGGCAATCGCCGGCCCGCGCCACCGAATTCAAGCCGGCAGCGAGAGACATGCACGCAAGCGCGACGCAGCGGACGAACCGTAACAGCCGGGACATGATCGCCGCTTGCCATTGGTGCATGACGATAGAATGGGCTCAAACGGTTAATCCACGGTAGCCGACATGATCGGGAAGTATGCAAGACCGGCGCCAGAACCAGATCGCCAGCACCGATGCAAAAAGCAGGGCTGCGGCTGTCACGGCGGCCTTGCGCATCGCGATGTTGCTATCCCAGCGGCTTCAGGATCTTCACCAGCTCGGCATGGATGTGCTCGTTGCCGCAGACCACATTCCCCGTCTTCAGCGGATCGTCGTCGCCTTCGATGCCGGAGACAGTGCCGCCGGCTTCGCGGATGATGATCTGTCCCGCCGCCATGTCCCACGGTTGCAGGTTGCGTTCCCAGTAGCCGTCGAGGCGGCCGGCGGCGACGAAGGCCATGTCGAGGGAGGCGGCGCCGAACCGGCGCAGGCCCGCCACCCGGGGCTGGATCTCGGCCATTTCCCGCCGCGACAGATTGTGGTCGCCGCGGCCGATATGCGGCAGGCCGCAGGCGATCACGCAGTCGTCGAGCTGGCGGCGGCCGGCGACGCGCAGCCGCTGGTCGTTGAGGAAGGCGCCCTTGCCGCGTTCGGCGGTATAGAGCTCGTCATTGGCGGGATTGTAGATCAGGCCTGCGATCAGCGTGCCCTCACGCTGCAGGCCGATCGAGATCGCAAATTGCGGAATGCCGTGCAGAAAATTGGTGGTGCCGTCGAGCGGGTCGACGATCCAGGTGTGGGTCTTGTCGTCGCCGACGCGGACGCCGCCTTCCTCGCCGATGAAGCCGTAGCCGGGCCGCGCCTTGGTGAGGTCGGTCAGCAGCATTTCCTCGGCGCGCTTGTCGGCCAGCGAGACGAAATTGGCCGGCCCCTTCAGCGATACCTGCAGGTTCTCGATCTCGCCGAGGTCGCGCTTGAGGCTGCGGCCGGCGCGGCGCGCGGCCTTGATCATGACGTTCATTAGGGCTGATTGCAGCATGATATCGCCGGTGTTTCAGCGCTGAAGGTGCGCCCCCTCTCCCGTGGGGAGAGGGCTGGGGTGAGGGGTTACGGTGTCAGTGAGGTTCAAGCCCCCTCACCCGGCGCTTGCGCGCCGACCTCTCCCCGGTGGGGAGAGGTGAGATCAGAGTGGGTGCCCTGCCGGTGTGGTGGCGTCAAGGCGGATCATTTGGTGCCGAGCCATTTGCGGGCGGCGGCCTCGGCCTGCGCGCGCTCCTCGGGGCTCAAAGCGCGCCAGCGCCTCATCGAGCGCGGGATCGCCTTTTCCAGCGGTTTTCGCAACAATGTGCCATTTCAGGCCTTCGATCTTGTCGATGGGTGCGCCGAGTCCGCTGACCAGCACGCGCGCCAGGCGGTTTTGGGCGATCGGGCTGTTTTGCTTGGCGGCCTTGCGCAGCAGCGCCACCGCGGCGGGCTCGTTCTTCGGGGTGCCGGTGCCGTTGAACATCGCGATGGCATACTCGACCTCGGCATCGACATTGCCGGCCAGCGAGGCCGCCTGCAGCAGGCGGACCGCCTTGTCGATGTCCTTCGGCACGCCGGTGCCTTCCTTGTAAAACGTCGCCAGCGCGTATTGCGCTTCCGGATTGCCGGCGTCGGCGGAAACGCGAAGCAGTTCCGCGGCGCGGCGGACGTCCTGCGGCAGCGTCTGCCCGTCGAGATAGAGCAAGGCGAGGTTATAGGCCGCCTTCGGGTTGCCGAGCTTGGCCGAGGACGCCAGCAGTTTCACCGCTTCCTCGCGGTTGACCGGGCCGCCGCGTCCGGCGAGGCGAAGCATCGCCAGCGCGAACATGCCCTCGCGGTCGCCGCCGTCGGCGGCGCGCCTGTACCACTCTGCCGCCTTGGCTGGTCGTTCTTGACGCCGAGGCCATTGGCATAGAGTTCGCCGAGCATCGTCATCGCCTTCGGGTCGCCGTTGAACTGCGCGCGGTTGGTCGCGAGATCGAACGCGGTCTTGTACTGGCCGCGCTGATAGGCGCCGAACACCAGGTCGACGTTGGGGTCCTCGAATACGGGGGCGGGGGTGACGGTCGCCGTCGGTGCGGGCGTGGCGGTCGGTTTTGGCGTGCGCGGGTTTTTTGGCCGCGGCGGTTTCGGCTTCGGAGCCTGTTTGCGCGTTTCCTTCTTCGGCGGCGCCAGCGGCGTCGGGGCGCCGGGAGGCGGCAGCAGCGGCGTTTGCGCCACCGCGCCTGCCGTCCAGATGAGACAGCTTGCCAGCGATCGAGTATGGGAACGCAGGAGCTTCATTTCCGGCGCTATCCCTGTTCGGCTTTGGCTTTTCCGGAACCCGCGGCGTGCGCATGCACGATGGTCTGCTCCCGCCTCCTTCAGCGCGGCCGCGGCACCGCGCGGATCGGCCCAGATGAAATCGCCGACCAGGACGAAATCGGCGCCGGCCGCGGCGAATTCGTGGGCTTCCTCCAGCGACGCCGCATAGCCGACGCAGGGTGGCTCGAACAGTTCGGCCCACCATTCCAGCCGCTCGGCGATCGCCTCGACCGAGGGCCGCTGTCCCTCGGCATCGGGTTCGCCGAACAGCACGTAATCCGCGCCGGCTTCGCCCGCCGCCATCGAAATCGTGCCGCGTGGCGAGGCCGCCAACGCCGATGATGCGGTCGGGTTTCAGCGACGGCAGGGCGTCCTGCCATGGCCTCGATGCCGGTGAGATGCGCGCCATCGGCGCCGGCGCGGGCGACCAGTTCGACATGGCCGTCGAGCAATAGCGCCGCGCCGCTTTGCTGGACCACGGGCGCCAGCGCCTTGATCCGCGAGATCATGCTGCGCTGGTCGGTCGGCTTCAGCCGCAGCAGCACCGCGGCGACGTCTGCCCCGGCGAGCAGGCCCGGCAGGTTTTGAGCAAGTGCCGACGGATCGTCCACGTCAGGCGTCGCGAGATAGAGACGCGGCACCGGGCGCGGCGGAACGGGTTTAGTGGCCAAATCTATGCCGCCTTCTTCCTTCGAGATCGGGCTTCCATTCGCCCTTGCTCGCGAGCGAATTCATCCGCGCGCGGTGGGTGAACGCCCGCTGGCCCGCGGTGACGTTTTCGGCCTTGCCCGACCATGCCTTTTGCGGTGCGGCCTGCAGCGCGCGGCCATAGGAGAAGGTGAGCGACCACGGCAGGCCGCCGATCCGGTTCATGGCGTCGAGATGCGCGGTGGCGTCTTCGTCGGACTGCCCGCCGGACAGGAAGGCGATGCCGGGCACCGCCGCCGGCACGCAGG
This sequence comes from uncultured Alphaproteobacteria bacterium, assembly GCA_963706975.1. Taxonomy (GTDB): domain Bacteria; phylum Pseudomonadota; class Alphaproteobacteria; order Rhizobiales; family Xanthobacteraceae; genus Bradyrhizobium. The sequence goes on from CAVPOL010000003.1 coordinate 136,943, forward strand.
CTTTCAGCATCCGGACCGTCTTTTCCGCGACCTCTGCAACGGAGGCCTGCTTTGCGCTCTTCTTGCCCGAGATCGCCATGTTGGGTTTCAGGATCATGCCTTCCAGCGCCACGCGCTGGACCCGCAATTCCTGGAAGGTCTTGTTCAATACGCGCTGGGTCACTTCAAAACAGCGGTCGATGTCGTGATCGCCGTCCATCAGCACTTCCGGCTCGACGATCGGGACGATCTGCGCGGCCTGGCACAACGCCGCGTAACGCGCCAGCGCATGGGCGTTGACATGGATCGCGGTCATGGTCGGAATACCCTGGCCGATATCGATCACCGCGCGCCATTTCGCGAACCGCGCGCCGCGCTCGTAGTATTTCTTCAGGCGTTCGGCGAGCTTGTCGAGCCCGGCGGTGATCAACTCGCCCGGGCAGCCCGGCAAGGCCTGCGTGCCCTCGTCGACCTTGATGCCGGGGATCGCGCCGGATCGCTCGATCAGTTTGATCAATGGCGTGCCGTCTTGTGCGTTTTGCCAGATGGTCTCGTCGTAGAGGATGACGCCGGAGACATACTGTCTCATCGCCTCGATCGGAGCGGAACAGCATTTCGCGGTAGTCACGGCGCGTTTCCTCGGTCGATTTCGACCTTGATGGCGTCGAACCGCTTCTTGATCGTCCCGGAGGATTTGTCGGCGGCGAGAATGCCCTTGCCCGGTGCAACCATGGCGAGGGCGACCTTGTTCAGATCGGCGAGATTCATCGGTGCTTTCTCCGCAAGCGCAGTGTCATTGCGGATCAAAATAGACGGTTCTCGGGCGATTCCCAAGGAATTGCCCAAGGAATTGGCAGAGAAATACGCAGGGAAAACGGCTGGAACTCGCGAGACGGTGCGCGTCCGCGACGCGCGCCCGGCCCGCCCGGAACGGCTGGCGTCAGGCAACCCTGGGGTCGAGTTCGCCCTTGGTGTAGCGCTTCGCCATCTCGGCGGTGGTCAGCACCTTCTTGATCTTGCTGGCTTGCCCGGCGGTATTGAATTCCTGCAGCCGCTGCTTGCAGAGTTTCGCCATCGCTTCCATCGCGGGCTTGAGGTATTTGCGCGGATCGAATTCCTCGGGATTCTCGTTCAGCACCTTGCGGATCTGGCCGGTCATCGCCATCCGGTTGTCGGTGTCGATGTTGATCTTGCGGACGCCGTTCTTGATGCCGCGCTGGATTTCGGAGACCGGCACGCCCCAGGTCGCTTCATCTTGCCGCCATTGGCGTTGATGATCGCCTGCAGGTCCTCCGGCACCGAGGAGGAGCCGTGCATCACCAGATGCGTGTTGGGCAGCTTGCGGTGGATTTCCTCGATCACGTTCATGGCGAGGATGTCGCCGTCCGGCTTGCGGGTGAACTTGTAGGCGCCGTGCGAAGTGCCCATCGCGATCGCCAGCGCGTCGACCTTTGTCTGCTGGACGAATTTCACGGCTTCGTCGGGGTTGGTCAGCAGCTGGTCGTGGGACAGCTTGCCCTCGGCGCCGTGGCCGTCTTCCTTGTCGCCCATGCCGGTTTCCAGCGAGCCGAGCACGCCGAGTTCGCCTTCGACCGAAATGCCGCCGAGATGCGCCATGTCGGTGACGGTCCTGGTGACGCCGACATTGTAATCCCAGTCGGCGGCGGTCTTGCCGTCGGCCTTCAGCGAGCCGTCCATCATGACCGAGGTAAAGCCGGCCTGGATCGCGGTCATGCAGGTGTCGGGCCCGTTGCCGTGGTCGAGATGCACGCAGACCGGGATCTGCGGATAGATCTCGGTGACCGCGTCCATCATGTGCTTGAGCATGATGTCGTTGGCGTAGGACCGCGCCCCGCGCGAGGCCTGGATGATCACGGGGGCATCGAGGCTGGAGGCGGCGTCCATGATCGCGAGCGCCTGCTCCATGTTGTTGATGTTGAAGGCCGGAACGCCGTAATCGTGTTCCGCCGCGTGGTCGAGCAATTGACGCAACGTGATGCGAGCCATCTGTCCTGTTCTCCGCGTTTGAGGGCGTTCCTGCCGATCGGCCGTGATTTTCGAGCTTAGCGTATCTTCAAAACCTCGACCCCGGGCAAGGGTTTGCCCTCCATCCATTCAAGAAACGCGCCGCCGGCGGTCGAAACATAGGTAAAATCGTCCGCCACCCCGGCCTGGTTCAGCGCCGCGACGGTGTCGCCGCCGCCGGCGACCGAGATCAGCTTTTTGGCCCGGGTCCGCTCGGCGGCGTGCTTGGCCGCCACCATGGTGCCGCGGTCGAACGGGGTCATCTCGAAGGCGCCGAGCGGGCCGTTCCAGACCAGCGTCGCGGCGTCGTCGATCGCGGCATGGATGCGCGCGATCGATTGCGGGCCGACGTCGAGGATCATGCCGTCGGCCGGGAATCGCATCGAGCCCGTAGGCATGGGACGGCGCATTGGCCGCGAAGTGATAGGCGACGACGGCGTCGACCGGCAGGATGATGGCGCAATTGGCGGCTTCCGCCTTGTCGATGATCCGCAGCGCGGTCGCCGCGAGATCCTTTTCCGCCAGCGATTTGCCGACGCCGACGCCCTGCGCATGCAGGAAGGTATTGGCCATGCCGCCGCCGATCACCAGCGCGTCGACTTTGGTGACGAGGTTTTCCAGCAGGTCGATCTTGGTCGAAACCTTGGCGCCGCCGATGATCGCGATCACGGGCTTGGTCGGCGCTTCCAGCGCCTTGCCGAGCGCGTCGAGTTCGGCCTGCATGGTGCGTCCGGCATAGGCCGGCAGCTTGTGGCCGAGGCCTTCGGTGGAGGCATGCGCGCGGTGCGCGGCCGAGAAGGCGTCGTTGACCCAGATGTCGCCGAGCTTTGCCAGTTCGGCGACGAACGCCGGATCGTTCTTTTCCTCTTCCTTGTGGAAGCGGGTGTTTTCCAGGCAGAGGATGTCGCCGTCCTTCATGGCGGCGATGGCCTTTGCGGCGGGTTCGCCGATGCAGTCGTCGGCGAATGCGACCGGCTTGCCGATGACTTGCGCCAGCGCTGCTGCGACCGGCTTCAGCGATTCCTTGGGATCGCGGCCCTTGGGCCGGCCGAAATGCGCGAGCAGGATCACCTTGCCGCCCTTGCCGGCGATTTCGGTGATGGTGGGCGCCACGCGCTCGAGCCGTGTGGCGTCGCTGACGCGGCCGTTTTCCATGGGCACGTTGAGGTCGACGCGCAACAGCACGCGCTTGCCCTTCACGTCGACGTCATCGAGGGTGCGGAATGATTTTGTCATTGGGAGTTCTCTTGTCCCGGGCGCACTGCGGCGCGAAGTGCCGCTGTGCAGAACCGGGATCCATGCCTGGCAGGTCTCGGAAGTATGGGTCCCGGCTCTGCGGAGCAGCGCTACGCGCTGCACCGCGTCCGGGACACGAGACGTGAGTTACAGCAGCTTCCCCATCGCCACGGCGGTGTCCGACATGCGGTTCGAAAAGCCCCACTCATTGTCGTACCAGGACATCACCCGCACCAGCGTGCCGTTCTGCACCTTGGTCTGGTCGACATGGAAGGTGGAGGAGTGCGGGTCGTGGTTGAAGTCGATCGAGACGTTGGGCGCGGTGGTATAGCCCAGAATGCCCTTGATCTCCTGCTCCGAGGCGCGCTTCATCGCCGCGTTGATTTCCTTCACGTCGGTCGTGCGCTTGGCGATGATCTTGAGATCGACCACCGAGACGTTCGGCGTCGGCACGCGGATCGCGACGCCGTCGAGCTTGCCCATCAGTTCCGGCAGCACCAGGCCGATCGCCTTGGCTGCACCGGTCGAGGTCGGGATCATCGACATCGCCGCGGCGCGGCCGCGGTAGAGATCGCTGTGCATCGTGTCGAGCGTCGGCTGGTCGCCGGTATAGGCATGGATCGTGGTCATGAAGCCGGTCTCGATGCCGACGGTGTCGTTCAGCACCTTTGCCACCGGCGCGAGGCAGTTGGTGGTGCAGGAGCCGTTGGAGACGACGAGATGGTCCTTTGTCAGTTTGTCGTGGTTGACGCCGTAGACGATGGTGGCGTCCGCGCCGTCCGACGGCGCCGAGACCAGCACGCGCTTGGCGCCGGCGGTGAGATGGGCGGAGGCCTTGGCCTTGGCGCTGAAGATGCCGGTGCATTCCAGCGCGATGTCGACGCCGAGTTCCTTCCACGGCAGCTTGGACGGATCGCGTTCGGCGGAAACCTTGATCTTGCCGTTGCCGACGCTGATCGAGTCGCCGTCGACGGTCACGGTGCCGGGGAAGCGGCCATGCACGGAATCGAAGCGCAGCAGATGGGCGTTGGTCTCGACCGGGCCGAGGTCGTTGATGCCGACCACTTCGATATCCTTGCGGCCGGACTCGGCGATGGCGCGCAGCACATTGCGGCCGATGCGGCCAAACCCGTTGATCGCGACCCGGATTGCCATGCTCGTCTCTCCTCTAATAGCTGATGCCGGCCCCGCGAGGGCGATCCTCGGAGGTTTTGACGGCGGATCGCCCGGTTCGGCCGGGCGAGAACGGACAAGATAGAAATTACCTAGTCCTTTTTTCGGCCGATCTCAACCGTCAGCCGAGGCGCTTCAGCGCTGCGTTAACCACAGCCTCGGCGGTAATGCCGAAATGCTTGTAGAGGTCCTTGGCGGGCGCGCTGGCGCCGAAACCGTGCATGCCGACAAATGCGCCATCGTGCCCGATCACAGCATCCCAGCCCCAGCGCACCGCGGCCTCGATCGCGATCTTGACCGGGGCGTTGCCGATGATCGCCTTTTGCCTTGTCTGCCGGCTGCGCCAGCAGCAATTCGAGCGAGGGCACCGAGACCACCCGCGACGCGATGCCGCGTTCGGCAAGCTGCTTCTGCGCGGCCACCGCGATCTCGACCTCGGAGCCGGAGGCGAACAGCGACACCTTCGCCTCGCCTTGGGCGGCGACCAGTTCGTAGGCGCCCTGGCTGCACGGATTTTCGGCAGGCGCGCTGGTGCGCAGTTGCGGCAGGTTCTGGCGGGTCAGCGCCAGCACCGTCGGGCCGTCGATCCGGTTCAGCGCCAGTTCCCAGCACTCCGCGACCTCGACCGCGTCGCAGGGACGGAACACGCGCATGTTGGGAATGGCGCGCAAGGCGGCGAGATGCTCGACCGGCTGATGCGTCGGCCCGTCTTCGCCAAGACCGATCGAATCATGGGTCATGACATAGACCACGCCCGCGCCCATCAGCGCCGCAAGCCGCATCGCCGGGCGGGCATAGTCGGTGAACACCAGGAAGGTGGCGCCGTTCGGCGCGAAGCCGCCATGCAGGGAGATGCCGTTCATGGCCGCCGCCATGCCGTGCTCGCGGATGCCGTAATGGATGAAGCGGCCTTTCGGCGTCTTGGCCGAGAACGCCGTCGCGGATTTCGCCTTGTTGTTGTTGGAGCCGGTGAGATCGGCGGAGCCCGCCAGAAATTCCACGGCATCGCGGCGGCGATCGCCTCGATCGCCAGTTCGGACGATTTGCGGGTGGCGACGTTCTGCGGCGTCTCCAGCAGCGCCTTCTTGTGCGCCTTCAGCGCCTTCGCCAATGAGGCCGGCCGCTCATGGCGCAGGCGGCGTTCGAATTCGGCGCGCTTGCGGCTGCCGAGCTGCGCGAACTGCGCCTCCCATTCTTTTCGCGCGGCAGCACCGCGGCTGCCGGCCGCGCGCCAGGCCTTCAGCACGTCGTCCGGCACCGAAAAGGCCTCCTGCGAAATGCCGAGTTTTTCCTTGGCGGCTTTCAACTCGTCGGCGCCGAGCGCCTCGCCATGGGCTTTCGCGGTGCCGGCCTTGTTCGGCGCGCCATAGCCGATCGTGGTCTTGCAGGCGATCAGCGACGGCTTGTTGGATTTTTGCGCGCGCGTGATCGCCGCTGCAATCGCGGCCTGGGATCATGGCCGTCGATCAGCTCGGCGGCCCAGCCGGCGGACTTGAAGCGCTTCACCTGGTCGACGGAATCGGCGAGCGAGATCGGGCCGTCGATCGAAATGCCGTTGTCGTCATAGAGCACGATCAGCTTGTTGAGCTTCCAGTGCCCGGCCATCGCGATCGCTTCCTGCGATACGCCCTCCATCAGGTCGCCGTCGGAGGCCAGCACATAGGTGTAATGGCCGACGATCTTCTTGCCGAATTCGGCGGCCAGCATTTTTTCCGCCAGCGCCATGCCGACCGAGGTCGCAATGCCCTGGCCGAGCGGTCCGGTGGTGGTCTCGACGCCGCTGGTCTCGAAGTTCTCCGGATGTCCGGGCGTCTTGGAGCCGAGCTGGCGGAAATTCTTGATCTGGTCGAGCGTCATGTCCTCGTTGCCGGTCAGGTACAGCAGCGCATAGAGCAGCATCGAGCCGTGGCCGGCCGAGAGCACGAAACGGTCGCGGTCCGGCCATTTCGGAGTCGGCGGCGTCGAATTTCAGGAATTGCGTGAACAGCACGGTGGCGATGTCGGCGGCGCCCATCGGCAGGCCGGGATGGCCGGACTTGGCCTTCTCGACGGCGTCCATGGCAAGGCCACGAATCGCATTGGCCATACGGGTATGATCGACCTGCGTCATGATGAAAATCCGCCTGAAATGAGGTGTTTGGTGGCGATCCGCATCGGGTGCGAATGCCGTGGTTACTGGCCAAAAGGCAACGGGAAGTCAGGGCTGGATAGCATCTCGGTTCCCCGAGTCCAAGGCAATGAAACGTCCTGAACGGGGGAAAAGTTGCTTAGCAGTGCATAGCTTCTGAGCGGCGTTGCGCTGGGCTCGCTTGCCACGTAAAGTTCACCGCCTAAACGCTTGCCGGATCGCGGGTTTTGCAGTTCGGCCGGCCCACGGAAGGTGCGCGCTGTCAGTCATGAGCGATCGTCCCGCCAATGGCTCCGGCCATGCCGAGCCTGTCTTCGCCGATATCGACGCCGCGACGCGGCGGCTGATGTCGGCGCTCGAAGCGCTGGAGAGCGCGGTCGAACGCCGCCGCGAAGCCGACCGCGACGAGAACGAACTGGCGGCCCGGATTCAGGCGCTCGGCGCCGACCGCTCGCGGCTCGCCGATGAACTCGACGGATCGCTGGTGAAGTCGCGGCGGCTCGAGCGCACCAATCGCGAGATCGCCGGAACGGCTCGATTCGGCGATCGGCACCATCCGCTCCGTGCTCGATGCCGGAGATGACTGCATGAACCACGTCAACGTCACCATCAATGGCCGGCAATACCGGATGGCCTGCGAGGATGGCCAGGAGATCGCGGCTGCTGAAGCTCGCCGAGAGTCTGGAATCGCGGATCGAGGGTCTGCGCGGCAAATTCGGCGAGATCGGCGACGCGCGGCTGACCGTGATGGCGGCGCTGACCGTGTGCGACGAACTGCTCGACGCCAGCCAGCGCATCCGCAAGCTCGAGGAAGAGCTGGACCGCCTTGCGCGACGTCCGCGTGGCTGCGGCCGATCGCGCCAGGGCGACGCAGATCGCGGTGACCAACGCGCTCAACTCCGCCGCCGACCGCATCGAGAAGACCACCCAGGTGCTGAACCGCACCATCGGCGGCGGCGTGGCGATCGGTTGATCTCTTCACCTCCTCCAAGGGAGGGTGAAGCGGCTGCCGTTAACGCTGGCGGTTTGGCCCCATCATCGCTACATTGGCCGGGCGAAGCTGTGTCGCGCGTCAGGAGCCATATATCCCCGGGGCCTTATCGATCCTTCCGGGAACTGTCCCTGGCCGGGTCCGTGGATCCGGTCATATGGTGCCCACCTACTTTCGTAGGGAACTCCGGGATCGAGCACTCCAACGGCCATCGCGGCTTCGCACTTTTGTTTTTTTGCTGCCTTTGTCGCGCTGTTCGTTACCCCGTCATGCTCGCTCCGGTACAGCTCGCGGTCCGCATAACTGCGCTGGATGTCAGCTTTGCCGAACGAGCGATCGAAGGCCGATCTCCGTACCGCTGCTCTCGCGAAGCGCGACGCGTTGAGCGACAACAAGCGCGCCGCCGCGGCGCAAGGCTGTCGCCAAACGCGGCCTGCCGATCGAGATCGCTCCGGGCACCATCGTCTCCGGCTACTCGCCGATCCGCAGCGAGATCGATCCGGCGCCCTTGATGCGGATGCTCGCCGCGCAGGGCGCGCGGCTGGCGCTGCCGGCGGTGATGGCGCGCGGAAAATCGCTGGCGTTTCGCGCCTGGTCGCCCGACGACCGGCTGATGCTCGGGCCGCTCGGCATTCTCGAGCCGTCGCCGGCGGCCGCCGAACTCATTCCCGACATCATGCTGGTGCCGCTGGCGGCGTTCGACCGCGCCGGCCACCGCATCGGCTATGGCGCCGGCCATTACGACTACACCCTGGCGCATTTGCGCAAGACCAAGGCCGTCACCGCCATCGGCCTGGCCTTTCGCGACCCAGGAAATCGAGCGGTTCCGGCGTTGTCGCACGACGTGGCGCTGGATTATGTGCTAACGGAAACCGAAGCGTTCGATTTCCGGAGTTTTTAGCTTTGCGCATTCTTTTCGTCGGGGACGTGGTCGGCAGGGCCGGCCGCACCGCCATCTCGGAGCATCTGCCGGGCATGATCCGCGACTGGGCGCTCGATCTCGTCGTCGTCAACGGCGAGAACTCGGCCGGCGGCTTCGGCATCACCGAAGCGATCTACCAGGAGTTCCTCGACGCCGGCGCCGACGCGGTCACGCTCGGCAACCACGCCTGGGATCAGCGCGAGGCGCTGGTGTTCATCGAGCGCGCGCCCCGACTGATCCGTCCGGCGAATTATCCGAAGGGCACGCCGGGCCGCGGCGCCGCCCTGATCGACACCAAGAACGGCAAGCGCGCGCTGGTCATCAACGCCATCGGCCGCGTCTTCATGACGCCGTTCGACGATCCCTTCGCCGTCCTCAACCGCGAACTCGAGGCCTGTCCGCTGCGCGAGGCCGCCGACGCCATCGTGGTCGATTTCCACGGCGAGGCGACCAGCGAAAAGCAGGGCATCGGCTTCTTCTGCGACGGCCGCGCCAGCCTCGTGGTCGGCACCCACACCCATGTGCCGACATCAGACCACCAGATCCTCTCCGGCGGCACCGCCTACATGACCGACGCCGGCATGACCGGCGACTACGATTCGATCATCGGCATGCAGAAGGAAGAACCGCTGCGGCGTTTTACGACCGGCATCCCCTCGGGCCGGTTCGAGCCGGCGGGCGGCGTCGCCACCTGAGCGGCGTCGCGGTCGAGACCGACGATGCGACCGGGCTCGCGCTGAAGATCGCGCCGGTGCGGATCGGCGGAAGGCTGGAACCGACGCTGCCGGGATTTTGGGCGAGCTAGCTAGGACTGCCGAAAACCCATGCGGAAGGCGCCCCAATGGCGGCCGCGAACATGGATCGGCGAGGACAGGTCCTTCATCAGCACGAAATTGCCGCCGCCCATGTCGCGCCGGTAGGTCTGCAGCAGGAACGGTTTGGTGTTTGCCGCCACCTTTTTCACCGCGCGGTCGCTGAACAGCCGCCGGTTGCGGCAATTGGCGTTGTTCCAGACCGGGTCGGGCCCCTGCGGCAGGCGATAGTTCGGATTGTGGGTCGGAAGATAGCCGCCCTTGGCCCAGGCGACGCAGAACACGATCCGCGGATCGATCTTTTGAATCGGGTCCTGGATCGGCGGCAGGATGCGGTCGGTGAAGGCGACATAGTCGGTGAGATATTGTTTGGGGTCGGTGCCGGAAATTTCGCGGTAATTTTCGTCCATCAACTGCTCGAGGCGGATCTCGCCGCGCGCGATCTCGCTTTCGAAAACCGCGGCAATCTGCCTGGCGGTATCGATCACGACGCGGATCAGCGGGGCATCCGAAGTCTCCACGCCGCTGGCGGCGATCTGCTCGATCAGCGCCTCCGGACGTATCGAGCAGTCTGGCGACCCTTTCGTCGGCGTGCTTCAGGTCGGTCGAGGACAGGTCGACGCCCTTTGCGAGGTGGCCGAGTTCGTCGATCACCATGTCGCAATGGGCGAGATTGGAAGTGGCCGCCTTGGCGACCCCGTCAATCTCCCGGCCGACCGCCGCAAAACCTTCCTGCACCCGCACGATGATGCCCTGGATCTGCTGAGCGCCTTCGCCGGCGCTCTTGGCCCGCAACGAGGCGTCGCCGCTCTCGCCGATCAGGCTGCCGACCTGGCCGTCGAGATCGCGGACGGTATCGCCGATCAGGTGCGTGGCCTGGCGCGTCGCTTCGGCGAGGCTCTTCACTTCGCTGGCGACCACCGCAAAACCCTTGCCGGCGGCGCCGGCGCGGGCGGCCTCGATGGTCGCGTTCAGCGCCAGCAGGTTGGTCTGCCGCGCGATCGCCTCGATCGACCCGGATACCTTGCCCACCTGGGTGAGCGCGGTTCCGACCGCGCCGAGCCGAAGCTCGATGCGGCCGACGGCCTCGATCAGCCCGGCGATGTGCTGGACCGCGGTTTCCACCGCGGCGCGCGATTGGGTGATTTCATCGATGGCCGAGGTTGTGGCCGTTTGCACCGCCTGGGATGCACTGGCGATGTGGTGGTTGGCGGAAACCATCGTCACAGCGGTCTCCTGCAGATGCTCGAAGCGTGCGGACTGGCTGGAAACCCGGCCGGCGACTTCCTGCAGGTTTCCGGCCACGTCCGCAAGCTCGACCCCAAGGCCGCCGATCCGGTTCGCAAGCTGATCGACCAGCCGTTCGCTGTCCGAGGGGCCGGTGGCGGCAAATTCCAATTTTGCGGGCTGAACGACCGACATCGTCGCAGTCCTCCGGGTCAATGGAATCGATGCGCCTCACGACGATGGAAGGCGGTAATTCTCAGAGCTTGTACGCCGTGCGGAATCCGCCCCAGTGGCGGCCGTTGACGCGGATCGGCACGTCGATCTCGCGCATCATGATGGTCTTGCCGTTGCCCATGTCGCGGGCGTAGCTCTGGATCAGATAGGCGCGCTGGTTGCGGCCGGCGGCGAGGCCCGCGGGATCGTTGAAGATGCGGCGGTTGCGGCTGTTGGCGGTGTTCCAGGCGACGTCGCCGGCCGTTGCGGATGCGAGTAGATCTTGTTGTGTACCGGCAGATAGCCGTTGCGGTCGATCATGGCGCAGAACGCCATGCGCGGGTCCCTGGCAAGGAACGCCTCCTGGAACGGCGGCAGCGCGCGGTCGGCCCAGTCGAGCACCTTGGTGCGGTACTGCACCGGGTTGGTGCCTGCGATCTCCACGTAGTTTTCGTCGAACATGTCGTCCATCGAGATGGCGCCGCTCCTGACGGCGTCCTCGAAAATCTTGGTCAGCGCGCGGCCGGCTTCCATGGCGCGGGTGACGGATTCGGTGTTCTCGTCCTGGATCGACCAAAGCTTGTCTTCGATCTTTTCCGTCAGCGCGGCGTCCGGCGGCTCGAACCGCGCCTGCGCGCCGGCCTTGGTGCGTTCCCTGATGCGGATGCTGCACGCGCCGATATCGCTGCAGCGTGGCGTTGAGGGTTTCATTCAGCGGCAGCTTTTCGCCGTCCGCGTCCGCCGATCAGGATGCCGTCGATCGAGATTTCGTAGGCCGGTGCTGCGATCAGGCCGCGCGCGGTCTGGATTTCCATCGCCAGATTGCACGGCAGCGGCTGGCTCTTGTGCTGGTCGCTTGCGCTCCGTCCTGGCGCAGCAGCACCGCGCAGCGCGATCCTTCAGTTTCTGCGCGAACATGGTGACGGCCTTGCCGGCCTTGGCGACGCTTTCGCCATGGGCTTCGGCTTCCTTGGTGGCACATGTCGATTTCGACGGCGCTGTCGCCGACCGAGACGATGAAGCTGGAGGCCGAGGCGGCGTTGGTCGACATGTCGCTGGTGGTCTGGTTCTGCTCCGCCACCGCGCCGTTGACGATTTCGAATACCGGGCGGATCGCCTCGATCGCCTGCGATATCCGGTGCACCGCATCGACCGAGCCCGCGGCGTCGCGCTGCAGCGCCTCGATCTTCTTGGTGATCTCTTCGGTCGCGCTCTGGGTCTGCACCGCCAGCGCCTTGACCTCGGAGGCGACCACGGCGAAACCGCGCCCGGCGGTACCGGCCCGCGCCGCCTCGATGGTGGAGTTGAGCGCCAGCAGCGTGGTCTGCCGGGCGATCTGCGCGATCAGATTGACGACATTGCCGATCGCGGCCGACGATTCCCTCAGGCGGTCGACATTGAGGCTGGCTTCGCGGGCGGCGGCGCTGGCCTGGTCGGCGAGCCGGCTGGCGTTGAGCACCTGCGACCCGATGCCCTCTGCCGAATGGGTGAATTTGTCCGCGGCCTGCGAGAAGGTGGTGGCGGTGGACTGCGCGGCGCTGGTGCGCCCGGTGAGGGCGTCGGTGCGCTGGCGGATGGTGGAAAGCGTTGCTGCGGTGGCTTCGGCGCCGCCGGCGACCGAATTGGCCGCGCGCTCGAGCTGGCGGATCATGGCGCCCAGTTCGAGCTCCAGCAGTTCGAGGATTTCCCGCGCGGAATCGCTGTCCGAGGCGGCCGGAGCATCGGTTGCGACGACCGGGACCGCCGCGCTGCGCGTCGACAGCCGGAGCCGGGTCCGGCAGCCGCTTTCGAAACAAACCGAATGCCATGGGTGTCTCTCGTGCGATGAGGAATTACGCGCATCCTCGCATTCGGGCATGAAATCATGGTTAACGATTGCCTCTAACGCGGGCAGTACGCCCTACTGGAATACCGAAAAACGGGTAAATCTTTGATTTCGGCGGGTTACCGGCCTATAACGCCGCGCCTCCTCCCTTGGATTCCCCGGACGAATCCGAAAAGAGACCGCATGGCCGGCCATTCCCAATTCAAGAACATCATGCACCGCAAGGGCCGGCAGGACGCCCAGAAGTCAAAGCTGTTCTCCAAGCTGGCGCGGGAAATCACCGTCGCCGCCAAGATGGGCGTGCCCGATCCCGCGATGAACGCGCGGCTGCGCGCCGCCATCATCTCCGCCCGCCAGGAGAACATGTCGAAGGACTCGATCGAGCGCGCGGTCAAGAAGGCGACCGGCAACGAGGGCGAGAATTACGACGAGATCCGCTACGAGGGCTACGGTCCCGGGCGGCGTCGCCGTGATCGTCGAGGCGCTGACCGACAACCGCAACCGCGCCGCCTCCGACATCCGCTCCTACTTCACCAAGTCCGGCGGCAACCTCGGCGAAACCGGCTCGGTCTCCTTCATGTTCGACCGCACCGGCATCATCGAATACGACGCCAAGGTCGCCTCCGACGATGCGATGCTGGAAGCGGCGATCGAGGCCGGCGCCGACGACGTGGTCTCCAGCGAGAGCGGCCACGAGATCTACGCCTCGCAGGAAACCTTTCGCGAGGTGGCAAAGGCGCTGGAGGCGAAATTCGGCGAAGCCCGCAAGGCGGCGCTGACCTGGAAGCCGCAAAACACCGTGCCGGTCGACGACGAGACCGGCGAGAAGCTGTTGAAGCTGATCGACCTGCTCAACGAGCACGACGACGTGCAGAACGTCTATGCCAATTTCGAGGTCTCGGACGCGCTGGTCGCGAAGATGGGCGGGTGATGCCTTCGCGTTGCCCGGGCGCGGAGCCGGGGCCGGCGTCTCAATCGCACCTGTTCTGCAAGGGCGTGTCCTTGCCGTTGCTGGTGAATTTTCCGTCCTTGACGCTGTACTCGCGCTTGGCGTTGTAGTTGTACATCGCCTGGACCACGCCGGTGCGAATTCGCTTCAGGGCGAAGGTGCGGTCCTGCTCGCCGACCGCGATCTCCTTGAAGAAGATCTTCAGCTCCAGCCAGTCTTCGGGCGTGACCCTGACGGACTTGATCTTGTCGCTGCTCTTGGCGTCGCCGAAATTACGGTAATGATAGACGCTGCCGTCCGGCTTCGCCGCGTATCGCAGCTTGGCGGCGGTACCGTCGCCGGCCGCCGCCTTGCAGTCGACCGACCAATCCCCCATCAGGCCCCATTTGGTCATGGTGGCCGCGACCGTTTGGGCCCGGGCGGAGCCCGAGGCCACAGCCAGAAAAACCGCAAGAATGATCCTGGCATGATCCTCCAGCAAGGTCGGGACATCCTGACGACTTGACGTTTTCGGAAGCGGCTGAAAATTGAAACATTCGGTCGCCGACTGGGATTGCCGGCTTTCGCGGCCCATGGCGGTCAACAGGTGTTTCGCCTGAAGCCTGCGGCGGTATCACTACCCCATGACATCTCCGCCGATTCGCCACCCCGTCCGTATCCTCGGCATCGATCCCGGCCTGCGCCGCACCGGCTGGGGCGTGATCGAGATCGAGGGCAACCGGCTGATCTTCGTCGGCTGCGGCTCGGTCGAGCCGCCGGACAGCCTGCCGCTGGCGAGCCGGCTGCTGGCGATCCATGAGGGGCTTGCCGCCGTGCTCGGCGATTTCAAGCCGGTGGAGGCCGCGGTCGAGCAGACTTTCGTCAACAAGGACGGCGTCGCCACGCTGAAGCTCGGCCAGGCGCGCGGCGTCGCGATGCTGGCGCCGGCGATGTTCGGGATATCGGTCGCGGAATACGCGCCCAACCAGGTGAAGAAGACCGTGGTCGGCGCCGGCCATGCCGACAAGAACCAGATCCTGGTGATGCTGAAGATCCTGCTGCCCAAGGCCGATCCGAAGATCGCCGATGCCGCCGACGCGCTGGCGATCGCCATCACGCACGCGCATCATCGCGGCAGCGCGGCGCTGCGGCTGAAGGTGGTCGGCGCATGATCGGCAAGCTGAAGGGCCTGATCGATTCCTACGGCGAGGATTACGTGATCCTCGACGTCGGCGGCGTCGGCTATCAGGTGCATTGCTCGGCGCGCACGCTGCAGGCGCTGCCCGCGCCCGGCGAGGCCGCGGTGCTGTCGATCGAGACCTATGTGCGCGAGGATCAGATCAAACTGTTCGGCTTTCGCAGCGACATCGAGCGCGAATGGTTTCGCCTGCTGCAGACCGTGCAGGGCGTCGGCGCCAAGGTGGCGCTGGCGGTGCTCGGCACGCTTGCCGCCGTCCGATCTCGCCAACGCCATCGCGCTGCGCGACAAGGCCGCGGTGGCGCGCACGCCCGGGCGTCGGCCCGAAGGTCGCCGAGCGCATCGTCACCGAATTGAAGGACAAGGCGCCGGCCTTCGCCAACGTCGATCCGGCGCTGGTGCATCTGTCCGGCGCGATCGACGACGACCGCGCGCCGCGCCCGGTCACCGATGCGATCTCGGCGCTGGTCAATCTCGGCTACGGCCAGCCGCAGGCGGCGGCCGCGATCGCCGCCGCCTCGCGCAGTGCCGGTGAGAAGGCGGAGACCGCGCAGCTCATCCGGCTGGGGCTGAAGGAACTGGCGAAGTGAGCGGCGAATGCCCTGCTGTGGTCATTCCACCGCCTCTCGGTATCAGGTCGCAGCATGACCACGCCCTCCCGCATCGTCACCCCCGAGCGCCGCGAGCGACGATGTCGGCGACACCGCGCTGCGCCCGCAACTGCTGTCCGAATTCGTCGGCCAGGCGCAGGCGCGCGCCAATCTGTCGATCTTCATCGAGGCCGCGCGCAAGCGCGGCGAGGCGCTCGACCACGTGCTGTTCGTCGGCCCCCCGGGCCTTGGCAAGACCACGCTGGCGCAGATCGTGGCGCGCGAACTCGGCGTCGGTTTTCGCGCCACCTCCGGGCCCGGTGATCGCCAAGGCCGGCGATCTCGCGGCGCTGCTGACCAATCTCGAAGAGCGCGACGTGCTGTTCATCGACGAGATCCACCGCCTCAGTCCGGCGGTCGAGGAAGTGCTCTATCCGGCGATGGAGGATTTTCAGCTCGACCTGATCATCGGCGAGGGGCCGGCGGCGCGCTCGGTCAAGATCGATCTGGCGAAGTTCACGCTGGTCGGCGCCACCACGCGCGCGGGCCTGCTGACCAATCCGCTGCGCGACCGTTTCGGCATTCCGGTGCGGCTGAATTTCTACACCGAGGAAGAGCTGGAGAAGATCGTCACCCGCGGCGCCCGCGTGCTCGGCATCGGCATGACGCCGGACGGCGCCAACGAGATCGCGCGCCGCGCCCGCGGCACGCCGCGCATCGCCGGCCGGCTGTTGCGCCGGGTGCGCGATTTCGCCTCTGCCGCGGATGCCGCCTCGATCGACCGCGCGATCGCCGACAACGCGCTGAGCGCGCTGGAGGTCGATGCCGCCGGCCTCGACGCCATGGACCGGCGCTATCTCACCACCATCGCGATGAACTACGGCGGCGGCCCGGTCGGCGTCGAGACCATGGCGGCGGCGCTGTCGGAGCCGCGCGACGCCATCGAGGACATCATCGAGCCGTTCCTGATCCAGTGCGGCTATCTGCAGCGCACGCCGCGCGGGCGGCTGTTGACCTCGCACGCCTTCCGCCATCTCGGCCTCGCCGAGCCCGCGCGCGATCCGGCGCAGTTCGGACTGTTCGGCGGCCGGAAGGCGACGACTAAAGCCGCGCTGCCGGGTCTGCTGGCTTTCTGCACAAACCCACCCGAATTGGCTGCAATGCCGTTCAGGCTGCGGGTGCATCACGGTCAACCCTCATGATTTCCCGCCGTCATTTTCTTCGCTTGCTGGCCGGCCTCGGCGCCGCCAGCGCCTCTACCGTCGCCTATGGTTTTGGCGAGCCCGCGCTGCGGCTTCGTGTCACGCGCTACGACCTGCGGCCGCCGCAATGGCCGGCCGATCTCAAACTCAAGATCGCCGCCATCGCCGACCTGCACGCCTGCGATCCCTGGATGGAGCTGGATCGGATCGCGGGCGATCGTCGAGCGCACCAATGCGCTGCAGCCGGATATCATCGTGCTGCTCGGCGACTATGTCGCCGGGCATGCGCGCAGGTGACGCGCTATATTCCCGCCAGCGAATGGGCGCCGGTGCTGGGCGGCCTGAGGGCGCCGCTCGGCGTGCACGCGGTGCTCGGCAACCACGACTGGTGGGAAGACAAGACGGTGCAGCGGGAAGGGCAGGGGCCGACCGATCGCCCGGCGCGCGCTCGAAGCCGCCGGCATTCCGGTCTACGAAAACGATGTGGTGCGGCTGACCAAGGCCGGCCGGCCGTTCTGGCTGGCCGGGCTCGGCGATCAACTGGCCTATCTGCCGGCGCGGCGCTTTCGTCCGGTCCGCCGCATCGGCGTCGACGATCTCGCCGCGACGCTTGGCGAAGGTGACCGACGATGCGCCGGTCATTCTGCTGGCGCATGAGCCCGACGTCGCCATGCGCGTGCCGGACCGGGTGTGCCCTGCAACTGTCCGGGCATACCCATGGCGGCCAGGTGCGCCTGTTCGGCTGGTCGCCGGTCGTGCCGTCGCGCTACGGCGAAAAATTTGCCTATGGCCACATCCGGACCAAGTGCGACGTCGTCGTCTCCGGCGGTCTCGGCTGCAGCATCATGCCGTTCCGCATCGGCGTGCCGCCGGAAATCGTGCTGGTGACGCTGGGCGGCAAGGCAGACGTCTAGACGGTCGCAGGACATGACCTATCGGTCGCCGGCTTTCGGCGAGACGATAATTCTTTCGACGGTATCTCCAAAACCTTGATCCAGCAGCGTCTCGGTTTGCACGGCTTGCGCTTCGATTTTCGGCTGCCTCGGCTGCACGATCAGAACCGCGCGACCGATCTTCTCGAATTGATCGAGAAAGCCCCAGTCGAGCGCCCCGGTGTCGACCCGCCAAAGTTTCCTCAGGCCGGAATCGTAAGCAATCGTGTCGGCTGCCAACGCACCGGGAATCAATCGCGCAAATTTCCTGTCGGCCGATACCAAACCGAAGTGGATTGCCCAGGGCCGGTAGCCAGATCGATAAGCGTGGATTACGACCGGGTTCGGATATCGGCTGAGCACTTCGTTGATCGCCGTCTCGTTCTGCGCCCGGAGAGCCCGCTCGCTTGCGAATGCCGAGGCCGTGCTCTGGATCGAGACGGCGCCAAGCGCCAGGGAAAGCGCCGCGGCAATCCAATAGGGCGCTTGCTGCCTGGTAAAGCGGCTGATGGCCCAAACGATGGTGACCGGAGCGACGGCCACGGCCGGCATCAGATAGTGGATGGCGAAATGCTTCAAGGTAAGGAATATCAGCCCACCGAGGGCAGCTGCCATGACGGCGGCCGTCCATTTGTCCCCGGCTTTCGAAAGCAGAATTACGGTCATGAGAGCGAGCGCAGCCACCACCAGCAATGGCTCGGCTGTTGCGATCAAGCCCGTCCGTTTGGGGATCATGGCCCAATCGATGAAGCCTGCCGCCCCCTCTCCGTAGAGGCCTTGATGCGTCGCGACCACCGTCAGCCAGCCAAATACGCCTTTCAGCCGGCCGATGATGGGCAACAAAAAAACGAAGAAGAACAACACGCCTGACGACAGTGCGATGAAGACCGGCCGCGGGCGCCGCAGCACCAGGACCAGCAGGAACAAGGGAAGAAAGGTGACCTTGCTGGCGCAGCCAAGGCCGATGAAAAGCCCGACGGAAACCGCCCGCCGATCCGAGCAATTCTCATTCCCGAAAACAACCGGTGCAAGGACAGCCATCAACGCCGTGGCGGCCAGAAACAATATCGCCTCGGGAGCGGCATGGAAGATGCGAGGAAAAAGCGCGCCGAAAAGAAAATAGCCCGACTGGCACGCAAGGCCGGCCATCAAGCTGTTGGTGGACCTGGCGATCGCGAGCCCGAGAAAATAGACCGCGATACAGTTCATGGCCAGGAAAACAGTCATGACAGCGCGGAGACATTGCTCGGGGTTTGTCGCGACATATTGTGGAAACGGCAAAGACGTTAGTCCGCCCAGTGTTGCGATCGACCAGGAGGCGACGCTGATCAGTCCGATCAGCAATTGGACCGGCGTTCCCGGGTGATCGGTGTGGGAAGGACCGTAGCCCTTCATAAGGGCGGCGCCGTTGAACAGATATTGATAGGCGGGGTCGTAATCCAGATTTCGCAGGCCGGAATAGATCGGCGACATATGCCCGGCGATAAGGAGGCCGAAAATCAGCATCACCGCCGGACAGATCAGCAATGCGGTTGATGGCCAAGACCAGGGCGCGCCAGCGTTCGCTTGGAGTCTTTTCGCCTGGTTCATGGGGTGTGTCCCGATTTCCCAATCCGCACCGGATTCGCATCGGCCTGCGTTCTCAGCCATCGGGACCGTACTGTCTTGTGACGGGATTCTCGCTTGCGGTCGCGGACTCGATTATACGGATGTTCGCCGGCATAGCCACTCGTCTGGCCGGTGAACAGCAACAAGGGAGCATGGGGTTATCAGTTCTCTCGACGGCGAGATCCGCGACGGCCGCCATCACAAGCAGATTCGCGTTTTTTACGAGGACACCGATTTTTCCGGCATCGTCTATCACGCCAATTATCTGCGCTTCATGGAGCGCGTAGTCCCGCCGGAAATCGTGCTGGTGACGCCGGGCGGGGCGGGAGCGGCAGTTTCCTGACACGCGGGAGCGCCACCCACCTAGGCATGGAATTATACATCAAACGATGATATAATCGATGCTTGGAGATATCCCATGAG
Organism: uncultured Alphaproteobacteria bacterium; assembly: GCA_963706975.1. Classification (GTDB taxonomy): domain Bacteria; phylum Pseudomonadota; class Alphaproteobacteria; order Rhizobiales; family Xanthobacteraceae; genus Bradyrhizobium. The sequence continues at coordinate 156,355 of CAVPOL010000003.1, forward strand.
AACCACCATCGCGATTGACGACGAGTTGTTCGCCAAGGCGCAGGAGTTTGCCGGCGTGACCGAGAAATCGGCCGTCATCAGGGAGGCCTTGAAAGCGTTTGTCGAGCGCGAGGCCGCGCGTCGCCTTGCCCGTATGGGAGGGACGCAACCGGGCGCCAAGGCTCCGCCGCGTCGGCGCCGCAAGTGATGGTGCTTGCCGACACCTCGATCTGGATAGATCATTTTCGGCGCGGCGATGTTCGGTTGGCCGAACTGCTCGAACGTGGCGACGTCGTCATGCACCCGTTCATTGTCGGAGAATTGCTGCTGGGCAACGTGGCGAAAGCCGGGATCGTCGACGATCTGAACATCCTTCCGAAATCGATCGTGGCAAGTGCCGACGAAGTTCTGAATTTCATCACCGATCGAAAGCTGCCCGGATCGGGCATCGGATATGTCGACGCTCATTTGCTGGCGGCCGCGGCACTTACCCCTGAAACCGGCGTCTGGACGCGCGACAAGCGCTTGCTGGCAGTGGCACAATCGCTGTCGCTTGCGACCAAATTCCAGGAGTAGCGTGATGTCCTCCCTCGACGGCGTGATCCGGGACGGCCGCCATCACATGCAAGTTCGCGTTTTTTACGAGGACACCGATTTTTCCGGCATCGTCTATCACGCCAATTATCTGCGCTTCATGGAGCGCGGACGTACCAATCATCTGCGGCTGATGGGCGCCGAGCAGCACGCGCTGTTCGCCGAAGCCCAGGCCGAGACGCCGGGTTTTGCCTTCGTGGTGCGCTCGATGCACATCGATTACCTCAGGCCGGCGCGGATGGACGACGTGCTCGAAATCGTGACTTGGCCGGTCGCGGTGAAGGGCGCCTCGATCACGCTGGCGCAGGAGGTGCGGCGCGGCGGGCATGTGCTGGTCAAGGCCGAGGTGCGGGTCGCCTTCATCTGCGAGGGGAAGGCGCAGCCGATCCCGAAATCGCTGCGGGCGCTGATGAAGGCCGATGTGATCTAGAGTAAACCACTTCCTTCAAGCCTATTTTCGCTTGATGTTCGGGCTGCCGGCCACCGGTTTGACTTTGGGTACGAACTTCTCGCCTGTTGTGACGGTCAGCTCGCCCTGCGTCGTCAGGTCCAACGGGTCGATGCCCGACTTCTTGACAATGTCGTTCCAAACCTCAGTGAGGTCGTCGTAGGCGTTGGTGACCATCTCCGGTGTGCAGAGCTTCTGCCAGTCAGCCGTCATGTCGATCTCCTTGCTCTTTTGACCGTCTGCCTTGTCGATGAAGGTCTTGCTCTTTTCGGTCTTCTCGGGCTTGCCGTGAGCCAGCGTGTTGCGCAGGCGTTTCATCGCAGAGACGGAGCTGTACGGCCGCTTACCCCAATCGGGAGAGATTTTCAGGTGTTGGAAAACCTTGTCGATCTTGGTGTGGTAGTCGTCCCAATCATTCCAGAGCGGTAGTTTTTTGGTGCCGATGGCGTTGAGGTACGCCTCGAATGAGAAAGCTAGCATCGTACCCGCGGCCATGCAGGTAAACGTCAAACCTGCCTCGTCGTTATCGGCGACCTTCTTTTTGATGATGTCTACAAACCATAGCGCGGCGTTGTCGATGTAGTTGTGGATGTTGTGGTCGACGACTTGCTGCGCTTCCTTGTGAAACTTCTCGTCCATTCCCTGCCTCCCGTTGCCCGGCCGAGCCATTCGGCCGTTTTCGGCGCAAAGTATACCGCACCTGATTCAAAAAGGGCGTTGCGTTGCGCGTAAGCGCAAAGAGCCCCTCGATGAAGAGGGGAAGTCTTCGCCACCTTGCAAGTCCTAGCTCTCAACGCGGCTTTCAAAGTCCCTGACGGTGCCAGCGCGCCTCTTCGCTGCTCTGGGAAAAATCGCCATCGCCGCGCGTCGTCCACGGGCTGGTCCACGTCATCGCAGCGGTTGACGGCTTGACGCTCAATTCCAAAGCCACTGCGCCGTACCGCTTGGACGGATCGGTGAGGCCGTAGTCGTTAATCGATCTGAGTTGTGCGCGACTAAGTATCTGAGATATCATGGAAATATGTTGCGAAAACGGTTAACAGCCTTCTCTTAGTCTACCCATCATAAGCCTGGGTGCGTTGCGACTTGCAGCTTCGACGTCGACCATACGCGGGCGGTGCGTTGCTGCGGTTGGCGGGTCGGGAGATGCCTCAGGCTCACTTAACGCGGCAGGTCTGGCCGCATGATGCCGAGGCAAGATTGGGACGGAGGTTGATGTGACCAGAAGGGTAGCGGTCTGGCCCATTCCTGATTTCGGGCCTCAGAAAATCCTGAGGGAAACGGGACCGGTGATCGATGCCGCGGGGAAGTGGCCCGGCATAATGATTATAATGACCGCGCTTCTTCTGCGGTTCGCGATCTGTATCGTCAGCATCCTGGCGCTCTCAAAAGGTGCCGGGCATTTCTTGGGGTGAAGCCATGGCAAAAAAAGCGGCTACGATGACCATCAACCAGGAGCGCGACGTATACGAGGCGATCGGCGCCTTCGTATTCCATTTTTCGCAACTGGAATTTACGATACGAGCCAGGCTCCAGCGGGTGCTGCTGCTAAAACCCGGATATAGCGATATCGTGATCGGCGGTTACGACTTCGCGATGCTCTGCACCGTCACCAGAGAGGCGCTGCTCGCCCGCAGCCGCATCAGCGACAAGCGTAAGAAGCTCATCAAATCCTTCTTCAACGACTGCCACGGGCTGGCCAACCCGAGCAGGAATATCGTGGCGCATGCTCTCTGGACAACCGGCGGGGCAAGTCACGTCTCCCGGAACTCCCTGCAGCGTTCGCTTCATTACAGCGATCTGAACGACCTGCGCGCGCTTACGATGAAGGCCAAGGCGCTGATGATGCGAATGTTCCAGGACAGGATCTAGCCGTCGCCCTTTGCTTTCGCCTCGGCTTCCTCGACTGCCTTCTTTATTGCCTGGCCACGCGCCCAAGCATCGCTAGCACGGCCTTGGCGCTTCGCATGATACTCTTCCGCCGTGTACATGATCGTGGAGAGCCCGGCTTCGATGTGTCGCTGGTACTCGCCGGACTCGAAATGGTCGAGCCTGAAGTTTTCGTATTTCGTGAGCCCCGTGTCAGGTTTTCTGGGAGCAAGCTTCAAGTCGAGGTAGGCCGTCAGGATCATTCGGTACAGCAGCGCTGCAAACATATGAAGCGGCTGCTTGGCTGGAGGGACGATCAAACGCCCCGACGACATCGCGTTGCCGTGTAGTGCGTCGTTCCGCAAGAGGTTAATCTCGCCGAACAACCAGACGGGTAGGGTATAAAATGCGCCGCTCTTGTCGCCGTGAGACCTTGTACCTCTTCGTGGAGCAAGCCGAGTTGTTCCAGGAGATGCTACTGAGTGCGGCATAGACGCCCTTGTAGGCTTCTTTCTTCGCTGGGTAGAGGATTAAACGCGCTGGCCCATAGCGCCACGGATCGCACGATGTCATACAGCTTCGCGTCAGCGCCCGCAGGAAGCATTGCCGCCGCGTTCGCCATGTTGAGGGAACGGAACAGCCGCTCATCCTCGATGGACGGGCTGTCATTCGCGAAACACCGCTCCCAGCGTTTCAGGAGTCCGGCCATAAGCAAGATATCGACGTCGCGCCGGTCGAGTTGGTGCGTCGCCAACGCCGGCATGGTCTGACCGCGGAGGCGTCGGACCTCATGGTAACCAAGCAGGGAAGGCGTCTGGGTCACTAGACCTTCTCCTTTATTGTCCACCATCCATGGGTAAACGGCGAATGTGTCCGAATACATTGGCCCCTGGACATGGCCGAACTGGTGAACTTTGGCCCAGCTCAGGGGAATGACCGACATCGATATGAGGTCGCGAAATACCGGAGATGGCGCTGATGGTGCGATAGGTGTCCGGCTTGTCCTTGCGCCAGATGATGGTGCTTGGCTGGACGGGATCGCCGAACTCGGTCTTGAATTTCTTCAGGAAGCTGCCCAGCCGGGGCTGCTGCTTCTTGATGGCCTTGATGCGGAAGTCGTCTGGGGCAACCAGAGCGAAACCGTCCACGTCGATCGGGAATTTGACGTGGACGTTCGGCAGGCTGAACATCGGTGCCCAGAGGGGCGGCTCTTTCGCCTTAGCCATTGGCATCGTCCGGTTTGGGAACATTGAAGAGCATCAAGGTCAGCGCGTACTCCCGGTTGGGATCGTTGCGTTGCGGAAGACGTACCTTAACCGGGCAGGCCCTTGGACCAGTGGGCCGGACTTGTATTGCGGGTGGGCTCCAACCGCCTCCCGTGCCTTCTGGACCACATCGCTAAAGCCCTTGTTGCGATTGAAGATGACCAGCGCCGTCTTCGTGTCTCTCCACGTCACGTATCGCTGGAGCTGGTCGATGGCGGCGGTGAAGGCGGTCACACCCTCCCAGATTTTGCATTCGGCGATGAAGACGTTGGCACCGCCTTGCCGGATGATGATGTCCGACTTACCCTCGCCATTGAAGGTCTCGCCGGTTGCTTCTCCCTCGTACTGCCCGTTGAGCTGTACCAGGAAGTGGAAGCGCAAGGCTTCCTCGCCCAGGTCCGCGAAGGCTTTGGGGCTGTATTCCATGACCAGCGACATGTTCTGCATAACGGAGAGGACGTGCTGGTATATTTCCTCGGCAAGACAGAATTGCTGCTCGGCGGGGAGTTGGAAATTGAATGGCTCGGGTCTGATCTGCTTGACGGACCGGGAGGACGGTTAGGTCAGGAGCGTTCGGCCGTCGCTTGGGCTTGAACGTCAGACCAGCCGAAATCTGTGCCGTGGACTTGAGCTGGTTAATCCGTTGGTCGATTGCGTTGATGACCATACCCCGGAAGTTCATGGGCCAAGCGCTCAGGGATTCCGCTGAGCGCTTCAGGTGCTCATCGATATTGTCCAGGATGGCATCGAACGCCCGTTGAACACCCTCAAGGCTGTGGTTCTCTTTGGGCACATATAGGGTGACTTTGTTCTCGCCGATAAAACCCAGCGGAGGTTTCAAGGCGATCGCTGTCGGCCTGGTCCTCAAGTAGCTGGCTTCTCCGGTAAAGGGCACGTCGAGAGCAAAGATAGTCCCGCGGCGCTGGTCCGTGAGCGTCTTGAAGTCGATGTTATGAATTATCGTGAGGTACGGCGCGTAAAAGAACTCAAACTCCTCGTGCTCGGCTCCGTTACGGTCCAGAACGGGCAGATGGATGTAATGCTCGTTGGAAAGCGCCTGAACGATGTCGTCGACGGGCTTTGCGGTCAGGGACGCGAGGGTCGCATGTGATATCCGGTCGACCACCTTGCCTGTGATCTGGAGAGCTTCATCGATGATGCGCTGCCCTGTGAAAAGCAGGACTGGATAGGGCGGTGGCATTGGAGAAATGGCTCCCAGGTTGCAATGCTTGCCAATAGCACCAAAGCCGTGCGCGTAATAGTGGCGTGGCCAAAACCGCCGCCCGCAACCCCGGCCGCTCGTCGGATTATCTGCTGAGTACGTTGATCAAGCCGCGAAGCTTTACCGCTTAGGCGTTACTGACGCCAAGATTGCCGACTTCTTCGAGAAAGAGTGGCGCGCCCAGACAATTTCGAACGTGTAACCTCCATCTTCGCAGAGGAGCGCTCTATCTCTGGCCGCAAAAGCGCAGCGCCTCCCAATGCGCTGCGGCTTTCTATGGAAGGGCATAGGTAAATCTGCTCGTCATTCACGCCGTAGCCGTCCAGCGACCCAATGAAAGCAACCCGCTAGGCTTCTGTTGCGACATCGTCAAACCAGTGTTTTCCTGCATGACCAATCATCTGCGGCTGATGGGCGCCGAGCAGCACGCGCTGTTCGCCGAAGCCCAGGCCGAGACGCCGGGTTTTGCCTTCGTGGTGCGCTCGATGCACATCGATTACCTCAGGCCGGCGCGGATGGACGACGTGCTCGACGTCGTGACCTGGCCGGTGGCGGTGAAGGGCGCCTCGATCACGCTGGCGCAGGAGGTGCGGCGCGGCGAGCATGTGCTGGTCAAGGCCGAGGTGCGGGTCGCCTTCATCTGCGAGGGGAAGGCGCAGCCGATCCCGAAATCGCTGCGGACGCTGATGAAGGCCGATCTGATCTAGCGACCGGGCGATGAATATTCCGCCATCGACTCGTCGCGAGGCGGCGATACAATCCGGGTGTTCGCAACGACCGAGGTTCGCCATGTCGCGTCCACCCTTGCCGCCCTTCACCAGAGCAACCGCCGCCCAGAAGGCCCGCATGGCGGAAGACGCCTGGAATTCGCGCGACCCGGTACGGGTGTCGCTGGCCTATACCGAGGACAGCCGCTGGCGCAACCGCTCCGAATTCTTCGAGGGCCGCGCCGAAATCGTCGCCTTCCTCACCCGCAAATGGGCGAGGGAGCATGACTACCGCCTGATAAGGATCTCTGGGCGTTCGACGGCAACCGCATCGCGGTGCGCTTTCAGTACGAATGGCACGACGACGCCGGGCAATGGCATCGCTCCTACGGCAATGAGCAGTGGGAATTCGACGAACACGGCCTGATGCGCCGCCGCGAAGCCAGCATCAACGATGTGACGATCGCGGAGCAGGATCGCCGGTTCCGCTGGGCAGCGCCGGCGCCGCGGCCGGCGGATGTGCCGGGATTGGGTGAGAGGCCGTTTTGACGGGCCCCCTCGCGCGCCATCGATCCGCCGCCCTAGAATGCGACGCCGAACCGTAGCCCACGTCGCCAAACGACGCGGCTCTTCTTTCTTACGCTGCCATAGAGGAACTCGAAGCGGTCCGGCACCGGGCCCTGACCGTAGACTTCGAGACACGCGCCGCCGGCGGAGTAATCGACGACCGTGCAGTTCATCACCGGGTTCTTGGGACCGACGATGATCTTTCCGGTCCTGGACATCTGGCCCGACGGGGCTACCCGTTTGTACAAGCGCGGCTGCGCCATCTCCTGCTCCTGCTCGCTGTGTGGCAATCGATACTGCCCTAAAAACCGTAACGATCAGTGCAATGCCCAGCGATAAATTGTCGAAATCTGGCATCCGAAATCAACGGGGCATTAAGCATGAAGCCGGCGGGATCAATTTCTCGTCCCGGCGCACGGCCGCGGGGACGCCGGTTCAGGGATCCCCGCCGTCATTGCGGCGCTACGCCGCGGCCTTGTGCCGGGCGAGTTCGGCCTGGTACAGCTTGAATTCCTCGGCGACCGCGCGGGCGATGCTCGGGCGTGCGCGCTGCCTTTCATAATAGGCTTTCACGACAGGCCATTTCGCCAGTTCGATCGGCGGCGTCGCCATGGTCCAGTTGATGATGGTGACGAGGTAGGCGTCGGCGACGCTGAAATGGTCGAGCAGGAATTCGCGGCCCTTGAGATAGTTGTCGAGGTAGTCGAGCCGCGACAGCCCCTTGCCGAGTGCGTAGGTCTTGACCTCGGGCGGCGCAGTCTTGTCGAGCACCGGCACGAACAGCCCCTTGTGCAGTTCGGTGCCGATGAAGCAGAGCCATTGATGCAGCCGGCTGCGCTCCATGCCGGGGCCGGTGGCGATGCCGGCCTGCGGAAAGCGATCGGCGACATATTGCAGGATCGCCGCGTTTTCGGTCAGCACCTGCCCGTCGTCGGTGCGCAGCGTCGGCACCAGCCCGAGCGGGTTGATGCTGCGGAAATCCGAACCGTCGTTCTGCACCACCTTGGTCTTGGGATCGACCTCGAGATAATTGGCCTCGGCGCCGGCTTCATACAGCGCGATGCGGGTCGCCAGCGAGCAGGCGAGCGGCGAGAAATAGAGATCCATCGGATGCCTCCTTGGCTTTCGGCGCGGTTTCCCGCACCGGGGTTGATTTTTATACTGTTCCGCATAATATAAATCGCGTCAAGGAATTTTGTTCGAAATGGTACAAAAAAGTAGAAAGCCGCCGCCGCCCGCCAAATCCGGGGCGGAGCCAGCCGAAGCGGCGCGGCCGGCCGCGCGCCTATCAGCCCGAAGTGGCGCTCGGCAAGGCGCTCGATCTGTTCCGCAAGGATGGATTCGCCGCCACCTCGCTCGATGATCTCAGCGCCGCCACCGGCATGAACCGGCCGAGCCTCTACGGCGCGTTCGGCGACAAGCGCGATCTCTACATCAAGAGCTACCAGCGCTACCGCGCCGACGCCCGCGCGGCGATGATCGAGATTTTCAGGGACCAGCTGCCGATCCGAAAGCGGCTGGAGCGCATCTTTGCCGTGGCGCTCGACATCTACCTTTCCGGCGAGGCCGGGCCGCGTGGCTGTTTTACCGTGATGACGGCGGCCTCGGAGGCGGTGTCCGATCCGGATATCCGCGCCATGGTGCTGGAGGGATTTTCCGAACTCGACAAGGCGTTTGCAGCCTGCTTCCGCCGAGCAAGGAAAAAGGGCGAACTGCCGCTCGCGTCAGACCCGCAAGTGCTCGCGCAACTCGCCTCCGCGACCATCCACACCATCGCGATCCGCGCCCGCGCCCGCACGCCGCGCAAGGAGCTGGAAGCGATCGTGAAGGGCGCGATCGATGTGATGTTGCGCGCCTGATCGGCGCTGTGCGGACTGCTACGGCGACCGTTGCCGGACGCGCGCCCGGCAAGGGGGCTCTGAAGCACCCGGCCGATATCAGCTATTTCCCGGTCGCGCGCTCGAGAAATTTCACCAGCGCGGCGCGGTCTGCTTCCGAGCCGATGCGCTGCTCGGGCATCTTGGTGCCCGGCGTATAGGCCGCGGGTCCGACTTCGAATAATCTTGCGACCGTCTCCGGCGTCCAGACGATGTCGAGGCGCTTGAGGGCCTCGGAAAAATGATAGCCCGGCGCGGTAGCGATGCGTCGCCCGAAGATGCCGGCGAGCGTCGGGCCGGCGCGGTTGGCCTGATCTGCGCCCAGCGTGTGGCAGGCGACGCAGGCGCGAAAGATTTCCGCGCCGCGGTCGCCGGCATAGGCGGCCAGCGGATCTGCCGCCGTCTCCACCAGATAGCGAATCGACGGGATCTCCGGTCACCGCGTTCCAGCGGCGGATGATGTTGTCGGCGCCGCCGGTGAGCAGCGTGCGGCTGTCCGGCAGGAACGCGACCGACCACACCGGCAGCCCCGGGCCGACCAGCGTGCGCGCGAGAACGCGCGTCTTGCGATCGATCGACCGCCACCGATCCGCCGATGCCGGCGGCGGCCACCAGCGCGCCATCGGGCGAGATCGCGAGCGAGATCACCGGCCGCGGCCCGGCGGTCGACCTCGCCGGCGCGCGCGCCGTTGCCGGTCAGGAAATATACCCTGCCGTCGGCGCCGCCGGCCGCGATCTCGCCGTCGCCGCCGATCGCGACGGCGTTGAGCGGGCTCGGCATCGCCACGACGGTCGGCGGCTGATGGCCCCGACAGCGGCCAGATCCGCACGCTCAGATCGTAGCTGACGCTGACCAGCGTGCGGCCGTCGGGGGCGAACGCCACGCCGTTGACGTTCTGGCTATGGCCTTCGAGCACGCGCGGCGCGCCGCCCGCAAGCGGCCACAGCCGCACGGTTTGATCCCATGACGCCGAGGCCAGCGTTGCGCCGTCGGGCGAGACCGCAAGCGCGACGATCGGCGCGGTATGGCCTTCCAGCACGGCATCGGGCTCGGTCTTGCCGGCAGTCCAGATCGCGATGCGTCCGTCGGCGCCCGCGGTCGCCGCGCGGCCATCCCGAGCAGCACCACCGCGTTGACGGCGTCGGCATGGAAACGCAGCACCTGTTCGGCGGCATTGCGCGCCAGCGACCAGCGGATCGCGGTCGAATCGAAACTGCCGGTCAACGCGGTCTGTCCGTCGGGCGAAATCGCCAGCGCCCGCACCGGCCCGCCATGGCCGCGCAACTGCGCCAAGGCAGTGGCTGCGCGTAGCGGCAGCATGACCAGCAGGGCGGCGCAGGCCAGAAAGGCGGAGCGGCGTTTTGGCGGGATCTGGCATCGGCAGCGATCGTTCCGTTCGTTCGTGCCGTCGTCAAGGTCCGGAATTCGGCACCCGGACGCGCGCTCAGCGCATGCCCGGTCTGTCGCGGTCGAGACCCTTGGCCTGCGAGATCGTCGAGATAATCCTGAAACCGCCGCTCGGCGTTGACGCCGAGATCGCGCAGAAACGCCCAGGAATAGATGCCGGTGGAATGCATGTCGTCGAACCCCAGCCTGACGGCGTAATTGCCGACGGCATCGACGGAGAGGATGGTCACGTTGCGCTTGCCGCCGACCGTCTTGCGCTGCGCTTCGGAATGTCCCTGCACCTCGGCGGATGGACTGGTGACGCGGAGCAATTCCGCGGCAGGGTCGAACGCCTGGCCGTCGTCAAGGCTGACATGCAGCGTTCGGCGGTCCCTGGCGAGCCGGATTTCGACCGGCCATGCCAGCGTGGTGCTGGGCGGGTTCAAGGGACCGATCAGCCCGGCACCGACCAGATTGTTGCCGGGGTCGCCGACCCTGGCGCCGCTGGTCGTGAAGCGGTGGAACTCGGCTGCTGGATCCCGCTGAGCAACATCGACGATCCCGACGGCGGCGACCACCGCGAACACCAGGGCCGCAAGAAAGACTTTCATGGCACTACCCCAACAAGTTGAAATGGACCGGCCGGATTATTCGGCCGGCACGGCTGACGGGGTGGTTCCCGACGGCGCTTGGCCCTTGGCCTGCTCTTCCTCGACCCAGAGCGAGTGATGCTCCTTGGCCCAGTTGAGGTCGACCTCGCCGGTGCCCATCGCGTCGAACGCGCCCTCCATCCCGACCGAGCCGATGTAGATGTGCGCCAGCATCGCCGCGATGAACAGCATGGCGATCACGGCATGGATCACGGTCCAGAACTGCAGCGCGGTCACGTTGGCCGGAAGGTAGGGGAACAGCAGGAACCAGCCGGACAGCGACATCAGCACGCCGCCGATGATCACGATCCAGAAGATGCCCTTCTGGCCGGCGTTGAAGCGCTTGGCCGGCGGGTGCTTGCCCTTCGAACAGGACGCCGCCGCCCTGCTTGAACCATTCCACATCGAGCTTGCCCGGGATGTTATCCTTGATCCAGATCAGGAACATGATCACGAGGCCGAGCATGAACGGGAACGCCAGATAGTCGTGGGCGCAGCTTGGCCCAGGCCGACATGGTCGGAGAAGGCTTCGGCGCCGAACAGCGGCAGGATCAGGACGCGGCCGAAGCTGATGTTGAGGCCCGACAGCGCCAGGACGATGAAGCAGCTCGCCGTCAGCCAGTGCGTGAAGCGTTCGAAAGAGGCGAAACGCAGGATCGTCTTCCCGGAGAAACCCCGGTGGATGCTGGATCTTGCCGCGCACCATGAAGAAGATCGCCAGCAGCGCCAGCATTCCGATAATGAGCGACGCCGCCGATGACCGGCAGCTTGCTGCGCTGGAAATCGCGCCAGTCGCGCCCGGCGGGCTGGATCAGGCTGGCGGACATCGTGTCCGGAATGCTGACCCGGCCGGTGATCTTGTCGCCCTCCTTCAGCGCGTTCAGGAGCTTGTCCTCCTGCACCGCTTCCGCGGTGGGCTTGAAGGAAAGCTGCGCCGCCGCGGGATGCGCGAACAGAACCAGCAGCGCGAATGCGGCGCAGAGGGCCTTGAGGGTTGAAAGTGAGCCTGGCATTTGCACAACGCCCTTTCGGTTGTTCGGGTTACGCGAGCGCCGCCGCTGGCGGGGCGGCGCCGATTGGCATCAGCCGGTCGGCGAATCGCTGTAGGCGGTCTTCCAGCCCCACATGCCCGAGCCGTAACCGCGCTTCATCACCCGCTCCTTGTAGATTTCGGCGATGATCGCGCCGTCGCCCGCGAGCAGCGACTTGGTCGAGCACATCTCGGCGCAAATCGGCAGCTTGCCTTCGGCGAGACGGTTCTGGCCGTATTTGGCGTATTCGGCCGGCGTGGAGTCCGCCTCCGGTCCGCCGGCGCAATAGGTGCACTTGTCCATCTTGCCGCGCGATCCGAAGTTTCCGACCTTCGGATATTGCGGCGCGCCGAACGGGCAGGCGTAGAAGCAGTAGCCGCAGCCGATGCAGAGATCCTTGGAGTGCAGCACCACGCCGTCGGCGGTGGTGTAGAAGCACGACACCGGACAGACCGCGGCGCATGGCGCATCGGTGCAGTGCATGCAGGCCATCGACACCGAGCGTTCGCCGGGCTTGCCGTCATTGATGGTGACGACGCGGCGGCGATTGATGCCCCACGGCACTTCATGTTCGTTCTTGCAGGCGGTCACGCAGGCGTTGCACTCGATGCAACGGTCGGCATCACAAAGAAATTTGACGCGAGCCATGATCTATTCTCCCCTCACGCCGATTGGATCTGGCACAGGGTCACCTTGCCCTCGTGCATGCCGGTAACCGGATCGTAGCCGTAGCTCGTGATCGTGTTGACGCTTTCGCCGAGCACGATCGGATCGGAGCCCTTCGGATATTTGCTGCGCTGATCGACGCCCTGGAACCAGCCGGAGAAGTGGAACGGCATGAACGCCACGCCCTTGCCGACCCGGTCGGTGACCAGCGCCTTGACCCGCGCCTTCGAGCCGTTTTCCGGACCGAACACCCAGACCCAGCCGCCATCCTTGATGCCGCGCTCGGCGGCATCGGACGGTGTTGACCTCGACGAACATGTCCTGCTGCAATTCGGCCAGCCATTTGTTCGACCGGGTTTCCTCGCCGCCGCCTTCGTATTCGACGAGACGTCCCGAGGTCAGGATGATCGGGAATTGCTTGGCCAGTCCCTTGTCCACCGCCGCCTTCTGAATCGAGAAGCCGAGATTGGCCATGCGGAACTGGCGGCCGTCCGGACGCGTCGGATATTTGGCGACGAGTTCAGGACGCGGGGTGTAGATCGGCTCGCGATGCACCGGCACCGGATCGGGCAGGTTCCACGCCACCGCGCGGGCCTTGCCGTTGCCATAGGCCATCACGCCATGCTCCAGCGTGACGCGAATGATGCCGCCGGACAGGTCGACCGCCCAGCCGACGCCGTCGGGATTGTTGCCGCCGATCTTGTTGATGGTGGCGAGTTCGGCCTCGGTGAGGTCCTTGTCCCAGCCGAGCTTCTTCAGCACGCCGTAGGTGAACTCGGGATAGCCGTCGGTGATCTCCGAGCCCTTGCTGTAGGAGCCTTCGGACAGCAGGTTGACGTTCTTGACCGAACCGTCCGGCTGCTTCTCTTCATAGACGACGCCGAAGCGCGCGCGGAAGGTGCCGCCGCCGTCCTTGGCGTGCAGGTTGGTGTTGTAGAGCGTGTGCGTCCCGGGATGCTTGATCTGCGGCGTGCCCCAGCACGGCCACGGCAGGCCGTAATAGTCGCCGCCGATCTCGGGCTCGTCGGCCTTGGCGCGCAGCGTCACCAGGTCGAACTTGTCCTGGTTCTTCATGTGCGCCTTCAGCCGCTCCGGCGACTGGCCGGAATAGCCGGTCGAGAATCCGCCGCGGTTGATTTCGCGCAGCAGGTCTTCGGGAGCCGGACGCTTGTTCTCCACCTTGAGTGTTCTTGAACATCGCGTCGGCGAAACCGAGCTTCTCCGAAAGCCGGTAGATGATCTCGTAATCGTCCTTCGATTCGAAGATCGGCTTGACGACCTGCTCGCCCCACTGCAGCGAGCGGTTGGACGCCGTGCGCGAACCCGAGGTCTCGAACTGGGTGCAGGCCGGCAGCAGATAGGTGCCGTTCTTGCGCTCCGAGATCGCCGCGAAGGTGGTCGGATGCGGGTCGGCGACCACGAGCAGTTCGAGCTTCTCGAGGCCCTTCACCATCTCGGTCATGCGCGGCATGGTATTGCCGCCATGGCCCATGACGACGACGCCCTTCACGACGTCGCGTTGGTCGACGTCATCAGGGTTGGCCAGCGTCGCGTCGAACCAGCGGGTCCACGGGATGCCCGGCAATTCCATGTTCTGCTTGCGGTTGCGCGCCGGACGGCCCGCCTTGGCCGGCACTTCGTCGAAGCGCGCCTGCAGATAGTCGTATTCGACTTCCCAGACCCGGGCCCAGTGCTTCCAGGCGCCTTCGACCAGGCCGTAATAGAGCGGCAGCGTCACGATATCGAGACCGAGATCGGTGGCGCCCTGCACGTTGCAGTGGCCGCGGAAGATGTTGGCGCCGCCGCCGAAGGTGCCGACATTGCCGGTCGCCAGCAGCAGGTTGCAATAGGCGCGGACGTTGGCGGTGCCGACGGTGTGCTGGGTGCCGCCCATGCACCAGATGAAGGTCGAGGGCCGCTGCTTGGCGAAGGTCTCGGCGACCTTCTTCATCTGCTCGCCGGGAATGCCGGTGACGCGCTCGACTTCCTCCGGCGTCCACTTGGCGACTTCGGCGCGGATCTGGTCCATGCCGTAGACGCGTTGCGCGATGAATTGCTTGTCTTCCCAGCCGTTGGCGAAGATGTGGTGCAGCATGCCCCAGATCACCGCGATGTCGGTGCCGCTGCGGAAGCGGACATATTCGGTGGCATGGGCCGCGGTGCGGGTGAAGCGCGGGTCGAGCACGAACACGTTGGCGCGGTTGATCTCCTTGCCGGTCAGGATGTGCTGCAAGCGACACCGGATGCGCTTCGGCGGCGTTCGATCCCATGAAGACGATGGTCTTCGAGTTCCGGATGTCGTTGTAGGAGTTGGTCATCGCGCCGTAGCCCCAGGTATTGGCGACGCCGGCGACGGTGGTCGAATGGCAGATGCGGGCCTGGTGATCGATCGAGTTGGTGCCCCAGAACGCCGCGAATTTGCGGAACAGATAGGCGCCTTCATTGGAGAATTTCGCCGAGCCGAGCAGATAGACGGAATCGGCGCCGGACTTGGCGCGGATCTCCAGCATCTTGTCGCCGATCTCGTTGATGGCCACGTCCCACGATATTTTCTGCCATTCGCCGTTGACCAGCTTCATCGGATATTTCAGGCGGCGGTCGCCATGCACGAGTTCGCGCACCGCGGCGCCCTTGGCGCAATGCGAGCCGCGATTGAGCGGTGAGTCCCAGGCCGGCTCCTGGCCGACCCAGACGCCGTTCTGCACTTCGGCGATCACGGTGCAGCCGACCGAGCAATGCGTGCAGATGTTCTTCTTGATTTCGGTCGGCGCGCCGATGATTTGCGGGCCGGCCTGCGCCTTGCGCACCGATCCGAGCGGCATCAGTCCAAGTGCGGCACCCGCGCCCGCGGCGAGGCCGGAGCGGCGCAGGAACGTGCGGCGGTCGAGAACGCCGGAGGCAAGCCCGGCGGCGATGCCCTGCAAACGCGCCCGGCCTGCGGATCCATCTTTTCGCTTCATCAACATGTGCGTGGTCCCATCAATAGCGGTTGACGCGATAGAAGTTCTTGACGTGATCGGTTTCCTTGTAGCGGGCCTTGACCCGCTCGGCCTGCGACTCGTCGGCTGCGGCCTCGCTGCCCGCCAGCGGCACCACCGCCGCGGCTGCGACCGCCGATCCGCCCATCATGAAGAAGCGGCGGCGGTCGACGCCTGCCGTCGTATTCGACCCGCCTTCGCGGGTGGGCGCCTTGCTGTCGGATGGCTTGCTCATTGCAATCTCCCCTTTTCGCTTGCCTTCGCTGTGATCAGGACAGCGTGAAGGCCTCGGATTCCAGTTCCATGAAGATGCGGCCGACCCGGCCGACGGCGCGGTAGAAGCGGGCCGACTGCGACATTTCGAGATCGGCGAACATCCGCGCCGCCCACGGCTTGAGATGGCGCTCGAAAAATCGCTGCTGTTCGCTGAAGTCGGCCTCGAACTCGCCGCGCGCCAGCCCGGACATCACCTCGAGCAGGATCGCGATGTGATCTTCCGGTTCGCGCGAGATGCCGGCGCGCTCGATCCCGAGCCTGTCGAAATCCTCGCGCACCCGCGCCAGCGGGCGCTCGTGCAGAAAACCGGTCAGGTAGTAGGAGGCGTAGGGCAAAAGTTCGCCGCGGCCGAGCCCGATGAACAGATCGAAGAATTCCTTGCTGACGGCGCGATCGTCCGTCGCGGCGGCAAGGTTTGCGAGTTCGACATGCGCAATGCCGAGATCGGACCCATCGCCTTTCATCGTCGCAATCCGCTTCAGCGTGTCCGCGTCAGGAGCCTTGCCGAGCAGCAGCGACAGCAGGCCGTATTCCGCGGCGCGCAGCTGATCGATCTCGTCGACTTCGGATTTGGATGTCACGTGGTCCCCGGATGGTCCGTAGAGATCGGGGCGAAGGATGGAGCGCGGCACATTGGTCAGGGTTTCGACGGCGAGGACCCGCTCTGCGGGAATCCGCGACCACGCTGAAACCGAGGGCTGCGCAATGCCGATCGCTCGCGCCAGCGACGCGACGCCACCTGCTGCCTTGATTGCTTGTTCCAGACCGGCGTCACGCATGGTGCGACCGATTTCTCCCCCACCCACCAATGCCTCTTAATCGGGCATACAATCTGGAATTGGAATTATTCCAATTCGAAAACCTGTAGCATAGGCTTTGCCTATGTCGGCAAAAACTTTTGTCTAAACAATCGGTTTTGCGGTGCCATGGCGTCGCACCGGCTGTTGCGGCGCAGCATTATCAGCGTCAGTTTCACTGACCCGATCGGCTTCATTGCCTGGATATTGGGCTATCGAATCACCGATCCTGCTCCGAGCCTGACGGCCTGGACTGGCAAGTCAGGCGCGGGCTCTGGCGCAACCTCGGGTTCGGGAACTTGCGAGAGCGTGCCGCGATCCGTTTCGGGGTCGGCGGCGCGATACTGATCCGGCCACCGATTCGCCCGTCGCCCATGATCTGCGACACCATCCGCGCGACATCCATGCCGGCGCCGAGCTCGCCGGAGCCGGGCACGCCGCCCGGCGTGTTCCAGTCATAGGCGTATTCGAGCGCGGGATTGACGTAATTGCGGATCGCGGGATCCAGCGCCCAGGATTTTCGCAGCGCCGCATTGCGCAGATGCTCGGGAACGCCCTTGCGAGGAACCCGGTGATATCGGTCGTCCCTGTCAGTTCCTCCAGCTTCGGCAGGCTGGAGAGATCGAACTCCGGCGCGGCCTCGGCTTCGGCAACCGGCTGCGGCGCGGCGGGTCTGCTTCGGCCGCCGGCTCGTCCGGCTTCGGCTCGGCTCCGGCTGTTTCGCCTCCTGCTTGCGCTGCGACCACCGCGCCAGAAAGCTCTTGTCCTCGTCGCCCTGGTCCGGACCGCTCATGAGCGCCCTGTTCCTTCATCCCCGGGCCGCCCGGTGCCGCTGGCGTTCGCCGCTCTTGCGGTCGCGCTTGCGCTTGTGGAACACCCGCTCGACATGGAATTCGTCGACAAAGGCCGCGATCCACGCCGCGATCTCGCGGCGGCATCGGCACGGTGCCGATCACGTCGCAGCCGCTCTCGAAGATCGCTTCGCCTTCGGTCGGATCGGCCGTGACCTTGGTCAGTTCGAGCTCCGGCCCGCCGTCCTGGCGCCGCAGCGCAACCCAGATGCGCGGCTCGCCGTCGGCGAGATTGTCGCGGTAATTGGCGGTGTCCGAGCTGAACAGGTCGATGCTGGCCGCGCCCGCATAATAGATCGTGGCGTCGTGCCTCGCGCGACAGCACGGTCCACGGCGCCGTGTCGGGCACCTCGTCGAGGATCATCGCCGGCGACCACATGTGATCGATCCAGGGATTGTCGATTCGCACGGCGGCGCAGCACCACGCCGACTTCGCGCGAGATCTCGGTCATCGCCATGCTCGCATCCTCCGTTGCCGCGCCGATCATGCGACGTCTGCCGTGGCCGCGAGCGGCAATCCCGCGACCAGGTTTTGCGGCTTCAGCCGCACCATCTTGTCGGCGCCCATCGCCAGAATGAGATAGACCGGCTTGTTGCCGACGCGCTCGTCGACCAGCCTCGTATCCTCGATGGTCAGCCGCATCAGGGCGACGATGCGCTCGGCGGCATTGCGCATCCGAGCGCCGCGCCGTTCCACAGGGCGTTGCCGATCCTGGTGCCTTCGCTGTCGAGGCCGATGAACCAGCGCCAGTCGCGATCCTCGATCGAGGCCACGGTCTCGACCTTGACGGCAACGCCGAGCAGATGGGCGATCCAGCGCTCGATCACCCGGCACAGCCCGGCGCGCGCCTTCGCATTGCCGCCGATGTTCATCACCATCGCATGCGCGTCCGAACGCGACCAGTAGGTCCAGGCGTTGTCGTCGTCCATCACGTCCATCTCGCCGAACGCCTTGGCTGCGGCGCCAGCATCGCGGTGAGCGGCGAGGAATGGATGTCGCGCTGCGCGTGCTGCTGCGCCTCGACCACCTCGGCATCGGCCAGCAGCAGCGTGCCGTCGTGAACGGTGGCGAGCTGGCTGCGATAGAACAGTTCGGCCGCGCGCAGCATGTAGGGATCGTCGCAGCCTTCGAGCGCGTTGCGCAGGATCAGGTGGCAGAGCTGCGACAGGAAGATCGGCGGCAGATCGCCGGCGCCCTTGCGCGCCAGCGAGACATACACCGCCTCGAGCGACGGCGCCGCGACCAGCCGGTCGCGGAAATTCATCATGAAGGTCCAGTTTTCGCGCGCATCCGGCATCGGCGAGCGCGGCGATATCGGCCGCGGCGACCGGGCGCAGCGGATCGGCCAGCAGGCTTCGCATGCAGCTCGCGTTCGGCCTCGCAGGCATCGTCGGGCGGCATCAATTCCGGCCGCGCCAGATAGGCCATGATCAGTTCCGGCGTCGCCAGCAGCCCGCCATGGTCGCCGCGGCGCGTCAGATGATGGCCCGAGGCGACCCAGAATTCTCTCATGTGCGATCCCTCGTCATGCGGTCGGTCCCGATCAATCCCAGCAGATCGACCTGTTCGGCCGGCTCGTCGTCGCCTTCGACCTCGTGAAAGGTAAAGGCGCTGGCATGCGCGTGCAACCGATCGGCGCCTGCGGCGGTTTCGCGCGGCCGCAAGCGTGCGAAACCGCTCGCGGATTTCGCCGTCCTCGACGCTGCGCTGCACCGCAAGCAGGGTCTGCGGCGCGTGATCGCACAGCGAGGCCGCAAACGCGACCTCTTCTTCGGCGGCAGCCCGCGCCGCGCCGGCATCGGGCGCGCCGAATTTTTCCAGCAATTGCGCCGCGAGGCGCTCGACCATCGCCTGCCGCTCCGCTTCCGTTGCCTCGGTGACGATCGCCAGCGTCGACCAGCCGAAACTGTCGATGCCGAGAAAGCCCGAACGCAGCGCCACGCGCTGCCTTCGGGCTGAGCGCGGCCGGATCCCGGTTCCAGAACACGAACGCGCCGGACACGGCCCATTCGCCGGGTTCCGCCGCGCGCTCGAACACAAAGGTGTCGGACGGGTCGAGCCTGATGGTTCGCGGCAATTTCAGCATGTCCGCCTCATCCGAATTTCGGGCCGCGCGCCTGGCGGATCATACCAGGCCGCCCGCGCCAGCGCATCCACAAGGCTGGTCCGCTCCGGCGGCCCGCTGCCGGCGGCAGCGCGCACCAGCAGATCGCCATTGACGTCGATGGCGCGGCGCTCGCCGGCCTTGCCTGGACGGCAAGCCGCGCCAGATAATCCCGTGCGATCGCCTCGAACCCGCGTTCGTTCCATTGGTCGAAGCCGGTCATCAGATGGCGCGCAAAACTTTCGATGATCGCGTCGGTATCGATCATCTCGAAACCTTCGCTCAGCAGCGACAACGCCCGAGGCCGCCTGCACCTCCTCGATATGGGCCATGTCGGCGGCGCGCAGGATGACGCCGAACACCAGCCAGGCCGGAACCTGCATCCTCGGCGCAATCCTCGGGCCAGCCGAGCCGCGCGCCGCCCAGCAATCCGCCGTCGAACCGGATCGCGTCGGGCCAGTCGAAATTGACCTCCCGCTCCGGCGGGCAATGGGCCGCGATCGCATCGGCCACGGCATTCATGCCGGCAAAGAACGCCCGGCGCGCCGAGGCCAGCGGCTCGTCGGGTTCGAGCACCACGGCGAATTCGACCAGATCGTAGCGCCGCACCCAGACCAGCGTTCCGGCGCCGGCCTCGGCCGCAATCGCGCAGCCATGGGCGAACGCGTCGCCGAGCTCGCGCAGCGCGACCAAAGTATAGCCGGGGGGCAGATCGAGCGTCTGTTCCATCGTCCGCGAGGCGCGACGCCATCGAAAACTCATCCTTAATCGCTTTGCAATCCGCCGGTGTATGCTATCCCCCTCAAGCTCGTAACGCGAGCGGGTCCGGCCTTGCGGATTTCGAGCCAGCAGGTACCGCGGAACTGGCGAACGAAGCAACCGTGCGGACTGCCGCGCCGGTTCAGGGATAAACGAACATGAGTGCGGTGCCGTCTCATCTCCTGATCTGCAGTTGCGAGAAGACCATGCCGCTCGATGCAGCGGCGATCGGCCGCGGCTGCGCCGGCAGGATCACGCAGGCCAACCAGCTCTGCGGCCTCGAACTCGACCGCTTCAGGCAAGCGCTGGCCGACGGCGCGCCGATCACGGTCGCGTGTACCCAGGAAGCGCCGCTGTTTCGCGAAGTCGCGGAGAGTTCACCGCAGGCCGAGCTCACCTTCGTCAACATCCGCGAAACCGGCGGCTGGTCGAAGGATGCGGCCGCGGCCGGCCCGAAGGCCGCGGCGCTGATCGCGGCCGCGCAGGAGGACATGCCGCCGATCTCGCTGGTGACGCTGGAGAGCAGCGGCGTCGCGCTGATCTATGGCCGCGACGAGGTCGCGATCGAGGCCGCGCAGCGGCTCGCCGACCGTCTCGACATCACCGTGCTGCTGAGCCAGACCCGGCGACGTCGATGCCGCGCCGCACCAACGAGTTCCCGGTGCTCAAGGGCACCATCCGCAATGCCCGCGGCCATCTCGGCGCGTTCGAGCTTGCGATCGACGACTATGCGCTGCCGCAGCCTTCGTCGCGCGCGAAACTCGTGTTCGGGCCGTCGCGCAACGGCGCCACCTCGACCTGCGACCTGATCCTCGATCTCTCCGGCGGCGCGCCGCTGTTTCCCGCGCACGAATTGCGCCCGGGCTATCTGCGCGCCGATCCGCGCGACCGCGCCGCGGTCGAACGCGCGATCGCGGAGGCCGGCGGCCTGGTCGGCACCTTCGACAAGCCGCGCTTCATTCACTTCGACGCGTCGCTGTGCGCCCATTCGCGCTCCGGCATCACCGGCTGCACGCGCTGCCTCGATCTGTGTCCGACCGGCGCGATCACGCCCGACGGCAATGCGGTCGCCATCGACGCCAATGTCTGCGCCGGCTGCGGCTCCTGTGCGTCGGTGTGCCCGACCGGCGCCGCATCCTATTCGCTGCCGGGCGCGGACGCGCTGATGCGGCGGTTGCGCACGCTGCTGCAGACCTTTCGCAAGGCCGGCGGCAAGCGACGCCATCGTGCTGTTTCACGACGGCGAGCATGGCGACGATATCATCGACGCGCTGGCGCGGTTCGGCGACGGATTGCCGGCCAACGTGCTTCCGGTCCGCGTCAACGAAGTGACGCAGCTCGGACCGGAGAATATCGCCGCGGTCTTTGCCTATGGCGGCAGCCGGCGTCGCCATGCTGACGCGCGCCAGACCGAAGCACGACATTGCAGCCCTTCGCCGCGCGGTCGAGATGTCGGACACCATCGTCTCGGCGCTCGGCTTCGGCGCCGGCCTGGTGCGGATCATCGAGACCGACGATCCCGACCAGTTGCGCGCCATGCTCGACGCATCGCCCGCCGGCGTCGCCACGCAAAAGCCGGCCGGCTTCGTTCCGCGCGGCGCCAAGCGCGGCGTGCTCGAAACCACATTCCGCGAACTGCATCTTGCCGCGCCCGCGCCGGTCGATGTCGTGCCGCTCGCGCCGGGCGCGCCGTTCGGCGGCGTCAACTGAATGTCGAGGGCTGCACGCTCTGCCATGCCTGCGTCACCGCCTGCCCGACGCATGCGCTGTCGGACAATCCCGATCGCGCCATGCTGCGCTTTACCGAAAGCCTCTGCGTGCAATGCGGGCTTTGCGAATCCACCTGTCCCGAACAGGTCATCACGCTGGAGCCGCGGCTCGATTTCAAGGCGTGGAATGCGCCGCTCACGCGTGCTGAAGGAAGAAGAGCCGTTCAACTGCATCGCCTGCGGCAAGCCGTTCGGCACCAAGAGCTCGATCGACCGCGTGCTGGCAAAACTCGGCGAGAAGCACTGGATGTTCCAGGGCGCCAACGCCAAACGTCTCGACGTCATCAAGATGTGCGCGGATTGCCGCGTCGAAGCCGTGGTCAATGAAAGTTTTGATCCGCATGCGGCGCCGCAGCGCCCGCCCGTGATGACGACAGAGGATTATCTGCGCGCGCGCGATGCCAAGAAGGGCGATCCGCTCGGATCGTAGGGAACTTGGATCGTGGGTGTCTCGTGTCCGCTCAACCCAGCATGCAGGCCCGCGCGACCTCGAAAGCCGTCAGGCATTCCCGGCGTCAAGCACGTCATCGCGGTGGCCTCCGGCAAGGGCGGCGTCGGCAAGTCCACCACCTCCTGCAATCTCGCGCTCGGCTTCGCCGCGATCGGGCTGAAGGCCGGCATTCTCGACGCCGACATCTACGGGCCGTCGCAGCCGAAACTGTTCGGCCTGCGCGGCAAGCCGCGGCAGATCGGCCCGCGCATGCTGGAGCCGATGGAGCGTTTCGGCGTCAAGGTGATGTCGATCGGCTTTCTGGTCGAGGAAGACCTCGCCATGATCTGGCGCGGCCCGATGGTGATCTCGGCGATCACCCAGATGCTGCGCGAGGTGGCGTGGGGCGATCTCGATATTCTGGTCGTCGACCTGCCGCCCGGCACCGGCGACGCGCAACTCACCATGGCGCAGCAGGCGCCGCTGGCGGGTGCGGTGATCGTGTCGACGCCGCAGGACATCGCGCTGATCGACGCGCGGCGCGGCATCGCGATGTTCGAGAAGGTGAACATCCCGCTGCTCGGACTGATCGAGAACATGTCGAGCTTCTGTTGCCCGACCTGCAGCCACGTGACGCCGATCTTCGGCCATGGCGGCGCGCGGCAGGAAGCGGAGCGGCGCGGCATTCCGTTTCTCGGCGAGATTCCGCTCGATATGCAGATCCGCGAGACCTCGGACGACGGACGCCCGATCGTCGCGACCGAGCCGGACGGCGTCCATGCCAGGCATTACGTCGAGATCGCCCGCGAGCATCTGGTCGGCGATCAGCACGGGCGCGGCGAGCCGGCCGGCGCCGCGCATCGTCATCGAATAGAGCCGTTAGATTACTTCGCCTTGGCATCCGGCGGGCAATCCTTGCGGACTTCCATCGGCTTGCCGCCGCTCTGCACGGTGGGCGCGGCTGAATTGCGTCCGCCTGCTTCGGGCAGGATCGCGCTGTTGCCGATCGCCATGGAGGTATTGGTTTTATCCTCGCCGCTGCCCGCGGTCGCGAGCCGCGTGGTGGCGCAATTGGTCTCAGCCTTGTTCGCGCCGCCGGACGGGAGTGGTCGTTTGCGCGAACGCGGCGCCGGCGGTGAAAGCTGCGGCCAGAATCGCTATAGCGAAGCGATGAAGCATTTTGGTCTCCTGAGAGCGAGAAATCGTTTCTCAAATCCAAGGGACTGAACGGCCCCCGCCTGCAAAAGTTCCGTCTATGAACGGTCCGGCGAAGGGGTGAACTACGGTATCGCGTCATGCAGAGAGCCGTGCGCGATGCATCGCTGCCGGCGAATAAGCTGGATTGCTCGCTCGCAATGACGGTACCGCTAATACCCCCGTCCTCGATCCACCACATTCTCCAGCGCGCCGCCGGCTTCGAAACCGTTCGATCTGGCGCGCGACGTATTTCGAGATCTCGTCGGGATCGGTATCGGCGGCGTTGTGCGGCGTCAGCACCACCTTCGGATGGCTCCAGAACGGGCTGTCCGCCGGCAGCGGTTCGGTGGCGAAAACGTCCAGCGACGCGGCGCCGAGCGTGCCGTCGTCGAGGCACGCCAGGATATCGGCTTCGTTCTGCAGCCCGCCGCGCCCGGCATTGATCAGGACCGGCGCGCCCATCGGGCTGTTGCGGTTGAGTTTTGAGAACAAATCCCGATTCAGGATGTGCCGGGTGTCCGGCGTCAGCGGCAGCAGGCAGACCAGAATATCGGTCCGCTGCAAGAAACGCATCGAGCTGCCCCTCGCCGTGAAAGCATTCGATGCCCTCGATCTGCCGCGCGCTTCGGCTCCAGCCCGCGACCCGGAAGCCGAGCCGCCGCAGCGCTGTCGGCGGCATCGGATCCGAGCGTGCCGAGCCCCATGACGCCGACCGAAATCGCGCTCGCCGGCCATTGCGACTTCGGCTCCCAGAGCTTCTCGCGCTGGCAGGCGCGCAGGTAAAGTTCCTGGCGGTGATGCATCAGCGCATGCAGCACGACATATTCCGTCATCCGGCCGGTGAGGTCGCCGACCGCGACGCGGACCAGCGGGACATCGGGCAGGGTGGAATCGGCCATCAGCGCATCGACGCCGGCGCCGAGATTGAAGATGACGCGCAGGTTCGGAAAGCCGCGAGTTCGCCCGGGGTCGGCTTCCAGACCGCGGCGTAATGGACTTCGGCGGGATCGAACGCGGCCTCCGGCAACAGCAGGACGCGGCGGTCGCCGCAGACGTCGTCGAACCGGGCCTTCCAGCGTTCCGGCGACCAGTTTTCGCTCCGCCATGGATCAGGAGGGCCAGTGCGCCTTTGTTCATCGGATTTTCGCCCTTCATGAAATTACGAATGACCTTAGCGGTCCGTGGTGGCTGCGCAAAATATTTCCGCTATCCTGTCGGAAACAACGGCGCTCACTCGTCTTTCAGCCAAACCGGGATCCTTCAATGCTCTACGCCATCCTCTGCTATCACGACGAAGACATCGTCGGTTCCTGGACCAGGGAACAGGACGCCGCGGTCATGACGAAACTCAGCGGTCGTGCAGGACAAGCTTGCAAAACAGGGCCGGCTCGGCCCGGTGGCGCGGCTGCTGCCGACGACGTCGGCGACCACGCTGCGCAAGGACGATCCGCCCGTGGTGATCGACGGCCCCTATGCCGAGACCAAGGAGCAGCTGCTCGGCTTCTACCTGATCGACTGCAACAATCTCGACGAGCGCGGTCGACGTCGCGCGCGATCTCGCCGCGGCCAATCCCGGCGGCGCCTACGAAATCCGTCCCGTCGGCATGATGAAGCCAGGGAGCATTCTGAGCCAGACATGACCGACACCGCCTGGATCGATGCCGCGCTGACCTCGGCGCGTCCCCAGGCGGTCGGCGCGCTGCTGCGCTATTTCCGCGATCTCGACACCGCCGAGGAAGCGTTCCAGAACGCCTGCCTGCGCGCGCTGAAAAGCTGGCCGCAGAACGGCCCGCCGCGCGATCCCGCGGCATGGCTGATCATGGTCGGCCGCAACGTCGCGATCGACGATATCAGGCGCAGCCGCAAGCAGGAGCCGCTGCCCGAGGACGACCGCGATCTCCGACCTCGGCGATGCCGAGGAGGAACTGGCCGAGCGGCTCGACGGATCGCATTACCGCGACGACATCTTGCGGCTGCTGTTCATCTGCTGTCATCCCGATCTGCCGGCGACGCAGCAGATCGCGCTGGCGCTGCGCATCGTCTCCGGCCTGACCGTCAAACAGATCGCGCGCGCCTTCATCGTCTCCGAAGCCGCGATGGAGCAGCGCATTACCCGGGCGAAAGCCCGCGTCGCCGACGCCGAGGTGCCGTTCGAGACCCCGGGCGCGGTCGAGCGCAGCGAGCGGCTTTCCGCCGTCGCCGCGATGATCTACCTGATCTTCAACGAGGGCTATTCCGCCAGCGGCGACACCGCCGAAATCCGAAAACCCCTGTGCGAGGAGGCGATCCGGCTGGCGCGGCTGCTGTTGCGCCTGTTCCAGAGCGAACCCGAGATCATGGGGCTGACGGCGCTGTTGCTGCTGCAGCATGCCCGTGCCGCGGCGCGCTTCGACGCCGAGGGCGCGGTGATCCTGCTCGACGACCAGGACCGCAGCCGGTGGAATCAGAAGATGATCGCCGAAGGGCTGGCGCTGATCGACAAGGCGATGCGCCACCGCCGCAGCGGACCTTACCAGATCCAGGCGGCGATCGCCGCCCTGCATGCCCGTGCCGCAACGCCTGACGATACCGACTGGACCCAGATCGACCTGCTCTACGGCGCGCTCGAAATCATGCAGCCGTCGCCGGTGGTGACGCTCAACCGCGCGGTCGCGGTCTCCAAGGTGCGCGGCGCCGAGGCGGCGCTCGAGATGATCGAGCCGCTGGGCGAGCGGCTGTCGAATTATTTTCATTATTTCGGCGTCCGCGGCGCGTTCCTGATGCAGCTCGGCCGCAACGAGGAGGCGCGCGTTGCCTTCGACCGCGCCATCGCGCTCGCCAACACCTCGGCGGAAGCCGCCCATATCCGCATGCATCTCGACCGCCTGATGCGCGACAGCGCGCCGCGCGGCGCCAAGGCGGGAAAGTAGGGGACTCTTCTCCTTCTCCCCTTTTGGGAGAAGGTGGCGCGGACGCAGTCCGCGCCGGATGAGGGGTCTCTATCCGCGGTGACAGACCCCTCACCCGTCGCCTCACTTCGTGAGGCGCCACCCTCTCACAGGGGAGAGGGGAAGGCGGCACTCCGCAGCAAAAAAATCCTCTCCTCGTTGTCGAATTTCACCTCTCCCATTCGTCCTTGAAATGTGCATCCAGGGGAGAAATCCATGTCGATCATTACGAGACGGCGCCTGCCTCGAAGGCCGCGCTTTGGACCGGCCGCATCCAAAGCGGCGTCGTGATTGTGTTCCTGTTGCTCGATGGCGCCATCAAGCTGGTGCCCTGGCCCGTCGTCACGCAAACCATGGATCAAATGGGCTATGGTTCGAGCGAAAGTCTGGCGCGAACCCTCGGTGTCATCACCATCGCCTGCACCGTGCTCTATGCGATCCCGCCGACCTCGATCGTGGGCGCGATCCTGTTGACCGGATACCTCGGCGGCGCGATGGCGTCGCATGTCCGGATCGGCAGTCCGCTGTTCAGCCACACCCTGTTCGGACTTTATCTCGGCCTGATGGTGTGGGGCGGGCTCTGGCTCCGCGACCCGAGCTTGCGCGACTTGATCCCCTGGCGGCGCTGAGTTGCACCGCCGACGATTCAACGATACGGAGTTTGCCATGTTCGAAATTGCCATCATCGCCATTGTGCTCGCGATCGCGGTCGTGCTGGTCCTTGCCGCCACCAAGCCGGCGACGCTGCGGGTGCAGCGCGACACCACGGTGAAGGCGCCGCCGGAGAAAATATTTCCGCTGATCTCGGATTTTCACCAGTGGCGGAACTGGTCGCCTTACGAAGACAAGGACCCGGCGATGCAGCGCACTTACAGCGGCGCGGCCGAGGGCAAGGGCGCAGTTTATGCGTGGCAAGGAGACAAAAATGTCGGTTCCGGCCGGATGGAAATCCTCGACGCGCCGGCGCCCTCGAAGATCGTGATCAAGCTCGACTTCTTCACGCCGTTCGAGGGCCACAACACCGCCGAGTTCACAATGCTGCCGCAGGGCGATGGTACCCACGTCATATGGTTGATGCAGGGTCCGGCGCCGCTGATGTCGAGGGTGATGCAGGTGTTCATCAACCTCGACCGCATGATCGGCAGGGATTTTGAAGCCGGTCTCGTCAACCTGAAAGGCCTGGCCGAGAAATAGCCCGGCCTTTCGAGCATTAGTCCCGAGGAGCAAGCGATGCAGGTCAATCCCTATCTGTCCTACAACGGCAATTGCGAAGCGGCGTTGAAGTTTTACGAGAAGGTGCTCGGCGCCAGGATCGAGGAGACGCATACCTATGGCAGCGGGCCGGCCGAAATGCCGACCCCGCCGGACTACAAGGACAAGCTCATGCACGCCAGGATCACGATCGACGGCGAGGTGATCATGGCCTCCGATGCGCCTCCCGGCCATTTCCAGCAGCCACAGGGGTTTTCGGTCTCGCTGCAGGTCGAGGATCCCGTCGACGCCGAGCGCCGCTTCAAGGCGCTGGCCGAAGGCGGCAGCATCAACATGCCGTTCGGCAAGACCTTCTTCTCCCGGGGGTTCGGCATGTGCGTCGATCAGTTCGGCCAGCCCTGGATGGTGAACTGCCCGATGGCGTGAGGCTGCGGCGAGGCGCCTCCAGACATGCGAATTAATCTCGCGGCGCCATCCGCCCGAGATTTGCTATCTTTTTTCCTAACCCTCCAATCAGAGGGCGCGTCGTCGAGCCGTCGCTCAACGTCATCACCAGATCGTAGCCGACCCGATACTTATTGGCGATGCGCTCGGTTAACGGGCGAGAAAGGGATCGGTTGCTGACGCAGGTTAAATTTTGTTCAGGATTGGGAACGACGGGTCGGGATGCAAATTAGCAAGTGGCCCGGTCGCTTCAGTCCCCTTCTCTGCGACCTTGGGCAGGGGTTCCGCCTGAACGCCCAAACCTGCGGCGGGACCCCTTAACAGGGCGACCGAACTTTTGGATCGCCCGCGGACGGCTTGCGAGCGTCGAGCTTCAATTTCCATGGATAACCAAGCCCGACGGCGCAATTATCGTCTGTCGTCCGCCATGCCGCCGCCTTCGATCATTGATGCGTTAGAGCGCCCGCGGTGAAGTACATGGAAGCCAAGGACCTGCCGCGTCTGCAAGGCACCGAATTGCGCCGAGCGCGCCCGCCGTCGCTGCGCTTCTCTGGTTGAGCTGGCGGCGCGATGCGATAGCGCCCAACAACTCGGCAAGCAGCTGCGTCGGCGATACCAGCGCGCATCTGGTCGTTCGGTGATCGCGCGCACCAATTGCAGGATCATCTATTCGACGGGGTTGGCGCGAACGTTCGCGCGCCCTCACAGCACGCGAATTCCATCGTCATCACGCCCAAGGCGGTTTAACGTTAAGAACGAGTTATTCGCCGCCAACGCAATCGCTCTGATACGTAACATTGGGCGAGAGGGCTGGATTATGATGAACGGGCGCAAGAACGCGGCGATTGGATTGAGACAGACGCTGCGGCATTTGCGCCTTGTTACGCGGCCAGCATCGAATACTTTGAGGGCGAATTAAATTATGAAGCGGCCAGCATCTGATAAGAAAAAATCGCGCGGTCGCCCAAGCCAGCGTAGTCGGGGTCCGGCTGTATGCCGACATGATCGCGTCCGTTGACGAATGGCGACGGAAGGAAAGTGATATTCCGGGCAGAGGGGAAGCCATCCGCCGTTTGCTCGACCGTGGGTTAACCGTCCGCCAAAACCTCAGCGCCGCGACATCAAAATGACCGTGAGCGACCTCATCGGGCCGGCAGTGGTCGCTGCCGTGGTTTCCGGCGTGATTACAATTATCGGGTTCATCCTGTCTAACAGGACGGCCCGCCAAATCCATTCCGAGAAATTGGATTTCGACGAAACGATTGCAGAGAAAAAATTCAGGTTCGATGTCGATCTGGCGGAGCGAAAATTCCGTTATGACAGGGAGCTTCATGACCACAAGCGGAGGATCGAATTTAGCGAGGATTTGCTGGCTAGTTTCTACAAATTCAAGGATGTGATCGCGGCAGTGCGCTCGCCACTCGCATCAGGAAATGAAGGGGCAACCCGTCCTCAAGGGGATAGCGAGGACCCTACTATGACTCACACGCGAAACAGCTATTTCGTGCCACTTTTGCGAATACAGAAAAATGCAGATTTTTTTTCGGAGTTTTTCAGCAAACGATATCGCACAAGGGCAGTGTTTCGTGGCGACATCGACAATGCCTTCAAGATAGCTGGCGAGGTTATGGGCGCGATCCAAGTTTCAGCTCGCTACTTAATTCGAGCGTCCGCCAGTGAGGTGCGCGACCACTCTCTTGTTGAGAAACGAGAGGCAGATATTTGGGACACCCTTGATGATACGGACAGACTAACTCCAAAAATTGCGGAGGCGTTACGGCTCGCCGAACAATCGTTGGCACCCGTCCTGGAACGCACACAAACACAAGAGACCGCAACCAAGTAATATTCTTGCTCCACGGCGTCCTTCATTGCACGCTGATGCCGCGCAGTACGCCCCAGGCTGTCAACGTTTCGACCACGCGATGGTCGTTCGAACACAGATAGCCGTGGCGGCCGCCACCAGGTGCGCCGGCCACCGTTGACTGCGCTTCGTTCAACCGGCCGCTGCGGGCTTTCGACAAAGCACACGTCGCCGTGCGGGCTACGCCATCCGCGCAAGAGCGGTGATGTTCACCGGCACGATGGATAGATCGCCGCCAGTTCGCGGCCGCGCAGCAGCAGCATCCGCGAGGTCAGTCCGCCGCGGCGGCTGATCCAGCCGCGCACCGGCGCGGGATAGGTTTGCAGCACCAGTTTTGACGCCTCCGGCTCGGCATAGACCCGGCCGCGGCGGTCGATCGAGCGCGCGGCGTGGAAGCCGAGCACGGCGCGGCGGGTCACGCAGATGCGGTCGTTCGGCACCGTGCTCAGCACCAGCGTGCAGGCCGACAGGCAGGGCCCGTCGATCACGACGCGTTCGCCCGAGGCGCGCACGCGTTCGAACAGATCGAGGAACGGGCCGACCTCGCCGCCCGGACTGGCGAGGATGCGCACATCGGCCTGCGCCGGCGGCGAAGCAAGGCCGCACAGCATGGCGGCCAGAGCGATTGCTTTCATGACGGCGGTTCGCGTCATGCGGCGCTCCTTCGAAAACGGTCACGGATGTTATCAACCGGCGAGCGCGAGACAAGGTTCCACAGCGCGTGCCTCGGTATCCTCCGCAACCGGGAGAGTGGGCGCGCTACCCGTTCCTCCGCTCGCCGCGCAGCGTCGGCAGGCCGATGCCGGCGGCATCAAAACCGCCGTCGACGGCGAGGATCTGGCCGGTGATGTAGCTGGCGCGGTCGCTGCACAGGAAGAACACGGCTTCCGCCAGTTCCTCCTCGAGGCCGTAGCGGTTGAGCGGAATCGCGTCGTGATAGTCGGCGCGGATTTCCGGGGTGTGGACCTGCTTCGCCATCGCGGTCTCGACCGGGCCGGGGGCGACGCCATTGACGCGGATGCCGAGCGAGGCCAGTTCGACCGCGAGCTGCTTGGTCAGATGCGCGAGCCCGGCCTTGCTGGTGCCGTAGGCCGAACGTAGCGTCGAGGCGCGCACCGCCGAGATCGAGGTGATGTTGACGATGGCGCCGCCGCCATGCTCGCGCATCAGGGGGGCCGCCGCCTTGGTGCACAAAAACGGGCCGGTGAGGTTGACCTCCAGCACCCGCTTCCAGTCCGCGTCCGACGTCTCCAGCAGCGGCGCGAACACTGCGATCCCCGCATTGTTGACCAAAGCGTCGAGCCGGCCGAAGCGTGCGCCGACTTTTGCGACCGCGTCGGCGACACGCAGCGGCGTCGGAGACGTCGCAATGCAGCGCCATCGTGCCGTCAGGGTTGGCCAGTGCGGCGACCGCGCCATGCAGCAGCGCGCCCTCGATGTCGAGCAGCGCGACGCGCCAGCCGTCGGCGAGAAAGCGCCTGGCCACAGCAAGCCCGATGCCGCGCGCGGCGCCGGTGACCAGGGCTGTTTTCTGCGGGGCAGGGGGCATTGTGCAGTCCATTCGTGGTTGTGAATTCGGGCCTCTATACGCCATGCCATGCTTCGTGTCCCGGACGCGGTGCAGCCCATCTGCGCGGCGGCGCAGCGCCGGGACCCATGGTCGCAGTGGGCCCCGGATCAGCAGCGCACCGCTTGCGCGATGCGCTGCATCCGGGGCACGATCTCGACTGCAGGCAAGGCTCAACGCCGGGAGGGCTGGCCAATGAAGGTCATCGACGTCAGGGACATGACGCCCGAGCAGTGGCGGCTCGGCGTCGAGACCCGCATGCTGGTCTCGTCCGGCAATGGCGCTGCGCAACTCTGCGTGTTCGAACAATGGATCGCTCCCGGCGCCGGCGCGCCGACCCATTCGCATCCGGTCGAGGAAGTGCTGACCGTGCGCGACGGCGAAGCCGAGATGTGGATGGGGGAAGCAGCGGCAGATCGTCTATTCCGGCCAGTCGCTGATCGTGCCGGCGGGCCGCATGCACGGTTTTCGCAATTCCGGCACCGAGACGCTGCACATCCACGCCGTGCTGGCCGCGCCGTTCTTCGAGGCGACGGTGGAGGGGGCGGCGGAAGTCACGCGAAGGTGGAGCCAGCCGTAGCGCGAAGCACGTGCTCCTCATCAGGATGGGCAACGAGGTGCCGTCCCCCGGGGAACCGCCATTACCTCCAAAATAATTCCACCGGACATGTCGGTGCCGCAAAACCTTGTTCGTCTTGTTGACGAGCGACCTTGTTCCCGGACCAGCCGGCGAACGGACAGATCAGACAAGAGCGGAGCGTGACGATGCGATTCATGGTGATTGTGAAGGCCAGCAAGGATACCGAAGCCGGCGTGATGCCGAGCACGGAACTGCTGACCGCGATGGGCAAGTTCAACGAGCAAATGGTCAAGGCCGGCGTCATGGTGGCCGGCGAGGGCCTGCATCCGACCTCGAAGGGCGCGCGGATCAAGTATTCCGGCAAGACGCCCGGCGTCAGCCACGGTCCGTTTCCGGTGACGAACGATCTCGTCGGCGGCTTCTGGCTGATCCAGACGGGGTCGCTGGACGAGGCGATCGACTGGATGAAGCGCGCGCCGTTCGATGGCGGCGCGGAAATCGAAATCCGGCAGGTGTTCGAAGCCGAGGATTTTGGCGAGGCGTTGACGCCGGAATTGCGCGAGCAGGAGCAGCGGCTGCGCGCGCAGGCGGGGTAGATATGGCGGCCGATCAGCCGTCTTTCCGGGGCAGCCCGCAGGGCTGAACCCGAAATCCCGAAATTGTCGCGCGAGGTTCCGGGCTCGCTTCGCGAACCGGAACGACGGAAGCTTAGGACATCCCACCATGCGATTCATGATGCTGATGATCCCGCTCGGCTATGAGACCGCGCCGCCGGACGTCGAACTCGATCCCGAGCGCGTGGCGGCGATGATGAAATACAACCAGTCCCTGAAGGACGCCGGCGTGCTGATCACGCTCGATGGCCTGCATCCGCCCTCGGTGGGCGCGCGGGTTTCCTTCGCGACCGGCAAGCCAGTCGTGACCGACGGGCCGTTTGCCGAATCCAAGGAAGTGCTGGGCGGCTACTGGATGATCGACGTCACCTCGCGCGAGGAGGCGATCGAATGGGCCAGCAAATGTCCGGCTTCCGAGAGCGAGATCATCGAAATTCGCCAGGTGCAGGAAATGAGCGATTTTTCCGAAGAAGTGCAGAAAGCGGCCGCGGGGTTGGATCAGATTCGAAGGACCGGCCGTTAGGCCGATCGCCGTCAACCGCAAGGGAGAACAATCCAATGAGCACCAACGACACATTCCTCGCCGTGTTCCTCGGCAGCAAGACCACCGCGAAAATGGCGGCCTGGAACGCGCTGCCGGAGACAGAACGGCGCGCCAGGGAGCAGCAGGGCGTAGCGGCGTGGCATGCATGGGTCGAAAAGCACCAGGCTGATCTCGTCGCCCTCGGCGGCCCGCTGGGCAAGACCAAGAGGGCCGATTCGAGCGGCATTGCCGACATCAGCAATGAGATGGGCGCCTTCTCGGTGGTCCGCGCCGCCTCACACGAGGCCGCCGCGAAAATGTTCGAGAACCATCCGCATTTTGCGATTTTCCCCGGCGAGCGCGTGGAGATCATGCCGGTGCTGCCGATCCCGGGCCGCTAACCCGGATATGCCGGAAGCGCACCGTTAACCTTCATGAACACCCGCAAGCGCTAGTGACCTTTACCGCCGGCTCATGTAAAAGCCTTTCACATGAGTTGGCGCAAGGAACAGCGCCGCGCCGAGCGCGGCTATCATCACGGCAATCTGAAGGAAGCGCTGCTGCAGGCAGCGCTCGGGCTGATCGCCGAGAAGGGCGCGGCCGGGCTTCACCTTTGCCGATGCCGCACGGATGGCCGGCGTCAGCCCGGCCGCGCCTTACCGGCATTTTCGCGACCGCGATGAGCTGCTTTCGAGCATCGCGCAGCGCGGTTTCGAGCAGTTCGAGGCGCTGCTGACGCAAGCCTGGGATGACGGCCGTCCGGACACCGTCACCGCCTTCGAGCGGGTCGGCAAGGCCTATCTCGCCTTCGCCCGCAATGAGCCGGCGTTCTATTCGGCGATGTTCGAATCCGGGCTTCCGGTCGATCTCAATCCGACGCTGCTGGCGGCCAGCGAACGCGCATTCGGCATCATCCGCGCCGCCGCCGAGCGACTGGCGGCACTGGCGCCGCCCGGCGTGCCGCGGCCGCCGGCGATGATGATGGCGCTGCACATCTGGTCGATGTCGCATGGCGTGGCCTCGCTGTTCGGACGCGGCGATGCGGCGCGCCGCAAGCTGCCGATGTCGCCGGAAGATCTTCTGGAAGCGCAGGTGCTGATCTATCTGCGCGGACTCGGCTTCCCGACCGATCGCCGGCCCGGCCAGAAGGCGGCGGCGGATCAAAAGCCGGCCGCCCCGCCGCCGGTGCCTCCCGCAGGTGCGCCATCAGGTCCTTGGGGCACCCCGAAAAATAAATTTCAGCCGCTGCCGGGGAACCGGCTTGACAAAAACCCGGGATGCTTTACCTATGTAAATGTTATTTACATTCACAACGGCGTGATGCCGTCATGGAGAGGGAAATGGCCTACACCGCAGATGTCCATCGCTGGCGCGGCCCCGACAGCGAGCCCCACCGCCCGCGTATGTTCGATTCGCCGTGGCATCCCGGCTGGATCGCCGTGACCGTGCTCGGCTTCATCATCTGGTGGCCGATCGGACTTGCCCTTCTCTTTTTCACACTCGGGAGCAGAAAAATGGGTTGCTGGAGCCATGAAGACCGCTTTGCCAACAAGATGGAGCGGATGCAGTACAAGATGGACCGGATGCGCGGCCGCATGGAACGCCGCGGCTTTGGGTTCGGCTTCGGCCCGCCCTCGAGCGGCAACCGCGCCTTCGACGAATACCGCGTCGAAACGCTGCAGCGCCTCGAGGAAGAGCAGGTCGAGTTCAAGGAATTCCTCGATCGCCTGCGCCACGCCAAGGACAAGGAAGAGTTCGACCTGTTCATGGCGCAGCACAAGCAGCGCCCGACCCCGCCGAACGACCAGCACCAGGGCTGAGAACATCTGAAGGTTCAGCCTCGGGCGATGTGCCCCCATAACGCCTGACGGCCGACATAACCGCCCGTTTGCAATCAGCAGACGGGCGGTTTGCTTGTGCGGGCGCCTTCGCCGGACTGGCGCCGGCACGAGACGGCGATATATTTGCACACGCGCCGCAGCCGGCGCGGGCCAGATTCAGAGCGCTGGATTGGGGGATGAGCATGGTCCCGGATCGAATTTCGTCCCGCGTCGATCTCTGGCTCTCGATCCGGCGCGAGGCCGAAGCCGCCCTGGCCCGCGACCCCTTATTTGGCCGCTCCTTGTCGGCCTCGATTCTCGATCATCCCGATCTCGGCGCTGCGGTGGCCCATCAGATCGGGCAGCGGCTCGGCAAGAGCGCTCGCGACCGCCTCAGTTTGCAGCGCGTCGCCGATGAGGCTTTGCGGCCTCGCCCGATCTCGTCGATGCCGCGAGCCGCGATCTCGAGGGGATTGTGCTGCACGATCCGGCATCCACCGCGCTGCTGCCTGCGCTGCTCAATTTCAAGGGATTCGTGGCGCTGCAGGCCTGGCGCGTGTCGAACTGGCTCTGGCGTCGCGACCGGCGCGATCTCGCTTTGCTGCTGCAAGCGAGTCGTCCGATTCGCTTCAGGTCAGCATCCACCCCTCCGCGTCGATCGGGACCTCGGTATTCCTGGATCACGCCACCGGCATCATCGTCGGTCGCGCTTGTCGTCATCGGCGACGGGGTGACCATCATGCAGAACGTCACCATCGGACGAAGGGCCGAGACGCCGGATCGCGCGCCCAGGATCGGCCGCAGGTGTCTGCTCAGCACCGGGGCGACCATCCTCGGCGACATCAGCGTCGGCGACTTTGCCAAGATCGGCGCCGGGTCGGTCGTCACCCACGACGTGCCGGCC
The DNA here is from genome assembly GCA_963706975.1 of uncultured Alphaproteobacteria bacterium. Classification (GTDB taxonomy): domain Bacteria; phylum Pseudomonadota; class Alphaproteobacteria; order Rhizobiales; family Xanthobacteraceae; genus Bradyrhizobium. The sequence goes on from CAVPOL010000003.1 coordinate 192,234, forward strand.
GGTTGTACCGCGGTCGGCGTTCCCGCCCGGCTGACCAATTGCCCCGAACCGGTTCCGGCCTAGGGCCGGCCGGTCAGCCGAGGCCGGGGCGGCGCTCAAAGTCCGAGCCCGGCCACCGTCCATTTCCCGCCGCCAAAATTCCCCTTTGGTAACCGTCCGTTAACCATGATTAGCGTCTGGTTAGGGACGGAAAGTCGCGCGAAAAGCCCTCGTTTTGACACGTTGGCAGGGGAAGCAGGACCCGGCTTTGGACGGGCCACCCATGCGACACAAAGCAGGCTCTCGCGCAGGCTTACCGCCGCGGCTGACGCGCGGCTGTGGAACCGGCAGCCAGGCTACGGGGATCTGGCTACCGGGGGATTTGGGACACTGGCGTTGAGAGGATACCGGATATGAATCCCGCTGACGTGGCTCAGTCGGCCTTGCCGCTGGCCTCCACCGACGTATCGCTGATCACCCTGTTCCTGCAGGCCGCACTGGGTCGTGAAAGCGGTCATGCTGGGACTGCTGGCCTGCTCGGTCTGGGTCTGGGCGATCGCGATCGACAAGATATTCCTCTATTCCCGCACCAAACGCGCGATGGATCGCTTCGAACAGGCGTTCTGGTCCGGGCCAGTCGATCGAGGAACTGTATCGCTCGCTGTCGGCCAAGCCGACGCAGTCGATGGCGGCCTGCTTCGTCGCCGCCATGCGCGAATGGAAGCGCTCGTTCGAAAGCCAGTCGCGGTCCTTTGCCGGGCTGCAGATGCGGATCGAGAAGGTCATGAACGTCTCGATCGCCCGCGAAGTCGAGCGGCTGGAACGGCGGCTGCTGGTGCTGGCGACGGTCGGCTCCGCCGGCCCCTTCGTCGGCCTGTTCGGCACCGTCTGGGGCATCATGTCGAGCTTCCAGTCGATCGCCGCCTCGAAGAACACCTCGCTGGCGGTGGTGGCGCCGGGCATCGCGGAGGCGCTGTTTGCCACCGCAATCGGCCTTATCGCCGCCATTCCGGCGACAATTTTCTATAATAAGTTCACTTCCGAGGTGAACCGGCAGGCCCAGCGGCTGGAAGGGTTTGCCGACGAGTTTTCAGCGATCCTGTCGCGCCAGATCGACGAGCGGGCGTGAGGAGCGGAATGGATTGTGAGCAGCGCATCATGGCGATGAACATGGCAGGCTCGTCGGGCGGCGGCGGGCGCCGCGGCCGGCGCCGCGCGGCCGTGATGGCCGAGATCAACGTCACGCCGATGGTCGACGTGATGCTGGTGCTGCTGATCATCTTCATGGTGGCGGCGCCGCTGATGACGTCGACCATCGTATCGACCTGCCGGTGGCCACCGGCGGCAAGTCGCTGGCATCCGAACCAGCCGCCGTTGACGCTGTCGGTCAAGCGCACCGGCGGCAGCTGCAATTCAATGTCGAACTGTATCTCGGCGACACCCTGATTTCGACCGCCGAACTGCAGCCCAAAATCAAGGCGATCCGGGAGACCCGCGTCCGAGGCCGAGAGCGTGTCTACATGCGCGGCGACAAGGACGTTTGCTATACCGGACATGATGAAGTTGCTGGGCTATATTCGCACCGCCGGCTTCAAGGCCAATATCGTCATCGTCCCCGAAGGCGGGGCTGACATGAAGCTGATGATGCGGACGGGAGCGGAAAGCTGAAGGTCAAGGTCGACAAGACGCTGGTTGCCTCGGTTGCCCTGCACGTCCTCGTGCTCGGGCTGGGGACTCGTGTCGTTTTCGTCCAAGGCGTTCGAAATGATGCCGGAAGAGTCGGTGCCGGTGGACGTCATTTCCGCCGACCAACTCGCCAAGGTCATGGCCGGCATGAAGACCGGCAAGAAGGAAAATCCCAAGCCGCTGGTGGACAAGGTCGCCGAAGCCAAGCCGCGTCGAGGACGCCGTCGGCAAGATCACCGAGAAGCCGCCGGTCGTGACCGAAACCGCGCCGCCGCCGCAGCCGAAGGTCGAGGAAAAGCCGGTCGAGAAGAAGCCCGATCCGCCGAAGCCGGTCGCCGAGGCGAAGCCGAAGGAAGAGCCGAAGCCGGACGAGAGAAGCCAGGAGCCGCCCAAGGTCGATCCGATCGCGGAAGCCATGAAGAAGGAAGAGAAGAAGCCGCCGCCGAAGCCGGTGCAAGCCGCCAAGCCGCCGGAGCCGGAGCAAGCCGAAGACCGAGCGCGCGTTCGACCAGTCGAAGATCGCCGCGCTTGCATCGACAAGCGCGATCCCACGCGGCAGGCCGCGACCGGCGAGACGCTGAATTCAAATGCCGCGCTCGGCCTCGCCACATGGCAAGGCCGCGGACAATTCCGCGACCTGGGGCGTCGATGTTCAAGCCGCAGGTCGAACGCTGCTGGAAGAAGCCCTATGGCGGCATCGAGGCACAGAAATCCGAAGCCGCCTTCGCGATCCGGCTGAAGCGCGACGGCACGCTGGAAGGGATGCCGGTTCCGGAAGGCGCGCCGGCCACGCCCTATCTTCGCGTCTATCAGGAGAGCGCGCTGCGCGCGATCATCGAGTGCCAGCCGTATAATCTGCCTGCGGCCTATTTCGAGGAATGGAAATATTTTGCGCCGGTATTCACCGAGCGAAAGACTTGAGCGCCGGTCGCCCTGTCGGCGATCGCCCAATATGGAACAAAGCCCGCAACAATGACCGACAAGAATGAATTGCCTGCGATGCCGTTTCGTCTGAGCCGCCGGCAGATGATTTCCGGAATGGCCGCGCTCGGCGCGGTGGCGGGCGGTCCGGTCCGCAACGCCTTCGCCCAAGGGCCGAAGCGCGTCATCATTCCCGAGGGCGATTTCGCGCCGCTGCCGATCGCGATCCCGAATTTCGTGGCGGGAACGCCGGCGGATGCCGAGGTCGGCGTCGGCGTGACCCAGGTCATCACCAACAACCTCAAGCGCAGCGGCCTGTTCGCGCCGATCGATCAGGCGGCCTATATCGAAAAGGTCATCAACATCGACGCGCGCGCCGCAGTTCCAGAACTGGAAGACCATCAACGCGCAGGCGCTGGTGACCGGCCGCATGACCCGGCAGCCCGACGGCCGGCTGAAGGCGGAATTCCGTCTGTGGGACGTCAACACCGCCCAGCAGCTCGCCGGCCAGCAATATTTCACCTCGCCGGAATACTGGCGGCGGATCGCGCACATCATCTCCGACCAGATCTACGAGCGCCTGACCGGCGAGAAGGGCTATTTCGACAGCCGCGTGGTGTTCGTCGATGAGACCGGCGCCAAGGAGCGGCGCGTCAAGCGGCTGGCGCTGATGGACCAGGACGGCGCCAATGTCCGCTATCTGACGCGCGGCGCCGACCTCGTGCTGACGCCGCGGTTCTCGCCGTCGACCCAGGAAATCACCTATATGGAATTCGGCCAGGGCGACCCGCGCGTCTATCTGTTCAACATCGAGACCGGCCAGCGCGAGATCGTCGGCAATTTTCCCGGCATGTCGTTCTCGCCGCGTTTTTCGCCGGACGGCCAGCGCGTCATCATGAGCCTGCAGCAGGGCGGCAACTCCAACCTGTTCGTGATGGATCTGCGCTCGAAATCGACCACGCGGCTGACCGACACGCCGGCGATCGATACCTCGCCGTCCTATTCGCCCGACGGCGCCCGGATCTGCTTCGAATCCGACCGCGGCGGCAAGCCGCAGATCTATGTGATGGCGGCGACCGGCGGCGCCGCGCAGCGCATCTCGTTTGGCGAGGGCAGCTACTCGACGCCGGTGTGGTCGCCGCGCGGCGACTACATCGCCTTCACCAAGCAGGGCGGCGGACAGTTTTCCATCGGCATCATGAAGCCGACGGCTCCGGCGAACGGCTGCTGACCTCCGGCTATCACAATGAAGGCCCGACCTTCGCGCCGAACGGCCGCGTCCTGATGTTCTTCCGCGAGCCCGGCGGCAACAGCGGGCCATCGCTGTACACGGTGGACATTTCCGGACGTAATGAACAGACGGGTTCCGACGCCGGGTTTCGCCTCCGATCCGGCCTGGTCGCCGCTGCTATCGTGAGTTGCGATGCTCGCGCCGATACATGCCCGGCAAACCTTGCCTAGCCTGCTGAATTAACGAGCAGATTCCATTCGCTCCGAGCTGCTGAAAACGTTCTGGTAACGATGTTCCCTCAGAAAGACTTCATCTGCGGCGGGTAGAACTGCGCGCCTGAAAAGGACGTGCGCACGCCCGATGCAGCTGGCAACCCAGACCAAAGACCCCGATCAGAAGATGTCGCCGGCGATTTACGCGGCGCTGATCGATTCGCTTTCCAGAACCCGCGCCGATGTTCGCCGGCGCGCTCTGCGCGGCGGTCGCCGCGGTCATGACGGCGTCAAGACCGGCAATGCACTGGCTGTGGCCATGCGTTGCCTTCTCGTGATCGATCCGGCGCCGTCCGCGCCGTCGACATGCGCTGGTACAAGAAGCGCAGATCGCGAACTGACCGCCGGAGGAGGCCGCACGCTGGGAGACCGCTATCAGATCGGCGCGATGCTCTATGCCGTTGCGCTCGGCCTGTGGTGTATGGTCGCGCTGTTGGGCAGCAACGATGCCGTCGCGCACATGATCTGCATGTCGGTCACGACTGTGCTACATGGCGGCGGGCGCCGGCCGGACCTACGGACGGCCGTGGATCTTCCAGGTGCAGATCGCTGCTGGCCTGCGGGCCGATGGCGCTGGCGCTGGCGCTGAAGGGCAGTCCCTATTACATCGGCATGGCGATCCTCACGTGCTGTTCTTCTTCGCGCTCAAGCACGATCTCCATCAGCCTGCAGAAGATCTTCGTGCGGGCGCTTGATCGCCCGCGAACGCGAGGCGGCGCTCGCCGGCCAGTTCGACACCGCGCTGAACAACATGCCGCACGGCCTGTGCATGTTCGCCGCCGACGGCCGGCTTGCCGTGATGAACCACCGCTTCAGCGAAATGATGAACCTGTCCGACGATCTCGTGCAGCGCGGCGCCAGCGCGCCCGACATCATCGCCGCCTGCGTCGGCGGCGGATCGATCTCGGCGGCAAGCGGCAGGATGATTCTCGCCGAGATCGAGAATACCGCAGGCCAGAGACATCATCACCGCCGACCCCGACTGGCGCCGGGGCCGGTCGCTGTCCTGGACGTTCCAGCCGATGGCCGGCGGCGGCGCCGTCGTGCTGGTCGAAGACATCACCGAGCGGCGCAATGCGGAAGCCAGGATCAGCCATCTGGCGCGCTACGACGAACTGACCGCGCTTGCCCAACCGGGTCAATTTCCGCGACGAGATCGAGCCGCCTGCTGGCATCGCCGCACGACGCCGAGCAGCTGTCGGCGTTGCTGTTCATCGACCTCGATCAGTTCAAGCAGGTCAACGACACCCTCGGCCATCCCTGCGGCGACCAGCTGCTGTGCGCGGTCGCCGACCGACTGCGCGAAATGCTGCGCCCGGAGGATTTCGTCGCGCGCTTCGGCGGCGACGAATTCGTGGTGTTCCAGCAGAACATCAGATCGAACGAGGAAGCCGCCGGCCTGGCCGCGGCGGATCGTCGATCGGCTGAGCGAGCGCTACAAGATCGACAACCATCTGGTCGAGATCGGCGCCAGCATCGGCATCGCGATGACCGCGTCCGGCGTCAGCGCCGACACGCTGCTGAAGAACGCCGACATGGCGCTCTATCGCGCCAAGGCGGACGGCCGCGGCACCTTCTGCTTCTTCCGCGACGAGATGGCGCAAACCGTCGAGGCGCGCCGCATCCTGGAACTCGACCTGCGCAAGGCGCTGGCCAACGAGGAATTCGAGCTGTTCTACCAGCCGCTGGTCAATCTCAAATCCGGGCGGATCGCGACCTGCGAAGCGCTGCTGCGCTGGAATCATCCGGTGCGCGGCACGGTTTCCCCGATCGACATCATTCCGGTCGCCGAGGACATGGGCCTGATCGTCGATCTCGGCCGCTGGATCCTGCGCAAGGCCTGCATGGAATGCATGAAATGGCCGGAGCCGTCAGCGTCGCGGTCAATTTTTCGCCGCAGCAGTTCCATCAGCGCGACGTGCTGAGCGAGGTTCGCTACGCGCTCGAGGTCTCCGGCCTGCCGGCGGACCGCCTCGAAATCGAGATCACCGAATCCTCGCTGCTGCGCAACACCCAGTTGACCCATGACGTGCTGTCGCAGCTGCACGCGCTCGGCGTGCGGATCTCGCTGGACGATTTCGGCACCGGCTATTCGAGCCTGAGCTATCTGCACAACTTCCCGCTGCAGAAGGTGAAGATCGACCGCTCCTTCCTGGAAGGCATCGACACCGACCGTCCGCTGACGCTGCTGCGCGGCGTGGCGCGGCTTTCCGCCGATCTCGGCATGTCGGTCGTGGTCGAAGGCATCGAGACCAACGAGCAGCTGGAACTGATCAGCGCCGACGGCACCGTGACCGAGGCGCAGGGCTACCTGTTCAGCCGGCCGGTGCCGGCGGTGCGGGTGCGCCAGCTGCTGAATGCCTCACACGGCCGCCGCCTGCCGGATGACACATGTGCGTGGCGCTGCCGTCACGTTCGATCGCCTGAAACCCGCCAACTCGGGCTGGAAAGTTTTCCGCCTGCTGCGATCGAAGCGGAGTGCGATGATCAACGTGCGAGAGGTTAACCCTAACGCTTGCGATCGCTTTGCATTTCGTTAAGGAGCTGTTAATCTTTTCCAAATGCTGCGTTCATAAGTTGCTCGGTCGTGTAAGGAGTATCAGTATGAGGTCCGCTGCCGAACGCACATTGCCGTGGTTCTCGAGCGCAGTCACGGACCTGCTCGATCATGTCGACTACCGTCTCGCCGAAACCCCGGAGGACAAGGAAGAGATCTATAGGCTTCGCTACCGGGCCTATCTGCGCGAGGGCGCCATCAGACCGTCCGCCGAATCGAACGGGTCACCGATCAGTTATGACGACGCTCCCAATGCCTGGACCTTCGGCGTTTACTTTCACGGCGAGCTCTACAGCTCGATACGGATCAGCGTGCTGACCTCGGAATGGCGGGATGTCGCCTCGTCCGAAATGTTCGGGGACCTCATTCACCCCGAGCTCGACCGGGGCAAGATCATCATCGATCCGACCCGCTTCGTCGCCGATCCCGAACAAGGCCAAGCGATTTCCCGAACTGCCCTATGTGACGGTGCGGCTCGGCTACGATGGCCTGCGGGCATTTCAGCGCCGATATCGGCCTCGCCAATCGTTCGCCCCGAGCATCAGGCGTTCTATCGCCGGGTGTTCCTGCAGGAGCCGTGGTGCGAACCGCGATTGTATCCCGGGACTGATCAAGCCGGTCGGGCTGATGGCCGCCGAATATTCCGACGATGCGGGACAAGGTGTTCGCAGCGCTATCCCGTATATGCGTTCGAGCGCCTTCGAGCGGCGGATGCTGTTCGAGCGCGAGCGGCGATGCGATTCGTCGCCGCGTCGGATGTGCGTCGTCGCGGGCACTCGATCGTCCCGCAGTCCTGATCGACCTGACCGCCACGCGATTGCAGTCCAGCGCGTCCCCGGATCGAATCCGGCGGCGAAGTTTGGTCATCCCTGGTCTCTCCCGCGGCCGGTTCCCGGCCCTGGCGTGCCGCTTTCGCGCCTGATGCCGAAAGCGATTTGGCCGGAAAACGGTGCTCAAGGGCCGCGCGCCCGCATCGCCTTCACCATCGCGCCACATTTACAAACCATTAACCATCACGGTCGCTTTTCGCTCGTTTGCCGGCATTTGATCGGGTCTGGCAACACCCCATCAAGGTTGACGGAACGTTCGCTTAACCATCGCCCTGTAGACCGGATGACAGTCGAAAAACGTGAGCGTGGAGGCTCCGGAATGAAACATCAGATGCGTATCCTCCAGGGATTGAAGCTGGCCGCGGTGCTCGCGGTGGCGCTGTCGATGGGCGCCTGCGCCAACAAGAATCGTCGGCGCCGACGGCGCGATGGCGAGCGCGGCGACCCCGGGCAGCCAGCAGGATTTCGTGGTCAATGTCGGCGACCGCGTGTTCTTCGAGAGCGACCAGACCGAATTGAGCCCGCAGGCGATCGCGACCCTGGAAAAGCAGGCGCAGTGGCTGCAGACCTATAACCGCTATGCCTTCACCATCGAAGGCCACGCCGACGAGCGCGGCACCCGCGAATACAACATCGCGCTCGGCGCCCGGCGCGCCCAGTCGGTTCGCACCTACCTCGCCTCGCGCGGCATCGATGCCGAGCCGGATGCGCACCATCTCCTACGGCAAGGAACGCCCGGTCGCGGTGTGTAACGACATCTCGTGCTGGTCGCAGAACCGCCGCGCGGTGACGGTGCTGAACGCCAGCTCCTGAGGCGTCTCGCTTCCGGCAAGGTTTTGAAACCGGCGCCCTCGGGCGCCGGTTTTGTTTTGGGCGTCCGACGCCGTCGCGGGTCAAGGCGCTGCTCGCGTCGGGCACGGGCTCATCGCGATCGTTATCGGCGCTCGACAAATTCCCGGATCGCCGCGATGCCGCGTTCCGGCGCATCGGGGATCACCGCATGCCGGCAATCGGCGAAACGTTCGAATTGCACGGCATGACGGGACCGTCCGCACGAATTTTGGGCCCTCGACGTCGAAGAACAGCCGCACGCCGTTGACGCTTACATGCATGACGGCCCCGGCGAATCTGCGGTCGAACCGCTTGCTTGTTTCGAAGCAGGTTCTAAACCATACAGGCACCAATCCGGGCGCCAGTCACAATTCTGGCGTACTCGCTCTCTCAATGTGTTCCGCTTTCGATGTCACGTCGATTCCGTCGTCAGGCCAAAATGTCATCCAGATTTCATGGAATTACCCGCGCTCGTGGCGATCGCCGCGATGCTCGCTTTGTCTCGCCCGCCTTCGCGCAGCGCTCCGATGATCCCGATGCGGAAATGCGGATTCAGCAGCTCGAGAACCGGCTGCGCCAGCTCACCGGCCAGAACGAGGAACTGCAATACCGCAACCGGCAGCTCGAGGAGCGTCTGAGGGCGCTGCAGGGCGGCGCGCAGGCGGCCCCCGGCGGACCACCGCCCGCCGGCCGCCTCAGCCCAGTGTCGCCGCGCAGCCGTCGCCAGCCGAAATCCGCCGCCGCTATCGGCCAGCCGCCAGCCCCAGCCGCGGGCTATGGAGCCGCAGATCGCAGCGCCGGCGCCGATCGTGCAGGAGCCGCGCGGCCGCCGGCCGGCGCCGGGCCGGCGCCGTGGCGATGCCTTCGATCCCAGCCAGAATCCGAATGCGCCGGGCGCGCCGCGGCGCTCTGGCGGCGGCCAGTTGCCGATTCCGGCCGAGCGCGCCGGTCGGCGCTCCCGGCGGACGCGGGGCAGGCGAGCCGCTCGATCTCGGCCAGCACCGTCCGGCCGCGAACCCGCGGCGGCGCCTTGCCGCCGCCGCGCGGCGTCCCGGCAAGCGCGGGCCATGCAGGCGACCGCTGCCGCCGTCGGCGACCCCGCAAAGGACGAGTTCGACCTCGGCATCGGCTACATGCAGCGCAAGGACTACGCGCTCGCCGAAGAGACCATGCGCAGCTTCGCGCAGAAATATCCCGGCCGATCCGCTGATGGCGGATTCGCAATACTGGCTCGGCGAGAGCTTCTTCCAGCGCCAGCAGTATCGCGACGCCGCCGAATCCTTCCTCGGCGGTCACCACCAAATTCGACAAGTCGGCCAAGGCCCCGGACGCGCTGCTGCGGCTCGGCCAGTCGCTGGCGGCGCTGAAGGAGAAGGAAGCCGCCTGTGCCGCGCTCGGCGAGGTGACGCGGAAATATCCGCGCGCCTCCGGCCGGCGTCAAGGCGGCGGTGGACCGTGAGCAGAAGCGGATAAAGTGCTAAAGCCGGCGTGCTCGAGGTCTGCCGTTAGACCTCGATATCAGCCGGCGGCGCCATGCGCTGACGACGACCATGCCCCGATCTCGGCCAGCGACGCGAAACGCCTGTTCGCGGACTGGAAGGCCGCGCCTGCGCTGGTGCTCGCCGTTTCCGGCGGCCCGGATTCCATCGCCCTGATGTGGCTTGCGGCGCGCTGGCGCCGCGCGCTGACGCGGGGGCCGCGCCTTGTCGCCGTCACCGTCGATCATGGCTTGCGCGCCGGAGGCCGCGCGCGAGGCGCGTGACGTCAAGCGGCTGGCGCGCACGCTCGAGCTGGAGCATCGCACGCTGCGCTGGACCGGCGCCGAAGCCGAAGAGCGGGCTTGCCGGCCGCGGCGCGCTCGGCGCGCTACCGCCTGCTGGCGCAAGGCGGCGCGGCAGAGCGGCGCCACGCACATCCTCACCGCGCATACCCGTGACGATCAGGCCGAGACGCTGCTGATGCGGATGCTGCGCGGCAGCGGCATCGCCGGCCTCGCCGCGATGGCGCGCGAGATCGAGCGCGACGGCGTCTGCGTCTGGCGCGGCCGCTGCTGGAGGTTCCGAAGTCGCAGCTGATCGCGACGCTCGACAGGCGCAAAATCGGCTTCGCCGACGATCCGACCAACCGCGACGCGAATTTCACGCGGCCGCGGCTGCGCGCGCTGATGCCGGCACTCGCTGCCGAGGGCGGCGATGCCAGAAATCTGGCGCGGCTGGCGTCGCGGCTGGCGCGGGCCAATGCCGCGGTGGAAGTGCTGGCCGACGGCGCCGAGCGCTATCTGGCGCTGAGGGACGGCGGCAAGCGCAGCATTCGCGACTCGACATCGGCAGGGCCTTCGCAATTTGCGCCACGCCTTTGCCGGGCTGCCGGAGGAAATCCGGCTTCGGCTGCTGAAGCGTGCGATCGACCGATTCGGTCATGAGGGACCGGCGGAACTTGGCAAGGTCGAGGCCTTGCTTGGCGGCATTGGACCGGGCATCGTGAGAAGCGAAAGTGCCGGCGGGACTCGAGAGCGCGCCTGAGCCGCAGCAAGGCTGAAACAGACCCTTGCCGGGCGCGCTGGTGAGCCTGACCGGGGCCGGATCGTCGTCGAACCGGCGCCGCCGCGCCGGCGGCCGGACGAGGATGACTGAATCGGCAATCCGCACACCGATATGTCGTGCATATTGCATCTGCGGTGGCTTAACCACCCCCGGAAAACAGCGGATTCACCGCCATTATTTCAGCGGGAATCCGGCTAGGATGCGTTAAATAGTCCCGCGTGGTTCCCTTGGCATCGACCGGGGCGCACCTAGATTGTAAAGCAGCCGACCGGGGATTCCCTCGTGCTGGCCCAAGAACACTACCAAGGACATAAGGCCGCGATCCGCGCGACCACGAAGGAAGATCGATGAACGCCAATCTGCGCAATTTCGCCCTCTGGGTCATCATTGTTTTGCTGCTGTTGGCGCTGTTTACGCTGTTCCAAAATCCTGGCCAGCGTGCGTCCTCGCAGGACATCTCGTTCTCGCAGCTGCTGACCGAGGTCGACCAGAACAAGGTTCGCGACGTCGTGATCCAGGGGCCGGATATCCACGGCACCTTCACCAACGGCTCCAGCTTCCAGACCTATGCGCCGAACGACCCGACGCTGGTCAAGCGGCTCTATGACGGCAAGGTCACGATCACCGCGAAGCCGCCCGGCGACAACGTGCCGTGGTTCGTGTCGCTGCTGGTCTCCTGGCTGCCGTTCATCGCGCTGATCGGCGTGTGGATCTTCCTGTCGCGGCAGATGCAGGGCGGCGCCGGCAAGGCGATGGGCTTTGGCAAGTCGCGCGCCAAGATGCTGACCGAGGCGCATGGCCGCGTCACCTTCGAGGACGTCGCCGGCGTCGACGAAGCCAAGCAGGATCTGCAGGAGATCGTCGAGTTCCTGCGCGATCCCGGCAAATACCAACGGCTGGGCGGACGGATTCCGCGCGGCGTGCTGCTGGTCGGCCCTCCCGGCACCGGCAAGACGCTGATCGCGCGCGCGGTGGCGGGCGAAGCCAACGTGCCGTTCTTCACCATCTCGGGCTCGGACTTCGTCGAAATGTTCGTCGGCGTCGGCGCCAGCCGCGTTCGCGACATGTTCGAACAGGCCAAGAAGAACGCGCCCTGCATCATCTTCATCGACGAAATCGACGCGGTCGGCCGCCATCGCGGCGCCGGTCTCGGCGGCGGCAATGACGAGCGCGAGCAGACGCTGAACCAGTTGCTGGTCGAGATGGACGGCTTTGAAGCCAATGAAGGCGTGATCCTGATCGCCGCGACCAACCGTCCCGACGTGCTCGATCCGGCGCTGCTGCGTCCCGGCCGCTTCGACCGCCAGGTGGTGGTGCCGAATCCGGACGTCGGTCGGCCGCGAACAGATCCTCAAGGTTCACGTCCGCAAGGTGCCGCTGGCGCCGGATATCAACCTCAAGACCATCGCCCGCGGCACGCCCGGCTTCTCCGGCGCCGACCTGATGAACCTCGTCAACGAAGCCGCGCTGACCGCCGCGCGCCGCAACAAGCGCATGGTGACCCAGTCCGAGTTCGAGGAGGCCAAGGACAAGGTCATGATGGGCGCCGAGCGCAAGTCGCTGGTCATGACCGAAGAAGAGAAGATGCTGACCGCCTATCACGAGGGCGGCCACGCCATCGTCGGCCTCAACGTCATTGCCACCGATCCGATCCACAAGGCCACCATCATTCCGCGCGGCCGTGCGCTCGGCATGGTGATGCAGCTGCCCGAGCGCGACAAGCTGTCGATGTCGCTGCGAGCAGATGACCTCGCGCCTCGCCATCATGATGGGCGGCCGCGTCGCCGAAGAGCTGATCTTCGGCCGCGAAAAGGTCACGTCCGGCGCGTCGTCGCGACATCGAGCAGGCCACCCGGCTGGCCCGAATGATGGTGACGCGCTGGGGCCTGTCGGAAGAGCTCGGCACGGTGTCCTATGGCGAGAACCAGGACGAGGTGTTCCTCGGCATGTCGGTGTCGCGCACCCAGAACGCCTCGGAAGCCACGGCTCAGAAGATCGACACCGAAATCCGGCGCTTCGTCGAAGAGGGCTATAAGGAAGCGCACGCGCATCCTCACCGAGAAGCGTGCCGACCTCGAGAGCCTGGCCAAGGGGCTGCTCGAATTCGAAACGCTGAGCGGCGACGAGATCACCGACCTGCTCAACGGCAAGAAGCCGAACCGCGAATCGGTGCTGGAGCCGACCACGCCGCGCACCTCGGCGGTGCCGCCGGCCGGCAAGCCGCGCCCGCGTCCCGATCCGGACGCCGGCCTGGAGCCGCAGCCGCAGGCGTGAGCACCGGAACCAATGCCGATTGAATCAAACGGGCGCATCACGCGCCCGTTTTTTTTGTGAATGGCCCGCTTCGCGAAGAACCGGCAAGGGCCTAGACGATGATGTGCCAGTTGGTCGGTATCGAGCCCAGCGAATTGGCAGCGAGAATAGTGCCATCGTCCATGTCCCAGATCGTGGTGACGCCGGCATCGTTGCGCCACAGGATGTCGCTCATGTGATCGCCATTGAAGTCGCCGGTGTCGGCGATATGCCAGTCCGTCGGCATCGATCCCGGCGAACTGCCGTGGACAATGGTGCCGTCGTTCATGTCCCAGATCGCCACGACGCCGGCATCGTTGCGCCACAGGATGTCGCTCATTTGATCACCATTGAAGTCGCCGGTGCCGGCGATATGCCAGTTGAGGGGCACAGCGCCGAGCGAGCTGCCGTGGAGGATCACGCCGTCGTTCATGGCCCAGATCGCGGTGACGCCGGCGTCGTTGCGCCACAGCAGGTCGCTCATGCCGTCGCCGTTGAAATCGCCGGTGCCGGCGATATTCCAGTTGGTCGGCACCAGACCCAGCGAATTGCCGTGGAGAATCGTGCCGTCGTTCATGTCCCAGATCGCCACGACGCCGGCATCGTTGCGCCACACGATGTCACTCATGTGATCGCCATTGAAGTCGCCGGTGCCGGCGATATGCCAGTTGAGGGGCACAGTGCCGAGCGAACTGCCGTGGAGAATCGACACCGTCGTTCATGGCCCAGATCGCGGTGACGCCGGCGTCGTTGCGCCACAGCAGGTCGCTCATGCCGTCGCCGTTGAAGTCGTTGACCGGGACGTGGTCGATCGGCAGGGCGACGAAAACGATCGATTGTGGAACGACGCCGCCACCGGTCGCCGTGATGACCGCCTCATAACCGCCGCCCGGGGATGCGCCGCCGCTATCGCTGTATTGATTGGGCTGCCAGGGGCCGGCCTGGTGGTCCAGCAACCGCTGAAGCATGAAGTCCTGGCCGACGGGGTCGTCGGGATGGTTCAGGAAATACGTGAAGAGATCGCGAATTTGCGAGTGATTGCTGTTGGCCACGTCGAACGCTTCATCTGATGTGACCGGGGTGATCGGACTTCCCAATCCGTCGAGAATTCAGGAGATTGGCGGGGTCGAAATCATGAAAGGTCCATGAGTACTGGGAGTACAGGGCAAAATTGACCCCGTTCGGTCCCTCCAAATCGTAGCCGCCGGAAACGTTGAGGGCGGGATCCAGCCCGACGATGGTATTCACTCCGCCGGGGATCAGCTCTGCGATTTCGCCCGCGATATAACTGCCAAAGCTGTGGCCGATCTGGTTGAGGTTGGCTCCGGAAAAGCCGGCATCGATCAGCGCCGCCGCCGCCCATGTTGCGACCAGGGGAACACGCGCCTCGGCGTCGAATGGATTGAATTGCCCGGTATCGGCCGCGGTGCGCCAATCCAGGGTCAGGATCTGATCCGACGGCCGCTGGGCATGGATCGCATTCACCAGGCTGTTGAAATCTGCTGGACTGCTGTTCCAGCCGTGGATGACGAGCCAGGTCGTGCGCGAGGGATCTATCGCTGACCCGTCCGTGCTTTGAATGGAAACGGCGAATTGGGCATTGCCGTCCTGAATCGTGCCGGTCAAAATCGGCGAAAGCGCGTTTTGGATGCCTGCGCCGGCGGGCAGCAGGGTATTGAGAAATCGTGTTCGGAATTGCAGCCGTGCCACCTGATCCAGAACCTGGATCGAGACGGCCGATGGCACCGACCGGCCCGTATCCCGTCGCGGCCGTTCGCAATCCACAATCGTAGATCTCCGCAATGGATCGAATGAAGACGGATGACGGAAAGGCTTCGAAAGGATCGCTCCAGGCCCAGCCACCCTTTCCCAGGCCAACGCCGCTCGGCAGTTTCGTCATGATATGCATATGCCCCTGGCTTCGTGCTCCGGCCGCAAAGCCAAACGCGCACCGGCGTCGGGATTCGCTCCCCGCAAATCAGCCCGCAACGCCGGGGCCAGTCAACACAAAATCATATCCAGCGGCGCCGAGCGTCAGGACAGGCCGTTCGTTTCAATGATACCCCGGCGGGCCTCCGCCTTCGATGATATTCGTGTGATGGGGAAGATGACAAACCACGCATGCCGTCGCCGAAATGAACGGGCGCCTGATGCCTCGTCGAACCAGGATCGATGGCAGCGGATTGTCATGCCCGAGGTCGATATGCGATGTCCCGTCCAGTATCGCCCTGAGCCGGCTTCGGTAGAAGGATTCAAGCGATGATGTGCCAGTTCGCCGGCACCACGCCCAGCGAATTTCCGCTGAGAACAGTGCCGTCGTCCATTTCCCAGATCGCGGCGACGCCGGCATCGTTGCGCCACAGGATGTCGCTCATGCCGTCGCCATTGTAGTCGCCGGTGTCGGCGATATGCCAGTTGGCCGGTACCGCGCCCAGCGAATTGGCGGCAAGGATGGCGCCGTCGTTGATGTCCCAGATCGCAACGACGCCGGCATCATTGCGCCACAGGATGTCGCTCATGTGGTCGCCGTTGAAGTCGCCGGTGCCGGCGATCTTCCAGTTGTCCGGCACCGCGCCCAGTGAATTGCCGTGCAGAATGGCGCCGTCCTTCATGTCCCAGATCGCAACCGCGCCGGCATCGCTGCGCCACAGGATGTCGCTGTTGCCGTCGCCGTTGAAATCGCCGGTGCCGGCGATCTTCCAGCTGGCCGGCACCGCACCGAGCGAATTGCCGCTGAGAACAGTGCCGCCGTTCATGTTCCAGATCGCAACCGCGCCGGCATCGTTGCGCCACAACAGGTCGCTGTTGCCGTCGCCGTTGAAGTCGCCAGTGCCGGCGATATGCCAGTTGGCCGGAACGGCACCGAGCGAATCGCCGCTGAGAACGGTGCCGTCCTTCATGTTCCAGATCGCGACCACGCCCGCTTCGTTGCGCCACAACAGGTCGCTGTTGCCGTCGCCGTTGAAATCGCCGGTGCCGGCGATCTTCCAGTTGGCCGGTACCGCGCCCAGCGAATTGCCGTGCAGAACAGCGCTGTCGTTCATGTTCCAGATCGCAACCGTGCCGGCATCGTTGCGCCACACGAGGTCGCTGTTGCCGTCGCCATTGAAATCGTTGACCGGCATGCGGGTGACGGCGGCGCTCACGCTGATGGACGATCCGGCAGGCGCCGCCGAATCCAGCACGACATTGAGGGCGGTGCCGATCCGCATGCCGTCGATCCGCGCGATCGTGACAAAATTCGCGCCGTTGGCCGCGCCGTCCAGGTCGATCTGGAGATTGGCGAAGGCGCCGCCGGCGTCCTCGACCGCGCGAACCAGAGATGCGATGGGTTGGCCGCCGCCATGCTGATAGGCAGCTGCGAGCAGCGCGGAGAGGTCGATCTGGTCGCCTTCGGCAAATTTGTAGTCGGCAATCCGGTCGAACAGCGGTATCGATGCGTGCGCGTCCGCGATGGCGCCGGTATCGAACACGAATATGTCGGCAGCCCCACCGCCGCTGAGCGTATCGCCACCTCTCTCTCCAAGAAGCCTGTCGCTGCCGCTCCGCCGTACAGAAAATTGTCGGCGCCGTTGCCGATGATCAGGTCGTTGCCGTCGCCGCCATAGGCTTTCTCGATCACGGTCCCGGCGCTGATCTCGACCTGCCGTCCGGCGATGGTCGAGGTCTGGCCGGCGTTGAGATCCAGCGTCAGATCGGTGGTCACGGCTGCGGCGTTGATCGCATCGGAACCGGAGCTGTCGCTCAGG
Organism: uncultured Alphaproteobacteria bacterium; assembly: GCA_963706975.1. Classification (GTDB taxonomy): domain Bacteria; phylum Pseudomonadota; class Alphaproteobacteria; order Rhizobiales; family Xanthobacteraceae; genus Bradyrhizobium. The sequence goes on from CAVPOL010000003.1 coordinate 209,125, forward strand.
GTGCTGCGCTCGCCGGACAGCGTCGCGAAGTCATCGGTGTAGTAATAGGTGTCGTTGACGCCGAGATCGTCGCCATAGATCCTGAGCGACCAGGAGACGATCGAATCGGTCCCGTTGGTGCCGCTGTCGTGGATGACGACGGTCCAGTTGCCATCGGGCGTTTCACCCCAGTTGTGCGTGGTCGAAAAGGTGAAGTTCAGATTGCCCGCAGCGTTGGTGCCGCCGTTCGGATGATCGAGCAGCACGCTGTCGGTGCCATCAGGGCTGATCAGTTCGATGGTGATATCGCCGTTGCGGGCGTTCTGCAGGGTGATATCCAGCTCCACCCAATCGATCGAGAAGTGCTCGTGCCCGGACACCGTCGCGACATAGGCGTTGGGCCCCGACTGCGACAGCAGGGGGTTTTGCGACACCTCGCCGGATATGCTGATCATCTGCTCGTTGGCCGCGGTGCTGTGCAGGGTCCAGGTCTCGGCAAGACGGGCCGCCGCATGCGCATCGACCAGTCCAAATCCGAAATCATGGCTGACCATGTTGCCGCCACCGTTCCAGTTGGTGGCGCCGTTGGTTGCCCAACTCGGCGATCCCGGATCGATCTTGTGCGACGACAACGCCAGAATTTCCTGAACGTCGCGGTAGCCGAGGTTCGGATTGGCCTGCAGCATGATCGCCACCACGCCGGACACGATGGGCGCGGCGAACGAGGTTCCGCTCACCAGCGCGTAATCGTTGGAAGCGTCGCCATCGCCATCGTCCAGCGTCGTCGTCACGATGGCATCGCCCGGCGCCGTCACCAGAATCGAGGCGCCCGGCGTGCTGAACGATGCGATGTGCCCGTCCGCCGTCGACGCAGCCGCGGTAATCACGAAGCGGCTGTTGGTCAGGCTGTGATTGTTGGTGTTGTCGCCGTCGGACGTCGTGTTGGCGACGAATTGGCGATCATTGCCGGCGGCAAAGACATAGACCGTGCCGAGCAAATCCCGGCCGTTCTGGACGGAGTTGGTCAGGGCGTCCTCGACCGGCGACCAGGCGGCTCGCCTGAAATTGTCGCTAAATGACGTGCTGTAGCCCCAGCTGCTGTTTGAAACGTCGACATTGACCTGGAGTGCGAGCAATTGTGCCAGCTCGGTCATTGGCGATCCGCCGAAACCAAACCTCGCATAGTAGCCGACCAGCGTCGCGTCGGGCGCAACGCCAACGGCGCCGGTCTGGTTCGAGGCCGATGCGCCGAGCACGCCGGACACCCAGGTGCCGTGGGCTTCGGCCGCGCTGTCGGGCGCAATGCTGGTGACGCCGGTGGTGTCCCGGGGGTCAAAGCTTAGCCCGAGGTCGAAGCGGCCGGCCAGATCGATGTTATGGATATCGAAACCCTGGTCGATGATCCCGACCTTTACACCGGCTCCGGTGTATTCGGTCGAGATCAAATCGACATTGGCGCCGTTGACGTTGCCGCCAACGGTCAGCCTGCCGTCCAGGTACCATTGATACTGGCGGAATGAATTTGCCGCCGCGAGGCTGTCCGCATAGACCGGACCGATCGCTGCCGGTGCGATGAAGCCGCCGGCAGACGCGTATTCGTCATGCTCGCTTTGCGCGATCTTTTTTGACATCGTTTTTCTCCCCAACCCCGGAGAACACGATGCCAGCAAGGAATTCAGATCACGCTCCGATCGGAGCCCAAATTGTCACGATGGGCGAGATGATTTGTTCACGATCTTTGGTCGGAAGATGCATGCGTCGCCGCGATATCATTGATGATTGGTGAAGGATCGGAAGCAGGGTCCGTATTTTCCGGGAGCGGCGGGCCTTCATGACGGGTGAAAGATCGCCGGCGCAGCCGACAGGGCCGCTGCCGCCTCATTTAAACGGCGGTTTTCATCGGTGCCCCGCGACACCCCCGTTAACGCGACAGCAACGCTGTTCGATCGCCAACCGCGGGACTCCGCAGCGGTACGTCACGTACGCGGCGCCCGCGCGAGCCCAAGCCTGGCGCTGGCTACGGTCTGGAAATGCCAACAAGGCCCTAGGCGATGATGTGCCAGTTGGTCGGCACCGAGCCCAGCGAGTTGGCGTGAAGAATGGCGCCGTCGTCGATGTCCCAGATCGCGGTGGCGCCAGCATCGTTGCGCCACAGAATGTCGCTCTTTGCCGTCGCCATTGTAGTCGCCGGTATTGGCGATATGCCAGTCGGCCGGCATCGAACCCGGCGAATTGCCGCTGAGAACACTGCCGTCGTTCATGTTCCAGATCGCCACCGTGCCGGCATCGTTGCGCCACAGGATGTCGCTCATGTGATCGCCGTTGAAATCGCCGGTGCCGGCGATATGCCAGTTGGCCGGAACCGCGCCGAGCGAATGGCCACGGAGAACGGTGCCTTCGTTCATTTCCCAGATCGCAACCGCGCCGGCATCGTTGCGCCACAAAAGGTCGCTCTTGCCGTCGCCGTTGAAGTCGTTGACGGCGGGACGGCCGGAAACGTTGACGTTGAAGTGGCTGAAGTTGGTGTTGCCGGAATAGTCGTGGCCGTCATAGGCCATCACGGCGAGGTCGTCGGAGCTTCCGGGCGCGCCCGTCACGAAGACGGTTTGTGCGATCTGCACCGCGCTCAACGCCACGACCGTCTGGTCCGCCACGGCGACGCCGTTGACCATGAAATGGCCGCCGCCCAGGGTACCGTCATAGAGGAAATAGGTCAGCGGATCATTGTCGGCGTCGGCGAAGCTGAACAGGCTGTCGGCCGTGAACACCTGACGGGCGGTGGCTGGGACATCTGCCGACGGGATCGTCACCACGGGCGCTATGTTCGGCGCCAGATGGGTCTTCACAAAGTAGAGGCCCGTGTACGCATCGTCGAAGGCGCCAGCCTCGAGGTAGTAAGTGCCGGTAACGGTCGGCCGAAAGGTGAGCTGGGAGCTGGCGTTGACGCCAGGGTCGACGTCGTTGTTTTCGGTAATCAGCGCACCCTTGGGGTCGTGAAGTCTCAGATACGGGTCTGGCAGCACTGCGCCATAGCCCGAGCCCAGGAGATCGAAGGTGTAGTTCACCCCTCCCGTGAGCTGGACCTGGAACCAGTCTCGATCGCCCGCCACTTCCAGTTGGCCATGGCTCGTTCCGCCGACATTCATCTGGCCGAAGTTTCGCGTGCGGTCGGTGAAGTTGTCAGGCCGATCGTCCGCCTCGGGGTAGCCCTCGCTGATGCTGATGGTGCAGCTACCGGCATAGCCGTTGGCATCGGCGGCCGCAGCCAGGTAATAGATACCTGACGTGGTTGGGCTGACGATCAACATTGAATTCTGGTTGTACCCGCTGTCATTGTCTTCGTGGACCAGCTGCCCTGAGCTATTGTAAAAATAGAGATAGGGATCACTCAACGTTCCCGAGTCTGAAGGCGATCCTTGCAACTCTATCGTCACGACGACGCCGGCGGTCAGCTGATACCCGGAACCAGTCGCGATCGCCCGGAACCTCCAGATTGCCGGTGGCAAACTATTGACGCTGACCTGCCCGAACGGCGCCGTCAAATCGGTAAAGCTGCTCGCGAAGTCGTCGGGCAGCGTCGACCTCGAATTGTCATTGACGATGGTTCCCTGTCCTTGGCTGTCCAGGATCGTCGCGCCATTGGTGGCCCCCGACAGGTCGACGAAAAACGCCTCGTTATTTTCGAACAAGGTGTCGCCATTGATCGTGATGGACACCGTCCTGGCATTGTCTCCGGCCGCAAACGAGCAGATCGCTGACCGCAGTCTCATAGTCGCTGCCGGCATTGGCGGTTCCGTCGGCGGTCGCATAATGAACGACGAAAGCCTTGGTGCCGCCGGTGCGGGTCACCGTAAAGGTCGCGATCTGGCTGCCGCCGTCGCCTTCCACGATCGAAACATCGTTGATCGAGATGAAACCCGCACTGTCGTCATTGGCGATGGTGCCGAGACCCTGCCTGTCGGCGATGGCAGCGCCGTTGGTGGCACCGGACAGATTGACGAAGAAGGTTTCGTGGTTCTCGATCGTTGCGTCGCCGTTGACAACCACGGATATCGTTCGGGTGCTTTCACCGACACCAAAATTCAGCGTGCCGGTGCTGGCGACGTAATCGCTTCCTGCGGTCGCGGTGCCGTTGGCAGTGGCGAAATTGACCGAGAAGGCTGCGTCACCTCCGCTCCGGGCCACGGTAAAGATCGCAATCTGCGTACCATTGTCACCTTCGACGACATAGACGTCGTCGATTGTGATCGTGCCCGGGCCGGCATCGTCATTGACGATGGTTGCTGTGCCCTGGGCATCGCTGACCGCAGCACCATTGGTGGCGTTGAACAAATTGACGAAGAAGGTCTCATCGCTTTCGCCGGCGATATCGCCGTTGACGATGACGGAGACGGTTTGCGAATTGACGCCGGCGCCGAAGTTCAGCGTGCCGGATTTTGGCAACGTAGTCGCTCCGCCCGTCGGGATTCCATCGGATGTGCTGAAACTGACCGAAAATGCCGCGTTGCCGCCGCTGCGCGTCACGGTGAAGGTCGCGACCTGCGTGCCGCTGTTTCCCTCCGTGATCGACACGTCGTTGATCGACACGATTCCCGGGCCGAGGGGGCCGGGAAACGAATAGGGGGCGGCCGCCGCGAGATCGACGGTATAGCCGAGGTCGGCCAGCGAGGCGATGGTCAGCCGGCTGATCGGCATCACGTTGCCGGGTCCAGTCGAGGGGGTCATCAGTTCGTTCTGGAAAACGCTCTCGGACCAGTGCACGCCGGAACTGCCCCCCACGCTGCCGGGCTGGACCGGCACCGACGTCGCCGAAGCGTTGCCGCTCATGGCCTTGTATTCAGCCAGAGCATGGCTGCCGGTAAAACCGTAATAGCTGGCGTCGCCGACGCGCAATCCCAGCAATTGCCAAATGGTGCCGATGCCGAGGACATGTCCCATTTCATGGAGGATGACCCCGTCGAGGATGCCCTGGCCGACCATGAAGGAAAGATCGTAACTATCGAATTTCATCACGCCGTGGACCGGCAGATAGGAGGGCAGGCGGACCCAGTCCGGGCCAGCCTGGCCCAGGATGTTGCGGCCGCCGCTGCCCGGCCCGTCGATGACGTCGACTGTGGCGTCGATCACGAGGTCGTCGACAGGGTTGCCATCCTCGTCGAACAAATCCGCGATGTCCGCCGTGATGATCTGGGTCCAGCGCGCCACCGCCGCCTCGAAATAGGGGATATAGGCGGCGTCGCCGGTATAGCGGATCACGATGTCGAACTGCCCGTTCGCATTTGCCGGGCCGCCATCGAACGGGGTGCCGTCGATGATGTAATTGGTCACCAGCTCCACGGACGAAACGGCCGCGGTGACGGCCGCTTGCGGTGTAAAACTGGCATGTATGACGGTGACACCGTCGTACGCCACGCCCTGTGTCGGCGCCGCGTGGTGGAGCGCCGGGGCTGCCGGACGGGTCTCGATCGCTGCGCCGGCCAGCGGTTCGACGATCTGCAGCAGGGCGCTGCCGAGCGGGGATTGCATCACAAGAAAGGTGTCGATGGCGAACCAGTCACCGAAATAAAAATTGGCGTCGTCGGCCAGAATCGAGCGCACACCGGTGCGGATCGCACCGAGTGAATGGATCGACGGCATTGAAATCCTCCCCAGCCCCCAACGGTCATTCCAGCAGAAAGCCGCCGTTAGTTCTCTCGGTTATTTCGTGCCCGAATGCAAACCGCAGCCGAAAGAGCAGGCCCGTCGTTGCAAGCCTGGTTCGCCGGTGCGATGTGCGCTTCGAGATCGGCGTCCTTGCCCGCAAAGCTCGCCCTTCGACGGATTTTTTTCCAGGTGCCAGGTCGACACCAGGATTCGAAGGTCCCCCGGCAGGCAGTCAGCCGCAACCAATGGGATGAGTCAATTAAAAACTAGCCGCTAACCGGGTACTCTCTCCGACGGTAGCCGGAAGCAACGGGGGAGCCGCTGCTCACGCTTCGCCTGTTGCGCGCGTGGTACGAACAAATCGGGGAGGAGCGTCGTCGATGCGTTTCGTCACGAGAGTTGGGTTTGTGGTTGCCCTGATCTCGCTCACGGGCTCCGCAGCCGCACCCGCCGCCGAAATGCGCAGCGTTACCGCCTCCGAAATGAAGATCGGCGCTTTGCACCGCCCAGTCGGCTCCATCCGGGCTTCGGGACTTGAACTAAAATCCACACCTTCCCAAATCCTTAAGATTTCTTAACGGCTGTCCGCCTATTGCTGGAGGGCGCGCGTGTTCCGCGAAGTGCGGCGGCGCGAGGGATCTCGCATGGCCACGACCGTATTCGCCCCGACCGTTCCGAACCTGCAGCGCGCCGTTCCGGCGGCGCTGATCAATGCTCTGCTTCGTGCTGGCCGTGATCAATATCTCCTATTTTCCGGCGGCGTATTTCTCGCAGTGGTGGATCTGGGACCCGACCGGCCTCGGGATTCCGACCGATTTCGTCAACGTCTGGGCCGCAGGCAAACTGGTGCTCGACGGCCATCCGGCGCAGGCCTATGACTGGGATATCCAGAAGCAGATCGAGGTCGCGCTGCTCGGCCAGGATTTTATCGGCTATTTCGCCTGGCACTACCCGCCGCCGTTCCTGTTCGTCGCATCGGCGCTGGCGCATTTTCCCTACACGGTCGCCTTCATCGGCTGGGTCTCGGTCAGCTTCCTGCCCTATCTCGCCGTGATGCGCGCGATCGTCGGCCGCAGCTTCGGCTTCCTGCTCGCAATCGGGTTTCCGATGGTGTTCAACAACACGCTGGTCGGGCAGAACGGCTTTCTCACCGCGGCCCTGATCGGCGGCACGCTCTATCTCATTCCGGTGCGCCCGGTGCTCGCCGGCATTTGCCTCGGGCTGCTCAGCTACAAGCCGCAATACGGATTTCTGTTTCCGCTGGTGCTGATCGCAGCCTCGCAGTGGAAGGTGTTTTTCAGCGCCGGCGTCACCGCGGTGGCGATGGTGCTGGTGTCCTGGCTCGCCTTCGGCACCGAGAGCTGGCAGGCCTTCTTCCACTGGATGCCGACCTTCTCGCAGGCCTTCCTCAGCGAGGGCAAGGCGACCTGGTGGAAAATCCAGAGCCTGTACTCGCTGGTGCGCTATCTCGGCGGCAGCGAAGCTGTCGCGTGGGGCTTTCACTGGGTGCTGGTGGCCGCGGTCGCGACCTGCCTCGTGGTGATGTGGCGCAGCCGCGTCAGCTATACGGTGAAGGCCGCGGCGCTGGCGACCGGCACCTTGCTGACCACGCCGTACCTCTTCATGTACGACATGATGGTGCTGGCGATCCCCGTCGCCTTCCTGGTCCGCATCGGCCTCAAAAACGGCTTTCGCCCCTACGAGCTGCCGGCGCTGGGCTGCGCGCTGGCGCTGATCATTGGCTTTGTCTTTACCGGCGAGCCGCTCGGACTAGGCGCGACGCTGATCATCGCGGGCCTTGTGCTGCGCCGTGCCGGTCCGTGGTGGCGGCGCGAGCCGGCCCCCTCGCAACTCGCCCCGGCCGGCGCCTGAGCGTCATTCCCCGTTTGCGATTCTTCCGGTAAATCTTCATGCCTGCTGCCAAAGTATCCTTGTCATCCGGCCTGAATAGGTGTTCAGTTCTTCAAAGCGGTTTTTCGAAACCGTCAAAAACGAATGAGGCGCACGCGTTCTGAGCTCGAATGCGTGACGGGGACGGAAAACGCGCCATGGTCTATCGGCGAACCCATCAGGTGGTGAAGCGGCTGGCGGCGCGGCGCAGCGCCATTCTGGCGGCGGCCCGGGACGCCGCTGCCGAGGGCGGCATGTCCGCGGTGCAGATCGCACCGGTCGCGATCCGCGCCAATGTCGCCGCCGGCACCGTCTATCGCTATTTCCCCTCCAAGGCCGACCTGATCTCCGAACTGATCGCCGACGTCTCGCGCGATGAACTGGCGGCGATCCGCCGCGCCGCCGACGCCGCCCCCGGGCCGTCCTCGGCGCTGGCCGCCGCCGTCACCACGGTCGCGGTGCACGTGCTGTCGCAGCGAAAACTCGCCTGGGGCATTTTGGCCGAGCCTGTCGATGTCGACGTCACGGCGTCACGGCTTGCCAGCCGCCGCGAGATCGCCGGCGAGATCGCCGGGCGCATCGACGCTGCGGTCCGCGCCGGCCATCTGCCGGCGCAGGATACCGCGCTGGCCGCCACCGCGTTGCTCGGCGCGCTGCATGAATCGCTGGTCGGCCCGCTGGCGCCGGACAATATGGAAGATCAGGGCAAGCTGCGCGACGCCGTGCAAACCGTGACGCTGCTGGCGCTGCGCGCCGTCGGCGTGATGGACGCCCGCGCCCGCGGCCTCGTGGTGCAGGCGGTGCTGCCGGCGAAGACGCTGGTCGGGGCCTGAGATTTCACGCAATACGCGTTCGGATGTGTGCCGCGCGCCGAGGCATTCTACCTTTGCATGGGGTCGTTTTCGCGATTTTTGGTATGGGCTCACGGCGGCGGTGCGCGCGTCCGGGGCTGCTGAGGTAGCCGTCTATTTCCCCGCGTCGCCGTCCGGGCCGACGGAGGCGATGCGCACCATGTTGGTGGTGCCGGGGGCGCCGAGCGGCACGCCGGCGACGATGATGACGCGCTGGCCGGCCTTGGCAAAACCGTCGCGGAAGGCGATCGAGCCGGCGCGGCTGACCATGTCGTCGAGATCCTTGGCGTCCTCGGCGACCACGCAATGCACGCCCCACACCACAGACAGTTTGCGTCCGGTCACGAGGTTCGGCGTGATCGCGACCACCGGCGGCTTCGGGCGCTCGCGCGCGACGCGCAGCGCGGTTGATCCCGAACTGGTCCAGCAGATGATCGCGGAAAGATCGAGCGTCTCGGCGATCTGCCGCGCCGCTTGCGCGATGGCGTCGCCGACGGTCGGCTCCGGCTCGGCGCGCTGCGCATTGAGCACGCCGCGATAGGTCGGATCGCGTTCGACCTCTTCGCCGATCCGGTTCATGGTCGAGACCGCCTCGACCGGAAATTTGCCGGCCGCCAATTCCGCCGACAGCATGATGGCGTCGGCGCCCTCGTAGACCGCGGTGGCGACGTCGGAGACCTCGGCGCGGGTCGGCACCGGCGACTGGATCATCGATTCCAGCATCTGCGTCGCGACCACCACCGGCTTGCCGGCGCGCCGCGCCAGCCGCGTCATCTGCTTCTGCAGGCTCGGCACCCGCTCCAGCGGCAATTCGACGCCGAGATCGCCGCGCGCCACCATCAGCGCGTCGGACGCTTCGATGATTTCGGGCAGCCGGTCGATCGCCTGCGGCTTTTCGATCTTGGCCATCACTGCGGCGCGGCCGCGGATCAGCTTCTTGGCCTCGATCACATCCTCGGCGCGCTGCACGAAGGACAGCGCGACCCAGTCGACGCCGGTCACCAGCGCCGCCTCGAGGTCGGCGCGGTCCTTCGGCGTCATCGCGGAGACCGGCAGGTCGGTGTCGGGCAGGCTGACGCCCTTGCGGTCCGACATCCTGCCGCCGATCACCGACGCGGGTGACGGCGCGGTCGGGCGAGGTTTCTTCCGCGATCAGCCGCACCTTGCCGTCGTCGAGCAGCAGCGCATGGCCCGGCCGCAGCGCCGCCAGGATTTCCGGATGCGGAAGCTGGACGCGGCTGTTGTCGCCCGGCGCCTTGTCGGAATCGAGCACGAAGCTCTGGCCGTTGTTGAGCTGGATCGCGCCTTCGGCGAACGACCCGAGCCGAAGTTTCGGTCCCTGCAGATCGACCAGGATGCCGATCGGGCGGCCGTAGCTGCTCTCGACATTGCGGATGGTCGCGACCAGCTCGCGCATCTTGTCGTGCGAGGTGTGGCTCATATTGATGCGGAAGATGTCGGCGCCGGCCTCGAACAGGCGGCGGATCATCGCGCTGTCGGAGGAGGCGGGACCAAGCGTTGCCAGGATCTTGATGCGGCGCAGGCGTCTCATTGTCTGGGTCCGGGCGCCGGCAGGCCTGGCGCGCCCGGATTGGGCATGCCCGGAATCGATCCGGGGCCGCCCGGGCCGACCGTTCCCGGAATGCCCGGCACGCGCTGCGCGGGCTGTTCGTTGGCTTCGGTCAATTGCACGGTCCAGGCGCGCTGTTCGCCGGTATCGACCTCGAAGAAGCCGGTGCGGTCGAAACCGCGCGCCAGGCAATTCTCGGTGCCCTTGATGGTGAATTCCTTGTCGCGCGAACACATGAACGCCTGTCCCGACCATTCGCCGCCACGGTCGTAGTCGAGCGCGTAGATGTAATAGAACCGCGCGACCAGCGTACCGCGCAGCAGGGTTTCGCAGCTGCGCGAGGACACGTTCCACCAGCCTTCGGTGGTCCAGCCCTCGGCATCCTTGTAGCCGAGCGCGATGCCGACCCGGCTCGAGGTATTGTTGCAGAGACGGAAGTCCGCGGCCGCCTGAATTGTTCCACAGGCACGTCACCGCAAGCGCCAGCGCCGGGACCAGACCGGCGGTCATGCGAGCGGCAAGGGAGGAACGGCGGTGGGAAATCGGTTGCGATCATTTAGTCAAGCTATATCAATTCGTTGAGGATTTTGCGAATGTCGGTGGCGGCTGTATGCGACGGAAGCGCCAGCTTTGGCCGTGGGCAGCCGAGGCCTGAGCCCGCCAGTTCCCCCTTAACGCTGCGATATGGCAAAATCTGTGACAACTCCCACGTAATTTCAATATGCTCCTGCGAACCAGAGAGATGGCCATGGCGATCGACGACAAAACCAGAACGGAACTCGAAGCAGCCGCCTTCCGGCGCCTGGTCGAGCATCTGCGCAGCCGCACCGACGTCCAGAACATCGACCTGATGAATCTGGCCGGCTTCTGCCGCAACTGCCTGTCCAACTGGCTGAAGGAGGAGGCCGACGCCAAGGGCGCGGCCATGACCAGGGATGAAAGCCGCGAGGCCGTCTACGGCATGCCCTATGAGACCTGGAAGTCGACCTATCAGGGCACCGCCACGCCCGAGCAGATCGCGGCGATGAAGAAGAGCCACAGCGGGCATTAGATTCCTCGTCTGCGGCGTGCTGATGGACGTGCGATGCCCGGGTCAAGCCTCGGGCATGACGATGGCGCGAGGTGTGAGCGACTTCTCCTGTGGGCGCGCTGTGGATGAGCGCGATGTTTCCTTGACGGAAAGCGCGCCACTCCTGAGGGTCATTCCGGGATGCGGTGCGTGGAACGCGTGCGGCGCTTCTCCTCTCACCCCAACCATCAGTTCATTCAGGAGTACCCGATGGCCACCTCTGCCGCCGCCGTCCAGGACGAGCCCGCGACCAAATTCGCCAAGGACCAGCTCAAGGCCATCATCGAGCGCATCGAACGGCTGGAAGAAGAAAAGAAGACCATTTCGGACGACATCCGCGACGTCTATGCCGAAGCCAAGGGCAACGGCTTCGACGTCAAGGCGCTGCGCACCATCGTGCGGATGCGCAAGCAGGACGCCAACGAGCGGGCGGAAGAAGAAACCATCCTGGAGACCTACATGCAGGCGCTGGGGATGCTGTGAGGCACGCTGTGCCTCCTGCATCGTCGCCCCGGCGAACGCCGGGGCCCGTAACCCCGGCGTTCGTGGTTGCAGACGGCCGTCAAACATCGTCACATCGACAGATCACGCGGTATGGATCCCGGCGTTCGCCAGGACGACAGCGACGGTGATGAGGTAGTTGGGTTCTACGAAGCGCCTCAGCGCAGCGAAGCGGTCCGCATCACGAAGGACTGCGTGGCAATCCTCGCAGTGGCCGATCCGGTAAAGCGATCGCAGACCAGGCCGAGCTGCGGATCATCCGAGAAACTCATCGCGACGATGGACTGCGGCTTGACGAAATAGGCGCGCATCAGGGTCATGTCGGAATCGCCGAGCAGGTGGCGGACATCGAGGTGCTGGCGCTCGGCGCCAGGATCATGATGCGCATCCAGACGTCGTTGCCGCTTGGAGGCGGCGATCCGGGTCGAGGTCGCGATCACGCCGTCCTGACCCTGCGATCCCTTGGCGACGACGGTATCGATCCCGTGGCGGGGGCCGAGCCGCGGGATGCGCGCGAAGCCGGGCGGGGCTGCGGGGAATCGGCGCGCTGGCCGTGACGATATTGGCGCGGTTGACGGGAGGCTGCCGGCGCGTAGGCCAGCGCCTTGTTGAAGACGGCGGAAACGCTCGCGGTCGATTGCGGGTCGGCGGAATTCAAGGCCTTGCGGGCGTTGACGGCGGCGACCTGGGCCGGCGTGGCCTGTCTCGGCACGGCATCCCAGAAGCCGCGGGCATTGATGATGTCGGCGGGCGTCTGCGGTTTCGGCTCGGCCTTGTCGATCGAGACCCTTTCAGCCGAAACAGCCTGCTTCGGCTTTGGCGGCTGCACGATCTGGGCGTCGGCCGAGGCCAGCTGGAAGGTCGAACCGGCGGGCTTTGCGCGCGGCATCGGGACCGGAGTTGGTGGATTTGGCCGGAGCGGCGGCGGCGGTCACGCTGGCGGGAGCAACCTTCTCGCGAGCCGCGGGGGCGGGGCGCTGGCGCCTCGTCATCCTCATCGTTCGACTTGAACTTGAACAGGGAGGCCAGCAGGCCCGGCTTGCTCCTGGCGGAAACTGCGTCGCCGCTGCCCGCGCTTTTCGATGTCGGCCAGCGCGAGTTCATATCCCCTGAGCGGCTTGCCGTCGGTCGGAACATGCACGGTGCGGCCATCGGGGAATACGCGCGCGAGCTGGTCGTGGTTCATGCGCGGCCAGTGCCGGATGCTGCCGGTGTCGAGATGGACGAACGGCGATCCCGAGGTCGGATAGAAGCCGACGCCGCCGCGCTGCAGGCGAAGCCCGGCGGTGCGGATCTGCTCCAGCGGCACTTCCGGGATGTAGAAGTCGATGGCGTGGCCGAGCATGTGCTGGCTGTTGCGGGCCACCCCGGAGGAACGGCGGCGGAGCATGGCATTGGTGGCGGGGGAGCGGTAGGAGGAGATGATGTTGATCGGCTTCTTGCCGTCGACGTCGCGGTAGACTTCCCAGAGGATGTCGAACAGCCGACGGTCCATCGTGGTCTGTTCCTGGCTGCGCCAGTCGCGGAGGAAGTGATTGAGCTTGTTTCAGCGCTTCTTCGTCGTAGCGCCCGTCACGCTTGAAGGTGACGGTGAGATTTTCGTCGGAATGGGTGTGGTGAAACGACAGGGTGCGGGTTTCGTTGAGGGCGGTCGCGTCCTGGACCGATCCGGCTCCGGCGAGCAGCAACAACGACGTCAGACCGGCATGACAGCCGGCTTTCGACAAACACAGGCAGATTGAATTGGCGTGCGAAACCAGCCAGCACTATGAGCCCACCCAGAGGACGACCGATCGAGGAACCCTTCCGCTACCCCATGTGGCGGAAGAGCGTTAACGCAGTCTTAAATCGGGTGGGTTAATCGAGATTTAATTCCCACCCCCCAAGTCAGCCTTAACCTAACCCGCCGAGTGTGGCGAAAACGTGCCGGCTGGTTAAATCCAGATGGAGAATGGTTAACGCGGGGGCCCGTGCAAAATCTTCGATCCCTGATATCACAGGATAATTTTCGGCAGCCGGTCGGCTTCCGTCAACTTTCTCAGCTTGCGCGATCTCCTCCTGACAGTTGCAAGCGCCAGCTACAGCCAAACGAAAGGCGGCGACGAATTGTTTCGCGCCGCCTTGTCGTAAAACCAGAACATCTTCGGCGTGTCGCCGATCAGCGGGTGATCACCCGCCGCTGCTGCTGTTGCTCGCGGCCCACCGGGGCGGGCGGCGTCGGCGGTCCCCGAACAGCCGTTCGAAGAAACTCGGTCCGGAAGAGCCGAAATCGCTGTTGAAGGCGACGTTGGACGGCAGCGCCGAGCCGCTGGGCCGGCCGTAGCTCTGGTTGGCATGCGCGACCACGTTCTCCAGATCTCTGCTGCCGGTATTATCCTTCAAGACCGCCAGCATCCTGGCGTCGCGGCCGTAGACGTCCTTGCGGAATCTGCAGCTTGCCGGCGTCATCGACGAACGCGGTCTGGTAGGTGATGTTGACCGGGATCGGGGTCGGAAATCTCAGGTCGATCTCGCTGCGGCCGTACATGCTGCGGATTTTTTCCGGCGTGTACGTGGCGTTCGGCATCACGATGTTGAGCAGGGTCGAGGCGTATTGATCCGGATTCTGCACCCGCATGCAGCCATGGCTGAAGGCGCGCTCTTCCTTGGCGAACAGATGCTTGTCCGGCGTGTCGTGCTGATAGACCAGGAACTTGTTCGGGAAGTTGAAGCGGATGCGGCCCAGCGCGTTGGATTCGCCGGGCGGCTGCGAGATGTGGATGCTGCCGTCGCGGTTGCGATCGAGCCGCAGGCCCATGCGTTGCAGCACGGTCGGGTCCTGCTGCAGCGCCGGCAGATACTCGTTGTAGATGATCGACGGCGGCACGTTCCAGGTCGGGTTGACCGTGATGAACTTCATCGTCTCGGTCAGCAGCGGCGTGGCATGACTTGCCCGGCTTGCCGGTCACGACCCGGGTGGTCCAGACCGGCGCGCCGCCGTGCATCACCTTCAGCGTGAAATCGGGGACGTTGAGCATGACGTAGGCGTCGTTCAGCGACGGCGCGCCGAGCTGGCGCGGCAGCCAGCGCCAGCGCTCCATGTTGACGACCACGGTGTCGATCTGGCGGTCGCGCTTCGGGCTGTTGATCGCCTTCACGGTCTTGTCGTCGAGCACGCCGGTAGGCTTCAGCTCGGCGCTTTCCTGGAACTTGCGCACGGCTGCGGCGACCTTGGCGTCGTAATGGGTGTCGTCGGGGTTTTCGGCGATGCCGAGCTTGGCGCGTAGCTGCGGCACGCGCGGGTCTTCCGGCGTCACCGCCGGCTGCTTCTTGGTGGCCGCCTTGAACGCCAGCGGCGCGCCTTCGGCGATCGTCATCACCGGTCCATCGCCCTGGCCGCGCAATTCGGCCAGCTTGGCCTTCAATTCCTTGTAGAGCTTGTGCGGCGGGTTGTAGCCCTCAAGCGCCGCCGAGGCGTCCCTAGCCGTCGTGACATTCGCCAGCACTTCCGCCGGCTCGGTCGGATGTTCGGGATAGAGGATGTCGCCCGCGACCTGCGACCAGTGCATCCGGCCGCTCTGCGCCTGGCGCGCGTAATCGAGCATGCTGGCGGTCAGCTTCAGTTCGGCTTCCGCAAGCGGTCCGGCGTGGTCGCGGCGGCGAAATCCGGCACCGGATAATCGGCGGCGTTCAGGCCTTCCGAAGCGGCATCCTTGAGCCGCGCAATGACGCCCTTGCCACCTGCGGTCAAGGCGCCGCTCTGGGTCCAGACCGGCGCGAACTCGCGTGAGGTGTAGAACTTCTCGACGGCGGCGCGCTCGTTCTTGCGATCGAAATAGCGGACCGATTTCGTGCCCAGCACCTCGCGCAATTTGTCGGCGACCGGCTGATCGGCTGCCGGCACTGTGCTCGCGGCCCTGGCCGGCTCGGCGGCGGGCGCGGCAGCGGCCGGTGTTGGGGAAACGGGTGCTGCGGCGGTCGACGGCGCCATTGCAACAGGCGCGGGCGATGCGGCGGGAGCGGTTGCGGTTTCGGCCGGCCTCGGCTCGGCGGCCGTCGGCTGCGGTTCAACGGTCTTCGTTGCATCGGGCACGGCGCCAGTGGTGGTGGTGTCGAGCTTGAAATCGCTGGCGGTCGGGGGCGGCGACGTTGGCCGGTTCGGGGCGCGGGATCGCTGCCTCGATCGCCAGTTCAGCGGCACTGCTGCGGGGGCCGGCCTGGGCCAAATCCGAGGTCGCGGACACCGTGAGGAAGGTCGCGGCGACAGCCATCAGCACGCGGTCATATCCAGCACGGTTCTTCGAACGGTCACGCATCGTCGCACCCCCTTGGGCGAAACTGCCCCGGCATGGAACAGTTCTTGAATTTCGTCCGTACGGCTTTCACTGGAAAAGCGCCCGGCCTGCTTGGTCGTTCCAATAGCAACATTCCGCAAACGTGATTGGTTCGTTGCCGAACGCCGTCCACCTTTCAGAACTGCTACGCCTGCACGCAACGATGGATACGCAGACGATACATACGCCCCGCTGATGCAGCCAACGCCACGCGGGGCAAGTCACGACAACCTGACTTCAAAGGACCCCCTTTGCAACGCATTGCCCGCTTTTGCCATGCGTTTTCCTTTTTGTCTGTCACCGTCTGGCAACGGTTCACATGTTCCGAATCAGCCGACGTCATCGCCCCCTTCTGCTTGCGGACACCGGATCGCCACAATCGGGACATTCGCTCAGGCTTGGACTCAGTCTTGGTCTTGGACTCGTCCTGGGCTCAGTTCGCCCCCTCCGCGCCGCTGTCCGGTTCGTCGGCGGCCGCCTCGTCCAGCTTGCGGTAGAGCGTCGAACGGCCGATTTTCAACCGTCGCGCCACCTCGGACATCTGGCCGCGATAGTGCGAAATCGCGAAGCGGATGATCTCGCTCTCCATCTCCTCGAGCGGCCGCATCTCGCCGGCAGCTGGTCAGCATCGCCAGTGTCCCCGCCGACGGCAGCGGCGCGATCGGTATTTCGTTACCTGAGACCATGGCGGGCGCGGTCGAATGGAATGCCGGAGCGACGATCAGAGGTTCGGCGTGCTCGGGGTGCTCAGGGGCCGAAGCCGGCTGCGCGACACTTTGCGGGAAATCGACCAGGCCGAGCTGGTCGTGATCGCTCATGACCACGGCGCGATACACCGCGTTCTCGAGCTGGCGGATATTGCCGGGCCAGTCGAGTTGCGCCAAATGCGCCATCGCCTCGCCGCTGATGCCGGTGATGGGGCGGTCCGCCTCGGCGCAGAACCGCGCCAGAAAATGCCGCAGCAGATGCGGGATGTCTTCGCGCCGCGCGCGCAATGGCGGGATCGTCAACGGCAGCACGTGCAGGCGATAGAACAGGTCTTCGCGAAACTTGCCGTTCTTGACGTGGTCGAGCAGCTTGCGGTTGGTGGCGGAGATGATGCGAACGTCGACCTTTACGGGCTTGCGCCCGCCGACCGCTTCGACGGTGCCTTCCTGCAGCGCGCGCAACAGTTTTACCTGCGCGGCCAGCGGCAATTCGCCGACCTCGTCGAGGAACAGGGTGCCGCCGGAGGCCTCGACGAATTTGCCGAGATGGCGTTCGGTGGCGCCGGTGAACGAGCCCTTCTCATGGCCGAACAGGATCGACTCCACCAGATTGTCCGGGATCGCGCCGCAATTGACGGCGACGAAGGGTTTTGCCTTGCGTTCGCCGCTGCCATGGATGGCGCGGGCGAACAGTTCCTTGCCGACACCGGATTCGCCTTCGATCAGCACCGGAATGGTCGAGGCGGCGGCCTTCTGCGCGGTGCGCAGGATGGTCGCCATCGCCTCGCTGCGGGTGATGATGTCGGAAAAAGTCAGTCGGCCTTCCTTGCTGTGGCGGATGCGCTGCAATTCGCCTTTCAGCGCGCTGGCGTTGAGCGCATTGCGCAAGCTGACCTGCAGCCGCTCGAAGCCGACCGGCTTGACCACGAAATCCTGGGCCCCGGCGCGCATCGCCGAGACCACATTGTCGATGCCGCCATGGGCGGTCTGCACGATCACGGGGATGTTGAGGCCGGCTTCGCGGATTTTCGCCAGCACGCCCATGCCGTCAAGGCCGGGCATCACGAGATCGAGCACCACGGCGTCGATGACTTGTGCGTCCGGCGCGGTCAGCGCCGAGATCGCCGCGTCGCCAGAGTTCGACGACGACCGTTTCATAGCCGCATTTCTGCACCATGTTTTCGACCAGGCGGCGCGCTACCGCGTCATCATCGGCAATCAAAATGGTCGCAGCCATGGCATTCCCCGCACGTTACAACTATCTGTCTCGAATCGGGGCACTCTCGCCGATGCCGATTAACGCCCGCTTAATCCTTGCCGTTCCGCACTCATTCCCAGGCCGCCGTCTTACCGGTTGAACACAGGTTTCGAACCAGATGACCTCGCGCTCCGCTCCCAGCAAATCGACCACCGCGAAATCAAAAGTGAAATCCAGGCCCAAACCTAAATCCACCAAAGCCGCTTCCGCACCCGGCAAGCTGCCGGAATGGAATCTGGCCGATCTCTATTCCGGCATCGACGCGCCGGAAGTCGCACGCGACTTGCAGAAGATGGATGCCGAATGCGTCGCGTTTGAGACCGACTACAAGGGCAAGCTCGCGGGATCAACGGCGGGAGAGGGCGGCGGCCAATGGCTCGCCGAGGCGGTCCGGCGCTACGAGGCGATCGACGATCTCGCCGGCCGGCTGGCGTCGTATGCCGGGCTGATCCATGCCGGCGACAGCGTCGATCCCGCGATCACCAAATTCTACGG
Source organism: uncultured Alphaproteobacteria bacterium (assembly GCA_963706975.1). Lineage (GTDB taxonomy): Bacteria > Pseudomonadota > Alphaproteobacteria > Rhizobiales > Xanthobacteraceae > Bradyrhizobium. The sequence continues at coordinate 227,401 of CAVPOL010000003.1, forward strand.
CGACGTCTCCGAGCGGCTGACCAATGCGTCGGTGCATCTGTTGTTCTTCGCGCTCGAACTCAACCGCGTCGACGATGCCGTGATCGAACGCGCGATGGCTGTACCCGAACTCGGTCATTACCGTCCGTGGATCGAGGATTTGCGCAAGGACAAGCCGTATCAGCTTGAGGATCGCGTCGAGCAGTTATTCCACGAGAAATCCCAGAGCGGCTATGCCGCCTGGAACCGGCTGTTCGATCAGACCATCTCCGGCCTGCGCTTCAAGGTCGGGGGCAAGGAGCTGGCGATCGAGCCGACGCTGAGCCTGCTGCAGGACCGCGCGCCCGACAAGCGCAAGGCGGCGGGGCAGGCGCTGGCGAAAACCTTCAAGGCCAATGAACGCACCTTTGCGCTGATCACCAATACGCTCGCCAAGGACAAGGAAATCTCCGACCGCTGGCGCGGCTTTGCCGACGTCGCGGACTCCCGGCATCTCAACAACCGCGTCGAGCGCGAGGTGGTCGATGCGCTGGTCGGTTCGGTGCGCGCCGCCTACCCGAAACTGTCGCATCGCTACTATCAGCTGAAGGCCGGCTGGTTCAAAAAGAAGAAGCTCGCGCATTGGGACCGCAACGCGCCGCTGCCGTTTGCCGCCACCGGCAGCATCGCCTGGCCCGAGGCCAGGAACATGGTGCTGACGGCCTATCGCGGCTTCTCGCCGGAAATGGCCGAGATCGCCGAGCGGTTCTTCACCGACCGCTGGATCGACGCGCCGGTGCGGCCCGGCAAGGCGCCGGGCGCCTTCTCGCATCCGACCACGCCGTCGGCGCATCCCTATGTGCTGATGAACTACCAGGGCAAGCCGCGCGACGTGATGACGCTCGCGCACGAACTCGGCCATGGCGTGCATCAGGTGCTGGCGGCGAAAAATGGTGCGCTGATGGCGCCGACGCCGCTGACCCTGGCGGAAACCGCCAGCGTGTTCGGCGAGATGCTGACCTTCAAGCGGCTGCTGGCGCAGACCAGGAGCGCAAAACAGCGCCAGGCACTGCTCGCCGGCAAGGTCGAGGACATGATCAACACCGTGGTGCGGCAGATCGCGTTCTATTCGTTCGAGCGCGCCATCCATACCGAGCGGAAGAACGGCGAATTGACCGCCGAGCGGATCGGCGAGATCTGGCTCAGCGTGCAGGGCGAGAGCCTGGGACCCGCGATCGACATCAGGCCGGGCTACGAGAATTTCTGGATGTACATCCCGCACTTCATCCATTCGCCGTTCTACGTCTACGCCTATGCGTTCGGCGATTGCCTGGTGAACTCGCTCTATGCGGTCTACGAGAATGCCGCCGAGGGTTTTGCCGAGCGCTATCTGGCGATGCTCGCGGCCGGCGGCACCAGGCATTATTCCGAACTGCTGAAACCGTTCGGGCTCGATGCCAAGGACCCAAAATTCTGGGACGGCGGGCTGTCGGTGATCTCGGGCATGATCGACGAACTGGAAACGATGGGCTGACGAGGTCACCCTCATGACCGACACGCCGACGCGACGCGCTGTACTTGGAGCGGGAGTATTTGCGGCCGGTTCATGGCTCGCGATCGATCGCAGTGCCGCTCAGGCTCCGCTTGCGCTCACGCCGGCCTGCCACGACGGCGACGAAGCGACACCGCGGCAGACCGAAGGGCCGTTCTTCAAGCCGTCCTCGCCCGAGCGGATCGAATTATTTGAAGCCGGCATGGCGGGGCAGCCGATCGAACTGGTCGGCTTCGTGCTCTCCCGCGGCTGCAAGCCGCATGCCGGCGCCTTGCTGGATTTCTGGCAGGCCGACGACAAGGGCCGCTACGACAATTCCGGCTTCCGTCTGCGCGGCCATCAATTCACCGACGCCGAAGGGCGCTATCGGTTGCGCAGCATCGTGCCCGGCGACTATCCCGGCCGCACGCGGCACATCCATGTGAAGGTGCAGCCGCGCGGCGGCCGCGTGCTGACCACCCAGCTCTATTTTCCCGGCGAGTGCAAAACCGTTCCGACGGCCTGTTTCGCAGCGAGCTGTTGGTGCGCACCGCCAAGAACGCGGGATGGCTCGCCGGCCGTTTCGACTTCGTGCTCGACTAGCTCGGGACGCAGCGTAAAACATATGTTGAACGGTGCATAAAATTCATGTTATACATTTTGTATAACGGAGAGTTTGCCATGAACGAGCTGCCTCGCAAAGACCTTGCCGAAGATCGAGCTTCATTCAGATCAAGAAGATCGGTAATTCGCTCGGGCTCATTTTATCGAAGGATATCCTTTCCCGGCTTAAGCTGAAGGAAGGCGACAAGCTCCATATCGTCGAGCAGACCGGACGGCGGCATAAAGCTTTCGCCATATGATCCAGAGCACGCCAAGGCGATGGAAATCGCTCGGCGGTCATTTAGCACTTATCGCGGACACGCTATGAAGGCTCTCGCAAAATGAGCTGAGCCAATCTGGTTGGACCGTGGAGATCGCTGATCGATCTCCACGCCGAGCAGCTTGCATCTGTTCGGCGGTCCGGACGGCATTCGTGACCAGGGCATGCTGGAATCTGCGCTTGGGCCGTCCCATCAACAAATGTCACTTATCGAGCAAACTGACCTTGCGGCGCTCGCCGCTGCATATGCCTTTGGCATCGCTAGAAACCACCCATTTGTCGACGGCAACAAGCGCACAGCCTTCTGGCGCGATGATCGTATTTCTCGGCCTTAACGACATAGACTTCCTCGTGGCGCCCGAAAGCGCCAGCCGCCATGATCCTTTCCCTGGCGGCAGGCGAGGTGAACGAGGAGGGCCTGACCCGCTGGATCCGGGACAACTGGCCGGCCGAGGCCGGCAAGTAACGGCCCGCACGTGCACAAACTGCGCCGCCGCCGTTGCCCTCGCAGCCTGTTTGCGGTAATTCCTCGCCGGAAACAAACATTCACTGGGGATACCGATGGCAGAGCATAACGAAGTGGCCTACACCACCGCTGACGGCAACGACTATCCGGCCCATGAGCAGACCTATGAAGGTTTCATCATGCTGGTGAAGTACGGCACCGCCTCCGTCATCTTCATCGTGGCCATGATGGCGATTTTCCTGACCTGATCCGCTGCTCCCTGCACCGCAGCGATGCGGCGGCGAAGCTGAAAATTTGCCCATCTCCCGGTCGCAAAACCGGTATCCATCCCAGCGGAAATAACGCTAGTTTGCTCGCGCGCGCCCTCAACGCGCCGCCGGAGGCCCCATGAAGATTGCCGTTGCCAAGGAAATCGATCCGTCCGAGCCGCGGGTCGCGGCTGTCGCCCGACACCGTGAAGAAATTCAAGGCGTTGGGCGTCGATGTCGCGGTCGAGCCGGGCGCGGGCATCAAGTCGGGCCTGCCGGATTCGGAATTCACCGCGGCCGGCGCCACCGTCAGCGCCGATGCGCTGAAGGACGCCGACATCATCATCAAGGTGAAGCGGCCGGAAGCGTCGGAGCTTTCCGGCTACAAGCGCGGCGCGCTGGTGATCGCGATCATGGATCCCTATGGCAACGACGCCGCGCTGAAGGCGATGGCGGATGCCGGCATCTCGGCGTTCGCGATGGAATTGATGCCGCGCATCACCCGCGCCCAGGCGATGGACGTGCTGTCGAGCCAGGCCAATCTCGCCGGCTATCGCGCCGTCATCGAGGGAGCGGAGGCCTTTGGCCGCGCCTTTCCGATGATGATGACCGCGGCCGGCACCATTCCGGCGGCAAAGGTGTTCGTGATGGGCGTCGGCGTCGCCGGCCTGCAGGCGATCGCGACCGCGCGGCGGCTGGGCGCCGTCGTCACCGCGACCGACGTGCGTCCCGCCACCAAGGAGCAGGTCGAGAGCCTCGGCGCCAAATTCCTCGCGGTCGAGGACGAGGAGTTCAAGAACGCCCAGACCGCCGGCGGCTACGCCAAGGAAATGTCGAAGGAGTATCAGGCCAAGCAGGCCGCGCTGACCGCCGAGCACGTCAAGAAGCAGGACATCGTCATCACCACCGCGCTGATCCCGGGCCGGCCCGCGCCGAAGCTCGTCAGCGCCGACATGGTGAAGTCGATGAAGCCGGGCTCGGTGCTGGTCGATCTCGCGGTCGAGCGCGGCGGCAATGTCGAGGGCGCCAAGGCCGGCGAAGTCGCCGACGTCGATGGCATCAAGATCGTCGGCTACACCAATGTCGCCGGCCGCGTCGCCGCGTCGGCTTCCAGCCTCTATGCGCGCAATCTGTACAACTTCATCGAGACGCTGGTCGACAAGGCCAGCAAGGCGCTGGCGGTGAACTGGGACGACGAACTGGTCAAGGCCACCGCATTGACCAAAGACGGCGCCGTCATTCATCCGAATTTTCAGCCCAAATCTTCCTGAAGAAGGCATAAGGAGAACCGCCATGGATCATATCGCGCAGGCCGTCGATCCCTTCATGTTCCGGCTTTCGATTTTCGTGCTCGCCGTGTTCGTCGGCTATTTCGTGGTGTGGTCGGTGACCCCGGCATTGCATACGCCGTTGATGTCGGTGACCAACGCGATCTCCTCGGTGATCGTGGTCGGCGCGCTGCTCGCGGTCGGCGTGACGCATGGTCGGCGGCAGCGGCGGCGCCTGGGCGCGCGGTTTCGGCTTCATCGCGCTGGTCTTCGCCTGCGTGAATATCTTCGGCGGCTTTCTTGTCACCCAGCGCATGCTGGCGATGTACAAGAAGAAGGAAGTGAGCGGCGTGCACCTCGGGGTGACGAGACAAAGGGGACCTGAGATGAACGCCAATCTGGCTGCAGTGCTGTATCTGGTGGCGGGTGTGCTGTTCATCCTGTCGCTGCGCGGGCTGTCGAGCCCGGCCTCGTCCCGTCAGGGCAATTTCTTCGGCATGATCGGCATGGCGATCGCGATCGCGACCACGCTCGCCAGCCATCCGCCGGCGGACGGTCTCGCCTGGGTGCTGGTGATCGCCGGCATCGCCATCGGCGGCGGCATCGGCGCCGTGATCGCGCGCCGGGTGCCGATGACCTCGATGCCGGAACTGGTCGCGGCGTTCCACTCGCTGGTCGGCATGGCCGCGGTGCTGGTCGCCGCCGGCGCGTTCTACGCGCCCGAAGCCTTCGACATCGGCAAGCCCGGCCATATCCACGGCGCCAGCCTGATCGAAATGTCGCTCGGCGTCGCCATCGGCGCGCTGACCTTCACCGGCTCGGTGATCGCGTTCCTGAAACTGTCGGGACGCATGAGCGGCGCGCCGATCATCCTGCCGGCGCGTCACATCATCAACATCGTGCTCGGCGTGGCGCTGGTGTTCTTCGTCGTCGGCCTCGTGATGTCGGGCAGCGCGCTCGACTTCTGGCTCATCACCATCATCGCGCTGGTGCTCGGCGCGCTCCTGATCATTCCGATCGGCGGCGCCGACATGCCGGTCGTGATCTCGATGCTGAACTCCTATTCCGGCTGGGCCGCCGCCGGCATCGGCTTCACGCTCGGCAATTCCGCGCTGATCATCACCGGCGCGCTGGTCGGCTCGTCGGGCGCGATCCTGTCCTACATCATGTGCCACGCGATGAACCGTTCCTTCATCTCGGTCATCCTCGGCGGTTTCGGCGGCGAGACCGCCGCGGCGGGCGCCGGCGGCGGCGAAGTGCGCCCGGTGAAACTGGGCTCGGCCGACGATGCCGCCTTCATCATGAAGAACGCGCAGAAGGTCATCATCGTGCCCGGCTACGGCATGGCGGTGGCGCAGGCGCAGCACGCGCTGCGCGAAATGGCCGACCAGCTCAAGAAGGAAGGCGTCGAGGTCAAATACGCCATCCATCCGGTCGCGGGCCGCATGCCCGGCCACATGAACGTGCTGCTGGCCGAAGCCAACGTGCCCTATGACGAGGTGTTCGAGCTCGAGGACATCAATTCCGAATTCGCCCAGGCCGACGTCGCCTTCGTGATCGGCGCCAACGACGTCACCAACCCGGCGGCCGAGGACGACAAGACCTCGCCGATCTACGGCATGCCGGTGCTGCAGGTCTGGAAGGCCGGCACCGTGATGTTCATCAAGCGCTCGCTGGCGTCAGGCTATGCCGGCATCGACAATCCGCTGTTCTACCGCGACAACACCATGATGCTGCTCGGCGACGCCAAGAAGATGACCGAGAACATCGTCAAGGGGATGTAGCCCACTCAACGGGAAATCATGACCGTCCTGAAATGGCTTTTGATCGTCGTTTCGGTCGGCTATCTCGGCGGGCTTGCCGCGATGTTCCTGTTGCAGCGCTCGATCCTGTTTCCGATTCCGCAGGTCGCGCGCACGACGCCGGCCGCCGCCGGTTTTCCGCAAGCCGAGGAACATGTGCTGACCACTGATGATGGCGAGAAGGTCATCGTCTGGCACATGCCGGCCAGGCCGGGACATCCGGTCATTGCTCTATTTCCACGGCAACGGCGATTTCCTCGCCGGCTTCTTCGGCCGCTTTCGCGATGTCATCGCCGACGGCACCGGCGTCGTCGCGCTGTCCTATCGCGGCTATGCCGGCTCGAGCGGGCAGCCGAGCGAGCAGGGACTGCTGAGGGACGCCGCGGCGGCCTATGCCTTCACCACGGCGCGATACAGCGCGGACCGGATCGTGGTCTGGGGCTTTTCGCTCGGCACCGGCGTGGCGGTGGCGCTGGCGGCCGAACAGCCGGTCGGCAAAGTGATCCTGGAAGCGCCCTACGCGTCGATCGTCGAGGTCGCCGCGTCGGCATTTCCGATTTTCCCGGTCGCGTCTGGTGATGCGGGATCCCTTTCATTCCGACCAGCGCATCGGCAGGGTGAAGGCGCCGCTGCTGTTCATGCACGGCGCCCGCGACCGAACGATACCGATTGGCTTCGGCGAGCGCCTGTTCGCGCTCGCGCACGAGCCGAAGCAGTTCGTCCGGTTCCCCGATGGCGGTCACAACGATCTCGACGATTTTGGTGCGACGGCAAACGGCGCGGCAATTCATTGGCGCCGCGGGCGGCGGATGAATGCTATGGTGCTGCATGAATCGCGATTTCGCAGGATCCAGGGGATGACAGCATGAGCGCGCACGGCCCGATGCCGCGATCGGCGTGGATTTTTCCGGCGCTGGCGGTTGTGCTGTTCGCTGTCGCCACTGCGCTCGGCCTTTCCTTCACGCCATCGCTCGGCGGGGTGGTGTTTGCGGCGGCGCTGCTGGTCGATCCTGTTCGGCACCGTGTTCGCCGCCGTCCATCATGCCGAAATGATCGCCGAGCGGATCGGCGAGCCCTACGGCACGCTGCTCCTGACCCTGGCGGTCACCATCATCGAGGTCGCGCTGATCGCGACCATCATGCTCGGCGACAAGCCGGTGCCGACGCTGGCGCGCGACACGGTGTTCGCCGTCGTCATGATCGTATGCAACGGCCTCGTCGGCGTCTGCATCTTCATCGGCGGCCTTCGTTACCGCGAGCAGGATTTTCAGGTCAGCGGCGCCAATCTGTATCTCAGCGTGCTGTTCGTGATGGCGACCATCACGCTGATCCTGCCGAACTATACGCTGACCACGCCGGGGCCGGTCTATTCGGCGGCCCAGCTCGCCTTCGTCAGCGTCGTCACCGTCATTCTCTACGGCGTGTTTCTCTATACCCAGACCATCCGGCATCGCGATTATTTCATCAGCGTGCCGCCGGCGCCGCAGCGGACGGCGGGGCCAGATGTCGAACCGGATGCTGGCCATGAGCGTCGCGCTGCTGCTGGTCTCGCTGCTGGCGGTGGTGCTGCTGGCGAAGAAATTCTCGCTCGTGGTCGATGTCGTTACGGCGCAGATCGGCGCGCCGCCGGCGTTTGCGGGCGTGCTGGTCGCGCTGTTGATCCTGCTGCCGGAGGGCGTCGCCGCGATATCCGCCGCGCGCAAGAACGATCTGCAGAAGAGCATCAACCTGGCGCTCGGCTCGTCGCTCGCGACCATCGGGCTGACGATTCCGGCGGTGGCGGTCGCCGGCCTATGCGCTCGACAAGCAACTGGTGCTCGGGCTCAATGGCCAGGACATGGTGCTGCTGCTGTTGACGTTCATGCTGAGCATGCTGACCTTCGGCACCGGCCGCACCAACATCCTGTTCGGCCTGGTGCACATGGTGGTGTTTGCGGTTTTCGTGTTCCTGGTATTCGTGCCCTGACCGTTCGGAAACGCGCCAAATTTCATGGTCGCGGCGATCGCCGTCGAACGCGGCATCAAGATGCCGAGTTTCTTCGGCTATCTGTTTTGGGCCGCCGCAATCCTGGTGCCGTTGTTCCTGCTGCTGACCTTCCTGCCGATTGCGCCTGTTCTCAGGCTGCAGTGAGTCCGCTATTGAGTTTGAAGGCATTGTCCGCGCGACCTGGAGAACTTGAAATGATCAGCGCCAAATCAGACGTTCAGGTCGATACGCCCGAAGTCCGCGTCACCGAGTGGCGGCTGGCGCCGGGCAGCGCCACCGGCCATCACACCCACGGGATGGACTACGTCATTGTTCCCGTGACCGCGGGCGAAATGACCATCGTGGCGCCGAACGGGGACCGCTCCAAGGCGCAGCTCGCCGCGGGAAAATCCTATTTCCGCAAAGCCGGCGTCGAGCACGACGTGCTCAACGAGACAGCCAGCGAAATCGTGTTCCTGGAAGTCGAGTTGAAGCCCTGAGTTGCCCGCGCGACCGGCCGGGTGCCTTCCACGATCCGCGGCTCTGCCTGAACGCTTCCGTGAACGAATTGTCACGTCGGATCGGCCGATTGCCACCGATCCGTCGCAGTTGATCCCTTAATGCGCCTCAAAGTTCCCGCATCAAATCCGGTGCGGGAGTGCCGGAATGCTGAAAAAGTATCTTACGAAATTTACGGTGGACATCTTGCCGTCGGTGGCCGCGACCGTCATCGGGGCCTACATCGTCAATCATTACATCGTCAGCAAGCCAGACCCGGCCGCTCCGGTCGCATCGGTGGCTTCGACCGCCGATCCGAAGGCCGCGACCGAGGCTGCCAAGGTTGACGCCAAAGCCTCCGACGCCAAAGCCTCCGAGGCCAAGCATCTGATGCCAAGACACCTGAGCCAAGACACTCGACGCATCCACCGCCGCCGTCAACAACCGCGATCCGGGCGTGAAGGCGAAAGGGATCTCGGAACGGGCAATCCTTGAGAAGACCGCCGCGGAAAGACCTGCCGAAAACATCACCGAAAAGCCGGCGGAAACCGCTTCTGTCCCGGCCGAGACACGCGCGGCAGCCGCCTGCGCCGCGTGAAAAGGCTGCCGCCAGGACCGTTCCTGCTCTGCCCGCCCCGGCTGTCGCGCCGGTGGTATCGGCGCCTGCCTCGGTTGCGCCGGCTGAAGCCGCGAGCGCTTCGGATGAGCGCCGCGACGCCAACGATCTTGCGCGCGCGGCGATCGAACGTCTGCGCAATTCGAACGATGGTTCGCCGCGACCGCAGGAAGCCGCTCGCACGCCGGATACGGCTCGCATTCCGGAAGCAGCCCGCAATCCGGATGCGCCCCGTGTCGTGTTGGCGCCCGCGCTCCGGCCGCTGCCGCCGCCGGTCATGGTCTCCGCACCCGCGCGTGAGGCCGTCGATTCGACGCCGGGTTCATTGGAGATGAAGCCGCCCCTTATCCCGGCGCCGTACGGAACGACGATCCCCGCCGCCCCACGCCGCCGGCTGATATCCCGTCACCCCCGCTCGACCTGCGCGCCGAAGCGTCGGGGCCGTGGGCGGGCTGAAGGTTCGGGGCCGCTGGACCGGGCCCGCAACACCGCCGAAGACGTGCTGTCGGCGGCAAAATCGGTGTTTCACGCGGTAGTGCCGAAATAATTCCAGGCGGTTCGTAGCCTGGTCGGGCTAGCCGCCGACGCGCGCCAGGCCGCTTCGCGCGGCTTCGTCCCTGGGACGGATGGCGAGGGCGCGGCCATAGGAGGCCTTGGCCTTTTCCTTGTCGCCAAGGCGTTCATAAGCCTGTCCCCGGGTCGCCCATGCCAGGGCGTTTTGCGCGTCGGCCTGCACCGCCTCGTCGAGATCGGCGGCGGCTTCCTTGAACTTGTCCATCGCAAGGTAACTGATGGCGCGAGCCAGTAGCGGTTCGGCCCGCTGCGGCGTCAGACCATTGGCTGCGCTGAAGTCGTCGACCGCCAGTTGATGCTGCCTTTCGCGCTGATAGAGCAGGCCGCGGTTGTACAGCGCTTCGGCATGGTGCGGATCGATGGTGATCGCCTTGTCGAACTCGGCCAGCGCCTCTTCGGTCTTTCCGGACTTTGCCAGCGCCTGGGCGCGCGTGGCGTGACCATGCGCGTCGCCGGCGCCGGCGCTGTTCCGCCGTTGGCGCCGGCTTCGGGGCGGCTTCCTTCTCCGGCGCTGACGACCACGATCCCAGATCGAAGGAGCAGCCGCACAGCCCGATCGCGAGCAGGACGATCGGCGCCGACGTCCGGGCGCCGAGGCGCCGAACTCCGGACAGGGGAAGAGCACCGGAATGACCATGTTGCAAATACCCGCGCGGCTAACGCAGCATTGGTAGCCCGACGCATCGGAAAATGCATGGTCAAAACAAAAACGCGGACCCAAAGGCCCGCGTTTTCGGAATTCAAATCTTGCGGGATCGGCTCAGCGCGGTCCGCGCGGACCGGCACCCGGGCCGCCACGGCCGCCGCCGCGACCACCGCGTTCTGCGCCGGGACCGGCGCCGAACACCGGCTTCGGCTTCATCGGCAGCAGGCCTTCGCGCTGCAGCTTCTTGCGGGCGAGCTTGCGCGCGCGGCGCACGGCTTCGGCCTTTTCACGGGCCTTCTTCTCGGAGGGCTTTTCGTAGTGGCCGCGGAGCTTCATCTCGCGGAAAATACCCTCGCGCTGCATCTTCTTCTTCAGCGCCTTGAGGGCTTGATCGACATTGTTATCGCGAACGAGAACCTGCACGCGGCATCCTCTTTCAATTGATCGGATTGGAATTCTGGTAAAGCGAAGGGCTGGCGAAAGGCCAAGCCCTTAACCCTGAGCGCGCGGATGTATCAGACAAAGCCGGCAATGTCCACCTGCGGGCGGCGGATTAATGCCGAAAATGGTCCGAATTGCTTGCAGATAAACAGCCTAAAAACTCGGTTTCCCAGCCTTCAGCGTCCCTTAGCGTGCCCTGCCCAGGTTTCCGCCCAAACAGGAGGGAGAAGGTCATGAATTCAAAGAAATACGCCGCCGAGGCGATCGGGACGTTCTGGCTGACTTTCGCAGGCTGCGGCAGCGCGGTGATCGCGCCGGCATTCCCGGAGGTCGGCATCGGACTGGTCGGGGTGTCGCTGGCGTTCGGGCTCAGCGTCGTGACGATGGCCTATGCCATCGGCCACATCTCCGGCTGCCATCTCAATCCCGCGGTCACCGTGGGCCTTGCCGCCGGCGGCCGTTTTCCGGCCGGACAGATCGTGCCCTATGTGATCGCGCAGGTGGTCGGCGCCATTGTCGCCGCGGCGCTGCTGTATGTGATCGCGAGCGGCGCCGCCGGTTTCGACGTCAGCAAGGGGTTTGCCTCAAATGGCTATGGCGCGCATTCGCCGGGCCAATACGGCCTGCGTCGCATGCTTCCTCATGGAAGTGGTGATGACGATGATGTTTCTGTTCATCATCATGGGCGCCACCCATGGCAAGGCGCCCGCGGGCTTCGCGCCGCTGGCCATCGGCCTCGCGCTGGTAATGATCCATCTGGTCAGCATTCCCGTCACCAATACGTCGGTCAATCCGGCGCGCAGCACCGGACCGGCGCTGTTCGTCGGCGGCTGGGCGCTGACGCAACTCTGGCTGTTCTGGCTGGCGCCATTGATCGGCGGCGTATTGGGCGGCGTGATCTATCGCTGGCTCAGCGACGAGCCGGAGGGCGTGGTCGAGGGCCGTACGCGGGCATAAGGCCGAAGGCGGCTATTTGTCGCGCGGGAATACCTGCGTGACATGGCCCATCTTGCGGCCCGGCCGCGCCGGGCCCTTGCCGTAGAGATGCACGGTGGCGCCGGGCACGGTCAGCCACTGCTCGTAGTCATTGATATCGTCGCCGATCAGGTTGGTCATGGTGACCGGGCCGTGACGGACCGGCTTGCCGAGCGGCCAGCCGGCAATGGCGCGAATATGCTGCTCGAACTGCGAGATCGATGCGCCGTCGAGCGTCCAATGCCCGGAATTGTGTACCCGCGGCGCAATCTCGTTGACCAGCACCTGCGGCCCGCGCGCTGCCCTGCACCACGAACATCTCGACCGCGAGCACGCCGACATAATCCAGCGCGCTGGCGATGGTCTCGGCGATGCCGCGCGCCTTTGCCGCCAGCGCTTCCGGGATATCAGCCGGCGCCCGCGAGATTTTCAGGATGTGGTCGCGATGCTCGTTCTCGGTGACGTCGAAGCATTCGACATGGCCGTCGGCCGAGCGCGCCGCGATCACCGAGATCTCGCGCTCGAACGGAATGAAAGCCTCGAGGATCGCGGATCGGGTGGCGAGGTCTTCCCAGACCTGGTCGAAATCGTCGCCTTCGCGGATGATCGCCTGACCCTTGCCGTCATAGCCGAAGCGGCGGGTCTTTATCACTGCGGGCAAGCCGATGCGCGTGATCGCGTTTGCGCAGAGTCTCCACGGAAGATACATCGGCGTAGTCGGCGATGCCGATGCCGAGCTTCCTGATAAAATCCTTTTCGACCAGCCGGTCCTGCGTGGTTTCCAGGATTTTCTGCGCGGGCAGTACCGGTCGCCGGGCCGCCAGCACCATCGCGGTGGCGGCCGGCACATTCTCGAACTCGTAGGTGATGACGTCGACGTCGTTGGCGAACAGCTCCAGCGCCTCGACATCGGCATACTCCGCGCAGGTCGCGTTCAGCACCACGTCGAAGGCCGGCGAATCCGGGTCGGGCGAAAATACCTGGCAGCGCAGCCCGAGCCGCGCCGCCGCCATCGCCAGCATCCGGCCCAATTGTCCGCCGCCGAGAATTCCGATGGTGTCGCCGGGCTTCAGCTTCACCTGATGGGAGGCCGTCACGCAGAACCCTCCGGGCGCTCGGCCACCGCCTCGGTCTGCGCCTTGCGCCAGGCGGCCAGTCTGGCCGACAGCGCCGGGTCGTTCAGCGCGAGCACGCTGGCGGCGAGCAGGGCGGCATTGATGGCGCCGGGCTTGCCGATCGCCAGCGTCCCGACCGGAACGCCCGCGGGCATCTGGACGATGGAATAGAGCGAATCGACGCCGGACAATGCCTTGGATTCGACGGGAACGCCGAACACCGGAAGTTCCGTCAGCGACGCGGCCATGCCCGGCAGGTGGGCAGCGCCACCGGCGCCGGCGATGATGATCTTGAAACCGGCCGCCTTGGCGCCCCTGGCAAAGGCGAACAGCCGGTCCGGGGTGCGGTGCGCCGAAACGATGCGCTTTTCGCAGGGGATGCCGAGCGCGGCCAGCGTGTCGGCGGCATGGCGCATGGTTTCCCAGTCGGACTGGCTTCCCATGATAATGGCGACGGGGGCGGTCATAAGGTCAATTCTTTTCGGGAATCCAAAAACATAGGCCGGATTATAGGGTCGGCCCGAGGTCTGGCCAAGGTCTGGCGATGCCGTGGCAGGGGGTCTCGGAATGGACTATCCTGTCTTGGTGAATTCCGGCAAGCCTTCTTAGAGCATGATCTCGAAAAGTGGATACCGGTTTTCGGAATAGATCGTGAGCAAATGACAAACGAGGGGCTGATGCAGCGAAGCTGGAGCGGTCCTGGGATGCCGCATGAAGAAGAAAACCAGGGCGACCGCTCCGGTGCCGCGAAACGCCGCAAAACCAGTGCGGGGGGCGCAAGACCGGGCCCAAGCGCGCCAGGCCGGCGAAACAGCCTGCCTCGCCGCGGCTTGCGGCCGCGCCCGACGACGCCAAGCGGACCGTTCGCCGGCTCAGGACCCAGCTGGCCAAGGCGCAGGCGCGAATCGAGGAGCTGCAGGCCTCCGCGGATATCGACTTCCTGCTGGATATTCCCAACCGGCGCGGCTTCGAGCGCGAGCTCCATCGCTCGATCGCCTATATCAAGCGCTATCAGGCCAGCGGCGCGCTGATCGTGCTCGACGTCGATCGCTTGAAGCCGATCAACGACGCCTTCGGGCACGCCGCGGGCGATCAGGTGCTGAAGGCGATCGTGGCGGTGCTGCTGCGCCATGTGCGCTCGTCCGACGTGGTCGGGCGGCTCGGCGGCGACGAGTTCGCGCTGCTGCTGTGGAACCTGAGCGAAACCGACGCGAGGGCCAAGGCGGCGGCGCTGGAGCAGGCCATCGACCAGCTGACATTCACCTTTCGCGGCCGCACCGTCACGGCGGGCGCTTCCGCGGGCGTAGCGATCCTCGGCCCCCATGCCGAGGCCGGCCGGGCGCTGGAAGAGGCCGACAGCGCCATGTATGTGCGCAAGGCGCAACGGCGGCATGAGGCGTGAGCGTGTCCTCGAAAAGCTGCCGCCGCCGCTGGACGAGAGCCGACGGGTTTCTAGAAGCTGGGTGGCCTGTCCAACCCGCCGAGCAGGATCATGACCATCAAACCCACTCCCTTCACGCTTCGTATCCCGGACGCCGACATCGCCGACCTCCGCGACCGCCTCGCCCGCACCCGCTTTCCCGACCAGGCGCCCGGCGACGCATGGGCCTATGGCACCGATGTCGCTTATCTTCGCAGCTCACCGAATATTGGCGCGACAAATTCGACTGGCGGGCCGAGGAAGCCGCGCTGAACGCGTTTCCGCAATTCCGCGTCCCGCTCGACGGCATCGATCTGCACTATCTGCATGTGCCCGGCGTCGGTCCCGACCCGATGCCGCTGCTGTTGCTGCACGGCTGGCCGGGCTCGGTATTCGAGTTTCTCGATATCATTCCGCGCCTCACCGATCCGGCGCGCTTTGGCGGCGATGCGCGCGACGCCTTCACCGTGGTGGCGCCCTCCTTGCCGGGGTACGGCCTTTCGTTTCAACCCGGCCAGAAGCGGTTCGGCGTTGCCGAAATGGCGGATTGCGTCGCCGCCCTCATGCACGACGTATTGGGATATGCCCGCTTCGGCGCGCAAGGTGGTGACTGGGGTGCTGCGGTCACCAGCCGGCTCGGCTATGCCTATGCCGACCGGATGATCGGCATCCACATCAATCTGATGATGGCCGCGGGCCGCGATCCCTCCGCCTTTCCCAATCCGAACGAGGAGGAGCGGCGCTACCTCGGCGAACTCGCACAATGGATGCGCGAAGAGTCAGGTTATCAGTCGATCCAGGGCACGCGCCCGCAGACGCTTGCCTTCGGTCTGACGGATTCGCCTGCCGGCCTGGCGGCATGGATCGTCGAAAAATTCCGCGCCTGGTCCGATTGCGATGGCGACGTCGAGCGCGCCATCGGCCGCGACCGCATGCTCGCCGACATCGCGCTTTACTGGTTTACCGGAGCGATCGGCTCGTCGTTCTGGCCCTATTACGCGCGCCTTCACGGCTCGGCGATCTTCCCCGCCGGTGCGACGATTTCGGTGCCCACCGGCTACGCGGAATTCCCGCGCGAAATCGTCAGGCCACCGCGCACGGCTGCGGCGCGCGTATTCACCGACATTCGCCGCTGGAGCGTCATGCCCAAGGGTGGACATTTCGCCGCGCTGGAACAGCCGGAGTTGCTCGCGGATGAGGTGCGCGCCTTCTTCCGGGAACTACGGTGAAGGATGGGCTTTCAAAGCCCGCTCAGATCGTCCGGCACGTTGCCGAATTTTCGCAACAGTTGCGCGTCGCCGAATTCGCCGATCAGGGGATCGCCGGTGCGGCTGAACGCCACCGCGCCGACCGAGCCCTCGGCCCTCGACAACACTTCGGCGCGCCGCAACGCGCCCGACGAACTCTGGCATTCTTCCGCCGCGCCTGCGACCGGCGAGCCGGTGTCGTCGTTCAGGAACGGCATCGCGACGTAATAGGTGACATCGGCCATCGGGGTCGCTCCAGCTTCGGTTGATCGGTCAGGCGGCGTCGCTGTTGAGTTTTGATGCGCTTTCTTCACGCGAACCGGTGCCCGCTTCGCTGGAACGCACGACCGCCGGCGCACAGCCGCACGAGACCGCCGCCTGCAATTCCTGCAGTTCGTTTTCCAGGTATTCGTTCGCCATGATCAGCGCCTTGATCGTGCTGCGCAGGTTTCCGTCGCACATCGCGATGGCCTGGTCGCAGGCCTGTTCGTAGTGATCGAGGTGGGGCAGTGAGGCGGCATCTGGACATGGCGGGATCCCCGGAATGGTGAGTGGCAGCGATCTAATGTTCCTATTTTGTTCTTTCGGAGTCAACAGGCCAGACCGGACCCCGTTGCCGATTTCCACAGCTCGCCGGAACATAGAACCGTTCAAAAATCTGATTTGGAACGAATACAAACGTCCGCGCTTAATGCCTATTCGCGGGGAGTGAACGTATGGGTCTTGTCGAGTCGGAGAGACCCGTGGTGCTGGTCGTCGAGGACGAGTTTCTGTTGCGAATAGAGGCGGCCGACATGGTCAAGGCCGCCGGGTTCGAGGTGGTCGAAGCCGCCAATGCCGATCAGGCGATTGAAATTCTCGAAGCCCGCCGGGACATCACGGTCGTGTTTACCGATATCCAGATGCCGGGCTCGATGGACGGGTTGAAACTGGCGCGGGCGGTCAGGGGCCGCTGGCCTCCGATCAAGATAGTCGCGACCTCCGGCCATCTCCGTGTCGGGGAAACGGACCTGCCTGAGGGCGGCCGGTTCCTGCCCAAGCCCTACAGTCCGACCGAGGTGCATGGCGTGCTGCGGGAGCTGATGGCGAGGTGAATTCGGCTAGGCAATGATATCGGGCGTGATCTGGTCTTCGATGAATGCGATGCGGTCGCGCAGCTGCAGCTTGCGCTTTTTCAGCCGCTGCAGCCGCAACAGATCCGGCGCCGGCGACTGATGCAATGCATCGATCGCCGCGTCGAGGTCGCGGTGTTCCTGTTGCAGCCGTGCGAGCTCGGATTCGAGTTCGCGCTCATCTTCGTTGGTCATGATGTACGTTAGCTGAAAAACGCGATGAGGTTGCGAAAGGTTGTGGAAGTCGCCTCGGGGAATATCGGCCTTGTCAGCGCTGTACGCAAGCGGAACGGTTCCCTACTCACGATTGGTTACACATAACACCGAAATATCAGCGGCCGAATTTTGATTTCCATCGACAGATTCCCCGGCTCGTGTACACTTTGTTGTCCGGATCGAATCTGAGGTTTCATTCCACCGAGGAGGTTTCGTATGGCAATTCAGGCGCATCTCGTTGAACTAGAACGGAAACACAAAGTTCTTGAAAACGAATTGCACGAAGCTCTCGTGCACCTTTCAACGGACGACCTGCGAATTGTTGAATTGAAGCGCCGGAAATTGATGGTCAAGGACGAGATCGAGCGGTTGAGGCATGCCGTCAGCGAGACGCTGCACTAGCGCCCACCGCCAACTTTCCAGCCACCCAATGTGATTCCGGTTGAGCGCGATTGCGCTCACCCTTGGGTTGCTCGCACTCGACGTTGACCGGGATCGGGCCGGGATTGACCGTGATGCGACATCGACCAGGGCAGCGTCGTGGCGATTCATATGCCGGCGAGTTCGCCGACATGGTCTGCGATCGCCAGCGATGACGTCAGTCCCGGCGACTCAATCCCGAACAGATTGATCAGCCCGGCGACGCCATGGTCGCGCGGCCCCTGGATCAGGAAATCCTGCACGGCCACCGCCGGCGGCACGATTTTCGGCCGAATGCCGGAATAGCTCGGCATCAGCGCGCCGTCCGGCAGCGTCGGCCAGTATCGCCGGATCGCCGGATAAAACCGTTCCGCCCGCGCTGGATCGACCGCGTAGTCAATGGCATCGACCCATTCCACGTCGGGACCGAACCGGGCCTGTCCCGCCATGTCGAGGGTGAGGTGGACGCCGAGCCCGCCAGGTTCGGGCACCGGATAGATCAGCCGCGAGAACGGCGCTCGCGCGCTGCAGCTGAAATAGTTTCCCTTGGCGAGATAGGCCGGCGGGATCAGTTCGAGCGGCATGCCGTCGATGCTGCGCGCGATCGCCGATGCACCGAGTCCCGCGGCGTTGACCAGAAGCCTGCACGCGAGCGTCATCGGCGCCTCGCCGCCGGCGTCGAGTTCGATTCCGTTCGCGCCCGCCTTGGCGCGCAGCAGCGGCGTGTGGAAGGCGAAGGCCGCGCCGGTGGCTTCGGCATCGCCGCGCAGCGCCAGCATGAAGGCGTGGCTGTCGACGATGCCGGTGGAAGGCGAGAGCAGGGCGGCGTCGCAGTTCAGCGCCGGCTCCAGTTGCCGCGCGGCCTCGCCCGAGAGCGTCTGCAGATCGAGCACGCCATTGGCTTCGGCGTGCGCCCGGATCGATTGCAGCTTTTCGGTTTCCTTGGGCGTGGTGGCGACGATCAGCTTGCCGCAATTGCGATGGGGAATGCCGTGCTCGCGGCAGTATTCATAGAGCGCGCGCTTGCCGCTGACGCACATCCGCGCCATCAGGCTGCCGGCCTTGTAATAGATGCCGGCGTGGATCACCTCGCTGTTGCGCGAGGACGTCACGGTGCCGATGCCTTCGGCCGCCTCCAGCACGATCACCTCGCGGCCCGCCTGCGCCAGCCGCCGCGCGATGGCAAGACCGATCACCCCCGCACCGATAACGACGCAATCAACCTTGTCCATTCGAAGTTTCTGATCCGTGGGATTGCCGGCCATTCGATCCGGTGCGCGCCGTTATGGAATGCCGCGCATCCAGGATCAATCGCGCTCGACACTTTATCGCCTGTTTCGGCGGTGATGTTACAGCGAACCCATTGAATACGCTTCGAAACGCTTTCCGAACCGGCTCGCCGTTAGTGAAGCATTAATCATGTCAGGGCAATTGCCGTAATTTAAGTCACATTTTTGGGTTGCAAGGGTACGCGTTTACCCGATCCAAACCCGTCAAGCCAGACACTCCGGCCCAGAAATCCGCGGGTGACTGATGGCTGACAAGAACTGGCAGGCAGGCGGCAAGATCTTGATTCCTGCGCAAGCCGTCGTTTGCGTGGTCGCCACCATTGCGCCGTTCGGAGCCGCCTCGGCCGTATCCGGCAACTTCGCGCCGCCGAGCTATGTCGGCTCGGTCGATCCCAGCATGATCTGGGAAATGCTGATCGGCGGCATCGTGATCTGCGCCTTCCTCTCGGCGATCGGGCTGTGGGTGCTTTCGGCGCTGCGCAAGGTCAAGCGCGCGCAGTTGCGCCGAAACGCATTTGTCAGCTCCGCGCTGAACAACCTCAACCATGGCGTGGTGATGACCGATGCGCAGAAGCGGATCGTGTTCTGCAACAATCGCTATCTCGAAATCTATGGCCTTGCGCGCTCGGATATTCGCGAAAGACATGACCGGGCCGGAACTGCTGGAGCTGCGACGCCAGCGCGGCGTGCTCGATATCAGCGTCGAGGAATTCTACCGGCGCGTCGAAAGCCCGGAAGGCTTCGTCACCGAACTGCCCGACGGCCGGTCGGTTCTGGTCAAGTATTTCGACCTGCCGAACGGCGGTTCGGTCGCCACCCACGAGGATTGCACCGAGCAGCGCCGGCTTTCGCGGCAGCTGGCATCGACCAAGCAGTTCCTGGAATCGGTGCTCGACAATGTGCCGGTATGCGTGGCCGCCAAGAACATCGAGGACGGCCGCTACATCTTCGCCAACCGCGCCTTCGAGCGTTTCTCGCGCTTCTCCCGCGACAATATCGTCGGCAAGCGCGCCGACGAGATTTTCCAGCGCCGGGACCGCGGCCAGCATCGAGGCGGCGGATCAGGCGGCGCTCAGCTCGCCCGAAGGCCAGTTCCGCAACGAGTTCGATGGTCGAGCGCGGCTCGCAAGAAGCGCGTGCTCGTCCAGTAACCGCGTGGTCGCCCGCGACGAGAAGAACCGGCCGGAATTCCTGATCGCGCTGTTCGACGACGTCACCGACCGCCGGTCGCTTTCCGCAGGAACTCGAGAGCACCAAGAAATTCCTCGAACTGGTGGTCGACAACATTCCGGTGTCGCTGATCGTCGAGCGCGTCAGCGACGGGCGATATCTGCTCGCCAATCGCAGCGCCGAGACCATCCTCAACCGCCGGCGCGAGGACGCCACCGGCCTGACGGCCGCCGATATCTTCAATCCGCGGGAAGCCAAGCTGATCATCGCGCGCGACGAGGCCGCGATCAAGAAGCGCGGCCTGCTCACCGAGGAACACCCGATCTCCACCAAGGACGGGCTGCGGCTGTTCCTGACCCGCCGCATGACCGTGCTCGACGATGCCGGCGAGCCGCAATACCTGATCAAGACCCACGAGGACGTCACCGACCGCCGCCAGACCGAGTCGCGGATGGCGCACATGGCCTATCATGACGGCCTGACCGATCTGCCGAACCGCGCCGCCTTCCTGCAGGCGCTGGCGCAGATGATCGAGGCCTGCGAGGGCACCGACGAGGAATTCGCGGTGCTGTCGGTCGACCTCGACGGCCTGAAGGAAATCAACGACGTGTTCGGCCATGCGGTCGGCGACAAGCTCCTGATCGAAGTGTCGCGCCGGATCCAGGACGTCGGCGCGCGGCGGGGTCGTGGCCCGGCTGTCGGGCGACGAGTTCGGCATGATCATCGACGGCAAGCAGCCGGACGCCGGGGTGGCGCTGGCCGAACAACTGGCCGAGGCGCTGTCCAGCGAATTCCTGATCGACGGCAAATCGGTTCGCACCGGCTGCACCACCGGCATCTCGGTATTCCCGCACAACGGCGCGGACGCGGCTTCCCTGCTCGCCAATGCCGGCGCGGCGCTGTTCCGCGCCAAGGCGAAATCGCGCGGCTCGATCAGCATCTATGAACCCGAGATGGACCAGCAGATCCGCGACCGCCGGGTGCTGCACCAGGATCTCTCGCTGGCGATCCGGAACGGCGAACTGTCGCTGCACTATCAGCCGCAGGCGATGGCGCACCGCACCGTCGCCGGCAGCCGGAGTCATCGGCTTCGAGGCGCTGGCGCGCTGGATGCATCCGGTGCGCGGCTTCGTTCCGCCGGGCGATTTCATTCCGCTCGCCGAAGAGAGCGGCCTGATCGTCGAGATGGGCGAATGGATCCTGCGCGAAGCGTGCCGCGAGGCCGCCTCCTGGCCGCTGCCGCTGCAGATCGCGGTCAACCTGTCGCCGGCGCAGTTCATGCACGGCGACGTCGTCGGCCTCGTGCACTCGATCCTGCTGGAGACCGGCCTCGCGCCGGGCCGGCTCGAACTGGAAATCACCGAGGGCGTGCTGATCGAGGATTTCGATCGCGGCCTGGCGCTGCTGCGGCGGCTGAAGGCGCTCGGCGTGCGCATTTCGATGGACGATTTCGGCAGCGGGTATTCCTCGCTGAGCTATCTGCAGGCGTTTCCGTTCGACAAGATCAAGATCGACCGCGCCTTCGTCATCAATCTCGGGCGCAATCCGCAGTCGGCCTCGATCGTGCGCGCCGTCATCGGCCTCGGCCACGGCCTCGAAATGTCGATCGTCGCCGAGGGCGTCGAAACCCAGGAGCAACTCGCCTTCCTCGCGGACGCGGGCTGCGACGCGGTGCAGGGCTATTTCCTCGGCAAGCCGCTGCCGATCGGGCAATACGCGGCCCTGGTCGGCCGCAACCCCGATACGATGGAGCCCGCGCGCAAGACCGGGTAGGGCTTCGGCGCGGACAAATCGGAACCGAAGCTCCAATTTGTTGCTTGACGCGTTTTCTTCAAGCGAACCGGTATCCATCTTCGCCTGAAAGCGCTATAGCTTGCGCATGGCGGACTACGATCTTGCAATCATCGGCGGAGGGTTGAACGGCGTCAGCATCGCGCGCGACGCCGCCGGGCGCGGCCTGCGCGTGATCCTGCTGGAGCAGGGCGATCTCGGTGCCGGCGCATCCCAGGCCTCGCCGCGGCTGATCCACGGCGATCTGCAGGTGCTGGAGCGGCGGGCGTTGTTTCGCGTCCGCGCGGCGCTCAGGGAGCGCGACATCTGGCTGCGGACCGCGCCGCATCTGGTGCGCCCGATGCGCTTCGTGATCCCCGCCCATTCCGAGGAGCGTCAGCCCTGGGTGCTGCGGTCGTGGCTGTTGCTCTATGACCGGCTTGCCTCGCGCCCACGCCTGCCGGCGTCGGCAACCATCGACATCACCCATCATCCGGTCGGCAATGCCCTGAAGCGGCCGATCGGCACCGCGTTTGAATATTCCGATTGCGTGGTCGACGATTCCCGGCTGGTGGTCCTCACTGCCGTCGATGCCGCGGAGCGCGGCGCCGACATCCGCAGCGGGGCGCGCTGCGTCCGCGCCGAACGGCTCGACACCTGGCGGCTGGTTGTGATCGATCGGGGCCACCGCCAGGCGGTGACGGCTCGCGCGCTGGTCAACGCATCGGGCGCCTGGACTGCGTCGGTGGCGGAAACCGTGTTGCGGATGCCGCCGCCCGCCGCCGGCGCGGTGCAGATCAGCCAGATCGTGGTCAGGCGCCTGTTCGATACCGACAACGTCTATGTGTTCCAGAACAGCGACCGTCGGCTGATCTTCGCAAGCCCCTACGAGCGCGATTTCACGCTGATCGGCACCGTGGGGCACGCCTTCAAGGGCGATCCCGCCGCGGTGTCGATGGCATCAAGCGACGTCGGATATCTGTGTGACGCGGCTAACCGTTATTTCCGCGAGCGGATCGAGCTCGTCGACGTGATCAGGACCGTGTCCGGCGCCAACATGGTGGCGGGCCCGCGGCGCCGGCGCGGCGCGCGCGATGGCTCGATGGCCTTTGACAGCACGCGCGGCAAGGCGCCGCTGCTGACCATCTTCGGCGGCGACATCACCACCGCGCGGCTGCGCGCGGAGCGGGCGGTCTCCCGGCTCACGCCGTTCTATCCGATGTCGGCGCGCTGGACGGCTGACGCGCCGCTGCCGGGCGGAGACTTTGCCTGGGAGCGCTTCGAGGCCGAGGTCGACGCAGCCGTCGATCGCTGGCGGTTCCTCTCCGAGCCTCAGGCCCGGCGTCTGGTCGCCGCCTACGGTTCGCGTCTTGCGACTCATCCTGCGTGACGCCAAAGATCGCGCCGACCTCGGACCCGGCGTTCGGACCGGAACTGACGGGTGCGGAGGTGCGCCACCTCATGACCAGGGAATGGGCACGCTTTCCTGACGATATCCTGTGGCGGCGCTCCAAGCTTGGACTGACCATGCCGGCGGCGGATCGCGAGGCGTTGGCGGCGTTCATGGCGACGGCGGGGTGAAGTGCCGGGTGGCGCCGGCCTGCAACCGACCGACTGAGCGCCAGCGCCGCAAATGTACCGATCTGGGTTAATTCTCTCCAAATCGGAGGTGCCGGGACTATTGCACCTCGCTGCATTGAGGGGTTCAATCCGCTAACCGTCTGGTTGTCCAGCAGGGCGGCCGGTCGGTTTTCGTTGTGTCGTGCGTGGGAGGGTTGGCGATGGCGGCCAATCTGAAGCCGATGACCTCGTATCAACCCTCGACAGCACCGGGGCTGCCGCCCCGATTTTCGTCGGCAGTGTTCGCTCAGCAGCCGACGCTGCAGCTGATCTATGACACCGCGCCAATCGGTCTCGCTTTCCTCTCGCCCGACTGCCGTTACATTCAGATCAATCAGCGCCTGACCGAAATATGCGGCATTTCGGTCGAGGACCATCTGGGACGGTCCGTCAGGGATTGCGTACCGGCGCTGGCCGATGCGGTCGAAGGCATCGTGGAGTCGATCATGAGAACCGGCGATCCCGTGACCGGCATCGAAGTGGCTGGTCAGCGCGCCGATCAGGTCGACGAGCGCTTCTGGGTTACCATTGGCATCCCCATCGCAACGGCGCGGGTGAGATCGTCGGCGTCAACGTTGCCGCGGAAGAAATCACCGAGCGCAAGCGCGCGCAAGCCGCACTGGAGGCCAGCGAGCGCCAGTTCCACACTCTGGCGAATTCCATTCCGCAATTGGTGTGGATGGCCGATGCGCAGGGCGCGATCTACTGGCTCAACAATCACTGGTACGAGTACACGGGCCGGCCGCCGGGAGAAGTCAACGCGCACGGCTGGCAGGCGATCTTCGGCGATCGCTGGATCGAAGCGCTGGCAACCGGAGTGGCGCTGGAGGCGGAACTTTCAATGCTCGGGAAGGACGGACAGTATCGCCCGTTCCTGACCCGCGGTCGTTCCGCTGCGCGATTCAGTCGGCACCGTCTACGGCTGGATCGGCACCCATATCGACATCAGCGAGCGCAAGCGCAGCGAGCGCGAGGTTCACCGGGCAAAGGACGCGGCCGAAGCCGCATTGCGACATCTGCGGGATACCCAGCATTCGCTGATCGAGGCCGAGAAGCTCGCAGCGCTTGGACGGCTTGTCGCCGGTGTCGCGCACGAGATCAACAGTCCGCTTGGCACCAGCCTGACAGTCGCCTCATCGCTGGAGCGAAAGTGCATGCTGTTTGCCTCGGAGGTCGCGCTTGGAACGCTCAGGCGCTCAAGCCTGAACGATTTCGTCGATGCCGTGCAGGTCGCATCCGCGCAGCTTCTGGTCAGCCTGAACCGTGCGGCCGAACTGGTCCAGTCCTTCAAGCAGGTGGCGG
Source organism: uncultured Alphaproteobacteria bacterium (assembly GCA_963706975.1). Classification (GTDB taxonomy): domain Bacteria; phylum Pseudomonadota; class Alphaproteobacteria; order Rhizobiales; family Xanthobacteraceae; genus Bradyrhizobium. The sequence goes on from CAVPOL010000003.1 coordinate 251,953, forward strand.
CAGACCGGAATAATTCCGACCTGCGATCGTTCGATCTCGGCGAACTGACCGAGCAGCTCGCCGTTGGCCTTCGGCCGGCGCTGCCGAAGCACGGCGTGAGCCTGCAATGTCCAATGCGAGCCGAATCTTGTCGATGAACAGCTATCCGGGCTCCTATGGGCAGGTTCTGACCAACCTGTTCCTCAATTCAATCGCCCACGCGTTTCCGGACGCCAGGCAGGGGACGATCGATATCAAGGTGAGCACCTCAGGCGGCGAACGATGTTGAGGTCGTTTTCGCCGACAACGGTTGTGGCATGAGTCCGGACGTGCGGCGGCAGGCTTTCGATCCATTCTTCACGACGCGCCGTCATCAGGGCTGTACTGGCCTTGGCCTGCATATCGTCCACAGCATCGTTATCGATCGTCTCGGTGGCCGCCTCGAACTCCGGAGCGAGCCGGCCAAGGGGACAACCGTTCGGCTGCTCCTGCCGCGGACGGCACCGGTGACGCCTCACCCGGATGCCGATGCACGATAACCCGCATTCGGGCCGATATGCGCCTGCCGCACACCATGCCGCCCGCAACGTCCTGAATTAGCAGATGCGGTTCAGGGATGCGGCGCCGATCGTGCTTTCCGCAGCCAGGTCTCATCCCGCGCCGACGGCCTGCGGTGCAGCCGCTCGTCGATCATTCGCGCGGCCTTGTCGCCATGCCCTGCGTGCAGGCACGCCACGATGAAACTGTCTTCCCACAATTCGCGCTGGGCATGGCTGCCACCGATCCGGACCAACTCGGGCATCAAGCGGTTCGAGGATGCGGACGGCGCTGTCATGGTCGCCGTCGGCGAAAGCCTGGACACCCCGACAGAGGCCGATCGCGGCGGGACCCGGGGCGAGCTTGCCGCCGGCCGCACGGGCTTCCATTTGCGCCAGCCTTGCTTGCAGGCCTTCGCGATCAATGGTGGAAGCCACCAGTGCATAATGCATGTCGCCGAAGTGGGCGCCGGCCTGCGGGAAGAATCGATCGCCATAGGCGGCGACCTCGCGCCAATACGGCTCCAGCCCGGTGGCGCCGGCGAGCGTCAGCCGCCAGAGCAGCGAAGCGTTGTCCGTGAACACGTTCAAGGGCGGGTAGGGCAAGCCAGCGGGCCTGATCTGCCGCTGGAAAATATCAAGCGCTGCGTCGGCATCGCCGGCTTCGATCGCCGTCAGCGCGACGTGCCAGCACAGATGTCCGTGCAGGAAGCTCGCTTGTTCATGCGTCTTCAGCCAGGAGGACAGGAATTCGCGGCCGGTTTCCGCCTCGCCCGTTCGAACAGCGCATGGGAAAGCCCGTGCGCCGCGTTGGCGTTGGCGGGCCGCAGCGGGAAAGCCCGTTCGGTCAGGGTGCGGCCGATGCCGGCGTTGCCGGCTTCGGTATGCGACCAGCCGAGATAACTGAGGAACCACCAGTCCTCGCCGTAATGACGGGCATGACGCTGGCAGATCGCGAGCTTCGCGGCGTCGTGGTCGGGGCGTCCCGAAAAGGCGTAGAGGCCGAAGGCCCCGAGCAGCAGCGACAGGATCAGCGCATCGCGCGGATATTCCTCGAGATGCTGCTCGGCACCGGTCAGGGCCGCCATCGGTTGCCCCTCGATGGTTGCGGCCACGATCTCGACATGCCGCTTTTCGCGCGGAGTTGCCGCGGCCGCCAGCAGCCTCGCCTGCGCCGCTTTGGCGCGCGCCTCTGATATTTCCATGTTCATCTGGTGGATGCGCGCCCGCGCCACGTAGGGGAGCGCGAAGTCGGGGTCTTCGGCGATGGCGCGGTCGAAGGCGACGTCGCCGCCGTACCAGGCCGACAGCATGCAGTCGACGCCGTCGCGATAGAGCGCCGCGGCGCGGTCCGATGCGGTGCTCAGCGGCAGATCGTACCTGTCCCGGTTCATGTTTTCTGTTCCGCTCCAAAGGGTGGATCGTATTGCAGCACGAGACCGGCTCGCTGTGAATGCCCCCGACAGCAGGGTTGAGCCTTTGCCGATCCGCCGCTAGCGTGCGGCCACGATCGGGCCGGCGGGGAACATGACTGACGAACACGCGAAATCCGGACCGCCCTTCGCGGCGGTGGCGGAGCCGGCCAGGCCCGCGCCCGAGGCCGCCGACATGCCGCTGCTGCGCATCGACGCGGTGGGGAAACAATTCGGCAGTTTTCGCGCGGTGGACCGGTTGTCGCTCGATATCCGGGCCGGCGAATTTTTCGCGCTGCTCGGGCCATCGGGCTGCGGCAAGACCACGCTGTTGCGGATGCTCGCCGGCTTCGAGACGCCGGACGAGGGCAGCATCCTGCTCGACGGCCGGGACATCGCGCAGCTGCTGCCGCATGAGCGGCCGGTCAACATGATGTTCCAGAACTACGCGCTGTTTCCGCATCTGTCGGTGCGGGACAATATCGCCTTCGGCCTGAAGCGCGCCGGCATGGCCGCGCCGATATCGCCACGCGCGTCGCCGAGATGATGGCGCTGGTCAAGCTCGAGGGCCTCGAGAGGCGCAGGCCCGACCAGCTGTCCGGCGGCCAGAAGCAGCGCGTGGCGCTGGCGCGCTCGCTGGCGCGCCGGCCGCGGATGCTGCTGCTCGACGAGCCGCTGGCCGCGCTCGACAAGAAGCTGCGCGAGAGCACGCAGGCCGAACTGATGGAGCTGCAGCGCCGGCTCGGCACGACCTTCATCATCGTCACCCACGACCAGGAGGAGGCGATGACGGTGGCCGACCGCATCGGCGTGATGGACAACGGCCGGCTCGAACAGGTGGCGAGCCCGCGCGAACTCTACGAAGCGCCGGCTTCGCGCTGGATCGCCGAGTTCGTCGGCGACATCAATTTGTTCGAGGGCGAGGTCGCCTCGCAGGAGGCCGGCCGCCTGGCGATCTGCGACGCGGGACGCCGGCACCATCATGGTCGCCGAGCCGCGCCAGCCGGTCACCAAGACCGTGGTCGCGGTCGCGATCCGCCCCGAAAAGGTCAAGCTGTCGCGCCGCGGCCCGCTGCCGACGCCGACAATGCGCAGGCCATCAACCGGCTGGAAGGCGTCGTCACCGATGTCAGCTATCTCGGCGGCTTCACCACCTACAAGGTGAAGCTCGACTCCGGCGCGGTGGTGCGCTCGTCGATGGCCAATACCGCGCGGATCGATATCGACGCCTACGGCCCGAGCCAGCGCGTGGTGGCGTGGTTCACGCCCGACGATTGCCTGGTGCTGGAGCAATGAGCGCGCGCCGCATCTTCGCCCGTCCGGCGCGCCTCGCCGCGATCGCGCCCTATCTCTGGATGGCGCTGTTCTTCCTGGTGCCGTTCGGCTTCGTGCTGAAGATCAGCCTGTCGCAGACCGCGATGGCGCAGCCGCCCTATCTGCCGGTGTTCGACCTGACGCAAGGGTTTGCAGGCGCTGAAGGCAGCCGCTGCCGCAACTGTCGCTGGACAATTTCCGGCTGCTGGTCTCGGACAATCTCTACATCCTGTCCTATCTGCGCAGCCTCGTCGTCGCGGCGGTCTCGACCTCGATCCTGCTGCGTGATCGGCTATCCCATCGCCTACGGCATGGCGCGGCTGCCGCGCGCTGGCAGGGCGTCGCGATGATGCTGGTGATCGTGCCGTTCTGGACCTCGTTCCTGATCCGGATCTATGCCTGGATCAACATCCTGCAGCACGACGGCCTGCTCAACAACGATCCTGCTCGCGCTGCATATGGTCGCAGCGCCGGTGGTGTGGCTGTCGACCGACAGCGCGATGTATATCGGCATCGTCTATTCCTATCTGCCGTTCATGATCCTGCCGCTGTATGCGACGCTGGCGAAGATGGATCCGGCGCTGCTGGAAGCGGCCGCCGATCTCGGCGCCTCGCCGCGCGCCAGGCGTTCTGGCTGGTGACGTTTCCGCTGTCGTTGCCCGGCGTCGGCGCCGGCGCGCTTGCTCTGCTTCATTCCCATCGTCGGCGAATTCGTGATCCCGGATCTGCTGGCGGGCTCCGGACTCCGCTGATGATCGGCCAGACCCTGTGGCTGGAATTCTTCACCAACAAGGACTGGCCGGTGGCCTCCGCGGTCGCGGTGGTGTTGCTGGTGCTGCTGGTGGCGCCGCTGGCGCTCTACGACCGGCTGCAGCGCCGCCAGCTGGAGGCAGGCGCGATGACGGCGCGCGCGCTCAGCGCGGCTGACGCCGTTCAACATCACCTCGCTGGCGCTCGGCTTCGCGTTTCTCTATCTGCCGATCGTCATCCTCGTGATCTATTCCTTCAACGCCTCGCGGCTGGTGACGGTGTGGGGCGGCTGGTCGCTGCGCTGGTACATCGAATTCTTCAACGACCGCGCCATGCTGGATGCGGCCTGGATGAGCTTGCGCGTCGGCGGCGGTGTCCGCGACGCTGGCGACCATTGCTCGGCACGCTCGCCGCCGTGGCGCTGTCGCGCGGCGAACGCTTCAGGGGCCGCACGCTGTTCTCCGGCATGCTCTATGCGCCGCTGGTGATGCCGGAAGTCATCACCGGGCTGTCGCTGCTGCTGCTGTTCGTCGCGGTCGATGCCGAGCGCGGTTTCTGGACCGTGACGATCGCGCACACCACGCTGACCATGTGCTTCGTCGCTGTGGTGGTGCAGTCGCGGCTCGGCGCGCTCGACCGCAGCCTGGAGGAGGCGGCGATGGACCTCGGCTGCGATCCGCTGCGGGCGTTCCTTGCCGGTGACATTGCCGCTGATCCTGCCCTCGATCGCGGCGGGCTGGATGCTGGCGTTCACGCTGTCGCTCGACGACGTCGTGATCGCGAGCTTCACCACCGGCCCCGGCTCGGCGACATTGCCGATCCGGATCTATTCGGAGGTGCGGCTCGGCGTGAAGCCGGAGATCAACGCCATCTGCACGCTGGTGCTGGCATTGATCGCGGTCGTCATCGTGGCGGCGTCGTTCGTCTCGAAACTGTCGAGCTGCGCGGGGCGAGAGCGCCGCGCCGCTGTAGCTCCCGTCATTGCGAGCGGAGCGAAGCAATCCAGCTTTATCGCAGCAAAGCTGGATTGCTTCGTCGCTGCGCTCCTCGCAATGACGGCGGGTGTCCCTTCTTCACCGATTCAATTTTCAAACAGCCGATACTCTCTCATCCGTCATACCCCGCCACCGGGTCTCGCCTTCGGCGAGCCAGGCTCCAGCGGGGTATCCAGTACGCCGCGGCTTTCGCTTGATCGCGACGGTCTCTGGAATACTGGATCGTCCGCCGAGCTGTCATCGGGCGGCCGTTCGGCCGACACGTTGGCGGACGATGACAGGAGAGAGGCGCACCTTCGCGATCTCGCGGCGCGATGCGCCCGAAGTTTTGCCGTTCGTTCGGCCCTCGAGAGAACAGAGGGCGCAGGGAAGACCGGGTGCGCGCTGCACCCGCGGTCTCGTGTGCAAAATAGTGCAAAAAAACGCACACGAGCATACAGGTTCAGCGGAAACACTCCGGCCTTCCCTGCGCAATGGTTTGACGGCTTATGGCGAGCTCTCCCCGGCGATCAGGATTTGTTTGTCACCGTCGACCCGCTGATATGGCTGGCCTGCGCCCGGTAGGGCCGGCTTCGCCTCCGCGGGACTTGACGCCAACCCAGAGGCTGTCAGGACCACACGCTTTTGCCGTACGCTTCAGCGCCGTTCGTCTGCGCGCCGTTCGATCGCTCACGGGCCTTTCGCCAACCCGCCCTGCGACCACCTGCACGCCCGACGCAGCCGCGTCCACCGCACCCCCGCCCACGTTTCGTGACGATCATGATACGCCCCTTTGAGAGGGCCGGGATGGGCGGAAATATGAGGGTGATTTGGGTCAGGCGTGAAGTGATCTATTTCGGAAAAACAGAAATAAATGACTCGACAGCTTTGTCGCCCGACGGACTGATTTGCCCGTCGGGTAGTCACACAGCCCGTCAGGCCGACCGCTTACTTCTGCTCGCTGGCCTTCAACTCCTCGGCCAGCGGCCGCAGCGCCAGCGACATCTCGTCGAGGCGCTTCTGCCATTCCGCACCCGCCATGAACGCGAGCACGGGCGCGTCGCCGGGCGAACTCTTGATGTATTCGGGGTCGCGCAGGCTGTCGGCAATCGCAGCTTCAAGCTTCTTGACGATGTCGTCAGGCACACCCTTCGGCACGGCAAAGCCGCGCTCCGCTGTGCTGACCACGGCGGCGCCGGCTTCCTCTGCCGTCGGCACGTCGGGCAGCGACGGCGAGCGCGTCTTGGACAGTATCGCGATGGCGCGGAGCGCTCCCTTGTTGGTGCCGTGCAGTTCGGGAAGCTCGCTGAGGCTGACCATGCCAACCTCGAGATGGCCGCCCAAGAGGTCAGTCCTTTGCGCGCCAGTTCCTCGATAGGAAATTTCGTTGGGCTGAACCTTGGCAGCGGTTGCCAGGGTGCGGATCGCCAGATGACCGTTGGTGCCCGCGCCGTTGTGACCGAACGTCACCGAGCCCGGCTTGGTGCGCAGTTCGGCGAGCAAGTCGCCAAGGTTGGCAAATTTGCTTTCCGCCCGCACCACCATCACGCCGGGATCGTCGACCACGCGCGCAACCAGGCGTATTTCATCCATGCTGTACTGGGTTTTTCGTGTCATCGGCAGGAAGTTGTAGCCGGGCACGTTGACCGCGCCCATCGTGTAGGCGTCGGGCGCCGCGCGCGCGATCGAGGCGAACGCGATCTCGCCGCCGGCACCCGGCCGGTTCAGCACCACGAACTTGGCCTTGCCATCGAGCCGCTTTTCGACGAACGGCATCAGCTTGCGCGCCATCACGTCGGTTCCGCCGCCGGGCGCAAAGCCGATGATCACCTCGATCGGCTTGTCTTCCGGCCATGCCGCAAAGGCCGATCCGCAGGCTGCGACACCGAAGGCCGCGACGAGTGCGAGGAGTTTTTGATGCATGATAGTCCACCCTGTTCTTGTTGTTGTTAGCCGGTTGCGCCGTGTGGGCAGCGACCGGCGATTTATGCGGATGTTGTAGCCGCTGAACTCGGCGAATGGCAACCGGCGGGACGTTGAGATTGTGCCGTGTTGCAGCTTTATCGGCAGCATGACGATGGCAAACCGACATCAAGTCCGTAGGGTGGGTTGGCCGAAGGCGTACCGGGACCGGCGCGACAAAAAGCCGACCTCTAACTAAATCTGACGATAGATGAAAAAGGGAAGCGCGCGTCCCTTTTCATCGTTCTCCGATTTCATGCACGAAACCGGCCCGCCTTGATCGATCACCGGCGATCCCTCAGGCCTTCGCCGGTTTCCGTCGGGCGCTTCCTCGCACGCCCGGCGCACGGCCTCAAACCGCATGATCTAGATCAAAGCCGTCGTCCGACGGCTGCCAAAAGTTGCGCAATGGCAGTTGACTGAAAACACGATGCAATTTCCGGCCATCTCTCCGAAATCTCGGGGAGTTGCCGCAGGTCCACTCGGAGGTTTCAGATGAAATCCATGTTCCGAATCTTAGCCGTGTCGGCGACCTGCCTTTTGGTTGCTGTGAGCAGCAGCCACGCTGCCTGTTATCACTCGGCGTTTAAGCTGGAGAAGAACAAGAAGGAAAAGAACATCGATCAGATTTTGGCTTATGGCCAGTGCGTCAAAGCGGAACAGCGCGCCCGTGTCGGAAAATGGGTCTGCCAGGTAAGCAAGACAGCCGGTATGGAAGTCGACGAACAGAGGCGAGTGACCGGCGATCGCATTGTGGTCAATGAAAGGTTTTCCGTTACGATTAAAGAAGTAAGTGATGCCGAAAAGCGAATGAAGTGTGACAGGAGTGAGTACGGTCTGGTCGATAGCATTGACGGTCATCAAGCAAACAGGTGTCTGATAAATTACGACGTGGAATTCTCTCCATCGATGGGAAATTTTCTCGGTTCGACCGACACGTACGACTTTCAGAGCGAAAATGCGAAATTTACGCTATTCGGCTCAAACCATTTCGCGCTCTTTAAGGGTGAAAAAGGAAACTTCTTTGTCTCGCTGGGAGCTTGTGAAAAATCGAAACAATGACCGGAGCTGGTCGGTGGTCATGCTTCGCGCAACCTTATCCCGGTGTAATGCTGCGCGCCCGCCGCCGACGAGCGTTGCTGTTAGCGTGCGCTAACAAAAATGGCGATACAGTAGGGTACGCTAAGAGACGGCCGGATAATGGCAAGATACGTCAGTTAGCCCGTAGGGTGGGTTAGCCGAAGGCGTAACCCGCCTGTCAGCGTGCGAGCGGCGGATTGCGCTTCGCTAATCCGCCTTACAAAACTGCAGTCGATTCAGTTCGGCTTTGCTGCATCGGCAGGCGCCGCCGCATCCGCGCCGGCGGGCCGGCCGCCCGTAATGCGCTCCAGCACCGATTTCACCGCGTCGCGCGTCTTGCGGTCCTTGACCGCGTCGAGCAGCGGGGCTGCGCCCGGCGAGCGGCGGAGCAGGCTTTCCGGATCGGGGAAGATCAGGGGATCGTCCCACGGGCCCTGCACCACGAACGGCAGTTCGAAGCTGGCGCGCGGCGTTCGGCGCCGACGACCAGGCTGGCGATGCCCTTCATGTCGTATTCGCGCGCGGGCACCGAGGCGGTGCCGGTCAGGGTCAGGCGCGCGGCGGGGCCTTCGACGCGAATGTCTTCGGCGGTGGCGATGCCGTCGCTGAATTTCAGCGCGATGGTCAGTTTGTCGTAAGGCGTCGAGCCGGAGCGGAAATTGCCGGCGCCCGACAGCGGCCGCCGCTCCAGCCGCTTCAGACAGCTGTTCGGCATTGAAGCCGGCGATGGCGCCGTTATGGCCGGTCAGTGTGGCGCGTGCCGTCGAGCGATTGCGGCAAGGCCGAACGGGCTCGCGCCCGAGGCGACCAGCGAGACGCTGAGATTGCCGCGGCCGGACAGCTTGGTGACGCCGAACAGTTCGCGAGGCGCAGGCCTGCAGGTCGACGTCGGTGAACTGGAACTGGGCCTTGATGTCGGCCACGGTGTCGGAGCGCGCGATCCCGAACGAGCCCTTGGCGATGCCGCCATACATCTGCGCCTCGCCGACGCTCAGCGCCAGCGCGCCGCCGCGCAAATTGGCGCCGAACGCGGTGCGGCCGAGTTTCGTCTGTCCCACCGTCACCTTCGCCGCCGACAGCCGCATGTCGAGGTCGGTGGCGGATAGCGCGTTCAGATCGAACAGCTGCCGGTTCCAGTCGCGCGCACCGCTGGCGAGCAGGCGGAAGGTGGAGATATAGGGGGTGAAGTCGAGGTTGCCCGCGGCCAGCGTCGCCTGCAGGGTCTGGCGGCTCGTTGTTGGCGTAGGTCATCACGCCCTCGGCGACGTTGCCGTCGAGTTCGACATTGACATTGGTCAGCGCGATCGAGGCGCCGACCAGATTGGCGCGCGCCTTCAGCGCGAAGCGGCCGAACCCGCCGCTGCCCGGCGGCGGCTGTCCGGTCCAGCGCAGCGCGTTGCGCAGCGACGGGCTGTCGATGGTGAGCGTGCCTTCCATCATCATGCTGGTGCGGTTGGCGACCGTGCCGTCGAAAGCCAGTTTCAGGGGCGCGCTGGCGAGCCGCGCTTTCAGCCCGGAGCGTTCGCCCGACAGGGCGGCGATGAAATCGCTGGCGCTGACCGAACCGTCGATCCGTTCGCCGCGCCAGTCGAATTGCCCGGTCGCGGCAAAGGACCGCGAGATCGACGGCCATGCCAGCGAAAGATCGATATCGCCGAGCGTCTCGGACACGCGGCTGGCGGCATCCTGATAGGTCAGCACGCCGTCCTGGATCCGGATCTCCGAGAACGACAACTGGTTCTCGGCGCCGGGCTGGGTGGTTCGGGCGATGGTATCGATGAACGGCGTCCAGTTGCTCTCGCCGTTGCCGTCGCGCACGACGCGGATGTGCGGGCGCAGCATCATGACGTCGGAGATCTCGAACCGCCGCAGCAACAGCGGCAGCAGCCGCAGGTTCGCGGTCAGGACCTCGACGGCCAGCGCGGGGTCGGCGGTGCCGCCGCCTTTCAGCCCGACGTCACGAAACGAGACGTAGCTGCCCGGAAACACCGAAACCTCGATCGCGCCGTTGACGACCAGGTCGAGGCCGGTGACGGCGCGGATCTGCGCCTCTACCGCCTCGCGCAGCGCGTCCCGGTTGAGAAACCAGGACGCCGCGATCAGGCCGATCAGCGCAACGCCGAAAAATGCCGCGACCGGCATCCCCAGGCGCTTCATTCCTTGGGCCATCGTCAATGACATATCCGAATCTGGTTGAACCCAAGTCTGGCTGGTTGAGCTGAAGTCCGATCAGGCTGAAGTCGGGTTGAGGTCGCAGGGCCGCTGTTGAAGCCGGGCGGCGCGCCAACTTGCGCAACTTGATCGGTTTTCTTGACGCTTTCAAGGCCGTCCGGCGTCCTAAGCACGCTACCGGCGTCATGGCCGGGCATAGCCGTCCGAAGGACGGCGTCGTTTCCGCTCGCCTATGCCCGGCCATCCACGCCTTTCTTGCTTGATTGCAGCAAGACGTGGATGCCCGGCACAAGGCCGGGCATGACGACCTTCGGGCAAACGCCCGTCATTGACGCACTGCGAAGAATTCGCCTAATAATCCCCTCAATCATGCGGGCCGCCAGCGCCTTCCTCCCATCAGGTCGTATTTCATGAACAAGGTCTACCCTGACGCCAAATCGGCACTCGACGGCATCCTCAAGGACGGCATGATGATCATGTCCGGCGGTTTCGGTCTGTGCGGCATCGCCGAGGCGCTGTCGGACGCGATCCGCGACTCCGGCGTCAAGAATCTGACCGTGATCTCCAACAATGCCGGCGTCGACGGTATCGGGCTGAGCCGGCTGCTCGAAACCCGGCAGATCAGGAAGATGATCTCGTCCTATGTCGGCGAGAACAAGCTGTTCGCCCAGCAATACCTCGCCGGCGAACTGGAACTCGAATTCAACCCGCAGGGCACGCTGGCCGAGCGCATCCGCGCCGGCGGCGCCGGCATTCCCGGCTTTCTACACCAAGACCGGCGTCGGCACCCTGATCGCCGAGGGCAAGGAAGTGAAGGAATTCGACGGCGAGAAATACATCATGGAGCGCGGCCTGTTCGCCGACCTCGCCATCGTCCACGCCTGGAAGGGCGATACCGCCGGCAATCTCGTCTACCGCAAGACCGCGCGCAATTTCAATCCGATGATGGCGACCGCGGCCAAGGTCACGGTGGCCGAGGTCGAGCATCTGGTGCCGGCCGGCGAGATCGATCCGGACCACATCCACACGCCCGGCATCTTCGTCAAGCGCATCATCGAGGTCGGCACCGGCCAACAAGCGCATCGAATTCCGCAACACCCGCCCGCGCCCCGCCGCGTAACCACTCAAACAGGAGGAGCCACATGGCCTGGACCCGCGAACAGATGGCGGCCCGCGCCGCGAAGGAACTGCGCGACGGCTACTACGTCAATCTCGGCATCGGCATTCCGACGCTGGTGTCGAACTACATTCCCGACGGCATCGACGTCAGCCTGCAGAGCGAGAACGGCATGCTCGGCATGGGCCCGTTTCCCTATGAGGGCGAGGAAGACGCCGACCTGATCAACGCCGGCAAGCAGACGGTCAGCGAACTGCCGACGACCAGCTATTTCTCGTCAGCGCCGAATCCTTCGGCATGGTGCGCGGCGGCCATATCGACCTGTCGATCCTCGGCGCCATGCAGGTGGCCCAGAACGGCGACCTCGCCAACTGGATGATCCCGGGCAAGATGGTCAAGGGCATGGGCGGCGCGATGGATCTCGTCGCCGGCGTCAAGCGCGTCGTCGTGGTGATGGAGCACTCCGCCAAGGACGGCCCGAAACTGCTGAAGCACGTGCAACCTGCCGCTGACCGGCGAGAAGGTGGTCGACATGGTGGTGACCGATCTCGGCGGTCTTCACCATCGACAAGCACGGCAAGGACGGCATGGCGCTGATCGAGCTCGCCGACGGCGTCACGCTGGACGAAGTGAAGTCGAAGACCGAAGCCGAATTCCGGGTCGCGCTGAAGAACGCGTGAGCGGCGACGGTCATTGTAGTCCGGGACGAACGCCGAAGACGCAGAACTCCGGTCGTCTGTTGCAGGAGGTCTCCGCCTGCAGCTCCTGTCGATAGGCCGCGGCGTATGGTCCCGGATCGGCGCTCGCTTCGCTCGCGTCCGGGACGACGGGCTGTGTTAATCGAATCTACGCCGGCCCGCTCGGCATGTCGGAAAACCGCGTCAGCCACGACCACCGGGCCGATGCTGGCGGCGACGATCAGCAGGGCGGCCAGCGCGCCCTCCTCAAAACTGCCGCGGCTGGCGAACTGGTAGATCGAGGTCGCCAGCGTTTCGACGTTCAGCGGCCGCAGCAACAGCGTCGCCGGCAATTCCTTCAGGCAGTCCACGAACACGATGATGGCGGCGCCCAGCATCGCCGGCCGCAGCAGCGGCAGATGGATCAGCCGCATCGTGGTCGCATTGGCCGCGCCGGCGGCGCGTGCGCTGTCGTCATAGTCGCGCGGAATCCGCTCGAAACCGGCCTTGATCAGCCCGGTCGGCACCGCCAGGAACCGGATCACATAGGCGATGACGACGGCGGCGCCGGAGCCGACCAGGATCAAGTCCCGGCAGCGAGCGCCGAGCCATCCGGCGAGCGCGTTCAAGCCGTTGTCGATCGCCAGCACCGGCGTCAGCAGGCCGAGCGCCAGCACCAGGCCGGGCACGCGTAGCCGGTCTGCGAGATGTTCATCGCGATGCCGCGGCCGGCTTCGGCGCGCCAGCGATAGGCCAGGATGGTCGCAAAGCCGAGCAGCAGCGCGAGCGAGCGTGGCCAGCGTTGCGAACGCGACCGAGTTGAAGGCGTCGCGCCACAGCGACGTGTCGAAATGCGGCGAACAGGCCGCGCCAAAACTCTGATGCATCAGATAGAGCAGCGGCACGACGAAGCCGAGCAACACCGGCAGCAGGCAGGCTGCGAGCGCCGACCAGCTGCTGGCGCCCGTGAGCCGGGTCCGCGTGCGTCAAGCGCGGGCTCTCGGCGGAAAATTCCGAACTGGCGTTGCGGCGGCCGTAACGTTCGATCGCGATCAGGCCGGCGACGATCGCCAGCATCAGGCAGGAGAGCTGCGCAGCGCCTGCGAGGCTGCCGCGGTTGAGCCAGGTGGTGAAGATCGACACCGTCAGCGTGCGGACGCCGAGATATTCGCTGGCGCCGATGTCGTTCAGCGTTTCCAGCGAAACCAGCGCCACCCCGACCGCGAGCGCCGGCCGCGCCATCGGCAGCGAGACCCGCCAGAAAATGGTCCATCGGTTGGCGCCGAGCGTCCGCGCCGCCTCGCCGAACTCGGCGCTCTGGAACTGGAACATGGTTCGCGCCGAAAGATAGACGTAAGGATAGAGCACGAGGCCGATGACGAAAATCGCGCCCGGCAGCGAGCGCAGATTGGGCAGCGTGGCCACCACGTCGCGCAGCGGAAACCAGATCGCCAGCGTGCGATGGACGAGGCCCAGCGGCTCGAACAGATCGGCATAGACGTAGGCGGCGAGGTAAGTCGGGATCGCCAGCGGCAGCGGCATCAGCCACAGCAGCATCGCCCGGCCGCGAAAATCATGCAGCGAGATCAGCCACGCGGTGCCGGCGCCGATCGCAAGCGCGAAGGCGCCGACGCCGCCCAGCAACAGCGCGGTGTCCAGCATCGCCCGCGGCAGCACGTAGTCGATCAGGTCTCGCCAGATTTCCGGCGCCGGCTGCATCGCGATCGCGACGATGGAGACGACGGGAGCTGCGACCAGGATCGCGGTGGCGATCGCGATCGCAGCCGCGACCCGGCCGGTTGGCGTGGTACGGGTCACGCGAGGCGCGACACAAATGCGTGGTCGCACCCGATCGCGGGTCGCGCGCGATGCACGCCGAGGATCAATTGTCAAAACCGACCTTGTCCACCAGCATCGAGGCGGCCTTGCGGTTGGCGGCGATTTTGGCGATCGGCAGCGTGTCGGCGTTGAGCTTGCCGTAGCCCGCGATGGTCGGGTTGACGGCGACGCCGGCGCGAACCGGATATTCGTAGTTGGAGTCGGCGTAGATCTGCTGCGCCTTCTCGCCGGCCAGCCATTCGATCAGCTTGATGCCGTTGGCCTTGTTGGGCGCATGCTTCGCCAGCAGCACGCCGGATAGATTGACGTGGGTGCCGCCGCCCTGCGAAGGTCGGCAGGATTACCCTGGTCGCTTCCGCCCACGGCTTCTTTTCGGGATCGTTGTTCATCATCAGCGCCCAGTAATAGGTGTTGCCGATGCCGATATCGCATTTGCCGGCGGCGACGTCGCGCGCGGCCTCGCGATCGCCGCCCGAAGGTTTTTGCGCCAGATTGGCCTTGACGCCGCGCAGCCATTCCTCGGCCTTGGCCTCGCCGTACTTGGCGACATAGGCCGCAAACAGCCCGTTATTGTAGATGTGCTGGCCGGAGCGGATGCAGATCTTGCCCTTCCATTTGGGATCGGCGAGCTCCTCATAGGTGATGGCGTCCTGCTTGACGCGGTCCTTCGAGGCATAGATCACGCGCGCGCGCATCGAAATGCCGGCCCAGTGGCCGTCGGGATCGCGGTACTGCGCCGGCACGATCTTGTCGACCGCGTCCGACTTGATCGGCTGCGTCACCTCGGCCTTCACTGCCTCGTCCATGCGGCCGATATCGACCGTCAGCAGCACGTCGGCCGGGCTGTTGGCGCCTTCGGCCTTCATCCGCTGCTCGAGTCCCGAACTCGCCGAGACGACGTTGACCTTGACGCCGGTGTCCCTGGTAAAGGCATCGAACAGCGGCTGGATCAGCTTGGTCTCGCGATAGGTATAGACATTGACCTCGCCGTTGTCGGCTGACGCCGTCGTGACCGGCGCTGTCAGGCACAGCAACGCCGCGGTGGCGGCAAGGGCGCGAAAATGGATCATTGAGAGCAGCTCCGGCGGGCAGGGACGATGCCGGTTTCAGTAGCGCAGCGGATGCTGCAGCCGAAGCGCCGCGATGTCGCGAACGGGTCGTTTTAGAGGGATTCCAACGTTAAATTTAGAAGCGGCTGCGGGGTTAGCAGCGCGCGAACGACAGCGGCCTTGCCGCGGGCGGATGAAGCTCGCTGCGTTGGCCGTTCGATCCGTATTACTACGGCATGGCGCAATTCGGTGACCGGGTTTGAGCGAGCGCAAGGTTCACCCTTGCTGATGCGGGCTATGGCAACGCAGCCGGGGCCGTTCACGCCTCCGGCCACCATGGTTCAGCCATTCGAGGACGGGTACCAGATGAGGTGGGATCGCGCCGCGTGCTACGGCCAGGAGCGATTGCCCCGATACACCAGCTATCCGACCGCGCCGCATTTCATCGCACGCGATCGACGATGCCGAGTACCAGATGCGGAATGGCTCGGCCTGCCGCCGGACGACCGCCTCTCGCTCTATCTGCACGTGCCGTTCTGCCAGACGCATGTGCTGGTATTGCGGCTGCAACACCCGCGATCGCCGCGAGCGACAGCCCGATCGAGGCCTATCTCGCAGGCGCTGGAGGCGTGAGATCGAACTGGTGGCCGCCGCGATACCGCACGCATGAAGGTGCGCCACATCCATTTGGGCGGCGGCACGCCGACCATCATGGCGCCGGAGACCTTCGTGGATCTGATGGGCACGCTGCGCGATCTGCTTTGTGCTGTCGCTCGCGCGGAGATCGCGGTCGAGATCGACCCGCGCACGCTCACCGGCGACGATGATCCACGCGCTCGCCTACGGCGGCGTCAACCGGGCGAGCCTCGGCGTGCAGAGCTTCGATCCCGTGGTGCAGCGGGCGATCAACCGGGTGCAGAGCTTTCGAGCAGACCGCTAGCGCGCGACCGACAGGGCTGCGCGGGCCGGCGTATCGAGGCATCAACTTCGACCTGATCTACGGACTGCCGCACCAGACGCGTCGACGTCGTGCCTCGACACCGTGCGCAGCGCGTGCGAACTTGCGCCCGACCGGTTCGTCGGTGTTCGGCTACGCCCACGTGCCGGGCTTCAAGAAGCATCAGCGCATGATCGACGACGCGGCGCTGCCCGACAGCCCGGCAGCGGCATCGCGCAGGCCGAAGCGATCGCCGGCGCGTTGAAAGCGCGCCGGCTATCTCAGGATCGGGCTCGATCACTTCGCGCTGCCCGACGACGGGACTGGCGGCGGCGTACCGCGATGCGGCAGGCTGCGCCGCAACTTCCAGGGCTACACCACCGACGAGAGCAACGATCGCTGCTCGGCTTCGGCGCCTAGCGCGATCGGCCGCCTGCCGCAAGGCTATGTGCAGAACGAAACCGGCACCCGCGCCTATGAGCAAGCCATCGCCAGCGACCGGCTCGGCAACCGTCAAGCGGCTATGCGCCTGACCGGCGGATGACCGGCTGCGCGCCGAGATCATCGAGCGCATCATGTGCGACTTCGGCATCGACCTCGATCCGATTTGCGCGCGGCACGGGTTGTCGGCAGAGGCCATGCTGCAGTCGTCGTCCCGGCTGCGGGATCTGATTTCCGATGGGATCGTCGAACTCGACGGCACTTCGCTCGCCGTGGCGGATGACTTGCGTTTTCTGGTCCGCAGCGTGGCGGCGGCGTTCGACGCCCACCTCGATGGATCGAAGCAATTGCACAGCCGGGCGGTCTGACGCGGCCCCCTGACAAAGGCCCTCACGGGCAGACGATGGATGGAAACCATGCGAAGGCAATGACGAGCTGCGGAGAAGCCGCGGATGATGCGAGCAAGCCAAGTGGAACGGTCATGACGGCGGTCTCGCGCCCCCGCGCCTATCAGGGCTGGCCGCTGCTCGCAGCCGGCTTCCGCCCGTTCTTCCTGCTCGGCTCCGTTTATGCCGGGCTCGCCATGCTGGTCTGGCTGCCGGTGTTCTACGGTGAGATCACGCTGGTTTCCGCGTTCGCGCCGCGCGACTGGCACGTTCATGAAATGCTGTACGGCTATTTGCCTGCGGTGATCACCGGTTTCCTGTTCACGGCGATCCCGAACTGGACCGGGCGGTTGCCGATCCAGGGCACGCCGCTGCATGGCCTGGTCGTCGCTGGATGCTGGACGGCTTGCTGTTTCATTTCCAGCCAGACTGGCTGGCTGACCGCGATGCTTGTCGATCGAGCTTTCTCGCGAGGTCGCGGAAGCCGCGGCCCGCGAGAGATCGTGGCCGGCCGCAACTGGAAAAATCTCAACGTGGTGATGCTGATTCTGGTGCTGCTGGCGGGCAATGTCGCGTTTCACTTGGAGGCGCATTTCCACGGGCTTGCCGAGACCGGCATCCGGATCGGCATCGCCGTGGTGGGCTGCTGATCTCGCTGATCGGTGGCCCTCTCCGAGCTTACCCGCAAATGGCTGATGGGCGAGAATCCGGCCGGCTGCCGGCGCCGTTCGGCCGTTTCGACATGATCGTCGATCTGCCACCACCGCGCTGACGTGGTGGGCTGGGTCGTCATTCCGGACAGCGGCGCAACGGGCGACTGGTTTGCCGGCCTGCTGCAGGTGCGCGGCGCGCTGGGCGGGCAACCGGACCGTGTCGCAAGCGGTGTAGCTGATCCGCAGCGGCGACCTCGTGCCGTTCGGCTCGCTGCTCAATGCCGCCTCCGCGTTCGGCCTGGTGCCGCCGTGCGTCGGCATTCATTCCTGGATGGCGGGTGCCGCCGGCAACATGACGCTGGCGGTGATGAGCCGCGCCACGCTCGGCCATACCGGCCAGCCGCTCACCGCCTCGCGCGCCACCGAAGCGATCTACTTTCCATCATTTTCGCGGCTGGCGCGGGTCTGCGCGGTGATCGAGCCGGCTTATAGCGAGTACCTGCTGCAT
The DNA here is from genome assembly GCA_963706975.1 of uncultured Alphaproteobacteria bacterium. GTDB lineage: Bacteria > Pseudomonadota > Alphaproteobacteria > Rhizobiales > Xanthobacteraceae > Bradyrhizobium. Next base: position 269,739 of record CAVPOL010000003.1, read on the forward strand.
TTCTGCTCCGTCGTGGCTGGGCCGCCGCCTTCTTCGGCTACACGATACCTACGGACCGCGGCTGGCCGGCGCCGATCGCCGGCGGAAGGTGGTCGCCTGAACGCTTGGGGCACCACATGATGCTGACAATTTGAACAAATGGCCCCCAATATCTGTTCGACGTAGAAGGGCACCGGCCTGCTTCCCTTCGGTCCCGGGCCGGTCAAGGGCGGTGTCGGATGCGCGAAATGCTGGAATATTGCATCGGCGGTATCAGGCGCAACGAGGCCGCGGGATCCATCATCCTCCATGAAGGCGGCAGGACCGGGCATCTCTATGTCCTGATCGAGGGCAAGCTCGAGGTCATCAAGGGCGGCACCGTCGTCGCCACCATCACCGAACCGGGCGCCGTGCTCGGGGAAATGTCCGTCCTGCTCGACAGGCCCCACACCGCGACCGTGCGTGCGGCGGTGGATTCGGTGGTCTACGAGATCGACGACGCCACCGCGTTTCTGCGCAAGCAGCCCGGCGTCGCTCTGTTGATCGCGCGGGGGCTGGCGCAGCGGCTCAATGTCGCCAACACCTATCTTGCCGACCTCAAGCAGCAATATGCCGGCCACGGCAATCATCTGGCGATGGTCGGCGATGTTCTGCAGAGCATGATCAACCTGCCGCCGACGGAGGTCTCGCCAGGTTCGGATCGGCAATCCGATCCAAGGATATGAGCCAGGCCGGCGGCTGGACAATCGGCAAGGCCGGCCGCTGCAGCGGCGCCTTGAGGTCGATATATCGCGCATCGCCGTCGGCAGCCAGAACGCCTTGCCGTCGTCGATATCGAGCACGATATAGACCGGCGGCCGGCCGTGCTGCAGGCCGGTGTTGAACACCCAGGTGTCGCCAAGCCGGTCGAACCACGAGCCGTCGGGAATGAATGGCGATTGATGCACATGGCCCGAGACCACCATCGAGGCTGATAGTGGCTGATCCACTGCACCAGTTCGACGTCGCCGAAAAAGCGCTTGCCGCCCCAGCTGGTCGGCGAATTTGCGGGCGGCGCGTGATGCACCCAGATCCAGCGCTGCAGCCGCCCGGTCGCGGCCTCGCGCAGCTGGTCTTCGAGCCGCTGCTTGACCAGCGGGCCGTCCCACCACGGGCAGACCGTAAAGAGCGTGTCGCCGATAACAAGGCTGTCGCCGTCGCAGGCGATGCCGAGCGCGCGGACGTCGCCGATCCAGCGTGAGATCTTTTCACCTTCCGCGCTGCGCTCGTCGAGGTCGTGATTGCCGGAACACAGGATCACTTTGGTGATGCCGGTCAAAAGCTCCAGGTACTTCTTCACCACCACGATCTGGGCGCGGAAATCGACATGCGATCCGACGTCGAGCGCGTCGCCGGCGAAGATGACAAGGTCGAAATTCGGCGCAGCGCTCAGCAGCCAGTCGAATTGCGGCAACGAATAATGCAGGTCGGCTACGACAAGGCAGCGCATATCAATGTGTCCAAATGCATAAGGAATAGGCGAAACGTGGGTGCCTGTATTCAAACAGCAAGGAGCGAGCAAAAATTGTGCCGTGCCACGTCCTGTTGGTCGCGACTTATCCCCGCAGTCGCGGCGTCTCAGGGAATGACGTCAAATTCGGACCTCATCCTGAGGCGCTTGCCACCGGGTCCGCGCGAAGCGCGGCCCGATGATAAACTCCGCAAGCGTCTCGAAGGATGGAGCCACCGAACTCGCGGCCATCCTTCGAGACGCTTCGCTTTGCGATGTTCCTTGCTCCCCTCCCTCCACGCGCCCTTGCGCGTGGCGGGGAGGGGTCGGGGTGGGGGGTAGCGCGGCGTTTACCGGTGTAGCGGTTCAAGCCGATAGACCCCCCACCCCCGACCCCGAGAGCGAGCTTTGCTCGCCTCGGACCCCGCCGCTTCGCGGAAGGAGGGGAGAAGAAAAGCGGGTTGCTCGGGTGGGCTGGAAAGCGCCCTAGGCCTTCGCCACGGCGCGCGAGAACACCACCTCGATCAGCGTGCCCGAATGCGCGCCGGTCCTGATCTGGAATTGCGCGCGGTTGGCCTCGACCAGCGCCTTGGTCAGCGACAGGCTGACGCCGGAACTGTCGGAGGACTGATCCGACGGCGCGTGGCTGCTGAACGGCTCCATGGCGGCGGCGACTTCATTATCGTTGAGCCCGTGTCCGGTATCGCGAACCCGCAACACCACCTCGCCGAAATCCGACAGCGCGGTGGAGACGATGACCTGGCCGCCGGCATTGGCGAGATGGATCGAGTTGCCGATCAGGTTCAGCGTGATCTGGCGCAGCGCGCGGGCGTCGGCGACACCGGCGGCAGCGCATGCGCCAGCGAGGTGCGGATGATGATGCGCTCGCGGTTGGCCTGCGGCTGCATCACCGCGACGCAGCTTTCCACCAGCTCGTTGAGGTTCTGGTTGGTGAAAGCAAGATCGAGCTTGCCGGTCTCGATCCTCGAGAGATCGAGCAGATCGTTGATGATGGTGATGACGCGCTCGCCGGAAGCGCGGATGTCCTTCATGTATTCGACGTAACGCTCGTTGCCGAGGCTGCCGAAGCGTTCGCCGATCATGACTTCGGCAAAGCCGATGATGGCGTTGAGCGGGGTGCGAACCTCATGGCTGATCCGCGCCAGCATGTCGGCCTTGGCGTTGGCGGCGCGATCGGCCAGCCGCCTCACCTGCTGCAGCTCGCTTTCGTTTTTCCTGGCCTGCGAAAGATCGCGAAACACCGCGAAGAAATTCGGGCCGTCGGGCCGGGTCCGCCCCATGGTCATCGACAGCGGGATGATGCCGCCGCCGCGCACGCGCGCCGAGCGCTGTCGCGGCCGTGGTCGAGCAGGCTGGCGACGCCGGCGCTCTTGCTTGCTTTCCAGATATTCCTGCACCACGCGCTGGCTTTCCGGCGCGAACAGCTCGGCGAGATTGCGTTGCACGAGATCGGCGCCGTCATAGCCGAACAGTGCCTCGGCGCTGCGATTGCACGAATTGATGTTGCCTTCGCCGTCGAACATCACGATGCCCTCGGCGGTGGTGTCGAGAATGGCGCCGAGTTCCTCGGCGTTGGCGTGACCGACCGGCTGAGGGTCGCGTCGGCGGGGGCGGCGTGTGCGATGGCTGCGGCAATCGCAGCGCTTTCGGCTGCCGCGCCCGAGCAGATCAGCGCCAGCGCGGAATCGTCGTCCCACGAAATCGTATAAAGCTGCGCAGCGGTCGCGGCCTTCGGCGCGTGTTCGGAGGATTGCTGGCCCGCGGAAATCGTCACCGGCGTGCCGGTATCGGAGGTGCTGCTGGCATTGGAGACGCCGGGTTCGACGTAGAGCGCGTCGACGCCGCCGGCCTCTTCGAGGGCGCGCAGGCTGTCGTAGCCGATCCGCTCCAGGAAGGCTGGTTGGCATACAACAGCCGGTCGAGCCGGTAGATCAGGACGCCGACGGGCAGAGGTCGAACAGCGCCTTGTCGCGCCGGGTCTGGCCGCGCGCGCGGCGGCTCCGGCTGCGCCAGCCATTGTGCCGCTTCGACCGGCGGCTCCGTGGTTTCGGTCGCGATTGCAGGTGCTACGACGCTGTCGTCGATGTCGGACATATCTGGCGATACAGCTGCGCCATTCTCGTCTTCCAGCCGCGCCGCCAATTGGCGGGCGAGTTCGTTAAAGGCGCTGTTTTCCACCGGCGTCAGTGCAGGTGATTTCGGTTCGCTGAGCGGGCGGAACGGCAGGACGTTCTTCAGCATTTCGTTTGACGTTTCCACGGGCGTTTCCAAATCGGTTTGGTGTGAAGTCTCGACGGCAATTGACGCGGGCAATTCGAGCGGCAGGGGATGCGACAATGGGAATACCGGGCAGATGGCGGCGGGCGAATCTCCGCGGGCATCCGAGCCTCGACATCGGCCGAAAGCGGCTGCGGTGACGGCGGAGCGTTGAAAAATTCGTTTCGGCGCAACGCCGCGAGCCGGGTCAGCGCGTCGAGATCGCGGCAAACCCCGAAGCCCCGATAGCCCGCGAGTTTGCCGGTGTGATCGTAGATCGGCAGTCCCGTCAGTTCGACCGGCAACGGGCGCCGCCATCGACCGGCCAGTCCAGGGTAATGCCGCTCCAGGTGCTGCCGGAGGCGACTGCCTTGGCGATGCGGCCTTCGGGATCCAGTCCCGAACGACTCGGCGACCTCGCTCCACGGCCGTCCGAAACCGGCGGCGGTGTGCGCGCCGATCAGGCGGATAAATTCATCGGACCCGAGCGAAAAGCGGCCTTCGGCATCCATCTGCCACATGAAGCGCAGCGGGAGGTTGCGCGGCGCAGGCGGTGGCTCGTCGGGCTGGAATGGCGGAGCAGGTGGGATGACGACCGAAGCCGCCGCCGGCGTTGCGGGCTGCGGCTTCAACTGTCGCGGCCGGATGCTCGGTGGCGGCTTCGGCAACAGGCGACGGTTCGTCGCGATGAACTCTGCCGGAGCGGCGGGTGGCACCGGCATTAATGCCGCGCCGATCGCATGGGCCTGCGACAGAGCGAATTGCAGCACCGCCTGCAGGTCGAAACTTCGCTGCGGCCGGCGTGTCGGCGGCGGTCCCGGGCGGGGGTGTCGGCGAAGTCGTCGATCAGCGCGAATTCGGCCGGCGCCTCGCCAAAACTTGCCGCCTGCTCGTAGTCGGGTGCCGGCAGGTCGGCCGCAGGAGCAACCGGCTGCGACGCGGCTTGCGTGCCAACATCGGCGGCAGCGATGGCGGCCGGCTCCATCAGCGCGACCAGGGCGACATCGGCGCCGCTGCCGACCCGCTGCAGCACCATGTGACCGATGCCGACCGGCGTCTCGACGCGGCCCAGCTCCAGCGCATCGCTGCGCGCCGCATCGAGACCGGCCTCGGACAGATTGCGAAAGCCGAGCAGCGGGCGGGCGGCGTCGCTGGCGCCGACGAACATGCCGTCGCGCGCGAAAGCCGCGATCGGCAAGTCGACGCCTTCGACCAGGCACTGCAGGCGCTCCACCAGCGGCATCGCGCGGCCCACGGGTCTCACGGCCGCCACCAGGATGCCGTGGGCGCCGTCGGCAAATTCGAGCCGCGCGCAGCCGCAGGTCAGCAGCGCGCCGAGCGGCGCGCCAAAGCCTTGCAGCCGCTCCAGCCGGGTCGCGCCGGAGCCGGGCAGCCGGCCGGCGAGCTGCGCCGCCTGCCGGCGGTGCGGGTCCGCCGGCCCAAAAGTTCGTTTTGGCGAGCTCGGCGGCGTTGGCCGCGCCGAGCAGCCGTACGCCGACCGGATTGGCCCACAGGATCCGGGTGCCGTCGATCGACCACAGCCATGCCGGCAGCGCGCTGGTCGCGTGCACCGCCAATCGCGGATCGCCGACGCCTCGCAACTGGAACTCCGCATGGTTCATGGTGGTGAAATGACCGGTCCGCTCGAGTGGTTGGCATTGGCGATGGCGTCAGGCCCGGCGGCGGAATCCTGACAGCCTTAACGAACCCTTAGTATCGCCCGCTGGCGAGCGGCAGGTCCACGGTCCGCCTGCCGCCGGCCCCGTTAATGCCGCGATAACCTTAATCCAGCGCAACCCCCAGGCCGGTTGGCGCGTTGGGCCTCTTGCAACCCGCGATCAAGGGTCCACGATATGGAACCGAGGGCCGCCGCGTCATATCGGCGGGGGTCGTCGTCGATTAGATTATCGCGGGCGAACCGGGGAACGGGGCTGTGGACAACCTTAGCAGCAACAGGAGTGGGACCATGAGCGAAGATGCGCGTGACCGTTTCGAGAGTCCCAAGGAAATTCGTTCGATGGCCGAGGCGAGCCTCGATCAGGCCCGCAAGACCTTCGAAAAGTTCCTCGACCGGCGCGCAGGCGACCGCCGGAACGATCGAGGAGAAGGGGGCCGCGGCGCGCGCCAGCGCCAAGGAGATCGGCGCCAAGGCGATGTCCTATGCCGAAAAGAACGTTCAGGCGTCGCTGGATTACGCGGAGTCGCTGCTGAAAGCCAAGGACCTGGCCGAAGTCATGCGGCTCCACAGCGAGCATGTGCAGAGCACAGATGCGCTCGCTGGCCGAACAGGCCAGCGAGATGGGGCAGATCGTCGGCAAGGCGGCGATGGATGCCGCCAAGCCGAAAACCTGATCTCTCGGCGGTCCCCGGCGCTCGAAAAGTGCCAAAGTTGATTGGGAAACGAATTTCAGCTGGAACGCGCGTGCGGCCGGGGTCTGCTATGCGGCAGCGCACCGTATATCTCGTTGCGCTGCACAAATATGACATGTTATGGGTGTCTAACTGCCCGGTGCC
>CAVPOL010000004.1:0-110219 GCA_963706975.1 uncultured Alphaproteobacteria bacterium
AGGGGACCGCGCGACCGCTAGCCATCTTTAGGTGCAGGATCAAAATCATGGCCCTAAAACCAAAACCGCCCGCTGATCTTGATGCGTCAACGCCGCCGTGCTCGGCCGGGTGCTTGGCATTTCCAGGGCTTCTATTGCCAATTTGGCGACGGACGGAATTCTGCCCCGGGCCGATCGCGGGCTGTTCAATCTTCCGGCCTGCGTCCAGGCCTACCTGCGGCATAAGCTCGTGAAGGCGAAGGCCGGCGACGTCGCGACGCAAAGCCTGGTGGTGGAGAGGTCCGGCTGACGAAGATCAAGGCCGACGCGGCGGAAGTCGAATCCGCAAGTTGGTGGGCGAGTTGGTCCCGGCCGCTGATATTGAAACCGCCTGGCTTGCGGTGGCCGGTACAGTACGTTCGCGGCTGCTGGCGATACCGTCACGGACCGCGCCGCGAATTGTCGCGCTGAAGACGCCGGCGGAAGCCCAGGCGCTGCTGCGGAAGGAAATCAATGCTGCGCTCGCCGCCATCGCCGCCACGCCGGCAATCTAATCTGCCGCGGGCGTTGCGCCGGGTCGTTGCGGCGACGCTGGCCTCGTTTGCACCACCACCGACGCTAACGGTCTCGCAGTGGGCCGACCGCGAGCGCTATCTGTCGCCGGAAGCCAGTGCCGAGCCCGGACATTGGGAAACCGCGCGCGCCGAATATCTTCGCGGCGTGATGGACGCGGTCTCTGACCCGGCCGTGACCCGCGTCGTCGTCGCCAAGGGCAGTCAGGTCGGCTACACCGAATGCCTGGGCAACATCATCGGCTTCCACATCGATCAGGACCCGGCGCCGATCTTGGTGGTGCAACCGACCGTTGAAATGGCAGAAGCCTGGTCGAAGGACCGTTTGGCGCCAATGATACGCGACACGCCGTGTCTTGCCGGCAAAGTGCAGTCGCCATTGACCCGCGACAGCGGCAACACGCTTCGGCAGAAGGTGTTCACCGGTGGGCGGCTGGCGATCGTCGGCGCCAATAGTCCCGCCGGGCTGGCGTCGCGTCCGGTGCGCATCGTCGTCGCCGACGAAGTAGATCGCTTCCCGGTAAGTGCCGGAAGTGAAGGCGATCCGCTGGCGCTGGCGTCGAAACGGCAGGGCACGTTCTGGAACCGCAAGACGCTGGTTGGCAGCACGCCGACGCTGAAGGAAACCAGCGCGATCTGGCGCGAGTGGCTGGCGTCCGACATGCGGCACTATCAGGTGCCGTGCCACGCCTGCGGCCATCCGCAAGCGCTGGTGTGGTCCAATGTGCGCTGGGACAAGACACCCGATGGCAAGCACCTGCCGGCGACGGCGCATTATGTCTGCGGATCCTGCGGCGCGATCTGGACCGATACCGATCGCCTCGACGCCGTCACAAAGGGGCAGTGGGTGGCCAGCAAGCCGGACGTGTTCGGCGTCGCCGGCTTCCATATCACCGGCCTGTTGTCGCCATGGGTGGCGTTGGCCGATATCGTGCAGGAGTTTCTCATGTCGAAGAATGATGCGGCGCTGTTGCAGGACTGGACTAACACCGTGCTGGGCGAGCCGTTCGAGCCGGCGCAGGAAACCGTCGAAGGGTCGTCGCTGTTGCGTCGTGGCGAGAAACGGCCCACAGAGTATCCGGACGCGGTGAAGCTGCTCACCGCCGGAGTCGACGTGCAGGGCGATCGCATCGAAGTGCAGATACTCGGCTTCGGCGCCTTCGAGGAAATCTGGGCCGTGCGCTACGAAGTGCTGCCGGAGATCCGGCGCAACGCCAGGTCTGGGGCCTGCTGGACAGCGTGCTGACGGAATCCTATCGCACCGACGCCGGCCGTGAGTTACGGGTGCGCGTCACGTGCGTCGACAGCGGCGGCCACCACCAGCACCAGGTGCTGTCCTATTGCGGGCTTCGTCGCAGCCGCGGCGTGCTGGCGATCAAGGGTGTCGCCGGGCCGCGTCCGATCTGGCCGGCACGATCAAGCCGAACCAGGACCAACGCCCAGATTTTCATGATCGGCGTCGATACCGGCAAGGACGTGGTCTACGGCCGGTTGCGAATCCCTAAACCCGGGCCCGGCTACATCCACTTTCCGATCGGTGGCGCCTTCGACGCCGAGTATTTCGCGCAACTGACATCGGAAGCGGTGCAGACGCGCTTCAAGGAAGGCCGGCCTTATCGGGTGTGGGTGCTACCGGACGGCAGGCGCAACGAAGCGCTAGACACTACGGTCTATGCGCTGGCGGCGCGCCACGCCACCCGCGTCCGGCTTGATCTGCTGCCGCGACCCGCGCGCGCCGAGCCCGCCGCCCGATCCGCCGGAAGGTGGGCCACCGGTCTTTCTGCCGGACATGCCGCCACCTCCACCATCGCTGCAACGTCGGCGCCGAGGTCGCGTCATCGTCCGCAGCCAGTATCTGATGGGCGAGTGACGAGTTTTCTTGGCCACCGCTAACGGGATCGTAATCTGCCCATGATCTGCCCAAATCCATTTTCTGGGCAGATAGCTTGGCCGAAATTTGCATTAAGCTATTGATTTAATTGGCGCGCCCGAAGAGATTCGAACTCCTGACCCCCAAATTCGTAGTCTGGTGCTCTATCCAGCTGAGCTACGGGCGCGTTTTTCGCTGGGCATAATGGGCCGGTGGCCCCGCATGCGTTCCGAAAGAGTGACGGAAGGTCGCGAAAGAGCGCTTTAGCTACCCGCTCCGGGTCGGATTGGCAAGGTCCGGCGGGTGGTATCTGGGGTGTCGAATTCGGAGGGGTTTTTGCTCGTCAGTCCGGGGCGCGCGACAGCGCGAACCCCGAATCTCGCCCGATTTACCTCTGGATTCCGGGTTCGCGCGCCTCGCGCGCGTCCCGGAATGACCGATCAGGCCCTACGCCCTCGCCCGCTCGTTGCGCACGGTCTGCAGTTCCACCGGGCGGTCGGGGATCGCTATCCGGAAGGTGGCGCCGATGGTGCCTTCGACCAGGTGGATGTCGCCGCCATGGGCGCGGACCAGTTCGGCGGCGATCGCAAGGCCAAGCCCGCTGCCGCCGGGGCGGCCGGTGGTCTGGAAAGCCTCGAACAGGTGCTCGCGAGCCCGCTGCGGCACGCCGGGGCCGGTGTCGGAGACCTCGATGATGGCGACGGCGCCTTCGCGGCGGCCGGTGATGCGGATCTGCATCAGCCCGGCGTCGCTGCGCGGGTTGGCTTCCAGCGCCTGCGCGGCATTGCGCACGAGGTTGAGCAGCACCCGGAACAGCTGGTCGGGATCGGCGTCGATCGAAAGCCCGCGCTCGATCGCGCTGACCCAAGTCACCGAGGCGTCGGCGGCGAGCCCGGCGGATTCGCGGACCTCGGCGACCACGGCCTCGATCAGGATCATGCGGCGGTCGGGCGCAGCCTCCTGGGCGCGGCCATAGGACAGCGTCGACTGGCAGAACGCGATGGCGCGCTCCAGCGAGCGCATCAGTTTTGGCGCAAAGCGCTGCACCCTGGGATCGGGCACGCTGGCGAGCTGGTCCGACAGCAATTGCGAGGACGCCAGAAGGTTGCGCAAATCGTGATTGATCTTGGAGACCGCAAGGCCAAGGGCTGCGAGCCTGCTCTTCTGATGCAGCATCGACACCAGATCGCGCTGCATGTCGCTCAATTCGCGCTCGGCGACGCCGATCTCGTCGCCGCGCTGGCTCGGCACGATGATATGGGTCGAACTTTCAGGGTTTTCGTGGAAGCCAACCAGGCTCGCGGTCAGCCGCCGCATCGGCCGCACGAACAGATAATGCAGCGCCAGGTACACCAGCGCCGCAGTGAGGATCGAGATCGCCAGCGACACCAGCACGAGGTTGCGGGAAAACCGGTACATCGCCTGGCGCAGCGGCGCTTCGTCGATCACGACCTCGATGAACTGGGCGCCGCCGGGGGCGGGTCCGACGATGCGAATCGCCTGGTTGCCGGTTTCCAGCATGATCTCGAAGGAATCGACGATCGCCGACCACACCGTGATCTCGCGCATGTCGACATCATGGTCGATTTTCGGCGGCAAATCGGCGCTGGCCAGGAGCCGGCGCTGCTGGCCCATCTTGATGGCGACCGCGCGAGCGCCGATCGAGGTGAGTATCTGCCGCGACAGCGATTCCGGAACCATGCCGGAGGGCGCCGCATCCAGCACCAAAGCGGCTGTATTGGCCGCGGCGATGCGGTCGTTCAGCCGGTTGATGCGGAAATTGGCGATCGCGGGCACGTAGATCAGGATTTCGGCGATCATCACCAGGGGAATGGTGAGCAGCAACAATTTTCCTGACAAGCCAAGCCGGCGCGGCGGCCTTTGCCGCGGCAGTCCGGTTGCTGGCTGGTCGTCGGTCACGGACACGATATAGGCCCCAATGCCTGAGAATCGAGGATGCGTTTTGCACCGCAGCGGGTCAAATTACGGATCGCTAATGTCCGCCGGTTCCCGCCGCCGGCGCACGCGACATCGCTCGTTCGGAAAAATCCCGCAAAATCAGATATATTCGCGCCAAATGCGCCATTTCGAAGAAGCCCGAATGCGGCATGGCGCACATTGACGAAAACAGGTCGCTCCCGTATAAGCCGCGCCAACTGTCCGCGATGACCCGGTCCGACCGGGGCGGCTCGTTTTGGGCCGGAAACGGCCCTTTTCGGCCGGTCAACATCAGCGGACTACCCTCATTCATCAGGCAACTTGCCGGCTTGCCTTCAGCGGAGAACGACCCGTGAAGCGGACTTATCAACCCAGCAAACTGGTGCGCAAGCGCCGCCACGGTTTTCGCGCGCGTCTGGCCACCGCCGGCGGCCGCAAGGTCCTCGCCGCGCGCCGCGCCCGCGGCCGCAAGCGTCTGAGCGCCTAAGCCGGGCTTTCCCGAGATTTCATCATGGATCGGCTAAGGCAGCGGGCGGACTTCCTCGCCGTTGCCAATGGCGCGCGGGCAAACAGCGCTGCCTTCGTGCTGCAGGCGCGGCGGCGCGACGATGACGGCCCGGTCCGGGTCGGCTTCACCGTCACCAAAAAGAACGGCACCGCCACCGAGCGCAACCGGATCCGGCGCAGGCTTCGCGAACTGGTGAAGCGACTGGACGTCATATCCATGCGACCGCACAGTGATTATGTGCTAGTCGGCCGTCGGGCCGCACTGAACCGCGACTTTGCCATCATGCTCGAGGATCTGCGCTCGGCGCTCGCCCGGCTCGAGCGGCAGCCCGGAAAGGCGTTCTCGGGCGAAGCGGACACCGGTCCGCGCCAGCAAGACGCGTCGAAGACTCGCGCCCGCAGCAAACCGAATTGAATGACGAGACCCTGAACGATGACCGATAATCGCAACACCATCCTCGCCGTCATTCTGTCCGGCCTCGTGCTGCTCGTCTGGCAGTATTTCTACAACATCCCGCAGATGGAAAAGCAGCGCGCGCAGCAGGCCCAGAGCGAGGCCGCCAAGCCGACGCCGCAGCCTGGCGGACCGGCCACGCCCTCGGCCACCCCGCAGGGCGGCACGCCACAGCCCTCGGCCACGGCACCCAATCAGCCGGCCGCGGTGCCGCTGGTGGTCACCCGCGAAGTGGCGATCGCCGCCAACCCGCGCATCAAGATCGAGACCCCGAAGGTCACAGGCAGCATTTCATTGAAGGGCGCGCGCATCGACGACCTGGCGCTGACCCAGTTCCGCATCACCGTCGACCCCAAATCGCCGGCGATCGTGCTGTTCTCGCCTTCGGGCACGGCGACGCCCTATTACGCGGAATTCGGCTGGGTGCCGGCGACCGGTTCGCAGATCAGGTTGCCCGACCGCGACACGCTTTGGCAGCAGGAAGGTTCGGGCATCCTCGCGCCGGGCAGCCCGGTGACGCTGAAATACGACAATGGCGACGGCCTCACCTTCCGCCGCACCATCGCAGTCGACGAGCGCTATCTGTTCACCATCAAGGACGACGTCACCAATGTCGGCAACGCGCCGGTCACGCTGTATCCGTTCGCGCTGATCTCGCGGCACGGCACCCCGAAAGTCGAGGGCTACTACATCCTGCATGAAGGCCTGATCGGCTATCTCGGCGATCAGGGCCTGCAGGAATACAGCTACTCGAAGATCGACGACGACAAGGTCAAGAACTTCAAGGTCACCAACGGCTGGCTCGGCATAACCGACAAATACTGGGCCTCGGCGCTGCTGCCGGACACCACCGCGCAGCTGCAGGCCCGGTTCTCCTCCAACCTGGTCGGCTCCGTGCGGACCTACCAGACCGATTACCTGCAGGACCCGCAGACCATCGCGATCGGCGGTACCGGTTCTTCCAATGCGCGGCTGTTCGCCGGCGCCAAGGAAGCCAGCGTGGTCGGCATCAATTTTCCGCTCGCCGGCCTCGGCGGCTACAACAAGCAGCTCGACCTCAACCACTTCGATCTCATGATCGACTGGGGCTGGTTCCATTTCATCACCAAGCCGATGTTCCTGGCGCTGGACTGGTTCTATCACCTGGTCGGCAATTTCGGCGTCGCCATCCTTTTGGTGACGGTGCTGATCAAGATTCTCTTCTTCCCGCTCGCCAACAAATCCTACGCGTCGATGGCGAAGATGAAGTCGGTGCAGCCGCAGCTGGCGGCGCTGAAGGAGCGCTTCCCCGACGACAAGGTGAAGCAGCAGCAGGAGATGATGGAGATCTACAAGAAGGAGAAGATCAACCCGGTCGCCGGTTGTCTTCCCGTCCTGCTGCAGATCCCGGTGTTCTTCTCGCTCTACAAGGTGCTGTTCGTCACCATCGAAATGCGCCACGCCCCGTTCTACGGCTGGATCAAGGATCTCTCGGCGCCGGACCCGACCACGATCTTCAACCTGTTCGGCCTCATTCCGTGGGACCCGATGATGCTCGGACCGAATGTCGGCCCCTATCTGATGCTCGGCGTCTGGCCGATCATCATGGGCATCACGATGTGGCTGCAGATGAAGCTTAATCCGACGCCGCCGGATCCGACCCAGAAGATGATCTTCGACTGGATGCCGCTGATCTTCACCTTCATGCTGGCCTCGTTCCCGGCGGGTCTCGTGATCTACTGGGCCTGGAACAATTTGCTGTCGGTGCTGCAGCAGAGCTACATCATGCGCAAGAACGGCGTGAAGGTGGAATTGTTCGACAACCTCAAGGCCACGTTCGCGCCGAAGCCGAAGAAGGCCGAAATCGAAGACGTGATACAGCTCGCGGAGTAGGCCGCAAACCCTCCCAAACTCGTCATGCCCGGGCTTGTCCCGGGCATCCACGTCTTTGGAGCGCTAAAAAGCAGCACGTGGATGGCCGGGACAAGCCCGGCCATGACGGTGATGGAGCCTCGCATGACCACGGACACCGAACCCGATGCGAAGCTGATCGAGTTGGGCCGAAAACTGTTCGCCGGCGAATGGCAGTTCATCTGGGCCTCGCCCTCGGTCGAAACGCTGCCGCCGATGGCGGGCGTCGAGGTGGCGTTTGCCGGCCGCTCCAATGTCGGCAAATCCAGCCTGATCAACGCGCTGACCGGCCGCAACGCGCTGGCGCGGACCTCGCATACGCCGGGCCGCACCCAGGAGCTGATCTTCTTCGAGGGCCCCGACAATGCCGGTTTCCGGCTGGTCGACATGCCCGGCTACGGCTACGCCTCCGCGCCCAAGGCCAAGGTCGCGTCATGGACGGCGCTGATCCACAAATTCCTGCAGGGCCGCGCCAATCTGGCGCGGGTCTATGTGCTGATCGACGGCCGGCACGGCCTCAAGGAAGTCGATCTCGACGTGCTCAACACGCTGGATAAATCCGCGGTCAGCTACCAGATCGTGCTCACCAAGGCCGACCAGGTGAAAGCGGCCGAACTCGCGCAGCGCGTCGCTGACGTAAAGGCGGCGCTGGCTAAACATCCGGCGGCCTTTCCGGAAATCCTGGTGACTTCCTCGCGCACCGGCGCCGGCATGCCGGAATTGCGCGCCGCCATGGTGCGGCTGCTCGGCGAGCGGAGCTGACGATGCCATGGCGCCTGTACCGCATCCTGATCGTGCTGGCCGGCGGCATGGGCGCCGACGGCATGTTGCTGGCTGCTGCCGCAGCCCACCAGGCCGACGCATCGCGGCTGGCGTCGGCGTCCTCAACGCTGCTGTTTCATGCGCTGGCCGTGCTCGCAACGGTGGCGTTGGCGGAGCGCGGCTTGATCCATGTCAGGATGGGGCTCGCGGCCGCCTGGGGTTTTGTCATCGCCACCTCGCTGTTCGCCGGCGACCTGATGCTGCGGCAGTATGCCGGCCATGGACTGTTCCCGTTTGCCGCGCCGACGGGAGGAACGCTGCTGATTGCTAGCTGGCTGTTGCTCGCGGTCAGCGCGGTATGGCCGAGGCGGCGATGACTTGCATCGACACTTTGCACGGCGCCCGCCAATCAGATAAGAACCCGCCCAGCGTTTTCCTGACGAGACCAGCTTCATGACCGCCGCGCCGCATATCAGTCCGCTCGATCAGGCCCGCATCCTGTCCGAGGCGCTGCCGCACATGCAGCGGTATGACGAGGAAACCATCGTCATCAAATATGGCGGCCATGCCATGGGTGCGGAGGACACCGCCAGGGCGTTCGCCCGCGACATCGTTCTGCTGGAGCAGACCGCGATCAATCCGGTGGTGGTGCATGGCGGCGGGCCGCAGATCGCCACCATGCTGAAGCGGCTCGGCATCCAGTCCGAATTTGCCGCCGGCCTGCGCATCACCGACGCCGCCACCATCGAGATCGTCGAGATGGTGCTGGCAGGGTCCGTCAACAAGCAGATCGTCGGCTACATCAACGAGGCCGGCGGCAAGGCGGTCGGCCTCAGCGGCAAGGACGGCAACATGGTGACGGCGTCGAAGGCGACGCGCACCATGGTCGATCCCGATTCGCATATAGAAAGGGTGGTCGATCTCGGCTTCGTCGGCGAGCCCGACAAGGTCGACCTCGTGCTCCTGAACCAGTTGATCGGCCATGATTTGATCCCGGTGCTGGCGCCGCTGGCGACATCGGCAACCGGGCAGACTTTCAATGTCAACGCCGACACCTTCGCAGGCGCCGTTGCCGGCGCGCTCAAGGCAAAACGGCTGCTGCTGTTGACCGACGTTCCCGGGGTGCTCGACAAATCGAAAAAGCTGATTCCGGAATTGTCGGTCAGGGATGCACGAAAGCTGATCGCCGACGGCACCATTTCCGGCGGCATGATCCCGAAGGTCGAAACCTGTATCTACGCGCTCGAACAAGGCGTCGAGGGCGTCGTCATCATCGATGGCAAGATGCAGCACGCCGTGCTGCTCGAACTGTTCACCAACCAGGGCACCGGCACGCTGATCCACAAGTGATGATGCCACCGACTAACCCGTTCCCCGTCGTCATGGCCGGGCTTGTCCCGGCCATCCACGCCTTGTTTTTTCGCCGAAAGAAAGCCGTGGATGCCCGGGACGTCAGGCGCGAAGACGGCGCTTCGCGCCTTTTGCCCGGGCATGACGAGGTTCGAAACAAGCGCACTTCCTCGACGTGGCGGACTGCGCTGCTCTCGCTGCCCGCGGCACTGATTTCATTTCTGCTGTCCGCCGTGCCCGCCTACGCCGACCTGAAACTCTGCAATCGCATGAGCTACGTGGTCGAGGTCGCGATCGGCATCGACGACAAGGCCGCGACCGCCACGCGCGGCTGGTTCCGGATCGATCCGGCGGCCTGCCGCGTGGTCGCGCAGGGCACGCTGACCGCCGACCGCATCCTGCTCAACGCCCGCGCGCTCGGCGTCTACGGCTCGTCGCCGGTGCCGCAGGGCGGCAACGACACGCTGTGCATCGCGCCGGACAATTTTGTCATTGCGGCTGCCCGGCAGTGCCGCTCCGGACAGACGCCAGCGCCGTTCACCCAGATCAACCCGACCCGGACCGACGACGGTCATATGGTGGCGTATCTGGCCGAGGACAGCGAATATGACGACGAGCAGGCGAGACTCGCCGGCATCCAGCGCCTGCTGGTGATCGCGGGCTACGACGCTGCGCCGATCGACGGCGTCGACGGCCCGAAGACGCAGGCAGCACTTGCAGCCTTTCTGAAAAATCGCGGACTGACGGCGGATATCGTGCCCTCGCCAAAGTTCTTCACCACCATGATCGACGCGGTGCAGTCGCCCTCGTCCACCGGGCTGACCTGGTGCAACGACACCCCGCACAAGGTGATGGCCGCGGTCGCCACCGACGACGGCAAGGCCGTGACCAGCCGCGGCTGGTACCGCATCGATCCCGGCAAATGCCTGCATCCCGACGTCACCGGCCAGCCGAAGCAGATCTTCAGTTTCGCCGAGGCGGTGGATGGCGAAAACCGCGCCCTGAAATATCGGGACAAGCCGCTGAACTGGGGCGGCGCCACGCAATTCTGCACCCGCGAGAGCAAATTCGAAATCAACGACCAGACCGGCTGCGGCAATCGCGGCCTTGCGGTCACGGGTTTTGCCTCCGTCGACATGTCGGGCGGCGGCAAGACGCTGCGCTTTGCGATGCCGTGATGAAAATTTCACGCTTGATATCGCGCAAGATGCCACACCGGAACGCGATGCGCCCCCTCCCCCAAACTCGGGTTTACCCGAGTTTGGCTCCTGAATTTGTCGAAGTCGGATATATCCGACTTCGACTGGGAGAGGGTTGGGGTGAGGGGGTACGGTCTATCGATAGAGCTGAACCCCTCACCCGGCGCTGCGCGCCGACCTCTCCCAAAGGGAGAGGTGAAGAAGGAGCCGTCGTGGCCGCACCACTAAGAGATACAAAACGTACCTTCACCCACATCGACACCTGGGTGTTCGATCTCGACAACACGCTGTATCCGCATCACGTCAATCTGTGGCAGCAGGTCGATGCGCGGATCGGCGAGTTCGTCAGTGCCTGGCTGAAGGTATCCGCCGAACAAGCGCGCGCGATCCAGAAGGATTATTACCGCCGCTACGGCACCACCATGCGCGGCATGATGACCGAGCACGGCGTGCGCGCCGACGATTACCTCGCTTATGTGCACCGGATCGATCATTCGCCGCTCGAACCCAATCCGGCGATGGGTGCGGCGATCGCAAGACTTCCCGGTCGAAAACTGATCCTGACCAACGGCTCGACCGATCACGCCGGCGCGGTTTTGCAGCGGCTCGGCATCGGCTCGCATTTCGAAGCGGTGTTCGACATCATTGCCGCCGACCTCGAGCCGAAGCCGGCGCTGCAGACCTATCAGAAATTTTTGCGCGATCACGCCGTCGATCCCTCGAACTCCGCGATGTTCGAGGATCTCGCGCGCAACCTCGTGGTGCCGCATCAACTCGGCATGACCACGGTGCTGGTGGTGCCCGACGGCTCAAGGGAAGTGGTGCGCGAGGACTGGGAGCTGGAGGGCCGCGACGCCGCCCATGTCGATCACGTCACCGATGACCTGACCGGGTTTCTGGAAAGAGTGTCGGCAACGCGCTGACTGGCCGTCCCTGGCGCCGCTGTCATGCCCCGCGAAAGCGGGGCACCCAGTACGCCGGGAATTCTCGTTCGGGACGGCGTCAAAGACCCTGCTTCAGGATTGCCGCCGCGGAGTACTGGGTCACCCGCTTTCGCGGGTGACGACGGTGGAGGGAGCCTTGACTCTCCCTCCCCAAATCCCGAAAAAGCCCTCCGCCCCAGCAAAATCGCCCAAGGAAATCCCGATGTCTCTCGCCTCCCTCGAATCGTCAGTCAACTCCGCGTTCGACGCCCGCGACGGCGTCTCGACGTCGACAAAAGGCGAAGTTCGCGACGCCGTGGATTCCGCGCTCGAGCTGCTCGACAAGGGCGAAGTTCGCGTCGCCGAGCGCGAGGCCGACGGCAAGTGGAAGGTCAATCAGTGGCTGAAGAAGGCGGTGCTGCTGTCGTTCCGGCTCAACGACATGACCGCCATTGCCGGCGGCCCCGGCAAGGCCTCGTGGTGGGACAAGGTGCCGTCGAAATTCGAGGGCTGGGGCGAGAACCGGTTTCGCGACGCGGGTTTTCGCGCGGTGCCGGGCGCGATCGTCCGCCGCTCCGCCTTCATCGCGAAAAACGTCGTGCTGATGCCGTCCTTCGTCAATCTCGGCGCCTATGTCGATGAGAGCACCATGATCGACACCTGGTCGACGGTCGGCTCCTGCGCCCAGATCGGCAAGCGCGTGCATATTTCCGGCGGCGTCGGCATTGGCGGCGTGCTGGAGCCGCTGCAGGCCGAACCTGTCATCATCGAGGACGATTGCTTCATCGGCGCGCGCTCCGAGGTCGCCGAAGGCGTCATCGTGCGCAAGGGCGCGGTGCTGGCGATGGGGGTGTTTTTGGGCGCCTCGACCAAAATCGTCGACCGCGATACCGGCGAGACCTTTGTCGGCGAGGTACCGGAATATGCCGTGGTAGTGCCGGGCATGCTGCCGGCCCGCCCGCTGAAGAACGGCCAGCCCGGCCCATCCACCGCCTGCGCGGTAATCGTCAAGCGGGTCGACGAGCGCACCCGCGCCAAGACCAGCATCAACGAGCTGTTGCGGGATTAGCATCGCTTCGCGCCCGGAGCCGGCTGGCGTTCCGGGCTTTCAGGTGAGCCGTTCCGGCCCCGCCTCACGAAATTGAGAGCCGGCTGATCTACCACCCAACGCATCGTTGTGAGAAGGGAGTCGAACCCAAAGCCGATCCATACGACTAATAGCCAGGACCGACCGGCCATCTCCGACATTCGGAGGCTGCGATGGACTACAAATGGTTGCTGTTTCGCTTCGAGGGCCGCATCAACCGCGGCAGGTACTGGCTCACGACACTGGGCATCATGTGCTCGATGATGTTTGCGCTATTTTTGCTGCACACCATCTGTCTCGCGCTCGGCATTCCCACCGGACCCCTGAAGATCGACATCGTCGGCATTTCCGCATCGTTCAGCGGTGACGACACCGCATCCAAGGCGGAACTGTTTCCGCGGATCGTCATCGCTGCCATGACGCTGGTGTTCGCATGGTTTTATGCCGCCGCCTCGATCAGGCGGTTGCACGATCGCAACAGGAGCGGCTGGTGGATGATTCCTCTCGTCGTCGCGACCAGCGTGCACGACGGTCATTTCGGGGATTGGCTGGGCGGTTCCTGGACGGCGGCGTTGATCGAACTTGCCGCGTTCATCGCCCTCATCTGGGGCCTGGTCGAAATGTGTTTCCTGAAGGGGACAAGCGGACCCAACCGGTTCGGCCCCGACCCGCTGGCGCCGGTCGACAGCCGGCCGCGCTGGGATCAGCAAAGCGAGCTCGAATTTGTCCCCCACAGCGCTGGCCCCTCGCCGGGAGCCCATGTTAAGCGAGGGGCATGACCGAACCGCTCTCCGCCCTTTCCATCGCCCGCGATCTGTTGCGCTGTCCCTCCGTCACCCCGGCCGACGCCGGCGCGCTCGGCGTGCTCGAAACCATCCTGAAGGCCGCCGGCTTTGACGTGCATCGCGTCACCTTCGGCGAACCCGGCACCGCCGACATCGACAATCTCTATGCCCGGATCGGCGACGGCGCGCCGCACCTCACCTTTGCCGGACATACCGACGTGGTGCCGCCGGGCGACGAGAGCGCCTGGACCCATGGCGCGTTCTCGGGCGACGTCAAGGACGGTTTTCTGTATGGCCGCGGCGCGGTCGACATGAAGGGCGGCATCGCCTGCAGCGTCGCGGCGGTGCTGGATTATCTCGCCGCCAATGACGGAAAACCGAAGGGCTCGATCTCGTTCTTGATCACCGGCGACGAGGAAGATATTTCCGTCAACGGCACGATCAAATTGCTGCAATGGGCGGCGGCGCGCGGCGAAAAATTCGACCACTGCGTGCTCGGCGAGCCCAGCAATCAGTGGAAGTGATGGGCGACTGCATCAAGGTCGGCCGTCGCGGCTCGCGTTGCACGGCATGCTGTATGTCGACGGCATCCAGGGCCACGTCGCCTATCCGCATCGCGCCGCCAATCCGGTGCCGGATATTTCGAGATTGATCGTGGCGCTGAGCGACGAGCCGCTCGACCGCGGCAGCGCCCAGTTCCAGGCCTCCAATCTCGAATTCACCTCGGTCGATGTCGGCAACAAGGCCGGCAACGTGATCCCCGGCCAGGCGCGGGCAAAATTCAACATCCGTTTCAACGATCTTCACACCCAGGAAACACTGCGGACCTTGGTGGAAGAGCGCATGACAAAAGCCTGCGGCAACCGGATCAAGGCGCGGATCGAATGGGAGCCGTCGAATTCCAACGTGTTCGTGACAAAACCCGGCCCGTTCACCGATCTCGCGGTCGCCGCGATCGAGGAGGTGACGGGGCGCAAGCCGGAACTCTCCACCTCTGGCGGCACCTCGGATGCGCGCTTCATCGCCAGCTATTGCCCGCTGATCGAATTCGGACTGGTCGGCCAGACCATGCACCAGATCGACGAGCGCACCCCGGTGGCGGATCTGGAAACGCTGACGAGGATTTATCGCGGCGTGCTGCAGCGGTATTTCGGCTAGCCCACCGCCGTCATCGTCCGCAACGTCGGCGTCCCGATGACGCTCCAGCGGACGATCCAGTACTCCGAGACATCTCGACGTAGTTTGTAGGCCGCGGCGTACTGGATGCCCGCCTTCGCGGGCATGACAATTTGGGTGTGGCGCGAACCGCCTCTAATACTCCACTCTGACCAGATACAGCCCGTCCGGCGGGGCCACCGGGCCGCAGGCGGCGCGGTTTTTGGCGGCCAGCGCTGCGGCCAGATCGTCGGCGCTCCAGCGGCCTTCGCCGACCCAGACCAGCGAGCCCACCATCGAGCGCACCTGGCTGTGCAGAAACGAACGCGCCGAGGTCACGATGTTGACGGCATCGCCGTCCCTGATGACGTCGAGCTGGTCCAGGGTTTTTTCCGGTGACTTGGCCTGGCATTCGGTGTCGCGAAACGTCGTGAAATCATGCTTGCCGATCAGTCGCTGCGCGGCGGCGTGCATCGCGTCGGTATCGAGCGTTCGCGGCAAGCGCCAGGCCTTGCCGATGTCGAGTGCGAGATTGGCGCGGCGATTCGAGATGCGATAGAGGTAGTGGCGTTTTTTCGCGGAAAACCGCGCCTCGAAATCCTCCACGATTTCCGCCGAGAGCACCCCGATCGGATGCGGCCGCAAATGCGCATTGAGGCCGTCGCGAAACCGGCCCGGCACAAAGTGTTTTTCGATATCGCAATGCGCGACCTGCCCCAGCGCATGCACGCCGGCGTCGGTTCGGCCCGCACCGTGGACGCGGACCCGCTCGCCGCAGATCGCCTTGACAGCGTCTTCCAGCGCGCCCTGCACGGAGGCGCCATTGTCCTGCAGCTGCCAGCCACAGAACGGGCTGCCGTCATATTCGATGATGAGTTTGTAGCGGGGCATCAGTTTAACCGCATCGGCGGCTTGAGCGGGGTGCCGCGCAAAAAGACATTCGCCTTCATCGGCGCCTTGCCGGCGCGCTGCAGGTCGAGGATGCGGATCGCGCCGTCCCCGCAAGCGACCGTGAGACAATCGTCGAGCAGGTCGCCCGGCGCGCCCGAACCTGCCGCCAATTCGCAGCGCAAAATCTTCACCCGTACCTGCTCGCCGTCGAGCGCCATCTCGCACCACGCGCCGGGAAACGGCGACAGCCCGTGGATATGGCGCAGCACCGCGCGCGCCGGCCTGTTCCAGTCGATCCGCGCCTCGGCCTTTTCGATTTTTGCCGCATAGGTGACGCCGTCCTCGCTCTGTTTCGTCAGTTGCAGCTTGCCGCGTTCCAGCGCGCCCATCGCGCGCACCATCAGGTCGGCGCCGAGCGGCGCCAGCGCGTCGTGCAGGTCGGCCGCCGTCATCGTATCCGGTATCGCCAGCCGTTCGGCCATCGCCACATCGCCGGTATCGAGCCCGACATCCATCTTCATCACCATCACGCCGCTCTCGGCATCGCCCGCCATGATGGCGCGGTTGATCGGGGCGGCGCCGCGCCAGCGCGGCAGCAGCGAGCCATGCAGGTTGAAGCAGCCGAGCGGGGGCGCATCCAGGATCGCCTTGGGCAGGATCATGCCATAGGCAACGACAACGGCGGCATCGGCATTGTGCGCACAAAATTCATCGAGCGCTTCGGGCGTCTTCAACGTCGATGGCGTCAGCACGGGAATGCCGAGCCGGCGCGCTTCCTGCTCGACCGGCGTCGGCTGCAGTTTCATGCCGCGCCCGGCCGGTTTTGCCGCGCGGGTATAGACCGCGGCGATCTCGTGGCCATGGGCGACGAGCTCCAGCAGCGTCGGCACCGCGAAATCGGGCGTGCCCATGAAGATCAGGCGGAGCGGCATGGTGTAACAATTTCCAGAGGCGGTTTCAGTTTACCCGTCATGGCCGGGCCTGTCCCGGCCATCCACGTCCTTGGTCCCGCAAAGAAAGGCGTGGATGCCCGGGTCAAGCCCGGGCATGACGGTTGAGAGAGATGGCTGAGCCCTTATTCCACCGCCCGCTTCGCGGCTTTTGTAAACTTCTTCAGCACGCGGTCGCGCTTCAGTTTCGAGAGATAGTCCACGAACAGCACGCCGTTGAGATGGTCGATCTCGTGCTGGATGCAGGTGGCGAACAGGCCGTCGGCGTCTTCCTCGTGCACCTTGCCGTCGAGATCGGTGAAGCGGATCCGCACTTTTGCGGGCCGCTCGACTTCCTCGTAATATTCGGGGATCGACAGGCAGCCTTCTTCGTAGACCGAGAGTTCCTCGGACGAGGAAAGAATCTCCGGATTGATGAAGACCCGCGGCCGCGGCTTGGTCTCGCCGTCCTCGTCCTTCTTGGCGAGGTCCATGGTGATCAGCCGCAGCGGCTGCGCGACCTGGATGGCGGCCAGGCCAATGCCGGGCGCGTCGTACATGGTCTCGAACATGTCGTCGGCGAGCTTGCGGATCTCGGCCGTGACCTTTTCGACCGGTTTGGAGACCAGCCGCAACTGCTTGTCCGGCAGGATGATGATTTCTCGGAGTGCCATGATGTCTCTAATTGCCCTGCGGGCGATTTAAGCTGCCGGTTTGCCGCGGTCAATGCGTGGGCCGGATCCGTTAACCCCCCGCTAACCATAAATCTTCAGCGAAAATTAACCACGAAAATTAAGCCGCCGATTAACCATAAATGTTCCCTCTTCGTTCGCGTTCAAGAGCGAATTGGTTACAAGGGCGGCATGAACGAGATTCTTTTCACGATCGGCGACTGGCCGGTGCACACAGGCGAGGCGCTGCTCGGTTTTGCGGCGCTGGCGCTAATCCTGCTGCTGACCATTGCCATCATCATCGCGCGGTCCGGCAGCCGCGGGGCGGCGCTGGCGATGGCGCAGGCGATCCGCGCCGACGAACTGGAAGAGCGGGTCAGCGAAATGCTGCGCGCCCAGTCCGAGGCCACCGGCCGGGTCCACGAGATGGGCCAGGCGCTGGCCGGCCGCCAGGCCGACATGGCCCGCGCGGTCAACGAGCGGCTGGATTCGGTCACCCATCGCGTCGGCCAGTCGATGGAGCAGACCACCCGCAACACCATGGACAGCTTGCGCGTGCTGCATGAGCGGTTGGGGATCATCGACAACGCGCACAAGAATCTCACGGACCTGACGTCGCAGGTCACCACGCTGCGCGACGTGCTCGCCAACAAGCAGTCGCGCGGCGCGTTCGGCCAGGCGCGGATGGAGGCGATCGTCCAGGACGGCATGCCGATGGGCTCCTACGAATTCCAGCACACGCTCTCCACCGGCAAGCGGCCGGATTGCGTGGTGTTTTTGCCCGACCAGCGTCCGCTCTGCATCGACGCCAAATTCCCGCTGGAAGCGATGACCGCGCTGCATGACGCCCGCAGCGACGACGAGAAAAAATACGCTACCCAGCGCTTGCGCGCCGACGTCATGAAGCATGTCAGCGACATCGCCGAAAAATACCTGATCGCCGGCGAGACCCAGGACACCGCATTGATGTTCGTGCCGTCGGAATCGGTCTACGCCGAAATCCACGACGGGTTCGACGACGTCATTCAAAAAGCCTACCGCGCCCGCGTCGTGCTGGTGTCGCCGTCCTTGCTGATGCTGGCGATCCAGGTGATGCAGCAGATTTTGAAAGACGCGCGGATGCGCGACGCCGCCGACCAGATCCGCACCGAGGTGCTCAACCTCGGCGACGACCTCAACCGGCTGCGCGACCGCGTGCTGAAGTTGCAAAAGCATTTTGGCGACGTCAACGAGGACGTCCGCCAGATCCTGATCTCCGCCGACAAGATCGAAAAGCGGGCGGGGCGGATCGAGGAGCTGGATTTCAGCAAGACCGACGCGCCGGCGGAGACGCCACGCGTCGTCGCGCCTGCCGCAGCCGAGCTGTTTCCGCTGGCACGGAAGCTGCGGGCGGGGGAGTAGGGACCCGGGCAAGGGCCGTTGCGAATGCCGCGACATAATCTACTTGTCATCGCTCAATGGTCCGCTCGAATCTGCTAGCACTGCGGCATGACCAACACGCCCGACAGCTTGCCCAAGGCATCGATCGTCCCCACCCCGCGCGCCTCCTGGCGCGAAGCATGGGCGGTATATCTACAGCCGCGCGTGCTGATCGTGCTGCTGCTCGGCTTCTCCTCCGGGCTGCCGCTGGCGCTGTCGGGATCGACGCTGCAGGTGTGGATG
This sequence comes from uncultured Alphaproteobacteria bacterium, assembly GCA_963706975.1. Taxonomy (GTDB): domain Bacteria; phylum Pseudomonadota; class Alphaproteobacteria; order Rhizobiales; family Xanthobacteraceae; genus Bradyrhizobium. Next base: position 18,625 of record CAVPOL010000004.1, read on the forward strand.
CGCGAATCCGGGGTCGATCTTGGCACCATCGGTCTGTTTGCGCTGGTCGGCACGCCCTATACGCTGAAATTTCTCTGGGCGCCGCTGGTCGATGCGCTGCATGTGCCGTTCTTCACCCGCGCCTTCGGCCGCCGCCGCGGCTGGCTGGTGTTCTCTCAACTGCTGCTGATCGGCGCGATCCTGCTGCTGGCGCTGACGGATCCTGCGCGCTCGCCGCTGTTCGTGGCGCTCGGCGCGCTGCTGGTCGCGACGATGTCGGCGACCCAGGACATCGTGGTCGACGCCTTCCGCGTCGAGAGCCTGCCGGAGAGCGAGCAGGCCGCCGGCATGGCGTCCTATGTCGCGGCATACCGGATCGGCATGCTGGTCTCGACCGCTGGCGTGTTGTTCCTGGTCGCTGCCTTTGAGGGTGCAGGCATCGTGCGCTCGTCGGCGTGGATGTGGGGCTTTGTCGCCATGGCCGCGCTGGTGCTGATCGGCACCGTTACCGCGCTTGCCGCCACCGAGCCCGAAGCGTCGCAGCGCGCGGAAGACCATCGGGACTACGATCTACCGCAGAGCGCAAAGCGATGGCTCCAGCTGCTGCTCCGTTCGATCAACGGATTCTCCCTCGTTGGATGCTCGAAACCCGGATTGTAAAGGCGGCGATCTGCGCGTTTTTCGATTTTCTTGAGCGCAAAGACGCGCTGTTGGTGCTGGCCTTCGTAGTGCTGTACAAACTCACCGACGCATTTTCCGGCAGCATGACGGCGTCGTTCGTGATCGACATAGGCTTCAGCAAGGTTGACTATGCCGCTATCGTCAAGGGCGTCGGCCTCGCCGCGACCCTGATCGGCGGTTTTGCCGGCGGTTACGTGGCGCGGCGCTATTCGCTGGCCGCGAGCCTGTGGATCGGCGGTGTGCTGCAGGCGCTCTCCAACCTGGTGTTCTGCTGGCTCGCCTATGTCGGCGTCAATCAATGGGCGCTTGCGGTTGCCATCACGGCTGAAAATTTCACCGGCGCGATCGGCACCGTGATCTTCGTCGCTTATCTTTCGGCGCTGTGCCAGAACCCGCTGCACACCGCCACCCAATACGCCCTGCTCACCGCCCTTGCCGCGGTCGGGCGCACCTATCTGTCCGCAGGTTCGGGCTATGTGGCCGAGGCGACAGGCTGGCCGATGTTCTTCGTGATCTCTACCGTGGTCGCGGTGCCGAGCCTGATCCTGCTGGCCTGGTTGCAGCGGCGCGGGCATTTCGAGACGCTGGGCTCGCCAAGGGCTAACGGTAAGGGCTGGCGCGCTTACCTCGGCGAAAGCTGCCATTGCGGCACGGCGACATCGCCGATGTGCCAGGCGGTCTGCGAGCAGAACACCGACGGCCTTCACGGTGACGGTCTTGCAGGCGCTTACTTCAAGGATCCTATGTGAAGAGGTGGATGTGACCGCGCTTTTCGTAGTCAGATTCGTCTCGCTTTGGCATCATCCAGGTTCGCTGACGATCTGATAGGCCGAGCCTGGTGCCGCGGGTCTGCCGCAACTTGCCGGTCAGCGACCTCAGTGCTTCGTCACCACGCTCCATTTCGTCACCACGGCTTCGCTCATCTGCCCGGCGGCTTCGGCGCAGGCGATTTCGTCGACCTTGATCGAGATTTCCTTGCCGATGAAACCCTTCAGCTGCGCAGCCTGGGCGTCGCTGGAGGTGATGAGCTGAAAAGTTTCCGGCCCGGTCTCGAGATTGCACAATCCGTCCGGCGCCGGCAGCCGGCGCGGTTCGCTGGTGATCTGAAAGGTCGAGACCTTCTTGCCCTTCCTGGCCCCGCGGACTCTCATGGCGTTGAGTTGTCCCGACAGCACGTCGCCGGTGTTGATCAGTTTTCCTGGCTTTGGAGCCGGTTCGGCAGCCGGTTGCGCCCGGGCGATAGGTGCCGTGGACGCTGCCGCGATCACCGCTGCCAAAGCAAAACGTTTGCCGAATCGTCGCATCATCATTTCGAATTTCCGTTTGGTGAGATCAGAACAACGTGCGCTGCCGCATGGCCGCGGACAACGTGCCTTCGTCGAGATAGTCGAGTTCGCCGCCCACGGGCACGCCGTGGGCCAGCCTCGTCACCTTGACGCCGGCCTCCTGCAGGAGGTCGGTGATGTAATGCGCGGTGGTCTGGCCGTCCACCGTCGCATTGAGAGCGAGAATGATTTCGGTAACGCGCGAATCATGCGCGCGCGCCACCAGCGCCTCGATGGTCAGGTCCTGCGGGCCGACGCCGTCGAGGGGCGACAGCGTCGCACCGAGCACGTGATAGAAGCCGTTGGTGGCATGGGCGCGTTCCAGCGCCCAGAGATCGGCGACGTCTGCGACCACCACGATGATCGCCGGATCGCGCCTCGGATCGGTGCACACCGTGCAGGGATTTTGGGTGTCGATATTGCCGCAGGTCTTGCAGACCTGGATCTTGTCGATTGCGACCTGCAATGCAGCAGTCAGCGGCGCCATCAGCGTTTCGCGCTTCTTGATCAGATGCAGCGCCGCGCGCCGCGCCGAGCGCGGCCCGAGCCCCGGCAGCCGCGCCAGCAGCTGGATCAGACGTTCGATTTCAGGACCGGCAACGGCAGAAGGCATGCTGGCTAGCCGAGACCCAATCCGGGCGGCAGTCCAAGCCCGCCGGTCAGCGCCTGCATCTTCTCCTGCATCGCGGCTTCCGCCTTGCGCTGCGCGTCGTTATGCGCTGTCACCAGCAGATCCTCGAGGATTTCGCGTTCGTCGGCCTTCATCAGCGAGGGATCGATCTTCACCGCCTTGACCTGCATCTTCGCGGTCATGCGCACGCTGACCAGGCCGCCGCCGGAAACGCCCTCGACCTCGACGTGGCCGAGTTCTTCCTGCATCGCCTGCATCTTCGATTGCAGCTGAGCTGCCTGTTTCATCATGCCGAGAAAATCAGCCATGAACGGTTCCTCTAGAGATCGTCGCTGTCGGGGGTCTCGGCGGGATCTTCTCCGCTAACATCGGATTCCGGCGGCTCCGGGGCAAGCTTGCGCACCTCGACCACCCTGGCGCCGGGGAACCGGGCCAGCACTTCCTGAACCCTGGGATCGGCTTCGGCGGCACGCTCGCGCTGGTTCTTCTGCACTTCGTTCTGCGCACGCAGCGTCGTCTGACCTGCCTCGTTGGACACGATCACGGTCCAGCGCCGTCCGGTCCATTGCTCCAGTTTTCGGGAGAGATCGTTGATCAGCGTGCGCGACGCGCTGCGCTCCATCGCCAGTTCGAGCCGGCCGTCCTCGATGCGGACCAGCCGGACATCGGCTTCCAGCGCGGCCTTGGTCAGCAGGTCGCGCTTCTCGCCGGCCAGCGCCACCAGTTCGGGAAAGGTCGATATCTTGAGCGCCGCGGGCGCGGCCTGCGCTTCCGCGATCGGCGCCGTCATCTGCGGGCGCGCGGATGCCTCGGCGCTGGCGCGCGGCGCGGAAGTGGTGCGCGGGGCCGAACCCTGCATCGAGGACACCGCCGATGCGGAAGACGTGGACGATGCACGTGCCGACGCGGATCCCGATGCGGCAGAAGAGGACGCGCCGCCGTTCTGCTCGATCATGCGGATCGCCTCGTCCGGCGTCGGCAGGTCGGCGACATAGGCGATGCGGACCAGCACCATTTCGGCGGCCGCGGCCGGACGCGTGGCGGCCTGCACCTCGGTGATGCCCTTCAGCAACATCTGCCACATCCGCGACAGCACCCGCACCGAGAGCTTTGATGCAAAATCGCGGGCGCGGACGCGCTCGGTCTCGCCAAACGCGACATTGTCCGCCGTCGCCGGCACGATCTTCACGCGGGTGACGAAATTGACGAATTCGGCGAGATCGCTGAGCACCACGATCGGATCGGCGCCGGTATCGTACTGCTCGCGGAATTCCCGGAAAGCGCTGGCGATATCGCCGCGCGCCAGCTGTTCGAACAGATCGATCACGCGGGTGCGGTCGGCAAGCCCGAGCATCTGGCGTACCGCGTCGGCGCGCACGGGGCCCGCCGCATGCGCGATCGCCTGGTCGAACAGCGACAGCAAATCGCGCACCGAGCCTTCCGCCGCCCGCGCGATAATGCCGAGCGCTTCCGGCTCCACCTCGACATTCTCCTTGCCCGCGATATTGGAGAGATGCCCCATCAGCACGTCGGCCTCGACCCGGCGCAGGTCAAAACGCTGGCAGCGCGACAGCACCGTGACCGGAACTTTTCGGATTTCGGTGGTCGCGAACACGAATTTGGCGTGCTCCGGCGGCTCTTCCAGCGTCTTCAGGAAGGCGTTGAACGCCGCGGTCGAGAGCATGTGGACTTCGTCGATGATGTAGACCTTGTAGCGCGCGCTGGCCGGCGCATAGCGCACGCTGTCGTTGATCTGGCGGACATCGTCGACGCCGGTATGGGAGGCGGCGTCCATTTCCAGCACGTCCATGTGCCGGCTTTCCATGATCGCCTGGCAATGCACGCCCGGGGCCGGCATGTGGATGGTAGGGCCCTTCACCGAGCCGTCAGGCAGTTCGTAATTCAGCGCACGGGCGAGAATCCGCGCCGTGGTGGTTTTGCCCACCCCGCGCACCCCGGTCAGGATCCAGGCCTGCGGGACCCGCCCGGTCTCGAACGCGTTCGAGACGGTGCGGACCACGGCGTCCTGGCCGATCAGATCGTCGAAACTGGAGGGGCGGTATTTCCGCGCCAGCACCCGGTAATGCTTGCCGGCCTCGGGCGGGCCGCCGAGGTCGAAGCCGCCCTGCTGGGTGCTGTCGGGCTCAGCGGGGGGCGTTACGGAATTGCCAGCGTCGGTCATCGATCGATCCGCAAATGATTGTCTCTCGAAACCGGCTTGCGGAACGGGATAGGGAATCCAGCGCCGGACCGGTGGTGCCGATCTGGCGCGATTCGCTCGAAAAAACAGGTAGGAGACTGACGAGCGACCCGATCCGGACCTCGTTAGGGCTGCTTCCTTCCGGACCTGACCCGGTTGGCGAGTGGCTCGTCCACCGCCAATCTCCCGGTCCCTATTTGGGGCTAAAAGCGTCCGAAAGCAAGCGGGGTCCGCCCCCGTAAAAGTGGTATCCAGTACGCCGCGGCGTCTCGGTTTGACCACCGCCGCCCCGGAATACTGGATCACCCGCTTTCGCGGGTGATGACGCCTTGATATGAGACGGAGAGCGGTGTCCATTTCAGGCCACTTCATACCGAAGCCATCGGACCAACGATGGACGCACCTGGAACCCACATGCCTTCTGACGCCTCCGCCTGGTCGCTGCATTCACGGCTCAAGGATGACACCATCGACATCGGCGACCTGCCGCTGTCCAGGGTGCTTGTGATCAAGGACGCGCATTACCCCTGGCTGCTGCTGGTGCCGCGCCGGGCTGACGCCGTCGAGATCATCGACCTCGACGAGGTCGAGCAGGCACAATTGATGACGGAGATTTCCCGCGTCGCGCGTGCCCTCAAGGAGGTCACCAAATGCGACAAGCTGAACATCGCTGCACTGGGCAATCTGGTGCCGCAACTGCATGTCCACATCGTCGCCCGCCGTTCCAGCGACGCGGCATGGCCGCGTCCGGTCTGGGGGGTGATGCCGCCGCTTCCGCACGACGCGGAAGAGATCCAAACCTTCATCAGCGCGCTTCGCCGCAAAATCTGGCTCGGTTGAACCCATGACAGCATTCGATTCCTTTCCCCTGGGGCGGCCGGCCTTTGTCAGCCATGTTCTCGACCGCGCCGCGCATCTGCGCGGCAATGACGAAAAGCTGCTGGCGATGGAGGGCAAGCGGGACAGCCGCGCCTATGTGGTACATCGCGATTCGCTGGTCGTGAAGCAGGAAGCGGACGGCCCCCGCGCGCTGTTGACCATCGACGAGGCGCTGAAATTCGGCGCCAATCCCGGCACGATCTTTTTAGGGTTACGCGACGGTGCTGCCATGTTCGGCATGGGTATCCCCGCATCAGCGGTTGAAAAACTGCTGACCCGCGACGATGTCGCCGTCACCGAATTGCGCGGCATGGCGATGCAGGGCGTGATCCCGCCCGACCAGCTCTCGGCGATCGCGATGGCGAAATCGATCGTCACCTGGCATCAGCGCCATGGCTACTGCGCCAATTGCGGTACCCGCACCGCCATGAAGGAAGGCGGCTGGAAGCGCGAGTGCCCGAGCTGCAAGGCCGAGCATTTTCCGCGCACCGATCCGGTCGTGATCATGCTGGTGACCTCGGGCGACAAGGTTCTGCTGGGGCGGCAGAAGCAATTCCTGCCCGGAATGTATTCGTGCCTGGCCGGATTCGTCGAAGCCGCCGAAACCATCGAGGACGCGGTCCGCCGCGAAATCTTCGAGGAATCCGGCATCCGCTGCACCGACGTGCAATATTACATGACGCAGCCCTGGCCCTATCCGTCATCCCTGATGATCGGATGCACCGCGCGCGCCACCAATGAGGGTATCGTCGTCGACCACACGGAATTGGAAGATGCGCGCTGGTTCGACCGCGCCGAGGCGGCGTTGATGATCAAGCGGCAGCATCCCGACGGCCTCGCCGGACCGCATCCCTTTGCCATTGCCCACCATTTGCTGGGGCGCTGGCTGCATGAGGGCCCGGATGAGGCTGCATAGCGGGGAACGCCGGATGGCTCCATCGATTAACTCGGGACCCGGGTTCCGGCACAGAGCGGAACCGGCATGACGGATTCCTCGATGAATTTTCACGCCGCAGCGCCAAAATTCCGCCGCGCATTCTGTGCATCGGCATGCCGGTGCGCGACCTGACATTTCGCGTCAGCGGCATTCCCGCGCGAGGCTCCAAGGAGAACGCCACCCATTTCGACGAGATCTGCGGCGGCAATGCGCTCAACGCCGCGATCGGAATCGTTCGGCTCGGCGGCCGCGCCTCGATCTGCGGCCCGATGGGCGACGCCCGCGAAGCATCGAGCCGCTTCATTTTCGAGAAGCTCGCGCATGAGGGCATCGAGACCAAACACATCGTGCACATGCTGGGGCTGGTGACGCCGATCTCGGCCGTCATGGTCGATCCGAGCGGCGAGCGCACCATTATTACTTTCCGCGATCCGGAGTTGTGGAAGGTCCGCCTGCCCTCAACCGAGACGCTGCTGCAGGATTGCGCCGCGATCCTCACCGAGAGCCGCGCCGCGGGTTTCTGCACCGATCTGTGCGCCGAAGCGCGCCGCCGCGGCATCCCCGTGATTGTCGACGTCGACCGCGCGATGTCGCTGCGGGAGGGATTGCTCAACGCCTCTTCCCATCTGGTGTTTTCCAGTGAGCCGCTGCAGGAAACCGCCGATGTCACCGACGACGGCCAGGCGCTGAAAAAAATTGCAAAACTGACGCCGTCGTTCCTGGCGGGGACGCGCGGACCGAAAGGCACGATCTGGCTCGACGAACAGGGCAATCTGCAGGAGACGCCGGCCTTCCCGGTGCACACCGTGGATACGCTGGGCGCCGGCGACGTTTTCCACGGCGCATTCGCGCTCGCCATCACCGAAAAGCAGGAATTGCGGCAGGCGTTGCGGTTCGCCTCGGCCGCGGCGGCACTGAAATGCACCCGCTTCGGCGGCGCCTTTGCTGCCCCGCAACGTGCTGAAGTGGAACAGCTTTTGGACCAAGGCCAGACGGCGAGACTCCGCTGGGGGAGACCAATAGCGGGGCTTGCTTTAGAAGAATTTTCTCTATATCAGGGGCAAAATCCTGATTTATGGAACAAAGTTCTTCCCATGACCGATCTCGCCGCTGCCATCATCGAGCCCAACCGCCGCCTCGACGCCATCGACCGCAAGATCCTCAAAGTGCTGCAGGAAGACGCCTCGCTGTCCGTCGCCGAGATCGGCGACCGGGTCGGCCTGTCCTCGACCCCTTGCTGGAAGCGGATCCAGCGGCTGGAGGCCGACGGGGTGATCCTGCGCCGGGTCGCATTGGTGGACCAGAACAAGATCGGGCTCGGCATCACGGTGTTCGTCTCGGTCGAGAGCGCCGATCATTCCGAGGCCTGGCTGAAAACCTTCGCCAGCGCCGTCAGCGCCATGCCCGAGGTGATGGAATTCTATCGCATGGCCGGCGACGTCGACTACATGCTGCGCGTCGTGGTCGCGGACATGGCGAGCTATGACGTGTTCTACAAGAAGCTGATCGGCGCCGTACCGCTGAAAAATGTCACCTCGCGTTTTGCGATGGAGAAGATCAAGTCGGTCACCGCGCTGCCGGTGCCGGCGGCGTAGCCAAACCCCGCTGTCCGTAATTTTACGACCGGGCCATTCACTCACAATTAGCCTTCTCGCGCTATGTCGTTGGGAATGGGGCGAGCACAGCATGTCAACACGTCTGGCTGGCCGGCCTGGCTCAACGCCACGGCGCTATTGCTGGCCAGCTTCATCGCGATCGCCGCACTGACATTCCAGGTTCGTCCCGGCGCCGAGGTGGTGGCCGTCGCCTTTCCACCGTGGTGGAGCGCCCAGCAGATTTTCGAGGCCGCGGCCTCAGCTGACGCCGCCGTCGTCAGGACCACCGCTCTTGCGGCGCTTCTCGTAGTCAAACCCCACGACCACGAGGGTTTGAGCCGCCTGCGCAAGGCCGGCGCGTGGCTGACCCTCGATCCGCGGGCCGTCGCCGCCTGCTTCAACATCACAGACAAGGAAATCTGAGCATGGACATCCGCAGCAAGGATCTCGACGCGTTGCGCGAAACCGCCAGCAAGGCGCTGATCGGCCTGCTCTGGCTGCACGTGCCGGTCGCCATGGCGATCGGCATGGCGCGCGGCAACGGCTGGCTGCTGCCGACACTGATGATGGTTGGGCTTGCCGCCGCGGCGACGCTGTCGTGGCGTGCAGCCGGCAACGGTCTCTCCACCGTTCTGCTGGTCGCGGTTGCGCTGATGGGCGGGGTTGAAATCTTCGCGTTCCAGCTGTCGGGACATCCCTGGCAGGTCGACGTCCACATGTACTTCTTCACGGCGCTGGCAGCCCTCGTCGCCTATTGCGACATCCGGCCGCTGCTGGCCGGAACCGTTGCCGTCGCCCTGCACCATCTGGTGCTGAATTTCGTGCTTCCGGCGGCAATCTTCCCGGGCGGGGGCGATCTGGCCCGCGTCGTTCTGCACGCCGGCATCCTCGCCGTCGAAACCGTCGTGCTGGTCTGGGTCGCCTATCAGCTGGCGGCGCTGTTCATGACGACGGCGCAAAAAACCGCTGAAGCCGAAGCCGCCACCGTCGCCGAGGCGCGTGCCAATGCGCAGCGCGGCGAAACCGAGCAGCGCGCCAGGGTGGAACGGGATGCCGCGATGCGCGGGCTCGCGGCGGAATTCGAGAGCAAGATCGGCCATATCGTCGAAGCCGTGGCAGTTGCCGCCCGCGAAATGCAGAGCATGTCCTCATCGATGAGCAACTCCAGCGGCGTAGCCGCGCGGCAGACCGCCGCGGCCGCCGCCGCATCCACCCAGGCTTCGCTCAATGTCGGAACCGTGGCCTCGGCGACGGAGGAACTGACCGCCTCGATCGGCGAAATCGGGCAACAGGCGACGCGCTCCGCCAGCGTCACCGGAAAGGCGGCCGAAGAGGCCCGCCGCACCAATGCCGTGGTCGCGGGTCTCGCAACGGGGACCCAGAAGATCGGTGAAGTCGTGACCCTGATCCAGAACATCGCGAGCCAAACCAATCTGCTGGCCCTGAATGCCACCATCGAGGCGGCGCGCGCCGGCGAGCATGGCCGCGGATTCGCCGTCGTGGCGAGCGAGGTCAAGGCGCTGGCCGATCAGACCGCGAAGGCGACGGAAGAAATTTCGGCGCAGATCCAGAGCATCCAGGCGGCGACCGGCGATGCGGTCAATGCGATCCAGGCGATCGGCGGCACCATCGCCGAAATCAACGAAATCTCCAATACGATCGCCGCCGCCGTCGAACAGCAGGGATCGGCGACCCGCGAGATCTCCGGCAATGTGCAGCAGGCGGCCAACGGCACCCGCGAGGTCAACGAGAACATCGTCGGCGTGGCCGAAGCTTCCGACCAACTCGGCGCCTCGGCGTCGAAACTGCTCGACGCCGCCACCGGACTGTCGTCGCAGTCGGACCGGCTGAAATTCGAGGTCGGCAGCTTCCTGGACTCGGTGCGGGCGGCGTAAGATCGCACGCGAACAATTACCGCCGTCGTCACCCGCGGAAGCGTGTGACCCAGTATTCCAGAGACGCCCGCATTCAATCGAGAAGAAGCGGCGTACAGGGTCGCCCGGTCAAGCCGGGCGATGACAGCGGTGAGTGTGGCGCGACAGAGCGTCCGATCAAATCGTCTGATTATATGCGCCGACTTCGGGATGCGTCCGCAGCACCACATTCATCGCCTCGAACATATCGTGCATGCGCTGCGCGGAAACCGGGCTCTCGACCACGACCACCAGTTCCGGCTTGTTGGATGACGCCCGCACCAGGCCCCAACTGCCGTCCTCGACGGTGACGCGCACACCATTGACGGTGACGAGGTCGCGGATGGCCTGGCCCGCGACCGTTTTGCCCTGCGTCTGCATCGCCTCGAAATGCTTCACCACGGCATCGACGATGCCGTATTTGGTCTCGTCCGCGCAATGCGGCGACATCGTCGGCGACGACCAGGTTTTTGGCAGCGCATCCTTCAGATCCGCCATCGATTTTCCCGGCGCGCGGTCGAGCATCTCGCAGACCGCGATCGCCGAGATCAGGCCGTCGTCATAGCCGCGGCCGAGCGGCGCATTGAAAAAGAAGTGGCCGGACTTTTCAAAACCCGCCAGTGCCCCCAGTTCGTGGGTGCGGCGCTTCATGTAGGAGTGGCCGGTCTTCCAGTAGGTGGTCTTGGCGCCTTGCTTTTGCAGCACCGGGTCGGTCACGAATAGTCCGGTCGACTTCACGTCGACCACGAACTGGGCATCCTTGGTAATCGCCGACATGTCGCGCGCCAGCATCACGCCGACCTTGTCGGCAAAGATCTCCTCGCCGGTATTGTCGACCACGCCGCAGCGGTCGCCGTCGCCATCAAACCCGAGGCCGACATCGGCCTTGTGCTCCAGCACCGCGTCGCGGATCGCGTGCAGCATCTCCATGTCTTCGGGGTTCGGATTGTATTTCGGAAAGCTGTGATCGAGCTCGCGTGTCGAGCGGCACCACCTCGCAGCCGATCGCTTCCATCACCTCGGGCGCGAACGCGCCGGCGGTGCCGTTGCCGCAGGCGACCACGACTTTGAGCTTGCGCTTCAGCTTTGGACGCCTCGTCAGGTCGGCGATGTAGCGCGCCGGAAAGTTGTGGTGAAACTGGTAGGAGCCCCCGGTCTTGTTGTTGAAATCGGCATTGAGCACGATCTCCTTGAGCCGGGTCATCTCGTCCGGCCCAAAAGTCAGCGGCCGGTTGGCGCCCATCTTGACCCCGGTCCAGCCATTGTCGTTATGCGACGCCGTCACCATGGCGACGCAGGGCACGTCGAGCTCGAATTGCGCGAAATAGGCCATCGGCGTCATGCACAGGCCGATGTCGTGCACCTTGCAGCCTGCGGCCTGCAGGCCCGAGATCAGCGCATATTTGATCGAGGCGGAGTAGCCGCGGAAATCGTGCCCGGTGACGACCTCCTGCCTGACGCCCAATTCCGCGATCAGCGCGCCGAGCCCCATGCCCAGCGCCTGTATCCCCATCAGGTTGATTTCCTTGCCGAACAGCCAGCGCGCGTCGTATTCGCGAAACCCGGTCGCCTTCACCATCGGTTCGGATTCATAGGCATAGGTGTTCGGAACCAGCACGGGTTTTGGCTTTGGAAACATCATTGATCTCGCCGTGGAAATGAGTTGGGACGCACAGCCTGCATTAGCGAATGCACAGGCGTTGCGGAAGGCAGGAAAGCAGCTTGCGGTGGCGAATTGCGGCTTTTGGCAACTCTGGAGCGCTACTGCTCCAGCACCAGCCGGCCGTTGGCGTATTCGAACCGCTTCAGCTTCGACAGGAACGACAGGCCGAGCAGGTTTTCCGACAGCGCTTCGTCGGGCAGCACCATGGCATCGACGTCGCGTACCACGAGGCCGCCGATATCGAGCATGGCCAGCCGCGTGCGCGCCGCCTTGATGTTGCCGTTGGCGGTGGAGACGGTGGCGTTGTAGTCGCTGCGCTGCGGGCGGAAACCGAACCGCGCCGCGGATTTTTCGTTCAGCGCCACGACGGAGGCGCCGGTATCGACCATGAAGTCGATGCGCTGGCCCTCGATGCGGCCTTCGGTCTGGAAATGACCGCGGGCGTCGCGCGGAATGCTGATGCTGCGGATACCGGCCTGCGCAACGGTCTCCGTCGAGCGGGCCTTCGGGGTGGTCTTGGCAAGCGCGGTCGACGCGCTCCATTTGTTCGGCCATATCAGCCATGAAGGTGCCGAGGCCAGCCAGAACCGCGGCAATGATCAGGATGTTACGCATGACGCCACATACTCTTCGCGGATGACCCGCGATCTCACCACATCCGCTGCCAAGCTTCGACTAAGCGACGGTGGCGGAGGCTGCCATTTTGACGAAAAGGATGAGGGAAAGGTTAATGGAAGGGCTTGTCATGCCCGCGAAGGCGGGCATCCCGTACGCCGCGGCCTCTCGGCTCAATCACAAGCGCCTCTGGAATACTGGATCACCCGCTTTGGCGGGTGATGACAGCTTGGGCGCATTTCCCTCACGTTCCCCGCGGCTTCACCCGCCTTGTCGGCATGGCGCTTGGGGATCCTCCGGCCAGGGATGCCGCGGATAGCGCCCGCGCAGATCGGAGCGTACGGCCGCATAACTGCCGCGCCAAAAGCCCGGCAGATCGCGTGTCACCTGCACCGGGCGATGCGCCGGCGACAGCAGTTCCAGCACCAGCGGCACCGCGCCTTTGGCGATCGAGGGATGGGTGTTGAGCCCGAACAGTTCCTGCAACCGCACGGCGATGGTTGGTCCCTGCTCCGCCTCATAGTCGATCGCCAACTGGGTACCAGTCGGCGCCTCGAAATGCGTAGGTGCCTCCCGCTCCAGCCGCCCGCGCAATTCCCAGGGCAGCAGGCCCATCAGCGCGTCGGACAGGTCGCCTGCCGAAATGTCCTTCAGCGAAACCTTGTCGTACAGCGCCGGCGCCAGCCAGGTTTCGCGCTGCGCGGCGAGCGCATCATCCGACAGGTCCGGCCAGCTCTCGCCTTCGGCCTTGCGCAAAAACATCACGCGGTCGCGCCACTGTTTTAGGGATTTCGACCACGGCAATTTGTCGAGGCCGGCAGCCGCCAGCCCGTCGGCCAGCACATGCGCGGTTTCCGCCGACGGCGATAACGCCATCGGCGCCTCCGACAGCGTGATCGCGTGCAGGGTTTTCCGCCGCCGCGCCCGCAACGCCATCGCGCCGCGATCGAAGGAAATCTCCTCGGCGCTCTCGATCTGGTCGGCGAAGCGCAGTTCGATCTCGGCTTGCGTGATCGGCGCGGCCAGCAGGATGCGCCCATTGGCCGCGGTGCCCGTCAGTTCGGCGACCGCGATATAGGGCGCCCGCGCCAGCGCCGAGGTCTGGTCCACGGCGGCGCCACGCCCGTTGGCCAGCACAAACCCGCCATTGCCGCGATTGCGTGCGACGCGGTCGGGAAACGCATAAGCGAGCATGACGCCGGTTGACGGCGAAGTATTTTCGGCGGGCGCGCCCTCGGTCGTTGCTACCTGCGACGCCCAGCGCCGCGCCAGATCGCGCGCGCTGCCGGCGCGCGGCGAGCGGTCGCGGCGGAACTGGTCGAGCCTGAAATCGAGGTCGACGCTGTCGCCGCCGAGGCCGCGCTCGGTGAGCACGGCGGCGATCTCGGCGGCTTCCTCGCCGGCACCGAGGCGATGCGAATCCACGATCATCCGCGCCAGCCGCGGCGGCAGCGCCAGCGCGCGCAGGCTGTTGCCTTCCGCGGTGATCCGGCCGTCGGCATCGAGCGCGCCGAGTTCGCGGAGCAGGCTGCGCGCCTCCTTCAGCGCAGGCGCGGGAGGCGGGTCGAGAAACGCCAGCGTGGCGGGATCGCCGACGCCCCATTGCGCGAGGTCGAGCACCAGCGAGGACAGATCGGCGGAAAGAATTTCCGGCTGGGTATAGGCGGCGAGCGACGCGGTCTGCGGCTCGTCCCACAACCGGTAGCAAACGCCGGGCTCGGTGCGGCCGGCGCGGCCGCGGCGCTGGTCGACCGCGGCGCGCGAGGCGCGCACGGTTTCGAGCCGCGTGAGACCGATGTCGGGCTCGTAGCGCGGCACCCGCGCCACACCGGAATCGACGACGATGCGGACGCCTTCGATGGTCAGCGAGGTCTCCGCGATCGAGGTTGCCAGCACCACCTTGCGGTGCCCCTTTGGGGCCGGCGCGATAGCGCGGTCCTGCACCGCGGCGTCCAGCGCGCCGAACAGCGGCACGATTTCAATCGAAGCATCGTGAACGCGCTCGCCGAGAAAATTCTGCGGTACGGCGAATTTCGGCCGCCCCCGGCAGAAATGCCAGCACCGAACCGGGATCGGCGCGCAGCGCCATCGCGATCGCATCCGCCATCTGCCGCTCCAGCTGAACATCCGCCTTGCGGCCGAGATAGCGGGTTTCGACCGGAAAGGCGCGGCCCTCGCTTGATATCACCGGCGCATCGCCGAGCAATCTTGCCACCCGCGCGCCGTCGAGCGTCGCGGACATCACGAGAATCCGGAGGTCCTCGCGCAGGCCGGTTTGCGCGTCGCGCGCCAGCGCGAGCCCGAGATCGGCATCGAGCGAGCGTTCGTGGAATTCGTCGAACAGCACGGCGGCGACGCCGGACAGTTCAGGGTCGTCGAGGATCTGCCGCGAGAAGATGCCTTCGGTGACGACCTCGATTTTCGTCGCGCGCGACACCTTTGAGCCGAACCGGACGCGAAAACCGACGGTCTCGCCGGCGCGCTCGCCCAGCGTCTTCGCCATCCGTTCGGCGCTGGCGCGGGCCGCGATCCGCCGCGGCTCCAGCATGATGATCTTTTTGCCCTTCAGCCAGGGCGCATCGAGCAGCGCCAGCGGCACCCGCGTGGTCTTGCCGGCGCCAGGCGGCGCCACCAGCACCGCGGCGTTGTTGCTCTCGAGCGTGCGGGACAACTGGTCCAGCACGGCGTCGATCGGGAGCGGGGTATCGAAAGTGCGGGGCAAATGAAGCTCGCATTCGGGTGCTCGCGGGCGGACGGGTGAGGGGTCTGTCTCCGCGCGGATAGAGAGCACCTCATCCGGCGCGCTCCGCGCGCCACCTTCTCCCAAGGGGAGAGGGAAGAAAGCGCGCATCACCGCAACGGCTCGGACGCGCGCCCGACGCTTTCATAAGTAAATCCCAGCGCGGCCATTTCTTCCGGGCGATAAATGTTGCGCAAATCGACCACGACCGGCTGTTTCATCTCGCTCTTCAGCCGCTCCAGATCGAGCGTGCGGTATTGCACCCATTCGGTCACCACGACCATGGCGTCGGCGCCGCGCACGCAGGCGTAGGGGTCGTCGCAATATTCGATGTCGGGCAGCTCACGGCGCGCCTGTTCCATGCCGACCGGATCGTGCGCGCGCACTTTTGCGCCCATATCGAGCAAGCCCGTCACCAGCGGGATCGACGGCGCCTCGCGCATGTCGTCGGTGTCGGGCTTGAAGGTGAGGCCGAGCACGGCGACGGTCTTGCCGCGCAGGCTGCCGCCGGCGGCGTTGGAAACCTTTCGCGCCATCGCGCGCTTGCGGTTGTCGTTGACGCCCAGCACCGCTTCAACGATCCGCAACTGCACGTCGTGATCGAGCGCGATCTTGACCAGCGCGCGGGTATCCTTGGGAAAGCAGGAGCCGCCGAAGCCGGGGCCGGCATGCAAAAACTTGGAACCGATGCGATTGTCGAGCCCGATGCCGCGCGCGACTTCCTGGACGTCGGCGCCGACTTTTTCGGCAAGGTCCGCGATCTCATTGATAAAGGTGATCTTGGTGGCGAGAAAGGCGTTGGCGGCGTATTTGATCAGTTCGGCGGTGCGCCGTGCGGTGAACATCAGCGGCGCCTGGTTCAGCGACAGCGGCCGATAGACATCGCCGAGCACCTTTCGCGCGCGTTCGTCCGACGTGCCGACCACGATGCGGTCCGGGAACTTGAAGTCGCGGATCGCCGCACCCTCGCGCAAAAATTCCGGATTGGAGGCGACGGCAAATTCGGCCGAGGGATTGGTCTCGTGAATCAGGCGCTCGACTTCGTCGCCGGTGCCGACCGGCACGGTGGATTTGGTGACCACCACCGTAAAGCCGGAAAGTGCCGCGGCGATCTCGCGCGCCGCCATGTGAACGTAGGTCAGGTCGGCGTGGCCGTCACCGCGCCGCGACGGCGTGCCGACCGCGATGAACACCGCCTCGGCCTCGGCGACCGGGGTTTTGAGATCGGTGGCGAAATCCAGCCGCCCGGCCTTCACATTCGCCGCCACCAGGGCGTCGAGGCCGGGTTCGAAAATCGGGATCTCGCCCCGGCGCAACGCGGCAATCTTGTCGCCGTCCTTGTCGACGCAGGTGACCTGGTGGCCGAAATCCGCGAAACAGGCGCCGGAAACCAGCCCCACATAGCCCGTGCCGATCATGGCAATGCGCATCAGAACAACCCGTCGATCGTGGTTAACTTTGAAGCCGATTTGGACGGGGTCTTAAAGCATTTCCGGGCCGAGGGGAAACCGGAAGGTTTTCCCAAAAAAGCGGCATGGCATTTGTAGGAATAAAGAAGAACGAAACCGATTTCGCCGATGATGCGGCGAAAAGGGACACCTATGACCATAAACGGCACATCCGTCGCCGCAGCGCGTTCCGCGCCCTCGAGCCCTCGGCGCGTCAGCGCCCGGACGCATCGACTGGGTGGATTACGCCAAGGGCATCTGCATCGTCATGGTGGTCATGATGCATTCGGTCCTCGGCGTCGAGAAAGCGGTCGACCAGACCGGCTTCATGCATGCCCTGGTCGCCTTCGCAAAACCGTTCCGGATGCCGGATTTCTTCCTGATTTCGGGGCTGTTCCTGTCGGTCGTGATTGACCGTGACTGGCGCACCTATCTCGACCGCAAGGTGGTGCATTTTGCCTATTTTTACCTGCTCTGGGTGACGATCCAGTTCGGCTTCAAGGCGCCTTCGCTGGCGGCCCAGAGCGGCTGGAGCCAGGTCGGCTTCATTTACCTTGAATCCTTCGTCGAGCCGTTCGGCACGCTGTGGTTCATCTACCTGCTGCCGGTGTTTTTCGTTGTCGCAAAACTGACACGCCGCATTCCACCACTCACGATCTGGGCGGCGGCAGCCGCGCTCGAGACCGCCCATATCGCCACCGGCTGGACCGTGATCGACGAATTTTGCGCGCGCTTCGTCTATTTCTATTCCGGCTATCTGTTCGCCAGCCATGTGTTCGTGCTGTCCGACCGCGCCCGGGCGCGGCCGGATCTCGCACTCGCGGGGCTGGCGTTGTGGGCATTGGTCAATGGCGGCCTTGTCGAATCCGGTTTCAGCGAATGGCCGCTGGTTTCACTGGCGCTCGGGCTCGCCGGCGCCGCGCGCCATCATCGTCATGGGCACGCTGCTGGCGCGCATGCAGCGGCTGAATTTCCTGCGCTATTGCGGCGAGCATTCCATCGTCATCTACCTCGCCTTCTTCCTGCCGATGGCAGCGACGCGGACGCTGTTTTTGCGGGAGGGATGGATCGTTGATATCGGCACCATCTCGCTGATCGTCACGGTCGTCGGCGTCGTCGGCGCTATAGCGATCTGGCGCGCCGCGCTGGCGCTGCGGGCCGATTTCCTGTTCGAACGGCCGGCCGCGTTCTGGATCGCGCCGAAGAAGGCGCGGCCGACACTGCAGCCGGCGGAGTAGATTCTGCTGCGCGCACCCTCGCTCGTCACCGCCCGCCTTGACCGGCGACCCAGTACGCCGCGGCAGCAGTCGTTGCCAAGGCGTCCACACAGCGCGCTAAAGGAATCACGGTGGGTCCCGCGCGTTCGCGGGTGACGACAGCTGATGGGTATTCACGCCCCCCGATCTTCACCCCATCCTTCATCTGCGTCAGCCTTGCGCGAAACGCCTCGGCGTCGCCGAAATCCGCAAAGCCCTGGTAATGCGGATGCGGGCCGAGCACGCGGCGGGCGTGCTTGATCGGGCACCAATAGACCTCGGTGCGAGCCGCCACCTCGCGCACGAAGGCGATCGCGCCACTGGCATAGGAGCAATAGGCGCAATTGATTTTTTCGATGATGTTGAGATAGGCGAGATGGTGACGGTCGAACACCAGATAGTCGCGGCGGCGCACCTTCGGGATCCTGTAGATCGGAAAGCAGATCGCCTGATAGGCCATCACCCAGAGATCGACCGCCGCCAGGGGGATGATCAGCGAATAGATCACCGGCGTCGACAATATCATCAGCGGATTGGCGTCGATCAGATAGCGCGAGGCGCGCGTCTTGATCTCGCGGTGAAGCCGCAGAATCTCCTGCTCGAACACGATCCGGCGGTTTTCGAGATGAAAGCGTAGCGCTTCCCGCCGCTTCGCCAGTTCCACCTCGATTTCGGCCTCTACCCCGCGCAACCTCTCCATGAGTTCGTCGAGTGGCGAGGCCATGGTTCTGTCCCTTCGGTCCTTGAGAAAGGCAAGGGGACATGGAACGCGGGCCGACGCAACTGATTTAGGGAGGCTGCCGGCCGACAAAAATCGGCTGATATCGCGGGTTCGGAGGCTGTCATTTCGCGCAAAAATCCCTAAGTTGCGGCCATGCCGAAAACAGCCCCAAAAGCCGCTCCGAAGCCCGTCGCCGCCAAGACCCCCGCCAAAGGCGACCATGTCTTCCTGGTCGACGGTTCCTCTTATATTTTCCGCGCCTATCACGCGCTGCCGCCGCTGTACGCGCAAGTCGGATGGCCTGCAGGTCAATGCCGTGCTCGGCTTCTGCAACATGCTGTGGAAGCTGCTCCGCGACATGCCGCCGGACAACCGCCCGACCCATCTCGCGATCATGTTCGACAAGTCGGAAATCACCTTCCGCAACAAGCTCTATCCCGACTACAAGGCGCACCGGCCGCCGGCGCCGGACGATCTGATCCCGCAATTCGCGCTGATCCGCGAGGCGGTGCGCGCCTTCGACCTGCCCTGCCTCGAACAGGGCGGTTTTGAAGCCGACGACCTGATCGCGACCTATGCGCGCGAGGCCGGCGAGCTCGGCGCCACCGCCACCATCGTCTCCTCCGACAAGGACCTGATGCAGCTCGTCACCGACAGCGTGACAATGTACGACACCATGAAGGACCGGCGCATCGGCATCGCCGAGGTGATCGAGAAATTTGGCGTGCCGCCGGAGAAGGTGGTCGAGGTGCAGGCGCTGGCCGGCGATTCCACCGACAACGTGCCGGGCGTGCCCGGCATCGGCATCAAGACCGCGGCGCAATTGATCGTCGAATATGGCGACCTCGAAACGCTGCTGCAAACGTGCCGGCGAAATAAAGCAGCCGAAGCGGCGCGAGGCGCTGCTCGAAAATGCCGAGAAGGCGCGGATCTCGCGGCAGCTGGTGCTGCTCGACGACAAGGTCAAGCTCGACACCCCGCTGGCCGACCTCGCCGTGCACGAGCCCGACGCCCGCAAGCTGATCGCGTTTTTGAAGGCGATGGAATTTTCCACGCTGACGCGGCGGGTCGCGGAATATTCCCAGATCGATCCGCTCGGATGTTGAGGCGGACGGCAAGAACAGCAGTGACGGCAATGGCTCGCCTCCCCCGCTCGCGGGGAGCGGCGGCCTGTTCGATCAGGTAGTTCCTTCGCCGGTCGGAAGCAGCCCGGCCTCACCTGCCCCCGCAAGAGGGAGTGCAACTCCGGGCAAGCCAGGCGACCGTCAGGACAAGACCGCAAGTCTGAAAGGCACCCCAATCTCGCTCGCGGAAGCGCGCGCCGAGGCTGCGCGGAAGACGCCGGTCGATCGCAGCAAGTACCGGACCGTCCGCACGCTGGCCGAGCTCAATGTCTGGCTCGGCGCGCGCCTACGATACCGGCCACTTCGCGATCGAGGCCAAGGCGAATTCGATCGACCCGATGCAGGCGGAGATGTCGGGCATCGCGCTGGCGCTCGGGCCCAATGACGCCTGCTACATCCCGCTGGCCCACAAGGCCTCCGGCGATGGCTCCGGCCTGTTCGCCGCCGGCCTCGCGCCCGACCAGATCAAGGCCGCCGATGCCATTGAGGCGCTGAAGCCGCTGCTGGAATCCGCCGGGATCCTGAAGATCGGCTTCAACATCAAATTCAACGCGGTGATGCTGGCGCAGCATGGCGTCACCTTGCGCAACCATGACGACGCCCAGTTGATGTCCTATGCGCTCGACGCCGGCCGCAATTCGCAAGCGCTGGATTCGCTGGCCGAGCGCTGGCTCGGTCACGCCATCATCAGCCACGGCGAACTCATCGGCAGCGGCAAGGGCAAAACTGAGCTTCGACCAGGTCGCGATCGACCGGGCCACCGCCTATTCCGCCGAGGATGCCGACGTGATCCTGAGGCTGTGGCGGGTGCTGAAGCCGCGCCTCGCCGCCGAGCGCATGACCGCGGTCTACGAGACGCTGGAACGGCCGCTGATCTCGGTGCTGGCGCGGATGGAGCGGCGCGGCATCTCGATCGACCGCCAGGTGCTGTCGCGCCTGTCGGCGGATTTCGCCCAGACCGCCGCGCGGCGTCGAGGCCGAAATCCAGGAGATCGCCGGCGAGCCGGTCAATGTCGGCAGCCCGAAGCAGATCGGCGACATCCTGTTCGGCAAGATGGGCCTGCCGGGCGGCACCAAGACCAAGACCGGGGCGTGGTCGACGACGGCGCAAGTGCTCGACGATCTCGCGGAGCAAGGTCATGACCTGCCGAAGAAGATTCTGGAATGGCGGCAGGTTTCAAAGCTGAAATCGACCTATACCGACGCGCTGCCGACCTACGTGCACCCGCAAACCCATCGCGTCCACACCACCTATGCGCTGGCGGCGACCACCACCGGGCGGCTGTCGTCCAACGAGCCCAACCTGCAGAACATTCCCGTTCGCACCGAGGATGGCCGAAAGATCCGCCGCGCCTTCATCGCCGCTCCCGGCCACAAGCTGGTGTCGGCGGATTATTCGCAGATCGAACTGCGGATGCTGGCCGAGATCGCCGATATTCCCGTGCTGAAGCAGGCGTTTCGCGACGGGCTCGACATTCACGCCATGACCGCGTCGGAAATGTTCGGCGTGCCGGTCAAGGACATGCCGGGCGAAGTCCGCCGTCGCGCGAAAGCGATCAATTTCGGCATCATCTACGGCATCTCGGCGTTTGGCCTTGCCAACCAGCTCGGCATCGCCCGCGAGGAGGCTTCCGCCTACATCAAGAAATATTTCGAGCGCTTTCCGGGCATCCGCGCCTACATGGACCAGACCCGCGATTTCTGCCGCGCGCATGGTTACGTCGAGACGCTGTTCGGCCGCGAAATGCCATTACCCCGATATCAAGGCCTCCAACGCCTCGATCCGCTCCTTCAACGAGCGCGCCGCCATCAACGCGCGGCTCCAAGGCACCGCCGCCGACATCATCCGCCGCGCCATGACGCGGATGGAGGAGGCGCTGGCGGAGAAGAAGCTCTCGGCGCAGATGCTGCTGCAGGTGCACGACGAGCTGATTTTCGAGGTGCCCGACGACGAGGTGGCG
Source organism: uncultured Alphaproteobacteria bacterium (assembly GCA_963706975.1). GTDB lineage: Bacteria > Pseudomonadota > Alphaproteobacteria > Rhizobiales > Xanthobacteraceae > Bradyrhizobium. The sequence goes on from CAVPOL010000004.1 coordinate 40,293, forward strand.
GCGACCCTGCCGGTGGTGCAGCACACCATGCAGGACGCGCCATTCCCGGCGGTGCTGCTCTCGGTGCCGCTGCATGTCGATGCGCGCGCGGCGAACAACTGGGACGAGGCACATTAGCAAGACTGTCGTCGCCCGGCTTGACCGCGCGACCCAGTATTCCAGAGGCGGTTGCGTTCAACCGAGAAGCCGCGGTGTACTGGGTCGCGCGGTCAAGCCGGTCGACGACAGCGGTGTGCGTGGCGCGACGGCACCGTCAATCCAGCTTCGCTTCCATGCCGCGCCTGGTCGCGGGGCGCGCCATCAACGTATTGTACCAGCGCTCGACATTCGGAAAATCCTTCAGCTCGACCTTGTGGCGCGGATGGCGCCAGGCCCAACCCAGAATGGCGAAATCGGCGACCGACAGCGCGCCGGCGACGAACTCGCGGCCGGCCAGGCGGCGGTCCAGCACGCCATAGAGCCGCACCGTCTCCGCCATGTAGCGTTTCAGGCCGTAGGCGCGGTCGGTCTCGTTCTCCAGCGCGATGAAATGATGCACCTGGCCCGGCATCGGCCCAAAGCCGCCCATCTGCCACATCAGCCACTCATAGACCGGGATGCGCTCGATCAGCGGCACGGGAAGAAATTTTCCGGTCTTCTCGCCGAGATAGAGCAGGATCGCGCCGGACTCGAACACGCTGACCGGCTTGCCGCCGGGGCCGTCGGGATCGACGATCGCGGGAATCTTGTTGTTGGGGCTGAGCTTGAGAAAATCCGGCGCCATCTGCTCGCCCTTGCTGATATTGACCGGGATCACCTTGTACGGCAGCCCCATCTCTTCCAGCGCGACCGAGATCTTGCGGCCGTTCGGCGTGTTCCAGGTGTGCAGTTCGATGGTCATTTTGTTTCCCCCGCCAAGCTTTACCAATGCAGTAGCCCGGAACCTCGGGGTGTGACAACCAGCCTCGCCGGCCGGGCGGATCAGGATGCTATGCGCTGTTGACGGCGCGACATCCGCTCTGGAATGTGCGCCCCGCCACGAATAGATTGCGCCGGCCCCAAACGAGAGCAACGCCTTGTCCAAATCAGCCTCCCGCGCCCGCCTCACCGAGATCATCCGCAGGCGCTCGTTCGGCCGCGGCGAAATCACCCTGGCATCGGGCCGCAAGAGCGATTTCTATTTCAACCTGAAGCCGACCATGCTCGATCCCGAAGGCGCCGCGTTGCTGGCTGAACTGACCTATGAGGCGCTGAAGGACGACAACCTCGATTATGTCGGCGGGCTGGAAATGGGCGCGGTGCCGCTCGCCGGCGCGATCGCGCAGCTGTCCTGGATCAAGACCCATCCGATCGCGGCGTTCTTCGTGCGCAAGAAGCCGAAGGAACACGGCGCCCGGCTCGCGGTCGAAGGTCTTGCAAAAGGCGAGAGCCTGCAGGGCAAGCGCATCGTGATCGTCGAGGACGTCACCACGACCGGCGGTTCGGCGCTGAAGGCGGTGGAAGCGGTGCGCGAGGCCGGCGGCATCATCGTGCTGGTGCTGACCATGGTCGACCGCGAAGAGGGCGCGGCCGAAACGTTTGCCCAGGCGGGGCTGGAGTTCCGCTCGCTGTACAAGGCCAGTGAATTCTTGAAGGGGTAATCGAGATATCTCGACCTTCATAATATCCCCTTCGTCATGCCCGGGCTTGACCCGGGCATCCACGCCTAAACTGGATCAAGCAAGAAAGACATGGATGGCCGGGTCAAGCTATGGTCAAGCCCGGCCATGACGGATCACATTGACGATCCGCATTTCTTTCCTGCAATCCGTTCCCCGGTCACCGCTCGTTTACCATCGCGTCTTAAGGTTAACCCGTGCCGAAGCGTGTAATGCAGCGGCGGGTTTTGTTGCGTCGGGTGGAGTAAGCGTTGCGTAAAGAGTTGACTGATCAGCGCATGCGGCGCCGCATGATGCCTATTGCCGCCGCCATGTTCGCTAGCTTCGTTGCCGCGACGCCGCGCGCAGCGACAGCCGAAGGCCTGTTCGACATGCTGTTCGGCGGCGGACAGAAGCAGCAGCGCCAGGCGCCGTCTCCACAAGCAAATTTCTTCGCCGACCCGTTCGGCCTCAACCCGCAGAATGTACAGCCGCCGCAGCGCCAGGCGGCGTCGGGCTCCGGACCTGCCTTCTGCGTGCGCAGCTGCGACGGCAAATACTTTCCGCTGGCGCGCGGCAATGCCTCGCCGGTGCAGATGTGCCAGGCGTTTTGTCCGGCGAGCCACACCAGGGTATTTTTCGGCAGCAGCATCGATGGCGCGGCTTCCAGCACCGGCGAACGCTATGCCGACAGCGAAAACGCCTTTGCCTATCGCAAGGCGCTGCGTGCCGATTGCACCTGCAACGGCCGCGACCCGGCAGGCCTCGCCCCGGTCGATCTGGCTCTCGACAGTTCGCTGCGGCCCGGCGACGTGGTCGCCACCACCAGCGGGCTGGTGGCCTATACCGGCGTCCGGGTCGGCGCCAGCCAGACCGCGGATTTCACGCCGGTGGCGTCCTATCCGGGATTAACCGCCGACGTGCGCGCGCGGCTCGGCGAGATGAAGGTGGCGCCGGTGTCAGCGGAAATGGTCGCCGCCAATGCGCCGCTGCCCGAGGCCAGAAACGAAATCGCGCCCGAAACCCCGGCTCCGAAAGCCGCTTCGGCAAAGGCGAAGCGCGCGGAAGTGAACTAGAACTCCCTCATGGTGAGGAGCGCGCCACTTCGCGCGCGTCTCGAACCATCTGGCATGCTGTTCAACGCATCCTTCTCATCCATCGAGACGCCCGTCTTCGCTACGCTTCGCCGGGCTCCTCAGGATGAGGACCGAGTATGTTCACCGCCCGACGATGACGCCGATCACGTTCGGCGCCGACAGATATTTTTCCTCGATATCGGCGCGCGCCGCGGCGCGGTTTTCCGGCGTCAGCAGGCCGCGCTTTTCAGCGAGGATCATCCAGCAATACCCCCACCAGTCGGTCAGCATGCCCTGATCGTCGACGAGGTCGTAGCCGTGTTCGGCGGCAAAAATCCGCGCATGGGCCTCGTCGAGCAAATCGAGCCAGGCGTGATCCTGGTCGGAAAACAGCGCGTCGCTGAAATCGTCGGTCGTGTAACCCCACACCGACATGCAGACCGCATTGAATTCGCGGTCGATCGCGTCGTCGTCGACGGGCTGGCGGCGGGAAGCCTGGTGCAGGCGCGACAGCGACCGCGCAAAATCGGCGATCCGGGTGAGCGCGAATTGATCGAAGGCAATGGTGGACATGTAGTCCTCGCAAACTTGGACAGACCATAGATATTGTGCCGGCAATGCGCCGAATCACTATGATATATCAAAGACTTGCTAAAGTGTTCTTAATTCGTTCCTGTGATTTTGCAACGTCCGATTTGAACCGTCGGAAACCGGGCGGGCATGAAACCCGTAGAATTACGGTATCGGGATTGGATGGCTGCTGGCCGAAATGGTCACGAATAGGTCAGCCATCCTTCCGATATCTTGCACCCATGGTGCTGCAGGAACGCTGGTTCGCAGTGGCGATGGTCGGCTCGGGCGTCCTGACGGTGGCGCTGGTCGCGGCTGCCTTGTTCTGGCATTGAGAACGAGCTGCACCGAAGACTCTCTTGCAGCGCTCCCCACATCCTCAAAAAGGTACGGCCCCAGTCTGAGAGACTGAGGCCGAGGGGGGCTTTGGTGTACCGTTGGGGCCGGTACAACGCCATCTAGACCCAAGATTCAGGTCGGGAACAGCTGTCCTGAAGTACACTGTCCTGAGGTACAGTATCGTTGATTTCAGTTACCCAGATCCGAAACTGGACAGCCCCTTGCCGTTTCGGCAAACGCCGTGGTTTGATCGGGCGGATTACTTGCCAGGGCGGCGGCGGTGGCCAGCCGGTCCAAACGAACATTTCATCGACGTTGCCCGCGACAGGAGCAGCAGAATGAAAACCGCGATTGTACTGGCGCTTTCGGTTTGGTTCATTGCCTCAGCCGCCGCGATGACCAAATGCCCCGCCGGCCAGATCACATGCGTTCAATGGTGCGACAAATACGGCAGCAGCCAAGGAACATGCATGACCGGGCATCCGAACAGCTGCGATAAAAAACCCCAAGGTGCCGCGACATGCGTCGCCGATCGCGGCCGTTCCTGATCGAGCGAGAGCGGTTTTGCCAGCCGCGGGATTGCGGCAACGCTTCCTCACATCGCCGACAACATCTTGTCCCCGCAATAATTGGCGGCGAACTTGCCGCCGCACTGCCGCTTGATCGCGGCGCAGCGCGCGGCGGGCGAGGCGTTGGCCGGGACGCTGTAGCCGCAGCTGAGGCCGTCGGCGCTTCTGCCCGTCTTGCCGGCGGCGAAGGCCGCACTGGAGACGCTGATGCAGATGACCAGCAGTGTCGCGGCGGCGATTTCGAGGGTCAGTTTCATGGCCCGGCTCTCCCTTGGATGATCGCGGTATCCGGTCTTTCAATCCCTATCCTAGCACCAAACCCGTCCACGCCGGCCGCCAAATCGGCCCAGTCCTTGCATAAAATCATACCAGCGCAGTGCACAATTAAGCCCTCGACGGTTCCGATCCCCGTGTAACGCGCGTATCATTTCGTCGGAACTCAAGCTGCAGGGATTGCCGAATTGTCAGACCAACCGTTTCCAGCCAATTTTCCGGCGCTCGGCCAGCCCGTCGATGAACTGGCGCTGGCCGAGATCAAGGGCGCGATCCTTGCCAAGCTCCGGCTTGCCATCGGCAAGGACACCGGCATGGCGACCAGGCGCGACTGGTACAAGGCAGCGGCCCTGGCGCTGCGCGATCGCATCGTGCACCGCTGGCTGCTGGCGGAAAAGCAGAGCTACGACGCCGGCCGTAAGCGGGTCTATTATCTCAGCCTGGAATTTTTGATCGGCCGCCTGTTTACCGATGCCTTGAACAATATGGGGCTGCTGCCGGTGTTCGAGGCGGCACTCGGCGATCTCGGCGTCGACCTGTCCGAACTGCGCAGATGCGAGCCGGATGCGGCGCTCGGCAATGGCGGCCTCGGGCGGCTCGCCGCCTGCTTCATGGAGAGCATGGCGACGCTCGCCATTCCCGCCATCGGCTACGGCATCCGCTACGATTTCGGCCTGTTCCGCCAGATCATCGCGCAGGGCTGGCAGCACGAATATCCGGACGAGTGGCTCGGCTTCGGCAACCCCTGGGAATTCCAGCGGGCGGAGGTGGTCTACCAGGTGAATTTCGGCGGCAGCGTCGAGCGCGCTCACGTCAACGGCCGCGACCGCGCCACCTGGCATCCCTCGGAGACGGTGCAGGCCGTCGCCTACGACACCCCGATCGTCGGCTGGCGCGGCCAGCACGTCAATGCGCTGCGGCTGTGGTCGGCGCGCTCGCCCGACCCGCTCAAGCTCGACGTCTTCAACACCGGCGACTATCTCGGCGCGGTGGCCGAGGAAGCGCGCGCCGAATCGATCTGCAAATTCCTCTATCCCAACGACGAGAGCCCGGCGGGCCGCGAGCTGCGGCTGCGCCAGGAATATTTCTTCGTCTCGGCCTCGCTGCAGGACCTGATCAAGCGGCACCTCGGCGCCGACGGGCAGTTGCGCAGCCTCGCCCAAAAGGCGGCGGTGCAGCTCAACGACACCCATCCGAGCCTCGCCGTCACCGAGTTGATGCGGATCCTGGTCGACCTGCACAATTTCCGCTGGGACGAGGCCTGGAAGATCACGGTGGCGACGCTGTCCTACACCAACCACACGCTGCTGCCGGAAGCGCTGGAGACCTGGCCGGTCGAGCTGTTCGAGCGGCTGCTGCCGCGGCATCTGGAAATCATCTACCGGATCAACGCCCAGCATCTGGCGCTGGCCGAAGCGCGCGCCCCGGCGACGTCGATTTCCGCGCCTCGGTATCGCTGATCGACGAGCGGAGTGGCCGCCGGGTGCGGATGGGGCAACTGGCCTTCGTCGGTTCGCACCGCATCAACGGCGTCTCGGCGATGCATTCCGACCTGATGAAGGAGACCGTGTTTCACGATCTCAACCATCTCTATCCCTCGCGCATCACCAACAAGACCAACGGCATCACCTTCCGCCGCTGGCTGATGCTGGCCAACCCGAAACTGACCAATCTGCTGCGCGAGACCTGCGGCGAGGCCGTGCTCGACGATTTCTCGCAGCTCGAATGCCTCGAAGACCACGCCAGCGACAATTCGTTCCAGCAGCGGTTCCGCGACGCCAAGCTTCACAACAAGCTGGCATTGGCGCGGCTGATCGGCGAGCGCATCCGCGTCAAGGTCGATCCGTCGGCGCTGTTCGACGTCCAGATCAAGCGCATGCACGAATACAAGCGGCAGTTGCTCAACATCGTGGAGGCGGTGGCACTCTATCAGGCGATCCGGGACGAGCCGCAGAAGGACTGGGTACCGCGGGTAAAAATCTTCGCCGGCAAGGCAGCGGCGAGCTATCGCTACGCAAAACTGATCATCAAGCTGATCAATGATGTTGCCGAGATCGTCAACAACGATCCTGTGGTCGCCGGACGGCTGAAGATCGTGTTCCTCGCCGACTACAATGTCAGCCTTGCGGAGGTGATCATTCCCGCCGCCGACCTGTCCGAGCAGATTTCGACCGCCGGCATGGAAGCCTCCGGCACCGGCAACATGAAGCTGGCGCTCAACGGCGCCTTGACCATCGGCACGCTCGACGGCGCCAACATCGAAATCCGCGACCATGTCGGGCCTGAGAACATCGCGATCTTCGGCATGGAGGCGATGGACGTGGTGGTGCGGCGCAAGCAGGGGCTGGACGCGACCGACGTGATCCGGCGCTCGCCGCGGCTGGCGCGGGCGATCAGCGCGATCGAGCACGGCGAGTTCTCGCCGGGCGACCCCGCCCGCTTCGAATCGGTCGGCCATTCGCTGCGCCATCTCGACCACTACATGGTCAGCGCCGATTTCAATTCCTATTACGAGGCCCAGCGCGGCATCGACGCCCGCTGGCAGGTGGCGCCGGCCTGGACCAGGGCCTCGATCCTCAACGTGGCGCGGATGCCGTGGTTCTCCTCCGACCGCACCATCCGCGAATATGCCGAGAATATCTGGCACGTGCCGGTGCGCGGTGCCGCGACCCCGGCGTTGCGAGAGCCGGGCGCCCAGCGCGATGCCGGCTAGGCGGGCCGCGCAACGCTACTTTCGCGGAAAGCCATTACTTCGCGCGTCATTGAATTGATGGGCGATTGATTGGATAATGCTCCCTCAACGTCGTCGCGAGCGCAGCGAAGCAATCCAGCCTTCCTTCTCGTTGGACCTGGATTGCTTCGCTGCGCTCGCGATGACGTTGATAGATCAACCGCATTCGCAGGATCCCCATGCTGACGAAAACCGCCCACCTGTTCGACGACGCCACGCGGGTGACCGCCGGCGACAGTTGCTGGCAGGGGCGGACCAGCGGGGATTACTGGGCCTTTGTCGGCCCGTTCGGCGGCGCCACCGCCGCCACCATCCTGCGGGCGCTGATCGATCATCCGGAGCGGGCCGGCGCGCCGCTGGCGATGACCGTCAATTATTGCGCGCCGATCGCCGAAGGCAGCTTCGATCTCGACATTCGCTTGGTCAAGGCCAACCGGTCGTCGCAGCACTGGTGCGTCGAGCTGAGCCAGGGCGGCGGCGAGGTCGCGACACTGGCGACCGCGGTGTTCGCCGAGCGCCGCCCGTCATGGTCGCACCAGCCGGCGCCGTTTCCGAAGGCAAAACCGTTCGACCAGATCCGGCCCTTTCCCAAGATCGCAGCCACCTGGGCCAATCAGTACGACTTCCGCTTCGTCGAAGGCGATCCGGATTTCAGCGGCGCGAAGCCCGAAACCGAGCCTGCAAGCGCCTATTCAAAATTCTGGATCGGCGATCGCGTGCCGCGAAAGATCGACATGCTGTCGCTGGTGTCGATGTCGGATGCATTCTTCGGTCGCGTGTTTCATGCGAGGCGCGCATTTGTACCGTTCGGCACGGTGTCGCTGACGACCTATTTCCACACCGACGCGGAGGATCTGGCGGCCGAAAATATCGACCGGTTGCTCGCCGTTGCCGACGCCAGGATATTTCACAAGAGCTATGGCGACCAGAACGGCGAATTGTGGTCGCCGAACGGCCGCCTGCTCGCGACCACGACCCAGATCGCCTATTTCAAGGCGTAGGGAACATCCGGGTGCGGCAAGCGTAGTTGCCATCCCACGAGATGAAAGCCCCGCCTGATGCCTGACGACAGAAATAGACCCCGTATCGCCCTGCTCGGCATTCCCATCGAAATCGGCGCGTCGCAGCCGGGCACGCTGATGGGACCGGATGCGCTGCGAACGGCGGGCATCGGCCGTCTGCTCGATCAACTGGGATTTTGCGTCGAGGATCACGGCAATCTTGCCGTGCCGGTTGTCTTGCCCGACAACGCGCCGGCGCCGGCGAACGCGAAATATTACGACGAGATCAAGGGCTGGATCCGCGCGCTCAGCGAACGCGCCTTTGCACTCGCAACTTCCGGCGCCGTTCCGCTGTTCATGGGCGGCGACCACAGCCTGTCGATGGGATCGGTGAACGGCGTCGCGCGCTATTGGCAGCAGCAGAACCGGCCGCTGTTCGTGCTATGGCTCGACGCTCACGCCGACTACAATACGCCCGACACCACCGAGACCGGCAACATGCACGGCATGTCGGCTGCGTTCCTGTGCGGCGAGCCCGGCCTCGATGCGATGCTGGGCGACCAGCCGCGTGCATCCATCGGCCCCGATCAACTTGACCTGTTCGGCATCCGCTCGATCGATCCGCTTGAAAGGCAGCTGGTGCGCGACCGGCGCGTCGCCATCGCCGACATGCGCGCGATCGACGAATTCGGCGTCGGGGTGCTGATCCGGCGGGTGATCGAACGGGTCAAGGCGCGCAACGGCATCCTGCACGTCTCGTTCGACGTCGACTTTCTCGATCCGGCGGTGGCGCCGGGCGTCGGCACCACGGTGCCGGGCGGCGCCACCTATCGCGAGGCGCATCTGGTGATGGAGCTCCTGCACGATTCCGGCCTGGTGCGCTCGCTCGACATCGTCGAGCTCAATCCGTTCCTCGACGAGCGCGGCCGCACTGCGCGGGTCGCGGTGGAACTGGTCGGCAGCCTGTTCGGCCTGCAGATCACCGATCGGCCGACGCCGAGCAATGCGGTGTTTCCGGACAACAGCTGAAGAACTCCGGCGGAACGAAGAAGGGCGGCTCGATGAGCCACCCTTTAGATTTGTCTCGCTCGAGATTCCGGGTTCGCGCTGCGCGCGCCCCGGAATGACACTGCGTTTCACTCCGCCGCGAGTTTGAGATCCGGCGCGGCGGCGCGGACGTCGGCGTCGACCTGGGCTTCGAATTTGGCAAAATTCTTCTGGAACATGCCGACCAGCGAACGCGCCGTCTTGTCGAACTCGGCCTTGTCCTTCCAGGTGTTGACGGGATCGAGGATCTCGCTCGGCACGCCCGGCAAGGCGGTCGGCACCGCAAAGCCAAAATACCTGTCGGTGCGGAATTCGACATTGCGCAGGCTGCCGTCGAGCGCCGCGGTCAGGAGCGCGCGGGTCACCTTGATCGGCATCCGGGAGCCGGTGCCGTACTTGCCGCCGGTCCAGCCGGTGTTGACCAGCCAGCAATCGACATTGTGCTTCGCAATCAGTTCGCGCAGCATGTTGCCGTAGACGGAGGGGTCGAGGGGGAGGAACGGCGAGCCGAAGCAGGTGGAGAATTCCGGCTGCGGCTCATTGCCGAGACCGCGCTCGGTGCCGGCGACCTTGGCGGTGTAGCCGGACAGGAAGTGATACATCGCCTGCGCCGGCGTCAGTTTTGCGATCGGCGGCAACACGCCGAAGGCATCGGCAGCGAGCATCACCACGTTCTTCGGCTGACCGGCGCGGCCGGTGCGCGAGGCGTTGGGGATGAAATCCAGCGGATAGGCCGAGCGGGTGTTTTCGGTCTTCGAGCCATCGTCGAAATCCGGCGCGCGGGTGTTCGCGTCGAGCACTACGTTTTCCAGCACCGCGCCAAAACGTTTGCTGGCGGCGTAGATCTCGGGCTCGGCTTCCTGCGACAGTTTGATGCATTTGGCGTAGCAGCCGCCTTCGAAATTGAAGATGCCGTCCTTGCCCCAGCCATGCTCGTCGTCGCCGATCAGCGTGCGCTTGGGGTCGGCCGACAGGGTAGTCTTGCCGGTGCCGGACAGGCCGAAGAAGATCGCGCTGTCACCATCGGGGCCGACATTGGCCGAACAATGCATCGGCATCACGCCATTGGCAGGCAGATAATAATTCAGCGTGGTGAACACGCTCTTCTTCATTTCGCCGGCATAATAAGAGCCGCCGATCAGGACGATCTTGCGGGCGAAGTCGATCGCGACGACGTTCTCGGAGCTTGCAGCCGTGACGTTTGGGATCGGCGCGGAAGCTCGGGATGTCGATGATGGTCAGTTCGGGCACGAAGCTCGCAAGCGCCCTGGCCTCGGGCCGGATCAGCAGCGTGCGGATGAACAGCGAGTGCCAGGCCAGTTCGGTGAACACCCGGGTCTTGATCTGGAAGGTCGGATCGGCGCCGCCATAGAGGTCCTGCGCGAACAGCGTCATGCCTTCGGCGTGCTTGAGGAAGTCCTGGTACAGCGTCTCGAATTGTTGCGGGGTGATCGACTGGTTGCCGGCCCACCACATCTTCTCGGTCGAGGCGTCGCGAACCGTGAACTTGTCCTTCGGGCTGCGGCCGGTGAATTCGCCGGTGTCAGCGCACAGCGCGCCGTCGGCCGACAGCACCGCCTCGCCTGCGGCCAGCGAGTATTGATAGAGCTGCGGCGCTCCGAGGTTCCAGTGCACCCCTTTGAGATTTTTTAAGCCGAATTTGTCGGCGCCGAAGGCACCGTTATGCACGCCCGTCTCTTGCACGGAAGAATCCTCCTAGAACCCGCATGTCCTCAGCGCGAATGCCGCCAGACGCGCCTCTATCGCGGTGACCTTCAATATAGCCTTCCGGCCATGGTCCGGCGACCTAATACTTGGCAACGCCGGGCTTGCCAAGCCGATCCCGGGATATTTGGTTTATTCCAGTGCGAGTCATTGACGCGGCGCAATGCGTGTTGCAGCGCGGGCTAAAACCGACCGGATATTTACGGGTTTTACAGTCCCGGAGGGCGGCGATCGGCCGCGCGAATTCTCTTGTTGCATCGCACAAAATGGAATTTCCTAGCATGCCGCACCCTCGCCGACCAGCGCAACGGACCCCAGAACGCCGGGCAGGCGTTCTTTGGAGAGAAGAGCATGGCCTGGCGCAACGCTTGGGCGCGACCAATCTTCGGATCGGCCTTGAGCCGATCGAAGGTCGAGCGCGCGAGGCCCGACAGCGCTTCGGCGCCGGGCTTGTCGCCTGCGATGGTGTTACAGGCCGACAGCACCACCCAGTCGGCATTCAGTCTCTAAAATTTTGGCGCTGAGCGCGGCGACGTCGCTCTTCTTTGCTGACGACGGCGCAGTGATGCAAACGCTCGCGAGGAGCGCGAGCCACAGCGTCAGAGCCAGTTTACGATGCATCATGATGCGCTCGCCTTACCCTTCCTTGCGGGAAGGCGATGGCTCAAGCCTTTCCCCGCGCCTCGCCTGCCAACCTGACCAGCATCTTTCGCAACTCGCCGGGCCCCGTGACCCGCTCCGGAAAATCCAGCCGCAGGGTTTTGGAGCCGGCCTGCAGGTCGAGCCCATCAGGGTCGCAGCCGGTGCAGAGCCAATCCAGGGCCTCGGCGCCAAGCAGCCTGGTCGCGTACAGCTTGGCCGCCTCACGGTGATCTTCGTTCATATGCTCGATAGCGCCTTCTTCGGCCTCCAGCAGCGCTTCGGCGCCAGCAAGGTCCGTCAGAAACCGTTCCGGCCTGAGGTCCACGATCCGCCCGAACCCCGCCACCAGATGCAGGCCCGCTGGCCGGATCCGGAAAAAGGCAAAATCCTTGAAATCGACAAAGGCTTCCGCGGACGGATGGGCGCTGAGGTAGCGCCGGCGCAACAACGGCACTTCGCCGGTTGCGGCCTCTTCCGCGCGCCCCGCCAGCATGATGCGGGCGCCCTCCAAAGGGTTGCCCTCGGCGCGTTCGTCAAGCATCAGGGAGACCCTGGGGTCGCCGAGGATGTTTTTTGTGTGCAGCGCCAGCCGCGAAATCAGCAGGATCGGCGAGCCGTCAGGGTGGCTGGCGACGTTCACCAGCGAACAATAGGGATCTCCACTGCCAGCCATCAGGGTCGCCAAAGCCCCCTGCCGGCTGCGGCGGAGCAGCGACCGGGCCAGCCGGCCGGGGTCGAAATCAGGCGTGGGCTGCATCGCTTATATTCCCATATCTCATTGCAAAAAGGACCTTTTTCCGGCAAAAGGGAAGCCTAAAGGGGTGTTGAACCCTCGGATCATCCGGGCGTTCGCGGAACTCGGTCACACTTCAGCCCAGCTTGCATTGCTCGTTGACCGCGTACCAAGCCCATCTATGCGGCGCATCGCTGGATTGCTCGCCGTTTCAGCCACTCTGACTTTCTGAAAGCAGGCTCATGCCCACAATCGCCCTGGTCGATGACGACCGCAACATTCTCACATCCGTCTCGATCGCGCTCGAAGCCGAAGGCTATCGCATCATGACCTACACAGATGGGGCCTCGGCGCTCGACGGCTTCCGCACCTCGCCGCCGGACCTTGCGATCCTCGACATCAAGATGCCGCGCATGGACGGCATGGAAACGCTGCGGCGGCTGCGGCAGAAATCCGACCTGCCGGTGATCTTCCTCACCTCCAAGGATGAGGAGATCGACGAATTGTTCGGCCTCAAGATGGGGGCCGACGATTTCATCCGCAAACCGTTCTCGCAGCGCCTGCTGGTCGAGCGCGTCAAGGCGGTACTGCGCCGCGCCGCGCCGAAGGATCCGACCGCGGCGCCGAAGGAAACCGACGCCAAGGCGCTGGACCGCGGCCTGCTGCGGATGGATCCGGAACGCCACACCTGCACCTGGAAGAACGAGCCGGTGACCCTGACGGTGACCGAATTCCTGATCCTGCAGGCGCTGGCGACCCGCCCCGGCGTGGTCAAGAGCCGCAACGCGCTGATGGATGCCGCCTATGACGATCAGGTCTATGTCGACGATCGCACCATCGACAGCCACATCAAGCGGCTGCGCAAGAAGTTCAAGGTGGTCGACGACGATTTCGAGATGATCGAGACGCTGTACGGCGTCGGCTACCGCTTCAAGGAAACCTGAACGACGAGCCCCGACGGGCGGTTTGTCAACTGACGCCGCCGCCCGTGTGGGCTAGGATGCACGCTTCGAAGACGCACGCGAAACAACCGGCAGTGTTGGCCATTGCTTGATCGAACGCAGCCTGATCCGAGCCTGAATGCCGAGGACGCCGCGCCGTCGCCCGCGATCGACGGCGCCGACGCCGACAAGCCGCGGCTGCGCGGCTGGCAGCGGCTGATCGGCTGGCTGCGCCGCGCCGGCCAGTTCTTCTTTGCACTGTCGTTCTCCAGCCTGACCCGCCGCATCGTTTCGCTGAACCTGGCCGGCCTGGTGGCGCTGGTGGCCAGCATTCTCTATCTCTCGCAATTCCGCGCCGGCCTGATCGACGCCCGGGCCGAAAACCTGCTGTCGACCGGCGAGGTGATCGCCCGCGCCATCGCCGCGACCGGCACCACCGAAACCAATGCGCTGACCATCGATCCCGACCGCCTGCTCGACCTGAAACCCGGCGAAAGCTATGGCCCGTCCGACGACGTGCTGTCGGGGCTCGATTTCTCGATCAACCCCGAGCGCATCGCGCCGGTGCTGCGCGGGCTGATCTCGCCGACCAAGACCCGCGCGCGGATCTACGACCGCGACGGCGGCCTGATCCTCGACAGCCGCAGCTTCCCCGGCCGCGGCGACGTCACGCGGTTCGAACTCGCCCCGCCCACGGCCGGCGCGCCCGGGATCGCCGAACGCGCCCTCATCGCGGTTCGCACCTGGCTCAATCGCGGCGATCTGCCGCTTTATCGCGAACTCGGGCCCGAGAACGGCAAGGGCTACAGCGAGGTCGCGCGCGCGCTCAGCGGCATCAAGGGTTCCATGGTGCGGATCAACGATCGCGGCGAAGTCATCGTCTCGGTGGCGGTCCCGGTGCAGCACTTTCGCGCGGTCAACGGCGTGTTGCTGCTATCGACCCAGGGCGGCGACATCGACCAGATGGTGACCGCCGAGCGGCTCGCGATCCTGAAGGTCGGCGGCGTCGCCTCCGCGGTCATGATCGTGCTGTCGCTGCTGCTGGCGAGCACCATCGCCGGCCCGGTGCGCCGGCTCGCCGACAGCGCCGAGGGGGTTCGCCGCCGCATCCGCACCCGCGTGGAAATTCCCGATTTCACCCGCCGCCGCGACGAGATCGGCCATCTCTCCGGCGCGCTGCGCGACATGACCGACGCGCTCTATAACCGGATCGAGGCGATCGAGATGTTCGCCGCCGACGTCGCCCATGAACTGAAGAACCCGCTGACGTCGCTGCGCTCGGCGGTCGAAACGCTACCGCTGGCGCGCAACGAAAACAGCCGCTCGCGTCTCCTTGCTGTGATCGAGCATGACGTCAAGCGGCTCGACCGGCTGATCTCCGACATCTCGGATGCCAGCCGGCTCGATGCCGAATTGCAGCGGCAGGACATGACCTCGGTCGATCTGCGCCGGCTGTTGAACGCGCTGACGTCGGTCGCCAACGAAACCAGGCGCGGACAACAACGTCGCGGTGGAAGTCCGTTTCGAGGGTCGCGGTCCCACCGACACCTTCTCGGTGCCGGGTCACGATTTGCGGCTCGGACAGGTGATCTCCAACCTGCTTTCCAACGCGCAATCCTTTTCCGAGGCCGGCGGCAAGGTGCGCATCGTCTGCCGCCGCGTCCGCTCCGAGATCGAAATCATGGTCGATGACGACGGACCGGGCATTCAGGAGGATGCGCTGGAGCGGATTTTTGAGCGCTTCTACACCGACCGCCCGCATCAGGGTTTTGGACAGAATTCCGGATTGGGACTTTCGATCTCCAAGCAGATCATCGAGGCCCATGGCGGACGCGTCTGGGCGGAGAACCGCAGCGGCCCGGTCAATGCCGAGGGCGAGCCCGGCATCGCCGGCGCGCGCTTCGTGGTCCGGTTGCCCGCGCCATGACCGAGGAGCCCAGCGTACACGCGTCGGCCGTGCTGGTGGGCGAGCGCGCGGTGCTGATTCGCGGGCCTTCGGGATCGGGCAAGTCGCGCCTCGCCTTCGATCTGGTCCTGGCCGGGCGGGCGGGGCAGATCCCACGGGCGGTGCTGGTCGGCGATGACCGGCTTCATCTCTGGGCGAGCGGCGGGCAGTTGTGGGTCCGCCCGGCGCGCCAACTGGCCGGCCTGATCGAAATCCGCGGGCTCGGCATCCGCAGCTGCGACTTCGTGTCCGAGGCAATTGTAGGCCTGGTCGTCGACCTCGGGGCCGCCGATGCCGAACGGTTGCCCCCGCCCGAAGCCCTTCGGACTCAAATTGACGGTGTTGAAATACCTAGAATTCCCGTAAACGTCGGCTATGCGCCGTTGCCACTCGTTATCGCTGCACTGACCCTGTCCGCGATTTCACCTTCGTCCCAACCTTCGGCTGATTGCCGGAAGGGAATTGGTAACCATATCAGTCCCACACTCGCGACCGAATAGACCGGCGCCAACTCCCAATCCTACGTCTAATTTCCGGGAGAATCGCGAAGATCCCCTCTTGCGCGGGGGCTCTGGATGGTCAAAGTGGCGCGTTCGTGCGGTGCACCAAAAGGCACCCGCGAGGAGTTTCCGATGATTGGTCTAGTACTTGTGACCCATGGGCGCCTGGCCGACGAGTTCAAGGCGGCGCTCGAACATGTCATGGGCCCGCAAAAGCAAATCGAAGCCGTGACGATCGGCGCCGAAGACAATTCCGATTTATGTCGAAGTGACATTATCGAAGCGGTCAACCGCGTCGATTCCGGCGACGGCGTTGCGATCCTCACCGACATGTTCGGCGGCACGCCATCCAACCTCGCGATCTCCTGCATGAGCCGTCCGAAGGTGGAAGTGCTCGCAGGCATCAATCTTCCGATGCTGGTCAAGCTTGCCAAGGTGCGCGAGGAGCGCTCGCTTCCCGACGCCATCTCGATGGCCCAGGAAGCCGGCCGCAAATACGTCACCATCGCCAGCCGGGTTCTCGCCGGCAAATGAGCGACGACGGCGCGCCACCCAAGGACGACGCCGGTCCAACTGTCCCGTCGGGCGCGGTATCCCGCGAACTTCCCATCATCAACAAGCGCGGCCTGCACGCGCGGGCGTCGGCGAAATTCGTCCAGATGGTCGAGCGCTTCAACGCCGAGGTCTGGGTGACCAAGGGCAACGAGACCGTCGGCGGCAACTCGATCATGGGACTGATGATGCTGTCGGCGGGACCGGGCACCTCCATCATGGTCTCCGCGATCGGCCCCGAGGCGCAGGCGGCGATCGACGCGATCACCGAACTGGTCGGCAGCAAGTTCAACGAAGAAGGCACCTGAGCGGGCCGCCATCCTTCGAGACGCCGCGCCAAAGGCGCGGCCCCTCGGATGAGGTCCAGATCCTAATGGTGAGGAGCGCGGCAGCGCCGCGCGTCTCGAACCATGAAAGCCCGGGACGCAAGATAAAATCTCTACTGCGCCGGCGGCGCGATAAAGACCTTCCAGGTGATCGCGGGGCCCGGGTGGCCCTTGAAGAAGCGTTGCGTGGTGATGGTGAGGCGCTCGGCGCTCGGCCGCATTCGCCGCCATCCAGGCTTCGCATGTCGGCAGCCGGCCGTCGGTGGTGTCGCAGACGCCGATGAAGCCGAGCCGCCTGGCTTCTTCCAGCGAGGTCAGTCCCGACGACCAGACCTCGCCCGGCGTGAACGGCGCCGGATGATCGGAACTGTAGAACGCCAGCGGCTCGACCATTTCGGTGGTGCCGGCGACCACCGCCCAGCGGGAATGAAACCGCATCCGCCAGGCCGTCGTCAGTTCGCGCGCGAGTTCGGAGCGCGCGCCATAGGTCGGCGCACCGTTCGGATTCTCCGCCATCTCCCGTTCAGCGATGGTGGGCGAGGCCGCCAGCACCGCTGACGTGATCGCGAGCCAGATCGCGGCCAGATAGAACAGCGCGATCTTTTGAAGGCGCAGCGCCGGAATCGCGACCAGCGCCAGCGGCGTCAGGAAGAACAGCGAGATGCCCCAGTCGGTCTTCATATAGACGTTGAAGAACAGGCCGCCGAGCGGCGGACCGACCGCGACGATTGCCTGGATGATCCAGATATTGCGCGCCTGCGACCAGGTTTACGCCGGCATTGCCGCCGCGCGACCACGTGCGCGAAAACAATGCGAACGGCTGCAGCAGGAACCTCCACCAGCGCTGGGCCCAGGCCAGCGCCAAGGAAGCCAGCGCCACCGGCAGCGCCAGCAGCGCGATATTGTGGCCGACATAGCCGAACACGCGTTGAATGTTCTCGGCGCGATCGGAAACCCCGTAGACATCGCCGGCATAGGTCAGCGGCACGAAATCCACTTCGCGCAGCCACGAAAGATGCGGCAGCATCGCCACGACAAGCGTTGCAATCGCGACCCACGGCGCCGGCGAGCGCAGGAACAACAAGCGGTCCGGATGGGCCAGTGCAGCAAGACCGATGGCGCCGATCATGGTCAGCACCCAGTATTTCGTCATCAGCGCCAGCGCGCCGGCGAGGCCGAGCAGGACGCCAGCGCGCAGGTCGCGCTTCTCGAACGCGTTGAGATAGGCCAGCACGAGCAGCGGCAGCGTGACCAGCTGCAGCAGGTCGGGATTGTATTTGAATCCCTTGAAGTTGAAGATCGGATAGAGCGCCAGCATCAGCACGACGAAGAAGGCGCGGCGGCGGTCCACCACCCGCAGGCGATGAACCACGAGATCACGAGCCCGCAGCCGAGCGTCGTCATCGCCAGCGCATAGGTGGCCCAGTCGGCGACCGGAAAAACCCTGAACCAGAGCCCGGCGACCCAGCCGGCGAGCGGCGGGTGCTTGCCATAGCCGAGCTGGAATTTCTGGCCCCAGGCGAAGGCTTCCGCGACGTCCATGTGAACGTCCTGCGCCGCCTTCAGATGGACCAGGATCAGGGTCCAGAGCGCCGCATGAGCCGCGGCAAAGCCGATCACCAGCCACAGGCCGCCCCTGGGATCGCTGGCCGAGGCCACCAGCCATGCCGCCAATCGGCGGCGCAATGGCCTGCGGCGCGCGCGCGACGCCGAGGGTAAAAATGATGCAGTCGACATGGCACCGTGCGTAGCGCGTTTTGGGCCCAAGTGGAATCAGCTTGGCGTGAAGAAGCCTGCAAAAACAGCGCAATATGGTTGCCGCAGCGGGGTGCCAGTGCTATCCCGCGCCCATGACAACCTCCCCTATTTCCAACATCCGCAACTTCGCCATCGTTGCGCATATCGACCATGGCAAATCGACGCTGGCCGACCGCCTGATCCAGACGACCGGCGGCCTGCAGGCGCGCGAGATGAAGGAACAGGTGCTCGATTCCATGGATATCGAGCGCGAGCGCGGCATCACCATCAAGGCGCAGACGGTGCGGCTGACCTACCGCGCCAAGGACGGCAACACCTACATCCTCAATTTGATCGACACCCCCGGCCATGTCGATTTTGCTTACGAGGTTTCGCGGTCCCTGGCGGCCTGCGAGGGTTCCTTGCTGGTGGTCGACGCCAGCCAGGGCGTCGAGGCGCAGACACTTGCAAATGTCTACCACGCGCTCGACGCCGGCCACGAGATCGTGCCGGTGCTGAACAAGATCGATCTGCCGGCGGCGGAACCCGACCAGGTCAAGCAGCAGATCGAGGACGTGATCGGCATCGACGCCTCGGACGCGGTGATGATCTCCGCAAAAACCGGCCTCGGCATCGACGACGTGCTGGAAGCCATCGTGCACCGGCTGCCGGCGCCGAAGGGCGACCGCAATGCTCCGCTGAAGGCGCTGTTGGTCGACAGCTGGTACGACGTCTATCTCGGCGTGGTGGTGCTGGTGCGGATCGTCGACGGCGTGATGAAGAAGGGCAACCGCATCCGCATGATGGGCACCAGTGCAGCCTACGACGTCGAGCGCGTCGGCTTCTTCACGCCAAAAATGCAGCAGATCGACGAACTCGGCCCCGGCGAGATCGGTTTTATCACGGCCGCGATCAAGGAAGTGGCCGACACCCGCGTCGGCGACACCATCACCGACGACCGCAAACCGGTCACCGACATGCTGCCGGGCTTCAAGCCGGCGATCCCGGTGGTGTTCTGCGGCCTGTTCCCGGTCGACGCTGACGATTTCGAAACTCTTCGCGCGGCGATGGGCAAACTGCGGCTCAATGATGCGAGTTTCTCGTTCGAGATGGAAACCTCAGCGGCGTTCGGCTTCGGCTTCCGCTGCGGTTTCCTCGGCCTGTTGCATCTGGAAATCATCCAGGAGCGGCTGCACCGCGAATTCGATCTCAATCTGATCGCGACCGCGCCGAGCGTGATCTACAAGATGCATCTGACCGACGGGCAGGTGATCGAGATCCACAATCCGATCGACATGCCGGACGTGGTGAAGATTGCCGAGATCCATGAACCGTGGATCGAGGCCACCATCCTGACACCGGATGAATATCTCGGCAGCGTGCTAAAACTCTGCCAGGACCGCCGCGGCGCGCAGAAGGAGCTGACCTATGTCGGCAACCGCGCGATGGTGAAATACGAACTGCCGCTCAACGAAGTGGTGTTCGATTTCTACGATCGTCTGAAGTCGGTCTCCAAGGGCTATGCGTCGTTCGACTATCATCTGACCGACTACAAGCCGGCCGATCTCGTCAAGATGCAGATCCTGGTCAACAACGAGCCGGTCGATGCGCTCTCGATGCTGGTGCATCGCCAGCGCGCCGAGGGCCGCGGCCGCGCCATGGTCGAGAAGATGAAGGAACTGATCCCGCCGCACATGTTCCAGATCCCGATCCAGGCCGCGATCGGCGGCAAGGTGATCGCCCGCGAAACCGTACGCGCGCTGCGCAAGGACGTCACCGCGAAATGTTACGGCGGCGACATCACGCGCAAGCGAAAACTTCTGGAGAAGCAGAAGGAAGGCAAGAAGAAGATGCGGCAGTTCGGCAAGGTCGACATCCCGCAGGAGGCGTTCATTGCGGCGTTGAAGGTGGATAGCTGAGGCGAATGCTCAACCGCTAAAGCATGCTGAGATCAGGTCCGGTTTGAGCCTTCCGTGACCGGACAACGAAAATGTCGAAAACGAGCCCATGCAAAGGAGCCGGCGACTGCCGGCGCGATCTCTGACTGGTATTCTGAAACCATTTGACACGTCGGGAAAATCACCTGCACGACACCATCATGGCGGCGTTGACGGTGGACAGCTGATGCCAAGGGCTGGACCTGCCCCCGACAATTGAAACTTCGAGCGTAACATGTTACGCTCCCTCCATGGCCTCGACCCCGAAAAAGGCAAAGCCCCGTACCCCGCAGCAGCGCATGGCGTCGCGCCGCGAGCGGCTGCGCGCGCAGGGGCTGCGGCCGGTGCAGCATTGGGTGCCGGATCTGCGCGACCCCAAGGTACTCGCGGAGATTCGCCGTGAGGTCGAGGTGATGGCGCAGCATCCGGAAAATGATGTCATCGACGATTGGCTCGATGCCATCCGCGATCCGAAAGACTGGTCTTGAAACGCGGAGACGTCGTTCTGGTCGTGCTGCAGAGTGAACTGGGCAAGCCGCGTCCCGGCGTCATCGTGCAGGCGGATGAATTGGAGGGTCTGTCTTCCACAATCGTCTGTCCGATGTCGTCGCATATCGATACCGCCAATCAGATGCGGCCCGTTATCGCTCCGAGCGCGCAGAATGGTTTGCTCGTTCAAACGCAGATCATGACCGACAAGCTCAACACGCTACGCCACGATCGGGTCAAGCGGATCATAGGAACGCTCGATTCGGACAATTCCGAAAGACTGAATAGCGCATTGCTTCTGGTGCTTGGGCTCACGCGCTGAAGGTCGATAGCCGATACGCGTTCCACTCGGCCTCGTACTACTTCGATGGCCTAAACGGCCGTCTCCTCGCTTGCCCCCGCCTCCTCCGCCACCAGCCGCTCCAGCGCCATCTTCGACGCCCGCTGATCGGCCACCAGCTTCTTCACCATCGCCAGCCGCGTGATGGTCCGCATCAGCGCGGTGGCTACGGGATTTTTCGCTTCCGGCTTCGCGCAGCGCAGCGAAAGATGCGTGCCGCCGTTCTTCAGCGGCGTGAATTCGGCGGTCTGCCGGACCACCGCGCCCATCGGCAGCCTGATGTGCCAGGTGACGTAGTCGAACGGCCGCCAGTCGACGATGTCGTGCTGGGTCGAACCCTTGCCATGGGCGCAATGCTGAGTGGCGCCCGGTCCGATGCGGCCGCGGGAAAGTCCGGTCATGCTCATGGCGTCGATTCCCCGCTGCCAGCGCATCTTCTTGTCGATATCGTTGACATAGGCCCAGGCCACTGCCGGCGGCACCGGCAGGTCGCATTCCATTGCCTCGAACGCCAGCGGCTCGTCTGATGCAACGACGATGCGGCGCGCGGCGCGCCAGCGCGCGAACACTGGCGCGAGGTCGTAGGCGTAACAGACGGTGTCGCCGAATTCGCTGGACGGTTCGACGTGGCGCTGCGTGGCGGCGAAGAATTCCGGCAGGCCGATGGAGTTGGCAGCCTGTTCGGTCACCAGCGAATAGGCCTTGATACCGGTTGCCGCCGTCACCGTATTCTTCATCAGCCGGTGCAGCCGGATCACTTCGGCGCCCTGCAGCTCGGTGCGGCCGGCCATCAGCTGTGTCGCATAGGCGCCGTGATGCAGGAAGAATTTCAGATCGAGCCCGCCCATGTTGCGGCAGGCGTTGCAGGTGCAGGTGGTATTCAACCGCATCGCGGCCAGCGTGTTGGCAAAGCTGCAATAGATCCGTTCGATGGCGTCCAGTGGAAACTGGCGCTGCGGCACGCTGGCGTCGGGCATATGGGCCAGCGCCGCGTCGCCCTGCAGGTTGGACAATATGATCGGCGCCTTGATCTCGGCAAAAATGCTTTTGAACAGCGCGTCCAGAATGCCCTGCGCATGCTCCAGCTCTGAGCGGGTCAGGAACATGGTATAGCCGGTGATATCGGCGATGAGCAGAAACCCGCTTTGCGCCACAGCGCGCACTCCCCTCCGGGATCACGACGCGAAATACGGCCATTCTAGCAGAAAGTTGCAGGCCCCGCGCCGGGGAATGACGGACTCCACGACCGGAATGCGAGGCATGCCGGTCCGCGCCTTGCCCTGCGCCACCGGATGGGCCACGATCCTCCTTGCTCAACGATAAGCTTCCAAAAAAATGCGAGGAAACGCATGAGCATGCCCTCTCGTTTCAACTATGGCTGGGTCGTCGTCGGCGCGGGCGCGCTGATGACCTGCGTCGGCATGGGGGCGATGCTGTCGCTTGCGGTGTTCCTGCAGCCGATCTCGGAATCGATGGGCTGGTCGCGCGCCGGCGTCTCGGCGGCGGCGACGCTCGACTTTCTCTGCATGGGCGTCTCGGCCTTTTTCTGGGGCGCACTGTCCGACCGCTTCGGCGCCCGCATCGTGGTGCTATCAGGCAGCGCGCTGCTCGGGATCGGCCTCGTGACGGCGAGCCAGGCCGCCAGCCTGCTGGAATTTCAATTGCTGTTCGGCATCCTGATCGGCGTCGCCGCGGGCGCCTTCTATGCGCCGATGATGGCGGTTGCCAGCGCCTGGATCGAAACCAATCGCAGCCTCGCGGTCTCGCTGGTGTCCGCCGGCATGGGCGTGGCGCCGCTGACGGTGGCGCCGTTCGCGCGCGCGCTGATCGAGGCCTATGACTGGCGCATCGCGATGCTGGTAATCGGAATCCTCGCCTGGGCGCTGCTGATTCCCGCCGCGTTCCTGGTCCGCCCGGCGCCGCAGGGATCGGCGGCTTCAGCTTCAGGCGGCGTGGATACGCCCGAGGTCGAGTGGACCGCGGCAAAAGCGTTCCGCACGCCGCAATTCATCACGCTGGCGCTGGCGCATTTCGGCTGCTGCGCGGCGCATTCGGGTCCGATCTTCCACATGGTGAGTTACGCCATGATCTGCGGCATCGCGCCGATGACCGCGGTGACCGTCTACAGCCTGGCCGGGCTCGCCGGACTTGGCGGCCGCCTGGCTCTCGGCGTGATGGCGGACCGCATCGGCGCCAAGCCGGTGCTGGTCGGCGGATTGTTCGTTCAGGCGCTGTGCGTGGCGACCTATCTCGCCGTCGGCCAGCTCGGCGAATTCTATGCGCTGTCCGTCGTGTTCGGCCTCGCCTATGGCGGGGTGATGCCGCTCTACGCGGTGCTGGTGCGTGAGTTCTTCGGCGCCAAAATCATGGGCACGGTGTTCGGCGCGGTTTCCGCCTTTGCGAGCCTCGGCATGGCGCTCGGGCCATGGGCCGGCGGATGGGTTTTTGATACGTTCCACGGCTACGGCTGGCTCTTCATCGGCTCGTTCGGCATCGGTTTGGCAGCGGTCGCAGTGGCCTTGAGTTTTCCTTCGCCGCATCGGCCGTCAAAACCCTCGCTCGAACTGGGGCGCGCGGCGGCCTGAGTTCAACTGTCCCGGCCTGCTTGATCCGCCGCGGCGGATGGGCCACCATCGCGTTTCCGGCCAATCAGAAGCCAAAAAATGCGAGGAAACGCGTGAACAAGCTCCCCAGCTTCGACCTCGTCGAGCGCGCGCGGGCGCTGCAGCCCCTGATCGTGCGCGAGGCCGACGAGACCGAGCGGACGCGGCGGCTGACGCCTCCGGTGGTTGCGGCCCTGATCGAGAACGGGCTTTATCGCTCGCTGCTGCCGCAGAGCCTCGGAGGCGCCGAGGCGCCGCTGGAAATCTTCATGCAGATGCAGGAGGAAATCGCCAAGGCCGACGCCTCGACGGCGTGGTGCCTCGGTCAGTGCTCGGTCTGCGCGATGACCGCGGCCTATCTCGATCCGGAGCCGGCGAACGAGATCTTCAATGCGCCGCCCGGCATCCTCGCCTGGGGCGCGATCGCGCATGAGGTGCAGGCGGTGCCCGGCGGCTACCGCGCCAGCGCGCGCTGGAATTTCGCCAGCGGTATGCGGCAGGCGAGCTGGCTCGGCGCCCATGTCCGGGTCGTCGAGGCCGACGGCACGCCGCGGCTCAAGCCCGACGGCTCGCCGGAAATCCGCACCATCCTGTTTCCGGTGGCGGATGCCACCCTGTACGACGTCTGGGATGTGATCGGCCTCAGGGGCACCGGCACCGACTCCTATTCGGTCGATGATCTGTTCATCCCGGAAAAGTTCGCCGCGTTGCGCGACGATCCCGCCGCCTTGCGCGAAAAAGGTCCGCTCTACAAGCTCTCTACCAACATGGTGTTCAGCATGGGCTTTGCCGCGACCTCGGTCGGGGTCGCCCGCGCCACGCTCGATGCGGCGATCGAGCTTTCGCGCGCCAAGACGCCGCAAGGACTGAAGGCGATGCGCGACAACAACGCCGTGCAGGGCCTGATCGGGCGCACCGAAGCCAGCCTGCGCGCCGCGCGCGCCTATCTCTATGCGACCGCGCGCGAGGTCTGGAGCGATCTGGTGCGCGGCGATCCCGTCACCGAACAGCACCGCATCGCGCTTCGCATCGCCGCGACCTGGACCATTCATCAGGCGGCCGCTGTCGTCGACACCGCCTATCACATGGCGGGCGCTACCGCCGTGTTCAGTGCCAACCCGTTCGAGCGCCGCTTTCGCGACATGCATGCGATCAACCAGCAGATCCAGGCCCGCGACACCCATTACGAAGATGCCGGCAAGGCGATCCTTTCGGCGAACCTCGGCACGCCGCCCACGGCGCGGTGACCGGAAAAGTCGAACGACCGCGCGCGATGCTTGTTACAATCCCATCTGTCTCGACGCCAGATCCTTCATGATTTCCTCGCTGCCGCCGCCGATGGCATTGACCTTGACCTCGCGGTAGATGCGCTCGACCTTGATGCCGCGCATAAAACCGGCGCCGCCAAAAATCTGCACCGCCTCGGAGGCGCAGAACGCCATGGTTTGCGTCGCCTGATTCTTCAGCATGCAGATTTCCGCGACCGGGCTTTCGCCCTGATCGAGCCGCCAGGCCAGCATTTCCAGCATCGCCTGCGTCGCCGCCACCTTTTGCGCCATGTCGACCAGCTTGTGCCGGATCACCTGATGCTGTGCCAGCGGCTTTCCGAAGGTATGGCGCTGTTTGGCGTAGGCCGTCGCCTCGTCGAGGCAGACCCGCGCCGCGGCAGTACAGCCGGCCGCCATGGTCAGCCGCTCGCTGTTGAAATTATGCATGATGATCTTGAAGCCGGCGCCCTCCTCGCCGAGCAGGTTTCCGGCCGGCACGCGGCAATCATCAAAATGCAGCGTCGCGGTGTCCGAGGCCCACCAGCCCATCTTCTTCAAGCTTGTCCGCGACAGCCCCGGCGTGTCACCCTCGATCACCAGCAAGCTGACGCCGCCGGGGCCGGGACCGCCGGTGCGCACCGCGGTCGTGATATAATCCGCCCGCATCCCAGAGGTGATAAACGTCTTTTCACCGTTGACCACGTAGAAGTCGCCGTCGCGCCGCGCCGACGTGCGCAGATTGGCGACGTCGGAACCACCGCTCGGCTCGGTGATCGCCAGCGCCGAGATCTTCCTGCCCGATAAAATTTCAGGCAGCACCCGCGCCTTGAATTCCGGCGTGCCGGCGCGCGCGATCGGCGGCGCGCCGATCGAATTGCTCTTCAGGCTGGCGGAAACACCGCCGGCGCCGGCCCGCGCCAGCTCCTGCACCGCCACGATCCACATGAAATTGTCGACCTCGGTGCCGCCATACTCTTCCGGAAAGCCGAGGCCGAGCAGCCCGATCGCGGCGGCCTTCTCATACAGTTCGCGCGGAAACCCGCCCGCCTCATCCCACTCATGGGCAAAAGGCTCGATTTCCTTCTCGACAAAGCGGCGCACCACGTCGCGATAGGCTTCGTGTTCGGCGGTGTAGAACGGGCTGGCCATTCGCTTCGCTCCGTTGATTCTTGTGCGGCGCACGGTGTCGGGAATCTCGCCAACCAACTTGCGTCGAGTGGCTGGCTGCAACGGCGGTCCGGCTCTGCCGGGCCGCCAACCGTGGCAGCATCCGGTGGCCGGGATCAAGGGGACGATTTTTATTTCGCCCTCCGATAGCCCGTGGGCCCCAGCCACTCCACACAAGACGGCATCCCCCCGTGGCCCTTCTTCTGCTAGAAAGTACGCCATCAAGCCCATCAGCGGCGCAAGACCGCCTGGCGTGGAGGAAACCTTGCCGGTTCGTCATTACGACTGGATCACCCATTTCGGCCGCCGCACGCCGGACAAGCCGGCGGTGGTCGATCTCGCCAGCGAGCGTATCTTCACTTACGCGCAATTCGACGGCAGGATTTCGCGGCTCGCCAGCCACCTGCGCGACCGACTGCACGTCCAGCGCGGCGACCGGGTCGCGGTGCTGGCTCTGAACACGACGGATACGCTGGAGGTGCAGTTCGCCTGCGGGCGCATTGGCGCTGTGTTCTTGCCATTGAACACCCGCCTCACCGTTCCCGAACTTCACTACATCGTCGGCGACGCCGCGCCCGTGCTGATGATCCACGACGCGGATCTGGCCGAGGTCGCGTTTTCGGTCGCCAAATTGTGCCACGTGGCGTCGACGCTGCTGCTCGGACCCGGCAATTCCTACGAGGCGGCGATCGCGACGGCCAAGCCGCTGGAAAACGCGGAAGCCGTGACGCTCGATGACATCTCGACCATCATGTACACCTCGGGCACGACGGGCCAGCCCAAGGGCGCCATCATCACCCACGGCATGACGTTCTGGAATTGCGTCAATCTCGGCGGCCCCGCTTACATCTCGCCATCGACGGTGCTGCTCACCGTGCTGCCGTTGTTCCACACCGGCGGGCTCAATTGCTACACCAACCCGGTGCTGCATGCCGGCGGCACTGTGTTGATCATGCGCGCGTTCGATCCGGGCGCAGCGCTGCAGCTGATCAGCGACGCTTCGCGCGGCATCAACCAGTTCTTTGGCGTGCCCTCGATCTACCAGTTCATGGCGCAGCATCCAGCGTTCCCGACTGCCGATTTCAGCCGCCTGGTGATCGGCGGCGTCGGCGGCGCGCCGATGCCGGTGCCGCTCCTGAAAGTGTGGGAAGCACGCGGCGTCGCGCTACAGCAGGGCTATGGCATGACCGAGACATCGCCGGCGGTGCTGACGCTCGACAAGGAGGACGCCGCGCGCAAGGCCGGCTCGTCCGGCAAGCCGGTGCTGCATACCGAGGTACGGATCGTGCGGCCCGACGGGACCGATGCCGATGTCGGCGAACTCGGCGAATTATGGGTCAAGGGGCCGAACATCACGCCGGGCTACTGGAACCGGCCGGACGCAACTGCCTCCTCGTTCACCGACGGCTGGCTGCACACCGGCGACGCGGCGCGGATCGACGACGAAGGTTTTTACTACATCGTCGACCGCTGGAAGGACATGTACATTTCCGGCGGCGAAAACGTCTATCCGGCCGAAGTCGAGAACGTGCTGCACCAGCTGACCGCGATCGCCGAAGCCGCCATCATCGGCATTCCCAGCGAACAATGGGGCGAAACCGGCATGGCAATCGTCGCGGTCAAGCCGGGGCAGAGCATCACCGAGGCGGAGATTCACGCGCATTGCGCGCAAAACCTCGCGCGCTTCAAGCGCCCGCAGTCGATAAAATTCGTCGATGCCCTGCCGCGCAACGCCACCGGCAAGATCCACAAGCCGACCCTGCGCGCGAACTTTGGCGCGGCGAAGGTTACGGAGAAGGCCGCTGCTTACCCTCCCCTGGAGGGGGAGGGTCGGCTCGCATGAGCGCAGCGAAATGCGAGACGGGGTGGGGTGACAGTGCATCAACTCGAACACCGCCTGCGGGAGAGACTTTCACCCCACCCCGATCGCTACGCGATCGACCCTCCCCCTCCAGGGGAGGGTAAGAACCTCAATCATACACGAACGCGGGATCGTCGAGGTCGATTGCCGGGAACTGGTCCTTTTCGGCCCAGTAATCCTGGTTGAGCTGCCATTCCGGCTTGTCGCCGCGCCTGGGCATCAGGTGCATGCTGCGCATGAGATAGCCGGGATTGAAATTCTCCGGATCGATCCAGGGTGCGAGCGGCATGTTGTGTTCGTGCGGCCGCAGGGCCGGCACGACTTTTCCGGCGCCGTTCGCTTTCATGTGCGCCAGCAGGCGACAAACGAAATCCGCCACCAGGTCGGTGCGCAGCGTCCAGCTGGCGCGGAAATATCCGAACACCCAGACCAGGTTCGGCACGCCAGTGAACATCATGCCGCGATAGTTCACCGTCTGAGCGAAGTCGACCGGCTTGCCGTCGACCTCGAACGCGATGTCGCCGAGCACGCAGAGTTCGAAGCCGGTGGCGGCGATGACGATATCGGCCTCGAGCGTCTCGCCGGACTTCAGCAGGATGCCGTCCTTCGTAAAGCGATCGATCTCGTCGGTGACCACGGAGGCCTTGCCGCTGCTGACAGCCTTGAACAGGTCGGCATCCGGCACGAAGGCGATGCGCTGCCGCCACGGCCGGTAGTTCGGCGTGAAATGCTTCTCGATGACGTCATCGTAGCCGGGTCCCAGTGCCGCGCGAATGCCCCCGAGCAATTCCTGCTTTACTTTCTCGGGCTCCGTGAAGGACCGGCGGGTAAACAGATCCTGTTCGAATGTTATCTTGCGCCGCACGATCTCGTGGATCCATTCCTCCCTGACCTGCAGCCGCCGCAGTTCTTCGGCGAGCTCGATGGCGTTGCGGCCGGTCCGGAAATAGGTCGGCGAGCGCTGCAGCATGGTGACGTGCTCGCAATCATCCGCGATGTTCGGGATCAGCGTCGCCGCGGTCGCACCGGAGCCGATCACGACGACCTTCTTGCCGGCAAGCTCGATATCTTCGGGCCAGCGCTGCGGATGGACGATGCGGCCCTCGAAATCCGCCATTCCCTGCCATTCCGGCGTGTAGCCTTCGGAATGACGATAATAGCCCTGGCACATCCAGAGGAAATTCGCGGTGAAGCGGCGGGTATCGCCAGTGTCCTTGTCGATTGCCTCCACCGTCCAAAGCTTCGCCTCGCTCGACCATACCGCATGCGTGATGCGCTGGCCGTAGCGGATATGTCCTGCGAGGCCGTTCTCCTCGATCACCTCGCCCATATAGGCGCGGATTTCAGCTGCGGTCGCGATCGGCGGACCGACCCAGGGCTTGAAGCTGTAGCCAAACGTGTGCAGGTCGCTGTCGGAACGGATGCCCGGATATTTATGGGTCCACCAGGTGCCGCCAAACGTCTCCTGCTCTTCCAGCACGACGAAGCTGGTTCCCGGCAGCTGCTTTGTCAGGTGATAGGCGCTACCGACGCCGGAAATGCCGGCGCCGACGATCAGCACGTCGAAATGCTCGATTTTCTGCGCGGCGGAAATACTGCGGGAAGGTGCGGTGACGTTCATGTATCCAGATCTTTCCGTTGTCACGATTTGTGTATCGGCCAATCATGGAACACACAAGACGCCGGCTTTCCTTGAGCCGCGTCAAACTTACAATGCTGCTCCCCATCGCCGCGCGGTCTGCAATATCCAGTCGCGGTAGAGCGTCAGCGGCGTGACGCCGGTCAGGCCGCCACAACCTGTCGTACCGTTCGGTCCGGTCGACCAGCTGACGACGCCGACAATGACGGGGCCGCCTGGCTTGTCCTCGAAAACCGGCGCGCCGGAATCGCCGGTGCAGGCGCCGAGCCCGTCGCTCCTGCCCTGCCCGACCGGATCGACCAAGCGGATCTGCAGCGTGCCGGGCTTGCCGGTCGCGACCAGGCCGGCGGCGCGGATGGTGCCGCCGCTCTTGCCGTCGCCGCGCACGGTGACGCCGATGCCGGCGATCGTGAAGCGGCTGCCGACCTGGATCGGTATGTCGGGCACGCCGAGCGCGGCGGGCGTTTTGCCCTTGGCGGCAGTGTCCAGCTGCAGCAGCGCGACGTCGGCGGTGGCGCGATGCGCCAGCATCGCCTGCATGTTGAAGCCGGGATGCAGCGCGACGGTCCTGACGTCCTGCAATTGCGGCTGCTTGTCCGCGCCATAGGCGACGATCTTGTAGTCCGCGCCGGGTGGCACGCAATGCGCGGCGGTCAGCACCAGTTTCGGCGCGATCAGCGCGCCGGTGCAAAAATTGCCGCGCGAGCCGACGATGGTGACGACGGCGCGACCGACGCCTTCCGTCGACGGCGCGCCGCCGCCGACGATTGCATCAGCGGGTGCCGTGAGAAGCAGCACCAGGCTCATGGCTGGCAGGAGAAAGATTCTTGCTGCAGTGCGGGTCACGCGTAGAGCTCGGCGTATTCCTGGCCGTAGGTCGCGTAGGAATCCTTGATGCTGGCGAGGTTGAGCAGCATGGTCGCGACCGCCACGCCATCCGACCCAAACACCGTGGTCCGCACCCACAGGCTTTCGGTCCGGCGGCTGCCGCTCAAGGCCACCACTGCGCGCTCGGTTTTATACTCTTCGCCCGCGAACAGCGGCCCGCGCAGCAGCCGGATTTCCTGATCGGCGAACAGCCCGACCGCCGGGCCCTTGATCGGCAGGCGGTCCTCTCTCGCTCTGTACTGAAACAGCACGCTGAGCATCTCGATCGGAATCAGCCGCCGCCCCCAGGGATTCTCGACATCAGTGTAAAACGCACTGGGCTCCGTGATCACCTTGAGTTTTTCCGCGAGCGAGAACGGATAGAGGTCGCCCATGTTCTGCTCAAAATCCATCCGCACGGTCTGGCGTCCGGTCTTCATGCCGACCTTGACGTCGCGCAGGATCACCGGATCGGCCAGCGGTTTCAGTTCGCCCAACCGATGCTCGAGCGCGGTCGGAGTTCTGTGATCGCCGACCGAAGCGGTGCCGCGCAGCACCTCGGTGCCGTCGCGCTTCACCATCTGGATCGCGACCTGCCGCTCGCCCGGTTGCGGCTTGGCCACCAGCGCCTGCACCTCCTCGCCCTCGAACGAGGGATTGCGGTAATGCGCGGAGATGCATCCGGTCTCGAACCAGGCGTTACCCCACAGTTTGACGCATAGCGGCGCGAACTGGCTGAAATGCGTCGGCCCCTCGATCGTGCCGCCCTGAAAGCCCAGTTTTTGCGCGGTGGCGTCGTCGTGAATCGATGCATGCGAATCGTAGACCTGCGCATGCAGCATCTGGTGCGGCCGCCGCCACGGTCCGGTGATGGATTCGGGGCTTTCGGTGATGAGGGTTTCGAAGGGATTCATGGCGGTTCCTCGCAGCGGGGCGGCGGCAACTTACAGCAAGGCGCAAGCGGCTCCAAATTCTGCAAGGCGGCAATCCGCCAGCGGGCTGGCCCTCATCAAGGTGGCGTGTTAGCCGTCTTGCAAATTCGAGTTGGCCATGGCGGTGAATGATGATTGAAGCAGTAATCTTTGATTTCGGCGGCGTGCTCACCACCTCGCCGTTCGAGGCATTCGCGCGGTATGAGACCGAACGCGGGCTGCCTGCGGACATCATCCGGCGCACCAACGCCGCCAATCACCTGGAAAATGCCTGGGCGAAATTCGAGCGCGCCGAGGTCGATATCGAGGCGTTCGACCAGCTGTTCGCGGCGGAATCGCTGGCGCTCGGCGCCGAGGTTCGCGGGCGCGAGGTGTTGCCGCTGCTGTCGGGCGACCTGCGGCCGGAGATGGTCGATGCGCTGAAGCGCATCAAGACAAAATTCAGGACCGGCTGCATCACCAACAACCTGCCCGCCAACGCGATCGGCAGCGCCAGCGGCCGCTCGCTCTATGTTGCCGAGGTGATGGTGCTGTTCGATCACGTCATCGAGTCCGCCAAGATCGGATTGCGCAAGCCGGATCCTCGCATCTACCGGATGATGGTCGACAAGCTCGGCGTCGACCCGAAGCGTTGCGTCTATCTCGACGATCTCGGCGTCAATCTGAAGCCGGCGCGCGACATGGGCATGACCACGATCAAGGTGCTGAACGGCGCGCAGGCGATCGCCGAACTGGAGGCGGCGACGGGACTAAAACTGCGATAATCGCAGCTTCAGGTCTCCAGTTGCAGGATCGTCATGTTGGCGTGACGTATCCGCACGCTCAATTCGCGCCCCAGCGCCGACAGCAGCTTGATTGCGACATCCGGCTGTTCCCGGCTCAGTGCGCTGAACGATGCCTCGCTCAAGCCGAAGCCGGTCAGGTCCTCGTCGACCGTGATGGTGGCCGAGCGCGGCCCGCGGTCGAGCAGCGCAAGTTCGCCGAGCACAGCGCCGGCCGTGAAGGTAACGAGCCGGATATCGCCGCCATCGTGCAGCAGATGCACGCTGGCGCGGCCCTTGGTGACGAGATACATCGACGAGCCGGGATCGCCATGCCGGAAGATCACATGACCGGCCGGCCACGCCACCGGCTCCAGCCAGCCGCGCAACTGCTCGATCTGGCCAGCGGAGAAATCCCCCAGCAGCGGGTGACGATCGATCGACAATTCCACCGCCTGGCCGGTTCCGGCACTCCGCAGCAGATCGTCCTCGGCCCATTCGATCGCGCGATCGATGTCAGGGAAGAAGCGGTCGCCATGGAAGATGTCGGCCAGCCGCGCGGCGGTCTCGGTGCGGCCGGACAGGACCAGCCCGAGCCGGACGCCACGCGCGCGGAGCGTTGCGTCGATTTCGCCGAGAATGCGGGCGCCGGTCGAAATCGATTTCGGTAATGCGTCGCAACTCCAGCAGCAGCGCCGTGGTCGCTTGCGGCCGTCTCGCCATCGACGATCTGCGCCAGCCGGTCGGCGGTGCCGAAAAACAGGGCGCCTTGCAGCTCGATCACCAGGACCGAGTTGCCCCTGGCGTGAAGTACTTCCAGTTCGCCGGGATCGCGATAGCGGCGGGATCGAACGGTATCGCATCGATACTGCCTGCGAACGTTCGAGCGACTCATGCGCACCACGAACAGCAGCACCGCCAGCACGATTCCGATGAACACCGCGAGCACGACATTGATGGCAATCGACAGCAGCGAGACGAACACAGAGACCCCGAGATCGAGCGCGATGGCGCCGCGCTGCGGCGTGCCCGGCCTGACCAGGCGCGCAGCCAGTTGTTTGGTCCAGGGATCGATATGCTGGATCGCGATCACCATGATCGCCGCCGAGAGGACCGCGCGCGGCATATAGGCAAGCAGCGGAAACAGCAGCGTCGCCGCCATCAGAACGGCGGCGGCGTTGACGATGACCGAAAGCCGGCTGCGGCCGCCATAAGCGCGGTTCGCAAGGCTGGGTCCGATATTGATGCCGCTGGTGATGCCGCCGAACAGCGCCGAGATCGCGTTGGCGATGCCGAGACGAATCAGCAAGCGGTCGTCACCGGCGCGAAGTTCGCCGGGAAGGCTGGTCAGCTTGGCGCACAACAGCGCGTCGATCGACGCGATGATCGCCAGTGCCAGCGCACCCGACAGGATCACCGTCGCTGACTGCGCCAGCGGCGCGACCATCGGCAATCCTGAGAAATCCACCAGCACGGCGCGCATCGCCGCACTCGCCGTCAGCGGACCGATCACCGGGCCAAGCATGTCGCTTAGTCCTGCCAGGGCGAATGCATAGTAGACAAGGGAGCCGCAGCAAAGGCCAACCAGCAGCGGCGGGAGCTTCGTCGTGATCCGCCTTGCGTTCCACATCACTGCGAAGGTCAGCACCGCGACCAGCGCACTCAACGGCCGTGCCTCACCCAATGCTGCGAAAACACGGGTGAAGGGGATGTTGTGATCGAAACCCAGGACATTACCCGACTGCACCAGAAACAGCAGCACCGCCGCCATGTTCTGAAAGCCCGCCATCACCGGGTGCGGCGCGAATTTTATCAGTGAATCCAGCCGCAGTATTCCGAACAGCGCCTGCAACAGGCCGCCGAGCAGGACGATGGCGAAGAACACCAGCAGCGTGGCAGAGACTCCGGGGGCAGCAGTCGCATCGCCATCGCGATGCAACAGGGAAAGCAGCAGCAGGCCGAGAAAGAACGTCGTGGTGATGCGAGGCGCGTAGACCCGCGTCGAGCGGTCGCCGAGCATCACGGATACGACGCCGGCAATCACCGCCGATATCAGGCCCGCCATCGCGCCGTAGGCGAAATATTCGTCGCCCAGCGTGACGAAGGCGAACATGCCGAATGCCATCGCCAGCGGGATAGCGATCGTCGATGACACCAGCCCGGCGAATATCTCGGCACGCAGCGTCGCCCCGGCTGGGGGCGGCGCCGAAGGCGGCGCGGCCGGCGTTGAACCCACGAAGTTCGTCACCGCAGCGCGGCTGCGATGTTGCCGCCGTCGACGGTGGTGACGTCGGCGGTGGTCTTGAGCGCCAGCGCCTGAGCCAGGAAAGCCTGCGCGACATCCTCGGCCGCCACCTCGCGGCCGAGCAGATTGCCGCGCATATAGGCCTCTTCGCTCAACCCTCGAACCTTCGAGCGTGACGCGATCATCTCTTCGGTCAACAGCCCCGAGCGGATCCGGTCGGCATTGACGGCATTGGCGCGGATGCCTTCGCTGCCATAGTCGAGCGCGTATTGCCGCACCAGGAACAAGGTCGCCGCTTTCGGCAGGCCATAGGGGCCGAAATCGGGTCCGGGATTGACCGCCTGTTTTGACACGTTGAACAGCAGGCAGCCGCCGGTGCCCTGCGCTCGCATGATTTTCACTGCTGCCTGCGCCACCCGCTGGTGGCCATAGAAATTCAATTCAAAACTTTCGCGCAGCACCGCCTCATCGACCTCGCCGATCCGGCCCTGCCAGGCGGCGCCGGCATTCGATACCACGATGTCGACGCCGCCGAAGGCGGATGCGACTTGCGCGAACGCGTCGCGCACCGATGCGGCGTCGGTGACATCGCATTTGAGCCCGAGCGCAGCGCCGCCGATCGCCTTGGCTTTTGTCTGTGCGGCGGCCTCGTCGACATCGAGCAGCGCGACTTCGGCGCCGGCCGCCGCGAAGGCTTTTGCCGTTGCAAATCCAATTGCGCCCGCCGCGCCGGTGATGGCGACCACCTGCCCCGCCAGCGGCAATTCCTTCGCGCCGCCGAGTTTGGCCTGTTCCAGCGACCAGTATTCGACATCGAACAGATCAGCCTCCGGCAGCGGCTCGAAGCGGCCGACGGCTTCCGCGTCCGTGATGGTGGCAATCGCGGCTTCCGCGAGGTCGGCGGCGACGCGCGCATCCTTCTTGCTGCGGCCGAGCCCGAACAGGCCGACGCCGGGCACCAGCACCACGCGCGGCGAGGGATCGAGCATGGTCTTGATGCCGCCGACGCGGGCGTTATTGCGGACAAAATAGTCCTTGTAGGTTTTGCCATAGGCTGCGACGGCGTCGCGGACCGCGCTCTTGAAGCCGCCGAGATCGCCATCGTCAGGCGCGGCAACCACCAGCGGCTTGTTCTTGATGCGGATATTATGATCCGGCGTCACCACGCCGGCCTGGCCGTAGCGCGCGACTTCCGCGCCGTTGACGAAATTCATCACCGCATCCCCACCGCGGAAGTCGAGCACAAAGCGTTTCCAGGCGCCATCGCTCCTGTCATCCGGCAGACTGCAGGCGCCGCGAACGATCGGCGCGACCTCGGCGACCATTGCCGGCCGCGCCGGCAGCCTTGTGCTGATGACGGCAGGCTTGCGTTGCCGTGCCAGCCGCTCCTCGGCCAGTGTCACTAGCGCGATCATGCGTTCATAGGCTTCACGGGCATCGATCCCAAAACTGAAGATGCCGTGCTTGACCAGCACCAACCCTTCAACGGACGGATCAGCATCGAACACGTCAGCCGCGGCCTTTGCCAGACCAAAACCCGGCATGATGTAGGGCACATAGCCCACCCGCTTGCCGTACACTTCGCGGCAAAGCGCTTCACCATCGGGCTGGTCGGTGAGCGCGAGCACAGCGGTCGAATGGGTGTGGTCGACGAATTTATGCGCAATGAAAGCGTGCAGCAGCGCTTCGACGGAAGGATTCGGCGACGCGGGATCGATCAGATTGGCGCGCTGCAGGCGCACCATCTCCTCGTCGGAAAGCGTTTTGCGGGCGCGCAGCTTCAGCAGCGGGGCAAGCCTGACCGCCGGCATGCCCGCGGGCTCGATGATGCCCATGTCCCAGCCGGAACCTTTTACGCACAGCACCTCAACCGTCTCGCCATTGAGATCGGCAAGTTGCGTCTTGACCGACGTGTTGCCGCCGCCATGCAGCACCAGGCGCGGATCCTGTCCGAGCAGGCGCGTCGTATAGACCCGCAGCGCCACATCGCGGCCGAGGCCTTGATAGCGGGAGACGGCCGCATCGGCATCGCGATCGTTCCAGGCGCTCTGCATCAATTGCTTCCTTCGTTACTCGGCTGCTGCCGCTACCCGCTCTGGAAACGCCGCGGCGAGCGAAGCGCGATCCGGCTTGAGCACGCCGCGCTCGGTAATCAGTCCCGTCACCAGCCGCGCCGGCGTGACGTCGAAACCGTAATTGGCAACCTGTGATCCCTCGGGCACGATCCGCACCGTCTCGATGCGGCCATCGGCGGTGCGCCCGGTCATATGCGTCACTTCCTCAGGCCCGCGCTGCTCGATCGGAATTTCCGCCACACCGTCATGGACGCTGAAATCGATGGTCGGCGACGGCAGCGCCACATAGAACGGCACGCCGTTGTCATGGGCGGCGAGCGCCTTCAGATACGTGCCGATCTTGTTGCAGACGTCGCCGTCGGCGGTGACACGGTCGGTGCCCGACGATGACGAGATCGACCATCGCCGTGCTGCATCAGATGCCCGCCGGCATTGTCGGGGATGACGGTGTGCGGCACGCCGTGATGGCCGAGTTCCCAGGCCGTCAGCGAGGCGCCCTGATTGCGCGGGCGGGTCTCGTCGACCCAGACATGAACGGCAATGCCGCGGTCATGCGCCTGATAGATCGGCGACGTGGCGGTGCCCCAATCCACCGTCGCGAGCCAGCCGGCGTTGCAATGGGTCAGCACATTGACGCGCTCGCCCTTTTTCCTGCTCGCAGCGATCGCTTCGATCAGCTTGAGGCCGTGAGCGCCGATCCCCCGGTTGATCTCGATATCATCCTCGGCGATGGCGCCGGCGCGCGCATAGGCTGCGGCGATACGCTGCGAAGGCGGCAACGGCCGCAGCATCGAGCGCATGTCGTCGAGTGCCCACCGCAAATTGATCGCCGTCGGCCGCGTCGCCATCAGCGTCGCATGGGCATGATCGAGCGCGGCATCCGAGGTGTCGGCGCGCATCGCCAGCGCTACCCCATAGGCCGCGGTTGCGCCGATCAGGGGCGCGCCGCGCACCAGCATCGAGCGGATCGCATCGGCCGCTTCATCGCAGGTCGCAAGCCGGACTACGACGAAATCGTGCGGCAACCGCCGCTGGTCGATCGCGCCGACCGACCAGCCATCCGGTTCGAGCCAGATGCTGCGGAAGTGCCTGTCCCCGACTTTCATGACGCACTCATCGACAACACGGATCTCATGCGCGCAAAATCCGTCCGGCCACCGCATCGAGCTTTTTCAGAAGCTCTGGGTCGCGCGCTTCCGGCGCGGTAATCAAGGCGGTGTCAAGCGCGCAGTCGGAACCGACCGGACACGGTTCGTGCTCCCGCGGGAATTCGCCAGCCAGCCGCGCCACCAGGGTTTTCGCCTTGTCGGCGTTGGTGGTCAGCACCCGGATGATGTCCTGCACCGTCACCGCATCATGATCGGGATGCCAGCAATCGAAATCGGTCACCATGGCAACGGTCGCATAGCAGATTTCCGCTTCGCGGGCGAGCTTGGCTTCCGGCATGTTGGTCATGCCGATCACCGAATAGCCCAGGTTCTTGTAGGTCATGCTCTCGGCATAACTGGAGAATTGCGGCCCCTCCATGCAGACATAGGTGCCACCATGCGCGACCGCGATGCCCTCGGCATCGGCGGCGGCGGCCAGATGGCCGCGCAGCAGCGGCGACACCGGATGCGCCATCGACACATGGGCGACGCAGCCTTTGCCGAAGAACGAACTTTCGCGCTTGTAAGTGCGGTCGATGAATTGATCGACCAGCACGAAGGTGCCGGGCGGCAGCTCCTCCTTGAACGAGCCGCAGGCCGACAATGAGATCAGGTCCGTAACCCCGGCCCGCTTCAACACGTCGATATTGGCACGGTAATTGATGTCGGACGGCGACAGCCGGTGACCCTTGTCGTGGCGCGGCAGAAACACGATCGGCAGGCCGGCGATGCTGCCGTGCCGCACCGGCGCCGAGGGCTCGCCCCAGGGGCTCGAAATCGCCTCCTCGCGGGCATTTTCCAGCCCTGGCAGGTCGTAAATGCCGGAGCCGCCGATGATGCCGAGAACCGCCTGGGCCATGATTTTCCTTTCATCCGTTAGTACCGCGATTCAGCATCGGTTCTCAACGGCAGACCTGCCCTTGTTTGCGCCGTCGCCCGGACTGGGGCTTTACTGCGCCTGCGGCTTGCCACATGCCTTCGGGTACCAAGTCAGATCCTCTATATTGCCGCATTCAAGTCGCCGGGCACTTCCATGACCGGGGCCGTTACCAACAGTTTCGGCGCTCGACCTCTCGCGCGGCCTGATCGGAGTTTTCAAAATGCGCATTGCCCTCTGCAATGAGGTTCTCGCCGGCATGACGCTGGAGCGGCAATGCGAATATGCCGCGCGTCTCGGCTATGACGGCCTGGAGATCGCCCCGTTCACGCTTGATGACTCGCCGGACAGGATTTCCGCGGCGGAAGCTGCCAGGATCCGTGCGACCGTCGAAGCCTCCGGTCTCGTCGTCACCGGGCTGCATTGGCTGCTGGTCAAGCCGGACGGCCTGTCGTTGACCGACCCGGATGCGGCGGTGCGCGGGCGTACCATCGAGGTGATGATCCGCCTCACCGAGCTATGTGCGGAACTC
Source organism: uncultured Alphaproteobacteria bacterium (assembly GCA_963706975.1). GTDB lineage: Bacteria > Pseudomonadota > Alphaproteobacteria > Rhizobiales > Xanthobacteraceae > Bradyrhizobium. The sequence continues at coordinate 79,357 of CAVPOL010000004.1, forward strand.
GGTGGCGCCGTATTGGTGCATGGCTGGCCCAGGCAACGGCCGATCGCCCCGGGCGAAACCCGTAGCGTCGCATTCGCACGGCTGCAGGATGGCCTCGCGCAGGCAGCTGTCGCCGCAGCAAAAGCCGGCGTCGTCTATTGCATCGAGCCGCTGGCGCGAAAGGAGACGGGATTGGTGAATACCGTTGCCGAGGCGGCCGAGCTGGTTCGCGCCATCGATCACCCCTCCTTGCGAACCATGATCGATTGCAGCGCCGCCGGCCAAACCGAGACCGAATTGATTCCGTCGTTGATCGACCGCTGGCTGCCGACCGGGCTGATTGCCCATATCCAGGTCAACGATCCGAACCGGCGCGGTCCGGGCCAGGGCGAGATGAAATTCGCTCCGATCCTGGCCGCCCTGAAACGGCATCGCTATGCCGGCACCATCGCCGTGGAGCCGTTTGACTACGTGCCGGACGGTCCTGGCGTCACGGCCTTTTCCGCCGGATATCTGCGCGGCCTGCTCGAAGCGCTGGCGTGACCCGATAAGGCCTGCGGGGTGTCCGGATTGGGGTGAATTTTTCCGCGGTTCTCCGCCGAATATTTGCCCGAAAATGATCCGGAAATGAGTATGTAAGACTGCCCGAATCGGACAACTGTCACCGCATGTCTCTCCCAGCAGCCAGCAATCGGCCGTCCGACGTCATCCCCGACGCGCTTTCGGTGCTGAACCATGTGTTCGGCCTGCCCGGCTTTCGCGGCGCGCAGGAACAGATCGTGCGGCATGTCACCGGCGGCGGCAATTGCCTGGTGCTGATGCCGACCGGCGGCGGCAAGTCGCTGTGCTATCAATTGCCGTCATTGCTGCGAAAGGGCTGCGGCATCGTGGTCTCGCCGCTGATCGCGCTGATGCGCGACCAGGTCGCGGGCCTGCTCGAGGCCGGCGTCAAGGCGGCGGTGCTGAATTCCACGCTGTCCTATGAGGAAGCCTCCGCGGTCGAGGCGCGGCTGATCGCCGGCGACCTCGATCTGCTCTATGTCGCGCCGGAGCGGCTGTTGACGCCGCGCTGCCTCGCTCTGCTCGGCCGCGCCGACATCGCGCTTGTTCGCGATCGACGAGGCGCATTGCGTGTCGCAATGGGGACATGACTTTCGCCCGGAATATATCGGCCTGTCGGTGATCTCCGAACGTTTCCCGGATGTGCCGCGCATTGCGCTGACCGCCACGGCCGACGAGGTCACGCGCAAGGAGATCGTGCAACGGCTCGGGCTTGTCGGCGCTCCCAGCTTCGTCGCCAGTTTCGACCGCCCGAATATCCGGTATGAAATCGTCGACAAGCAGAATGCCCAGACCCAGCTCAAGGCCTTTATCGACGAGCGCCACACCGGCGATGCCGGCATCGTCTACTGCCTGTCGCGCGCCAAGGTGGAAGACACCGCGGCTACGCTGAACAAGGCCGGCGTCAACGCATTGCCCTATCACGCCGGCCTCGACGCCGGCACGCGTGCCCGCAACCAGGACCGCTTCATCAACGAGGACGGTATCGTGATCGTCGCCACCGTCGCGTTCGGCATGGGCATCGACAAGCCCGACGTCCGCTTCGTGGCGCATCTCGATCTGCCGAAAAGCATCGAGGCCTATTACCAGGAGACCGGACGCGCCGGGCGCGACGGCAAGCCGTCCAGCGCCTGGATGACCTATGGCCTGTCCGACATCGTGCAGCAGCGGCGCATGATCGAGGAATCCACCGGCGCCGAGGCGTTCAAGCGGGTGTCGATCGGCAAGCTGGAGGCGCTGGTCGGTCTCGCCGAAACCGCGAATTGCCGGCGCACCCGGCTGCTCGGCTATTTCGGCGAGCGGCCTGCCGCCGCCAAATGCGGCAATTGCGACAATTGCCAGTCGCCGCCCACGGTGCGCGACGGCAAGGTGATCGCGCAGAAAGTGCTGTCCTGCGCCTACCGTACCGGGCAGCGTTTTGGGGCCATGCACCTGATCGATATCCTGGTCGGCCGCCTCACCGAGCGGGTCACGCAGTTCGGACATGACAGATTGTCGGTGTTCGGGATCGGCGCCGAGCTCAACGAAAAACAGTGGCGCGGCGCGATCCGCCAGCTGGTGGCGATGGGCCATCTCGCGCCGGACTCCGAGGCATTTGGCGCCCTGAAACTGACGGAAAGCGCGCGGGGCGTGTTGAAGGGCGAGACCGACGTGATGCTGCGCGAGCAGGCCGCCCGGCACCCGTATTCGCGCGACGCGAGCAAAATCACGGCGCGGCGATATTGCGCCTGGTGTCGCCGGCCAGAGCGGCGCCGCCAGTCCGACGCTGGTCAGCGCGCTGCGGGCGTGGCGTTCCGAGGTCGCGCGCAAGCGCGGCGTGCCGGCCTATGTCGTGCTGCACGACGCCACCATCGACGGCATCGCAGCCTCACGCCCGGCAACGCTCGGCGAGCTTCGCAACATCCCCGGCATCGGCGACAAGAAGCTCGAACATTACGGCGACGAACTGATCGCGCTGGTGAAGGAGCGCCCAGGCGTAAGCGGGTAACCCGGTTCAAATCGTCCCGGCGCTGGCCGGCGCAATCGATCCCGGCGACTCGAGGATGCTGCGTGCGACATCGCCCACCGGCAGCGAATCCGTCTTGCGGCCAGCGCCGAGCGCCAGATCCATGGTGAACGCCCCGAGTTCGCACATCACCTGCGATGCGACGTCTCCGGCGCCGGTGAATTCGTGGGCCAGATGTTCGAACTGGGAGCGCACCTGGCGCAGCGTGGCGCGCGGGACGACCACGTCGGCCTCGCCGATGGCGGCAATGGAATTGTCCCCGCCGGCCCGGGATTCCGCTGTCTGACTCTTGCAGATGGCTGATCCGGTCGAACGCCGAGCGAATCTCGGCACGCTTGGCTTCGAGGGCCGCGACCTTGGCCAGCAGCGCATCGCGCTCCCGCTCGGAGACTGTGCGAAGCGCAGCCAGTTCGTCGCCGCTCACCTTGAGCCTGGCATTGAGATCGTCGCGCTCGCGGCCGGAATTCAGAAGAAGTCCGGACATTTCGGCATCGCGCGCCGCCAACTTCGCCGTGAATTCGTCACGCTCGCGTTCCGAGGCAAGCCGAAACTGCTCGAACTCTTCGCCGGTCCGCTCCGCCGCCGCCTTCAGCGCCTCGCGCTCGCGATCGAACTCGTCGCGAAGCTCGGCCAGAGTTGCTTCAGGCACCTCCGACTGCGCCGCGAATTCGTTCTGCGCACGCTCCAGATCGTCACGAAGCGCGGCGAATTCGGCTTCCCGTCCCTGCAGGGTCGCCGCCAGCGCATCGCGTTCGCTCAGGGTCGAGGATATGATGTTGAGGTGCCCGTCGATGTCATGCTTCAGCGCTTCGCATTCCGCTTCCAGCAGATCGACATGCTGGGCGATGGTTTCGTATTTGTACCGCCAGATCTGCTCTTCGTCCTGCGCCGCGGTCAGCCGCACCGCCATGGCTTCGAGCAGAACGGCCGCGTGGTGCAAATAGTTGGCATTGTGTCCGACCGACATCATGCCGGCAAAGCGCCGCAGAAAATTCGCGGTTTCCGCGACACTGGGGGTCTCGGGCGTCATGGATGTATCCGTCATGAAGCTTGCTTTCCCAAGGCGCCCATTGCGCGCGCCTTGTGTCGAGACGAAACGAATGGACCATCGGGGCTTTCAAGGCCGAACCGGCGGCCTGATGGTCGGGAGCCTTACCGGTGGGCCAGAGTCGCGGCTGGTTGTCCAGATGGGCGGCGGCGAAAATAGGGCACCGGCATCGGATCGCCCCGGGTTTCCACACGCCCGGCCGGTGCTCCGATAGGGCGCGGGTTCTGCAAGCGTCGAACTTCATTGGGGAATTTTGGCAATGCCGCAATGCCCGGTGTCCGCGGGCGGGCCTGCGGGTGCCCTTCTCAAGGCCTAAGCGCAGGTTCGGGATCGTCGGCGGCGCGGGCGGCTAGGCACCGCTTTCGAGCATGGCCCTGAAATCGGCGCGGGCGCGTTGGGCTTCGAGCCGCGCGGATTGCGAGGCCTCGCCGAGGCCGAAATAGCCGTGGATCAGGCCGGGGCCATGATGATATTTTGTCGCTGACACCGGCTGCGGTCAGTGCGTCGGCGTAGGCCTTGCCCTCATCGCGCAGCGGATCGAACCAGGCCGTGCACACGACCGCCGGGGCAAGCCCCGCGAGGTTGTTCGCGCGCAGCGGCGAAACGCGCCAGTCGGCGCCATGCCCGGCATCTTCGAGATAGTGTCGGGCGAACCATTCCATCACGGCGCGGGACAGGAAATAGCCTTCGGCGTTTTCGGCGCGTGAGGGGAAAGCGCGCGTTTTCCCTGGCGTCCGCGAAGCTGCCGGCGACGTCGGTGACGGGATAGACCAGCAATTGCGCGGCGAGTTTGATGCCCGCGTCGCGGCATGCGATCGCGACGACCGCCGCCAGATTGCCGCCGGCGCTGTCGCCGGCCACGCCGACGCGGGCGCTGTCGCCGCCGAACTCGGAAATGCGCGCGACGACGTCGCGCATGGCGGTGAAGGCGTCCTCGAACGCGCCGGGAAAGCGGGTTTCCGGCGGGCGCCGGTAATCGACCGAGACGACGACGGCGCCGGTTTCGATCGCGAGCAGGCGCGCCTGCCGGTCATGGGTTTCGAGATCGCCGGCGACCCAGCCGCCGCCATGGAAAAACACCACGGTCGGCGCTTTCGCATCCGAGACGCGGTAGACCCGCGCCGCCAGCGCCCCGGCCGCGCCCTTCACTTCGGCATCGAGGGCGCTCGCCACCGGCGGCGGCGGAACCGCGGCCCTCGAAGCGGCAAGCGCGCGCAGCGCATCCCGCGCGCTTTGCGGCGTCATGGTCTCGGCATCGCGCAGCGGCAGCTTTGGAATGATCTCGGCAATGACGGGATCGAGCGGTGCAATCATGAAATCCCCCGGGGCGTTTGAATTTTGCGTCAGCATAGGTTCCGTTCGCCGCCCCGGCAACGACCGAGCCGTACCTCGCCGCTGCATGGGAGGTCACCCGAAACGACGAATTGAAAAACACCGCCGACAATGCTGGGGTGGCGATCGCAAGGTGCCGTAAAGTGTGACTGGCAGGGAGACGACGCGCGCCATGGCTGCCGATACGTCGAGACGAGCCCCCGAAGCAGGATCCGTGGTCGACGCCGTGGTGGTCGGCGCCGGCTTTGCCGGCATGTACATGCTGCATCGCCTGCGCGGGCTCGGCTTCTCGGCGCGGGTGTTCGAGGCCGGCAGCGGCGTCGGCGGCACCTGGTTCTGGAATCGCTATCCGGGCGCCCGCTGCGACGTCGAAAGCATGCAGTACTCGTTCTCCTTCTCCGAGGAACTGGACCAGGAGTGGAACTGGTCGGAGAAATACGCGCCGCAGCCTGAAATCCTCGCCTACGCCAACCATATCGCCGACCGTTTCGACCTGCGGCGGCGATATCGTGTTCGACACGCGAGTGACTGCGGCGACGTTCGACGAGAGCCGAAAAGTGCTGGCTGATCGAGACCGATCGCGGCGACAAGGTTCGCGCGCAGATTCCTGCATCATGGCGGTCGGCTGCCTGTCGGCGCCGAACCGTCCGGAATTCGCGGGCATCGAGGATTTTTGCGGGCCGATCTATCACACCGGCGAATGGCCGCATGAAGGTGTCGACTTCACCGGGCTAGCGGGTCGGCGTCATCGGCACCGGCTCCTCGGCGATCCAGTCGATCCCGATCATCGCGCAGCAGGCTGCCGCGCTGACGGTGTTCCAGCGCACGGCGACATGGTCGGTGCCGGCCCGCAACGAGGAGCCTGACGCCGGAATACCTGTAGGCAGTCAAAGCGGATTATCCGGCGCTGCGCGCCAAGGCGCGCGGACGGCCGACCGGATTCTATTTTCCGTTCAACATGAAGCCGGCGCTGGAGGCGCGCCCCGAAGAGCGCGAACAGCAATACGAGGAGGCCTGGGCAACGCGGCGGCCTGCCCTTCCTCGGCGCGTTCGGCGATCTGCTGTTCGAAAAGGCCGCCAACGACACCATCGCCGATTTCGCCCGCCGCAAGATCCGCAGCATCGTCAAGGACCCGGCCACCGCCGACCTGCTCTGTCCCGACAACGTGTTCGGCTGCAAGCGGCTCTGCGTCGATACCGCCTATTTCGAGACCTACAATCTGCCGCACGTCAAACTGGTCGACGTCTCGAAGACGCCGATCGAGCGCTTCACCGCCGACGGCATCGTGGTCGACGGCGACGAATATCAGCTGGACGCCGTCGTCTGCGCCACCGGCTTTGCCGCGATGACGGGATCGTTCGACCGGATCAAGATCACCGGCCGCGGCGGCTTGACGCTGGCCGAGAAATGGCGGGCCGGTCCGCGCGCCTATCTCGGAATTGCGACGGCGGGCTTTCCCAACCTGTTCACGATCACCGGCCCCGGCAGCCCCTCGGTGCTGGCCAGCATGATCCAGGCGATCGAGCAGCATGTCGACTGGATGGCGGACTGCATCGCCCACCTGCGCGATATCGGAGCCAAAACCATCGAGCCCGCCCTGAAGGACGAGGATGCCTGGGTCGAGCATGTCACCGAGGTCTCCACGGTCTCGCTGCGCTCGACCTGCAGCTCCTGGTATGTCGGCACCAACATCCCGGGACGGCCGCGCGTGTTCATGCCCTATATCGGCGGCTTCCCGGTCTACGTGCAGAAATGCAACGAGGTGATGAGCGGCGGCTTCGAAGGTTTTATCATTGAAGGTGCGCCAGCCAGCAACGCCGAGCCGAAGGTGCGCCTGACCGAGCGCTGGCGGGTGCCGATCGATATCGACGTCATCTCGCCGGCGGCGATCGCGGCGCGGCGGGTGCCGGTGGTGTGAGGACGCCGGTCGGCGGCCCGCGCATAACGCCCCTTTGGTGGAGCACGGCGGGGCCTGGACAAAAATCTTGAAAACGAGCCCATGCAAAGGAGGGTGCGGCGCCACTTTCGAAGGCTCATCGGTATATAAATACCATCTCTTAGATAGCAGCTGCACCAAGCGGCTTGCTGCGGGGCAAGGGCTACCGGGCCGAGAAGGGTCCGAATTGTTGCGGAAAACGATGGTTGCGGGACTCGCCGCCCGGTTGCGGGCTGGTAAGGTCGCGCGATGCGACAAAAACTTAATCAATCTGTCATCCACGGCGAGGCGTGGGTCTCTGCGGTCGAGCCAAAATACAGCTATGACGAAGACGTTTCCGAAGACACGGACCTACTGAAAGAGCGGACACTGTTGCTGAACGTTTATGTTCGCACGGTACAGGCGAATCTCGCATCCTCTAAATTTGGCCGCGACCTGGATTACGCGATTGCGGACGCCGAGAGCGAGCAAGACAGCCACTTAAAGCAAAATCCGCCGCAGGGCATTTCGAATGCCTTCCTGCTCCGGGATTATCTAATTGCAATGGCAAAGCGCCGAAGGGTCATCGAGCTTCTTGAAGAAGTCGATTGCGGATTCCATCGCGATGGAAATTTTGCAATTGTCGCAACTTATCGACGACGAGAGACTGATGAAAAGCTTCAATTCCGCCTAATGCGAATTTCGTTCGTGGGCTTGTGGGGCGTGTTCGTTGCGCCCTTGAGCGCGGCCTCAAAGCGGGCCTTGGCTTCCTTCTGCGCTGTAACTTTCCGGGTCTTTAGCCATGCCTAGAAAACCTTGGGAGCCGGAAGAGGAAGAACGCCACCGATTCCATGAGATCTACATCGACGAATCTAGCCAAGGTGGTCACCATTTCCTAGTCCACGGTGGCATCATTATCCCGCGAGATTTGTACGCAGTTTGAAGCCGACATGATTAGCGCACGAACAAGGCCCAGAAACAGTAAGGGGCTTCGATCGCGAAATGGGCTGGAGCGAAATCTCAAACAACGATTACCACGAATATGCTCGGGTTTTGGAAGCGTTCTTTTCCTACCCTCAGCGGAAGGTGAAGCGAGGTGTCTTTAAGTTCCACTGCTCGGTCGTTGATACAACCGTTCCCGGACGAACTTACACAAAAGGGAAGCGCGGCCAGATCGGTTACAATCGTGAAATCTACTTTCACTGTATGAGCATCGCGAGGCGCGAGCGGATGGGGTCTGTTGGGCCTCTATTCCACGTCTATCCCGATTACCGCGACACCAGCGAGCCAATCGAAACTCTCAGGGGCATGCTCAACGCTGGCATCCGCAAGGAGGGCGATGAACGCATATTCCCGTTCCGGAGGGTTAGCTTCCGCCTATCACACGAGCACCAGGCTTTGCAGATTTCGGACATTCTTATTGGAGCCGTCGCGTTCCGACTAAACCGCAGTTACGACAAGCCCAATGCGAACCCAGACAAGAAACGCATTTGCGATTTGATACTGAGAAAAACTGGCCTTGACTGGTGCTTTGCCAAGGGCACCGACGTTCCGGGAGAAGGCTCGCGGAACGTATCAACTCTGGTATCGCAGACACAAAAAATAGGTCCCGCCGCCTACACCGAGCAAGCTCGGTACTGATCTTTCACAGGTCCCTACCAGCATGGGGTAAGGCTTCGACGGCAGGCGCTTCGGATAGTAAGCCGCCCTGTCGAGGACGGATACTAAATCCTGTCCTTTCACGAGGGAAATGGCGAACATTCCGTTGGGCCCGATGGCAAAGGGCCCGCCACCGGCGGGCCGTTCCGCGATCTTTTGGGGCACGTACTCCGTGCGCCGACCCCGCAACTGCACCATCATCGCCAGCGCTATGCCAGCTTCACGTTCTTGAGCGGCAGGCTGCGCATCGGCTTGCCGGTTGCGGCAAAAATCGCGTTGAGCACGGCCGGCGCAACCACGCAGATGGTCGGCTCCCCAACGCCGCCCCAGAAGTCATAGGTCGGCACGATCACGGTTTCGACCTTCGGCATCTCGGCAAGGCGCAGAATCTCATAGCTGTCGAAGTTGAGACTGGTCATGCGGCCTTTCTCGACCGGCATTTCGCCGTAGAGCGTGGCACTGAGACCGTAGGCGACCGATCCCTCGACCTGCGCCGCGATCTGGCTGGGGTTGACGGCATGGCCGCAATTGAGCGCCAGCACCATGCGATGGATTTTTAGTTTGCCCTGCGGGCTGACCGAGACTTCTGCGGTGGCCGCCGAATAGCTGCCATAGCCCATGAACTGGGCGATGCCGCGATGCACGCCCGCCGGCAGCGGCTTGCCCCAGTCGCCCCTCTCGGCCGCGGCATTGAGCACGCCGAGATGTTTTGGAAAATCCTTCATCAGCGCGCGGCGAAACTCCAGCGGGTCCTTGCCTGCCGCCTTCGCCACCTCGTCCATGAAGCATTCCATATAGACGCCGTTCTGATTGGTGTTGACCCCGCGCCAGGGCCCGACCGGAACATGCGTGTTGCGCATCACATATTCGATCAGCAGATTGGGCACGCTGTAGCCGAGCTGCGCGTCGCCGGGCGTGGCCGAATAGCCCTGCAACTGCCGCATATCCTTGCCGTCGACAATGCCTTTCGGATTGAGCGTGGCGTTGATCGACTGGCCCGAGACACGAAGGTGCAGGCCTGTCAGGTTGCCGCCGGCGTCGAGTCCGGCCGACAATTTGCATTGCGAGATCGGCCGGTAGAAGTCGTGCGCCTGATCCTCCTCGCGGCTCCAGATCAACTTGACCGGCACGTCTGGGAATTGCCTGGCAATCGCGACCGCCTGGTGGACATAATCCTGCGTGCCGCCGCGCCGGCCGAAACCGCCGCCGAGGTCATGCCGGTGAACCTCACATTTGTCGAGCGGAATGCCGGAGGCTTCGGACAGCGCGGCCAGCGACGCCTCCAGATTTTGCGAAGGAACCCAGGCATCGGCCTTGCCGGCCGAGAGTTTTACGGTGCAGTTCATCACCTCCATGCAGGCGTGCGCGAGGAAGGGCGTCGAGTAGACCGCCTCGACTTTTGTCGCGGCGTCGGCGATGGCCTTCAGCGCATCGCCGTTCCGGCGCTCGCCATTGGTGGCTGACGCGGTGAGGCCGTCCTTGAGCATCTCGGCGATGCCGCACTCGAATGCGAGCCGTTGCCGGCTTCGTCCCAGACGATCGGGAGCGCGTCGAGCGCCTTTTTGGCGTGCCACCAGGTATCGGCGACGACAGCCACGGCGGTGTCCTTGACCCGCACCACCTTCTTCACGCCGGGCATGCCGGCGATCTTGCTCTCGTCGTAACTCACGAGCTTGCCGCCATAGACCGGACAGTCCTTGATGGCCGCGTTGAGCATGCCCGGCAGCTGCAAGTCGATGGCGAACACCTTGCTGCCGTCGAGCTTGTCGGCGGTGTCGAGCCGCTTCAGGGGCTTGCCGGCGACCTTCCAGTTCTTCGGATCCTTGAGCTTGATGCTCTTGGGATCCGGCGGCGTGAGCCTGGCGGCCGCGGCGGCGACCTCGCCATAACGGATTGAACGCTTGCTGGCGCCGTGCGTAATGACGCCGTCGGATACGGTCAGTTCGCCGACCGGGACATTCCACTGGTCGGCGGCGGCCTGCAGCAGCATCAGCCGTGCCACGGCGCCGCCTCGCCTGACATAATCCTCCGACGTGCGAATGCCGCGGCTGCCGCCGGTGCCCATTTCGCCCCAGGCCCGCTTGCTGGCGAGATTGCGGCCGGGCGTGATGCCTTCGATCGCCACCTTGTTCCAGTCGCACTCCAGTTCCTCCGCGACCAGCTGCGCGAGGCCGGTGTGGGTGCCCTGCCCCATCTCCGAGCGCGCGATGCGGATCACGCAGGTGTCGTCGGGCTTGATCGCGACCCAGATGTTGACTTCGGTTGCCGCGCCTTGCGCCTGCGCGGCATCGACGCCGAACGGCACGTTCAATCCGAGGGCCAGACCGCCGCCCGCGACGGCTGCCGAGCCGACGATGAATTTGCGGCGCGAGAGTTTTGGGCCTTTTGCAATGACCAAATTTTTCATGGCTGCTATCCCCCGCGACCTGTGGTACCTGCGCCGGCGGCCAGATGCACGGCCTGGCGGACGCGCTGATAGGTGCCGCATCGGCAGATATTGGTCATGGCTTCATCGATGTCCTGGTCCGTCGGCCTCGGATTTTTCTTCAGCAGCGCCGCGGCCGCCATGATCTGCCCGGACTGGCAATAGCCGCATTGCGGAACGTCGACCGCTGCCCAGGCCTTTTGCACGGGATGGGATGCACCGACCGACAACCCCTCGATGGTGACGATCATGTCCGTCGGCTTCACGTCCCCCACGGCAATCGAACAGGACCGCTGCACCTCGCCGTTGATGTGAACCGAGCAGGCGCCGCACTGGGAGACACCGCAGCCATACTTGGTGCCGGTCAGGCCGACCTGCTCCCGGATGACCCAGAGCAGGGGCGTGTCAGCCTCGATCTGCACATCTCTCACCATTCCGTTGATATTAAGTTTTGCCATGGGCTTCCTCCATCAACTCGTCGAAGCATAGGCGCAAGAGCCCGTCTTTGGCAGGCCTTGGGATTGTCTTTCCGCCGAGCCGGTCCGGAGCCTGACGCGCGGCTGCGATCCCTACTTCGCTTCGCTCGCCTTGATCCCCGAGCTTTCAACCAGCTTCGCCACCCGCGGCAGATCGCTGGCGAACAGCCGCGCATGCGCCTCGGGCGTCAGTTCGCTATCGGGGAATGCCAGGGTTCCGAGCTGCGTCAGCTTCTCCCGCAGGCCAGGGTCGGACAGCGCCTTGCGGAGCGCCGAATTCAGCGCGTCGATAGTCTGCCTGGGTGTGCCCTTCGCCACGTAGAGCCCGTGCCACATGGTGTAGCTGACCTCGGGCATGCCGAGCTCGGCGGTGGTCGGCACATCCTTCAACTGTGGCAGCCGCTGCGGCGACGTAATGGCGATGCCGTGCAGTGTTCCGGCCTGAATCTGCGGCAGCGCGTTGGTCACCTGATCCCACAACAGATCGATCTGTCCGGCCAGCAGATCGCCGATGGCCGGAGCCGACCCGCGATAGGCCACCACGGTCGGTTTGAAGCCGAGCACATTGCCCATCATCACGGCGCAGAGGTGGCTGTTGGTCCCGATCCCGCCATGCGCGAAATTCGCCTTGTCGCCCTGCGCCTTGATCCAGTTCACGAAGTCCTTCGGTTCCGTGCCGGGAATGGACTTGCGGCCGACCAGCACCATCGGCGCGTTGTTGACGAGGCCGACCGGCTCGAACGCGGTCTTGGTATCGTAGCGCAGGTTGGTGAACAGGCTGGGTGCGGCGAGCAGCGCTACGTGATTGATCAGGACCGTGGAGCCGTCGGGTGCCGATCGCGCCACGCGATCATTGGCCAGCGTACTGCCGCCGCCGACCATGTTCTCGATGATGATGGTCTGGCCGAGCGTGCCCGACATCCGTTCGCCAATCAGGCGCGCGACCGTATCGGTGCCGCCGCCGGCCGCATAGGGGACCACCAGCGTCACGGTCTTCGGTGTCGATTGCGCGTGGACCTCAGTCGAAGGCGGCGTACCGAGCATGAGGCCGACGCCTATGAGCGCGAATCTGAAAAGCCGATTGATCACCACGGCGTCCTCCTCCAAAATCCCGCTTTGTTGTTATGCCGCATTGTTGCGGACGGATGTTCGTTGGCAAAGCCGCGCTGTGGCATCAGCGGGGCACCGCATGACATCGGATCATGCTGATTGCACAACTGCAAATCAAGCACAAAGCCGCCGCAGGACGCATGGGCGTCATGCCGCTCTCTATTGCGCCTTTTCCTGCGAATTGATACGGGCATCCAGGTCGAGGACGGCCCTGAAACCATGCGATGCCGCTTCCAGCGCCGCGTCTATGTCGGCGGCACGATGCGCGGCCGACAGAAACATGTTGTGTTGAGGATGAAAGAACGCGCCGTGGCGCAGGGCCGCCGAGCAGAACGCTCGACCCTTTCGGAACTCTAAATCGGCATCGAACAGTACCAGAGGCATTTGCGGCGGACCGCTCTGCCGGATTGCAATACCGTGCTGGTTGGCCAGTGTTGCCAGCCCGTCGCGCAATCTTGAGCCCATCGCGCGGATGTGCCCAGGCACGTCGGTCTCACGCGCGATCCGAAGCGTCGCGCGTGCAGCCGCCATCGCCACCGTGCCGCACCAGAACGAGCCAGTGACGAAGACCCTGGTGGCAGCTTCGCGGAACTGGTCATTTCCCGTGACCGCAGCCAGCGCATAGCCGTTGGCGATGGCCTTGCTCCAGGCGCACAGATCCGGACGCACGCCAAGCGCCTCCCAACTTCCCCTCGTATCGAGGCGCAAACCAGTGCGCACCTCATCGAGGATCAGAGCGGCACCGGTATCGTCGCATGCGGCACGTGCGGCGGCTGCAAATTCGGCCGTCGGCAGCTCGAGATCGCGACCCATGTCGTGACGGAACGCGGTCACCAGGATCGCAGCGAGATCCTTTCCCGCCTCGTCGACAGCCGCGCTCAGGCTGGTCACATCGTTGTACTCGAAGTGCAGGAGGTGTGCCCGGTCCTCGCTCGTTACGCCTGCAACGCTCGGCGAACACCATGGCAGCGCCCCGTGATACGAGTTGCGGGCAACGAGCACCTTGCGCCGGCCGGTGCCAGCCCGGGCGATCGTCACACAAGCCGTGGTCGCGTCGCCACCGTTCTTCTGGAACATCGCCCAGTCGGCATGCGGCACCATGGCCACGAAATCCTCCGCAAGATCCACCATGACCTCACCGGGGCCGTTGAGGCAGTCGCCCAGGGCGGCCTGGGCACGGGCCGCCGCCTCAATTTCGGGATGCCGGTGGCCGAGCACAACCGGCCCCCAGCTGCACATGAAATCGATATATTCGCGCCCGTCGACGTCGCGCACACGGCATCCCTCGGCGGAGGCGAAGAATTGCGGATAGCCTTCAGGAAGCCGCGCCGCGTTCAAATGACCCCACATCCCGCCGGGGACGACCCGGCGGGCCCGCGCCCGCAGCATCGCGTCTGCAGTTTGCGTCTCGCTGAGCACCGCCGCTTGCCTGGTCATGATCCCCTCTTGCCAATTCGAGAATTCAGCCTGTCGCAGCTGCCCTTTGTTTTATTTCGCCCGCGCTCCAACCGCGGGATTGATCGCCAGCGACGCGCCGGCGACGCCGCCGGCTTCAAAGGCCGTCATCGACACCATGCGGCTGGTAGAGCGCGCCGAGCGCAAATTCAGGTCAAGCTTGCCGAACTCGGCATCGACGACCGAGGTCTTGAGGACGACGAGCCCGCGTCCGGTCGCGTGGTTCACCTTGTCGCGCTCGGCCTTCATCGCGGTCAGCTTGTCCGCGATCGAGGCGACCATGCCCAGCGCAAACGAGCTGTTCGCCAGATGCCGCACATTGTGCCGGAACCCGCGATACTCTGAAGTGGTCTTGTAGCGACCGAGCTCGAAGCGGACCGCGGTGTCGATCAGTTCGGTCAAATAATGCGCGACTTCGATATCCGAGCGCAGGCCGAAGAAGACATAGCGGTTCTCGCCGATCTGGTTCTTCTCGCGCCAGACCCGGCAGTCGCAGAAATTCGCCACCGCGCCGATGCAGTCGTCGAGCGGGATTCGCTTCTTGCGGAAGGTCTCGTAGGTGCGCCGCTCGCAAGGCGCCTTGCGAATATCGATATCGGACAGCGACAGGTCGTAGCGATCGAGCAACTCGGCGACCTTGGCGGCGGCCGACAGCGCCTCGTCCTCGGTGCAGCCATTGTCGATGGTTTTGGCGCGCAACGCCTGGATGCGCAGCTTGAGCTTGTCGAGCCCGGCGAGATTGGGGTTTTGGTCCACGGATCAATTATCCAGAAGGCGACTGGCGGAGATGGGGGAAACGGGTTCGAATCTTCTCCGCGCGGCCGGACCAGGTCAAGGTGGCCTGGCGTACAATGCACGTTATTCCCAGTCCCGATCCGAGAAGTCATCGGCAAACAGGGGAACCTGACCTCACACCCTTCAGCTTCTTGCTCGCTATCGTGATCCATTGCGGCTGGAACAGGAAGCCGGCCGCGGCGTCGGTCGCGAGCATGCGCTGGGCATCACCCAGGAGGCTGGCGCGGTCGGATTCGTTCGCCGCTTCCGTAATCGACTTGAAGAGCGCGTTGGCAAGGCTACGCTTCGGCCCGCGGCTACGCGAGGCCATGGCCTGCACGAACTATCCGCTGCCGAACCTGCCCGCGGGTGACGCATACGCCTGGCATTCCGGGCGCCGGAGATTGCCCGGTCCTGTGCCGATGCAGGTGAGACGCCGCCGGCGGTGGCAACAACACTCAGAAGCAGTCGACAGAAGAGTTCTTCTCATTTCCCAATCTCCAGTTTGATCATTGCGGGTCGGCGCCGGCAGCTTCCAGCCGGCGAAGCTTGCGTGAGATAGCTCAGCACCATTTCCACGACGTGCTGACGGCGCTTGAGCACACGCCGGCGCGCCACGAGATCGCGGTCGAGCAGCCAGGACAGCGTGTGCTGATTGGACAGGAAGAAATAGGCGAGCCCGGAGATCGACAGATAGAGATCGACCGCATCGACATTGGCCCGAAACACGCCCTCTTCCTGGCCGCGCTTCAGAAGAATCCGGATGGTGTCGAGCAGGCCGCGGTACAGCGCTTTCGTCGAGCTCGAACTCTTCAGATGCTCGGCATAATGAATGTTCTCGATGCTCATCAGCCGGATCAGATCGGGGGTCGCGACGAAGTGGTCGAAGGTATTGCTGACCAGCAACTTCATTCCCTCGACCGGCGGCAGCCCGCGCAGATCCCGATCCTGCTGGCGGGCGCGCAGGTCGGCATAGATCCGCTCCAGCACCGCCAGGTAAAGCGCGTCCTTGGAGCCGAAATAGTGATAGATCAGGTTCTTGTTGACGCCGCTCTGCTCGGCGATGCGATCGACGCGTCCGCCGCTCAGGCCATGGGTCACGAATTCGATCCGCGCCGCGTCCAGGATTTTGGCGCGGCTGGCTTCCGGATTGCGGACGACCTTCGGGGTTCGTGACGCCACGCTAAGCTCCATGACGCGCACCCGGTGGCTCCGGCGTGTTGACGCGCTCGGATCGCAGCTGCGCGGTCGCCTCGGCGTCCAGCACGCCGCGCGCACCGAACCGCACCGCATAATGCTGCTCGGCAAAGGCCGCGGTGATCTTGCCGTCGAGGAAATCTTCCCGCACCTGCTCCGGCTCGCGCAGCAGCGGATTGCCGAACCCGCCGGCGCCGGCCTGTTCGTGAATGATCAGCGTATCGCGCGCTACCGTCGTGGTGATCTTGCCCGGCAGCGCGCTGCGTTCGTTGCCGATCTCGATGAAATTCCGCGAGGAGCCGCCGGGTTCGCCGCCATTCAGGCCGTAGGGCTGGAACGTGACGCGGTCGGTGCGCAACTGCAGCAGCGCCTCGGGCGCCAGGATGCGATAACTGCGCCGGACGCCGACGCCGCCGCGATATTGTCCTGCGCCGCAGCTGTCGGGAACGAAGGAATAGTCCTCGATCCGAACCGGATGCTCGGCTTCCATGACTTCCACCGGCATGTTGGACAGGTTCTGCGAAGCGTTGGTGACCGCCTCGAGCCCATCCTTGTCCGGCCGGCCGCCCCACGCGCCGCAGATCATGTCCACGATGATGAAAGGCTGGCGGTTGGGCCGCAGACCGCTGATGCAGATGACGCTGTTGCCGCCCTCTCCCGCCGCCGGCACCTTGTCCGGGACGATCTGCGCGAGCGCGCCGAGCATGGTATCGAACACCCGATAGCCGGTGAGCGCGCGCGCCGCGCAGGGCGCCGGCATCACCGGATTGAGCACGGACGCCTCCGGCGCCTTCACGGTGATGCAGCGAAACAGGCCGACATTGTTCGGCACGTCCTTGGCCAGCACGCAGCGGACGCTCAGGTAAGTCAGCGAGTGGGTGAAGCTGAGCGTCGAATTCAGTGCTCCCTTCACCTGCGGCGAGGAGCCGGTGTAGTCGACC
Organism: uncultured Alphaproteobacteria bacterium; assembly: GCA_963706975.1. Lineage (GTDB taxonomy): Bacteria > Pseudomonadota > Alphaproteobacteria > Rhizobiales > Xanthobacteraceae > Bradyrhizobium. The sequence goes on from CAVPOL010000004.1 coordinate 96,235, forward strand.
AGCAAGGTGCCGTCGCCGTTGACTGTTATCGCGACCTTGATCGGGATCGGCGCGTCGGAAAAGCCGTCATTGTCGATGTAGTCGACGAAGCGATAGGTGCCCTTCGGCCAGGTCTGGATTTCCCGACGCGTGAGCCGCTCGGCATAGTCGAGCAGCTCCTGCATGTAGGCATCGACCTCGGCGGCGCCGTAACGCTGCAGCAGCTTTTCCAATCCGCGCTTGCCGACCTGGGCAGCGGCGAACTGGGCCGAAAGGTCGCCCCAGACACGGTCCGGCACCCGGACATTGATCTTGATCAGGGCCTCGAGCGTGGTGTTGAGAACGCCGCGATCGTAGAGCTTGAGCGGCGGAATGCGCAGCCCTTCCTGGTAGATCTCGGTCGAGTCGGATGCGTTCGATCCCGGCACCCGGCCGCCGACATCGGTGTGATGGCAGATCACCACCGCGAAGGCATGCCGTTCGCCGCCGAAGAAGATCGGCACGAACATGAAGATATCCGGCAAGTGCATGCCGCCGTGATAGGGATCGTTCATGATGACGACGTCGCCGTCGTGCAGATCGCCCTCGAATTTCGCCAGCACCGACGCCATGGCTTCCGGTATCGCCCCGAGATGCTGGGCAATGGTCTTGGCCTGCGCCACCATCTGGCCGTCGCCGGCGCAAAGAGCCGCCGAGAAATCCATCACGTCCTTGACGATCTCGGAGCGCGCGATCCGGACCACGGTGTAAGCCATGTCGTCGGCGATCGAATCCAGCCCGCTCTTGATGACCGCAAAGGTGATCGGATCTACCTTCATGCTTCGAACTCCAGAACGATGCAGCCGATCGCATCCTTGTGCGCTTTCGCGTCAGGCGGCACGACGATGGTGGCGTCGAACTCCTCGATGATCAGCGGTCCCTGGCGGGATGAAGCGCCCAGCGCGCTGCGGTCGACGATCTGTACGGCCAGGGCATCTTCGCCTCTCGCAAAGGATACCTGCCGCGTGCCGGATCGGGACGACCCCGCCCGCGCGGCGATCTTCATGTTGCCGAAATCCAGGCGATTGTCGCGCAGGCCACGTCCGGCCACCCGCACCTTCATCAATTCCATCGGGGTGGAGTTGCGATAGCCGTAGGTCTTGAAATATTCGGCAATGAACCGCTCGCGAATCTGGTCGAAATCCTCGCCCTCGAACGGCACGGTGAGTTCGGTGGCCTGCCCCTCATGGCGCAAATCCGCTTCCCAGTGAAACGCCGTACGTTCGGCCTGGTAGCCGTCGGCCGCGAGTTGTACTGCAACCTGCTTGCGCAACTCCGTCTTGATCGCGGCGAGGTCGGCGACGCTCATCCGGTCGAGCCGCTGGCTGACGGTCTTCAACGCCGTATGCTCAATGTCGGAGGCGAGCATGCCGAGTGCACTGAAGATGCCCGACATCGGCGGAATCACCACGCGCGGAATCCCGAGCTGCCGCGCCAGATCCGGCGCGTGCACCCCGCCATTGCCGCCGAACGCCATCAGCGTCAGGTCGCGGGGATCGAGGCCGCGTTCGACGGTAACCGCGCGGATCGCGCGCGCCATCGCGGCGTTGGCCACGGCCCGGATGCCATGCGCCGCATCGTGCATCGGCAAGGAAAGCGGTTCGCCGACATGGACACGGATGGCCTTCTCGCTCAGCGCACGATCGATATGGAGCTTGCCGCCCGCCAGCGACGTCGCGTTGATGAAGCCCAGCACCACATTGGCATCCGTCACGGTCGGCCGGTCATTACCGAGGCCATAGCATGCCGGTCCCGGCATCGCGCCGGCCGACTGCGGCCCGACGACCAGAAGGCCGCCCTTGTCGATGCCGGCGATCGAACCGCCGCCGGCACCGACCTCGGCGATATCGATCGCCGGCACCTTGAGCATGTAGCCGCCGGCCTTGATGAAGCGGCTCGATGTCGAGATGCCGTCGCGAAACTCGTACTCGGACGTCATGCTGGGGCGGCCGTCCTCGATGATGACGGCCTTCGCCGTGGTGCCGCCCATATCGAACACGATGACATCGCGGTCGTCGCGCGCGACCCCCAGCCTTGCTGCGCCGATGACGCCGCCGGCGGGACCGGACGCCACCACCAGCACCGGCTTCTCGCAGGTCACATTCGCAGCCAGCATGCCGCCATTCGAGGTCATGACCAGGATCGGCGCCGCGACACCGATGGCACGGAGTCCCGATTCGAGCCGCTGCAGATAGCTGCGCATGGCGGCAAGCAAATAGGCGTTCACCACCGTCGTGCTGGTACGCTCATATTCCTTCATTTCCGGCAGCACGGCGCAGGATGTGGTGACCAGCAGATGAGGAAAATTGGCGCGAATAATGGCTTCCGCCTGCAATTCGTGAGCCGGATTGCGATAGCTGTTGATGAAGGCGACGGCGACCGCTTCGATGCCCTCGCCGACCAGAATCTTGCCGGCGGCTATCACGCTGGCCTCCGCCAGCGGCTCGACCGTCGAACCATCCGCCGCCATGCGTTCGGTGACTTCCATGCGATGCCGTCGCGGAACCAGCGGCTTCGGCTTTTCCCAGGTCAGGTCGAACATGTCGGGCATGCGGATGCGGCCGATCTCCAGCACATCGCGGAAGCCGCGGGTGGTGATGAGACCGGTCTTCGCACCCTTGCGCTGCAGAATGGTGTTCGAGCCGACGGTGGTCCCGTGCAGGACTTCGGCAATGGAGCCGGGCGAGATCGCCAGCTCGGCCAATAGCTGTCCGACACCTTCGATCACGGCGACGCTGGGATCGGCCGGCGTCGAGGAAATCTTGCTTTGGTGGATCAGACCGGCGTCCGTCAGAAGGGCGATATCGGTAAAAGTGCCGCCGATGTCGATCGCAATTCTGAACCTGTTGTCCGATCCCGCCGCCATTCGACCCTCAAATCCATATTACTAACCAGTTAGTCAATACAGCGCCCGAGAAGGTGTCAAGCCGACTTTTCGCGCCATGCGGGAAAGTCCGCTTCGCGCCAATAGCGAACATTCGCCAGATGTCAGCTTTTGACCCGAAGCGGACATTGGGCCTAGCCGGACGGCAGCCCAACATGCTTTGATAAGTTGGCTAATTCTGATTTCAGGGGCGTTTTTTGACCGGAGAACGGGTGGAGCGGCGGCTGGCGGCAATTCTTGCGGCTGATGTCGTAGGTTTCTCGGCGCTGATGGAGCGCGACGAGGAAGGTACTTATGCGCGCGTTGGAACGCTGCGCAGCGAAGTTGTTGAACCGCGTCTTACAGATCATCAGGGCCGTCTGGTAAAGACGACCGGAGACGGCTTTTTGGCTGAGTTTGCTAGTCCCATTGCAGCTCTTCAGTGCGCGCTCGCAATTCAGAGGGCCCTCACCGACCCGGACGGCCTTCGATTACGGATCGGACTTAATCTTGGCGATGTGATCATTGAGGCGGGTGGCGACGTCTACGGTGAAGGCGTAAATGTTGCCGCCCGTTTGGAAGCTCTGGCCGACCCTGGCGGCATTCTGATCTCGGGAAAGATTTACGCTGAAGTTGAAGGCAAGGTTGACGCGTACTTCGAGGACATAGGTGAGAAGCAGGTCAAAAACATCGTACGGCTTGTTCGCATTTATGCCGTGCGTTTGCATCCTGTTAGTACATCTGCCCCCACATCTTCAGCCAAACTTTTCAGTCCGCTCCAACTGCCGGACAAGCCCTCAATAGCGGTCTTGCCTTTTGACAATATGAGCAGTGATCCAGAGCAAGGATATTTTGCAGATGGTATCACTGAAGACATCATTACCACTCTATCGTACATCTCGTCTTTGTTCGTCATCGCGCGCAACTCCTGTTTGGTATACAAGGGAAAAGCACGAGACCTTCGGCAGGTTGGCCAAGAACTCGGGGTTCGATACATCTTGGAAGGCAGCGTCAGACGATCGGCTGATCGGATCAGGATAACCGCGCAGTTGATCGACGCGAGCAGTGGAAGTCACCTCTGGGCCGACCGTTACGATAGGCTCCTCGCCGACGTTTTCGATGTTCAAGACGAGTTGACCAAGGAGATTGTAACCGCGCTACGCGTGGTCCTAACGCAGGAGGAGGGGGCGCGCGTCTGGCAGCGATCTACGGACAGTATCAGCGCGTGGGGCGATGCGGTTCGTGGGTTCGATCACATTTGGCGAGGCACGGCAGCGGATATGACGGCTGCTCGTCAATACCTGATTGCTGCTATCGGCCACGACTCTAGATACGCCAAGGCCGTCACGATGCTGGCTCTGACCCATTATTTCGATGTGCGGTTTTCGTATACTACCGAAATTGAGGTCGCGCAGCGTCAATTCATCGAACTCACCGATCGAGCTTTAGAACTCGATCCGAACGAACCCTATGCGATCGGGATGAAGGCGTTCGTCCTTATCTTTGAAGAACGCTTTGATGAGGCAGTACAGCAAGCGAAACGGGCGTTGGCGATCAGTCCGAGCGATGCTTTCCTTTTGCTGTTAGCGGCGCGGGTCTTCATAAACGGAGAACAGGCGGCGGAGGGTGAGCAGGCGATCCGTTCTGCAATGCGACTGAACCCGTTCTACCCGATCAACTATCTCGCCGTGCTGGGCGATGCGCTGGTTCACCAAGGAAAGACCTCGGAAGCCGTCGAAGCCTTCTGCGAATTAGTGCGCCGAAACCCAAATTACATCTCGGCACACTTGCATCTCGCGGGGCTCTATAGCGAAGCAGGCAAAATCGAGGATGCTCGGCAGGAGATTGCGGAAGTGTTGCGGATCAATCCGTCTTACCGGGTTCCGATGGCGAGCAGCTTTTATCTCTCTTCCGATCAAAGGCGCAAACGGACTTTTCTTGAGGCGTTGCGGAGCGCAGGGCTACCAGAATGACCGAGCCTTTGAGTGACGGCGAGTACCTCAAACGCCACTTCCGGTGTTGGCACAAAACGGACCTCCGGGAATGTCCGTCCAATGTCCGCTTTCGGAGGTGAAGCAGACATCGCGCCGCAAGGCCGCGACTTCCGTTTATGACCCAAAGGCGACATGGCGGGCTCGGTGGAGCCGGTGGCAGCGACAGCAAGAAGTTGTGTCCAAGGCCAGCACGGTGCACAATGCCGCACTGCAAATACGGGAATGTCATTTGGAGGGTATCAATGTCTACGAAGCCCAAATCTGCTCCTGGTAAATCAGCCGTGACCACTTTGGCGAAAACTGTCGCCAAACTCGAAGCAGCGGCCGCTGTCGCAGAGACTGCCGTGAAGGTTACCCCTGGGCACGGCGTGGCCGGGCGCCATCCCACGCGCAAGTTGCTCGACGCACTGTCCGGTAACAAAGACCCCGGCATGTTCGGCCGGATGTTCCCGATGCTGCCGCCGCTTAAGGTCAGCGACCCCAAGCTGCAGGCGCTTGCCGACGCGATGATTGATACGAATGCCGGCGATCCAAGTGGCAACAATCCGAACGTTCCTGCTGGCTTCACCTATCTAGGTCAATTCATCGACCACGACATCACTCTCGATCTCACCTCGCTCGGTGACAAGGAGAAGGATCCACTCGGTATTGAGAATTTTCGGACCCCGAGCGTCGATCTCGACTGTGTGTACGGGCTGGGCCCGGACGGCAGTCCGCATCTCTACGCCCGAAATCCCGCAGCTGGAAACAAGCACGGTCCGAAGTTGCTAATTGGCAAGAACATCACGGTTCCTTTCGGCAATGTCGTCGGCGATTTCCGCAACGATCTTCCCCGCAGCCCGGAAGGCTTTGCGTTGATCGGGGACCATCGTAATGACGAGAACCTGCTCGTTGCACAGACACATCTCGCGATGCTCAAATTCCACAACGCGGTCTGCGACATGCTGTCGAGCACCGCCAATCCGCCGCCCGATATATTCAAAGAGGCACGCCAGATCGTCACCTGGCACTATCAGTGGATCGTGCTTCACGATTGGGTTGAGCGGCTGACCGAAAAGGGCATCGTCGCTAAGATCTTGCATGATGGTCGCAAATTCTACCGCTTCAAGAAAGTGCCATATATGCCCGTCGAGTTCTCCGCTGCGGCATACAGGCTCGGCCACAGCATGGTCCGCCAACGCTACGCGCACAACAGGATATTCCCTGCTGCGGACTTCCAGCAATTTTTTGACTTCAGTGGTCTCTCCGGCGGGATCATCGGCGATCTTGCCCCTACCCCTCCAACGGCGCCCACGCCGGTTCCGGTCCTGCCAAGCAACTGGATCATCGATTGGCGGCGCTTTTACGATCTTGGCGCCAGCGGCGGTGCGGAGGTTGCGGTTAACTCCTCGCGTAAGCTTGACCCGTTGCTAGTTAAGTCGCTGCACACACTGCCGGGCGGCGGCGGCAATCTCGCCTTTCGCAACCTGAAACGAGGCGTAATTCTAGGCCTCCCCTCGGGCCAGGACGTGGCCAAGCACATAAAGGCAAAGAACCCTCTTACACCCAGCGAGATTGCTTCCGACAGCAACGGTTCAACAGACGGCGCGGCGGCCAAGCAGCAGGGTCTCCATACCGCCACCCCCCTCTGGTACTACATCCTGAAGGAAGCGAAGGTCAGGCACGACGGTATCCGCCTAGGACCGGTCGGCTCAACAATCATTTCCGAAGTCTTCGTCGGTCTTGTCGCGGGCGACGAGAATTCCTTCCTGCAGAAGGTCAAGAATTGGAAGCCCACGTTGCCAGCGGCAACATCAGGAACATTCACCATGGTCGACCTTCTCCGCTTCGTGAACGACATCAATCCAATAGGTGACTGACCCCGCCCGCGGCGCGCGTAGAACCACGCGCCGCGGGCGTTCCATTTATTACGGACCTCCGCGAAATGTCCGTCCAATGTCCGCTTTCGACGGTGAAGCAGACATCCCGCCGCAAGGCTGCGACTTCCGGTTTTGATGCTGTGGACGGCTCCTCCACCGGCACATCGGTGCCATGGATGTGGGCGCTGTTAAGGCTCCCACGCTTCCGAGGAGCAAGCCATGCAGACGATCACGACAATCGGTTTAGATATCGCCAAGTCGGTCTTCCAGGTTCATGGGGTTGATGGCGCCGGCCAGGTAGTCATCCGCCGCCAGTTGAAACGACGCTCGGTGCTGACGTTCTTTGAGAAGTTGCCGCCGTGCTTGGTCGGGATTGAGGCCTGCGCTTCGGCGCACCATTGGTCGCGCGAGCTGCAGGCGCTGGGTCACAAGGTGCGGTTGATACCGCCGGCCTATGTGAAGCCCTACGTCAAGCGGCAGAAGAACGATGCAGCTGACGCTGAGGCCATTTGCGAGGCGGTCGCCAGGGCCAACATGCGGTTCGTGCCAACCAAGACCCCAGAACAGCAGAGTGGCCTGGTGCTGCACCGCACGCGCCATCTGTTTATCCGTCAGCAGACCGCGGTGATCAACGCAATCCGGGCCCATCTTGCCGAGTTCGGGATCGTTGCACCGGTCGGGCGCCGCGGTGTCGAAGAGCTGCTCAATGTCGTCGCCGATCCAAACGATAAGCGAGTTCCAGAGATAGCTCGTGCGTGTCTGTCGGCATTCCGGGCTCAGTTGCGAATGATAAAGGAGCAGGTCCTGGAATTCGACCGGCTGATCAGGGCCTGGCACCGATCCAACGAGATGAGCATGAGGCTCGATGAAGCTCCCGGCGTCGGTCCGGTGCTGGCCACGGCTTTGGTCGCAGCCGTTGCCGATCCAAAGTCCTTCCGATCAGGGCGCAACTTCTCGGCCTGGATTGGTATTGTGCCGAAGCAGCATTCGAGTGGAGGCAAGAACAGGCTCGGCAATATAAGCAAACAAGGTGACCGCTATCTGCGCGGCCTGTTCGTGGCCGGCGCGCTTGCTGTCATTCGTTACGCCAAGATCCATGGCACCAAACATCGGCCCTGGCTCACGGCCTTGCTGGCGCGAAAGCCGACCAAGGTCGCGGCGATCGCGCTCGCCAACAAGATCGCTCGAATGGTCTGGGCCATGATGGCCAGGGGCGAGCGCTACAAGGAACCCATCGCGCTTGCGCGATAACGAGATCGCGCCGGGGCAACCGGCGTGATGTGAAGGTTGGGAGGGCGAACAGCACGTAATGCAGAGCCGGTCGATCCGGCGATCAGGACAACCCACTCGGGTCGAAGCATTGTCAAATGCGAGGTTTTGATCGGGACCTGATCCGCGGAGGGCATTATGGCCAGCGGTCATGTGAACCGCGTCAACAGGCCGAACACATGGCTGCACCGACCAATGCTGCAAAACGTGAAGAAAGCTCTTGCCAACCCGGAGCCGTCCACACATGACCCAGGCTGTGTGAAAACTCAGCCGCAGAACTTGCGCGTAGAATTTCCATCTCGATTTCGTCGCCGCGAAAACCAATCGCACTGATAGGTGCTGGCAGAGGGCAATTGAGAAAACAATTCTGAGCGTCCTTGGCTCAACTGCGTTTTCACACAGCCTGGACCCGAAGCGGACGTATCACATTGGCATACGACCCCTCACCGCGTTCGCGTGCGCATTGGCTGTAACACGTCCAACCGCATCTGCCGGCAGGCGCGAGCGAACCCGCGTTTTAAGCAGTTCCACATCACCGGACGGCATCGCGGCGATTACCGGGCCGATACCGCCTCCGAGCAAACAGCTCGTCCAAAAGTCGTCGAAGCTATCAAAGTTTCGTTGAACAGCGATCTCATGTGTCCCTACCGCTTCCAGACCTGCGCGCGTCCACAATTCCTGCAGGGCATCTATTCGCGCTACGTTGGCACTCGGCGGGAGCACTGGCTTGATACCCATGGCGCGCATCTCGGCCTGAACCGGTGCATTGGGAAGTCCGCCACCCGGAATATCCCAGGCGTAAGCTGAAACCACACCGCCCGGTCGTACCACCCTCGTCATCTCAGCGACGCCTTTGGCTGGATCGGGGACGAAGAAAATCACCAGCGCCATAACGGCTGCGTCGAAACTGTCGTTGGGAAAAGGAAGGGCCATGGCATCACCCTGATGAAACCGCGCCACGCCCGCTGCGAGCCGCGTGCGGGCAAACGTGAGTTGTCCCTCGGATGGATCGATACCGTGGACCTCGGCAGGCGCGCAGCCCGCGACAATCAACTCCGTGAAAGCACCGTTGCCACATCCAACGTCGATCCAGCTCAACCCCGAGCGTGGAGCGAGCCAATCGAGGAAGACTACGCCTGCGATCCGGCTCCAGATTCCCATCATTTGCTCATAGGCAGCCCCGTCGTCGAAGCGGATTTCCCGTTCGGCCATCAGTGATTTCCTTCAAACTGCCCCGCGACCGCACATTCGTCAAAGCTAGCATAGGTTCGTGGAAACACTGAAAGAACAATGTGCCTTTTGACGCAACGCCTGGATTTGGCACCGCTCCAACCTGCTGCATGGCCTTGGCGATTTCCGCTTTCGAAGGCAAAGCAGACATGCGACCCAAGCCGGGTCACTTCCGTTTTTGACCCTTAGCCGACATTTGGTCTGGATGGCGTAGGCCGCAGTGATATAAATTTCCGTGGCTTTTGAGAAAGGCGCCTCATGGACGAGTCCACGTTTCAGTCCCCGCCCAAGGCATATGAAGCAATCTTGACCGAGACGCGAAAGATCGGCTTTATGAACTGGTGCTGGCCACCAGTGGGGGCCTTGCTTCGTGTCATGGCCGCTTCGAAACCAGGCGGTCGGATGCTTGAGGTCGGCACCGGAACGGGGGTCGGAACCTGCTGGTTGTTGGACGGCATGGATGCCGCGGCGCGGCTAACCACGGTTGATATCAATCCAACGGTTCAGGCCATTGCCCGAACGCATTTGGGCACGGACCCGAGGTTGTCGATAGTCTCTGAGGATGCCGCCTCGACGATACGGCGTGCGTCGCCGAACTCTTTCGATCTCATTTTTGCCGATGGCGGGGCCGGCAAGCACACTCTGCTGGACGAAGCACTCACATTGCTGCGCCCCGGCGGTATCTACATCTGCGACGATACCAAACCCCATCCACTGTGGCCGCCTGAACATGCGTTAAAGATTCCACCCCTCATGGAGGCGTTGGCCGCGAAGCAGGATTTTCGCCGACTTTACATTGATTGGTCGAGCGGCGCTGTGGTCATGGTGAAGTCTAGATAGGATTTCCGCTTCTGGCACTTTTCGGACATACCGAGATGGCCTGACGATGTCTGCTCACCGGGGTAAAGCAGACATCCCACCGCAAGGCGGCGATTTTTCCGTTTTTGACCCAAAGCAGACATCCCTCCGCAAGGCATCACACAGCCTCGACTGAAAGCGGAAAACACCTGACCGTTCCTTCGAGTCTAAGGCGAACGGGCAGTCAATCAGCTTGGTGATCGTGGGGAGGGCGTATAATTCCAGCGCGGGCAGATTTCATGCGCGGACAACGCGAGTTCCTTTAACTGCCGGTCTGTAACCTTGCGACCCTTTCGGTAAATTGCCCGAATCAAGGTATGTTCAACCCTAAGTCCTTTGGTTGTCGTTGTGCCCCTGATGACGCCAGCATTACATCGAGATTCCGCAGAGGCTGGCCTGCCCAGTTGATGCTAATGTGGCTGAAGAGCCGATATTCTATCGGATTCCATTTCGAGCACGCCGTTGGATAATAACTCAACGTGACCTTCAACCTGAAGGCATCACAAAATCTATCTTGCAGGTCCTTTTTCCAAGTTCGAAGATTGTATCCATTACCTCCACCGCCGTCGGCAAGGATTAAGACATGGTCGGCATGTGCGTATGCCGAACGACCATGAAGTTTCCACCAGCTTACTAAACAGTTGACCGCGAACTCGGCCGTGTTGTGCGATGTTCCGACGGTGACGTATCCGACGTTTTGAGCGACGTCATAAATTCCGAATGGGACCGCAACGCACTCGGCATAACTCGCGAAGTCGAATCGACCTCAAGGGGCTCCTTGCGCCAAGTCTTTCCTTCCCGCCGGTAATTTCCGATTAGCTCCTTCTTCTTCGTGTCAATGCTGATTACTGGCAGATTTTCGCCAAGAAGCTGGGTCTTCAGCGCAGCGATATACTTGAATTGCTCGTCACGATCAGCGTGGTGTACTCCTGCCGGCTTCCTGCGCAACTTGCAATGAGTATTCCATTTTGCGGAGCAGTCGCGCAACCGTATGAATGCAAGCTTGATGGCCTTGTTCTGCGAGGCGCCTGCTGAGGCTTCGCAGGCTGCTACGTAGCCATTTTTGAGGCCCCATCGGATCACCAGCAGTTTCTTCTGATATATTTGGTGGAGGGCGGGCTCCAATCCCGGATCGTTTACCTCATTTGGCTTTCTGCCAGCGCCGACAGTCCCTTTGGGGGGTATGAGACTTCCTGCAGGGGACGTTGTGGTCAGCGTGAGCCGGTCTATCCACTTTGTTAGCGTCGGAATCGAGACACCCGTTACCTTGGCTAATATCCGGCAGTAGCAGCCGAGCACCTCAGCCTCCACTGCTGCCCAGGCGATCTGCTGCTTTCGGTGCAAGTAAGGAGGCTCGGGGTGCTGATTCCACGAAAGGAAAGCAACGCCATGAAGAAAGCTATCACATCATTGACCGCTTTGCCTCCGGCAGGAATGGGGGTTGTGGACAGGGCCTGGGAGGCGGTTTCGGTCAGCTTTGATCGGTTCTGTCTGACGGCCGGGATTGAGGCGCTCGGGACCATGATGGAACAGGACGCCGAGCGGGCTTGCGGTGCTCGCCATGCCCGCAGCGATGGCCGGCGTGGTTATCGCTGGGGCCGAACCCAGGGCAAGATTGGCTTTCACGCCGGGAAGGTGGCGGTTGAGCGGCCCCGTGTGCGCGACCTCGAGGGCCAGGAACTGGCGCTGCCGAGCTGGGGGCGTGCGGTCGCGGAGGACTGGCTCGGCAAGTGGGCGATGAACCTGATGCTGATCAACGTCTCGACGCGGAAATTCCGCCGAGCGGTGCGGCTTCCCGAGGGCGATGTTCCCGCGGCGGCCGGAGCCGGAGTATCGAAGTCGGCAGCTTCGCGGCACTTCGTGGCGTTGTCGGCTGCGCGCATGAAGCAATGGATGGGTGCGGATCTATCCGCCCTCGACATCATGGTGGTGCAGATCGACGGCATCCACATCAGCGAGCATCTCGTGCTGGTGGCGGCGCTCGGGATCGATAGCGAGGGCTTCAAGCACCCGCTTGGGCTGATGGAGGGGGCAACTGAGCACAGTGCTGTGGTGCAGGCATTGATCGACGACCTGATCGAGCGGGGCCTTGATCCAGCGGTGCCGCGTTTGTTTATCATCGACGGCTCGAAGGCGCTCGCCAAGGCGATTCGGTGTAGCTTTGGGCGCCACACGCCGATCCAGCGCTGCCAGATCCACAAGGCCCGGAACATCATGGAGCGCCTATCTCCCGCTCTGCATGCCTCGGTCCGGCGTGCGTTACGCCAAGCCTGGGAACTCGACGATGCGGCGAAGGCGGAGAAACTAATCCGCAATCTCGCCCAGCGCCTGGAGCGCGACGCCCCTGGCGTCTCAAAAAGCATCCTCGAGGGATTGGATGAAATCCTTACAGTGAGCAGGCTCGGTCTTCCGGCGGAACTGCGGCGTTCGCTGGCCTGCACCAACATCATCGAAAATATGATGGGGACCGTGCGTCGCGTCACCCGCAATGTGAAGCGCTGGAGCTCGTCCTCGATGGCTTTGCGCTGGACCGCTGCGGCCATGAACGAAGCCAAGAAAGGCTTTCGCAGGCTCAAAGCTTACAAGCAGCTTCCGGCATTGCGGCTTGCGCTTGCCGCTCACTACGAAAAGGAGACCAACAATCGCGCTCTTGTCCAAACTGCGAAGGCCGCTTAACGTCATTCACGGCAACGACCGCTTCACAAAGTTCAACAAAGCACGGGGCAATTCCGATGCCACTTTCTAAGGACTTCTGATTGTTTTGTCATGACCGCCATCCTCCCGATCCCATAAGGAAAGCTGTAGCGACGATGGGCGCGACCAGGTAGCACAAGCTACCTCAAAAAACCCAGTCCCACTTCCGCTATTGGCACTTAGCGGACATCGACCAACTGGCGAATGTCCGCTTTGCGCCAGAAGCGGACTTTCGACCTAGGTCAGCGTTTGACCCAACTCGGACGTATGTACCAGCTTCATCGGAGCAGGAGCGCGTTCCGCAAATCCCATCTGCTCCAAGGATAAGGTTGCTGTTCGCCAAGCGACCTGCCACTTGTTCCCGAAATTGCGCAAAACCAATGGAACCCCACTGCGGTTGCCGCCGTTGTACCGTGCGATTCCCGGTCCACCGTGCGGAGTATCTCTATGAAATGGATACTTGTGGTCCTGATCGGCGGCATGACGCCCGTGCAGACTGACGTGATCTTCGAGAAACTCGCAGATTGCCTTGCGGCCGAAGAACAGCTTCGTAAGACATACTCAGACGCCCTAATGGCATGGGACCAAGCGGGCCGCGACCACATTTGAGCGCCGCCGCGATTATGTCAGGGCTCGCGAGCTGCAAGCGAGGAAGCTCGATAATATCGGAACCTGCATACCCCACACAGGGGGCGGCCAGCCAATTGCCTCGTCCGGACGACAGCCAGCTACCCCGTCAAGATAACAGCCTGCGACAAATCACCCTACCTGCCGTCATGAACAGTATCTGAACGGATGGTTCAGCAAAGCGAACCATTGCGCAGATATGCGTTATCTCGAAGACAGCGAAGGAGCTTTGCTATGCGATCGGTCTTATTGCAGTTTTGCAGCGACGATGCTGAGTGGCCCGGCGCTCGCTGATCCGTGGAAGGACGAAAGCAGCAAAGGTCGCCGGAGTGAAGGTCGCGGTAATTACCGAGCCTACAATATGGACAGCGAGTACAAGCAGGAACACCGCCAAGGTCACTGCAAGGTCGAACGCAAGTGGGAGCGCGACGGCGGATACAAGGAAGAGACAAAGTGCAAGGGCTACCGTCGGCGCAAAAGAGGCCGCCTCAGTTGGTGGCCTCTTTTTTTTAGCCAACAGTTGCATGTCGCCTATTATTACTCAGCCGACATCACCGGCTTATTCGATGTCCG
>CAVPOL010000005.1:0-8393 GCA_963706975.1 uncultured Alphaproteobacteria bacterium
CTAATGCTGCCCAATCGGCCCCCATCGCGGCAGCGGCGGATTTGCGGCTACCGGCGGCATGGTCATCGGGCGGGGCCCTGAAAGAAGACGAGCGTTACGCGGCCCGTCCCTGCGAGCCGTCATCGGCGTGCAGCACCGCGTTTGCGAATTCCGAAATCGCATCGAGCGTGGGCCCCGGCGCTTCGCGATGCGGCTGATGTCCCGCGCCCGGGATCATTGTCACATCGACCGGGCAGTAACACTCTTCCTGCGCGATCTCGACCTGCCGCATGCGTCCCATACTGGTCGTCCGCGCCCTGCAGGATCGCCACCGGTACGCGGATATAGGCGAGGTATTCGGAAATATCCCAGCTGCGGAATTCAGGATCGAGCCAGGCGCCGTTCCAGCCATGGAAGGCGTTGTCGACATCCTTGTGCCAGCGCGACAGCTTCTCCTTCAGGTTGGTGGTCGCGTAGGCGTCGCGGATCTGCGCAATCGAGGCCACCGAAATATCCTCGACGATGAAGTGCGGGGCGATCAGCGCGAGGCCCTGTATGCGGTGATCCTGATGCGAACCCGCATAGATCGCGGCGATCGAGGCACCATCGGAATGCCCGAGCAAAAGACCACGGCGAAGGCCGATCTTGTCGAGCAGTTTTGGCAGCACGTCGAGCGCCTCGACATGCATGTAGTCGAGTGGGCGCGGCAGTTTCACCGGCGTCGAATGTGCCGTAACCGGCGCGCGAATAGGCGAACACGCCAGCGCCGGTCGCGGCCTGAAGTTTTTCGGGAAAGTCGCCCCACAACCCGGCCGAGCCCAGGCCTTCATGCAGCATCACGATGACAGGCGCGTTCTCGGGCGGCGGGCCGATCATGCGGTATTCGAGATGGGCGGCGCCGACGGTGAGGAAGCCCGAGGGGGAAAGGGTGGTCATTCGATCATCTCACTCGCGTCATTCCAGGGAACAAGATCGCAGAGAGCGAGCGAAATGATCCGGAATCTGGTCAATTCCGGAGTTGGAACAGCGCTATCGCGGCGGGCCCCGGAATGACGAAACGATTAAATTGAAATTTCGCGCAACTTGAACCGTTAAATCTTCCCCCGTCGCGGTCTTCGGCAGACTTTCGACCACGTCGATCCAGCGCGGATACTTCCACGGGCCGATCTTCTGCTTGACGTGCTCCTTCAGCAACTCATGCAGGCCGTCGGTTTGGCTGTCGGCGCGCAGCACGACGAAGGCCTTCGGCTTCAAAAGTCCTTCCGGATCGGCCTCGGGCACGACGGCGGCCTCCAGCACGGCCGGGTGAGTGATCAGCGCGCTCTCGACTTCGAAGGGCGAGACCCAGATGCCGGAGACCTTGAACATGTCATCGCTGCGGCCGCAGAAAGTGTAGCGGCCCTCGGCGTCGCGCGTGTGTATTTGTCGCCGGTGTGTAGGTCCAGTGGCCCTGAAAGGTCTGGCGGCTTTTGCTGCGCTGGTTCCAGTAGCCTTCGGCGGCCGACGGCGCCTCGACCAGCAATTCGCCGACTTCGCCGTCGGGCACCTCGCTGCCGGCTTCGTTGACCAGCCGGCGCCCTCTAGCCCGGGCACCGGACGGCCGGACGAGCCGTATTTGATGTCGCCGGGCGCGTTGGAGAGAAAGATGTGCAGCAGCTCGGTCGAGCCGACGCCGTCGAGAATGTCGGCGCCGAAGCGGGCCTTCCAGGCATTGCATGATAGATTCAGGCAGCGCCTCACCGGCCGAGGTGCAGATGCGCAGCCGCGGCGCCGGCGCGCGCGTTCTTTTGCGCCTCATCATTGAGCATCGAGGGAAACAGCGTCGGGACGCCGTAGAAGATGGTCGGATTATATCTGTTCAGCAGTTCGAACATCCGCGCCGGCGTCGGCCGGTCAGCGTTGAGAATGGTGCTGGCGCCGACCGACATCGGGAACGTCAGCGCGTTGCCGAGCCCATAGGCAAAGAACAATTTCGCCACGGACAGGCAGACATCGTCTCGCGGATGCCGAGCACCTGGCTGGCATAGGTATCCGCGGTCGCCTGCAGGCTGGAATGCAGATGCCGCACGCCCTTGGGCATGCCGGTCGACCCGGACGAATAGAGCCAGAAGGCGGGCTCCTCCGCGTGCGTCGGCGCGGTGGCCAACGTATCGCTCTCGCCTGCGAGTTCGTCGGAGAGCTTCTTGTGGCCGTGCGCATCGTTGCCGGCAACGACGATATGCTCAAGATCAGGCATCCGGCCGACAATGTCCTTGACGACGGGATACAGCGCCTCGGACACGAACAGCACGCGCGCGCGGCTGTCGGCCAGCACATAGGCATATTGATCCGACGTCAGCAGCGTGTTGAGCGGCACCGGCACGATGCCGGCGCGGTCGCGCGGAGAAGACGGCAGGAAAGTCGACCGTGTCGAGCATGATCATCGCCACGCGCTCCTCGCGGCGGACACCGAGCCGGCGCAGGATGTTGGCGACGCGGCGGCTCTGCTTCTGCAGATCGCCATAGCTGAGTTCGGAGACGGTATCGGTGAAGGCGACTTACGCGCGCGGCCCTCCGTCGATATTGCGATCGAGCAGCCAGGTCACCGCATTGTACGAACCGGACGTGCCGCCCACGACGCTTCTCCCCAGGTTTTCAGAATTATGATTCATTGAAAGACACCCGCCTTGCTTGCTGTCAATCCTCATCGGCACTATGTTTCCGAAATCCGTTCACCCCCGCATGCAAAGCCGAACGAGGGAAATGACCGAGGCCAACGATCCCGAAACCGGCTTTCTTGAGCAGCTCGGCCAGCGTGTGCGCACCATGCGGGCGCTACGCGGCATGTCGCGCAAGGTGCTCGCGAAAGTTTCGGGGATTTCCGAGCGCTATATCGCGCAGCTTGAAAGCGGCAAGGGCAATGTCTCGATCGTGCTGCTACGGCGCGTGTCAACGCGATGGGCGCGCATCTGGAAGATCTCATTCCCGCAACCGAGCCGGCACCCGACTGGGCCGTGATCCGCGACCTCTTGCGCAAGGCAACGCCGGCCCAGGTCGCGCAGGCCAAGGACGCGCTCTCCGGCACCGGCCCCTCGGCGCAGCGGCGGATCTCGTTCGCCGGCATCGCCCTGATCGGCCTGCGCGGCGCCGGCAAATCCACGCTCGGCAGGATGCTGGCGAAGAAGATCGGCTGGAAGTTCGTCGAGCTCAACAAGGAGGTCGAGGCGCAGAACGGATTGTCCGTCGCCGAGATCATCGCGCTCTACGGCCAGGAAGGCTTTCGCCGCATGGAGCAGGCGGCGCTCTCACAATTGCTGGCGCGCAAGGAATTGATGGTGCTGGCGACCGGCGGCGGCATCGTCTCCGAGCCGTTGACGTTCGACCTGGTCCTGTCGTCGTTCTACACCATCTGGCTCAAGGCCGAGCCGGAAGAGCACATGACGCGCGTCCGCGGCCAGGGCGATCTGCGGCCGATGGCGGATGATCGTTCGGCGATGGCGGAGCTGCGCAACATTCTGGTCAGCCGCGAACCGCTCTACGCGCGCGCTTCCGCCGTGGTCAATACCGCGGGGCTTTCGGTCGATGCGGCGGCGGCGCGGCTGAACGATGCGGTGGCGCCGGTGCTGCACGACAAGCACGCGTTCGGGCTGCGCAGCGCGGTCTCCTGAGCATTTCGGCGGGAGACCGGCTGCGACGAGCCACCGTTAACCACCGCGCAAGTTACATGCGAGCGCCCGCTGCAATACACCCTCAAAGTGTGTTACCAATTCGTTAATCGTATGGAGGACACATCATGCTGGACCGGCGTCAGCACCCCAGAAACCGCGTCTATTACGGCGGAATGGTCGCGTTCAACGCGCGCAGTTCAACGCTTGCCTGCGTCGTGCGCAATTTCAGCCAGCGCGGCGCCAGGATCGAATTCGAGAATTCGGCCATGTTGCCCGCCCGGGTTGATTTCGAGATCGAGCGCAGGGGCCTCTCGTGCCAGGCCCACCTCGTATGGCGCGACCGCAACGCGGCCGGCCTGGCGTTTTCAAATGTGCAGGAAGCCGTCCGGGAGACGAGCGACGTCATTTCGCTGGACCTGGCGCGCAAGCTCCGCGCGACCGAACGGGAAAACCGGCAGCTCCAGTCGCGCCTCGATCAGTTTCTTACCGAACTCTAGGTCGCATGAGCGCAACTGACGGCGAAGACGCCGCTATCCTTGCAGTTGCCGGCGCGCCGAAAGTTAGGCGACGCCGGCTGCGTTCGATGTTGCTGGCGTTGATGGCGCAGTACACGATCGTCACGATGCTCGTCGGCCTGACGGTCGCGGGCATCCTTCGCTATGTCGTGACCCCGCAGATCGTCGCCAGGTTCGAGGCGATCGAAGCCGCGCTCAAGCGCCTGCCCGGGCCATAGTATCGCGGCGCTTGTGGCACGATGGATTGCTTCGCTGCGCTCGCAATGACGGTGGAGATAGTGACGCTCCCGTCACATCAGCAGCGACTTGACCGAAGCGGTCGCCTCGCGCAAACGCGGCAGGAAGCGCTCGACCATCTCGGCTGACGACACGCGGTCGACATGCGCGCCCATGTTGATGGCTGCGACGATTGTGCCGTCATAACGGCGGACCGGCACCGAGATCGAGCGGAAGCCCGGCTCGGCTTCGCGATCGACCAGCGAATAGCCCTGGGTGCGATCGGCTACGATCGTCTTCAACAACACTTTCCTGTCGGTGACGGTGAACGGCGTCAGCGGCGCAAGCTCCATTTTGTCGAGCGCTACGGCCAGTTCGTCGTCGGGCAACCGCGACAACAGCACGCGGCCGACCGAGGTGCAGAAGGCCGGCAGTCGGTAGCCGATATCAATGCCGGCAGAAAATATCCGGGTCGGGCTGGCGCGGGCGATGAAGACGACGTCGTTGCCGTCGAGGATCGCCATCGACGAAATTTCCTGCGCCTCACCCGACAGCTTATCCAGCGCGGGTTGCAGCACCGAGACGACGTGGTTGGAAGCGAGATAGCTGGAGGCCAGCACCAGCACGCGCGGCATCAGGCGGAACAGCTTGCCGTCGGTGGCAACGAAGCCGGCCCGTTCAAGTGTGAAGAGAATTCGCCGCGCGGTGGCGCGCGGCAGGTCGGCGGCCTTGGCGAGGTCACTCAATGTCATGGGCTGATGGCTGCCGCCGAACACCTCCAGCACGCGCAGGCCGCGGTCGAGGCTTTCGATGAAATCGGTCGCGCCGCGGTTGTCTGCGTCGCCCACGCGCTTAAGCTTCGGCATCGCTGCCTCCAAAATCCGCTTGCCTAAGATCCAGCCTACGTTAAAATCGCACAGAAGTTCAATAGGCGAACACATCTCACGGAGAGCCTCGCCATGATGAGCCAGGAAGCGAACGACCTGATCACCCGCACCGGCCGCAAAAACTCCTGCGGCAAGCTGATGCGGATGTACTGGCAGCCGGCGGCGCTGGTCGACGAGTTGCAGGGGCCGCGGCCGGTGCGACCGGTCAAGTTGCTGGGCGAGAACCTCGTGCTGTTTCGCGACGAAGAAGGCCGCTACGGCCTGATCGACCGCCATTGCGCGCATCGCGGCGCCGACCTCGCCTTCGGCCGGCTGGAGAATGGCGGGCTGCGCTGCGCCTTCCATGGCTGGCTGTTCGATGTTTCCGGCCAGTGCCTGGAAACGCCCGCAGAGCCGAAGAACTCCAAGCTGTGCCAGGGCATCAGGCAGCGTTCCTATCCCGTGGTCGAGAAGCGCGGCATCCTCTGGGCTTATCTCGGTGAAGGCGAGCCGCCGGCATTTCCGGAGATCGACTGCTTCGTCGCGCCGGACAGCCATACGTTTGCGTTCAAGGGCCACATCAATTGCAACTGGCTGCAGGCGCTGGAAGTCGGTATCGATCCGGCGCACGCCTCGTTCCTGCATCGCTTCTTCGAGGACGAGGACACGTCCACGGCCTACGGCAAGCAGTTCCGGGGCGCTTCTGCCGGAAGCGACATGCCGATGACGAAAATTCTGCGCGAATACGATAACCCGATCATCAATGTCGAGCACACCGAATACGGGCTGCGCCTGATCGCGTTGCGCGAGCTGGATGCGGAGCGGACGCATGTCCGCGTCACCAACCAGCTGTTCCCCCACGGCTTCGTCATCCCGATGAGTCAGGAGATGACGATCACGCAGTGGCACGTGCCGGTCGATGACGAGAACTGCTACTGGTACGCGATCTTCACCTCTTATTCGGCACCTGTCGACAAGAAGAAGATGCGCGAGCAGCGGCTCGAACTGTACGAGCTGCCGGATTACACATCGCGCAAGAACAAGAGCAACGATTACGGTTTCGATCCGCACGAACAGGCGACCGAGACCTATACCGGCATGGGGACCGACATCAACGTCCACGACCAGTGGGCGGTGGAATCGATGGGCGCGATCCAGGACCGCACCAACGAACACCTCGGCACCTCGGACAAGGCGATCGTGCAGTATCGCCGCCTGCTGCGGCAGGAGATCGAAAAGGTCTCCGGCGGTGAGAAGCCGATGCTGTTCTTGGATGCCGCCCACGCGCGCAGCATCCAGGGCCCGGCGACGATGGACGGCATCGGCCCGACGCAGGGGTGGGAAATCTACTGGATGGAAGTCGACGTCAAGCGCCGCCGCGGCGCGCCGTGGGCCGCCCCGGTGCCGAGCGAGATCGCCGGTAAAATCCGGCATCTGTCGGCGGCGGAGTGAGGATAGTAGCACCGTCATTCCGGGGCGATGCGACAGCATCGAACCCGGAATCTCGAGGTTCCGGGTCTGGTCCTTCGGACCATCCCGGAACGACGTCCAACAGGGGAACAACGCGTTGAGTTTCGTCGAACGTCACGGTCTCTGGTCAAAGAGCAGCAGGACGCCGCCGGCCGCCTGCGCAAGATCGTCGAAGAGAAAAATCTCGAAGTCATCAGGCTGTCATTCCCCGACCAGCACGGCATCCTCCGCGGCAAGACGCTGGTGGCCAGCGAGGCGATTGCCTCGCTGGAGAGCGGATGCTCCATCACCACCACGATGCTGGCCAAGGACACCTCGCACAAGACAGTGTTTCCGGTGTTCACCGCCGGCGGCGGTTTTGGCATGAAGGAGATGGAGGGCGCCGCCGATGTGTTGATGGTGGCTGATACGACGACGTTCCGCGTGCTGCCATGGGCGCCCACCACAGGCTGGCTGCTGTGCGACCTCCATTTCAGCGACGGCCGCCCGGTGCCGTTTGCCACGCGGCACCTCTATCGCAAGGTGCTCGATCAACTGGGACAGCGCGGTTACGATTTCGTCGCGGGGCTGGAAGTCGAATTTCACCTCTTCAAGCTCGAAGACGCCCACATGGCCCCGGAAGATGCCGGCCAGCCCGGGCGGCCGCCATCCGTCAGCCTGCTGTCGCACGGCTATCAATATTTGACCGAGCAGCGCTACGACCAGATGGAGCCGGCGCTGGAAATCATCCGCCGCTACGTGCTGGCGCTCGGCCTGCCCTTGCGCTCGGTCGAGGTCGAGTTCGGCCCGAGCCAGTGCGAATTCACTTTTGCGCCGACCAAGGGGCTGACGCCGGCCGACAACATGGTGCTGTTTCGTTCGGCCGTGAAGCAGATCGCCCGCCGCCACGGCTATCACGCCACCTTCATGTGCCGGCCGAAACTGCCGAATGTATTCGCGTCGGGCTGGCACCTGCATCAGTCACTGGTGTCGCGCGCGAGCGGCGAGAATGCGTTCATGGCAAAGGAAGGCGGCGAAGCGCTAAGCGCGTTCGGGCGAGCCTATCTCGCGGGACTGCTGGAGCACGCCCGCGCATCCACCGTGTTCACCACGCCGACCATCAACGGCTACAAGCGCTACCGCTCCTACTCGCTGGCACCGGACCGCGCGATCTGGGGTCGCGACAACCGCGGCGTCATGATCCGCGTGCTCGGCGGGCCGGGCGACAGCGCAACGCGGCTGGAAAACCGCATCGGCGAGCCGGCGGCCAATCCCTATCTCTACATGGCCTCGCAGATTCTTTCAGGGCTTGATGGGGTCGACCGCAAGCTCGATCCGGGACCATCGGCCGATACGCCGTACGAGACCAAGGCGGCGCTGCTACCAAAGAGCCTGCGCGAGGCGGTGTTTGCGCTACAGGACGACCCGTTCTTCCGGCAGGCGCTGGGCGCGGAGTTCGTGGATTACTACGTGCACATCAAGAACGCGGAGATCGAGCGGTTTCAGGCCGAGGTGTCGGACTGGGAGCACCGCGAATATTTCGAGATGTTTTGAGGGACGGCGCTCCGCTCCCTCGTCGTCCCTGCGAACGAAGGGACCCATAACCACGAATGTTGGTGGTGGCGACAGGTCGTCAAACAGCGTCCTTAAATCGATAGATCGCGCGGTATGGGTCCCTGCGTTCGCAGGGACGACGACGGAGTTAGCTCTAAATCCCCAAA
>CAVPOL010000006.1:0-164869 GCA_963706975.1 uncultured Alphaproteobacteria bacterium
TTTTGCCATATCGGGCCAGATCGCTCATTGGGTGGATTGCGAGATTGATGGCGCGGTTGATCTCGCCGAGGCGGGCGCGTCCCTTGCGGGCTTTCGCATTGTCCACGATTGCGAGAAATCGAAGCGCGGCGGGCGATACGCAGCGTTCCCGATCTCCCCGTTGCAGAGCGCTAGTTGGACCATGTCGTCGGCGAGCGCGCGCTGGACGCCTATCCATTTCTCCCACAGTTCGCCGCCGTACAGACGAAATGCAAATACCCCGAATGGCTCGGCGGATTTCTTGACCCGATCTGCATGACTGGGGAAAAGCAGCGTCTCAGCAGCGAGGTCTGACGCATGCCCAAATGAGATCATGCCCCAAGCCATCACGGCGACGCCCAACGTGCGCGAATAATTGAAAATTCCCATCTGACGTCTCCGTCCGGGCATCGACGAGGCTCATTGGCCTCTACGTCGAGACTGGATCGCTTCGCCGGCGACGATAGTCGGCGGGCTGTTGTTCTTTTTAAGCCGGCCGCCCTGGGCTGTTGCGAAATAGGCTGAAATTCGTCTCGCAATTTTGCTGAAGATGCGACAGATCGCGCATTTTGGGACGGGAACCTTCGCCGGGGCTGAAAAGTACATCCGCCTGCACTGGCGAAGGGCTCTTCCTAGGATATGGCTAATTCACTAGATGAGCTTCCTTGTTACCTGAAGCTCACAGTTCTTACTTGGGTTGCGTTCCGGCAATGCGGATATGCCGAAACGTCATCCACCAGAAGTTGATTTCGCCATTTTTGGTTCCTAATGATATGCAAGCTCATTCTCTGTAACTAGCGGGGACCTTTGAATTATCCCGGCAAATCAGATGTTAAGCTGTCCGTGGACGCCAAGCCACCCGAGGATGGCTTGGGTGCGAATTGCCATGGGCATGTCAACATCGTTTCTTCTCCGGACGCTCCTTCGGATGCGATTATCGTCTCCGACCCGAAATTCTCTTTCCAACAGAGATTTAAGGCGATCCGGCGTCGACCTGATAACTCGAAGGACGACCAGGAACTGGTCGCGCACGATTGCTTGAGAAGCGAGAAGCGCGCAGCGCATTCGTCTCCCGATGTTGAGCACCTCACAGGCAATATTTTCAGCGCGCTGACAGGGCATGTTGGGCACGCCCAAGCAGGAGGCGCTCCGCCTGCCGCCAAGGCTATCGGCCACATTCAGACTGCGATCGGCTCGGTACCCTGACGCGTGCGGGCGGAATTGCCGTTCAGGCAAAGGTTGGCGATTCTGTTTGCCAGGGCGACGTCATCGAGACCGCAACCGACGGCCGGGTTGGACTTCGCTTCATCGACGGCACCCGCTTCAACCTATCCAGTAGCGCGCGCATGGTGCTGGACGAATTCGTCTGCGACGCCGACGGGACCTCGCACTCGGCCCTGTTCGGTGTCACCCGGGAGCACTGCGCCTTCATTGTCGGCCAGGTGGCGGAGACCGGTGGCCTCAGGATCGTCACGCCTGTTGGAAGCATTTGGGGCCGCGCCCGTGCCGGCGGGATCGGCGTGTTGTCGCTCACTGCACTAATCTTCTCCCTTATGAAGGAAGTCCATGCCGCGGAATTTTCCGCGCAGCGCCCATTGTTGGATTCCTTGGATGACGACACCATAAAACCCAAGGACCTGCAGCTAAGCGGCACAATCGAACTCTTCATGAGGGACGGCCGACACTACACGCTTGATGATCCCTCACAAACAATCGTCATTAGCGGGAGTGGGTCCGTCAGCGTGGCTACAAATAGCGCTACGCGAATGGCGGAGTTGCAGAAGTTCCAGCAGGAGGCCCTCGCCACCTACGCGCTGGGGGCTATCACAGGGCCAACGAGCAGAGGCGGAAGCGGATAGGTTACGCCACCTTCATTGTTTCTTTCGCCGCAGGGGCTCCAACCAATTAATTTCGACGAACCGGTACCTCAAAATTTGCGAAGCGCAACGCCACAGTCGGCGTTCGTTTCACCTACGATCCTTCTCGAAGCTCCGGCGCCGGCACCGTCGAAACCGCCGCTTCTGACACTTGCGGTCATCACGCCGATGGTCGGCAACAACTCGGTCAATACCGCCATTAGCTGAATGCCAGTGGCGCCAGTATTGGGTTTGCCATCAACGGCACGACGGATGGAGTGGAGAACGGGCAGATCGTGACGGTGACGATTGTCAACAGCTCAGGCGTGGCGGTACAAACTTTCACGACGGTGGCCAACAATGGGTGGTCGCTAAATGTCAGCCCGACGAATGCCCGAGCGCTGAGCGACGGCATCTACACGGTGACGGCGGACGTCTCAAACGCGGCCAGCACTGCAACGGCGCGGGCCTCGCAGAACGTGACAGTTGACCAAACACCGCCGGCACCGCCTGGCGCGGCGCTGACGACCGACAGCGGCAGCTCGAACAGCGACCACATCACCAATAACGGGGCGCTGACGCTTGCGGGGATCGAGATCGGCGCGACGGTCGAGTACTCGACCAACGGTGGCACGACCTGGACGACGTTGTTCACCCCCGTTGAGGGCTTCAACACGGTTCTGGTTCGCCAGACGGACACGGCCGGCAATGCTTCGGGTGTGAGCACCCTCAGCTTCATCCTCGGCACCTCCCCGCCAAGTATCACTTTTGACACGGTGTCGTTTACCGACACCGGGTTTCGGGCGACCACATCACCCACAACGGCCAGGTGACGTTGTCGGGGACGGTGTCGGACAATGTGACGGTGTCGCAGCTACAGGTGTTCAACGGCAGTCAGTTGCTTGGCACGGCGATCGTCGACAACGCTCGTCGCACTTGGACACTAACAACGACGCTGGCGCCTGGCGCCTACAATCAGCTCAACGCGACGGCGATCGACAAGGCCGGCAACCTCGCTAACGCGATGACGACGCAGACGGTCCAGGTGAACGATGCGCCGGTATTGGCTCCGATCAGCCCGACGCTGACGACGATCACGGAACATCAGACCACCAACGTCACCAATCCCGGGCAGACGGTCTCGTCGTTCGTCGGCGCGAGCATTAGCGACGTCGACGCCGGAGCGGTTAACAGATCGCGATCACCGGTCTGACCTCGACCAACGGGACCTGGCAGTACTCGATCGATGGCGGCGCGACGTGGACCGCGATCGGCGCGGTGAGCAACAGCGCTGCGCTGCTGCTTGATGCCAGCGATAGGATCGGTTTTTGCCGGACGGCAACAATGGCGGCACCGACACCATCACCTATCGGGCGTGGGACGAGACCGCGGCGACTACGGGACCACGGCCGACACCAGCACCAACGGCGGGACCACGGCGTTCTCGACGGCGACCGACACGGCACATCTGACGGTCATCAGCGTCAACGACGCGCCGGTGCTGGATGCTCGTCCGGCTCGCTGAGTTACACCGAGAACCAGGCCGCGACGGCGATCGATACGGCGATCGCCATGTCCGATGTCGACAGCTCCAATTTGGCCGGTGCGACGGTGCGGATCACCGGCAATTTCGCGTCCGGACAAGACGTGCTCGGCTTTTCCGACCAGAACGGCATCGCCGGCAGCTACAACGCCGCCACGGGGGTGTTGGTATTGACTGGCCAGGCGAGTGTGACGCAATACCAGGCTGCCCTGCAGTCGGTCAGCTATTTCAATTCCAGCGACAATCCGTCAGGCCAGACGCGCACAATCAGCTATCAGGTGAACGACGGCTCGGCCCAGAGCAATCTGAGCAACGTCGTCACCGCCACAGTCGCTGTCGCTCCGGTCAATGACGCGCCGGTTATCACGTCAGGCGCGGCGGCGGCGCACGTGTCGGAGGAGGGCTTGGCGAACGGCGTCCCCGACACACTGCAGGCCGGCCTCGACACGACGAACAGCACGACCACGAGCGGAACGATCACGGCGACGGACGTGGACAGCGATGCGCTGACAATGAGCCTGCGTACTCCGAGTGGGTCGCTGACATCCGGCGGGGTGGCGATCGCATGGACGCTCCAGAATGCCGGTCACACGCTTGTCGGGATAGCCGGTGCGGCGACGATCATCACGGTGACGATCACCGATGTCGGCACCTATAGCGTGACGCTGAGCGGGCCGATCGATCATTCGACGGCCAACCAGGAGGACAACACGACATTTACCGCGCCGGTGATCGTCTCTGATGGCCATACGACAACTCCGACGACACTGTCGGTCACCATTGAGGATGATAGCCCAAGGGCTGAACCAGTCGAGGTATCAGTCGTCGCGACCGACAGCAAGACCAACGTGATGTTAATCCTCGACTTATCCGGAAGCATGGGCACCAGTTCGGATTGCCGGTCTCACACGACTCGACGTGGCGAAGGCGGCAATCAACGAGCTTTTGATCATACGACAACCGTGGCGACGTCATGGTGCGGATCGTCACGTTCTCGACCACTAGCGCCGCAGTTGGCAGCGCCTGGCAGAGTGTTGCTGACGCCAAGGCCGCGATCGCGGGCCTCACAGCCGGTGGGAACACTGACTATGACGCCGCGCTGCTCACCGCGATGGGGGCATTCACAGACGGCACCACACTGACCGGCCCCGGTACGCAGAACGTGTCGTATTTCCTATCCGATGGCGATCCAACCGTGAGCAGCGATTGGCCGCAAATTCCCGGCACACAGTCAGCGAATGGCATTCAGGCGAACGAACAGGCTGTGTGGGAGTCCTTCCTTACGACCGACAAAATCGTTTCCTTCGGATTAGGCATTCCCAACGTCGGTACTCCGGAGAACCTCGCCCCGATCGCCTTCGATCCGGCGCCGGGCGCGCAGCTTGCCGACACGCCGATCACCGTAACCGACCTGGGTCAGCTCGCGAACGTCTCGTTTTTACCATACCGCCCGTCACCGGAGGTGTTCTGGCCGGTGCCGTCGGTGCCCCCCCCAACTCGTTCGGCGCCGATGGCGGCTTCGTGCGGTCGATTACCGTCGAAGGCGTTGTCTACACCTTCAACCCGGCGTCGAACGGTGGAGTGGGTGGCATCACGACCAGCGGCGGCGGCAGCTTCACCTATGACGGGACGACCAAGACGCTAATCGTAGACACCGACACGAATGTCGTCGGTGGCGAGTTGGCCATGGTAATGACAACCGGCGCTTTTACCTTCCAGCCGTCGGCAGGCTTCAGCAGCAAGTCCGTGGGCTTTGCTCTCATCGACCGCGACGGCGATACGGCAAGCAGCACGATTGATTTCTCCGCCGCGGGCGGGAGCCGTATCCTTCCAGCGGGCGTTTCCGGCAGCCCTATAAACTTGGGCCTCACCGATCCGGCCGGCCACGTGGGTTCCGTAACGGTGGCAATCGCCGGCGTTCCGTCCGGCTGGACCTTGAGCGAGGGCACTAACAACGGCGATGGCAGCTGGACGATCCAGGCCACCTCTGTCGTGATGCTCTCCATCGCCTCGCCCGTCAATTATGCGGGCGCGATGGCGCTGCAGGTCACGATGAGCTGGACCAACGCCGACGGCAGCAGCGGATTCGCCAGGGCTACCGACAACGTGGAGGTCTTCGCGCAAGGCGCGCCGGTCTTTGCCTGGTCGGGAGAGGATCACGTGACCGGCTCGAGTGGTAAGGACCTCTTTGTTTTCGCGCAGCCGATCGGACATGACACGATCTACAACTTCGATGCTGCTCACGAACAGCTTGACTTGATCGGCTACGCCGGTTTCACGAGCTTTGCGGATGTCGAGGCGCATCTGGCAGACGACGCCAACGGCGATGCGGTTATCACGCTTGGAGATGGACAGTCGATCGAATTGCAGGGCGTGCATGCGGGGGCGCTGACGGAGAATAACTTCGTTTTTGATCTGACTCCGACGGTCGATAACGCCGCGACGATAGCGATCGGCGACGGCGCCCTACTGCCCCTGAGCGGCACGATCGTCAACACCGGCACCATCGCGCTAAACTCGACTGGCAATGAAACCAACCTGCAGCTGATCGAGCAAGGCGTGACGCTCGAGGGCGGCGGCAGGATCCTGCTGTCCGAAGCGACGCCAACATCATCTCTGGAACGAGCTCCGGCGTCACGCTATACAACGAAGACAATACAATTTCCGGAGCCGGCCAGCTCGGCAACAGCGAATTGACCCTGACAAACGCCGGTACCATCGATGCTGCCGGCACTTATGCCCTTACGATCGATACCGGCTCGAACTTGGTGATAAATTCAGGAATTCTGGAAGCGTCGGGCAGCGGCGGGATAATGATCGCCAGCGGAATTGTAAATTCGGGTATGCTGTGGGCCAACGGCGCCACCCTCACGGTTCAAAGCGCGGTGAGCGGAAACGGTACTGCCACGATCGATGGTATCGGCACTCTCGATTTCAAGGAGTCTGCAATAGCCAACGTGATATTTGGCTCGGGGACGGGCGGTACCCTCAAGCTCGCGGATTCGTTCCACTTCAATGGCACGATCTCGGAATTCGGGGGATCGGACGTCATCGATCTTGCGGATGTCTCTCCCGCCAACGCGTCAATCAGCTATCATGAGAACGCCGCGGGAAATGGCGGAACGCTGGCAATTTCGGATGGAGCCCAAACGCTCGAGCTGGCCCTGCTCGGGCATTATTCGGCTGACAATTTCAGTATCGTTCCGGACCAGCTGCACGGTACTTCCATTACCTATCGACCTCATGACCTGATGCTGTAACGCGCGCGTCTGGAACTGGCGCGGCGAAAGGGTGGCTACGAATTTCACGACGCCGGGCTACCAGCGGCCCACCGGCGTTCCCACGTTGGAAAAAAGTCTCTCGACCACTTCGAAATCGAGGACGCCAGTATCGACAGGGTTGGAAAGGGGCGCAAACAGACCTTGGCCTCTTATGGCATCGAGACTGCAGCCGATCTCGACTATTCCAGGCTAGATGGCGTGCCGGGCTTTGGTCTGAAGCTCACCAACGCGTTGATGTCTTAGCGCGACGGCATGCCGGGCGATCTGAAGTATACTCACGTGATGAGGTCTAAGTGTCACAGCGCAGGCGAGGACGAGCGTCTGTTCACTTCGTAACACACCGCGCCGCCCCGGCACGGTCTAGCAGTTTGCGGAAATACTCAAGGATTTGAGTTTTCTTTGTCTCGGTGAACGTCGTCGATCAAGTTTCAGGTGATGTGTTCGCCAGCTCGAGGCATTTTTTTTGCGTGAGGGCGGTGTTGCCGCCCGGTACTGCTACGCTGCAAGCAGTTTGGGAATGCGGATCAGGTTATAGGCGATCAGATTGAGCAGGAAGTCGGCGGCGACGCGAGCGATGCCACGATGTTTGGTCTTGCGCATGGTACCATGCTGCTTGCCCCATCCGAAAATGCATTCGACCATCGCCCGGCGTGATTGCGACATGCCGTACCCCGGATGCCGCGTGGTTCGTTCGTCGATGGCGCTGTTGCGGGTCTTGCCGGTTTTGGTGACGGCCTGGTTCTGTGTCACATGCGGCGTCACGCCGATGGCGCGAAGATTGGCGACATGATCGGCGGTATCGTACGCCTTGTCCTCTCCGGCCGTGATGCGGCGGCCTGCGGTTTTGCGTCTCGCCTTCAGCATAGTCTCCGAAGCCCGGCGTTCGGCGGTACCATTGGCATGCGTGACCCTGCCGGCCACCGCCAGCCCATGCCGGTTCTCCATGGTGGCGTGGCCCATATAGCAAAGCTTGGCCTCCCGTCCGGCCGCCTTGCGATAAAGCCTGCTGTCCGGGTCGCTGGTACTGGCATGGGTGTCGTTCTTGCGCTTCTGGCCGTGGAAGTTGGCGCCATCATCATCGTCGCCGCTGCCGTCCTTGGGACGAAAACTCTTCTGCGAAGCCCAGGCTTCGATCAGCGTTCCGTCCACCGAAAAATGCTCGTCCGACAATAGCGGTTTGACCTGAGAATGGTTCAGAAGCCTGGTCATGAACTTCGTGAACACTTCGCCGTTCTGCAGCCGCTCCCGGTTCTTGGTGAAGGTGGTCGGGTCCCAGACCGGATCGTCCGGCGACAGTCCCACGAACCAGCGATACAAAAGATTGTAGTCCAATTGCTCCATCAACTGGCGTTCCGAGCGGATGCCGTAGAATACCTGCAGCAGCAAGGCGCTCAGCAATTGCTCCGGAGGGATCGAAGGACGTCCCTCGCTGGCGTAGAGCCTCCCAAGGCTGCGGTTCAAATCACTCAAAACATCCCGGACAAGTTCCCGGACCCTCCGCAGCGGATGGTTCGCTGGCACACGCTTATCCGGCGCGATGTACGAAAACAGGCCACCCTGATCCATAAACCTGCCGCGCATGATCGTCTCCGCCGATTCGAGATGATAAAGTAAATCATCAAGCCCCCTCCGTGGCGAGGGGGTTTTTCAGCAGACTGCTAGAACCGCACAGTGCTGGCGCAGGCCACCGTCGGGGTGGTGACAGGGACCCGCTCCGCAAGTCTCTGAATGCGATAGTGGGGTCGTCCGAGGGGCTGCCGTGCAACCTATAAGGCGAGGAAGGGCTAGCGTGGTAAAGTGACAGATCCGACCCGTTTTCGCGGAAAAGGTACGTTGCTCGTTAAGGGGGCCGAACAATCCCCAGTCGAGTATGAAATTACGCTCTTTGATGTTGATACCCTAATGCGCTCGGAAGGTTGGATCGAAGCCGGTTCTGCCGTTTTGACATACGCACAAAACGCGACCGGAGCTCAGCTTAGATTGAGCGATGGGCGAATGGCTGATGTCAGTATCGGCCGCTTTATTGCGCAAGGTAGCCCGAGCCAGGCTGAGTTGATTGTCCACGGTTAGCGATGCAGAAAATCACAGTTTGGTCTTGGCTGGAGGAATTGAAATGAAGATCACCTTGATGACGTTCGTTGCCGCGTTCATCGGCAGCACCATCTTCGCCCTCGCCGAAACTCCCGTGTCGCCAGCGGAGGAGGAAAAAATCAAGGCTACCTTGGAAAGCTTCGGCTGCACGGGCGGCAAGATCGAAAAGGAAGAATACGGCTACGGAATTGACGACGTGAAGTGCAAAGACGGGCAGGAGTACGAATTCAAGCTCGGTCCGGACTTCAAGGTGATTTTCATGACGCCCGACTGATCTGCCGCTAACCGAGAGTGTTTGCAGGCCTGAAGATTTGCAGACCTGCACCCGCCGCGCGCATCGCGGGCCCGCTTCACTTCACCGTAATCTGGAGGGTCGTCTTTATCGAGGTTCCGGTGCTGAAAAAGGTTTCCAACTGAACCTGATCACGCCCTTTGACGGGACCCGCGCGGGCTCGGCCGTCCTGCCACATCCCTCATCGCCTCTGGGTTAAAACCTATAGCTAGGCAATCTCGCACGCGTTGATGGGTAATTCAATCGGCGTGCGCCTCCGCGGCACAGCTTTTAACTGGCTTCGGGACGGGATACGCCTCGTCGATTGCGTCATAGGCCATCCGCGTGACGTGGTCCGGTATGTATCGTTTTTTTATATTTACCAGCTCGTCCCTGGGCAGGTATTTCTTCGCCTTGATGGCTTCCTCGAATCTCTTAGTGGCCTCTCCTTCGCTGCCGACAGCAGATAGCGTAATGGCATATCGAAACAGCCTTCCAGGATCCCTTTCGGTACCCTTTATATCTTTTTCATAAAGAACCTTGGCTTCAGGCATCCGGTCCATCTGCATCAGAATATACGCTTGCGTGTCACGGAAGTTTGAGATGTAGAAATCGTAATCCTTGTCCTTGCTTTCCTTGCTTTTTTTCAAGTCTTCGATGATGCAGATTGCTTCGCTCGCGGCATCGAGCGGATCTTTCGCATCGGCTTTGGTGTCGCACGGCACTGACGTTTCTTGCAAGCGATCCCCGTGGATTCCCCACCTGCTCAGCGTCCACGCCATATCGTTGAGCGCCAGCGCGCGCGCAAGCGTGTCCGGCCCTGCTTCTGCGAGGGGTCGCTCAAATTCCTCGCGGAAGTGCTCGGATTTCCTCAGGGCTTGCCTTGCAGCCTGAGCCTCCGCCGTAATAGCCGGCGAGTAGCCAACGGATTGGTTTTTCAGATCTGATTCGCCAGCCGCGGCAGCTAGAGCATACCCGCCATCCACGCGATCACCATCGTTCTGTGGGCTGAGTAGTTTTTCAAAGTCGCCTGAATTCCATCCCCCGGCGATCCACCAGGCCGTCTTTCTGAGTGAACTATAGGTGCGATCATCCAGAGTTGCTCCCCAGAATGATGCGTCTTGCAGATCCGCATTGGAAAAATCCACACCGCAAAGCACCGCTCGATCGAATACGGCCCGATAGAGGTCTGCGTTGGCGAATATTGTCTCACGTATTTCAGCGCTCCCGTATTGCGCAAATTTGAGTTTGGCGTCGCGAAAGTTACTCTCCCGAATTGAACTTCCGGCGAATGAGGCAGAGGGCAATTGAGCGTTCGAAAAAATGACGTCAGTGAATGGGACGCTCGAAAAATTCGGTGCATTCAATTTAAGTTCTGGGTAGCTGATATTCCGTAAGTTCTTTCGTTGCAGAAAGGTCGTATGGTGGCAGCCACGGTTGGAAGAGTGCAAGCAACGCGAGATTCTGCCTCTGAGTTTCGCCGGAGGTCGTCGCAGCCGCGCGGATCCATTTCTTGCTGGTTTGCGGAAGGGTGTAAAATTGCCAACTGAAATACGTCGCAATAAATCCAAGCACCACTAAGACAGCAGCAACTTTCGGCAGGCGCTGGCGCCGGCGCTGTTGCTGCCGTTCCGTCCGTTCGACCTCGCGAGCTTCGCTGCTCTCCGTCAGAAACCGCATCGCTGCCGCGAATCCGGCATGATAGCGCGCGGCCCAGGTCTCGGTCGGCTGGTTTCTGTCGCGCCAATCGAGCGCCAATTGTAATTCCGGATCTCGCCACAAATTCGCGTTGCCGGTCGCATGCAGCTCGGCTGTTTCAGCTAGGCGGCAGTAGGTCCGTGCCGACTGCGCTTCCTCATTCGCCCAGCTTTCGAGGCGCTCCCACACGCGCATCAGGCTCTCGTGCGAGATGTCGATTACCGTGGTCTCGGTCAACACGTCACCAGCCGGCGGCATCAGGAAGGAACGACTCGGCTTGCGGAAACCCTCGATCACTTCAGTGACTTCCGCTGCAGTCGCATCGGCGAGGGCGCATAAGGTGCCCAGGGTGGTCGGACGCCTTACGCCGCGGGGGTCGGTCGCTCTATCGGTGAGCGCCTTGAACAGCTTCTCGCAGATCTGCTGCTGCCCCGCGTTGCCCAGCTCGGCGTACGCCTTTTCAGCATGCCGATCCAGGGCATGGGCCATTGTGCCGATGGCCTCGTAATGCGTCAGGTCCAGCGGCCCTTTGCCACCCTCGCTCTGCCAGCTGGCCCAGGTGCGGTTCAGGGCGTGCTGCAGGATCGACAGTTGATCCGGGTTGTCGCCGACATCGTTGACCAGCCGCGTCAGCAGGACCGGCGCGATCTCCGCGCCGCCCACCCTAACTGGACACTCGATGGCGGCGCGACGCTCGTCTCGGGTCATCCGCGGCACCAGATATTGCCCGGCGTTGATGGCCTCAGCCAAGCCAGAAAACTGCGTGCAGTCGCCGAGAAAGTCCGAGCGCATCGTCAGGACGACAAAAATCTGGCAGGTCGCCCGCTCCTTGACCTCGAGCAGCAAGTTCACGAAAGCGGCGCCTTGCTCGCTGATGCTGTAGCCGCCCCGGCCTCCGGCGGCCTCCAACTGGCGATAGCGAAATAGTTCTTCGAACTGATCCACGACCACTAGCAGGTTCACTCTCTCCCCCAACGCCGCCTGCTCGCAGACGTCGATCAGTCCCAGTTTGCTCATGCGCAAATTGGTTTCAATGATCTCGGCCAACGTCAGGCCTTCCGCCGCATATGAACTAAACAACACGCCGTCCTGAGCCAGGGCACGAGCCATCGCCCCGATCGGGTCACTGCCTGGACGGAACTGAGCCATTCGCCACGCGGTGCCAGCGCGTGCCATCAGACCTTGGCGAAGGGCAGGCCGCAGGCCGCAGTTGACGAGCGAAGATTTGCCGCTGCCCGAGGTACCGACGACGGCCAGAAAGCGTTTCTCAGCCAACTTGTCGATCATGGCGTCAACCTGATGCTCCCGACCGAAGAACAGGTGCTCCTCATCCTCCCTGAAGGGCCGCAAGCCAGGAAAGGGATTGATCGACGCGCTGGTCGTTGCGGCGATCACTGGGGCGCTCCGTCGGTGGTCAGAGGCCGCATGGATTTGGTTATTGCCGCCTCGGCAAAGCCACTCAATCCGTCGATCAGGCCGGGCTCCTCCATGTCGATTAGGTCTTCCTTATCGCCCGTTCTTGGTTCGGCGAGATAAGTGTACATGGCCGGCGGCGACTTGCCATCCCGATAGCCCGCCATCTTCTTCAGCTCATTGTCGATGGCATGTTTCCATGCCTCGTCGCCGGCTCCGTAAAATAAGATAGCGACGTCGCAACTGGCCAAGAGCTGCTGGTTGGCCATGCGAACCTGCGAAGCATTGCCTTCAAAGGCGGGGAGCACGACCTCAAATCCCAGTTGTCTGCACAACTTGCGCAACGGAACGCTGTCCTTGCGGTCTTTTTCGCCACAGATGATTAGGTAGATCAGCTTCTTGCCTTCCCCGGCGGCGATCTGTTCTCCGGTCGCGTCGCATTCCGGCTGCTCGATCTTTTTCAAGGTGGCATGGATAGCCGCTCTGAGCTCCTCGATGTCTCCCGCGATCAGGTCCGCGCCGAACTGCGCCTGCGCGTCCTGGTGCAGCGCGTTGATGAACGCCTGTTGCGAGGGCTGCGTCGAACTGGTGTCCTTGGGCAGCCAGATCAGTCGTTGCAGGCCGCCGTTCTTGCAGCGTGCAACTGCCAGCTCGTTCTGGTGCATGCCTACCGACTTCGCGGTCGGGCCATCAGGCACGGCCCCGTAGCTTTCACCGACGAGATGAACCGAGAGCACGCACTGCGTCAGCAATTTCTCCACCGCAGCGACGTATTCGGCTTCATCGGCCGGCAGCCGCTTGTCCGGGAGGACCGGATAGCCAAGACGCTTCAGCTCTCCTTCGATCAGGTCCCTCGCCGGCTTTCGGTCATAGCTGCACTCGGCCAGATAGATGGCCGGCTTGCCGGACGCGGGCTGCGCCACGCCGGCCAGTGCCTCGATCATGAGCTTCAGCTCCCAGGCGAGCTTTGCCATTTTCGTGTTGTAAAGCTGCTTGTATTCCTGCCCATAGGCCTCATCGAATTCGAGCGGCGCGCCGTCCTTGTAGGTGAAAAACTCGTAGCCGACCGTATCCTTGATCGGCGCCGGAAGCGGCTCCAGGGATTCGACCGGCGTCTTGACCACCTTGAACACCCGCGATTTGCTGCCGACCGTCAATCCTCCGTTCTGCTCCGCATGCTCGCAGAATTCGCGAGCCTCGCGCGTGCACCATTCCGACTGGAGATAGCGGGATGACACGATGGAGACCAGAACGGCCAACTCCTTGAGCCGGGCGATGACCTCTTCGTTCAGGAGATCGTTGCCGTGCAATTTCTCATCGCGCCAGATCTTCGCCTCGCGGCCCATCCGCATGCTCAAAATGGCCTTCAGGGTGGCATGGAACCGGGTGATCCAGCCCTTGTCTCCATCGCTCAGGGGTTGATTGTCGATGTGGGTAAAACTGATGAAAAGATTTTGCTCGAAATTCATGTCGGTCACCCTGCCTTCCGAAACGCGGCTCAACTGCGTGGCCGGGGTTCGCCGCCTGCCCTGCCGCTGCCCGTCGTGCAGCAGACTCTTCTTTGCGCTAGATAATGCACGCGCCGATCAGGGGTAGTAATCTGATGCTGTCGGAGCAGCGAGTCCCCACCGTCGAATGCGGCCAGATAGCTTGGGCTTGCTTCCGTGCGACTTGCCGCAGGACATCTACCGCGCGAGCGATGAGAAATCTCCGGAGCGGTATTCGTTGTCCGCAGTTTGCTATTTTAGGTTAGCGTAAACCATCTCGGTGTGAACGACATCACATCGTCAATTACTTCACGTCATTGTGAGCGGCGTCGGATATTGATATGTGCGGGGAAGGCGGGGCCTCCAGTTTAGGCCGTTGCTGATTGCAGAGGTGGGCGCGTCACATCGCGACGACCTTTCAAGTTCATAACAGCAGTTTGTATGAGAGCGGAGGGGTCCAGGAACGCTTCTTCACGCCGCGGCTGCCGTTCAAAAACCTGGACGAGTTAAACGCCTGGCTGCTGGAGAAGTGCATCGCCTACGCCACATCGCCATTCGGAGCTGCCCGATCAGAGACGGCATTCTACTTGGAGCGAACTTCGTTGAGCGGCTAAGAGACGAAGTCCAAAGCTGTGATGTTCTTCTTGCTGTAATAGGGCCCAGTTGGCTTGATGCACGTGAAGAGGATGGCAATCGCCGGCTCGACGATCCGAATGACTTTGTCCGCATCGAAATTGGTGCGGCGCTACAGCGCGACATTCCAGTAATTCCCATTCTGCTGAATGGGACAAAAATCCCGCGCGCCGACCGGCTGCCACCGGAGTTACAAGCTCGCGAGTTCGCACGCGAGAAGCATGCGGCGCAGCTCCGCAATTACACGAAGCTGCCCCTCAAAATGAAGGCCCGTCCAAGCGGGCTTGGTGGTTGACCCCGCTCGTGAAGCCGACGTCAACCGCCGCAGCTCACCGCCGTTTGCCCGATAAGGATTACCGACAGTCGAAGTTTCGGCCCGGTTCGCCACGATCGACCGCTCCCCAAGCATCACAGCAATGTGACCGTCAACTAACGTGGGGCGTCCAGCGGCAAATATTGTGACTACGCCAGCATCCATGCTAACCTTACAACCGTTGGTAGTTCGGCATAGGTGATTGCCATGAAACATGCTCGGATATTATCTATAGCAATTGGATTGTTCGTCTTGGCCGGTTTGGCGGCGGGTGCCGTGTTGATCGCAGACCCAACAGTGGCCGTCGCCGGCTGCAGCAGAAGGTGTTAAACGTAAGCTACGAACCTGCCGTGTCTCTGGTGATGGTAGCAAATCTTACCTAAGTTGGCGGCCAGTTTCGCCTTGAATTCATCCGTTATGTAGCGACGTAGAAGATAGAGTTCGTGGCGAGGCACGTAGTTGCGATTCCTAAGTGACTGCTCCAGGTAGGCTTGTGCCTTCTGGTCGAGCCGCTCGTTTTCGTCGCCCTTTTTTCGAGCGCAAGCGCGTGCAACGCGATGGCATATTTGAATATCAGGTCACGTTGAAGTAGGTCCCAACGATCCCGGGCTGCTCCAATAATTCTATAATCTTACGGCCTGCCGGCTGGTCTTCTTGCAGGAAAGGGTCTGTGAAATTCGCGCGACTATCGGCCAGCCAATTTTCCGATTTTCCCTTGATTGTCTCCAACAAGGCTCTCCGTGACGTTTGACCGGGAGACGTACCTTGCGCCTCCGCTGGGCCAGCAAACCGCCTTCTAACGCGGCGTCGCGTCACTCGGGGGCAAGTGCGGATATCACGGCGAACTCTCAATCCCGTGAAGCTGTTTCGTCTCGGTCTGCGACGAAACAGACGACTAGACCGACGCAACCATTTTCCTGGTTCGGCGAAGATACCCTGAAACAGACCTGTGCTCACATGATGAGCAAATCGCAGCAACGGGGTGCGATCACGTGGGATAATGATCGCAAATATTGTTTGCTCGTCTGCGCGAAATTGAGAAGTTCTAAATATCCGGAGATGCAATATGACTGAGATCAAAATTGCCGCCGCTGTTATCTCCACCGGCCTATTTGTTTTGCTGCTCTCCACAACATTGGGCTCGGGGTTGGTTTCCGCCCTGCTGGTACGCCTCTTCGCTTGACCGGTTTGATACACAACGCCGCCAAGCGATGATAATTCCGCTGGGTGGCGTTGTGCGGAGTGAACCGCTTCACATTGGCTTGCCCCAGCCCGGTCGAGCAGCGCGCTCGCCGATACGCGCCCGCCAGGTGGCATGGTCTCTTGGCCGACGATGCCCGCTGTCGAGCGTGCGCTTGTCATTCCTCGCCGGGTTGGGGCGGTCCGCATTTGTCGGCCATCTGCTGGCAGACGTTGGCGATCTCAGTGCGCACCTCAAACACAACCCGCTCGATGCTAAGCCGGATCGCAAGATCACCAAGCCGCGCACAGCGCACAGGCAGGCTCGCCAATGCAGGCAGGATCACACCCATCATGCAGTCAATCAGCTCGTCTACATCGCTCTGCGCACCAAGGTCTGCTGCTTCTCCTCGACCCTGAGCTTTATAGGTGCTCAATTCGTGCCTCCGGCCGTCTTTGGCGGAATT
The DNA here is from genome assembly GCA_963706975.1 of uncultured Alphaproteobacteria bacterium. GTDB lineage: Bacteria > Pseudomonadota > Alphaproteobacteria > Rhizobiales > Xanthobacteraceae > Bradyrhizobium. Next base: position 16,251 of record CAVPOL010000006.1, read on the forward strand.
ATTGTTCGCGGCAGCGTAATAATAAATTCGGTAAAAATACCGGGCTCCGTATCAATATCAATTCTGCCGCCGTGTTGCTTGACGATGATGTCGTGGGTCATGGAGAGACCAAGGCCGGTGCCTTCGCCGGCTGGCTTGGTGGTGAAGAACGGGTTGAACATCTTTTCCTGAACTTCGGGCGGGATGCCGGTGCCGTTGTCGCGAATGCGGATTTCGACGGTGGTTCCGAGGTTCTTCGTGGTGGCCCGGAGGGTTGGCTCAAAACCAGGTTCTTTATCCTCGTTCTTGCGCTTGGTCGCAGCATAGACGCCGTTCGCGATCAGATTGAGAAATGCGCGGGTGATCTCCTGCGGAAAGAGCTCGATTGTACCTGCGTCCGAATCGAAGTCGCGCTGCAAGGTGATATTGAACTCGCCTTTTTCGCGCGCGCGCCATGATAGGCGAGATTGAGGCTCTCATCGACCAGCGCATTGATATCCGCAGCGCGCTGCTCGCCGGTGCCCTCACGCGAATGCAGCAGCATGTTCTTGACGATGGAGTCGGCGCGCTTGCCGTGCTGCACGACCTTTTCGAGATTGTCCTTCAACAGCCGCGTCAATTCGTCGACTTCTCCCGCATCTTGTCGTTGAGCGGCGGCGGCTTGAGCAGGTCATTCAGCTCGTCGGTCAGCTCCGCCGACAGCGCCGAGAAATTGTTGACGAAGTTGAGCGGGTTCTTGATCTCGTGCGCGATGCCGGCGGTGAGCTGGCCGAGCGAGGCGAGTTTTTCGGTCTGCATCAGCCGGTCCTGCGCGGCGCGCAGATCGTCGAGGGATCGCGACAGGTCCGTCGTGCGCTGCTGGACTTCCTGGAACAGCTCGACATTTGAAATGGCGATGACGGCCTGATCGGCAAAGGTCTGCAGAGCTGGACATGGTGATCGCGAAACTGCCGGGCGCGCGCGCGTCACGCTGATCACGCCGATGGTTTTTGTTCGCTCAGCAGCGGGACCAACATCAGGCTGCGGTAGCCGCGCAGCTCGGCCAGATCCTGCCCATCCGGCGGGACGAGGGTCGTCATGTCGAGGATCTGAACAATCTCGCCGCGGCTGATCGGTTCGCCCCAGTTAACCTGGGACAGCGGCCGCGGGAAGAAGCGCGCAGCGTCGCGTCGGCCTCCGGGCTCGTCGGCGTGAAGGCCATCAGATGCACCACATCGTCGACAAGGCTGTACACGGCGGTCGACCGGCCATCGACGATCCGGTTGGAGCGCTCGGCAATCGCCTCGAACACCGGCTGCACGTCGTCGGGCGAACTGGCGATCACCTTGAGAATATCGGCCGTGGCGGTCTGCCGCTCCAGCGCTTCCTGCGTCTCGTTGAACAACCGCGCGTTCTCGATCGCGATCACGGCCTGGTCGGCAAAAGTCTGGAGCAAGTCGATGTGGTGCGTGAATGCGCCGTGGCTCGTCGGCTCCCGCGATTGCGCCGATGGAAGCGCCCGAACTCTTCAGCGGCACATACACGAGCTGCGAACCGCGCGCCCGCCCGACGTTTCTCGACCGGCCATTCGGCTAGTCCTCGGTGTCGATGACCTCCACCACTCGCCGGCGCGCGCCAGCCGAATCGAGCTGCATCAGCGGCGACCGGGAAACTGCTCTGAGTGCGTCGTCCGGCGGCCGCATGGCTGACGTAAGCGCAGCAAGTGCACCATATCGTCGACAAACCGGTACACGCCGCCGAGAAGCCGTCGATCAGCCGGTTGGCGCTGCTCGACGATCGCCTCGAACACCGGCTGCAATCGTCGGGCGAGCTGGCGATCACCTTCAGGATGTCGGCGGTCGCGGTCTGCTCGCTCCGAGCGCCTCCTTGGTCTCGTTGAACAGCCGCGCATTCTCGATCGCGATGACTGCCTGCGCCGCAAAAGTCTGGACCAATTCGATCTGGCGGTCGGTGAAAGGGCGCACCTCCTGCCGCGTCAACACGAAACACGCCGATCGGGACGCCATCGCGCAACAGGGGCACGCCCAACCTGGTGCGAGCCGGATCGGGGTCTCCCCCAAGCGATGAAATCGGGCTCTTCCAGCACGTCATGAATGTGGACGACGCTTCCCTCGGTCAAAACCCGCCGGTCAGGCGGCCATCCGCCGGCCGGAACACGATCGATCTGAAGGAATCCCTCTTGTCCGGCGTCAGATCCCAATCGCGACGCAGGCCAAAGCCGTCGCCCTTCGGCTGAAGGATGATCCCTCTTCCGCCTCGCAGAGCTGCGCTGCCGATCTCCACGAGCGTGTCGAGCACGGTCTGCAGATCGAACGCCGACCGGCTGATCACCTTGAGCACGTCGGCGGTCGCCGTCTGCTGCTGCAGCGATTCGCTAGATCGGCGTCTCGCCTGCACCTCGTCGAACAGCCGGACGTTCTCGATCGCGATCACCGCCTGATCCGCGAAGGTCTGAAGCAGCTCGATCTGCTTGTCGGTGAACTTATCGGACCTCGGTGCGGCGAAGCACGATAGCGCCGACGCTTTCACCTTCGCTCATCAGCGGCACGCCGATGATCGTGCGACGGCCCATGCGCAGCGACAGCCCGCGGCCATCGGTACGATCGGCGGGCTTCTCGTCGTTCAGACCTGCAATGTGAACCGGCGTCCGGTCGACGAAGGTGCGGCCGGCGGTCGTGCGCGATTGATTTGCCACTTCTCGATGCCGATCGGAATCGGGCCGTGATGCGCGCTGACCCGCAGATATTCGTCGTCTTCTCGGCAGCCGACCACTGCCGCACATAAGCATCGCAAGCTGGAGGCACTCTCGAGAATGGTCTTAAGGACCGGCCCCACATCGGTCGGTGAGGAGATGATGACGCTGAGGATGTTGGCGGTCCCTGTCTGATAGGTCAGCGCCTCCGTGAGGTCGCGCGTCTTGCCTGCACCTCGTCGAACCGCCGCGACGTTCTCGATGGCGATCACGGCCTGATCGGCAAAGGTCTTCATCAGGTGGACGTGATGATCGGCAAACGAGCCGGCTCCGCTGCGCGTAACCATGATGAGCCGATCGTCGTACCATTGTTGTATCAGTGGCGTCCAGGAGGAACGCTGCGGAAACCGCGGGCGCGGGCGAACCTCTGCTCTGTAGATTTCGGGTGCGTCTTTTTCGGCGTCGGCAAACTGGAACGATTTAACCTTCTTCGATCAGCGTCCGAGATCCGGATGATCTGAGCGTTGGCACTCGGAAATGGAGCGCCTCCCGGCGTCGTCGGCCTCGGGATCGAGGGGGTGTGAAAGCCGCCGATATGCGAGCATGCCGTCCACGATGCGGTACAGCGGGGACCCCCATGGCCGCTGAGCAACCCCTTGGCACTCCCGACGATCGCCTCGAACACCTGCTGCACAGCCCATCAGGCGAAGGGCGATGACCTTCAATATCTGGCGGTCGCCGCCTGCTGTCGGGGCTTCCTTCAGATCTTTCCTCCGATCGGAGACTGAACGACGCTTAACTCGGGTGGCGGCTGGCGTGATGCCGGGCGTGGTCTTGGTGGTCTCGCGGCCGTTAGCTGGGCTGGCGCTGCTGGTTTCGCATCCTTTCTTGCCGCCGTTCTTGATGGCCGCGCCATTCCGCCCCCAGGGTCAGGAAGGGGCATCTTAACGGGCAAGACCGTCGTTCAGGAAGGGGCGGGATCGAGTTGGGTTGAGGTTTCCAACTGGCCAGGCTGGTGTCCGCTATTGGGACCGGCCGTTTCCCGCTCCTGCCAGTGATAAGCCGGTGAGGGGCGCCAAGACAAGGAGCACCCGTCTAAGACACAGAACGCTGCAATTGCCGTGGTTGGTATCAGATCGGCAGAATCCTTCGACGAACCATTGACGCGGCCGCCAGTTCGATCCGACGGCAGAAGCAGGATGCCCTGATCGGGACCTCCGCGCGCGCCTGCGCGATGTCGAGCCGCTGCCGGATCAGAGCTGTCTCGAGCTTTTCTCCGCGACGGACCAGGCATTCGTGCAGCCCGTGCAACGACCAGAGGTTGTCGGGGTGCTGGCAGGCCCGGCTCAGCTCGCCGTCAAGACCAAGATCAGAACGGTAGACCGCCTCGGCCTCCTCGATCCGTCCCTGCTCGAGGAGAAGCGCCCCGAGCGCATGACGGGCCGGCTGCATCCATCCCCAGGGCTCGTCATAGGGCAGCGCGTCGCTGAGCTCGACCGACCTCCGCAGGTGCGCGAAGGCGGCGTCAAGGTTGGCCTTTCGATATCCAGCTCGCCGTTCAGCATCGCTTCGGCCACGCCAAGTAGACCGACAACTGAATTGTTATGCACGCGCCGGCTCTCCGGCACCCGGGTCTTCGCCGCCATGAACAATGCTTTCTCGGCCTCAGCCTCGGCGACGTTGCCAAGCGCCGAATGGGCGACCGCCTTGGCGTAGTGCATCATGGCGACATTCGAGCAGTGAGGTCTCGATCCCCGGCAGCCTTGCTCGATGATTTCGCGCCATTGCCGAAGCGTACCAGCACGTGCTGCTTCATCGTCAGGTAGCCCTCAAGGAAATCCGCCATCGGTGGCGATTCAATCCGCAGCGCCGCCTCCGGGACCGTGGCGATCACTCCTCCGCGGCAGCGATTGCGGGCGTGCACTGGCCCAGAAACATTGCGCCATAGATCGCAAGTGGAAATTGTGGATGACGTAGACAAGGTAGACACCCGGATCCTCCGAATAAGCCAGGAACCTGCGGTCGGTCGCCACGCCTTCTGATTATGGACAAGGACGTCATTGTAGTGACCACACAAGCACATCGAGATGCGTCGGCATGTGGATGAGGTGACCTGAGTCGGGGACGATCTCGCGCAACCGATCACCGGCCCGCAGCGCCCGCTCCGGGAAGGGCGACATCTCCATCAGGTGGACATACAGATGCAGCAGGCCCGGGTGATTCCATGCAGCCGGAACTTTGTTGAAAGCGTACTCCAGGACTGCCCGCATTCCTCGGTGCCCGCCCCCTCGGCAGGTGTGCCGGAGGGCAGGTCCCACATCTGCCACGGCGTCTCGTTCATGATCGACTCGGCGAAGACCGCGCGGACCTCGAGATCGTCAGGAAAAGCGGCGAAGACCTTGCGCATTTCTTTCGTGTAGGCTTTGTCCCACGGCGCCATATCCTCGATCGCCTCGCGCTGGGGATAGCGCGCGGTGAGGGCCCGGATCATCGCCCTCTCGACCGGACTTGCTTTCCCGGCATAAGCGAGCGCTTCCTGCATGGAGTCAAGACGCCGACAGCGCCATCTGCCGGCCGTGCGGGTCATATCGGTCCCAGGGCAGGTTATAGTTGGGTCCCGAGGCATAGCTGACGCCCCAATGCGCCATCGCGCATTCCGGGTCGTGCTTCAGCGCCTTATGGAAGCACTTGATCGCCTCGCCATGGTTGAACCCAAACAGCCAGTTGAGCCCCCTGTCGAACCAAAGCTGGGCTTCCGGCAAGGACGTGGTGACTTTCGGCTGTACGGTCCGAGATCGAAATAGGTCATGCCCATTTTCCTTCATCTCCGTGACCGCCTCTGACTCGGTCATGGTCCGGAAATTGAACGCCGATTTAGCAAAAAAGGGCCGATGTCCGAATAGGCCGATGCCGCTAACGGATGGTCTGGTGTGTTCCGCCGAACCGCTCAGAGAACGAGCGGGGCCCGTAGAAGACGAGGAGTATATCGCCACGTCCTACAACCGGCGCACGGCCCGCCGTGGGGCGGCGCTGGTGAGGGCGGCAGGATGACGATGGCGGCTGATCACCACCCGGTCGGGCCGCGAAAAAAAGCCGCAGGCGAGTTCCCCCAGCACCTCGTTGAAGCGCCACCGCGGTGACGACGATCAGTCAGACGGGTTCGGTCATCTCCAGAAGTCCTTGAACCTGCCCGGCGACAACTCGGTGTATCGCACCGTGTGCTGGATGTTGCGGTGGCCGAGGTAAGCCTGCAACGCCCGCGTATCGTGGCCCTTGTTGGCCAGCGCAAAACCACAGGCGTGGCGCAGCATGTGAGGATGAGCCGGAAAGCCTAGCTTGGCCCCGACACCAGCGCGCTCCACCATGCGCGCAAAGCCTGCCGTCGTGAACGGCGATCCCCGCTCGCTGGTGAACACGAACGGCGACTTGGGATCCTGCTCCCGCTGCAGCTTGCGCAGGGCCCGCATTTCATCGCCGACAATGGGATGGGTGGCAGGCGTGCCCTTCTTGGCCCTGCGGACGTGCAGGACGGCGTGGGTGAAATCGATTTGATCCCAGCGCAGGTCTACAAGCTCGGACGACCGCAGGCCGTGGCGGAAGGCGACAAGGATCATGGTGGCGTCCCGGTGACCCCAGCGATTGGCCTTGGCGGCATCGATCAGCCGATCGACCTCGGCGCCGGTCAGGTGCTCCCTCGTCCGATAGACCGCGTTCGGTTTTCGCCTCGGCATAGTGACTGTTCGTTTTACAGTGGCTGGGGCCACCAGTTTCAGAGGTGATTTCGTCATGGTTTTCAGTGCCCCGGCGATGCTGACTGTCCGTATATCACGTTTTTTACGAACAGTTAAAACCTCGTCGATCAGCCCGATCCGGCCCTATTTCTGAAATCCGACCGGGTCGGAGATCAGCCTGTGACCCGGTCACCCCGTCGGCGCGCCCGGAGGCTGGGCAGAGCTGACCCGGTCAAACGTCTGACGCTGTTTAGGGTTCCTCGCACGCCAAGGCCCAGCCGGCGGGTCGCAATCTTAGCTCACGTCGGCCAATTCCTCATCATCGTCGCCCAGCATCTTGCGAAGATGAACAATCACGAATTTCGCGCCCCGATCTTGGGGGTGGGCCGCGAGGTGGCGATCAATGCGCGGCATCTCGATCCTCCCCTCGATCACAACGAACCATCACGACCTTCCCCGGACGGTTCTGCTTACTCCCCTGCTCAATCAGATCAACTGCGTGAGAGAGCCGGCTGATAAGGGATGCGTTGACCATTATGGTTGTCCATATCTCGCGACAGCAAGGCCAGTCGCTGTTGCACGTCGGTCAAGAGTTCCGCCTCAAGGCAGGCCCGGATTTCCTTCAGCGCGTAAATGAACCGGGTCATTTCGTCCGACCGGATCCTACCGTTCAACGCTAAGACGATAGAGCCTGGCCATCTCCCCCCGCACGCCGGCAAGCGTATCCAGCGCCATCCCATTACGCGGGGGTAGCACCTCGGCTTTTTGGTTTCTGGGTCAATGACTTCCGACCGGTTCATTGGGGTCTGAACCCAGTATAACGCAGTTCGTCCTGACCGGCGAATGTCATGTATTGCGAGGTCCCCTTACGCGCGCACCACGAACTTGCGACCCGCATCCTGCGGAGGATACGTCCCGATACCCCCCACCTACACCAGGGCTCCGGCCGGCGCCCCCAAGGACGCCCTTCGCCCCCGCCCCGAACCGAGCACACCGTCAATTGGCCGCCTCGGCCGCCGGCGCGGTCACATTGGTGTCGAGGGGGGCCTGCCGGTGTCAAAGCAATTGAATACGGCTTCAGTGCCGACGCGGTTGGCTGTCACTCGATGTCGTGTTGGGTTGAAATATTTTCGCGCCCTTAGTTCCTCATACTTAAGGTCGTGCGCGCACAAGCGATGATTTGACTCGCGTTTCCGGTGCTCTCCCCAGGCTGACAGACGCCCCACGCGCGCCCACTCAGCCGCGCTAGCCCCGCGTGCTGGACATGCCTACCAATTTCCCCAATCGGCGAACCTCGAAGGGCTGCCAATCGACGGAGAGAGGCTGCCACGTCGCCGCCAAGCGACGGCGTCGCCGTGGCTTCGTTCTGCGGTAGCCCGGCGGCTAACCTGGCCAACCTAACCGCGAAATCGGCTAACCTTCAGAAATTCAAGTTAGCGCTGCGAGAGAGCGAGTAGGCTAACCTGGCTAACCTTTTTCTATAAGAAGAAGGTTTACCAGAGAAACAGGAAGGGGCTCAGAAAGGGGCCTTACATAGGGCTGGCGCCCTACCGTTAGCCACGGGCACGCAGACGCACGCACAACAACACACACGCGCGTTTTCTATCGCACTGAGTGGCGGAGGCCTTTTAGGTCCGCCAAGGTTAGCCAGGTTAGCCGCAACTCCGCACTGGGCATGCTCAGCTTGCATGGCAACCGCTATTCGGGCTCGTCGTCGGAACATTCAACTCGTCGGAAATACCCCTGCACTCGCCGGCCTTCGATTGTGATCTTGCCGTTCGAGGGCCGCTCCCAGCCCAACAGCTTCATCACGGTAGCGAGACGCATCGCGTCCGCCGTGCGTCTGTTGGCCGATCGGTATCTTAAGCACATGGGCCAGGATGGCGTCGCTCGCGGCGCGCTCCTGGTCGTCTACGTGGATGATGATGTGATGGACTTCGGTGCTGATGTACACCTCGCGCTCTCCGTCCCATATCCGCTTCTCGACAACCTCCGTCATGTTCTCCAGAACGTCTTCCCAGGGATCCTTCACGCGGCGCTTTTCCTGCTCGATGCCGGCGTCGGGCCACATCTTTTCGTCGATCGTCAGTGCCTCCCCTTGGCTCTGGTGGTGCGCTGCTTCTGCCCAAAGCTGCAGACGGTCTCGCTTCAGCTTATCAAGATCGATCGTCTTGAGGACGCGCATCGGCCAAAACCGCCGATTGCCGGTTTGCGACAGCAAATACGTGTCCGCGTTTGTGGTGCCGACCTCGATGGAATGCCGCGCCTGTTTCTTCAGGAAGTGGCCGAAGGCTGGACGGGCGCGGTCGACCTGGCGGCTGGCGAATGCCTTGACGGTCTCTAATTCCGCCTTCCTCATCCCGGCCAGTTCGGCGTTTTCGTGGATCCAAACGCCGGCAAGCTGCTCCTGTACCTCGCGGCTGTCTTTACCGATGATTTTTTCGTCGGAGAAGTTTTCGTCGCCTGCCAGCACCCTCCACGCCGTGCTCTTGTTCTCACCTTCATTGGCTTCGAGGACCAGGATCGTGTCGAACTTGCAGCCCGGATTCCGAACGCGGGCCACGCCGGCAATCATGGTCTTGCGGACGAATGCTCTGTTGAGCGGCGTGTCTTCGCAGTTGAAATAATCCGCCGCTATACGATCGAGCCTGGCAATACCGTCCCAGTTGGCCTCGGCCTCGGCCAACATATCGGCGACCGGATCGAAGCAGTGTTCGAGAGCGATCGAGACGACGGCGTCGCGAACGTGCCGCTCGGTCAAGTCGAAGCCAAATCGATCGGACAACAACCGACGCAGGCTCAGGATGCCGTTGTCGCTGACTTCACCGAGAATTTGCTCAAGGACGTGCCTGGTATTGTCGTCCTGGTAGCCGAACAGCATTCGATTGTGGAACGTGTCGTAGCTGCATTCGATACCGATCGCGACGATCGCCAGCCGGGCGTTGTGCATAGACGGGTATGGCGATCCCTCGTCGGATTGCTCTCTCCAGTTTGGCGTGCCGGCAGGCGCCGGCGGCCTGACCGTCTTCACGGGGCCGATGGCCTTATCAAGCTCGCCGACGCGACAGCCCACCTTCTTCAGTCCGGCACGTATGGCCTCGAAGGCGGCGCGATCGTCCCGGCGCAGTAAGGTCAGGGCCTTCAGCACATCCGGCGCGAACGGTAAGCCTGCGTCGGTTGCGGTTCTCTCGACCAGGTTATCGAGCGGGCCGTTGGTGCCGCTGCTGGAACTGCCAGTGCTGCCGGTGCCGGGATTGTCGGCGCCTCCGGTATCGTCCTGTTTGCCGGGATCGTCCCGTTTGCCGAAAAGCGTTTCAAACCCCTCGGTACCGCGATCGTCATCATCCCAGCCGGCGAAAGTCGGATCATGCTGCTTGGCCATATGGATCAGTGTGCCGAAGTTGATCCGTGTCGGCGGCGACTTGGTAAATCCCTTCCAGCTCTTGTTGGTTGTTGCCTCGTTGTACTTCTTCGACTTCCGCGACCACTCGTGGAACGCCAGGCGGCCTCCTTCCGAACCCTTGGTCGAGGCCCAGATCGCTAGGCCTACCTTGGTCCAGTCGCCCCAGTGAATGTCATCGTTAGGAATAGCCGCGGTTACCTTAGCGATCTTCCCGCCGGCGACGGTTTCGGCGGCGCCGTTGCTGCCGTGGCCGCGCGGCTCGGTCACGCCTGCGGCCTTGCGCAGCTGCTCAAGTGCGTCGGCAAGCTCGACCTCGCGCTCGGCGTCGATGGCAACAATCTTTGCCATCCGCGGTTGCTTCTTCCGATGCCAACTGCCCGGCCAGCGAATTGGATGAACTGCGGACTTGTTGGTGGGGTCACCGCTGACCAGGTTGGCCGCCAGTTCGCGCGCCTCATAGAGCAAGGCATGATCTTCCCCGGAGGCTGCGGGCTTCTTCAGCCTCCAATGCAAATGCACCTTAGCTTCGACCAGGCCGGTTTCCGGATTGATCCATTCGCCGCCGCTCTCGACCACGATGGTTGCAGGCCCGAGCAGGGCTTCGAGCTTTTCCCGTGCCGCTCCGGGCGCCTCGTCGCATTCAGCGGAGATGTCGATGCCTTCGAGGAGGTTGTCAGTTTTGGCGTTCTGATGGTTCTTGAAGGTGCAGACCGGCGGGCAGAACACGGCAGGCACAGCCCAGTTTGCTGCCTGTTCTGCGACGATCATAATCAACGGGATGAATTGGGGATCATCCAACCGGTAGGCCGGTTTCAGCAGCGCCTTTTCGCCCTTGGTGCCGTCGTCCTTGTAAACGCGGCACGACACATATCCGGCAGGATCCGCATTCCTGAACATGGTCGCGGCGAACAGGATCAGCGCATCGCGATCGGGTTCGAGCCTACCGGGGGTGCCGGGAGCTGGTGGATCGCCCGCCTCATCGTCGACCTGCTCGACGAAGTCGGCATCAAAGCTTTCTGGCGTCAGGCCGTCTTCTGCGGGCTCAGCGCCGCCGCCGAGATCCGCGAACGGCGAAGGCTCGCCGCCGGGCTCGATCGGGATGTCTGATGCGCGGCCGTTGGCTCGCCACTCAGGACCGACAGCCGGCGGCCGGTTGGGGTCGAATGCGCTCATCGCCCACCCCCTGAAATCGCATCAATGACGGCCCCTAGCATTTACAGTTGCGCTCTTGGGAAATGTCTGATTCAGATGGGCAACCATGATTTGGAGGTCGTGGACGCAAGCAGCGTCGATTGAGGAGACGCTTGCGTTGTGGGCGGCGTCGCTTCGAGAGATCAAGCAACGGATACGTCCGTTGTTCACGCAAGAGCGTGTTGCGACGAATGCAGGGCTTTTCCTGGAAGGTCTGCTCGGAGATGAGCCGCGCAAGACCGGTTGGATGCGCGCGGAGGCGGCTGGCGATCCCGGCCCGTGGCGGCAGCAGGCAATTCTGGGTCGTGGCGATTGGGACGCTGATGCCCTGCGCGATATCGTGCGCGACTATGTCATCGAGCATTTGGTGGATGACGATGCAGTGCTGGTGATCGACGAGACCGGCTTTCTCAAACAAGGCAAGGCGTCATGCGGAGTGGCGCGGCAATACACTGGTTCGGCGGGCAAGATCACGAACTGCCAGATCGGCGTCTTCGCTACCTATGTTTCGCGCCACGGTCATGCGTTCATCGATCGCGCGCTGTATCTTGCGAAGGAATGGACCGACGATCCGGATCGTCTGAAAGCCGCATATGTGCCTGCCGATGTCGGCTTTGCGACCAAACCAAAGCTTGCGACGAGAATGGTCGCACGCGCGATAGCTGCGTCTGTCCCGTTCCAGTGGGTGTTGGTGACACCGTCTACGGTGTTGACGATATCGAACAGCGGCTAAGTCGGGCAGGCAAAGGTTGCGTGCTCGGGGTCAGCAGCCTGATGTGTTCCGATCCTGGGGCAGACGACTGCCGGTCGCCGTTGCAGCCGCAGACATGGCCCGGACGCGGCGCTCGTCCGACTGGAAGTGCCTGTCGGCAGGGACCGGAACCAAGAGACCGCGGCTGCATGATTGGTGCTACCTCGAAGTGGCTGATCTGGAAGTTGAAGAAGTCAGACGACGCAAGTGCGGGGTCTGGACCCGCGGTCTGCTGATCCGTAGTCGTATCGCCGATGGCGATCTCGCCTTCTTCACCACCTGGTGCCCGGCAGGAACATCCATCGAAACGCTGGTGGCGGTCGAAGGCCACTGGTGGGCCATCGAGGACAATTTCGAGACCGCCAAGAGCGAGTTCGGGCTCGATCACGACGAGAGCAGATCCTGGCGTGGCTGGCATGGCCACGTTTCCATGGTGATGCTCGCCTTGGCCGTGATGGCGACGATCCGTCGTCGCGCCGATCTGCCGCCGCCGAAAAATATCGGCCGCCGAACGACGGCAAAAGCCAACGCATGGCCGCGCCGTCATTGATCCGTTGGTCGATCCAGGAATCCGCCGCATCGCCATGAGAACTCGCTCGGAAGCGTATACAACCCGCACACATCATCGCATGTCCTGCTGGCGAGAGCCACCAGCTGCCGCCAACGCGCGAAAAAACGGATCGACGACGGCATCCCGTTGCTATTGCGCGCAATGGCGTGCCGGAGGGTTTCGACAGCGGCGCCGTGCTGTAAGGACAGCGAGATCACTACCGCGGCGTCCCTCGCAATGGCGTCCACGTCCCCGCCGGTCGTGCGGCTGTCGACGAAGACCTCCCCCGGCGTGCCGTCGGGGTAGAATCCAACGGTGACCGTGAACGGCTGGTTCCAGAACCGCAGGTCGAAAGTCTCTGCGGCCCGGCGCTGAGGGAGGACTCGCCGCATCACGCGGTCCCTTCCACGTCGTTGCCGCGAAACGTCCGGCGAATAAATCCTTGCAGATCCTCGCTCGCCTCGGCTGCGGCGGCGTCGGTCATGGCACGGCACTCCAGTGCCGCTTGACGATGTGGAAGTAGCCAACCATTCCCGGTGCGCCGCCGCGAATCTCAAAGTCGGTCCCAGCCAGGGCGTCGTTGATCTGGTGAATGTGATTGCGGACGTTAACGGCGCTTGCTCGGCCGCCGAAGCAGATCGCGTTGATATCCTCGATCGTGATGCCATTCGAATCGGCGCGTTTGATTACGTCGAAGATGTGCGCCTTGAGCGGCGACAGCCGAACCCCCGCGCGCAGTTCCGGCAATGGCTGATGACAATGGGAACAAAGCTTCGTCATGCAGCGGCCCCATCGGCATCGTGGATGCGTTTGGCATCAGGCACGGGGTCAGGACCGGCCCCGTTTTGACGCATGGAAGTGGCCGTATCCCCCGCTTTTGCGGGGGTGAAACGCCTTCCAGCAGAGGTCGAGCCGGAGGACTGCCTGACCCCGGCCGCGCGCCTTATCTCGGTGGCCTCTTTGGGGGTCGGCAGGCGCATCAGGCGAAACACGGCTTCGTCGTCGCCGGCGTCCTGGGTGACTTGCACCAGGCCGGGGAACGCCGCCAGACGCCGCTTGGCGAAGGTCCAGTGCCTTGGCTTTTTTGAACCGACAGCCAGCATCCATGTCTGGCCGTCGCCCCACGTCGAGACGTAGCCGCGGCTGCCCCGGACCGTCCACAGGCGGCACTCGTCCAGCTGCACGGCGTTATGGCTGCGTTGAGGGACTCGCGCATGAGCTTGAGACAAGCCCGATCGGCAGTAGCCTCGGCTCTCGATTTGTAGGAGGTCATGTGCTGGGCCTCCGATCCGAGGCCGACGAGGGTCGCGATCAGGTCAGCGAACGCGGGATGGACACGGTGGCAACGCGTGACGAAGTTGCCGGCGTGCGTCGGAGGCTTGTGGACGATCGCGGCGCGCCAATCGAACAAGGGAAGCCCTTGGATTTGGCTGCCTGTCTTACTATCTGTGTGCATGATGTAGGCTTTCTGCAAAGCCCGGTGCGCACGTCGATCCCGCCAAGGAAATCGTGCCGCCGGGTTTTCGTTTTCAGGCAGGTTAAGCGGCGGTGGCTGCGGGCGAGCAGGACCCAGCGCCGCGGCGCGGCAACGACTTGATCCATGTCGTCAACGCGTCGGCAGTGATCAGCGTGCGGGCGCCAGCCTTATGTGCCTCAAGGCGCCCACGCCTGATCTCAGCAAAAATCAAGGTTCGACCGACGCCCGCGCGGTGCGCAGCCTCGTCTGGAGAGAATGCAATTTTGTCGGACATTACGTTTCCCGTTGTCTGAGCCGCATTGGCGCGGCTTGCTGCGAACGGGAATCTAATTAGCGGAGAAAATAGCCGCCGACAAAAGGTGTCGGCGCCAAGAATTATTTGAGCTAGGCGTCGCGCGTTATGACGGGGAACTGGCCTCAGCCTGGCTACAATTCGTCAGGCCGCTTTCGAAGATCGAATGGCTTCCCCCCGATTTCAATTACGGGAATTGGCTTAAGCCTGCGCGTTATTTGACGGGCAATGTCCTCAGCTTGGCTATAAAATTCGCCATACCACTTTCGAAGATCGTTCGGACTCCCCTCGAATCCAATTTCACGCGCGATCACCTTCCAGGGGATTTTCTTGCCCGCTGGCACCGCTGTGACATGAGGGTGAGCGTCTAACGCTAATTTGGTTCGACGACGTCGCTCATCGTCGCTGCGAGGCCGCTCCTTGATTGATGGGTTACCCGCAGTTTGATGTAGCAACCCAAGAGTCCGTTCGAGGGTCCCCCCTAACTCGTTCCTGCGACGTACCGCCTCTGCGAACCAGGCGCCAAGATCGTAGTCTTGCTGGCCAAGCCAATCCGCCAATTCAGTGAGCCATCGCTCGGCCTCATAGGCCTCTGTTGGCGCCGTTCGTCGTGGCGGTGTTGCCCATACGGCCTTAGGCTTGGTGCGCTTCCGCTCATCGATGGGGTTCAGGCCTTGGGCAATCTTCCGGCGAGCTGTGGCGGCCCTCTCGCGGGCATCGGCAATGGGGACGCTCGCGGCGCTGCCAAGGCCCATTTCCTTGGCCCTGCCGCGCCACGTGAACCGCAGAACCCATTTGCGGGCGCCCGTTTCCGAAACGATCAAATATAGGTTGCCGCCGTCGCTGTATTTGCCCTGCTTGGAAGTTTCGACCTTTCGCGCAGTGAGCTTGCCTGCCATCCGCCTCTCCTCCATCCGATCCCCAATACAGTCCCCAAAATAGCACGACCGGGAGCGGACGGGAATAGACGGTGGCGAACAGGAGCGGAAAAAAAAGCCCTCTTTCTATGACGGATAGGCTATGTCGAACTCCAGCGCGCTCGCCCGTCAGCATTAGGGAACTCGATGTTCTCGGGCGAGCCGACTGATTGAGCGGAAAGGGCCATGGACAACGGCCACGGGTAGACGAAATCCTTTCCTCCCATTGTCGTTCGTTTGACCCTCCGTTAGCGGAAATCATTCGGCGCTCATGATGCGGATGAAGTTAGGAAGATGCTTCCGCCCTGAGCGCGGTCGGCGCGTCACCGAGATACGGCCATCATGCTCGGCGTATCTGATAGCCCGCTTGACGATGGTCAGACCGTACCTGCTCGAGGCGACAGATTGAGCTCACGAACGTCGCCAGGTAAGTGTCAGCCTCAGCGATGCGCCGGGTGGATCTTGTCGAGCGCACACGAGGGCGGCGCACTTCGGCGACAGGCTTGGTGGGTGGTGTAACCGTTTTGGCGGGTGGTGGCGGCTGTGCCTTATGTTCGACTACGCTGGCGCTTGTCGCTCGGCACGCCAATCGGCGGCGGCCTCAAACGTGATCAGCGTGCGCGTGCCGACCTTCATCTCGCGCGGGTTGAGCTTCTGTTTCTTCAGCTTGTAGTAGAAGCCCTCGCTGATGTTGTGTGCGGTGCAGAATTGCGGGATCGACATCGCAAGTGTAGGTACGGGCTGCGGCTCGCGGGGATTGGGGCCGCTCAACTTCTTGCCGGTGATTTCTCGTCGGGCCATCGGTTTTCTGCACGTTCGATCATGTGGAGTGCAGTTTACCCGGGTAAAGTAAAAATCGATGTAACCTTCAAGGAATATGTGCATGGGCGGCGGCTACGTCGCTGCAGCCGCCTATTTTTTACCGCGCCAGTGCGACGACATTCTCTCCGACTGGCGACTCGGGCTGCAATAGCGCGTGGCGCGAGACGTCGTCGGAGTGCTCGGTAATGAACCGCGAATAATGCTTTTCGATCATCGCAACGCTGGTGTTGTGCAGCGACGCCACCAGCCTGATCGGCACACTGCGCAGCAGCATCCTGACGATAGAACTATGTCTCAGGCAGTACATCGTCACCTCGGCGGGATCGAGCCCGATCGCGGTGACCACCTTGTCGACTTGGCGATGATAACACTGGCCCGGATTGTCTCCCCATGCGCTGCCGTCACCTTGCAGCAGCAGCGGCGCCTCGGCCGGCCGGCCCGTTGCCGCCGCCTTCAGTCGCTTCGACAGCGTTGCTGTGATCGGCACGCTGTAACGTTCGAGTTTTTTCTGGGCGCGGTTTCTGCCGCCGCCCTTGGCGGATTTCGGCATCATCAATTTCGGCCGCACCGGATGGTCGTGCAGATCCTCGACACGGAGCCGAACCGCCTGACTTGGACGGGCGCCGGTGATCGCCAACGTCTCAGTTAGCAGCCCGAACTGGTCATCGAGCGCATAGGCGCGAGCTACGAATTCGAGGACCTTGTCGTCGGGCAGGATCACGTTGCGCGCGACTTGCGCATTCGGAAGATTGGCCAGCCCGATTTCCCATGCTTCGCGGTTTCGAATCCGGCGGTGATCACGCGTGGCGGCCTGCGCCAGCGCGGCGCACACGCACCGGCAAAGCCGGTTGATGGTGGCCGGTCGCCATCGTGCCGAGCAGGCTGTTGCGCCATTTCGTCAGCTCGGTGGACGTCAGCAGGGCCACCGGCCGCATCAGCAGCGCGCTGGTGAGATGCACGCGCGGATGCTCGGCATTGTAGGGGTTGGCTTGACGCGCGATCAGGTCGGTCCGGTAGGCCGTCAGCGCGCCATCCACGGTGATCAATGCGCTGCCGTTGTCGCCCCGCGCCAGTTTCTTGGCGGCGTCCTGTGCCTGATGGAACGTCAGCACATTGTTGTCGTCGGCGTCCTCGAAATCGTCGGCCAGCGCAAAGCCCTTGGTCCAGTAGGCGTTGCTCCCGGTGCTGGCCTTGAGCACCCATGTGCCATTG
The DNA here is from genome assembly GCA_963706975.1 of uncultured Alphaproteobacteria bacterium. Taxonomy (GTDB): domain Bacteria; phylum Pseudomonadota; class Alphaproteobacteria; order Rhizobiales; family Xanthobacteraceae; genus Bradyrhizobium. The sequence goes on from CAVPOL010000006.1 coordinate 33,268, forward strand.
GTCTTGTTGCGGCGGTACATCAGCGCGATGCCGCGTGCCAGCGACGGGCCGCTGTAGGGCCTGCGGCGGACTTTCAGTTTCAGACGCGCGCTGCGGCTTTCCAGTGCGCTGAAGCTGACTTTGCGTGCCATGAACGTTGTGTCCCCGTTCTCGCGAAGTGTCGCGATCGTGTCTGTAGAAGGCCTATGAAGGCGCATGACACGTTATGGGGATATCGCGCGGGTGATCAATAGCTTGCGAACTTCACACGACTCCACACAACTACATGCGACTATTTATTTTCCCTTGCGCAGGGGATGTCGGATGTTCTCCGCTGCCCTGTATGCTCGTGTGCGCAATCTTCTACCCATTGCACACGAGACCGCGGGTGCAGCGCGCATCCGGCATTCCTGCTCCCTCATTTCGAGGGGGACAACGAAATGAAAACCTCGGGCGCCTCCCGCCGCGAGAACGCGGATGCACATCTATTGTTTGAAATTTGAATCGGAAAAACAACGCTCGTCGTCCCGGACAAGCGAGCGCAGCGAGCGTCGATCCGGGACCCATACGCCGCGGCCCTAATGGTCACGGGAAGTGCAAGTGGGCTTGTTGAAGCGCTTCGGATTGCAACAGACGACCGGGGTTATGGGTCCCCGCATTCGCCGGACGACGTGGTGAGAGAGAGGTGCATGCTCCCTAATGCTTCCCCGCCCCCATATAGCCGAACAGAAACCCCGCGACCTTCCGCTTCTGGATTTCCTCGCTGCCTTCGGTGATGCGATATCTGCGGTGGTGCCGGTAAATATGTTCGAACGGCTTGTGGCGCGAATAGCCCATGCCGCCATGAACCTGCATGGCGCGGTCGGCGGCTTCGCAGCACAGGCGGTTGGCCCAGAAGTTACACATCGACACGCGATCCGACAGCGTGTGCTCGACCTCGCGCCTGGGTGAGCTTGTCCATCTCCCAGGCGGTTTTTCGGATCAACAGCCGCAGCATCTCGGCCTGCGTGGCAAGCTCGACCAGCGGCCACTGGATCGCCTGGTTCTCCGCCAGCGCCTTGCCGAACGGTTTTCGCTCGCGCGCGTATTTTACGCTCTCGTTGATGCAATAGACCGCGGCACCCAGCGAACTCGCGGCCTGGCGGATGCGGTTTTCGTGCACAAAACATTGCGCCAGCGAAAGGCCGCGGCCGACCTCGCCGAACAGCGCGTCATCGGGCACGAACACATCGGTAAAACTGACCCGAGGGTGGTCCGTCGGCATATTAAAGGTCCACATATATTCCTCGACCTTCACCCCCTCCGCCCTGGCGGGCACCAGCAGGCAGGTGATGCCGCGGGCATCGCCGTCCTCGCCCGAGGTGCGCGCGAACAGCGCGCAATGGGTGGCGACGTGCATGCCGGTGGTCCACATTTTCTGGCCGTTAACGATCCAGCCCCTGACATTGTCGCGGGTGGCCGGCACGGCGCGGGTTTCCATGTGCGTCGCGTCGGAGCCGTGGTCGGGCTCGGTCAATCCAAACGTGATGCGGTATTTGCCGGTGATGGAGCCGTCGATCATCGCCTTCTGCGCGTCGGTGCCGTAGCGGTCGAGCATGGTGACGATCGGCAAATTGCCGACGATCGAATGCTCGTTCTGCAAATCGTTGTGCAGGCCGAGCCCCTTTGCGGCAAAATGCTCGCGAATGACCGCCATCCAGAGATTGGAGCCGTCCTTGCCGCCATAGCGTTTCGGGATCGCGAAGCGCAGATGGCCGGCGGCGTCGGCAAGGTTCTTGGCCTTGCGCAGCAGCGCTTCCCATTCATGCCGCGGCAGCCCGCCATTGTCGAAATCGGTGCGCGCCCATTCGCGGCGGTGGTCGAAGAAGCGGATATTGTCATCGGCCTCTTCCAGCGGCTTGATCTCGCGCGCAATGAATCGGTCGAGTTCGGCGAGATAGGCGACCAGGTCGGCCGGCAAATTGAAATCCAAGGCGGTCTCTCCCGAAACTATCATTATTGTCGTTTTGCGTTTAGGCGCTGCGAGGTGCCCCTGCCAGGCTCGATTAAGGTGAGAGACGGCGTCCAAGTCAAGCAACCGGATACGGCCCGGCACGCGCAGGCGCCTTGCGTAATTGGATGGTATCGGACGGCGGTCACACGCTAGTATCGCCGCAATATTCTTCGGCACAGAAAAAATCACGGGGAGCAAACATGGACCTGAAATTCTCAAAGGTGACGCGCAAGGGCCCGGTCACGATCGTGACGCTGTCGCGTCCCGAAGTGTACAACGCGCTGCATACCGACGCGCATTTCGAGCTCAACAAGGTGTTCGACGATTTCTCTGCCGATCCGGAGCAATGGGTGGCGATCGTCACCGGCGCCGGCGACAAGGCGTTTTGCGCCGGCAACGATCTGAAATGGCAGGCGGCGGGCGGAAAACGCGGCTGGGACAAGGGCGGCTTTGCGGGCCTGACCTCGCGCTTCGACTGCGACAAGCCCATCATCGCCGCCGTCAACGGCGTCGCCATGGGCGGCGGCTTTGAAATCGCGCTGGCCTGCGACCTCATCATCGCCTCCGAAAATGCCACCTTCGCCCTGCCCGAGCCGCGCGTCGGCCTTGCTGCCCTTGCCGGCGGCGTGCACCGGCTGCCGCGCCAGATCGGTCTGAAGCGCGCCATGGGCATGATCCTGACCGCGCGCCATGTCAGCGCAGCGGAAGGCAAGGAACTCGGTTTTGTCAACGAAGTGGTGCCGGCCGGCGAAGCGCTGGCGGCGGCGGAGCGCTGGGCCGAGACCATCTGCAAGAACTCGCCGATGTCGATCCGCGCCACCAAGCAGGCGATCCAGAAGGGACTGTCGGTGTCGCTGGAACAGGCGATCTCGGAGCAGCGCGAATATCCCGCGGTAAAGGCGATGGCTGCGTCGCAGGACTACATCGAGGGCCCGAAGGCGTTTTCGGAAAAACGTCCGCCGAAATGGCTGGGGAAGTAGGAGCCTCGTCATTCCGGGGCGATGCGCAGCATCGAACCCGGAATCTCGAGATTCCGGGTTCGCGTCTTCGACGCGCCCCGGAATGACAGCAACACTAGTCGCGCTTGCTCTCCAGCTCGCGCTTGTACGACCCGTAATTCGGCTGATCGACCGCGAGCTTGTCCATCGTGGTCTGCCACAGATGCTCCGCCAGTCCCGGAGTCTGCAGATCGGCCTCGCCGCTGGCGATGCGCTCGGCGAGCGCCGCGGTTGAGTTCGACGAGCGAGCCCTGCCGGGCGAGCAATTGCTGACAGCCGCGCGGCCTCCGCCGCATCGGCACCCTGCTCCAGCTTCAACTGGCGCGTCACCAGATCGAGCGCGTTGATCGAGACCCGCAGCTTGAAGGCATTATGGCCGCTGATCATGGGCGCGATGTCGTTGCGCAGAAAATCCGCGACCGCCTTGACCAGTTCCTCCGGTGTCGGTTCGTCCTGCATGTCATTTACCTCGCGGAGCAAGCAGCCGAAGCAGATCGATTTCGGTCTCCGACGACCGCCGCCCGATCATGGCGCGCTCGATCGAATGCTCGGGGCCGCTGCGAAACCGCTGCATCATGCCGCAGCACATGATGCCCCAGCGCAGCGTGCCCATCACTTCCCAGAATTTGACCCGTGCTGGATCGGCGCGGCGGCCCGCCGCCTCATAGCCGCCGAACAATTCCTCGCGCGTGCCAAAACCGCCGACCGGCCTGTCGATCTCGCCAAATCGCCACGAATTGACGCAGACCCAGCCGAGGTCCTCCATGGGGTCGCCGACATGCGCGAGTTCCCAGTCCAGCACCGCGCGCACGCCGTCGGACCCGATGATCAGATTGCCATGGCGGAAATCGCCGTGCACCAGCGTCACCTCGTCGGACGGGCCGGGATCGTGGTCACGCAGCCAGCGCAGCGCCAGTTCGAATACCGGCCGCGGCCAGTCGAAACTGCGATAGTCGCGCTCGAACTCGGCGATTTCCTTCGCCGCGGTCATGTGGCGCAGGTTCGGCAACTGCGCGACGTCCAGCGCGTGGATGCCGGCCAGCACCTGGCCAAGCTGCCGCGCCAGCATCGGGCGCGCCTCGGCAAACTGCGCGTCGCGCAGAATCTTGCGGGGAATGGTTTCGCCCTCGACCCGCGCCATGATAAAACCGGTGCCGAGGTCGTCCTGCGGCTGCAGCACATGCAGCACCTTCGGCGACGGCACGCCGGCGTCGTACGCGCGCTGCATCAGGATGGATTCCGTATCCAGCCCGACCGCGCGCGGCGACGCGCCATGGCCCTGCGGCGCGCGCCGCAATATCGCGCCGATGTTGCCGCCGGGATGCACGATATCGAACGACCAGGTCTCCTGGCTGGCGCCGCCGGACAGGCGCGCCGCGTTGGCGACGCCGGTGGCGCCCGGACACCACGACGCGACGCAGCGGCCGAGCGCCTGCTCCATCATCTGCCCTTGAACCTGGCGGGACGCTTCTCCAGGAACGCGGTGACGCCCTCCTTGAAATCCTCCGCTGCGCCTGCCGTCCGCTGCGATTCGAATTCGAGGTTGAGCTGCTCCTCGAACGAATTGTCCGGGCTGTCCCAGTACAATTTGCGGATCAGCGACAGCGCGATGGTCGGACCGCTCGCCAGTTCATGGGCGAGCTTCATGGTCTCCTCCATCAGCACCGCGTCGTCATGGACGCGGTTGACCAGCCCCCATTCCAGCGCCTTCTCGGCCGGCAGCCGCTCGCCCATCAGCGACAGCTCCACCGAGCGCGCCTTGCCGATCAGCCGCGGCAGCAGCCAGGTCGAGCCGCAGTCGGGCACGAGGCCGATGCGGCGGAACGCCTGCAGGAAATACGACGAGCGCGCGCACAGGATCATGTCGCCCATCAGCGCAAAGCTCATGCCGGCGCCCGCCGCGGGACCGTTGACCGAGGTCACGATCGGGCAATGCAGATTGCGCAGGCGGCGCAGGAACGGATGGAAGCCGGTTTCCAGCGCCGCACCGGCATTGACCTTGCCGGGCCTCGCGTTGTTGCGGCCCTGCAGATTGGCGCCGGTGCAGAAGGCGCGGCCCGCGCCGGTCAGAACCAGGCAACGCACCTCCGCCTTCCTGTCCTCGATCGCATCCAGCGCCTCGCCGAGGCCGCCCAGCATGTCGATCGAGACCGCGTTCATGACCTCCTGGTGGTCGAGCCTGAGAACCGCGACCGGTCCATCGAAATCGAGCGTGACGTGCTTGAATTGCATTGTTTCCTCATGCGTTGTGACCCGCGTTGCTCCGCGATGGGTCCATTATTGAGCTCTCGAGCCATATTTGATTTTCTGCGCGGCCTTGTCCATGGTTGGACCAGAACATCTGCCCGCCATCGGACGCACATCTAAAGTGCGCCGGTCCAAATGGAAACATCCAAGAAAAAAACCTGAGGAAACCAGCATGAGCATTTTCGACCTCACGGGGCGCGTCGCCGTCATCACCGGCGGCAATGGCGGTATTGGGCTCGGTATCGCGCAGGCACTTGCGTCCAGTGGCTGCAGCGTCTCGATCTGGGGCCGCAACGCCGAGAAGAACAAGGCCGCCGCGGCGACCCTGGCCGGCGGCGCCGGCAAGATCGATACCCGCGTTTGCGACGTCAGCGATTCCGCCTCCGTCAAGGCGGCGATGGCACGCGACGCTGGACACTCTCGGCCGCGTCGACGGCTGCTTTGCCAATGCCGGCATCGGCGGCGGCGGCAGGCGCGCCTTCATCGACCGCACCGAGGAGGAATGGCGAAAAATGTTCGCCACCAATCTCGACGGCGTCTTCCACGTGTTCCAGGCCGCGGCGCGCCACATGACCGAGCGCGCCGAAGCCGGCGACAAGTTCGGCCGGCTGGTCGCGACCTCGAGCCTGGCGTCGCTGTTCGGCACCGCGCGCAACGAGCATTATGCCGGCACCAAGGCCGCGCTCAATGCCCTGTGCCGTGCACTGGCGGTCGAACTGGCGCGCTACGGCGTCACCGCGAACGCGATCCTGCCCGGCTGGATCAAGAGCGACATGACCGCGGGCATCATGGCGAATGAAAAATTCGTCGCCAATGTGATGCCGCGGATCCCGGTGCGGCGGTTCGGCGAGCCATCGGATTTCGGCGGCATCGCCGTCTATCTCATGAGCCAGGCGTCGTCCTATCACACCGCCGACACCTTCGTGATCGACGGCGGCTATACGGCTTTCTGAAAGATATTCCGCAGGGTGGGCAAAGGCGCCCTTGCGCCGTGCCCACCCATCCCAGGGTGGGCCTGCTTCGCTTTGCCCACTACAAGCGGGCTTGTGTAAACGAGGCATCCATCTAGACTGACGGCAACAGCACATCAGACAGATCACCCGTCCTGCGGGAAACACGATCTGCGCAACGGGAGGACCACAACATGAAACACGCCTACGTGCCGCGAATGACGTCCTACGGCCTCAGTCCGGACGACGAACTCAACGATCTCCGGATGTCGGAACAGGTCCGGCCGCTGTTCGACCATGTGAAAAAATTCATTCGCGAAGTGGTCGAACCGATGTCGGTCGAATTTTATCGGCACGGCGAAGGCAAGACCGATCGCTGGAGTTTTACCCCGGGCCAGCTCGACGTGCTGGCAAGGCAAAAGCAAAAGCCAAGGAAGTCGGCCTGTGGAATTTCTTCCTGCCCGATGCCGAGACCGGCGAAGGCCTGAAGAATCTCGACTACGCCTATATCGCGGTCGAACTCGGCAAGAATCCGCTGGCTTCCGAAACCATGAACTGCTCGGCGCCGGACACCGGCAACATGGAAGTGATCGAGCGCGTCGGCACCAAGGAGCAGAAGGAGAAGTGGCTGAAGCCGCTGCTGAACGGTGAAATCCGTTCCGCCTATGCCATGACCGAACCCAATGTGGCCTCGTCGGACGCCAAGAACATCTCGACCACGGCAAAACTGGTCGGCGACGAATGGGTGATCAACGGCGAGAAATATTACATCTCCGGGCTCGGCGACCCCCGCTGCAAGATCATGATCGTGATGGTGAAGACCAACCCGGACGCAGCCCCCAGCAAGCAGCAGTCGCAGATTCTGGTGCCGAAGGACACGCCCGGCGTCGAGATCATCGGGCCGATGCACGTGTTCGGCCACGACCATGCGCCGCGCGGCCACATGCATCTGCGCTTCAACAATGTCCGGGTGCCCAAGGAGAACATCCTGCTTGGCGAGGGCCGCGGCTTTGAAATCTCGCAGCTACGGCTGGGACCCGGCCGCATCCATCACTGCATGCGCACCATCGGCAAGGCTGAAAAGGCGCTCGACCTGATGGTGACGCGGGGTCTCACCCGCGAGGCGTTCGGCAAGAAGATCGCCCATCTTGGCGGCAACATGCAGATCATCGCGCAGGCGCGCTGCGAGATCGAGGCGATGCGGCTGATGGTGCTGAAGGCCGCCAAGGCGATGGACGTGCTCGGCAACAAGGAAGCGCGGATCTGGGTCAGCATGGTCAAGGCGATGGTGCCCGAGCGCGCCGCGAAAATCATCGACCAGGCGATCCAGATGCACGGCGCCACCGGCATCTCGCAATGGACGCCGCTGGCCGAGATGTACACCGATGTGCGCCATTTGCGCTTCGCCGATGGTCCCGACGAGGTGCACTGGATGGTGGTCGGACGGCACGAACTGAGCATGCCGTAGGATCGCTTCACCCTCGCCCCGCTTGCGGGGCGAGGTAAGGAAGGGCAATCCCGGCAACAGGCAAAACACCATGGAATACGCCGCCAGCGACCTGCAACCGCGCGAGCGCTACAAGCTGCTGGCGGGATTCGTGCTGCCGCGACCGATCGCCTGGGTGACGACGGTCGGCCCCACCGGCGTGGTCAATGCCGCGCCCTACAGTTTTTTCAACGTGTTCTGCGAGGATCCGCCGCTCTGCATGTTCGCCGTCAACCCGCGGCCCGACGGCCGCGTCAAGGACACGCTGGTCAACGTCGAGCGCACCGGCGAATTCGTGGTCAATCTGACGGACGAGCCGTTGGCGCGCGCGATGCACGAATCCAGCGGCGACTTTCCGCCCGAGACCGGCGAGCCCGATTATCTCGGATTGAAACTGGCGCCATCGACGAAGATCGCGGTGCCGCGGCTGGCCGACGCGCCATGGGCGATGGAGTGCAAGGTCTGGAAGACCATGGATATCGACGGCAAGCGCCAGCTGATCATGGGCGAAGGCATCCACTTCCACATCCGCGACGAATTGTGGGACACTGAGGCCATGCGCGTGCACATGGAGCGCTATCATCCGATCGGCCGCATGTTCGCCGACCGCTACTGCCGCACCGACGACCGGGTGGTATTTCCGCTGGCCGAGGGGGCGCCACGGACGTAGCCAGTACTACGCCGACGCTGGCCGGTGCGCGCGGAGGAAGGAACGGATCTGGCGCACCGCCAGCGGAATCCGCTCCTTCGGCTCCTTCCACGGAAACATGCTGACCTCGGCGTTCGGCGCCAGCATCGCCAACTCCATGGCGACGGCGTAGGGATGGGCCGGGATGTCGTCGGGCAGGATCAGCACCGGCGTCTGGCAGCTGCGCACGAAATCGCGCGTCACCGTGAAGACGAAATCGGGGTCGGTGCGGTACATTCTGGTCAGAAATTTGTCGACCGTCTCCATCGTGATGTCGGGCCGGCGTTTGACCAGCTCGGGGCCCCAGTCCATCATGAGTTTTTCGTAGAACCGGTCGCGGATTTCGGGGCGCGACCCCGAAGGCATCGCCAGCACGGCGGCGGCGACGCGCTCGGGTGCGCGCTTCAGCAGATTCCAGATCAAGGGCCCGCCGATGCAGAAGCCCAGCACCATGAACTTGTCGATGCCCAGATGGTCCATCAGGCCAAGCTGGTCATCGGTATGGGAATCCCAGGGCCGCTCGATCTCGAGCGGGCCGGAGGATTGGCCGGTATTGGCGTTGCGCAGGTCGAACGCGATGCAGCGGTACTCGTCCTTGAATTCCGCCATCGCATTGAAGGGCGGATAGCTGCCGGTGATACCCTCTATGCACGAATTCAGTCCGCCGCCGGCGATCAGCAGCAACGGAAAGCCCGATCCGGCCTCCTCGAAGTGAATGCGAACGGCGCCTTTCTCGTAAAACCCCATGGTACTTTCCCCGGCTGGCCTCAAAGCAAGCAGCGATTACTTCGACGGCGAAGGTGGCCCGGCGCGGATCGAGGCGATCCGCCAGACGCCGTCCTGCTTCGCCACCACGAACAGAATCGGTCCATCGACCGGCCTCGGCTCCGAATGTTCGGGAATGCGAACGCCGGTCATGCGATAGGTCGCATCGACCAAAGCGACATCGGAGCCTATCAGGCGGATCGCATGGATCTCCGTAGCCGTGATGGTGGCGTCCTTGTACGACGGTTGCTGCTTCTGCAGCGCCGACAGCGCGATGACCGCGTCGCGTCCGGAGGATCGCCTGCCGGTAGCGCTGACCACGTCCGCATCCTCCGTCAACAATTGGCGATAACCGCTGAGGTCGCCGGCGTTCCACGCCGCGCGGCGGGCCTCCAGCAAATCGGCGATCGCGTTGTGCTCCTCAGCCATTCACCCACCGATCTCCGTAGGGTGGGCAAAGGCGCACTTGCGCCGTGCCCACCAAAGACATTTCACTACGCATCGGTGGGCACGCTTCGCTTTGCCCACCCTACGATGATTACGATGACGCTGCCAGCTTCGGCAGCTCCGCCGCCGTCATCGCAAATCCCTCATAGCCTTTCGCCGCGACGTCGTTGCAGATCTGACGGTAGACGCCGACGCCACCGATATAGGGCATGAAGATCCGCGGCTTGCCCGGGATGTTGGCGCCCATGTACCAGGAATTGGCCTGCGGATAGAGCGTGGTGTGGGCGACCTCGTTGACATGATCAACCCATTTGTCCTCGGCGTCCTGTTGCGCCTCCATGCTGGCGAAGCCGCGGTCGCGCATATAGCCGATGCAGTCGGCGATCCAGTCGACATGCTGCTCGATCGAGACGATCATGTTCGACAGCACCGAGGGGCTGCCGGGGCCGGTGATGATGAACAAATTGGGAAAGCCCACGCTCATCAGGCCGAGATAGGTCTTCGGGCCCTCGGCCCATTTCTGGTTCAGCGTCTGTCCATTGCGGCCGCGGATGTCGATTTTTGCAACGGACCCTGTCATGGCGTCAAAACCGGTGGCCAGCACCAGCGCATCGACTTCGATCTCCTTGGCCCCGGTGCGAACCGCATGCGGCAGGATTTCCCGGATCGGGTCGGACTTGATGTCGACCAGTGACACGTTGGGCCGGTTGAAGGTGGCAAAATAATCGGTGTCGATGCAGATGCGCTTGGATCCGATCGGATGGTTGTTCGGCTGCAACAATCTAGCGGTCGCGGGATCCCTGACGATTTCGGCGATCTTCTCGCGGACGAAATCGGCGGCAGTGTCGTTGGCCGCCTTGTCGAGCCCGAGGTTGTTGTAGACCGACATGAAGGTGAGACCGCCGCGTGTCCAGCGCTCCTCATACTTGGCGCGGCGCTCGTTGTCGCCATCGTCGAGCGCGCCGCGGTCGGGCATTTCGGTATAGATGCCGTTGCGCGCCTCCTCGCGTGCAAAGCGCCTGATCTCCGGATATTTTTTGCGGAACGCCTCGCGTTCCCCGGCTGTGAGTTCCGCATTACGTGCAGGAATTGAAAAATTCGCCGTACGCTGGAACACCGTCAGATGGGCCGCCTGTTCGGCGATCACGGGCACCGACTGGATCGCCGACGAGCCGGTGCCGATGACGCCGACGCGCAGGCCGGTGAAATCGATCGGCTCGTGCGGCCAGTTGCCGGTGTGATAGACCTTGCCCTTGAAACCGGAGAGCCCCTCGATATCGGGCATCCGCGCGTTGGACAGGCAGCCGGTGGCGAGCACGAAATGCCGTGCGGTTACCGTCCTGCCGTCGGATGTCGTCACCGACCAGTGATTGGCGTCTTCATCGAATTCGGCGCGATCGACCCGCGTGTCGAGCTGGATGTCGCTGCGGAGACCAAAGCGGTCGGCCACGTGGTTGGCGTATTTCAGGATCTCGGGCTGCGGTGCATAGCGCTCGCTCCAGTTCCATTGCTGCTGCAATTCGTCGTCGAACGAATAGGAATACTGCATGCTCTCGACGTCGCAGCGCGCGCCGGGGTAGCGATTCCAGTACCAGGTGCCGCCGACATCGCCGCCCTGCTCATAAACCCGGACCGAAAGGCCCTGCTTGCGCAGTTTGTGCAGCATGTACATGCCGGCAAACCCCGCGCCGACCACCACAACGTCGTAAGTTTCGGCCGTTGCGGGCTGACCTTTGGCGGCAACGGATTGCAAGGCGGACATCCAGGCGTTCTCCTTACGGTTTCTCTTGATATTTGGATCAGCATTCTACCCGTGGGGGCAAAGCGCAAGGGCCAAAACCGCTGGTCCGGGCTGCATATTTTGCCATGCGGAATGCACGAATCCGACGGCATTTCTCGTGACGTCTGCACGCAAGAGGGTGAACCCGAAAGCTGCTTGGCTTTCGAGCCCCTGATGCGCTAGCGTCATCGGCGCATCGCCATCCGCAACAAGAAACGAGCAGCTCAAAAGCTGCCGCAGGGAGTGACCAGAACGATGAAATCGCCGATCTGCGACATGCTGGGGATCGAATTCCCGCTGCTGGCCTTCAGCCATTGCCGCGACGTGGTGGCCGCGGTCAGCCGCGCCGGTGGTTTCGGCGTGCTCGGCGCCACGGCGCATTCGCCCGAATTGATCGAGCAGGAGCTGAAATGGATCGACGATCACGTCGACGGCAAGCCCTACGGACTCGACGTGCTGATCCCGGAGAACATCTCGACCGCGGGCGAAAAGGACGTCACCTGGAAGAATCTCGAGGCGCGGATTTCGCCGGAGCACCGCGCCTTCACCAAAAACCTGCTGAAAAAATACGGCATCGAGCTGACCACGACCAACGTTGCCGACAACCAGCCGCAGCCATTCGACGCGCAGCGCGCCATGGAATTGCTCGAAGTCTCCTTCAGGCATCCGATCAGGTTGATCGCCAATGCGCTCGGCGTGCCGCCGAAAGCGATGATCGAGATGGGCAGGAAGCACGGCGTGCCCGTTGCAGCCCTCGTCGGCGCCAAGGAACATGCGCTGCGCCAGGTCGCGGCTGGTGTCGATATCCTCGTCGTGCAGGGCACCGAGGCTGGCGGCCATTGCGGCGAAGTCTCCACCATGGTGCTGGTGCCCGAGGTGATCAAGGCCATAAAACCGATCCGCGACGTGCCGGTGCTGGCGGCGGGCGGCATCATGACCGGGAGGCAGATGGCGGCCTGCATGGCGATGGGTGCCGCCGGCGCGTGGACCGGTTCGGTGTGGCTCGCCACCGTGGAATCCGAAACCTCGGAAATATTTCGCGAGAAGATGATCGCGGCGTCCTCGCGCGACGCCGTCCGCTCCAGGGGGCGTACCGGCAAGCCCGCGCGGCAGTTGCGCTCGGTCTGGACCGATGCCTGGGACCGCGGGCCCGACAGCCCCGGCGCGCTGCCGATGCCGTTGCAGAGCATCATCAGCCGCGACGCTTTCAATTCGATCGACCGCGCCGCCGCATCCGGCAATGCGCAGGCGCGCGACCTCGTCAGCTATTTCGTCGGCCAGGGCGTCGGCCTGATCGACAGCGTCAAATCGGCCGGCGCCGTGGTGCAGGAATTCAAGGAAGATTTTGTCGATGCGGTCGAACACATGAACGCGCTGCTGGAGGAATAACCGACAGTCCTTCATGGTGAGGAGCGCGTCTTCGCGCGTCTCGAACCATCTGGCACATTGCCTGCCTCCATCCTTCGAGACGCCGCGCAAGTGCGCGGCTCCTCAGGATGAGGTCCAAAAATGTTGAAAGAGAGAGAAGCAACAGGAATGACCTCCCCCCTGCCCGAAGACCGCATCCCCGTCATAGTCGGCGTCGGCGAAATCGTCGATCGCCCGAAGGACATTGCCGCGGGGCTGGAGCCGCTGGCGCTGCTGGAAGAGGCGCTGAAGCGCGCGGAGGCCGACTCCGGCGGCAAATTGCTCGGCGAGATCGGCTCGCTCGACATCGTCAATTTCCTGAGCTGGCGCTACCGCGATCCGGAAATCCAGCTCGCCGGTCGTCTCGGCATCAAGCCGGCGCATCTCTATTACGGGCCGGTCGGCGGCGAGAGCCCGATCCGCTATCTGCACGAGGCCGCAAAACGCATCGCGTGCGGCGAATGCAGCGTCGCCGCGGTGTGCGGCGCCGAGGCACAATCGACCGCGACCAAGGCCGAGCGCGGCAAGATCGACCTGCCGTGGACGCCGTTCGCGCATGACGTCGAAGAGCCGAAGCGCGGCGCCGCTTTCCAGAAGCCGATGGCGGTCAAGCTCGGCGTGTTCAGGCCGATCACGGTCTATCCGCTCTATGAATCCGCGACCTCGGCGCATTGGGGCCAGACCCCGCGCGAGGCGATGGCGGAATCGGGCGCGCTGTGGTCGACCTATTCTGCTGTCGCGTCGGAAAATCCAAATGCCTGGCTGAAACGGAAAGTCAGCGCCGACGAGATCACCACGCCGACGCCGGACAACCGGCTGATTGCCTGGCCCTACAACAAGCTGATGGTAGCCAATCCGACCGTCAACATGGGTGCCGCCTTGCTGTTGACCAGCCTGGCGAAAGCGAAAGCGGCCGGCATATCAGCGGATCGCATCATTCACATCTGGGGCGGCGCCTCGGCGGAGGAGCCGCGGGATTACCTGGTGCGCGACCAGTTTTACGAAAGCCATCCGCAGAACGCCGTGCTCAAGGCGGTGATGAATCTCGTCGAAGGCGACGGCAAGAAATTCGACGCCATCGAGCTCTACAGTTGCTTCCCCGTGGTGCCGAAAATGGCGCGGCGAACGCTCGGGCTCGGACCCGACGTGAAGCCGACGGTGACCGGCGGGCTGACGTTCTTCGGCGCGCCGCTCAATACCTATATGACGCATGCGGCCTGCGCGATGGTACGAAAACTGCGCGACGGTGCGAAGCTGGGGTTGCTATATGGTCAGGGCGGGTTCGTGACAAAACATCATGGGCTGGTGCTGTCGCGGCAGGCGCCGGCGCACGCGCTGGCGCAGGATACCAGCGTGCAGGCGGAGGCCGACAGCCACCGCGGCGTGGTGCCGGAGTTCGTCACCGAGGCCAGCGGCAAGGGCAAGGTCGAGAGTTTTACCGTGCTCTATGGCCGGGGCGGCGAAGTCGAGCACGGCGTCGTGATGCTGCGCACGGTGGACGATAAGAGGGCTCTGGCGCGGGTGCCGGCGAACGACGGCGCGACGCTGGCGCATCTGGTGAACATGAACCGGACGCCGATCGGATCGCCGGGCGATATCGCCACGGCGGAGGATGGCGTGCTGGAGTGGCGGGTGGGATAAAACACTAACGTCATGGCCGGGCTTGACCCGGCCATCCACGCCTTTCTTGACCCGCCGCAAGACGTGGATGCCCGGGTCAAGCCCGGGCATGACGAACGAGAGAGCCTTCGTCCGCCCCCTAGTCTAGCCCTTGCTGCCCTGCTTCTCCGAAGCCGTCGCCGGTTTTGCTCCGCCCTTGCTGACGGAGACGCGGACCTGGTCGCCGTCGGCGATGCCGTCGGGGGGTGCGATGATGATGCGGTCGTCCGGCGTGACGCCGGAGGCGAGCTCGATGTCCTTGCCGAGATCGCGGGCGATAGTGACGGTCTTGAACAGCACCTTGTCGTCGGGGCCGACGGTGGCGACCCGCATGCCGCTCTGGTTGAAGATCAGCGCGCTGGCGGGGATGTGCAGCGGCAGGGTGTCGCGCTGCAGGCTCATCCGCACATTGGCGTAGCCGCCCGGCATCAATTCGCCCCTGGGATTGTCGAGGCCAAGCTGCATCCGCGTGGTGCCGGAGCCGATATCGACGGATTGCGAGGACGCCTCCACCGTGGCATCAAAAGTGCGGCTCGGATATTCCGGCATCGAGATCACGGCCTTGGCGCCGATCCGGATCGCGGGCACATAGCTCTGCGGCACGTTGACGTAAACGCGCAGCTTCCTGATGTCGGAGACCACGAACATCGCCGGCCCCGAGCCGCCGCCGGCATTGATCAGCGCGCCGACGTCGGTATCGCGCGCGGTGACCACGCCGTCGAACGGCACGGTGATCTTCTTGTAGCCGGCCAGCGCCTCCAGCCGCTCGACATTGGCGGTGCCGGAATTGACCGCGGCCTTCTTGTTGGAGAGGTCGGCGGTGCGCTCGTCGATTTCCTGGGCCGAGACGAAGTTCGAGGCCACCAGCGATTTGCGGCGGTTCAGCGTCGCTTCGGAAAGCTTGGCGCTGGCCTGCTGGCTGGCAAGATCGGCACGGGCCTGCAGCAGCTGCTGGTCGAGGTCGGGCGCCTCGATCTCGGCGATCACCTGCCCTGCCTTGACCTGGGCGCCGATATCGGCGCTCCAGCTCTTCAGATAACCGCTGACACGCGCGAAGATCGGGGCGCGTTGATAGGCTTCGAGCCGGCCCGGCAGGTCGAGCGTGGCGGAAAGCGCCCTGGCGTCCGGCAGCACCACCGCGACCGTCGGGATCGCCTGATTATCGGTCCATTCGCGCAACTTGGCGCCTGAGTCCTCGCGCGCCCGGATTCCGGTGATGACGAGCACCACCGCGCCGATACAAGCCGCAACTCCAAAAATGCCCAACTTCCGGCGGGAGACCGGGGAGCCGTGTTCAGTGGGCATGCGACGTCTCCGGTAGAGCGGCGGCTTTGGCGCCCTGCTTCTTGTGTACCATACTAAAAACCACGGGAACGAACATCAACGTGGCGATCGTAGCAAAGATCAGGCCGCCGATCACGGCGCGGCCGAGCGGCGCGTTCTGCTCGCCGCCCTCGCCCAGACCCAGCGCCATCGGCGTCATGCCGATGATCATCGCCAGCGCCGTCATCAGCACCGGGCGGAAGCGGACGAAGCCGGCTTCGAGCGCGGCGGCAATGGGATCGCCGAGTTCCGCGTAGCGCTCGCGCGCGAAGGAAATCACCAGCACGCTGTTGGCGGTGGCGACGCCCATGCACATGATGGCGCCGGTCAGCGCCGGCACCGACAGCGTGGTTTGCGTCGTGAACAGCATCCAGACGATGCCGGCGAGCGCTGCCGGCAACGCCGTGATGATCACGAAGGGATCGGACCAGGACTGGAAGTTCACCACGATCAGGAGATAGATCAGCACCACCGCGGCAAGCAGGCCGAACAGCAGGCCGGAGAACGCGCTGTTCATGGTCTGCACCTGGCCGAGCAGCACCACGGTCGAGCCCTTCGGCACGTCTTTGGCGGTGTCCGCGATCGCGGTCCTGACGTCGGCGGCGACCGCGCCGAGATCGCGGCCCTGTGGCGTCGCATAGATCTGCACCATCGGCTGGATGTCGTATTGCGACACCACCGCGCTCGAAGCCGCGCGCGAGATGCTGGCGATGCCGCCGAGCAGCGGCGGCGAAGCCGTGGTGCCGGCGGTGATCGGCAAGGTCTCCAGCGCGCTCAGCGAGTCCATCCGGTATTGCGGCGTCTGCATCACGATCGAATAGGACACGCCATTGTCGGGGTTGAGGTAATAGGTCGGCGCCACCTGCGAACTGCCGGCGAGATTGACCACCAGGCTGTTGGTGACGTCGCGCTCGGTCAGGCCGACATATTGTGCGCGGGTGCGGTCGACGTCGATATTGAAGCCGGGATTGTTGGGCGATTGCTGAATGCGGGCGTCGGCGATGCCGGGGATGTGCCGGATCCGGCTCAGCAACTTGTTGGCATAGGCGAAATTCGCCGTCAGATTGGCGCCGCGGATCTGCAGGTCGATCGGCGCCGGCGCGCCGAAATTCAGGATCTGGCTGACGATATCGGCCGGCAGGAACGAGAATGACATGCCTGGAAACATCCGCGGCAGCTGCTCGCGCAGGGTCTTGACGTATTCCTCGGTCGGCCGGTGATGTTCCCTGAGCTTGATCTGGATATCGCCGTCCGCCGGACCGATCACGCCGGTGTTGTTGTAGGTCATGTTGATGCCGCTGATCGGCATCCCGATATTATCGGCCAGGGTTTCGATTTCGTCCGGGGGAATGATCTTGCGGATCGCTTTCTGCACGTCGGCGAGCTGGTTGGCGCTCTCCTCGACGCGGGTGCCGACCTGGGTCCTGACATGCATCAGGATCGCCCCGGCATCGACCGAGGGGAAGAAGTTTCGGCCGAGATGAGGCACCAGCAGGAAGGAAACCCCGACAAATCCCAAAAACCCGACCACGAAGACCGGCCGCCGCGCCATCGCCATGGTGAGCAAATCGCGGTAGCCGCCGCGCACGCGCTCGAAGCGGGCCTCGAAGCCGCGCTGAAATCTTACCAGCGGATTTCGGGTCGGCGGCGGTCCTTCGCCTTCGCCGTGATGCACATGCGGCTGCAGCAGGTATTTCGCCATCGTCGGCACCAAGGTGCGCGACAGCAGGAACGACCAGATCATCGCGAACATCACGGCTTCGGCCATCGGCACGAACAGGAAGCGCGCGACGCCGGTCAGAAAGAACATCGGCACGAACACGATGCAGATGCACAGCAGCGAGACGAAGGCCGGCGTCACGATCTGGTTGGCGCCGTCCATGATCGAGGTCTCGACGTCCTTGCCCTGCTCGAGATGCCAGTTGATGTTCTCGATGGTCACGGTGGCGTCGTCGACCAGGATGCCGACCGCAAGCGCAAGGCCGCCGAGCGTCATGATGTTGAGGGTCTCGCCGATCGCCGACAGCATGATGATGGCGCCGAGCACCGAGAGCGGAATTGAGACCGCGATGATGACGGTGGAGCGCCAGCTGCCGAGGAACAGCAGGATCATCACGCTGGTGAGCAAGGCCGCGATCACGCCTTCGACGGCGACGCCCTCGATGGCGCCACGCACGAACAGCGACTGGTCGCCGATGAAGCCGATCTTGAGCGCGTCGGGCAGCGAATCCTTGACGTCGATGACCTTCTGCTTGATGCCGGCGATGATATCCAGCGTCGAGGTCGAGCCGGCCTTCAGCACCATCATCAACACCGAACGGTTGCCGTCGACATGCACGATATTGGTCTGCGGCGGATTGCCGTCACGCACGCTGGCGACGTCGCGGATGTAGATCATGGCGCCGCCGACGGTCTTGATCGGCAGGTCGCCAAGCTCCTGCATCCTGAGCGGCGAATTGTTGAGCTGGATGATGTATTCGAAGCCGCCGATCTTCTGGGTCCCGACCGGCGTGATCAGGTTTTGCGCGGCCAGCGCGTTGGCGACGTCCTGCCCCGACAGGCCGCGCGCCTGCAGCGCGGCAGGGTTGAGGTCGATCTGGATCTGGCGCTGCTTGCCGCCGAACGGATACGGGATGGCAGC
The DNA here is from genome assembly GCA_963706975.1 of uncultured Alphaproteobacteria bacterium. GTDB lineage: Bacteria > Pseudomonadota > Alphaproteobacteria > Rhizobiales > Xanthobacteraceae > Bradyrhizobium. Next base: position 51,631 of record CAVPOL010000006.1, read on the forward strand.
GCCGGGCACCGTCACCAGTGGCGTGCGCAGCTGGTTGATGCCGATGTCGGCGAGATTCTGTTCGGTGAGGCCCTCGCCCGACAGCGCGACCTGGATGATCGGCACGGTGGAGGCGCTGTAGTTGAGGATCAGCGGCGGTGTCGCACCCGGCGGCATCTGCTTGATCATGGTCTGCGAAATCGCGGTGACCTGGGCGTTGGCGATCCGGATATCGACATTCGGCTGGAAGAAGATCTTGACGATGCCGATGCCGTTGTAGGAGTTCGCCGCGATATGTTCGATATCGTTGACCGTCGTCGTCAGCGCGCGCTGGAACGGCGTGATCATGCGCCCGGCCATCTGGTCCGGCGGCAGGCCGGTATAATTCCAGACCACGCCGATCACGGGGATCCGGATATCGGGAAAAATGTCGGTGGGAGTGCGCAGCGCGGCGAGCGGCCCGATGATCAGAAGCAGCAGCGCGAGCACGACGAAAGTATAAGGTCGGCTGAGCGCGATACGGACCAGTGCAATCATTTACCGCTTGTTCCTCGTCCCGCTTCAAGGGCGGGCATCGGCGCATTGAGTGGCCAATTCGTTCCGGCTGATGTAGCCGAAAGCGGTCGAAAAGCCAACGTCCCGGGTCGCTGCCCGGCTTCACTTCCGTGGCATTCCCGGCCGGCCGGTTGGAGGGCATCGGGTCGCGACGGCCCTGTCAGGCCGCCGTGGCTATGCGCCCCGTAGTGTTACGGAGCTGCGGCTGGCCGATCGATGGCTTTGGAATCTCGGCCATCAATTCAACAGCGATCCCGGCGTGGCGCCGAACCGTGCCTTGAACCGGCGGGTAAAATGCGACGAATCGGAAAACCCGTGACGCACCGCCACATCTGTAACGCTGGTGCCGACCCGGCCGGACAACAGCGCCTCATGCGCGGCTTCCAGCCGGCAATTCCATAGCGAACGCTCGAAGGTTGTGCCGCGCATCGCAAATGCCCTTGCGAGCGTGCGCACGGATACACCGAGTTCTTCGGCCACACGGTCACGCCCCAGCAGCGGCTCGAACATCTTGTCGGCGATGATAGCGACTGCCTTGCTGTAGAGGTCGGGAGTCTGGCGCGAAAGTCGACGCTCACCGGAGCAGCCGCACAATAGCTCCTGCATGGCCCGGGCCGTAACTTCGTCGCAGACATCGTCCGGCTCGATATCCGGATCGAGCAGATTTCGCGCAAGCGACCGGACGAACCGTGTCGCCGTCGCGCTGATGGCGCTGCCAGCCGGTCGCGTGCCACGCGGCAGCTTGATCACGTACTGCGAGAACGGACGCGGGAAATCCAGCACGTAGGGTCGGTCGGCCCGCACCACATCGAGCTCGCCCGGCGACATCATCCGGCACCGCTCCCCTTGCTGCACACGCGCGACGCCGCTGATCTGCAGCATCACGATGTCTGCATCGTCTTGGTTGGAGCGGATCAGGTCCGCGGTTCGCGCCACACCTGACGTCGTTGCATCAACCCGCGCCACGGAGACGCCGCCAATCGAGCGGCTGCGCAGGTTGGCACGAAAGCCGGCCCGATCCGCCGTTCGGCAGTCCAGCATGGTAAATGTTCGGCAGACGACGTCCGACCAAAAGGCAAACCGGAGCGTGGGGTTCAACAGGTCAGTCGACAGAGTATCCAACTAACGCGCTCCCGACGGAGAGTTGGCCCGCCGGTACCTGCCGGTGTCCCGCAGGTACAAGCGACCGCGATCATCATCGCCCATACTGGCATCCACTCGAAAAGAGGGCAAACACAATGATGCAGAAATCGAGCAAGCCGGTTCTGGGCGGACGCGAAATCGTACGCGTCGCCATTGTGCAGAAGGCGCCGGCCTTCATGGACCGCGAGGCTTCGCTGATCCGCGCCGAAAAGCTGATCGCAGAAGCCGCCGAAGGCGGCACCGACCTGATCGTCTTCCCGGAAGTATGGCTCTCCGGCTACCCCTACTGGACGGAAGGCTGGGACAGCCCGCTCCAGCAATGGGCTGGAGGTCGCATCCGGTTCCGGGATGCCGCCATCGTCGCCCCCAGCGAAGATACCGAGCGGCTGGGTGCCGCCGCACGAAAAGCCGGAGCCTACGTCGTGATGGGGTGTAACGAGATCGATTCTCGTCCGGAGGTGTCCACCATCTACAATGCCCTGCTGTTCTTCGACCGCGACGGCCGGCTGATGGGCCGGCATCGCAAGACCATGCCGACCTTCACCGAGCGAATGTTCTGGGGCCAGGGCGATGCCTCCGATCTCATTGTATTCGATACCGACATCGGGCGTCTCGGCGGCCTGATCTGCGGCGAGCACCTGATGACCCTGGTGCGGGCAGCGATGATCGGGCTCGGCGAGGAGATCCATGTCGCGGTATTTCCGGGCGCGTTCGCGCTGCATACCGGACCACAACTGGAAGAATGGGACGCGGGGCATCAGGCATTCTGGGGCCACGCCTCGGTGCGCGCGCACGCGCTGGAGGCCGGCGCGTTCGTGCTTTCGGCCTGCGGGCAGATCGACGAAGCCGATATTCCCGACGATTTTCCCCACAAGGGCCGCATGAACATCGGTTACGCCAAGGGTGGCTCGAGCATCATTGCGCCTCTGGGGATTCCGTTGGTGGGACCGGTCGAGGGCCCAGCTATCCTGCGCGCGGAACTTCAGGCCTGGATGATCAAGGCCTGGAAGGCCATCATCGATACCAATGGCCACTACGCGCGGCCGGACCTTGTTGGATTACGCCTGTCCGATCACGCCCCCTCGCAATATCCGGTATTGCAACGCACGCAGCCCCGGCCGGCCCTGCTGGCCGAAGCTGCCGAGAAAAACGGGGTCGAGCCGGCGCTGGTGGAATCAATGATGCACGAAGCCGCTCGCCTCGCGTCGGGCTGACGGAAGGGTTCAGCGCATCAGCGCAAGCGCATCAGCGAAAAACTTCGGCCCGCCGAAATTGCCCGACTTCAGCGCCAGCAGCATGTCGCCGCCGGCGGCGCCGACGGCGCGCAGAACCGGCACGCCTGCAGCGATTTCCGCGCCAACGAGGAAGCCGGGAATCCGCAGCCGGTCCACCACCGCGCCAGAGGTTTCGCCGCCCGCGACCACCAGCCGCCGCACACCCGACGCCGCCAGGCCTTCGGCGATATCGGCCATCGCCTGCTCGATGGCATGTCCGGCTGCATCGCGGCCATGTCGGGATTGCAGAGCTGCGACCTGGTCCGGCGTCGAGCTGCTGGCGATCAGGACCGGACCTTCGCTGAGCCGCTCCCTGGCCCAAGCCAGCGCGCGGCGGGCTTCGTCCTGCCCGGCAACCACCCGATCGGGATCGAGATGCAGCACCGGCATGACGGCTTCCGCGCAGGCGATCTGCTGCAGGGTCGCCTGCGAACAACTGCCGGCGAGGCACGCCGCCGGTCCGCCGACCGGCGCGTCGGGAACCGTGTTGGGACCGCTCGGCTTGACCCTGGTGGACGCGACCAGCGCGCGGGCGAGGCCGAGCCCGATGCCGGACGCACCAACCGAGTGGCGATGATCCAGCGCCACGACGCCGATGATTTCGAGGTCGCGGTCGAACACAGCGTCAATGACTGCGGCCCCAAATCCCTTGCCCGCGAGATCGGCAAGCCGCGCCCGCACCGCATCCGCCCCTCGGGCCAGCACCGCCAGTTCGATCAGGCCGACTTTGGTTTCGCTCTGCCGCGCCAATACCCGTACCAGATTGGAATCATGCATCGGGTTGAGCGGATGATCCTTCAGGGGGCTTTCATTGAGCGGCACCGAGCCGACGAATAAATTGCCCTGATAGACGGTGCGGCCGGTCTCGGGAAACGCCGGGGTCACCAGCACCATGCCATCGCCGGAGTCGGCGCGCAGCGCGTCCATCACCGGGCCGATATTGCCGGCGTCGGTGGAATCGAAGGTCGAGCAGATCTTGAACAGCACGTGATCGGCACCGCGCCCGCGCAGCCATTTTTCCGCTTCGCGCGAGCGCGATACCGCAAGGCCGGCCTCGATCGAGCGGCTTTTCAGCGACACCACCACCGCGTCGACTTCGGGCAGATCGAGATCGTCCGAGGGCACGCCGATGGTCTGCACCGTGCGCAGGCCGGCGCGGGTCAGCGTGTTGGCGAGATCGGAGGCGCCGGTATAGTCGTCGGCGATGCAACCAAGAGATATTTTTCTGGCCAGCGTCACGGCTTTGCTCCGGCGTAGGGCTTGAACCAGCCGAGACCCTCGGTGGTTTTGCCGCGCGGGTTATATTCGCAGCCAACAAAACCGCGATAGCCGAGCCGGTCGAGTTCGTCGAACAGGAACGGATAGTTCAGTTCCTCGCCATCGGGCTCGTTGCGCGAGGGGATGCTGGCGATCTGGACATGGCCGATGATCGGCATCATCTCGCGCAGCCGCATGGTGACGTCGCCATGGATGATCTGGCAGTGATAGATATCGAACTGCAGTTTCAGGTTCGGAATCTTCAGCTCATTGATCAAATCGCGTGCGAAGATAAAATCGTTGAGGAAATAGCCGGGCACGTTGCGCGGGTTGATCGGCTCGATCACGACGTCGAGGCCGTGCGGCGCAAAAAATTCCGCCGCCCAAGCCACCCCCTTGTAAAACGCCTCCACCGCCTTGCGGTCGCCCCGGTCGGCGATGCCGGCCATCAGATGCAGCCGCTTGACGCCGGTGGCCTGCGCGTAGGGCAGCGCGGTGTGCAGGCTTTTCTTCAGATCGTCGAACCGCTCCGGCAGCGCCGCAAAACCTTTTTCGCCGGCATTCCAGTCGCCAGGCGGCAGATTGAACAGCGCCTGGGTCAGGCCGTCGGCTTTCAGCCGCTGGCCGACTTCCTCGGCCGGATGCTCATAGGGAAACAGGAATTCGACCGCGGTAAATCCCGCTCTTGCCGCGGCTTCAAATCGGTCGAGGAACGGGACTTCGGTGAACATCATGGAAAGATTGGCAGCGAAACGGGGCATTTGCTGTCCTCTGCTTGGTTCGCGTTACTTCGGTTCGCCCGGCAGCGTCGTGCCGGTGACTTTTGCGTACATCCGCGCCACCGACGCATCGTCGTCGCGGCCCATGCCCGAGGCCGATGTCATCAAGAACATCTGCAGTGCGGCGGCCGACACCGGCACCGGGAATTTTGCCGTACGCGCCATGTCCTGGATGATGCCGAGGTCCTTGACGAAAATATCCACCGCACTGCGCGGCGTGTAATCGCCATCGAGCACATGCGGCATGCGGTTCTCGAACATCCAGGAGTTTCCCGCGGACGCCGTGATCACCTCGTAGACCTTTCGGATATCGAGGCCCTGTTTGGCAGCGAAGGCGATCGCCTCGGAAGCCGCGGCGATGTGCACGCCGGCCAGAAGCTGGTTGATCATCTTGAAGGCGGCGCCCTGGCCCGCGGCATCGCCGAGTTCGTAGAGTTTTGCCGCCATCGCATCCAGCGCCGGCCGCGCCCTGGCAAAGGCTGCGGCACTGCCGGAGGCCAGAATGGTGAGCTCGCCCTGCGCCGCGCGCTGTGCGCCGCCGGAGATCGGCGCGTCCAGATAATGCCGGCCGGTGGCTTCCAGCTGCTTTGCCAGTCGCCGCGCCACGTCCGGATCCATGGTCGCGGAAGAGACAAACACCGCATCCTTTGCCAGGGTTTCGGCGACGCCGTCCTTGCCGAACAAAATGGTTTCGGTTTGCGAGGCATTGACCACGACGCTGACGACGATGCCGGCGGCTTTGGCGGCTTCCGCCGGCGTCTTTGCTCCGCCGCCGCCGTCGGCGACGAACCGGGCCACGGCGTCGGCCGAGACATCGCAGCCGGTGACCTCGAAACCCGCGCGCCGCAGCGAGGTCGCCATGCCAAACCCCATCGAGCCCAGCCCGATCACGGCGATGCGCGGTTTTGCGGATTCAGGCATGGGCACTCCCTCAACGGTTTTTCGCAGCCGCATTCGCGGGCGGCCTTGTCCTTTGGGTATCACGGCTTGGCCGCCCTGCCAAAGCGTGAGACAAGGCGGCAAGAGGATGCAGCCAGGGCACCAATATGACCGAAACCACCTTGCGAGAGGAAATCTGCCGCCTCGGCCGCTCGCTGTTCGAGCGCGGGCTGACGCCGGGTTCTTCGGGCAATATCAGCGTCAAACTCGACGACGGCGGCTGGCTGGTGACGCCGACCAATGCCTCGCTGGGTTCGCTCGACCCGGCGCGGCTGTCGCGGCTTGGCGCCGATGGAAAACTCCTCTCCGGCGACGCCCCGACCAAGGAGGTGCCGCTGCACACCGCGCTGTACCAGACCCGCAGTTCCGCCCGTGCGGTGGTGCATCTGCATTCCACCCATTCGGTGGCGCTGACCATGCTGCCGGAAATCGACCCCCGCGCCGCACTGCCGCCGATGACGCCGTATTACCTGATGAAGTGCGGCTTGACCGCGCTGGTGCCGTATTATCGGCCGGGCGATCCGGCGGTCGCCGACGCGATCAAGGGGCTGGCGGGAAAATACTCATCGGTGCTGCTCGCCAATCACGGTCCGGTGGTTTCGGGCGACACGCTGGAAGCCGCCGTGTTCGCCATGGAGGAACTGGAAGAGACCGCAAAACTCTATCTGCTGCTGCGCGGGCTGAACCCGCGCTATCTCACGCCGGCGCAGGTGGCGGAATTGACCAAGACGTTCGGGCTGACGCTGCCGGAGAACGGGCACGACTAACCTCTCCACGTCATGGCCGGGCTTGTCCCGGCCATCCACGTCTTTCTTGCTGCTGCGCCGATAAGGCGTGCGGGCATGACGACCTGAGAAATTTTCGGAATGGCTTACAGCACCGCCATCTGCGTGTTGCGTAGATCCGTCACCAGCATCAATCCCGGCGCATGCGTGATCGCGAACGGCAGTTTTGCGGCTGCGATCACTGATTGCGGGGTGACGCCGCAGGCCCAGAATACCGGGATCTCGTCTTCTGCCACCGGCACCGGGTCGCCATAATCGGGCTTTGCAATATCCTCGATCCCGATCAAATGGGGATGGCCGAGATGGACCGGTGCGCCGTGCACGGCCGGAAAGCGCGAGGTGATCTGAACCGCGCGAATCGCATCCGCCGGCCTGAACGGCCGCATGGACACCACCATCGGACCCGCGAACGGGCCCGATGGGCTGCAGGCGATGTTGGTGCGGTACATCGGCACCCGCACGTTGCGCTCGATGTGGCGGATCGGCAGGCCCTCCGCCATCAACGCTTCCTCGAACGAAAACGAGCAGCCCAGCACGAAGGCGACGAGATCGTCGCGCCAGTGCGCCATGATATCGGTCGGCTCCTCCGCCACCTCGCCGTCGCGCCAGACCCGGTAACGCGGCACGTCGGTGCGGATGTCGAGATCGAGCCCGAGCGCGGGAATCCGGGGATCGCCGACGTCGGACATGCCGATGATCGGACACGGCTTTGCATTGAGCTGGCAGAAGCGGTGGAACGAGGCGGCCAGACTTTCCGGCAGTATCGCGAGATTTCCCTGCACAAACCCGTTGGCGACGCCGGCCGTGGAGCTGGCCATTCCGGCGCGGCAGGCCAGCCGTGCCTGCAGGCTCGGCAGCATCGGCTCGCTGTGGATGTTCATCAGGGAACGCTCCATGTCTCGACATTGTTTGCGGGAGAGTTCTACCATGCTAGGCAACGCCACGCACCATCAGTTCCCGGAAGCCTCAATGTCCAAAATCGCATCCAATTTGCAGATCAATTCCGCCCGGCTCTGGGACACCATTCATGAAACCGCGAAATTCGGCGCCACGCCGAAGGGCGGGGTGCGGCGGCTGACGCTCGGCCCCGAGGACAAGCAGGTGCGCGACTGGTTTCGAACCGCCTGCGAGGCCGCGGGCCTCGAGGTCCATGTCGATGCGCTGGGTTCGATGTTCGGCCTGCGCCGGGGGCGCGACATGTCGAAGCACCCGGTCGGCCTCGGCTCGCATCTCGATACCCAGCCGACCGGCGGCAAGTTCGACGGCGTGCTCGGCACGCTGGCGGCGCTCGAAGTGGTGCGCACCCTCAACGACGCCGGGATCGAGACCGAAACCCCGATCTGCATCGTCAACTGGACCAACGAGGAAGGCTCGCGCTTCGCGCCGGCCACCATGGCCTCCGCGGCCTATGCCGGCGACTACACAACGGACGACATTCTCTCCCGCAAGGATCTGGCCGGCATCAGCGTCGGCGAGGCGCTCGACGGCATCGGCTACCGCGGCGAACAAGGCGTCGGCGCGCAAAAGTTCGGCGCCTTCGTCGAACTGCACATCGAACAGGGACCGCTGCTGGAAGCCGAAAGCAAGACCATCGGTGTGGTCGACCGCGGCCAGGGCATCATCTGGTATGACGGCAAGGTGACTGGTTTCGAGAGCCACGCCGGCACCACGCCGATGCCGCTGCGCCGCGACGCGCTGGCGGCGCTGTCCGAAGTGGTGCTGGCGGTCGAGCGCATCGCCGCCGCGCACGGGCCGAACGCGGTCGGCACCGTCGGCGAGGCCGTGATCGCTGCGCCCTCGCGCAACGTCATTCCCGGCGAGATCGCCTTCACCGTCGATATCCGCAGCCCGGCTTCGGAAACACTCGACGCCATCGACAGGGATTTGCGCGGCGCCATCGCCGAAATCGCCGTGCGGCGCAGGGTCGAAATTGACTTCGAGGCGATCTGGCGCAAGCCGCCGACCGTGTTCGATCCAAAGCTGGTCGATGCCGTCGAGGCTGCGACCAGGGCACTCGGCTACAGCCACCGTCGCATCACCTCGGGCGCTGGTCACGACGCCTGCAATCTTGCCAATGTGGTGCCGGCTGCGATGATTTTCGTGCCCTGCAAGGACGGCGTCAGCCACAACGAACTGGAAGACGCGACGCAAGCCGACTGCGCCGCCGGCGCCAACGCACTGATGCATACCGTGCTGGCGATCGCCGGCGTCGCGTCCTAACCATGGAGAGTCCCGTGCGCGGAGTTTTTGTCGACGCCAATGAATCGCTGGCAGTGATCTTCGAACGGCTCACGAAGGAAGGCGATCCGGACGTGCGCATCCATCTCGATCCCGACATCACGCCGGAGCAATACCCCGGGATACTCGACGGCGCCGAAATCGCCATCGTCGATCACACCGCGCTGCCGACCGAAATCGCGAAGCAATGCGCCGGCCTGAAGCATGTGGTGTTTCTGGGTACCGGCGCGCGCAGCTACATGAACCCGGAGGAACTGGCCGAACTCGGCATCGAGGTTCACCTGATCAAGGGCTATGGCGACACCGCGGTCGCCGAATGCGCCATCGCGCTGATGTGGTCGGCGGCGCGCGGACTTGCCCAGATGGACCGCGAAATGCGCGCCGGCAACTGGCTGCGCGACGAGGGCATGCAGCTCTCCGGCAAGACCCTCGGGCTGATCGGCTTTGGCGGCATTGCCGCGGAGGTGGCTCGGATTGCGCTCGGCAGCGGCATGCGTGTCGTGGCCTGGAACCGGACCCCGAAGAAGCACCGCGGGGTCGAGTTCGTCGACATGGACGAACTGCTGAGCGAAAGCGACGTCATCTCGCTGCATCTGCTGCTGAACGACGAGACCCGCGGGCTGATTTCGGAAGCCTGCATCGACGCCATGAAGCCCGGCGTCATCCTGATCAACACCGCGCGCGGCGCACTGGTCAATGAGGCCGCGATGATCGAGGCGCTGAAGGCCGGCCAGATTCGGCATGCCGGGCTCGACGTCTTCGACGTCGAACCGCTGCCTGCGGATCATCCGCTGACCAAACTGCCCAACGTGACGCTGTCGGCCCATTCCGCCTTCCGCACCCCGGAGGCGAGCGAGAACCTGATCGGCGCGGCATGGAAGCATTGCCGCCGGATTGCGAAGGGGTAGCGCGACCTCTTCCCTCCTCTCCCCTTGTCGGCGAACGCAGGGATCCATACTCCGCGGCGACCAATTGCTGCAGAAGGTCTCTACCACGCGTGATCAAACGATAAGTCACGGCGTATGGGTCCCCGCGTTCGCCGGGACGACGATGGTGAGTTGAAGACGCTTCTCTACTCCACCATCTCGGCCACAGCCTTGCCACATGCCGTGGTGTCCGCATTGCCGCCGAGATCGCGCGTGCGCAGCGTGCGTTCGCCGAGCGTGCGCTCGATGGCAGCGACAATCGAGGCTGCGGCCTGCTTCTCGCCGAGATGCTCCAGCATCATCGCGCCTGACCAGATCATGCCGATCGGGTTGGCGATGCCCTGGCCCGCGATATCGGGCGCCGAGCCGTGCACCGGTTCGAACACCGATGGAAACAGCCCGGGCGGATTGATGTTGCCCGACGGCGCGATGCCGATGGTGCCGGTGCAGGCCGGGCCGAGATCGCTGAGAATGTCGCCGAACAGGTTGGACCCGACCACGACGTCGAACCAGTCCGGGTGCAGCACAAAATTCGCGGTGAGGATGTCGATGTGGTACTTGTCCCACTTCACCTTGGGATAATTTTTCGCCATCGCCTCCACGCGCTCATCCCAATACGGCATGGTGATGGAAATGCCGTTGGATTTTGTCGCCGAGGTCAAATGCTTTTTCGGCCGCGACTGCGCCAGTTCAAACGCGAATTTCAGGATGCGATCGACGCCGACCCGCGTCATGACAGTCTGTTGCGTGACGAATTCGCGATCGGTATCCGGGAACATGCGGCCGCCCACCGACGAATACTCGCCCTCGGTATTTTCGCGCACCACCCAGAAATCGATATCGCCGGGCTTGCGGTTGGCGAGCGGTGACGGCACACCGGGCATCAATCGCACCGGACGCAGATTGACGTACTGGTCGAACTCCCTGCGGAATTTGATCAGCGATCCCCACAAGGAAATATGATCGGGGATCTTGGCGGGCCAGCCGACCGCGCCGAAATAGATCGCATCGTGCTTGCCGATTTTCGCCTTCCAGTCCTCCGGCATCATCTCGCCGTGCTTTTCGTAATAGTCCCAGGAGGCGAAATCGAAATGGTCGAAATGCACAGACACCCCGTGCTTTTTCGCAGCCTGTTCCAGCACGCGCAGCCCCTCCGGGACCACTTCCTTGCCGATACCGTCGCCGGGAATGACCGCGATCCGGTATTGCTTTTTTTCATTGCTCATCGGGAGATTCCTTAACGTGCCTGGGAGCGCCTGACTTGATGGATATGGATTGCAATGGACCAAACCCGGCCGCCGCGCAACGCTGCAGTGCAATGTTGACCGGCTCAAGGGTGGGGGCCTAACTATCCGGACCCGCCCGCCCCCTTTTTTAAACGCCCTCCCCAGTAAAAAGAGAAATCCCATGGATCTGCATTTGCGCGGCAAGCGTGTCCTGATCACCGGCGCCTCGAAGGGTATTGGTGCAGCCGCCGCCGAAGCCTTCGCCGAGGAAGGCTGCGACGTCATGCTGGCCGCCCGCAGCGGCGACCAGTTGAAGGCGCTGGCCGAGCGGCTGCGCTCGGCGCACCAGATCGGCGCCACGGCGCATGTGGTCGACCTGCGCAACCCCGCCGATATCGCCCGGCTGGTCAAGGACGCCGCCGACATCGACATTCTGGTCAACAATGCCGGCGACATTCCCGGCGGCTCGATCGACAAGATCGACGAGGCGACCTGGCGCCATGCCTGGGAGCTGAAAGTGTTCGGCTACATCAACCTGACCCGCGCCATCTACGCGCAGATGAAGGCGCGCGGTCACGGCGTCATCGTCAACGACATCGGCGCCGCCGGCGAAAAGTTCGACGCCAATTACATCTGCGGCAGCGCCGGCAACGCCGCGCTGATGGCTTTTACCCGCGCGCTCGGCGGCAAGAGCCTCGCCGACAACATTCGCGTGGTCGGCATCAATCCCGGTCCCGTCGGCACCGACCGCCACGTCACGCTGCTGAAAACCCGCGCCAAAAACCAGTTCGGCGACGAGAACCGCTACAGGGAATTCCAGAAGGGCTTTCCGCTCGGCCGCCCGGCGCATGCGCGCGAGATCGGCGACCTGATGGCGTTCCTGGCCTCCGATCGTTCGGGCTATACGTCAGGGGTGATTTTTACCGTCGATGGCGGGCTGACGTCGGGCTGGGGATAAGCCCGTATCCATCAACGTCTTTGCGAGCGAGCGCAGGCACGAAGCAATCCTGAGCTTCGCTCTTGCGAGCCTCGAGAGCATGGATCTGTTCCTTCATCCTTCGAGCTCGCGAAGAGCGAGCACCTCGGATGACTGCACCGCCGTCCTCTCAAACAACTGCCGGATCAGCGTCGTGATCCGCCCTGCCGGCGACACCATCTCGTTCATGATGGTAAAATGGTTGGCGCCGGGGATTTCTTCATACGTCACCGGCAATCCATATTTCGCGCGGTGGCCGGCAAAATCCGCGGTCTGTCTGCGCAACAGCGGCAATTCGGCGTCGCCGACCACCAGCGACAGCGGTTTTGTCACGCCGCCGGCCTGCGCCATCGGCGAATTGCGGCGCGACGTTGCCTCGTCCAGCCCCAGTTTTGCGTTGAGGTAGCTGTGACGGATCGGTTCAAGGTCGAAAATGCCCGAGATCGCCATGCCCGCGCGCACCTTCGGATGCGACAGCGCCATCGAGGTCAGATGGCCGCCGGCCGACCAGCCGGACACCACGATGCCGCCTGCGGCAGCGCCGAGCCCGGGCAATTGTTCGGCCAGAAAATCGATCGCGGCGTGGATTTCGGCGACGATGTCATCCAGCGTCGCATCCGGCGCCAGCGTATAGCCTGCCAGCGCGACATTGATGCCATGCGCCATCGGTCCGGCGGCAAACAGCGCAAAGGTTTCCTTGGCGCGGGTCTGCCAGTAGCCGCCATGGATGAACAGCAGCGTCGGTGCGTTGTCGGCGGCCTTGAAGAAGTCGATCCGGTTGCGCTCGCGCGTGCCATAGCGGAGATCGAGATGGCCGGAATATTTGCTCCGCATCCCGGCGGAGCGCCGGTCCCATCCGGCGACGAGTTCGGCGCTTGCGGGCACGTGGACGCCGTTGTTGAGGCCGAGGTCGCGCTCCCCCTGGCTCATGCCGCGCCAGTCGGGCGTATCGAACGGCGTGCTCATGCTGATATCTCCGTGGTCCCGCGCGTGCGGCGCATTTCCACTTTGCCGCAAAATGTTTTACAGCACTAGGCAATCCGCGGGTGAAGCGGAACCAAGGGGGAGACGCGAGTGGCTGATCAAGGTCTGGTACAGCGACGGCGTGCGCCGTCGTCGACAAACTCGGAAACGGCGAGGTCACCCCGCTCGATCTGCTCGATGTGCTGGAACAGCGGATCGCCGAGGTCGACGGCAAGGTCAACGCGCTGCCGACGCTGTGCTTCGATCGCGCCCGAACCCATGCCAAAGAGCTGATGAAGGAGCCGATAGGCGAGCGCGGCCTGCTGGCGGGCATGCCGATTCCGATCAAGGACCTGTTCAATGTCGCGGGCGTGCTGAACACCCAGGGCTCGCCGATCTTCAAGGATACGATCTCGGCGCGCTCCGACCTCCTCGTCGAGCATCTCGAAGCCAATGGCGGCGTGGTCTACGCCAAATCGAACACGCCGGAATTCGGCGCCGGCGCCAACACGTTTAACGAAGTGTTCGGCGCAACGCTCAATCCCTGGGACACGACGCGCTCCGCCGCGGGCTCCTCGGGCGGGGCGGCGGTGGCGCTCGCCACCGGCATGGCGTGGCTGGCGCATGGCACCGACATGGGCGGCTCGCTGCGCAACCCCGCCAGCTTCTGCGGCATCGTCGGCATGCGCCCGAGCATCGGCCGCGTCGCCCACACGCCGTCGGCCACCGTCGACCGCAATCTCACCGTCCACGGGCCGATGGCGCGCAATGTCGAGGACCTCGCGCTTCTGCTCGATGCCATGAGCGGCGAGCATGCGGCCGATCCGCTGTCGCTGCCGGCGCTGCCGCAATCGTTCCTGTCGGCGGCGCGCTCCGGCCACAAGCCGAAACGGATCGCCTATTCGCCGGATCTCGGCATCACCCCGGTCGATCCCGAAGTGGCCGCCGTCACCCGCAAGGCCGCGATGCGCTTCGCCGATGCCGGCATCATCGTCGAGGAGGCGCATCCCGATCTGCGCGAGGCCCATGAATGCTTTCACGTGCTGCGCGCGTTCGATTTCGCGATGAGCAAGGCGGGGCTGCTGCGCACCAAACGCGACCTGCTGAAGCCCGAGATAATCTGGAACATCGAGGAAGGGCTGAAGCTGACGGTCGAGCAGATCGAGCGGGCCGAAGCCCAGCGTGTCGAGATGACGGCGCGCACGGTCGAGTTCTTCAACAAATACGACCTGCTGCTGGCGCCCGCCACCATCGTCTCGCCGTTCCCGATCGGGGACCGCTATGTCGCGGAATGCGCGGGCGTAAAATTCGAGAATTATGTCCAGTGGCTCGCCATCGTCTATGCGATCACGCTGGCATGCTGCCCGGCGCTGTCGCTGCCCTGCGGATTTACGGCGTCGGGCCTGCCGGTCGGACTGCAGATGGTGGCGGCCCCGCGCGGCGAGGCAAAACTGCTCGCCGGCGCAAAATGGCTGGAGGATGTTTTGGGCGTGCGCGGCACCACGCCGATCGACCCGAGGACGCCGAAGTAAGTTCGACCGTCATTGCGAGCGCAGCGAAGCAATCCATTGTTGAAGCAAGCTGGATTGCTTCGCGCTGCGCTCCTCGCAATGACGCTAACCGCCACCCGCCTGCTCGATCGCCACCGACAGCGCGAGTTCGGTCTGCTTCACGAGGTCCTCGACCAGTTCCTCGATGCTGACATGGGCGGCCTCGCCGGTCAGCAATCCCTGCTCGGCCAGCATCACCACGCCGTGCACCCGGTCCAGATCGCCAGGGCATGGCGCTCGCGCAGGAACCCCGGTGCGGGCGGTCCCAGCGCTTCCAGCACGAGACCGAAAGTTTCCATCCGCGCGGCATGAAGCGCGCTGCCTTTTGGCAATCCGGCCATGGTGCGCGACGCGAACATCAGGCGATAGATGCCGTTGCGGCGAAGACCGAAATCCAGCGTCGCCCGGGCGATGCGCGACAGTTTTGAATTTTTCGACGGCTTGTCGATCGATTGCCGCAGCAGCACGTTGAATTGCCGGAACGCTTCCGTGGTCACCTCGGCGAGCAGGGCCTCGCGGTCGGCGAAATGCCGGTAGGGCGCCGGCTGCGAGACGCCGAGGTCTTTCGCCAGCGCCTTCAGGCTGATGGCTTCCGGTCCGCCCTGTTCGGCCTCGGCAAGCGCGGCCTGAACCAGGGCGTCTCTGAGATCGCCATGGTGATAGGTATTCAGCGGCTTGCGGGCTAATCGGGGCGGCATCGATACGGCGATCCCTGACTTTTGACTTGACGCCGCGGCGCGGCGCGAATGTAATATGGTATAATTTCAAGGCGCAGCCAACAAGAACTGCACCAAACACAACACGTGGAAATGCGAAACCCGCGACATGGTTGCGGGTGAGCCGAGGGGAAAGCTTCAGATGGCCGGAAAACTGAAAGTCCATGTCGACCAGGACAAGTGCCAGGGCCACGCCCGCTGCAAGGCGCTGGCGCCCGAACTGTTCGATCTCGACGAGTTCGGCAACGCGCACGAAGCCGGCGACGGCTCGGTGCCCGCCGGGACTCGAGGACAAGGCCTGGCTCGCAAAATCCAATTGTCCGGAGATCGCGATCGACGTCACCGAAGAGTGAACCGTTTTGCGCCTCTGCCTGCGATTTCAAGCGAACGAACAGAGGAAATTACGCTGATGTCCGATCCCGCCCGCGCAATTCCCGATTCCGCCCCCGCCGCATTGACCGATC
This sequence comes from uncultured Alphaproteobacteria bacterium, assembly GCA_963706975.1. Classification (GTDB taxonomy): domain Bacteria; phylum Pseudomonadota; class Alphaproteobacteria; order Rhizobiales; family Xanthobacteraceae; genus Bradyrhizobium. The sequence goes on from CAVPOL010000006.1 coordinate 67,401, forward strand.
ACCCGCCGGTCACCGACTGGATCCACGATTTCGACCATACCGATCCGCAGTGGACCGAGGATCCGTTTCCGATCTGGGAAGAGCTGCGCGCGGCATCGCCGGTGATTCACACCGACCGCTTCCTCGGCTGCTACATGCCGACCACCTATCAGGCGGTGAAGGAGATCGCCTACGACACCGAGCATTTCTCGTCGCGCCGGGTGATCGTGCGCGACGTCAGGCCGGAGATCAGCAACGCCGCGCCGCCGATCACCTCCGATCCGCCGGGGCACAAGCCGGCCAAGCAATTGCTGCTGCCGCCGTTCACGCCCGACGCCATGAAGAAGCTGGAGCCGCGCGTTCGCGCCATCTGCAACGAGCTGATCGACGAATTCATCGCCGACGGCCAGTGCGACGCCGCGGCGCGCTACACAAAGCACATTCCGGTTCGCGCCATCGCCCACATGCTCGGCATCCCCGAAAGGGACGGCGAGCTCTTCATCAAATGGATCCACGGGATTCTCGAACTCGGCATCAAGGATGACGACGCCCTGATGGGCGCGGTGCGCGAGATGACCGGCTATTTCCCGGGCCATGTCGAGGCGCGCAAGACGCAACCCGACCGACGACCTGATCACGACCTTGATGAATGCCAGGGACAAGGACGGCCAGCCGCTGGCCGACGGGCACGTGCTGGGCTCGCTGCGGCTGTTGCTGATCGCCGGCATCGACACCACCTGGAGCGCGATCGGCTCCTCGCTCTGGCATCTGGCGAAGACGCCCGCCGATCGTGAGCGGCTGATCGCGGAGCCCGAACTGATGCCGGTCGCGGTCGAGGAATTGCTGCGGGCCTATTCGCCCGTCACCATGGCGCGCGAGGTGATGAAGGACACCGTGATCAGCGGCTGCCCGGTCAAGTCGGGCAACATGGTGCTGCTGTCGTTTCCCGCCGCCAACCGCGATCCCGCCATGTTCCCCGACGCCGACAAGGTGGTGATCGACCGCAAGGAAAACCGCCATGCCGCCTTCGGCCTCGGCATTCACCGCTGCGTCGGCTCCAACCTCGCCCGCATGGAAATGACGGTCGCGATCGAGGAATGGCTGAAGCGGATTCCCGACTTCAGGCTCGATCCGGCCGGTCAGGTCACGTGGTCGGAAGGCACCGTGCGCGGGCCGCGGCAGCTTCCGGTGCTGTTCGGGAAATCGGCCTGAGGCTTTAGCCTCCACGTCCTGCCGTGCTACCCTGCCGGACGCCGGCGATGCCGGCGTCGCAATGGATGGCGTGAGATGGCCGAACAGGACGAACCGCCTCCGGACAGCAAGCTGACGCGCAGCAAGCAGCGCTGGGCGCGCGAGGGCCGTTTCCTCACCGGCAGGACTTTTCGCCCGGAACAGCAGCGCCTGCCGCCGGGACAGCATCTGACCAGGGACTGGCCGACGCTCGACCTCGGCTTGACGCCGAACATCTCGCGCGAACGCTGGCGGCTCGACGTCTACGGCGCCGTCGAAAATCCGATCTTCTGGGATTTTGCGCAGTTCACGGCCCAGCCGCAGACAAAGTCCATCTCCGACATTCATTGCGTGACCACCTGGTCGCGCTACGACAATCAATTCGAGGGGCTTTCGACCCGCGATCTGCTCGACGCCTGCCGGCCGCGCGACGAAGCGCGCTTCGTGGTGCTGCATTCCCATGACGGCTACACCACCAATCTCGCACTGGAGGATTTCGCCGCCGAGGACGCCCTGCTGGCGCACAGCTGGTCCGGCGCGCCGCTGGAGCAGGAGCACGGCGGCCCGGTGCGCCTCGTGGTGCCGCATCTCTATTTCTGGAAGAGCGCGAAATGGCTGCAGAGCATCGAGTTTCTCGAACAGGATGCGCCCGGCTATTGGGAAGTGCGCGGCTATCACAACCGCGGCGATCCCTGGAAGGAACAGCGGTATTCGGGGGACTAGAACTCCAAGACCAGCGTTCGGCGTCACCTCTCCCATCGGGAGAGGTAAAGATTAGCATCACTCATGGAGGCAGCCGTGCCGACCGAACGTTTTCAATTCACCGGCGAAGAGCGGCCATCAACTCGCCGCCGCGCTCGATCTGCCCGAGGGAACGCCACTCGCCTATGCCCTGTTCGCGCATTGCTTTACCTGCGGCAAGGATGTGCTGGCCGCCAAACGCATTGCGGTGGCGCTGGCAGCAAAAGGCATCGCGGTGCTGCGGTTCGATTTTACGGGGCTCGGTTCCAGCGAAGGCGATTTCGCCAATTCGACCTTCTCGTCGAATGTCGCCGATCTGGTGCGGGCCGCCGACCATTTGCGCGCAAACCCGTGCCGCTCCCGCGATCCTGATCGGCCACAGTCTTGGCGGCGCCGCGATTTTCGCCGCCGCCGGGCAGATCCCGGACGCCAGGGCGGTGGTGACGATCGCCGCACCTTCAGATCCCGCACACGTCACCCATCTCTTCAGTGATCGCATCGAGGACATCCGCGCGCAGGGCAAGGTCGAAGTCCGGCTCGCCGGCCGCCCGTTCCACATTTCAAGCGAATTCCTCGACGATATCGCCGAGCACGGCCTGATGCCGCGCGTGACAAACCTGCACAAGGCGCTCCTGATCATGCAGTCGCCGACCGACGACACCGTCGGCATCGACAACGCCACGCGGATTTTCGTCGCCGCAAAACATCCCAAGAGTTTTGTGTCGCTGGCCGGCGCCGATCATCTCCTGAGCGACAAGCGCGACGCGGCCTATGTCGCCGACGTCATCGCCGCCTGGGCCGAGCGCTACATCGAGCCAGCAGCGCCAAGACCCGCCGCCGTGCGTAGCGAAGCACCAGGCAAGGTCGTGGTTCGCGAGACCCGCGCCAACAAATTCCAGCAATCCATTTCGGTCGGACCGCATCGGTTGACGGCTGACGAGCCCGTGGCCGCCGGCGGCGGGGATACCGGACCCGGTCCCTATGATCTGGTGCTCGCCGGCCTCGGCGCCTGCACGTCAATGACCATGCGGATGTATGCCGACCGCAAGGCGCTGCCGCTGGAACGCGTCACGGTAACGCTCAGTCACAGCAAGATTCATGCGGAAGATTGCGCCGAGTGCGAAACCCGGGTCGGCATGCTCGACCAGTTCGACCGGGTGATATCGATGGAAGGCGCGCTGGACGCCGAGCAGCGCAGGAAGCTGATGGAAATCGCCGACAAGTGCCCGGTGCACCGCACCCTTACCTCGGAGATCCACATCGTGACATCGGCGGCGGATTGAACCAGGCATCGAGCGGGCGTATCATCCGCGCCGCAAGAGGTACCGCCCATGCCCATGGTGTCGCGGGTCGACCCAAAAACCGTTTTTGCGCCGGATGAATGGAGCCGGCTGACCTCGCGCAGTTCGCTGCGCGGGATGTGGCTGGTGCTGCATGCCTGGGGCACCATCGCCGCGGCGATCGCGCTGGTGGCGCTGTGGCCCAATCCGCTGACATGGCTGATCGCGGTCATGGTGGTCGGCACAAGGCAGCTCGGCCTCGCGATCCTGATGCATGAAGCCGCCCATGGCGGGCTGCATGCCAACAAGTCGATCAACGAATGGGTCGGGCAATGGCTGTGCGCGGTGCCTGTCGGCGCCGACCTTGCCAGCTACCGCTCCTATCATCTGCAGCATCACAAATTCACCCAGCAGCCGGAAGACCCCGACCTGTCGCTTTCGGCGCCGTTTCCGATCACCACGGACAGCTACACCCGCAAGGCGATCCGCGATCTCACCGGCCAGACTTTTGTGAAGCAGCGGCTGCCGCTGTTCCTGTCGCTGTTCCGGCGCAGCGGCAGCGACGAGGAGGTATCGCACGAAAGCTTCGTTTCCAGCGGCGCCGACAAGATGGCGCGCTTTCTGGCGGTGAACGCCCTGATGCTTGTGCTGTTCTGGCTGGCCGGCGCCAGCGTCTGGTATTTTGCGGTGTGGGTGGTTGCGATGGCGACCTGGCTGCCGCTGGTGACGCGGATCCGCAACATCGCCGAACACGCCTGCACATCCACCGGCGAAGACCCGTTCAGCCACGCCCGCACCACGCTGGCAAATCCGATCGAGCGATTATTGATCGCGCCCTATTGGGTGAACTATCACGCCGAGCATCATCTGTTCATGTACCTGCCCTGCTACCGGCTGCCGGAAGCGCACCGGCTGTTGGTCGAAAAAGGCCTGATCCAGCGGATGGAAGTGCGACCGGGCTATCTTGACGTGATGCGGCTGGCGACGTCACGCGCGCGGGCTTGACTGCGGCCTACTATATCTTGTGCATGGACGACTACCGCCAGCCTAGCCTTACTTTGCATGGGGTTGTTTTCAACATTTTGGTAGAGCGCTCCCTACTGCAAGGGGGCTGAAGATCAGGCAGCGGCCAGCGGCTGCACCCGCAGCGCGCCGCGCAGTCCCGCGGCCGTGCCCAGCAAGATCCCGGCAACCGCGACGAACGAGGCCAGCGCCAGCGTCGAGAGCCCCGTGAGCCCCTGCCCGATCGAGCAGCCATAGGCCATCACGCCGCCCGCGCCCATCAGCGCCGCGCCGCCGGCCGAGCGCAGCATGTGGCGCGGCGATTGAAAGCCCTCGAGGTGAAATCGCCCGGTGAGGAGCGCCGTGGCGAGGCTGCCGGCGAACACACCGCCGACGGTGGCGATACCGAAATTCAGCGTCAGTCCGGTCGACAGCATGACATATTGCAGGGCATCGGCGATCGGCGCGATGAAGGTGAGCGAGGTGACCGGCGTCGGGTTGAAATCGTCGGCACCGAGGTAACCGGTCGCGAACCATCCGGCGGCGATCAGCATCCCGACGATCAGGCCGGCCGCGATCTGCCCCGGCGATCGCCGGAACGGTACGTGCGCGAACGCGAAGATGAGGAGCGCCGCGCTCGTCACCGAGGCGGCCAGCATGCGCGCCGAAATCCCGGAGAGACCGAGGCTCGACAGCAGCGCCGGCAGCGAATTGGTCGCGGCCGTGGTCTGCGACGCCTGCACCATGGCAATGCGGGCCGGCGCGATCAGGCCCTTCAGCGTCATCTGCGCGACGATGCCGAGCACGATCACCACCACGAAGGAACGCAGATTGCCGCGGCCGAGCAGCACCAGCGCGCGCGAGCCGCAGCCGTTCGACAGCACCATGCCGTAGCCGAACAGCAATCCGCCGAAAAACATCAGCGGCGCCGAGAAGGTCGACTGCAGGTAGATGCTCTTGCCGAGATCGACGCCGCCGCCCGCGGCAAGCAGCTGGGTGGCTGCAATCGCGACGCCGAGCGCCAGCGCGTAGGTCCGGACCAGGCGGCTGTCGCCGCTCGGCCCACCAGCCGCGCAGGCTGCGAGAGCAGGCAAAAGCCGCTCAACAGCCCGACCGCGCCATAGGCGAGACCGATCAGCAGCCCGCTCAGGACGACAATATTGGCAGTACCCTGCACTGGCATTTCCCTGGAGGTTTCGCGGCAGAACCGGCCGGCACGGCCTGATGATCCGCAAAACCCACTTTGCTATAACGTAATTTGACCCCCGCAGGGATCGTTGACACCATGGTGGCTTCGCATCATGACTAGCGGACTGATCGCTTAGTTCAAGAGGCTTGTTCCAACAAGTCCGGCAGAACGGGAGACCGAAAGTGAACGTCAAGGCCACGCTTTCGCCCGACGATCTGGCGCGCGCCTGTGCGGAAGCGATGTGGCGGGAGGACGACGCCAGCAAGGGCCTCGGCATGGAAATATCCGAGGTCGGGCCGGGCCACGCGACCCTGACCATGACGGTGCTGCCGCACATGGTCAACGGCCAGCGCATCGCGCATGGCGGCTTCATCTTTCTGCTGGCGGATTCGGCGTTTGCGTTCGCCTGCAACACCCGCAACGAACGCGCGGTGGCGGCGCAATGCGACATCACTTTTATCCGGCCCGGCAAGCTCGGCGACCGCCTGGTCGCGACCGCGCGGGAGATCTCGCGCAGCGGGCGCTCGGGGATTTACGATGTGCGCGTCACATCGGATGATGTCGTGATTGCCGAGTTTCGCGGCCATTCCCGCACCGTGGGCGGCGCCTGGCTTCCCGGCGCGGAAATCGACACCAAGTAAAAACTGATTTTTGGGAAACGCGTAATGGCTTTGACACAACCCTCAATCCGGCAGCAGCGGCTACACCGCCGTGATGGACGATGCCGAGCGGGCGTCCCGCGACGAGATCATGGCGCTGCAGACCAGGCGCATGGCGTGGACGCTGGCGCATGCCTACGACAATGTCGCGCACTACAAGAAGGCATTCGACAAGGCCGGCGTGAAGCCTGCGGACTTCCGGCAATTGTCCGATCTTTCGAACTTCCCGTTCACGGGCAAGACCGATTTGCGCGACAATTATCCCTTCAACATGTTCGCGGTTCCGCGCGAAAAACTGGTTCGGGTCCACGCCTCCTCCGGCACCACCGGCAAGCCGATCGTGGTCGGCTACACCAAGGCCGACATCGACATGTGGGCGGAGGTGATGGCGCGCTCGATCCGCGCCGCCGGCGGCCGCACCGGCATGATCATCCACAACGCCTATGGCTACGGCCTGTTCACCGGCGGCCTCGGCGTGCACTACGGCGCGGAACAGCTCGGCTGCACCGTGGTGCCGGTGTCCGGCGGCATGACCGAGCGGCAGGTGCAGCTGATCAACGACTTCCGGCCGGACATCATCACGGTAACGCCGAGCTACATGCTGGCGATCCTCGATGAGTTCAAACGCCAGGGCCTCGATCCCCAGAAAATCGTCATTGACGATCGGTATCTTCGGCGCCGAGCCCTGGACCAATGCGATGCGCGCCGAAATCGAGCAATCCTTCGACATGGACGCCACCGACATCTACGGATTGTCTGAAGTGATCGGCCCCGGCGTGGCGCAGGAATGCGTGGAGACCAAGGACGGCCTGCATGTCTGGGAAGACCACTTCTATCCCGAGGTGATCGACCCCGATACCGGCAGGGTGCTGCCCGACGGCGAGAAGGGCGAACTGGTCTTCACGTCACTGACGAAGGAGGCGTTTCCGATCATCCGCTACCGCACCCGCGATCTGACCCGGCTGCTGCCGGGCACGGCGCGGCCGGGCATGCGTCGCATGGAAAAGGTCACCGGGCGTTCCGACGACATGATCATCCTGCGCGGCGTCAACCTGTTCCCGACCCAGATCGAGGAAGTGCTGCTGGCGACCCACTGGTGCGGCGGGCATTTCATCATCGAACTGACCCGCGAGGGCCGGATGGACGAGATGACGGTGGTGGCGGAAGCGCGGCCGGAACATTGGAACGAGAGCGGACTGGTCGAGCACACCGAGCGCGTCGCCGCCACGATCAAGAACACCATCGGCATCACGGCGCGGATCCGCGCCGTGATGCCGGAAACGCTGGAGCGCTCGCTCGGCAAGGTCAAACGCGTCTACGACAAACGGCCGAAGGAATAGCATCACCATCGCAACAGGGAGAGTTCCGTGACCAGCAACCCATCGCGCCGCGATGTTCTGACATCAACGATCGCTGTTGCCGCCGGCGTGGCGCTTCCATCCCTCGGACAGGTGAGTCCGGCCATGGCCAATTCCAGCTCGATGTCCGCCGTCGAGATCGTCGCCGCCATCCGGGACAAGAAGATCAAGGCCGCCGACGTCGCAAAGGCCGCTTTCGCACGTGCCGAGCAGGTCAAGGATCTCAATTCGCTGATCCATGTGAACAAGGATCCGGCGATGGCGGCAGCAGCCGAAATCGACGAATGGAGCCGGACCGGGCCGCTGCCGCTTGCCGGCCTTCCCATCGTCGTCAAGGACAACATCAACACCGCCGACATGCCGACATCCGCCGGCACGCCGGCGCTGCAGAAGGCGCAACCCAGCCGCAACGCACCGTCGCTGCAGAAACTGTTCAAGGCCGGCGTCATCGTCGTCGGCAAGGCCAACATGCATGAACTGGCGTTCGGAATCACCAGCACCAATCTATCGTCGTTCGCAGGGGCGGTGAAAAACCCCTACGACAAGACCCGAATTCCCGGCGGCTCTTCGGGCGGAACCGCGGCGGCGATTGCCGCCGGGATCGTGACCTGCGGTCTCGGCACCGACACCGGCGGATCGACCCGGGTGCCCGCGGCGCTGTGCGGCATCGTCGGGCTGCGGCCGTCGGTCGGCAATGGCGGCGCCGAGCGCCGTTACGACGACCAGAAGAAGGTGGTCCCGATCAGCCACACCCGCGACACCGTCGGCCCGATGGGCCGCACCGTCGCGGACGTGGCGCTGCTGGACTCCGTCATCACTGGCGCCGCGATGGCGAGGCCCGAACCATTGCGCGGCAAGCGCCTCGGAATTCCCGCGTCGTTCTGGAGCGGACTTGACCGCGACCTGGAAGCAGTGACCAAGGCTGCGCGCACAAAACTGGCGGAGGCCGGCGTCGTTCTTGTGGATGTCGACATGCCCGGCCTGTTCGAACAGAACGCAAAGGTGTCATTCCCCGTCGCGCTGCATGAACCGATCGCCGATATTCCCGCCTGGCTCGAAGAGTCCGGCATCAAGGAGATCACGCTGGCCGACATCGCCGAAAAAATCGCCAGCCCCGACGTCAAGGGCGCGTTCGGCGCCATCACCGCCGACGCCTTTGGCGCGGCCTATCAGGACGCCATCACGGTGCAGCGGCCGGCACTGCAGAAGATGTATGCGGCATATTTCCGCGACAACAATCTCGACGGCATCCTGTTTCCGACTACGGTCGCCCCGGCGCCGCTGATCGATGAGGCCAAGGGATCGGGCGAGATGTCGATCAACGGCGAAAAACCGGTGCCGACCTTCGACACCATGATCCGCAACACCGATCCCGGCAGCAACGCCGGCATCCCCGGCCTGTCGCTGTTCGCCGGCATGACGCCCGGCGGCCTGCCGGTGGGACTCGAGATCGACGGCCCCGTCGGCAGCGACACAAAATTGCTGGGATTGGGGATGTCGATCGAAGCCATTCTGGGCACGGCACCGCGGCCGAAGGTGTGAGCATAAGGCATTTCGACCAGTGGCTGATGACACATCTGAAAGAGATGACGCTCTCACAGCGCCTTTGCGAGGAGCGTAGCGACGAAGCAATCCATCTCTCATCTTCCAAGTTGTGAAATGGATTGCTTCGCTGCGCTCGCAATGACGGCGTTACACGTGGTCGTAATCCACCACGACCCTCTCGGAAGTCGGCTTTGCCTGGCAGGTCAGGATAAATCCCTTCTCGAGTTCCCACGGCTCCAGCGAGTAGTTCACTTCCATCTGCGCACTGCCCTCGACCAGCCTGGCGCGGCAGGTCGAGCACATCCCGCCCTTGCAGGCGAACGGCAGATCCATCCCGGCGCGCAACGCGGCGTCGAGAATCGCCTCGCCCTCGGCGACCGGCACCTCGCGGCGCTTGCCGTCGATGATCAGCGACGCCAGCGCCCTCGGCGGCGAGTCCGCCGCAACGGCGGTTTTGAGACGTGGCTTGCCGCCGAACTCTGACACAAAACGCTCGACGTGAATGCGGTCGGCCGCAATGCCGATCCTGCGACAGGTCGCCTCGATGTCCTCGCTCATCCCGGTCGGACCGCAGATGAAAACGTAATCGACCGAGGCCGCCGGAACCAGCGAGCGCAGCAGCACCCTCACCTTGTCGCCGTCGAGCCGCCCGTGCAGGATCGGAATATCCTGCTCCTCGCCCGAGATCACATGGAACACCGACAACCGCTGCATGAAACGGTCTTTCAGTTCCTCGAGCGCTTCGCGAAACAGCATGCCCGAGGTCGAGCGGTTGCCGTAGAACAGGAAGAACCGGCTGTCCGGTTCGCGCGCCAGCACGCCCTTCACAATCGACAGGATCGGCGTGATGCCGGAGCCGGCGGCAAAACCGACATGGGTTCGCGCCTGCTTTGGCGCATGCGCGACCCCGAAGCGGCCGGTCGGCGTCATGACGTCGAGTTGGTCGCCAGCCTTCAGTTCGTCGGCGGCCCAGCTGGAAAACGCCCCGCCATCGACTTTCTTCACCGCGATCCGCAATTCGCCGTCGTCGGGCCCCGAGCAGATCGAATAGGAGCGCCGCACCTCCTCGCCGTCCATGGTGGTGCGCAGGGTCAGATACTGGCCGGGGGCGAAGCTGTAGTCGTCGGCCAGCGCGGGTGGAATCGCAAAAGTCAGCGATACCGCATCCGATGACTCGCGGCGCAGGTCGTTGACGGCGAGGCGATGGAAACGGGGAGCGTGGGACATCGAAGGCCTGGCTCACTCTATCAACGTCATTGCGAGCGCAGCGAAGCAATCCATTCTTTCTTTTTGTGGGCGAGATGGATTGCTTCGCTGCGCTCGCAATGACGGGATCAATGACACTTGAAATAGTCGAACGGTTCGCGGCAGCTCTTGCAGCGCCACAGCGCCTTGCAGGATGTCGAGCCGAATTCGGACAATACCTCGGTATTTTCGGAGCCGCATTGCGGGCAAGCCACCTGCTCGATGCCGAACAGCGCGCGGCGGGAGTTTTGACCTTGCGGCGGGGCGATGCCGTATTCCCTGAGCTTGCGGCGGCCGTCCTCGCTCATCCAGTCGGTGGTCCAAGCCGGCGACAGCACGGTGCGCACTTTTGCATTGCGAAAACCTTCGCGCTCCAGCGCCAGTTCGATTTCGAGCCCGATCATGTTCATCGCCGGGCAGCCGGAATAGGTCGGCGTGATCGCGACCTCGACCTCACCATCCCTGATCACGACGTCGCGGAGCACGCCGAGATCGGCGATGGTGAGCACGGGAATTTCCGGATCGACCACGGTCGCCGCGGTGTTCCAAGCACGCTGCCGCAACTCGGCGTCGGTGATGACGGCGCTCACCACGCTGCCCCCGGAAAGGTTCGCTGCATCGACTGCAACTCGCTGAGGAGATGACCGAGATGCTCGCTGTGCCGGCCGCTGCGGCCGCCCTGCTGCATCCAGTCGCTCTTTGGCAGAGCCAGCGTCGCTTCGCCGGTGACCGACAAAACCGTCTTCTGCCATTGCGGGCGCAGCTTCGCGGGATCGACGGCAATGCCGGCGTCGATCAGCGCCCGCTCGCTGGCATCCACCTCGAACATCTCGCCGGTGAAAGCCCAGAGATCGTCGATGGCGGCCTGCGCGCGGGAGTGGCTTTCGTCGGTGCCGTCACCGAGCCGCACCATCCATTCCGACGAATGCCGCAAATGATAGGCGCTTTCCTTTTCGGACTTCGCCGCGATCGCCGCCAGCGTCTCATCCGTCGATCTCATCATCGCGCGCCAATAGAGGTCGGCAAAGGCCGAGTAGAAAAACTGCCGCACCATGGTGCGCGCGAAATCGCCGTTCGGCTGCTCCAGCAGGAGCAGGTTACGATACTGCCTGACGTCGCGCAGATAGGCGAACTTGTCCTCGTCATTGTCCTTGCCCTCGACTTTTGCCGCATAGGCATAGAGTTCGCGCGCCTGTCCCAGCAGGTCGAGCCCGATGTTGGCGAGCGCCATGTCCTCTTCCATCATCGGCGCATGGCCGCACCATTCGGACAGCCGGTGCCCGAGGATCAGCGCGTCATCGGCCCGGCGCAGCACGTACAGCACCAGCGGTGTTTCGGAGACGGTGATGGATGCGACTGCCATGTTTTTTCCGCGCCTGCCAATTCAACTTCCGTCCTCATCCTGAGGAGCGCGCCCTTGCGCGCGTCTCGAAGGATGGCCGCAAGTCCGGTGTTGCCGCCATCCTTCGAGAGGCTTGCTGCGCAAGCTCCTCAGGATGAACGCGGTATTTGCTGCGCCATTCGCCGTAACGCGCCTCACATATGCCCGACTTCGTCCGGCACCTCGTAGAACGTCGGATGCCGGTAGATCTTGGATTCCGCCGGCTCGAACATCATGCCCTTGTCGGACGGATCGGAGGCGGTGATCGCACTCGACGGCACCACCCAGATCGACAGGCCCTCGCCGCGGCGGGTGTAGAGGTCGCGCGCGGCCTGCAGCGCCATGGTGGTGTCGGAGGCATGCAGCGAGCCGACATGCTTGTGCGCCAGCCCATTGCGGCTGCGAATGAAGACTTCCCACAGCGGGGTGTTCGGCGTGGCCATCACGGTCTCCCCAAATTTCTATTCGGCGGCTTGCGCCATTTGCCGGCGCTTGCGTTTTTCAGCATAGGCCTGGGCCGCTTCGCGCACCCAGGCGCCCTCATCATGCGCCTTGCGCCGCGCCGCCAGCCGGTCGCGGTTGCAGGGGCCATTGCCGGCCAGCACCTGCTTGAATTCGTTCCAGTCGATCGCGCTATAGACCCAGTTGCCGGCGTCGTTCTGCGTCATGCCGGGATCGGGAATCGTCAGGCCGAGATATTGTGCTTGCGGCACGGTCGCATCGACGAATTTCTGGCGCAGTTCGTCATTGGAGAAACGCTTGATCTTCCACTTCGTGGAAGTGTCGCTGTGCTGGCTCGCCTGGTCGGGCGGGCCGAACATCATCAGCACCGGCCACCACCAGCGGTTCAGCGCATCCTGCGCCATCGCCTTCTGTTCTTCGGTGCCGCGTGCCAGCGTCAGCATGATCTCATAGCCCTGGCGCTGGTGAAAGGATTCTTCCTTGCAGACCCGGATCATCGCCCGCGCATAGGGGCCGTAGGAACAGCGGCACAGCGGAATCTGGTTCATGATGGCGGCGCCATCGACCAGCCAGCCGATGGTGCCGATATCGGCCCAGGTCAGGGTCGGGTAATTGAAGATCGAGGAATATTTTGCTTTGCCCGCCAGCATCAGGTCGACCAGCTCTTCGCGCGAGGAGCCGAGCGTTTCGGCGGCGGCATAGAGATAAAGGCCGTGGCCGCATTCGTCCTGCACTTTTGCCAATAGCGCCGCCTTGCGGCGCAGCGACGGCGCCCGCGTGATCCAGTTGCCTTCCGGCAGCATGCCGACGATTTCGGAATGGGCGTGCTGCGAGATCTGGCGGGTCAGCGTCTTGCGGTAGGCCGAAGGCATCCAGTCGTTCGGGCTCGATCCGCTCTTCGGCGTCGATGCGGGCCTGGAATTGCGCGGCGCGGCCGGCATCCTCGATGGCGCGGTCATCGCCGTCGGACGTATTGAGCGCCTGCGTATACATGGCGACCTCCCGGAAGTCTGGTTCACGCAAATATATAACATAAATTTTATATTTCAACCATTTCTTGTAACATAACGCTAATCGCCGAAGCGCCGGGAGAGTTCCTCGCCGGCGGCCGGCAACGGACCCGCCTCGTTGCTTCCATGACGGTCGAGCCATTGTTCGGACGCGGCAAGCAGCCCGCGATAGATCTCGCCGCAAAGTTTTCGCGCCGCCCCGCCCGGCCAGTCCTTCGGCAGCAAGGCGGTCGGCAACAGCGGATCGCGCAGCACCACGCGGCGGTAATGGTGGATCAGCAAAATGCGCGCGGTAAAGGCGTCGGCGTCCGACAGTTTTTGGCCGCGGCCGATCGAGTCCCGCAGCGGCTCGAACGATTTCATGAATTTCAGATAGGCATCCGCGGTGCGCTCGAGCGGCCAACTCGCGCCGAGCAATCGCCGTCCGCTGTCGTCTTCGGCGGAGACTTCCAGCCGGATCGCGCCGGCCGCTTCCTCCGGGATCGGCACGCCCGATGGCGCCACCCATACGCCCGGCAGCGGGCTACCAAAACCGGCATTTTTAAGCGCCTCGCGCGCAGCGTCGCGGCCGCTCCCCGTTGCCGATCAGCAGCAATTCGAAGCGGCCGGTCCAGTCGGAAGCGGGCGGGCCGTAGATGTGTTTGGTTGCGATGTCGAAGGTTTGCCGCTCGCGCTGCACCAGCCGGTAAAAACTGTTGCGGCCGACCTTCTCGCGCTCGAACCAGCCGTCGGCCGCCAGCCGCGACATCGCGGTGCGCACCACGGAGCTGTCGATGTCGAGTGCCTTGAAGAATTCCAGCAACGTGCCGAGCCAGACCGAACCGCCGCGCGGCACGATGGCATCGCCGAACAACGTGATGACGATCGAGCCGGTGCGCGACGGCTCGCGCTTGAGCTGTTCGATGATGCGGGCAAGCGGCTGCGCCATGCGTGATGCATAGCGCGATTTGGGGAGTGGCGACAACGTTCGCCACCCGGGCTCTCATGGTTCGAGACGCGCGGCGTCGCCGCACCCCTCACCATGAGGGATCAAGGTCCTCGTCCTGAGGAGCATCGCCGAAGGCGATGCGTCTCGAAGGATGGAAATCGAGCTGCACGCTTAGCGATGCGGATCGGGATACACCAGGCTGCGCCATCCGCTGCGCTGGAACGGCGTCCAGTTGCCTTCCGCCTGCGCCAGGCGATCGGCCACGGCGTAAACCACCGCCGGGTGATGGCCCATGCCGCAATGGCTGCTTTCGACCTCGATGCTTTCCGAGGTTGCGGAAGTCTTTTCCATGCAGCCCTGCCAGGCGCAGATGCCGTCGGTGCGGCTGTAGATCGCGGTGGTCGGCACCGGCGGCGTTTCCGACAGCGCGCCGCCAAAGCGGGGATCTTCCTCGTCGGCGCTGCGGCCGCTGGCCATCTCGTAGACCCGCCAGGCGTTGGTCGCCTTCGGGCTGCCCGCGAACGGGCTGCCGAGCGTGATCACCGAGCGCACGCGGTCGGGCATCATCTTTGCCAGTTGCCGCGCGTAAAGGCCGCCGAGGCTCCAGCCGACCAGGCTGATCTTGCGGCCATGGTTGTCGCTCAATTCCTGCACCAGGTCGACCATCGCATGCTGCACGCCATGGCGCAGGCCGAGATTGCGTCCCTGCCGCCAGCCGCTGACGGCGTAGCCGCGGTTCTTCAGGAAGTGGCGCAGCGGACGGGTCGATACGTCAGACGCCACCAGCCCTGGCAATACCAGCACCGGATGTCCGTCGCCGCGAGGCGCCAGGCTGAGCAGCGGCAGCGCGCCGAGAAAGGCGCCGAATTCGTGAAACGCGCGGCCTTCCAGAAACATCAGCGTTTTGGACGGCGGGCGACAGCGTCTGGGTCGTCGCGGACATCTTGGCTCCTGTTCAGGCTCGGCCGCTCATGTCGCGGCAGCCGGCCAATGGACTCATGGGATGACGCAAACCTCGTCAAATCGTTCCGCAACGCAACATCGCCAAACAGAGCTATGGCGCTGATTCCGTCATTCAAGCGGGTGCCCTGCCGGTGGACAATAGGTCGCTGAACTTAAAAGGGAATCAGTGATGTTTTGGTCACAGCCACCGAAGCAGTATTTCCACGGTGTAGAGCGCCAATCCGGCAAGGCCGCCGATCAGCGAGCCGTTGAAGCGGATGTATTGCAGGTCGCGGCCGATGTTGATTTCGATCAGCGAAATCAACTGCGCCATATCCCAGGACTTGACCTGATCGGAGATGAAGCTCGACACGCCGCTCTTCTGGTCGGCGATAAAACTCCTGAGCACGGCAATGAGACCCTGGTTGATCTCGGCGCGCAATTCGGCATCGGCCGCCAGCGCCTCGCCCGCCTTCACGAACATGCCGGCCAGATGCTGCTGCAGCACCTGGGTTTCGCCCGAAGCGCTGCGCTCGATGAAGGACCGCACGTTCGACCAGATATTGCGGGCGAGGTCGCCGAGCTCGGGCCGCGCCAGCAGGTCGCGCTTCAATGCGTCGATGCGATCGGCAAACGCCGTGTCGCTGCCGAGCCGTTCCACAAACGACAGCAGCATGCGGTCGAATTCGCCGCGAAACGGATGCTTCGGATCCTCGCGCACTTCCTCGAAGAAGGTGGTCGCGGAAGCGACGATCCGGTTCACCAGGAATTTGTCGGCCCGATAGAGTTTCAGCAGCGTCGGCAGTTCGGCGCGGATCTTGTCGCGGATCACCGCCATGGTCTGGGGCTCGGTCAGGGACTGATGCACCACGCGCAGGATGCTGTCGAGCAGGCCCTGGTGCTTGCCCTCCTGCACGAAGCCGCGCAGCGTGCCGGCGGCGAGCGGCGCCAGATCGATCGACTGCAGTTGCGTCACGACGCGGCGGGTGATGAACGTCATCAGGCCCGAGGTCTCCGTCGCCGATACCGCCTCCGGCAACAGCCGCAGCGCGAAGCGGGCGAGATCGTCGCTGCGCTTGCGGTCGCGCAGCCAGTCGGCAATGAACGAGCCGAAATCGATCTGCCGCAGTTTTGCTTCGACGGGAGCAGCCTCGAGGAAATGCACCTCGATGAATTCGCCAAGCTTGTCGGCGATGCGGTGCCGGTTGCTCTGGATGATCGCGGTGTGCGGGATCGGCAGCCCCAACGGCCTTTTGAACAGCGCCACCACGGCATACCAGTCGGCGAGGCCGCCGATGGTGGCCGCTTCCGCGAACGCCGCGATGAAGCCGAAGGCGGGATGCATATGCAGCAGCGACTTTGCAGTCGACGAACAGCGCCAGCGTGCCGGCCAGCACCAGCGTCGCCAGCGCCTTGACGCGCCGCAATTCGGCGGCGCGGACGGCGTCACCCGGAGCGTCGAAGGAGAAGATGGCGGGGACGGTCATGGCGGCTTTCGCGGGCATCGAAGCTCGATCATGAGGCAGCACGCCGTCATTCGCCGCGTAGCGAAGCAATCGCAGCCTCGAGAGCAGCTGGATTGCTTCGTGGCTTCGCTCGCTGCGCAAGAGCGCCGGCTCGCCATGAGGGTCTGGCTCTGATCGACGCGATACCCGCCCAAAAAGAAGGCCCGCCTAAGCGGGCCTTTGAAGATTGGCTCTCGGTCGAAACGCGATCAGGCGGTCTTGGTGTAGACCTTGGAGAGATTGTCCTGGGCATTCTTGGCGCCGTCGGCGACGAGCTTGCCGAGATATTCGGTCGAAGCCTTGGCGCGCGAGACGAACACTTCGCCGCGGGCACGGACCATGTCCGACTGGATCTGCGCCGCTTCGCTCAGCGACTTGGCGGAAGCGAGCTTGTCGATGCCGGCGAAGAACGCCTCGGCGTCCTGGTACAGCGCGTCCTGGATATTGCGGCTGATCTTGGCGGCCTCGGAAACCGAACCGGCAACGGCGGTCTCGATCGCGGCGGTCACCTTCTCGGTACCGGCATGGAGGTCGGCAGCGCGAACCTTGGCGGTCTCGGTCTGCTTCTTCACGAACTCACGGGCGGCTTCCGGAACTTCCATGTTCTGGAGCTTGGTGAACGCCTCGGTGACGGGCGCGAAGGCTTCCTTGACGGTGTTCAGCACGGAATTGGTTTCGGTGGTCATTGGGGTTCTCTCCATCCTCAGGTTTGAGCTATGGGCTCACCCCGTCCGGTCTTGGCCCAGGGCAAGGTCTTTATGACACGGTTAATGGTGCAGTCGCAATATCAATGGTGCAATGCGATATCACGATTTCGTGATCAGCCGGTTTTTGGCGCAATTTGCCCGTCGCACAGGCGTCACGCCGGCCTCAGTGCTGGACCGCTCCGGGCAGCCCATAGGCTTCCAGCTGGGCCCGGACCTGCGCCACATTGTGCCCGAGCACCACGATATCGTGGGTTCTTGCCGGCCTTGTCCTTCACATGGTCGCGCAGCAGCGCCTCGGCCTTGAAGCCGAGGCCCTCGAAGATCGCGATGGCGCCGGATTGATCGACCGTCATCTGCGCGACAAGCTTTTCCAGGCCGGCGCCCAGGGCGAGGGCAAATGTCTCCTGGCGACAGCGCCCGTCCGACTCCCTGGCCGCGCACGTCCGACGACACCACGTTGCGGATTTCGCCGACATGCGGCGACCACGAACAGGGATCGCGCACCAGGGTGCCGCAGCCGACCACCCTGCCCGCCTGCACCGCCAGCATGCTGGTGATGGCGCCGCGCTCGATCTCCTTGATCCAGGCCGACAGCACCTTGGGCTCGCTGATGTTGCGCGGCAGGAACAGCAGATCATGCACCGGCAGTTTTTGCGCGAAGTCGAGCACGGCGGCTTCGTCGGCCGGCGACATCAGGCGGAATTCGATCTCCCCGCCTTCGGTCTGGACGCGGCGCGGATAGGTACTGGTCTCGCTGCTCATATCGATCTCCCGCATAACCATGAATTGAGTTTCGGCCACAGCCGCTTGATGGCGTTGGCGCCGGCGACGACGCTGACATGGCCGCCCTTCAAAATCACCTCTTCCTTGTCGGTCGAGCCGACCTTCGGCAATCAGATGCCTGGCCGCATCATAGGGCACGATGTGGTCGTGCTCGGCCACCGCGTGCAGGATCGGCACTTTGATCTTCGAAATATCCGCCGCGCGTCCGCCAACGGACATGGTGTCGTTGAACAGCTTGTTGTCCCACATCAGGTCCTTGGTGATGGCGCGGAAATACTCGCCGGCCAGCGGCAAGGTGTCCGTGCCCCAGCGATCCATCATCCGGTAGGCCTTGACGTATTCGTCATTCCAGATGTTTTCCCACAATTGCACCTGGCTCGCGGCGCGCGAGGCCGGCCGCAGCATCTCGAACGAGGACAGGATCATTTCGGGCGGCACATTGCCGATGCTGTCGACCAGCCGGTCGACGTCGAAATAGCGGCGGTCCGAGAAATTCGAGAACAGCTTCATCTCGCGGAAATCGATCGGCGTCGTGAAGCAGATCAGGTTCTTCATCGGCCCTTCGTTGAAGATCGAGCCATACAGCAGCGACAGCACGCCGCCGAAGCAATAGCCGATCACGGTGACATCGGTCTCGCCGGAATCCTGCTGCACGCGGCGGACGCAATCAGGAATGAAGTCGAGGACGTAATCCTCCATCCGCAGGCTTTTTTCTTCCGGCTTCGGCGCGCTCCAGTCCAGCATGTAGACGTCGTAGCCGCGCTTGAGCAGAAACTCGATGAAGCTCTGGCCCGGCACCATGTCGAGGATGTAGCCGCGATTGGTGGTCGCCATCACGATCAGGATCGGCACCCGGTAGATCTCGTCCGCCATCGGGCGGTAGTGATAGAGATTCATGGTGCCGCGGACCGCCAGGATGTCCTTCGGCGTCGACCCCAGCGACGGACCCGACGACGCGATATATTCGACGCCCTTGATGCTGCGCTGGATCGCGCGCTGCACCTCGGACTGGATCCGGTCCGGGATCGACGCCAGATCGAGGCCCGCGACACCTAGGCCGGCACCGGCGTTCATTTTGGCTCTCCGCCCGCGGACTGGCGGGCGCTTGGTGCGCGGCGGTTTCGGCGCGCCGGGAATTCCGCTCGCGGACGGCGGCATTGCTGTTCATCGCGTTCAGCATCGCCTTGATCTCGTTCAACTGGCCCTCGATCGACTGCAGCCGCTCGGCCATCGACGACCATCTGCGCCCGGCTCGGCAGGTTCATGCCGACCAGGTATTTCTCCATGAGGTCGCCGAGCTGCTTTTGCGCGCCGGCGGTCACTCCGCCGACCTGATTGACGACCTTGGAAAATTCCGGCGACGCCATGGCCTGATTGGCGAAGGAGTTGAACCCCTTCTCCATCTCGCCGATCATGTTTTGCCACATCGCGACAGGATCGTTGCTCTTGTCTGCCATCGGCGCCCTCCAGCGTGATCACGAGGGCTGTTGCGCCCCGCCTGTTTTTCGACCATACCACACTGTTGCGCCGGGACGGTCAACATCGCGGACGGCGATTTGTCAGCCGCCGTGCCGCACTGCAAGCCTTCTGCGGCGCGAAAAACCATGCCATAGAGTTCCCTCGTTCAGATGGCCATTCGAGGGAGCAACCCGGTGAATTCGTCAGCCCATCAGCCGCCGCAGATCGCCCGGGCCAACGGCATCGACATTTGTTACGAGATCTTCGGCGACGCCGGCGCGGAACCGATGCTGCTGATCATGGGGCTCGGCGCCCAGATGATCCTGTGGGACGACGAGTTCTGCCGCGAGCTTGCGAACCGCGGATTTCGCGTCATCCGCTTCGACAACCGCGACATCGGCAAATCCGGCCGGCTCAGCGGCGGCAAGCGCCTGACCCTGGTGGAACTGCTCAAGCTGCGGTTCCTGAAAATCCCGGTCGCGGCGCCCTACAAGATTCGTCGACATGGCCGAGGACACCACCGGGCTGATGGACGCGCTCGGCATCCCGTCGGCCCATATCGTCGGCGCCTCCATGGGCGGCATGATCGCCCAGGAAATCGCGATCTCGTTTCCGCAGCGGATGCGCTCGCTGACCTCGATCATGTCGACCACGGGCAATCCGAAAATGCCGCCGCCGACCCGCGAGGCATCGGCGATGTTGATGGCGCCGCCGCCCGCCACCAGGGAGGAGTATCTCGAGCGCTTCGCGCAGACCTGGAAGGTGCTGCGCGTCGGCAGTTTTCCGCTCGACGAAGCCAAGGACCTCGAACGCGCCGCACGCAACTACGAGCGCGGCCTCAATCCCGACGGCGTCGGCCGCCAGCTCCGCGCCATCCTGGCCTCGGGCAGCCGCAAGGAACGGCTGCGCCAGGTCAAGGCGCCGACACTGGTCATTCACGGCACCGTCGATCCGCTGGTGCGGCCGGAGGGCGGCAAGGACACCGCGGCCTCGATCCCGGGCGCCAAGCTGCTGATGGTCGAGGGCATGGGCCACGCGATACCGATCCCGATGTGGCCGCAGATCATCGACGCCATCGACAAGCATGCCCATGGCGCGATCGCCAGGGCGGCGTGAGGTCAAGTTTATTCGTCGTTTCGGCGAGCGCCGGGACGACGCCTACCGCTGAGCGGCGAAGCTGGGAATTGCTTTTGACATGACAGGGTTTCTTGGCTTTGCCTCCATTTATGCCAATGGATTGCTGGCGATATTTTTCATCTTCGTCCTGCCGGGATTGGTGATTGTCCGCGCCCTGCCGGTAACCGGCTTCGCGCAACGCTGGTTCGTGGTTTTCCTGGGCAGCGTGTCCTTGAGCCACCTCTTCGTGGTGCTGATCGCGTCGCTGCATCTTGACCCACTCGGGCAGCTATCGTGCGGCGGTTTCGGCGCTGGTTGCAGCCCTGATTCTTTTCGCGATCAGGGACCGGCGCGCGCCGCACACAGATCAGCCGGCCGGGGCTGCGACATTCACTCGCTTCGAGATCCGATGCGGACTGCTCGCGCCGCTGGTTCTCGGCTTCACCTATTTGAGTATCTGGAAATACGGCGTTCCGCACGTGTTTGCCGAAGGCGACGTATCCATCAGCTGGAACAGATGGGCCCTGCTTTGGTCTCACGGGCTGTTTCCGACCGGCTCCTATGGTTATCCGCAGTTGATCCCGACCCTGTGGGCGGTCACCTACATCTTTACGGCCTCAACGGAACAGTACTTCGCACACTACATCTATGTCGTCCTGCTGATCGTCCCGATCGTCCTGGCCACCATGGTGCTGGGACGAAGGAGCTGGTCGAAGCCGGTTTCGCTGATGGTGGTGTTCGTATGGTTCGTGGCCGAAATAAGGGAGCGGCTGGATGATGGCCTCGCTGCAGGAGGGTTATCCGGACTGGGTCGCCGCCATATCGTCATTCTGTGGCGCGGCATTGTTCATCGCCAGTGCGCCCGGCAACCGGTTCGACAAGGACAGGATCGTCACCGCGCTGCTCTCATTGTGCCTGCTGACCATGGCCGCAGCGATCAAGCCGATCTTCGGGCTGTTTGCCATCGCGGTACTGATCGCAGTTTGCGTCGATGCCGCAAGGAAGCTCTCTCCCGGCGATCGCAACCGGTTTATCGCGGCGGCGATCGGGTTGTTCCTCGCGTTCGTGGCCGCCTACGTGCTGGTCTATTGGCATCTTGCGGGTCGATCGATGCCGCACTATCCGGTTTCCGAACTGTCGGAGAGGCTGTCGCGTGCGGTTTCGCTCCTCGGCCGGAATTTCACACTCCCGTTTCGCATATTGGCGCTCGCCGGTCTCCTGATGAGCCCGTTCCTGCCGCGCGTGCGCTGGCTCGCACTGCCATTATTGATCAGCATTTCGGTGTGGGCGAGCACGGCCAGCTACGATCTGCGCAATGTACTCGGCCCGTTGCTGATATGCGCATTCATTCCGGTTTACGCTGCCGCGCGCAGAATTGCAGACATTGCCGAAGTACCGCGATGGTCGGTCTCGGACGCCGTCATGGCCGCCGGTCTCGCCGCGATTTCCATCGGGTCGACGCTGACACTGGCCGTCGACGACAAGGCGCTGAAAGAGCGCTTCGCAAGAGACCAACTGCGTGAAGGCTCCGGGCGCGAAATAAACCAGAAGGTGGGAGAACTGCTCCAGCAAGGCTGCACGATGCTGACCGGCAACGCCTATATCTATACGGTCTCGGCGTTCAAGCCGTTCAAGAGCCAGTTGCAATACTCGACCTTCGGCGACCCCATCAGCGATCCAAACCTGGCCGCACTGAGGGAGCCGAAGGGTTGCGTGGGCGTCCTGTTACGTGCCCGCCCGCACCCATCCAACGGTGCTGGCCTTCAGTCGCCGCCCACACCCATGCAGGCGGCTTCAGGAAAGTGATCGAGGACAGCAGCACCGTGCTGCTGGCGTCGGACTGACGTCAACCGAGTTTCCTCACCTCGACGCAATATTGCGTGAGCACCAACGGCCACAGAATACGCGCGGATTGAATCTCGCCAAGTCCCGCGACCGCCTGCTGGAATTCAGGCAGTCGAAGCGGCCGCTCGTCGTGAAAAATCCAGTTGCCGGTCGCCTCGGCCAGCCCGCGCACGCCGCGATACAGCCATGTCGGTGTCGGAAAGGTGATGATCGCCGTGCCGCCCGGCCGCAGCAATTTGAAATGCGCGGCGACCACCCGCGCAGTTCCACCGGGATCGAAATGCTCGATCAGCCCTACGCTGAATACAATGTCGTACAGCCGTTCCGGCTCCGAGATCGCGAGCGCATCACCCCGGCGAGCCGAGACGCGATCGTCGTCGGGATAACGGGACTTCAACAGGTCGAGCCCCAGCTGGTTACTGTCGATCACGTCGTATCGCGCGGGCCCGACTTCGTCCAGTATCTGGTCGATGAAGCAACTATTGGCACCGCCAAATTCAAAAATCGATGCCTGCGCTCCATTGTTCTTGCGGATCAGGTCGACCAGAACGGAAGCGGTATGCTTTCGCGTCAGCGACGCCGTCCGGTAAGGCCTCGCGTAATAGCTGTCCCAATCGGTGTGCGCCGGTTTCACTCTTCGCTCCATCTGCGGAAGATGATGTCGCGCAGGAACATGAAGTTGAAGATCCAGATCACCGATTCCACCACCACCTTGGCCAGCAGCGGCAAATCGACGAAGTGGCCGGCAAATTGCGCCTGCATCGCGGCCGACAGGTAGCCGGAGAAAAACACATAGGCGACATAGGCGGCAAAGATCGATACTCCCGCCTTGCTCTTGAACACATACTTCTTCAACAGCATGAATTGCAGCCACAGCGCCACCGCGCGCGCCGACATGTTGGCGCTGAGCAACCCCATTCCATTGGCCGTCAGGATATAGAACACGATCAAATCGGCCAGCGCCGTCATGATACTCGACAGCGCATAGCGCAGCAACACGAAGTAGATCCGGAATAAATCGAGCACCGGGTTGAAATGCGAGCCGCGGTTGTCGTCGATATAGACGGTCTGGATCGGCACCTCCCTGAACTGGAATCCGGCGGACTTTGCGGCGATGATCTGCTCGGTCTCGAATTCGTAGCGGTTCGAGCGGATGCCGAGGCTCAATTCCATCAATCGGCGCGGGATGCCGCGCAGGCCGGTTTGCGTATCCGACAGATTGAGCCCGATCAAGAAGCGGTAGACGTATCGCGAGACGACGTTGACGATATTGCTGCGGAAGGGAATCTCCTGCTTGAAATCGCGGCATCCGAATATCAATTCGGCCGAACGCGCCTGAAGCTCGCTTGCGATCTTGAGGATGTCGGTGACGGCGTGCTGCCCGTCGGCGTCGGCCGTCACCACTCCAATGCATCCGGATGGCGCACCAGAATATGGTTCATGCCATGCTTGAGGGCCGCGCCCTTGCCGAGGTTGACCGCATTGGTCAGCACCGTCGTACCGGATATCACGCTGGCACGCGCAAACAATTCGCTGTAGGTCGATCCGCTTCCGTCGTCGACGACCACGATCGGAGAAGCGGCCACTTTCCGAAGCTCTTCCAGCAACCCGCAGAACAACGGGGTCGGCCGGTATGATGGGAACAGGAAGACGATTGTCGACATGGCGTGACTTTTACCTACGCTACCTGGCCGGGTAAAGTGGCCATTATCTCCGTGGCTGAGCGTGGCGCGACGACGCGAACGGCCGCCCGGCCAGCATGTCTTGCGTGGCGGTCTACGGCTGTTCGGAAACGGATTGCCTCGCATTGCTGGCGGCGCCGACAGCGCATCCCAACAATGCAAACAGCGCACTGTCCCGGCTGATGCGGCCGTGAGCCATGGTCAACAGCACCGCAAATACCAAACTGCAAAACACGAACCTGAATGCGCCGCTTTGTCTTGCCAGGGGAACGAGTCGATATGCGGCGACGCCCACCAGAAGCACCAGAAATGTGCAGCCGAGCCAACCGAATTCAACGGCCGCTTGCAGGACGGAGACGTGAACCTCGTGGGCCAGGATACAGGAGTAGTCCATGAAGCTGTCCAGGCCCAAGCCCAGAAAGCCCGCCGTTGGAATCAGGTGGAGGGCGTCCTTTACGAGTGCTTGTCTGATGGCGATCGAATTTCTCGTGTTCACGTTGAGATTGCAGCTTGGCATGTCGGCTGCTTGATCCGTCATCCTGCCTGGGGCCTGCGCTCTGGCCCGAGCTGCGGCCCGGTCTTTTATTTCCACGGTCTCTTCCAGAATGTAGGCAGCATAGACCTTCGTCGAACTATAGCGCGCACCGAGCCCGACGGCGGCGGCAAGAAAAAGGGCAAGAGCGACGACCGCTATGTGCCAACGTTTGCCGGCCTCGGTCAGGATCGCAGCGATGAGCAGGCTTCCGGCAAGCGCCAGGAACGCGAAGCGGACCATTGCGGCAGCGAAAATGGCCGTAGGCAGGAAGATCAGCGCGGCAATTAGAAGGGTCCGGGCCGGTCTCGGCCGGTCGACCGTCACCAAGGCGAGGATCAGGAATCCCAGGCCGGCCGTGAAATAGGTTCCGGCCGCATTGAATCCGAAAACCAGCGGTTTGCCAGGCGGCCCGTCCCATTGGTTGAAGAGTTGCACGGCGGTGAACAGGGCGCCCAGCAAGACGATAATGGCAGTCACGCGCTCAAAGGCGGATCGCACCTCGACGAGCGACTCAGCATCGATCGGCCGGCAAGCCGCGTAGCCGGCCAAGGTCGCAGCAAGCAGCGCATGTTCCGAAGTCAGTCCTTCGCGAGAAACATTGGCGTCGATGAACAGGAAAAGCAGCGCCGTAATCAGCAGTCCTGCAAAAAGGAAATCGGCGAGCTGAAATCGCAGCCCGCCTCGATAGCTGAACAGAAAAAGCAGCAACGGCAAACCAAACAACAGCAACCCGGTTACGATGCTGTTCCCTTTGCTGCCGAACAATCCAAAACCAAGGGTCAGGCAGGCGTTGTAGGAAATCAGAATTGCCAGCGTTACGCCAAAGGCGATCTGCCTCACGCCTGGCGGGCTAGAAAAAGGGAAAATCGCGCGGCGAAAGACGCTCTGCCACTCTAGCGCAGCCAAAATAAAACCCTTTGCATCGCGTCAGAGTATCAAACAAGTTTCAAGCGATCAACTCAGGACCATTCCGCACGACACTATGAAGCGGGAGGATGTGAGCGCCGCTATCCCCCCGCCCACACGTCCAGCACATAGCGATTGCCGGTGCCGAGTTCCTCGATCCAGCGCAATCCCGCCTCCGCATCGGCGCCGTTGCGTTCGCGATAGATCGCCACCAGCGCCGCCTTGACGTCGGGCTCCATCTTGCCGCCGTCGCCGCAGACATAGATGATCGCGCCCTGCTCGATCAGGCTCCAGACGCGGTCGTTCTGCGCCGCCACCAGATGCTGCACATAGGTTTTCGGACCGTCGGCGCGCGAGAACGCGGTGTGCAGTTCGGTGATGCCGTCGGCCGCAAAAGCCTTCAGCTCGTCCGCATAGAGAAAATCCTGTTCGGGATGGCGGCAGCCGAAGAACAGCATGGCCGGGACCGAGGGCTGCACCCCTGGCCTTGCGTGCGGCGCGCTCCTGCAGGAAGCCGCGGAACGGCGCCAGGCCCGTGCCGGGCCCGATCATGATGATCGGCACGCTCGCGTCGTCGGGCAGCCGGAAGCCCGGCCTTGGTCTCGCGCACCGTGGCGTGGATGGTTTCGCCGGCGCGGCGGCTGGCGAGATAGTTCGAGCAGATGCCCTTGTAGACGCCGCGCCCGGAACTGGCGGGGCCCTCGACCACGGCGACCGTGACGCTGCAGCGCCGGCATCGACCGACGGCGACGACGAGATCGAGTAGTAGCGCGGCGCCAGCAGCGACAGCATTTCCAGATAGGCGTGGAACGGCAATTCGCAGGCCGGATGCTCCTCCAGCAGGTCGAACACCGATTTGCGCTTGTTCAGGATCTCCGCGCGATAGCGTTCGGTGGCGGCGGCATCGTCGCCGAGATAGGCCTGCAGTTTCGGCTTGGTCATCGGGCAGCGCGTGTGCTCCGACATGATCTGGATCTGCTTGCGGGTCGCGACCTGCTGCAATTCGACGAATTCGGAGAGCAGACGCCCGACCGATACGGTGTCGCCGACCGGCAATTGCGCGCGGCGGCCCTCCGCGACCTGCAGCCGGATCTGGTCGGCCGGCAGGAACCCGAAACGGCGGGCGACCGAATCCACCAGCGCCGGATCGTTGCGCGGCACCACGCTGAGATGGTCGCCGACGCGGTAGCTGACGCCGGCGGGCAATTGCACCTCGATATGCCGGGTCGAGCGCTCGGACGGATTGGCGCCGGCCTTGTTCTGCAGTTCGCTGTTGGCCAGCACCTTCATCGGCGCGACGCCGCCGAGCGCCACGATCTGCATTGACCGCCGACGGCGCCACCGGCTCGATCTGGTACAGCGGCTCATCGTCGGCGCTGCGGCTGAAACTCGAATCGACGCCGAATTCCTTCATCGCCAGCCGGCGCCGCCTTGGCGAACCAGCTTTCGAACTGGCCGTCGAGGTCGCTGCGGGCATCGCCCTCGCCGCGCGCATACACGCTTTTGGCGCCGTGCGCCGCCAGTTGCTCGTCGATGATGCGCGGGACCGACTGATAGGTCGCGGCCCAGTCGCTGTTGCCGCAGCCGAACACCGCGTAACGCACTTTTGCAAAGGCATCCTTCGGCAGGTCGCCCTGCAGCCATTTCATGAATTGCGTGGCATTGTCGGGCGCGGCGCCATTGTAGGACGCGCAGAAGATCAGCACGCCGCCCTGCTCCGGCAGCTTGCCGACGTAGTCATCGAGCGGCGCGAGCTTTGTCGCAAAGCCATTGACCTCGGCGAGATCGGCGACGCGCGTCGCCAGTTCCTCGGCGGTGCCGAGATTGGAGCCATAGAGCACCAGCAGCGGCGTGTTGTGGCCGGGACGGGTCCGCGCCGGCGCGCGCCGCGCCGGTCGACACCGCCGCCGTCGTGGTGGCGCGGCCGGCAAACGCGCCGCGCTCCTTGTCGGTGCGCGGCCGCACCTTGATCTTGAAGCCGTCGGGCTTGATGGTCAGCGTTTCCTTCAGCACCATCTGGTAGCGGTTGACTGTCGATCAGCTTGAAGCGCTGCAGGATCATGCCGATCGCCAGTGCTGCCTCATGCATGGCAAAGCCGCGGCCGATACAGGCGCGCTGGCCGTTGCCGAACGGCTTCCAGGCATTGACCGGGCGCGTGGCTTCGGCCTCCTTGCTGAAGTTTTCCGGATCGAAGGCATCCGGGTTCGGGCCCCAGACGCTGGGATCGCGGTGCAGCGCCATCACCAGCACGGTGACAAAGGTGTTTTTCCTGCAGGTGATATTTGCCGCCGATGGTTTCGTCCTTCAGCGGCGCGATGCCATAGGCCGGCGCCGGCGGCCACAGCCGCAGCGCTTCCTTCAGGATCTGCGTGATGTAGGTGAGCTGCGTGACCTGCTGATAGGTCGGCCGCGCCTCGGTATCGGGGCCGAGCACCCGGTCGACTTCCTCATAGGCCTTCTTCAGCACCTCGGGATGCTTCAGCAGCGCATAGAGCGTGCAGGACAGCAGGCCGCTGGTGGTCTCGTGGCCCGCGATCAGGAAGGTGTTGATCTGGTAGCGGATGTTGACGTCGTCGAGCTGCTCGCCGGTGGCGCGATCGACGCCGGTCATCATGGCGCCGAGCATGTCCTTCTTGCCCTCGGCGGCTTCCGCGTTCTTGCGGCGCTCGGCGACGATCTCGTCGACCATCTTGTTCATGAAGGCGACGTCGGCGGCGAGATCGCGCCGGCGCTTCTGCAGCCACAGATTTTCCAGCGGAATGCCGCGGGTCATCATGATGGTTTCGAGCGAGCGCACCAGCGATTCCACGAAGGGGTGATAGTCACGCCGGTAGAACGAATTGAAGCGATAGTCGAAGCCGCACAGTCCGATGGTGTCGAGCGTCAGCGCGGTCATGTCGTGGACGACGTCGATCTCATCGTCGCCATTGAGCCGCTCCCACTTCTTCACCAGCTGTTCGGCGATATCGACCATGCTGGGGTGATAGGACGTCATCGCGCGGTTGCCGAACGGCTGCATCAGGATGTTGTGCGCCTTGCTCCAGTTCGGCTCCGAGGTATCGGCCGTGAACAACCCGTCGCCGCCGACCGCGCGCACCCGGCGCAGCGAGCCGCGCACCGCCTTGTCGAACCGCTTCTCGTCGCTGAGTTCGTCGATCAAATCGTGGCCGGAAACGATCACCAGCGGCGCGCCCATCATATCGAGCCAGAAGATCGGCCCGAGTTCTTTGGTCAGCCGCACCAGATGCTGCACCGGCGCATTGGCGTCCAGCGACAGCATGTTGCCGACCACCGGCTTCTTCGGCGGATGCGGGATCGGGCTCAGTTTGTTGATCGATGGCATCCGGTCGTTTCTCCTGCAAAACCTTACTTGCTTGGTAGCGCTCCGCGCCCTTACAACGTCATTGCGAGCGAAGCGAAGCAATCCATCGCGCAGCGAAAAGAAAGAATGGATCGCTTCGTCGCAAGGGCTCCTCGCAATGACGACGAGAGTTCAACGCGTCTTCCCTCACCCAAACCGCTTCCTGCGCCATTCGATCAGCTTGGCGCTGACTTCGTCCGGCTTTTCCTGCTGCGTCCAATGGCCGCTGTCGCGGACCAGGTACTTTTCGAGGTCGGGAATGATCTTCTCCATGCCGTCGGCCGCCGACGGCGGCAGCACGCGATCGTTCTCGGCCATGATCATCAGCGCCGGCACCCGCACGGTATGGTCGATGTCGGCCGAGCGCTGCCAGTTGCGCGACATGTTGCGGTACCAGTTGATGCCGCCGGTGAAGCCGGACTTTGTGAACGTGTCGACAAAAACCTTCTTCTCTTCCGGCGACAGGATCGGCGTTCGCGGATCGTGTTTGGCGTCGTAGGCCGGCAATCATCTGCGGAAAGGCCAGATTGAGCCGCGGCGAGGCGCCGACGCCGGCGACCACCTCTTCGCCACGGCACGGTGTCGCTGCGCGGCACCGGCTTGCGCATGAAGGCGTCGAAGGTCTGCTCGACCCGGCTGGCGAAGATCCGGTCGGGCTCGCGCGCGGGGTCCTGGAACTGCACGATATACATGTGCTCGCCGAAGCGCTTGCGGAACAGCTCGATCGGGTCGGCCGGCGCACGGTTGGTGTGCGGCGTATTGATGCCGACCACGCCGGCGACGCGGTCGATATGCCGCAGCGGCATCTGCCAGACGATAAAACCGCCCCAGTCGTGGCCGACGAAAATCGCCTTGTCGATTTTGAGATGGTCAAGCAGGCCGACCAGATCGCCGGTCAGATGCTCGATGTCGTAGGCCTCGACCGGCTCGGGCCGGTCGGTCAGCGCCATAGCCGCGCTGGTCCGGCGCGATCACGCGGATGCCGGCCTCGCTCAGCGCCTTGATCTGGTGGCGCCAGGAAAAGGCGATCTCCGGCCAGCCGTGGCAGAGAATGACCGGCGGCGTGTCGGTCTTCGGACCCGCTTCATAAAAGCCCATGCGAATACCGTTCGTCTGGGCGAACTGCAGCGGCGGCATCTCAATCATTGTCAGATCTCTACTCTGCCGCGCCCTTGGCCTCGGTCGGCCGGTGGCGCGAACGCGGCTTCAAGCGCTGCGAATTCGTTCGGCAGCATGTCGCACAGAACCTGGACATGGGGAATGATGTTGGCGCCGGCGATGAAACCGAAATCGAGCTGGTCGCGGTAGCTCTGCACGGTGATGTTGAGCGCGAGCCCGTGGGTCGAGATCGACACCGGGAAGATGTGCAGCAATTCGGCGCCCGCCGCATACAGCGTCTGCCGCGGCCCCGGCACGTTGGACACCGTGATGTTCGCCGCCGGCGGCAGCACGTCCGACAGGCTGGAGCGGCTGTACAGCAGCGCCAGGATCTGCACCAGGATCGGCGCGCCCAGCATCGAGACGTTGGACATCTGCGGCATCAGCGCCCGCAGCGGATGCGACATCTCCTTCGACTTGGTGGATTGCGCGATGATCGCCTCCAGCCGCGCCTTGGGATCCTCGACATTGGTGGCGATCGAGCAGATCATGCCGAACACCTGGTTGTTGGCGTCGGTATTGCCCTCCTCGCGCAGCGAGATCGGCACCGCGGCCGTCATCGACTTGGTCGGCAGCGCGCCCTGCTTCAGCAGATAGCGCCGCACCACGCCGGACGACAGCGCCAGCACCACGTCGTTGAGCTTGCCGCCGGATGCTTGGCCAGAGCCTTGGCCCGCGACAGCGAGATCGAGACGCCGGCAAAGCTGCGCTCGGACGAAATCGCCTTGTTCAGGATGGTCGAGCGGCGACGCCATGCTGGCGATGCTGTCGCGCGATTTCGGATCGGAAATCTTGCCGACCACGTCGGAGACGCTTTTCAGCATGGTCGGAATGCTGCTGGCGAATTTCACCGCGCTCTCGATCTGGAACATGGCGTTGTCGAACAGGATCGATCCGAGGTCGCTCTTGCCGGAGCGCGGCAGGTCGATGCTCTTCGGCGCAGCAGAGCCGTCGAACGGCTGGCGCCACAGCGCCTGGTAGGAATCGATCAGATTGGCGGCGATGTCGCGCGGCTCCTGCCCGACCTTTGCCCGCGCCGCCGGCGGCTCGACCTGTTCGCGGCACCGGCGTCACGTCATAGATCATGTTGGTCAGCGCCGCGCCGGCGCCGCCGTCGATGCAGGCGTGATGCATCTTGGAATAGAGCCCGATCTCGTTGTCCTTCATGCCTTCGAAAACGTAGAACTCCCACAGCGGGCGGGCGCGGTTGAGCAGTTTGGCATGCATCCAGCCGACGAGGCGCTCCAGCGTGGCGCGATCGTGGGGCGCCGGCAGGCTGCCGCGGAAAATATGGCGGTCGATATCGAACTGGTCGTCCTCGACCCAGGAAGGATGATCGATGTCGAGCGGGGCCTTCTCCAGCCGCGCCTTCAGGATCGGCGCGACATGCAGCCGCGAGGCGATCATCGCCTTGAATTCCTCGAAGAAGTTGCCCTTGTAGTCCTCCGGCAGGCGGAAGATCGCCATGCTGCCGACATGCATCGGCATTTCCGGCGTTTCCAGATACAGAAACGACGCGTCCATCGAAGACAGCTTCTTGGCGTCGCTCATGTTTTCCTCCCGCGGATCGCGCGGCGCCTTGGCGGCGCTTCTTTCTCCTGGACGGTCCCTGTGGCAGGGACATTAGTCAGGATTGTGCATTTTCCGGAGGCGCATATGCAATGGCAAACGGCCCGGATGATCGGTCAAATGGCCTGAATTCGCCCTCCGGCTGGGCCAGCCGATCGGCGACCGCCCACAATGCGGCCGGGTTGACCCCGAGCCCGATATGGCTGGCGAGGTGGACTTCGATGTTTTCGGCGGTATCGGAAGGGCGCAGCAGGCAGGTGTGCCAGTTCACGATGCCGTCGGTGCGCGAATAGATCGAGGTGGCCGGCACCGGAAGATCGCCGGCGATCGCGGCACGAAGCTCCGGGTCGTCCTCGACCCCCTCGCCCGACAGCGCCTCGTAGAGCCGCGTGGCATTGGTCGCGCGTGACATCGTTCGCAAACGGACTGCCCAGCGTCACGACCGACCGCACCATGTCGGGCGCCTGCAGCGCCAGGTCGCGCGCATAGACCCCGCCGAGGCTCCAGCCGACGAGACTGACATTGCGGCCGGTGGCTAGATGGATCTCGGCCAACCGGTCCCGCAAGCTCGCGCGCATGCGCGAAAGGCCGCCGAGGTTGCGTCCCATCTGCCAGGCGTGAGCGTCGTAGCCGAGCTCCCTGAGATATCGCCGCATCGGCGCCATCGACAGATCGCTGGCGAGAAAACCCGGCAGCAGCAGCACCGGGTGGCCGTCGCCCCGCGGCGCGCGCATCAACAGCGGCGACAGCAGCAGGCTGGCGTTGAGTTCGAAGATCCCTCTCGCTTCGGCCAGCAGCAGGCCGAGACCGGGCGGACGAAGCCGGCCCGTGGGCGGCGGTTCGCTGCGGTCGGCCGGCATCGCTACTTCTTGTCGCCGGATTTCTTGTCAGGCGCGCGCACACCAGCGAGGCCTGCCATGGTCACGAACAAATCCTGAAAACGTTCGGCGATCTTGGGATCGAAGGTGAACCAGCTCTGGATCAGCGCTTCCGGAGAAACCTTTTCGATGTTGGCCATCATCTGCTTCTGGAGATTGTCCATCACAGCGGTCTGCATCGGCTGCACATCCGGAAGTCCGAAGAACTGCCGGGCCTCGAGCGGCGTGCAATCTATCTCAACATTGATCTTCATCTCGGCTCCTGACTGCAGGTTGGCAGTTCGACCACAGTATCACAGCGATGGGCCGGGCGAAGCAAGCGGCCTGACCGCGCCTGACGGCCTCCAGGGGCTTCATTCGGCCGGCATGGTCAACCGAAACGCTCGACGGCAAACGGCGCGGGATCGGCGAACGGCGTCTCGCCGGTCATCATCTCCGCCAGCAGCCGGCCGGTGGCGGGGCCGAGCGTCAGGCCGTGGTGCTGGTGTCCGAAATCGAACCACAGCCCGGCATGGCGCGGCGCCTTCCCGATCACCGGCAGCATATCCGGCAAACACGGCCGTGCGCCCATCCACGGCCTTGCATCGATGGCTTCACCCAACGGAAAAAAGCCATGCGCCTTCGGCAGCGCGCGCTCCACCTGGACCGGGGTCGGCGGCCGGTCGCGGCCGGAAAACTCCACCCCGGTGGTGAGGCGAATGCCGCGGTTCATCGGCGCCAGCACAAAGCCCTGATCCGAATCCAGCACGGGATGATGGAGCACGGCATTGCCGCGCGCGGCGAGATGCAGATGATAGCCGCGCTTGACGGCGAGCGGGATGGAATAGCCGAGCGGGCGAAACACGAGGTCCGACCATGGCCCCAGCGCCACCACGACTTCGCGGGCGACCGCAGCCCCTCCGGTCCCGCCGATGCGCCAGCCGCCGGGAGCCTGTTCGAGGGTTTTGGCATCGCCGACCAGAAAGCGGCCGCCCTTGCGGCTGAACAGCGCGGCATAGGCCTTGGCGAGCCCGCCGGGGTCGGGAATGAATCCGGGGTCGGGATAATGGATCGCCCCGGAAAACTCGCCGGTCAGATGGGGCTCGCGCGCGGCGATCGCCAGCAGCATCGAGAACGTCGCCTGCGACGCCATACTGTTTCGCGCGCTCGAAATCGCCGCAGCGCCGCGTCCAGCGTCGCATCCGAACGATAGAGCTTGATCCAGCCGGTTCGCCGCAGCAGTTCCGGCACGCCGGCCTCCTCGATCAGCGCCTCATGCTCGATCAGGCTGCGGCGGATCAGCGGCAATTCGGCCATCGCGCTGTGCAGCGCACGCTGCGGCGAGGACGCCAGATAATAGCGCATCAGCCACGGCAGGAAGGCAGGCAGGTCGGCGAGGCTGTAGCGCATCTGCGGCGTGCGGTTCATGGCGTAGCGCAGGATCTGCCCGAAATCGCGCGGAAACATGTAGGGGAAAACCGAGGCGACCTCGATAATTCCGGCGTTGCCGAAACTGGTTCCCTCGCCGGCCTGCTGCTCCCGGTCGACCAGGATGACGTCGCGGCCGCGCTGCTGCAGGTGCAAGGCCGCGCCGACGCCGACCATGCCCGCGCCCAGCACGAGAACATCGGCCTTGAATTCCGCCATCCCGGCACTCCGAAAGTTGAAGGTTGCGTCGTTATTGTCGCTGTCTACAGTGAAGCTAATGACGACGGTAGCATCGCGCAAACCGGCCTGCCCCCTCGGAAATGGCGCTTGCGCGGCGGCCAAACTCTGGCAACAATGGATCGGCCGTAGCTGCCGTGATTGCAGCAAGGAACGGCGCGCCACAGCGGAGAACCTGACAAATGTCGGTACGTCAAACCTGGCTTGCAGCGGCCGCCATCTCGATCGTCGCCCTTGCGATGGCCCCGGCATCGGCCCAGACCGTGCGCTACGCCAACCAGGGCGAACTGAAATCGCTCGATCCCTATACGCTCAACGAGAGCACCACCCACGGGCATCTCGGAAACGTTTATGAAGGCCTGATCGCGCGCGATAAGGATCTGAAGATCATCCCGGCGCTGGCCGAGAGCTGGGAAACGCCGGAGCCGACCCGCTGGCGCTTCCATCTGCGCAAGGGCGTCAAGTTTCAGAACGGCAATCCCTTCACGGCCGACGACGTGGTTTTTTCCGCCGACCGCGTTCGCGCCAAAGGCTCGGATCTGCTGTCCTACATTCCCGCCGACGCGAAAGCCGTCAAGGTCGATGACTACACCGTGGATTTTGTCCTGACTTCGCCCAATCCCATTCTGCATGCGCTGTGGGATAGCTGGTACATCATGGGCAAGAAATGGGCGGAAGCGAACAACGTGGTGGAGCCAACGCCGGTCGCGGCCACCACTCCAAGTTATGCCTCGCTCAATACCAACGGCACCGGCGCCTTCACCATCGAGAGCCATCAGCCCGGCGTGAAAACCGTGTTCAAGGCCAACCCGAACTGGTGGCGCAAGCCCGACCACAATATCAAGGAGATTGTCTTCACCTCGATCGGCTCGGATGCCACGCGCGTCGCGGCCTTGCTGTCCGGCGAAGTCGATATCATCGAGCCGGTGCCGACCCAGGATATTTCGCGAGTTGATTCCAGCCCCAACGCGCAAGTGCTTAAGGGGGCCGAAATCCGCACGATCTTCCTCGGTATGGACCAGATCCGCGACGAATTGCTGTACTCGAACGTCAAGGGCAAGAATCCGTTCAAGGACGTTCGCGTCCGCGAAGCCTTCTTCAAGGCGATCGACGTCGAGCTGATCAAGACCCGGGTGATGCGCGGACTTGCGACGCCCTCGGCGCTGATGATCGCGCCACAACTGTTCCCGCTTTCAAAGGATTTTATGCGTCCGAAACTCGATCCCGACGGCGCCAAGAAACTGCTCGCCGAAGCAGGCTATCCCGACGGGTTCGAAGTCACGATGGATTGCCCGAACGACCGCTACGTCAACGATGCCGCGATCTGCCAGGCGGTGGTCGGCATGCTGGCCCGTATCGGCGTCAAGGTTAATCTGCTTGGCGCAACCCAAGGCGCAGTATTTCGCCAAGGTGCTGAAGGCCGGCGGTTACCAGACCTCGTTCTACCTGCTCGGCTGGACGCCCGGCACATCCGACTCGCATGACATTCTCAACGAGATCATGGGCTGCCGCGATGACCCGAAAGTCGGCGCGCGGTCAGGCCAATCTCGGCGGCTATTGTAACAAGAAGGTCGATGAAATTGCCGCCAAGGTGCTGGTCGAGCCGGATACGACCAAACGCGATCTGCTGATCAAGGAGGCATTCGAAATCGTCCAAAAGGATTACGGTTACATCCCGTTGCACCAGCAGGGTCTGGCGTGGGGCATATCGAAAAAACTGAGTTTGCCGCAGCGTGCGGATAATCAGGTCATCTTCTATTGGGCAACAGTCAAGCAAGACTAGACAGCCCCGACGCTCTGGTCCCGGCGGCATGACACCTCCGGGACTTGTCGTTTCAGGCTGAGAGCGACATCCGCCTGGCAGACGTCCGCCTGCCGAAAGAGAAGTGAAACGATAACATGCTTGCTTTCACTCTTCGCCGGGCAATCCAGGCCATTGGCGTCATGATTGCGGTCGGCATCATCTCGTTTTCGATGTTCCGTTTCGCGGGCGACCCAGTCAACCAGATGGTGGGGATTGATACGCCCGGCCGCCGAACGCGTCGAAATCCGCAAGTCGCTCGGCCTCGACGATCCCGTGCCGCTGCAGTTCGCGCGCTATTTCATCAACGCCGCGCAATTCAAATTCGGCATCTCCTACCAGTTCCGCCAGCCGGTGGCGAGCCTGCTGGCGGACCGGATGCCGGCGACGCTGGAACTCGCGATCTGCGCCACCATCCTGGCGATGGTGTTCGGCATCCTGATGGGGGTCTATTCGGCGCTGCGACGCGACACCGTGTTTGCCAAGATACTGCAGGCGGTATCGCTGATCGGAATCTCGCTGCCGACCTTCCTGATCGGCATTTTGCTGATCTACCTGTTCGCGGTGACGCTGGGCTGGCTGCCCTCGTTCGGCCGCGGCGAGGTGGTGCGGATCGGCTGGTGGACCACCGGGCTCTTGACGGTCTCCGGCCTCAAGGCGCTGATCCTGCCCTCGATCACGCTCGGCCTGTTCCAGATGACACTGATCATGCGGCTGGTGCGGGCCGAGATGCTCGAGGTGCTGCGCACCGACTACATCCGCTTTGCGCGGGCGCGCGGCCTGACGACACGGGCGGTCCATTTCGGGCACGCGCTCAAGAACACGCTGGTGCCGGTGATCACCGTCGCCGGACTGCAGTTTGGTTCGGTTATTGCATTTGCGATCATCACCGAAACGGTGTTCCAGTGGCCGGGGATGGGACTGATGTTCGTGCAAGCGGTGCAAAACGTCGATATCCCGATCATGGCCGCCTACCTGCTGATGGTGTCCCTGATCTTCGTCACCATCAATCTCGTGGTCGATATCCTCTACACGGTGGTCGATCCGCGCCTGCGCTCGACCATCCGCCGCCCGGCCTGAAAACCAGAACCCAGCGAGAACCCCAAGATGTCAGACGCCGTCGTCCCGCAGCCAGCCGAACCGAGCGCGTCACGGCGCGCGTTACGGCAGCGGCTGGTTCGGCCGTGCCGTCGACAGCGACCTGTTCTATTCGTTCCGCCGCTCGAAGCTGACGATGGTCGCCGGCACCGTGACCGTGCTGTTCTTCCTGCTGGCGATACTGGCGCCGCTTCTCGCCGTGCAGAACCCGTTCGACCCGGCGCAGCTGCAATTGATGAATTCGCGGATCTCGCCGCTATGGACCGCCGACGGCCAGAGCCCGTTCCTGCTCGGCACCGACGAACAGGGCCGCGACGTGTTTTCCGCCATCCTTTACGGCCTGCGCATTTCGCTCACGGTCGGCCTGCTCGGCGTCCTGTTCTCCGGCACGCTCGGCATCACGCTCGGCCTGATCGCCGGCTATGTCGGCGGCGCGGTCGACGGACTGATCATGCGAATTGCCGACGTGCAGCTCACCTTCCCCGCCATCCTGATCGCGCTGCTGGTCAACGGCGTCGCCAAGTCGGTGTTCGGCAACCGGCTCGACGCCATGAGCACGCTGGCCGTTCTGGTGTTCGCGATCGGCTCTGAGCTTCTGGGTGCAATATGCCCGCACCGTGCGCGGGTCGGTGATGGTGGAGAAGAGCAAGGATTACGTGGCGGCGGCGCAGTTGATCGGCCTGCCGGCGCCGGTGATCATGCTGCGCCATGTGCTGCCCAACGCGATGGGACCGATCCTGGTGATCGCCACCATCAATCTCGCGCTCGCCGTCATCACCGAGGCGACGCTGTCGTTCCTCGGCGCCGGCATGCCCGACACCATGCCGTCGCTCGGCACCCTGATCCGGATCGGCAACAACTATCTGTTCGCCGGCGAATGGTGGATCGTGGCGTTTCCGGGCTTTGCGCTGGCGGCGCTGATCCTGGCGATCAACCTGCTCGGCGACTGGCTGCGCGACGCGCTCAATCCGAAGCTCCGATGATTGGCGCGGCAAAACACCATGCATCCGCTCGCATGACCGAACCCGTTCTCTCCGTGCGTAACCTTCAGGTGGAGTTCGCCACCCGCCGCAGCACGCTGCGCGCCATCGACGGCGTATCCTTCGACATCGCCAAGGGCGAAGTGCTCGGGCGTGGTCGGCAAATCCGGCGCCGGCAAATCCGTCACGGGTCTCGCGGTGATCGGGCTGATCGATCCGCCCGGCCGCATTGCCGGCGGCGAGATCCACCTGTCGGGCATGCGGATCGACAATCTGCCGCCGGAGGAGATGCGCCGCATCCGCGGCAAGCGCATCGGCATGATTTTTCAGGATCCGCTCACCAGCCTCAACCCGCTTTACCGGATCGGCGACCAGATCGTCGAGACCATCCGGACCCACACCAATCTGTCGGAATCGGCCGCGCGAAAACGCGCCATCGACCTGTTGGCCGAGGTCGGCATTCCCGCCCCGGACAAGCGCATCGACGCCTATCCGCACGAATTCTCCGGCGGCATGCGCCAGCGCGTCGTAATTGCGCTGGCGATCTCCGCCGAGCCCGAACTGATCATCGCGGACGAGCCGACCACCGCGCTCGACGTCTCGGTGCAGGCGCAGATCATCTCGCTGATAAAGCGGCTCGGACGCGATCACGGCACCGCCGTGATGCTGGTGACCCACGACATGGGCGTGATCGCCGAGACCTCCGACCGGGTCGCGGTGATGTATGCCGGGCGCATCGCCGAGATCGGCCCGGTGCGCGACGTGGTGCAGAACCCGCTGCATCCCTATGCCAAGGGCCTGATGGGCGCGATCCCGACGCTGGCGGGCGAAGACAAGCGGCTGGTGCAGATCCCGGGCTCGATGCCGCGGCTGTCGGCGATTCCGCCGGGCTGCTCGTTCAACCCGCGCTGCGGCTTCGCGTTCGACCGCTGCCGGGTCGAGCGGCCGGAGCCGATCACGCATGGCGCGCAGGCGGTGGCCTGCCATCTCTATGACGCTGCGGCGTCGGAGAGCGCGGCATGACCGCGCCCTTCATCGAGGTCAAGAATCTGCGTCGCGTGTTCGACGTGTCAAAACCCTGGCTCAACCGGGTGCTGGAGGGCGGCCATCTCGAATTTCTCAAAGCGGTCGACGGCGTGACCTTCGACATCCGCAAGGGCGAGACCTTTGCCCTGGTCGGCGAATCCGGCTCGGGCAAGACCACGGTCGCCCGCATGGTGGTCGGCCTGCT
Organism: uncultured Alphaproteobacteria bacterium; assembly: GCA_963706975.1. Taxonomy (GTDB): domain Bacteria; phylum Pseudomonadota; class Alphaproteobacteria; order Rhizobiales; family Xanthobacteraceae; genus Bradyrhizobium. The sequence continues at coordinate 106,610 of CAVPOL010000006.1, forward strand.
GCCGCCGAGTTCGGGCGAGGTCATTATCGACGGCGTCTCGATGAGCGACGCCAGACAATCGCAGGCGCGCCAAAAATTGCGCCGCCGCATCCAGATGATCTTCCAGGATCCCTATGCCAGCCTCAATCCGCGCTTCCGGGTCGACGCCATCGTCGCCGAACCGATCCGCGCCTTCGACCTGATCCAGGGCGAGCGCGATATCCGCGCCCGGGTCGGCGAGCTGTTGAAACTGGTCGGCCTGCACGCCGACGACGGCCAGAAATATCCGCACGAATTTTCCGGCGGGCAGCGGCAGCGGATCGCGATTGCGCGGGCGCTGGCGTCGGAGGCCGAATTCATCGTCTGCGACGAGCCGACGTCGGCGCTCGACGTCTCCGTGCAGGCGCAGATCCTCAATCTGATGCGCGACCTGCAGGACAAGTTCGGGCTCACCTATCTCTTCATCAGCCACAATCTCGCGGTGGTCCGCCACATGGCGAGCCGGATCGGCGTGATGTATCTCGGCCGCATCGTCGAGATCGCCGAGGGCCGCGAACTCTTCAGCAACCCGCGGATGCCCTACACCAAGATGCTGCTCGGCGCGGTTCCCGATCTGGCGATGTCCGGCCGGCCAGCGGATCCCGGTCAAGGGCGAGATCCCCAATCCGATCGATCCGCCGCCCGGCTGCGCCTTCAACCCGCGCTGCCCGCTGGTGTTCGATCTCTGCCGCAAGCAGGCGCCGGCGCTGATCGACGGCGTCGCCTGCCACGCCGTCAACAATCCGGCTGCGGTGCCCGCGCCGGCCTGATCACGGGGATGGGAGCGCAGTTGCGCACGGTAGTGACTTGGACCAAGTAGCATTCCTGATACAAGCTGCTAGGCACCCGCTTCGGATCAACGATGAAACACAGAATCCGTAAAGCCCGGCCAGGAGACGCCGATGGCATTAGCCGGGTAATTCTAAGTGCGCTTCGCGAGACGAACGCCAAGGATTACTCGCAAGATGTCATCGAGCGAGTGGAACGAAGCTTCACCCCGACTGCCGTGCTCGATCTGATGGCCAAGCGAACGGTCTTCGTCGCCATGTCAGAGCAGCAGATCATTGGGACGGCAAGTCTGGACGGAAGGGTTGTGCGGACGGTGTTCGTCGCCCCCAACGTTCAAGGCAACGGCGTTGGCAGGCAGCTCATGGCTGAGGTCGAGCAGGTAGCCCGCGAAACAGGGGTAGAGGTCCTGACCGTGCCCTCGTCAGTCACGGCCGAACAATTCTATTCCAAGCTTGGCTTCGAGGCGGTGCGCGACAGCTACCACGGCGAGGAGCGAACGATCATCGATGGAGCGCAATATTGTTGGGCCCGCAGGTCGGCAAACCGGGTCGAACGGCCGAAGCTGATTGAAGTTGGACCTGTTGGCAGGCAGGCCCGGCTGTGATCAAGTGCGCCCGCCGCCCCAGCCCAGGATTCACATGAGCAATATCAATCCGGATCCCTTCACCACCCGGCCCGAAATCGAAGGCACATTTGGGGTCGTGACCTCGACCCACTGGATCGCGTCGGCGGTCGGCATGGGCATTCTGGAAAAGGGCGGCAATGCGTTCGATGCCGGCGTCGCCACCGCCTTCACGCTGCAGGTCGTGGAACCGCATCTCAACGGCCCCGGCGGCGACGTCCCGATCATCGTCCATGACGTCAAACGCGGCCGCACCGAGGTGATCTGCGGCCAGGGCCCCGCCCCCGCCGGCGCCACCATCGCGCATTACCGCAGCGAGGGGCTGGAGATGGTGCCCGGCACCGGGCTGCTCGCCGCCTGCGTTCCCGGCACCTTCGAGTCCTGGATGCTGCTGCTGCGCGACTACGGCACGCTGCAGACTGCGCGAGGTGCTGGAGCCGGCCATCGCCTATGCCCGCGACGGCTATCCGCTGGTGGAGCGGGCCTCCGCGACCATCCAGACCGTTGAAAAAATGTTCCGCACGCACTGGAAGACGTCGGCGGCGGTCTATCTGCCCAACAATGAAGTGCCCAGGCCCGGCACGCTGTTCACCAACAAGACCCTCTCCGAAACCTATGCGCGCATCCTGAAGGAAGCCGAGAGCGCCGGTTCCGACCGCGTCGCGCAGATCGAAGCCGCGCGCCAAGGCGTGGTCGAAAGGTTTTGTTGCCGAGGCGATCGACAAATTCTGCCGCACGCAGGACATCATGGACGTCAGCGGCTCGCCGCATAAGGGCGTGCTGCGCGCCGACGACATGGCGCGCTGGCAGCCGACGGTCGAGGCGCCGCTGACCTACGATTACGGCCGCTACACCGTCTGCAAGCCGGGCGTCTGGAGCCAGGGCCCGGTGATGCTGCAGCAGCTGGCGCTGCTCAAGGGATTCGAGCTCGACGGGCTCGATCCGGCGGGACCCGAATTCATTCACCTGCAGGTCGAAGCCGCAAAGCTCGCCTTCGCCGACCGCGAGAAGTTTTATGGCGACCCGAAATTCAATGAAATCCCGATCGCGACGCTGCTCTCGGACGCCTACAATGACGAGCGCAGAAAACTGATCTCGAAGGACAAGGCGTCACTCGATTTCTTGCCCGGTTCGGTCGAAGGTTTTGGCTCCGTCGTAAAACTGCGCCGGCAGGAGGGCCATCGCGAGGCGGTCGGCGCCATGGGCGCGGGCGAGCCGACCGTCGGCCGTTTTGGCGAGGTGCGCGGCGACACCGTGCATTTCGACATCATCGACCAGGCCGGCAACATGATCTCGGCGACGCCGTCCGGCGGCTGGCTGCAATCCTCGCCGGTCATTCCCGAACTCGGCTTCTGCCTCGGCAGCCGCGCCCAGATGTTCTGGCTGGAAGAGAACCATCCCGCTGCATTGGCGCCCGGCAAACGCCCGCGCACCACGCTCTCGCCCACCATGTGCCTGCGCGACGGCGAGCCCTACATGGCCTGGGGTTCGCCCGGCGGCGACCAGCAGGACCAGTGGACCACGCAGTTCTTCCTGCGGCATGTCCACGCCAACATGAACCTGCAGGAAGCCATCGACGCCCCGGCCTGGCATTCCGAACATTTCCCGATTTCGTTCTGGCCGCGCACCGCGCGCCCCGGCGTGCTCGTTGTGGAAAACCGCGTGCCGAAGGCTACCGTGGATACGCTGAAAAATCGCGGCCATATCGTCGAGACCGGTCCCGACTGGTCGGAGGGCCGCCTGACGGCGGCGTCAAAGGTCGGCCGCCGCCGCCGCGCCGCCGCCAATCCAAGGGGCATGCAGGGCTACGCGGCCGGACGCTAACCAGATGACCTGGTCGATCATCGCCCGCGACAATGCCACCGGCCAGATCGGCATCGCAGTCGCAACGCGTTTTTTCGCGGTCGGCGCCCGGGTGCCGCATATCGCAGCCGGGATCGGCGGCATCGCCACCCAGGCGCTGGTTAATCCCTACTACGGCATCGACGGCGTCAAATTGCTGCGCGAGGGCCGCAGCCCCCGCGAAATCGTCGATACGCTGATATCAGCCGACGACGGCCGCGAAACCCGGCAGCTGCACATCATGGACGCCTCCGGCCGTATCGCTTCGCATACCGGCAGCGAATGCGTCGACTGGTGCGGACATCTCGAGGGCAACGGCTTTTCGATCGCGGGCAACATGCTGGCAGGCAGCAGCGTGCTGGACGAAACCGCCCGGGCCTACAGCGACAGCGCAAGACTGCCGTTCGCGCGGCGCCTGATCGCGGCGATGCGCGCGGGCGAGGCCGCCGGCGGCGACAAGCGCGGCAAGCAATCGGCGGCCCTCCTGATCCACGGCGAGGAAGAATGGTCCGCGCTCGATCTGCGCGTCGACGACCACGCCGATCCCCTCGCCGAGCTCGAGCGGCTCGAGGCGGTCAGCCGCGAGCGCTGGGTGCACTTTCCGGCAATTCCTTCCCACGCGGAAAAATCCGGCCGGGGTGACCGACCGCGCCACCATCGACGCCGGCGTCGAAGCCGGGATTGCGGCGCAGAAATGACCGATGCTCCGCTGATCGAAATCAGGGATCTGAGGGTCACGTTCCATGGCGACGGCGGCCGCATCACGCATGCGGTCGACAGCGTCGATCTTGCCCTCGCCAATGGCGCAACCCTTGGTCTGGTCGGCGAATCCGGCTGCGGCAAGAGCGTCACCTCGCTCGCCATCATGGGCCTGCTGTCGAAGCATTCGGCCGAAGTTTCGGGCTCGATCCGGTTCGACGGTTTTGATCTGCTCGACGTGCCCGACGAAACCCTGCGCGACCTGCGCGGCAATCGGCTGGCGATGATCTTTCAGGAACCGATGACCTCGCTCAACCCGAGTTTCACGGTCGGCGACCAGATCGTCGAGACCATTTTGCACCATCGCGGCGGAAGCCAGCGCGCCGCCCGGGACCGCGCCATCGAGCTCTTGCGGCGGGTTCACATCCCCTCGCCGGAGCGGCGGATCGACGAATATCCGCACAAGCTGTCCGGCGGCATGCGCCAGCGCGTCATGATCGCGATGGCGCTGGCCTGCGATCCCCGCCTCCTGATCGCCGACGAGCCTACCACCGCACTCGACGTCACCCTGCAGGCGCAAATTCTTGACCTCATGCGCGAGCTGAAGGCGGCGAGTGGGGCTGCGATCATTCTCATCACCCACGATCTCGGCGTAGTCGCAGAGGTCTGCGACGAAGTCGCTGTCATGTATGCCGGCGAGATCGTCGAGCGCGCGCCGGTCGATGAATTGTTCGAAAACCCGCAGCATCCCTACACCGTCGGCCTGCTCGGCTCGATCCCGCGGCTCGACCGCCGCACCTCGCATCTCGCCACCATCGAGGGCTTGGTGCCGAACATGGCCAACCCGCCGCCCGGCTGCCGTTTTGCGGCGCGCTGCCCATTTGTGATCGACGCCTGCGTGGCGGCGCCGCCGCCGATGCGTGCCGTCAGCCCCTCGCGCTGGTCGCGCTGCATTCGCACGCCGCTGGAGGGGCTGGTGTGATGACCGCCCTGCTCGAAGTCGACGGCCTCAAAAAACACTTCGTCGCCGATCGGTCGCTGCTCGGCCGTCCGACCGCCCATATCAAGGCGGTCGACGGCGTCAGTTTTCGCGTCGAGGCCGGCAAGACGCTGGCGCTGGTCGGCAAATCCGGCTGCGGCAAATCCACCGTCAGCCGGCTGGTGCTGCGGCTGATCGAGCCCGATGCCGGCACTATCAGGTTCGAGGGCCGCGACCTGCTCGCGCTGGACGCCCACGCGCTGCGCAGTTTTCGAAGGGATGCGCAGATCATCTTTCAGGACCCCTATGCGTCGCTCAATCCGCGCATGACCGTGAGCCAGATCCTGACGGAGCCGCTGGCGCTGCATGACCTCGTCCCGTCAGCCGGCCGCCGCGAACGCGTCGAGGAATTGTTGCGCCTGGTCGGCCTCGAGCCGCGCTTCGCCCGCCGCTACCCGCATGAATTTTCCGGCGGGCAGCGTCAGCGCATCGCCATTGCCCGGGCGCTGGCGGTCGAGCCAAAGCTGATCATCTGCGACGAGCCGGTCTCGGCGCTGGACGTCTCGATCCGCTCGCAAATCCTGAACCTGCTGCGCGACCTGCAGGACCGGCTCGGCCTTGCCTATATTTTTGTCAGTCACGATCTCGCGGTCGTAAAACACATCGCCGACCGGGTCGCCGTGATGAATCTCGGTGTCATCGTCGAAACCGCGGACGCACAGGCGCTGTTCGCCTCCCCGCGCCACCCCTATAGCCGCGCGCTGTTGTCGGCGATCCCGGTGCCAAAACCGCGCGCCAAACGCGGCCGCATCCTGCTGCAGGGAGAGATGCCGAGCGCGCTCTATCCGCCCGCGGGCTGCCGTTTCCATACCCGCTGCCCCTATGTGGTCGAGCGCTGCCGCGCCGAAGTGCCCTCGCTACTGGCCGATGCAACCGGCCACGCCACGGCCTGTCACCGCATGGCGGAGCTGCCGCCGCCGGATGCCATCGTCCCCTCCGATGGCGGGTTCTCGCCGGCGCTGGAAAAATTGGTCGCCGCCTTCAGTGGTGGCACGGAAGTAGCAAGCGGCAACGGGGTTGGTATAGTCGGGGCGAGCCCGCCGGCAGCCACCTGAATTCATGAGATGGAGATAGTTGCGATGAAAATCCTGCGTTTGGCGGTACTTGCGGCGGCAGTCCTGCTTTCGCTCGAAACTGTCGCCCATGCCCAGTCCACCCTGCGCATCGGCCTCGCCGAGGACCCCGATATCCTCGATCCCACGATGGGGCGCACCTATGTCGGGCGGATCGTGTTCGCTTCCTTCTGCGACAAATTGTTCGACATCGATGACAAGCTCAACATCGTGCCGCAGCTGGCGCTGTCGCACGAGACCTCCGCCGACGGCAAGGAAATGACCATCAAGCTGCGGCCCGGCGTCAAGTTTCACGACGGCGAGGCGTTCGACGCCGAGGCGGCAAAATATTCGCTGGAACGCCACATCACCATGCAGGGCTCGTTCCGCAAGCCGGAACTGGCCACCGTCGATCGCGTCGATGTCGTCGATCCCCTGACCATCAAGCTGGTGCTGAAGACGCCGTTCTCGCCGCTGATCGCGCAGCTCACCGACCGCGCCGGGATGATGGTGTCGCCGAAGGCCGCCCAAGAGGCCGGCGACAAGTTCGGCCTGAAGCCGGTCTGCGCCGGCGCCTACAAATTCGTCGAGCGCGTGCAGCAGGACCGCATCGTGTTCGAAAAATTCGCCGATTACTGGAACAAGGGCAACGTCCAGATCGACCGCGTGATGTTTCTGCCGATCGTCGACGCCACGGTACGGCTCGCCAATTTGAAGTCCGGCGCGCTCGACCTCATCGAACGGGTGCTGGCAACCGACATCAAGGACGTCCGCGCCAACTCGCGGATAAAACTGTCGACCGCGCTGGAGCTCGGCTATTTCGGCCTCACCCTCAACGTCAACAAGGACAAGAACAAGGGCGCGCTCAGCCAGTCGGAAAAGGTGCGCCAGGCACTCTCACTGTCGGTTGACCGCGAAGCGCTCACGCAAGTGGTGTTCAACGGCGAGTTCGTTCCCGGCAACCAGTGGGTCAGCCCGGAGCATCCATATTACCAGAAGGCATTTCCGGTGCCGAAGCGCGATATCGCCAGGGCCAAAGCGCTGCTGAAGGAATCCGGCGCCACCCTACCCGTCACCGTCGACATGATGGTGACCAAGGGCGCCGAGAACGAGGCGGTGGCGCAGGTGATCCAGTCGATGGCGGCCGAAGCCGGCTTTGACCTGAAAATCCGTCTGATCGAATTCGCCACCTCCTTCAAGCAGGCCCAGGCCGGCGAATTCCAGGCCTTCCTGATCGGCTGGAGCGGACGGATCGATCCCGACGGCAATTCCTACATCTTCATGCGCAGCAGCGCGCCGTCGAACGACGGCGGCTACTCGAATCCGGAAGCCGACAAGTTGATGGATGATGCGCGCCTGATCACCGATCCAGCGCAGCGCAAGGCGATCTACGAGAAGCTGACAAAGATCGTGCTCAACGACGCGCCGCTGATCTATCTCTATCACCGCAAGCTGTTGATCGCGCATACCACAAAGCTCGAAGGCTACAGGCAGATGCCGGACGGCCTGGTGCGGGTGATCGGGCTGAAGCTGAAGTGAGCTTGATCAAGTCAGCCAGCCTCTCGTGTCCCGGGCGCGGTGCAGCGTTCTTACGCTGCACCGCAGAACCGGGACCTGGTGCGGTATGGGATCCGGTTCTGCACAGCGGCACTTCGTGCCGCAGTGCGCCCGGGACACGAGAGTCGCCATGCTGAACTTCCTCGGCAAGCGCATCCTGCAGCTGATCCCGACGCTGTTCTTCGTGTCGATCCTGATCTTTTCGCTGCAGCAATTGCTGCCCGGCGATCCCGCGCTTGTCATGGCCGGCGAGGAGCGCGACCCCGGCGTGATCGCGCAGATCCGCGCGCAATACCGGCTCGATCAGCCGGTGCCGGTGCAGTATTTCTACTGGGTCAAGGGCGTGCTGTCCGGCGACTTCGGCGAGTCCCTGCGCATAAAAGTGCCGGTGCTCAGCCTGATCCAGCAAAAGCTGCCCGTAACGATGCAGCTGGCGTCGATGGCGATCGTGATCGCCTTTCTGATCGGAATTCCCGCGGGGATCGTGTCGGCGGTGAAGAAGGGCACGGCCTGGGATTTCGGCGCCAACCTGTTCGCGCTGTGGGGCATCTCGACGCCGAATTTCTGGCTCGGCATCATGCTGATCTTCCTGTTCTCGATCGAGCTCGGCTGGCTGCCGGCCTCGGGCTATGTGCCGCCGTCGGAAAACTGGCGCGCCAGTCTCGCTTCCACCATCATGCCGGCCTTCGTGCTCGGCAACGCCATCGCCGCGATCCTGATGCGGCATACCAGAAGCGCGATGCTGCAGGTGCTGGAAAGCGATTACGTCCGCACCGCCCGCGCCAAGGGCCTGTCCGAGCGCTCGGTGATTCTCAAGCACGCCATGCGCAACGCGCTGACGCCGATCATCACGCTCGGCGCGCTCGAACTCGGCACGCTGCTGTCGGGCGCGGTGCTGACCGAGCAGATCTTTTCGATTCCCGGTTTTGGAAAACTGATCGTCGACGCCGTGTTCAACCGCGACTACGCCGTGGTGCAGGGCGTCGTGCTGGTGACGGCAACGATCTACATCACGCTGAACCTGATCGCCGACATCGCCTATGTCCTCGTCAATCCACGCTTGAGGACATAGGGCATGACCGACGCAGTGGTTGGCCCGGTTCCCATCGCCGCCGCCGATGAGCTGGAAAGCCCGGCGCGACGGGCGCTGCGCCGGCTGATCCGGCGCAAGGGCGCGGTGGCCGGTCTGGCCGTGATCGCCATATTCATCGTACTCGCGCTGTTTGCACCGTGGATCGTACCTTATGATCCCATTGCGACCAGCTGGACGCTGGTGCGGAAGCCACCGTCGGCCCAGCACTGGTTCGGCACCGACGATCTCGGCCGCGATATTTTTGCCCGCGTGATCTATGGCGCGCGGGCCTCGATGGTGGCCGGCGCGATCTCGGTCGGGATTGCGCTGGCGATCGGCGTTCCCTTTGGCCTGTTGTCGGGCTACCGCGGCGGTTTCATCGACGGCCTGATCAGCCGGATCACCGACGCCATGCTGGCCTGCCCGTTCCTGATCCTCGCCATCGCGCTGGCGGCATTTCTGGGCCCGAGCCTCGGCAATGCCATGATCGCGATCGGCATTTCGGCAACGCCGATCTTCGTGCGGCTCACGCGAGGTCAGGTGATGGCGGTCAAGGTCGAGGACTATGTCGAGGCGGCCCGCGCCATGGGCAATCCGCGCTGGCGCATCGCGCTGTTCCATATCCTGCCGAACATCATGCCGGCGCTGCTGGTGCAGGCGACCCTGTCGATCGCCGCCGCGATCATCGCCGAGGCCGCCCTTTCGTTCCTGGGGCTCGGGCAGCAGCCGCCGGCGCCGTCCTGGGGCAGCATGCTGAATTCCGCGCAACGCTTCCTCACCAACGCGCCATGGATGGCGCTGTGGCCGGGACTGGCGATCTTTCTCGTGGTGCTGTCATTCAACCTGGTCGGCGACGGCTTGCGAGATGCGCTGGATCCGAGGGAGAGATGACGGCGAAGCGCTCTTTTCTTTACCTCTCCCCTTGTGGGAGAACTCGGATCGCATCGATAGATGCGATCCGGGTGAGGGGTTAAGCTCAATCGATAGACCGTAACCCCTCACCCCAACCCTCTCCCACAAGGGGAGAGGGAGCTCACCGTCGTCGTTGATGCACTGTGGTTACGAAAACCCGTCTAAGCTAAATCACCGATCTCCCGCATCACCCTTCGGCAATCCATCTCGTATTCCAGATCGATCACCGGCGGCCTGGCAAAATGCCAGGTCAGTCCCGATCGCGCGGCGCCGCGGCGAACCAGTTCTTCGGCAAAAACGGCATGGAAGTCATGCACGGTGTAGGTCTGCGCCGCCGTCGCATCCTTCCAGCCGAAGCCGAACTCGCCCATGCGGCGTTCCATGGCCGCGACCACGTAGCGGATCTTTTCCTTCATGACCATCGGGACTGAGATCGCGGTAACGCACGGTGCGCTCGGCATAGGTCGCGCCGCCGTCGAGCAATTCGCCGCTGCCCGCGATGACGAAACTCGGCGTGGTGTTCCGGCTCGGTCGCGTGAACGAGAAGGCGTAGAACGACGGCTCGGCCGGCGGGTCGATCTCGGGGCAGACATTGCTGCGCGCCACCGGGTTGGTCTTGCCGTCGTAGATGCCCCATTCGCTCGAGCGTCTTGACATAGTGCAGGTTGAAATTCCGAAACCCCTCATCGGTGAACGCCGCCGGCGAACGCAGCTCGCAGGCGCAGAACGAGGTCAGCGGCCGTCCCGCCGCCTCGATGTATTTCTTGATCAGCGCAAAGCCTTCGGCCAGCGGCGGCATCTTGTCGAAGCGCACCCGCTCGATTTCATAGCCGGGATCGGCGGCGACGCCGCCGGAATACTGAAACACGGCCGGGATGAAGCCGGTAATTGCCGGCTGGAAAATCGCTCGTCATGCTTGCTCCCTTGAAGTCTGTCATTCCAGCTGCATGCGCACGCCCTTGGCGCCGTTGAGCAGCCGCTCGCAGATGGAAGCCGGCCAGCGCATCGTCGGCATGCTGGCCGACCAGCGCCGCGAAGGCCGGCATCGCCGCGGCATCGCCGGCTTCGAGTTTGGCAAAAGCCTCGCGAGTATTGTGTCGTCGTCGGCTCCTCGAACTGCCGCAGCCTGCAGCGGCTCGTAGGCGCGCAGCGGTTCGCTGCGCCCGCGCAGCACGAGATCGCCGACCGGCCGGCCCCTGAAATCTCCGGCGGCCTCGGCGACGGCGGCGCTGACGCAGATGCGCGTGCCCAGGAACTTGTTGGCGGCCTTCGAGCCGCGCCGCGGTGTTGATGGTGTCGCCATAGGCGGTGTAGTCGAAGAAGCGGCTGCCGCCGAAATTGCCGACCAGCGCGGGTCCGGCATGCACGCCGATGCGGGTGGCGCCGAAATTCACGCCCTGTTGCCTTCCAGCGCTCGCGAAACTCCTTGCGCCCACGCATCGAGGTCATGGGCGCAGGCGACCGCGCGCGTGGCATAGTCCGGCTGGTCGCCCGGCGCGTTGAACAGAATCTGGATCGCATCGCCGATGATCTTCGCCACCGTGCCTTCATGCGCGAACACGACGTCGGTCATGCCGCCCACATACTCGTTGAGCAGCGCGCTGAGCACATCGGGGGCGGCGGTTTCCACCAGCGTGGTAAAGCCGGTGATGTCGGTGAAGATGACGCGCGACCTCGCGGCGATGCACCTCCATGCCGTTGCTGTCGCCGTCGGCGGCAAGCCGGCTCGCGATCTGCGGCGAGAAATAGCGCGACAGCGAGGCATGCGCGCGCTCGGCCTCGGCCTGGCGGCGGCGCGCGTCGCGCATCATCTCGACATGCCGGATGGTCTTGTCGATGGTCATTTCGAGATCGCCGAAATCGATCGGCTTGGTCAGGAAGTCGAACGCGCCGCGGTTCATCGCGGTGCGGATATTGCTCATGTCGCCATAGGCCGAGACGATGATGGTCGATTTCTTGTCGTCGGCCTCCTGCAGCTTCGCCAGCAGCGACAGCCCGTCCATCCGCGGCATGTTGATGTCGGACACCACCATGTCGACATGCGGATGGTCTCGATCGACTGCAGCGCCTCGATGCCGTCATGGGCGAACACGAACGCCACCGCGCCGTCGCGGATCTGCCGGCGGAATTTCTGCAGCACCAGAGCCTCGAGATCGGGCTCGTCGTCGACGACGAGGATGGTGGCGGTCATGCGGCTTGCCCGAGCCTTGTATCGATTTCATGGCGCAGCAGCGCGAAATCGATCGGCTTGGTCAGCAGCCCCACCGCGCCGCGCTCGATCGCCTTGCGTGCGGGTTTCGGCATCGCCATAGGCGGTGATCATGATGACGGGAACGTCGGGCCGCTCGGCGCGCACTTTCGGCAGCATTTCCAGCCCGCTCATGCCGGGCATGTTGATGTCGGACAGGATCAGGATCAGCGACGGATCGCGCAGACCTCCGCGGCGCGCTCCAGCGCCGCCGGCGCCGACGGGGCGAATTCCATCGGTGAAGCGCCCGGACTTGCAAGTCGCGCCGGAATTGCTGGCGGAACAGGGCTTCGACGTCGGGCTCGTCATCGACGACGAGAATGTAAACGCTCAATTGGCGCCTCCAGTATTGCCAGGCGTAATGCCATGTGCCGCTGCACTGCGCGGCAGCGTAATGATGAATTCGGTAAATACGCCGGGCTCGGTATCGACGTCGATCTTGCCGCCATGTTGTTTCACCACGATGTCGTGGCTCATCGAAAGGCCGAGCCCGGTGCCTTCGCCGGCCGGCTTGGTGGTGAAGAACGGATTGAACATCTTCTCCTTCACTTCCTTCGGGATGCCGGTGCCGTTGTCGCGGATCCGGATTTCCACGCTGTTGCCGAGGTTCTTCGTGGTCGCGCTCAGGACAGGCTCGAAACCCTCGTCGCCGCCTTTCCTTGCGCTTGGTCGCGGCATAAAACCCGTTGGAAATCAGGTTGAGGAACACCCGGGTGATTTCCTGCGGGTAACAGGTCGATCATGCCGGCGGCCGGATCGAGGTCGCGCTTCAGCGTGATGTTGAAGCCGGATTTTTCCGCGCGCGCGCCGTGATAGGCGAGATTGAGGCTTTCCTCGACGATGGCGTTGATGTCGGCCGGCCGATGCTCGCCCGATCCCTCGCGCGAATGCAGCAGCATGTTCTTGACGATCGAATCGGCGCGCTTGCCGTGCTGCACCACCTTTTCGAGATTGCCCTTCAGCATGTGCGTGAGCTCGTCGATCTCCTCGCGGGTCTTGTCGTCGAGCGCTGCGGGCTTCAGCACGTCGTTCAGTTCGTCGATCAGTTCGGCCGACAGCGCCGAGAAATTATTGACGAAATTGAGCGGATTCTTGATCTCGTGGGCGATGCCGGCGGTGAGCTGGCCGAGCGAGGCGAGTTTTTCGGTCTGCACCAGCCGGTCCTGCGCGGTGCGCAAGTCGTCGAGCGAGAGCGACAGTCGTTGGTGCGCTGCCGCAACTCCTTGAACAGCCGCGCATTCTCGATCGCGATCACCGCCTGGTTGGCGAAGTTGGCGACCAGTTCGGTCTGCTTGTCGGTGAACGGCTTGACCTCCTGGCGGAAGATCGTGATGGCGCCGATCAATTCGTTTTCCTTGAGCATCGGCACGACGACCAGCGTGCGCGCGCCGGCAAGGTCGGCCAGCGCAACGACGTTTGGATTGACCGTCGATGATAGGGCTGCTCGGTCCTGATGTCCTCGATCTGGACCACTTGATGGGTCCGCTCGATGGTGCCGAGGCCGCTCTCGCGGATGCGGATCGGATCAGCTTGTGCAACTGGGTCGCCGCATAGGCTTGCGGCGCGTTGTACAGCGCGACCGTACGGAAGCCGCCGTCCTCATAGAGAGTCATGGTGCCGAAATCTGGCGCCGCAGATCCGCGTCGCATTCTCGAGCATCTTGTCTGAAACACCGGCTCCAGTTCGCCCGCCGACGAACTGATGACCTCGAGAACTTCCGACGTCGCGGTCTGCTGCTGCAGCGATTCGCTCAGTTCAGCCGTGCGCTGCTCGACCTTGTTCTCCAGGTCGGCATAGGATTCCTGCAGCCGCGCGCCCATGTCGTTGAACTGGTTGGCGAGGCCTTCCAGCTCGTCGCCGGTCTTGATCGAGATGCGCTGGGCGAAATCGCCGCCGCCGATGCGCTCGGCGCCGGCGCGCAAGGCCTGGATCGGGCCGACCATGCGTCGGGCGAGGAACATTCCGGCGAGCACGGCGAAGATCGAGCGCGGCGAGCAGCACGATGCGCCAGCCGTTGCAGCGCCGCATACAGCGAGGCATAGGCTTCCTGCACCGGCAGCTCGACGAACATGGTCCAGCCAGCGGCGCAGATCGGCGCGGACGCCGTCAGCACCTCCTGGCCCTGGATGTTCAGCGGTCTGCAGGAATCGGCTTGGCGATTCCAGCCGCGGTGCCGGCCGCCACCGGCACAGCCTGCGCCGCCAGCGCCGCTGCTCTGCCAGCGCCTTCTGCACCGCCAGCGCGGCCTGCACCTGCGTCAGCTTCGACATGTCGGTGTTGCGCAGCACCAGGCTGATGTCGGGGTGCGCGATCAGGCGGCCCTGCGCGCCGACGACATAGGCGTGGCCGCGTTCGCCGACCTTGATCTGCGACACCACGTCCCAGATCAGCTTGAGATTGACCTCGGCGATGCTGACGCCGGCGTCCTTGCGGGTGCCGGCCAGCGCCAGCGTCATATAGGGCTCGGACTCCCGGCGGAAATAGACCGGCCCGTAATAGACCTTGCTGGCGCGACCGGCCTCGGTGAACTTTCGGATTCTCTTGGAGAGGTCGAGCCCGCTGTTCGACCACGTCCATGGCGAGCCGCGAGACCCGCAGGCGCTCCTTGCCGGTGGAATCGACCTGCGCCAGTTCGGTGATGGCCGGCACCTGCCGCAGCAGCCGCAGCGCGTCGAACCGGCGATTCTCGAGCGAGCCGCCGACCACGGCAACTGGGTGGTCCAGCCGAGCTGGCTTTCGATTTCCTTGATGAACTGGCTGATCTTGGCCGCCGCCGCCTCGGCCTGCTCGTGCTGAATCCGGATCAGGGCCGCCTTGTGCTCGCGATAATAGAAGAAAACCTCGAAAATCCCGTTGGACAGCAGCGCGACGCCGACCACCGCGACGAACAGCGCGACGTATTTGGTGAACAGCCGGCTGCGGATCTTTGTCCCCGACGGGCCCGCCGCCGGCGCGGCGCCAGCCGCGGGCGGCCGCCGTCAGCGTCCGGCCCTCGGGCGTGTCGGGATGCAGGGAAATGCTCATCCCGGCAAGGCTAGCAAGAACAAGCTGGACTTGTCTCTTGCCGCAGTGCGGGATAATCCGGCTACGCCTGCATACGCGAGACGGCGGCTGCCGAGCGCCGCCGCCGCCGAGTCGCTCAGGTCGCCTTCAGCGCCTTCGGGCCGAGATCGAAATCGGCGATCTCCCTGGTGCGCTCGCGAATCGGCCTTGGCGCGGTGGTCGGTGGCGAGCACCACATAGACCGCCGGCAGCACGAACAGCGTGAACAGCGTGCCGATCGACATGCCCGCGACCACCACGAGACCGATCGAGAAGCGGCTCGCCGCGCCCGCGCCGGTGGCGGTCAGCAGCGGAATGAGGCCGGTCACCATCGCCGCCGTCGTCATCAGGATCGGCCGCAGCCGGATGCGGGCCGCCATTTCGATCGCCGAGCGCTTGTCGAGGCCTTCCTTGAGCTGCAGCTCGTTGGCGAACTCCACCATCAGGATGCCGTGCTTGGTGATCAGTCCGACCAGCGTCAGCAATCCGACCTGGGTATAGATGTTCATCGTCGCCACGCCGAAGAACAGCGGGATCAGCGCGCCGACGATCGCCATCGGCACGCAGATCATGATCACCAGGGGATCGCGCAGGCTCTCGAACTGCGCCGCCAGCACCAGGAAGATGATGATCAGCGCGAAGCCGAAGGTGATCGCGAGCTGGTTGCCTTCCTGCACATATTGGCGGGAGTCGGCCAGAAAGTCGTGGCTGAAGCCGGCCGGCAGCTTCTTCGCCTCGCCCTGGAGGAAGTCGACCGCCTTGCCGACCGTCACGCCCGGCATCGGCACCGCCTGGAAGGTCGAGGAGTTGAGCTGGTTGTAATGGGTCAGCGCGTTGGGATCGGTAGCGGTCTCGATCGACACGATGGTCGACAGCGGCACCTGCCCCCCGGTAGAGGTCTGCACGTAGTAGCCGCCGAGCGCTTCCGGCGACAGGCGCAGCCACGCGGCACCTGCGGGATCACCTGATAGGATCGCCCTTCGAGGTTGAAGCGGTTGACGTAATTGCCGCCGAGCAGCGTCGCCAGCGTGCCGCCGACCTGCTGCATGTTGATGCCGAGGTCGCTTGCCTTGGAGCGGTCGATCTTTACCCGCACCACCGGCTGGTTGAAGTCGAGATCGCTGTCGGAGACGATGAACAGGCCACTCTTGCGAGCAGCATCCTTCAGCTTCGCCATCTGCTCATAGACGGCCTGGAAGCCCGCGGTCGAATTGATCACCATCTGGATCGGCAGGCCGCCCGGTCCGCCCGGCAGCGGCGGCAGGTTGAAGGCAAATGCCTGAACGCCCTCGATCTTGGAAAGCTCGTCCTGCACCAGCGGCTTCAGCTTGAGCGAGGAGCGCTCGCGCTCATCCCATGGTTTCAGCAGCATGCCGGCAATGCCGTTCTGCGCGCCGTTGATGCCGTTCAGCGCAAAGCGAAGATCGGTTTCCGGGAAGCCCTGGAACACCTTGTCGAGCTTTTCGCCGTAGAAATTGAGGTAGTCGATATTGGCGTATTTCGGCGCCTTGAGCACCGAGAACACGATGCCCTGGTCTTCCTCCGGCGCCAGCTCCTTGGAGGTGTTCATGTAGAGGAAGCCGACCAGCCCGAGGATCGTCAGCGCGAACAGGCCGGTGATCGGGCGATAGTCGAGCGAACGGTCGAGCTTGCGGCCGTACCAGCGCGTCATGGCGCCGAACACGCGGTTGACGATTTTGGCGAAACGGCCCTCTTCGGCGCTCTTCAGCAATACCGAGCACATCATCGGCGACAGCGTCAGCGCGATCACGCCGGACACGATCACCGCGCCCGCCAGCGTGAAGGCGAATTCGCGGAACAGCGAGCCGGTGAGGCCGCCGAGGAATCCGATCGGCGCATACACCGCGGCGAGCGTGATCGTCATCGAGATCACGGGACCGACGATTTCGCGGGCGCCCTGCAGCGAGGCCTGCACCGGCGTCTTGCCTTCTTCCAGATGGCGATGGATGTTCTCCACCACCACGATGGCGTCGTCGACCACAAGTCCGATCGCGAGCACCATCGCGAGCAATGTCAGCAAATTGAAGCTGAAACCCATGATCAGCATCAGCGAGCAGACGCCGATCAGCGACAGCGGGATGGTGACGACGGGAATGATGACCGAACGGAACGACGCCAGGAACAGGAAGATCACGGCGACGACGATCAGCACGGCCTCGATCAGCGTATCCCTCACCTCGTCGATCGACGACTGGATGAACTTCGTGGAATCGTAGGCCACCTTCATCTTCATCGAGGGCGGCAGGTTGCGCTCGAGTTCGGGGAACAGCGCGCGCACGCCCCTGACCAGCGTCAGCGGGTTGCCTTGCGGGGTCGCCTGCACGCCGATGAAGATCGCGCGCTCGCCGTTGAAGGCGACGCTCGCATCCGAACTTTGCGCGGCAAGTTCGACGGTTGCGATGTCCTCCATGCGGACGAAGCCGCCGTCCTTGGCCTTGACGATCATGCGCTTGAACTGGTTGACATCGCGCAGGTCGGTGTTGGTCTGGACGTTCGAGACGATCAGGTAGCCCTTGGATTGACCGGCCGCAGCCTGGAAGTTGTTGGCGGCGATCGCCGCCTGCACTTCATTGGCCGAGATGTTGCGCCCGGCCATTTTCACCGGATCGAGCCAGATGCGCATGGCGAAGGTCTGGCCGCCGAGAATGTCGGCAGAAGCCACGCCGTCCACCGTCGACAGCACGGGCTGAACGACTCGCGTGAGATAGTCCGAGATCGCCGATCCCGACAGCTCGTCGCTGGAAAACCCGAGATACATCACGGCCGTGGTTTGTCCGGTGGACTTGGTGACGATCGGATCGTTGGATTCCCTCGGGATCAGATATTTGACCGAGTTCACCTTGGCGAGCACCTCGGTGAGCGCCTGGTTCGGGTCGAAGTTCAGCTTGATGTAGATCTGGATGGTGCTGACGCCCTGCACCGAGGTCGAGGTGATGTAGTCGATGCCCTCGGCGGAGGCGACCGCCTGCTCGATCGGGGTGGTGATGAAACCCGAAATCAGCGCCGCCGACGCGCCGGGATAGGCGGTGGTGACGGTGACCACCGTATTCGACAGCTTCGGATACTGGCGGATCGGCAGGCTGGTCGCCGCCCGAAAACCGATCAGCAGGATCAGCAGGCTGACGACGACCGACAGGACCGGCCGCTTGATGAAGATATCGGTTAAGCTCATTGCGAAGGTCTCGCTTGTCAGTAGCGCGGCGGCTGCGCCGGGAATCGGCGGCGCGGGATCGGGGGAGATGGTGACGGCCGCGCCCGACTGCAGCTTGAGCTGGCCGACCGCGACGACGCGGTCTCCGGCCTTCAGGCCCTTGATGATCTCCGCCCGTCCGTCGATCCGGTTGCCGGTCTGCACGAAGGTGCGCACCGCGCTGAGGCTGGTCTTGCCGTCGTCCTCCTTCTTCTCGGTCACCACGTAGACGGAATCGCCATACAGCGTGTAGTCGACCGCCGTTTCAGGCACGGTGACCACCGCCGGCTTTTCCGGCAGCACCACGGTGGTGGTCGCGAACATGCCGGGCTTGAGGATCTTGTCGGGATTGGCGATCGTCGCCTGCACGCGGATGTTGCGGGTGTCGGTGGCGATCTGCGGCTCGATGGTGGTGATCTTGCCTTCGAACTTGCGGCCCGGATAGGCGTCGACCGCGATGCGAACGGTCTGGCCGACTTTCAGATTGCCGCTGTCCTTCTCGGTCACGGTGAAGTTCGCAAACAGCACCGACAGATCGGTCAGCGACACGATCTGGGTGCCGGCGGTGAGGAACTGGCCGACCTCGACCTTGCGGACGCCGAGCTCGCCGTCGAACGGCGCGCGCACCAGTTTTTGCGAGATGATCGCCTGGGTCTTGGCGATGCCGGCCTGGGCCTGGTCAAGATCGTCTGCGCGGTGTCCACCGTCGCCTGCGGGCCGAACTGGCGCGCGGCCAGCTGTCTTGGCGCGCTCCAGCGTCAGCTGCGCTCCGTTCGCCTGCGCCTTGAAGCTGGCGAGATCGCCCTGCTCCGGGCCGTCGAACAGCTGCACCAGCGGCGTGCCCGCCGTGACGGTGGCGCCCGCGGTGAACAGGATCTCGGTGATGCGTCCGTTGACGTCGGAGGTGACATTGACCTGATGCACGGCGGCGAGATCGCCGACCGCGGTCAACAGATTCGGAATCACTTCGGACTTCGCTTCCGCAACGCTGACCGCAACCGGCGGCGGCTTGTTGTTGGCGAAGAACTGCGCGATCATCTTGCCGCGGAAATAGTTGAACCAGACGAAGCCCCCGACGACCAGCGTCAGCAGCAGCCCGACGATGATGAACCAGCGCACCATGCGCACCGGGCGCTTGTGCGGCTTGTCCCCGATCGGTTTGCCCGAGATATGGGATTCGTTGACGATGTTCATGTCATGCACTTTCTGCAGCAGCCGATTGCTCCGGAGCCGGCGACGGTTCGCGGTCCAGATGCGAAGCAATTGCGGCCTCGTTAAGTCCAATTCCGCGGAGGATGAATTCGCATAATTGCCGTTCCAGATCGGCGGTATGGCCGTAGGAAAGACAGGGGACGGCCGGCAGCCGTGCCAGCGCCACCATCAGCACGGTGTGATGCGCGAACCAGAACAGATTGAGTGGCTCGCCTGCGATCCGGGACGCCTCGCCCGCGGCCACGGCGCGATCGAGCGAGGCCGCGAATATCGGCCCGATCAGGTCGCCGACCTTGCCGTAGAGCAGGCGAGCGAATTCGCCGTCGTCGAGATGGCTTGATGTCATCAGCCGCAGGCGTTGCGCTTCCTGCTCGTCGTCGGTGATGGCGATGAAATGCCGGACCATGCCGCGCACCAGTTCGACCAGGGTTCCGGTCGAGGGCTCCAGCCCGAGCAGATGCGCCAGATCGGGGTCGGCCTCGCATTCCTCGGCGAGGATTTCCGCATACAGCGCCGCCTTGGACGGAAAATGCTTGAACAGCAATCCTTCCGAAATCGAGGCCGCCGCCGCCACGCTCTTGGTCGTGGTGCCGGCAAAGCCGTTGCGGGCAAAGCAGCGCTTGGCGGCGCTGAGAATCAGCTGCCGCCGCAGGTCGCTGGTCATGCGAAGTGGTGCGCTCATTCTTGTGAGTAAGCACTCACCTTCGAAAAAGTCAAGCCATTTGCTGCGGTGCACGCGACCTGTTGGTCAGGCCGGTTCCGGGCCCGCTACCTTTGCATGGGCTCGTTTTCACGATTTTGCAAAGGCCTGCGGCAGGCGCCGCGCGGCGTCCGTCAGATCGGCTGGAACCCGAGCGAACCGCGGATGCGGTTCACGGTGTATTGACCGTCGCGGCTGGAGAGCACGCGCTCCAGATTGGCGCTGTCGATCTTGACGTTGGCAAAGCGCGGCCCGCTCATCTCCTGCATGGCGGTCGCAAACGCCTCGATCTCGGCCATGGTGGCGAGCACGCGGGCGTCCGGAATACCGCAGCTCTTGGCGACGCCGACGAAATCGACGGTGGCCGCGGTATGGCTCGCCTGTCCCCCGGTCTCCCCATAGACCTCGTTGTCGAGCACCACGATGCTGAGGTTTTTGGGCTTTTGCAGGCCGACGGTCGCAAGACTCCCCATCCCCATCAGCATCTCGCCGTCGCCGGTGATCACGACGACAGGCAGCTCGGGCTGCGCCAGCGCCATGCCGAGCCCAATCATCACGGCGCCGCCCATGGCGCCCCAGAGGTAAAGATTGCGGTCATGGTCGCCGGCCGCGGCGATGTCGTAGGTCGAGGCGCCGAGGCCGCCGACGGCGATGGCGCCCTTGCGGTTGGCCAGCAGGCTGGCGACGACGTTGCGGCGGTCGAGAAGATTGGCTTTGCTCATTTGATGAAAACCTTGGCGCCGATCAGGCGCTGCGA
The DNA here is from genome assembly GCA_963706975.1 of uncultured Alphaproteobacteria bacterium. Classification (GTDB taxonomy): domain Bacteria; phylum Pseudomonadota; class Alphaproteobacteria; order Rhizobiales; family Xanthobacteraceae; genus Bradyrhizobium. Next base: position 127,382 of record CAVPOL010000006.1, read on the forward strand.
CAGGAGAACTGCGGTCGGCGTGCAGGCATTGTAGGCCTGGCCGGCGGCGGCTTCGACCACGTCGCGGACTTCATCCGGCGACGTGGCCCGCAACACCTTGATCCCCGACAATTCGAACACGGCCTGCGTGGTCGATCCCATCGGCACCTGCCAGGGATTGAACTCGCCCCATTCGCCGCGCATCGTCACCAGCGTGAGGAACGGCAGCCGGAAGATTTGCGTCAGCGAGAACATGTTGATGCAATTGCCGACCCCGCTCGACTGCATCAGCAGCACGCCGCGCTGGCCGCCGGCCCAGGCGCCGGCCAACAGCGCCACGCCCTCCTCCTCCGTCGTCAGCGGCACCGCGCGCATCGTGGACGACCCCAGCACGCGCTCGATCAGCTGCGAATGGCCGGCATCGGGCACGTAGGGCACCTGGCGGACATCGAAACGCTGCAGCACAGCAAAGATCTCCTCCGGCCAGGAGGGAGCGGTTTCAGCGTCGGCGCGGGCGTGCATTTTGGTTTCCAGTCGGTCGGTGAGACTGTATTGCGGGGCGGGACTGTAGCGGCCAATCGATTTTGCGAAAGGTCAAAATCGGCATATCGGTCTGCACCAAAGAGTATGGCAGCATGAATGCGGATGCGCGAGAGCTGGCGGCCTGTTTCGATATCGAGAAACTGACCCCGGAATTCTATCAAAACCCCTATCCGACCTACCGTGCACTGCGGGAGCATGAGCCGGTCAAGCGCCTGCGCAACGGCTCCTGGTTCCTGACCCGCTATGACGACCTCGTCACCGCCTACAAGAGCACGAGGCAATTCTCCTCCGACAAAAAGAAGGAGTTTTTTCCGAAGTACGGCGATTCCCTGCTCTACGAGCACCACACCACCAGCCTCGTCTTCAACGATCCCCCCGCGCACACCAGGGTGCGGCGGCTGATCATGGGCGCGCTGTCGCCGCGCGCCATCGCCGGGATGGAGCCGGATCTGATCGCGCTGGTGAACCGGCTGCTCGATACGCTGGCTGCCCGGGAAAAACTCCAGGGCAAGGTCGACCTGATCGACGATTTTGCCGCCGCGATCCCGATCGAGGTGATCGGCAATCTGCTCGACGTGCCCCAGGGCGAACGCGGCCCGCTGCGCGACTGGTCGCTGGCGATCCTGGGCGCGCTGGAGCCGGTGATCCCGGCGGAAGTTTTTGCGCGCGGCAACAAGGCGGTGCAGGAATTTCTCGCCTATCTCGAAATCCTGGTGGCGCGGCGGCGTGCCAAACCCGGCAATCCCGAACGCGATGTGCTGACACGCCTCATCCAGGGCGAAGACAATGGCGAGCGGCTGACGGAAAAGGAATTGCTGCACAATTGCATTTTTCTGCTCAACGCCGGCCACGAGACCACCACCAATCTGATCGGCAACGGGCTGGTGGCGCTGTCGGGCAACCCTGCGCAGAAGAAGCGGCTGATCGAACACCCCGATCTGATAAAAACCGCGGTCGAGGAAATCCTGCGATTCGAGAGCTCGAACCAGCTCGGCAACCGCATGACCACCGAAGCGGTCGAGCTCGGCGGCGTCAAGCTTGCCCGCCGGCACGCCGGTGACGCTGTGCATCGGCGCCGCCAACCGCGACCCCGCGCAGTTCGCCGATCCCGAAACCCTCGACATCGGCCGCACCCCGAACCGCCATCTCGCCTTCGCCACCGGCGCCCATCAATGCGCCGGCATGGCGCTGGCGCGCCTCGAAGGCGCGATCGCGATCTCGCAATTTCTGGCGCGGTTTCCGGATTACGCGCTGACCGGCGCGCCGCTGCGCGGCGGCCGCGCGCGGTTTCGCGGATTTTTGAGCGTGCCGTGCGCGGTCGGGCAGGACCGGGCGCGGTAGGTCGCCGTCGGTCGACTCACTTGGGCGTCTCGTCGGCAGGTGCGGGTTGGAGCAATTTTTCGATTTTGACCATGAGCGGATGATCGCGGCCCTGTTCGCGCAGCCGTTGAAAATCTTCTGGAACCACCTTTTCCCATGGCCCCTGCTCGAGGATCGCGCCACGATGGGCCAGATATTCCTTGGTAGCATCCCCCGGATGGTCCGTGAACATGAGTGCATGCGCCTTGTTCATGTAAATCCAAGTTTGCGACTTATCGAATGCGATCCCCAGTTCGGACGCGTCCAACGCGCTGCGGTAGTCGCCTGCCTTCAGCGCAGCGTCGGCGTAATTGCCGTAGATCCTGGAGGTTTCCTCATCAACGGCTGCCTTTGTGTCTTTGGCCCGCCAAGCCTTCCAGAACGGAGTATCGTAGGGATACTTATTCAAGTCGATGCACCAGCCCGGCGGACGAGGGCCAAGCAGCGAATTCTTGCGTTGTTCGATCGTAAGGCAGCGTGGCACCATGCCCTTGGCCTGGTCGACAAGGGCCTGACGCGCCGGCTGACTGTTGTATTCAATCGGCCGCGGTGGCGGACGCAGTTGGGCCGTCGCCCATATCGCAACCGAGTTAAGCGACGCAGTGACGATGCGAGCGCCATCCGGCGTGACGGCCACGCCCAGCACCGGTTTCGTATGGCTTTTCTGCAGCATCTCGACGCCGGTGGCGGAGTCCCATATTCGCACGGTGCCATCGTCCGATCCGGTGACGATACGGGTTCCGTCCGGAGCAAATGCCGCGGACCGCACCGCGCGGGTGTGACCCCTGAGGCGGAGTAATTCGGCGCCGGTGCGGGCATCCCATACCCGCGCGGTGCGGTCCGACGAAGCGGTCACGATGCGGCCGCCGTCCGGCGCGACCGCTACGGCGAAGAGGGAGCCTGGGTTGGTCTTGATCTGCAGCACCTCGTCACCGGTAACGATGTCCCACACCCGCGCCGTACCATCGAGCGAACCGGTGACGACGCTGGCGCCATCCGGCATAACCGCCACGCTCTGGACCGGACGCGCATGTCTCTTGAACTGGCGCAACTCGGCTCCGTTGCTGGCGTCCCATACCCGCGCGATGTTGTCGTCCGAGCCAGTGATGATGCGGGATCCGTCGGGCGTGACGGCCACGCTTCGCACGGCGCGCGGAACCTTGAGCTGAAGCTGTTCTTCGCCGGTGCGGGCATCCCATACCCGGGCGGTCCTGTCGTCCGAGCCCGTGACGATATGGCGCCGGTCCGGCATCACCGCCACCGTCAAAACCTTGCCGCTGCGCTGGTTGAATTCACCCCGTTTGGCTCCGCTACGGGCATCCCACACCCACGATGTCGAGCCGGCCGTCCCCGTGACGATATTGGACCCGTCCGATGTGACGGCCACCGCCAGCACTGGCTCGTCGTGTCCCATGAGCCAGAGCAGGGCAGTGCCGGCTCTGGTGTCCCATACCCGCGTGGTGTTGTCCGTCGAAGCGGTGATGATGCGAGCGCTGTCCGGCGTGACGGCGAGGCTCGTGACGGGAAGCGTGTGTCCATCGAGCTTGAACAGCTCGACGCCAGTGGCAGCGTTCCATATCCGCGAAGTGCTGTCCTCCGATCCGGTGACGATGAGGTCGCCGCCCAACATGGCAGTGACAGCTGTGACCGTGCTCTTGTGACCCGTGAACTGGCGCAGTTCGGCTCCACTGCTGGCGTCCCACAACCGCGCAGTATTGTCTTCCGAACCGGTGATGATCCGGGAGCCGTCCGGTGTGACTGCCACGCTTCGGAAGCCGCGAATACCATCGATCTGAAGCAGTTGGGCTCCGGTGCTCACGTCCCATACCCGCGCAGTTTTGTCGTCAGAACCTGTGACGATGCGGCGTCCGTCCGGCATCGCCGCCACGGCCAGAAGGCTTTCGGTGTGCCCTCTGAACTGACGCAGTTCGGTTCCGTTGCCGGCGTCCCATACCCGTGCGATGTTGTCGTCCGAAGCGGTGATGATGCGGGTCCCGTCCGGCGTGACCGCCACACCTCGCACCGCGCCGGGAACCTTGAGTTGCAGCAGTTCGACCCCGTTGCTGGCGTCCCACACCCGCGCCGTATTGTCGTCCGAACCGGTCACGATATGGCGTCCGTCCGACGTAACCGCGAGGGCCAGAACGCCGCCGGCGTGCCCCTTGAACTGACGAATTTCAGCTCCGCTGCCGGCGTCGTACATCCGTACCATTTGATCGTCCGAGCCGGTGACGATGTGGCGCCCGTCCGGCGTGACCGCCAGCACCCGGACCGAGCCGTTGCGTCCCCCGATCACGGCGAGTTCGAGCAGATTATCGACCCCGTCGGCCAGGATCTTATGCGCGCCGAAAAAAAAGGGCCGATCGATTCCTTCCCTGGAATCCGGCAAGGCTTCGAGCCCGAGCAGTATTTTCGTGGTCTGATCTTCCGGATATTGCTCCGCCGTTTTGACCAGCGAACGCGATTCCGTGATCTGCACCCGCGACAGATATTCCTTGGCGCTCAGGGATGCCTTGTTCGCTTGCTCGAAATAATAGATGGCGACCACGCCTGCGATGATGGCGACCACGGCGACCGCGCCGGTGGCCATCGCCGCCCGGAACAGGCGCCGCGCGTTCCGTGCCTGGGCCTCGACCTTCTCGCGCTCGGCATCGCGTTCGCGCTGGCGTTGACTTTCCCGTTCCGCCCGCTCGGCGTCGCGCGCCTCGCTGCTCGCGGTCAGGAACCCGATGGCCTCGGCGAAACCGGAATGGTAGCGCGATGCCCATGTCTCGTTCGGTTGCGTCCTGTCGCGCCAGGCGAGCGCCAGTTGCAGTTCGGGATCGCGCCAGAGATTTACACTGCCGGCAGCGTGCAGTTCGGCTGCCTCGGCCAGACGGCGGTAGGCCCGCGCCGACTGCGCTTCGTCATCGGCCCATTTGATCAGCCGCTCCCACACCCGCATCAGGCTCTCGTGCGAGATGTCGATCACCGTGTCCGGCCCGAGTTCGTCGCCGGCCGGCGGCATCAGGAAGGAACGGCTCGGCTTGCGGAACGCATCGATCACGTCGGTGACTTCGCCGGCCGTCGCGTCCGCCAGCGCGCACAGCGAGCCCAGCGTGGTCGGGCGTCGCACCCCGCGGGGATCGGTGGCCTTGTCGGTCAGCGCCTTGAACAGCCGCTCGCAGACCTCCTGCTGCCGCGCGCTGCCGAGTTCGGCATACGCCTTCTCCGCATGCCGGTCGAGCGCAGCGGTCATGGTGCCGATGGCCTCATAATGCGACAGTTCCAGCGGCCCCTTGCCGCCTTCGCGTTGCCAGCGCGCCCAGGTGCGATTCAAGGCGTGCTGCAGGATCGACAATTGGTCCGGATTGTCGCCGACATCGTTGACCAGCCGTGTCAGCAGCACCGGCGCGACCTCCGCGCCACCGACATGGATCGGGCCCTCGATGGCGGCGCGGCGCTCGTCCCGGGTCATTCGCGGCACCAGGTACTGGCCGGCATTGATGGCCTCCGCCAGCCCGGGAAACTGGGTGCAGTCGCCGAGAAAGTCCGAACGCATGGTCAGCACCACGAAGATGCGCAGGTCCGTGCGTTCCCTGACCTCCAGCAGCAAATTCACGAAGGCGGCGGCATCGGCCATTTTCTCGGCATCCCGATTGCCGGGATTGCCCACCTGCCGGTAACGAAACAGTTCCTCGAATTGATCCACCACCAGCAGCAGGTTGACGCCCTCGTCCAGCGCCGCCTGCTCGCATATGTCGATCAGGCCGAGCTTGCTCATGCGCAGGGTGGTTTCGATGATTTCGGCCAGCGTCATGTCTGCCCCGGCCTGCTCGGGAAACAGCACGCCGGCCTGCGCCAGCGCTCGGGCCATCGCCCCGATCGGATCGTTGCCGGGACGGAACTGGGCCATGCGCCAGGCAGTACCGGCGGACGCCATCAGGCCTTGGCGGAGCGCCGGGCGCAGCCCGCAATTCACGAGCGAGGATTTGCCGCTGCCCGAAGTGCCAACGACGGCCAGAAAGCGCGTGGCCGCAAGCTTGTCGACCATGGCGTCGACCTGGTTCTCCCGGCCGAAGAACAGGTGCTCCTCGTCCTCCCTGAACGGCCGCAAGCCCGGAAAGGGATTGTTGGACGGGCTGACCTCGGCATCGTTCATGGCGCGGCTCCGCCGGCCTTCAGCGCCAGCACGCATTTGGCCAGCACCGCATCCGTCAGTCCATCCAGCCCATCGATCAATCGGTCCGGGTCCTCCTCGAGATCGATCAGGTCCGTCTTGTCGTCCGTTCGGGGTGCAGCGAGGCACGTGTAGACCGCCGGCATCTGCTTGCCCGCCCGATAGCCCGCCATCCTCTTCAGCTCGCCGTCGATGGCCCGCTTCCATGGCTCGTCGCCGGCACCGTAAAACAGCATGATGTCGTCGCAACTGGCCAGCAATTGCTGATTGGCCTTGCGAACCTGGGTGGCATCGCCCTCGAAGGCGGGCAGCGCAACTTCAAATCCCTGCTGTCTGAACAATTTGCGCAGGGGAACGCTGGCCTTCCGATCCTTCTCGTCGCAGATCAAATAGAGCAGCCTTGCGCCGCTTGCGGCCGCGGCCGGCGCGGCTGCCGCATCCGGTTGCGGTTGAACCGGTTCCGGCTGTTCGATCTTCTTCAGGGTGGCGTGGATCGCGGCCCGCAATTCCTCGATGTCGCCGGCGACGAGGTCGGCGCCAAACTGGGCCTGCGCGTCCTGGTGCAGCGTATTGATGAACGCCTGTTGCTCCGGCTTCGCCGAGCGGGTTTCCTTCGGCAGCCAGATCAGCCGTTGCAGGCCACCGCTCCTGCATCGTGCAACGGCGAGCTCGTTCTGCAGCATACCGATCGACTTGTCGGTGGGCCCGTCGGGCACCATGCCGTAATTTTCACCGACGAGATGAATCGAGAGCGCGCACTGCGCCAGCAATTGCTCCACCGCAGCGACGTATCCGGCTTCATCGCCCGGCAGTTGCCTGTCGGGGAGAACGGGATAGCCGAGCCGCTTCAGTTCGCCTTCGATCAGGTCCCTCGCCTGCTTGCGGTCATAGCTGCACTCGGCCAGGTAGATGGTCGGCTTGCCGGACGCCGGCGGCGCGAGGCCGGCCAGCGCCTCGATCAACTCCTTCACCTCCCAGGCGAGCTTCGCCACCTTCTGATTATAAAGCTGCTTGTATTCCTGCCCGTAGGCCTCATCGAATTCGAGTGGCGCGCCGTCCTTGAGGGTGAAAAACTCGTAGCCCAGCACATCCTTGATCGGCGCCGGCAGCGGCTCCAGGGTATCGACCGGCGTCTTGATCACCTTGAACACCCGCAATTTGCTGCCGACCGCCAGTCCGCCGTTGCGCTCCGCATGCTCGCAGAACTCGCGCGCCTCGCGTGTGCACCATTCCGATTGCAGATAGCGCGACGATACGATCGAGACCAGAACCGCCGACTCCTTGAGCCGGGCCATGATCTCGTCGTTGAGGACGTCATTGCCGTGCAATTTCTCGTCGCGCCAGATCTTCGCTTCGCGCCCCATGCGCATGCTCAAAATGGCCTTCAGGGTGGCATGAAACCGGGTAATCCAGCCCTTGTCGCCATCGCTCAGCGGCATGTTGTCGATATGGGTAAAACTGATAAAAAGGTTTTGTTCGAAATTCATGGTGGTCACCCTGCCGTCCGGAATGGATCGAGGCGGTGTTCCGGCGCACGGCCGGCAATGCGGATGTGGTACCTCTCGGTCTAGACAACCTGGGGTTAACATACACAATCGGCGCGGTCTGCGTAAGCTCCGAAAAGAGCACGACTCAAACGCCGTGTCGGGTCACGCTTCGGTGAAGTCCGCGGCAAAATGGCTCGGGAAACCGGCGGGAGCAACGCTCTAGTCGGCGAACCCCACATAACGCACGAAATCGCTGTTGCGCTCGCGGTCGGACTTGACGGCATTGGCCGGAAAACTGTCGTCGGGATAGCCCATCGCGACGCAGGTCATGATGGCCTGGTCCGCAGGAATGTCGGCGACTTCCCGCCGTGCCCACCACCTTCATTATCCCACTATGGTGGGCACGCTTCGCTTTGCCCACCCTACAATTTCCACAATTTCTTCTAACCGGCCGCCGCTACTGCACCCTCGACCTTGTCCTGCGTCCTGGTGTCGAAATCGCCGGCATCGTGGCGTTCGTGCAGCTGGCTCGCGAGCTCGCCCCAGGTGCGGTTGACCATGCGGCCGCGCTTGACCGCCGGACGCGCGGCGATGGCGTCGGCCCAGCGCTGCACGTTCCTGTAGTCCTGCACGCTGAGGAATTCGCCGGCGCCGTACAGCACGCCTTTCGCCAATCCGCCATACCAGGGCCAGACCGCGATGTCGGCGATCGTGTAATCCTTGCCGGCGAGATATTCGCTCTCCGCCAGCCGCCGATCCAGCACGTCGAGTTGGCGCTTTACCTCCATCGCAAAACGGTCGATGGCATATTCGATCTTGGCCGGCGCATAGGCGTAAAAGTGGCCAAAACCGCCGCCGAGATAGGGCGCGGCGCCCATCTGCCAGAACAGCCACGACAGGGTTTCGGCGCGCGCCGTGGTGTCGGTCGGCAGCAACGCCCCGAATTTCTCCGCCAGATGCACCAAAATGGCGCCGGATTCGAACACCCGGATCGGTTTTGGTCCGCTGCGGTCCATCAGCGCCGGGATCTTGGAATTCGGATTGACCGCGACAAATCCACTGCCGAACTGGTTGCCGTCGATCTTGATCAGCCAGGCGTCATATTCGGCGCCTTTGTGGCCGAGCGCGAGCAGCTCCTCCAGCATCACCGTCGCCTTGACGCCGTTCGGGGTCGCCAGGGAATAAAGTTGCAGCGGATGCTTGCCGACCGGCAATTCCTTGTCGTGGGTCGGCCCCGCGATGGGACGATTGATGCTGGCGAACCGGCCGCCGCTCTCCTTGTTCCAGCTCCAGACTTTTGGCGGCGTGTATTCGGCGGGCTCGGTCATTGCTTTGGCTCCAGGCAGCCGGCGGATTGGCCGGCGCAGCTGATATCAACAAGGTCGGGACCGACCGCAAGGGCCGACGAGGCCTGTAGCGGCAACGCCGGGATGCACAATGAGGTGAACTCACACCACCGAGCGGTGCCGCTCGATGCAGGTCCGCAGCACGTCGTCCATCGGCTTTTCCCACCAGTCATGGGAAAAAATCTCGATCTCGGAATAGCCGTCAAATCCCTGCGCCTCGACAGCCGCGCGCACCGATCTGATGTCGATCACGCCGTCGCCCATCATGCCGCGGTCGTTGAGGATGTCCCTGGTCGGCACCAGCCAGTCGCAGACGTGAAACGCCAGCAGGCGATCTTTTCCGGCGCGCGCGATCTGCGGCAGCAGATCCGGATCCCACCAGATGTGATAGACGTCGAGCGCGACGCCGACCGCGCCGCTGCGCTGCGGGTCGAGTGCGTCGCAGAGATCCAGCGCCTGCTTTGTCGTGTTGACGCAGGCGCGGTCGGCGGCGTAGGCCGGATGCAGGGGCTCGATCGCCAGCTTCATGTTGGCCTGAACAGCATATTCCATCATCTCGGCGATGCCATCGAAGACCTGCAGCGCGCGCCTGCGCGATGTCCTTTGACGCCGCACTGCCCGGCCGCGAATATTGCGGCAGGCCGCCGACCACCAGCACCACGCAGGGCGCGCCCAGCGCCTTGGCCTCGTCGATGGCGCGGCGGTTGTCGTCGCGCGCTTCGGCTGCGGTGCGCGGCATCGGCTGTGAACATGCCGCCGCGGCAATAGCCCGTCAGTTCGAGACCTGCGTCGCGCACCGCCGCACCGCGCGGTCGAGACCGACGGCGGCGACCTGGTCGCGCCAGGGATCGATGGCGCGAATGCCATGCCGGGCGCAGGCCTCGATGATCTGGACGAGATCGCCCTGTCTTGCGGACCGTCGCCGTATTCAGCGACAGCCAGCGGTGATCGGCAGAAAAATCCCGCATCACGCCTCGATGCCGCGCAGGCTTAGCACCGTCTTCATCCGCCGCGTCGCCAGTTCCGGATTGGCGAGCAAGCCCGCCTTGTCCGCGAGCCGGAACAGTTCGGCCAGATGCAGGGTCGAGCGTGTGCTCTCCTGCCCGCCGACCATCGTAAAATGATCCTGGTGGCCGTTGAGATAGGCCATGAACACGATCCCGGTCTTATAGAACCGCGTCGGCGCCTTGAAGATATGGCGCGACAGCGGCACCGTCGGCCCCAGCACGTCGTGGAAGCCGGCCTCGTCGCCGGCGGAAAGCCGCGACAGCGCGTAGGACGCCGCCGGCGCGATGGCATCGAAAATGCCGAGCAGCGCGTGCGAAAATCCCTTGTCGTCGCCGGCGATCAGTTCGGCGTAGTTGAAATCGTCGCCGGTATACATTTTTACCTTGGGGTCGAGCCGGCGGCGCATGTCGATCTCGCGCTGCTTGTCGAGCAGCGAGACCTTCACGCCGTCCACCCTGGCCGCGTTGGCATTGATGATGCCGACCGCGATATCCATCGCGGTGTCGAGATTGTCGGTGCCCCAGTAATTTTTCAGTGCCGGATCGAACATGTCGCCGAGCCAGTGGATGATCACGGGCTCCGCCACCTGCGACAGCACGCGGTTGTAGACCTTGGCGTAATCGTCGGCGCTGCGCCCGATCTTCGCCAATGCGCGCGAGGCCATCAGGATGATGCGGCCGCCGGCCTTTTCGACCGCCGCGATCTGCTCCTCATAGGCGCGGATGACGTCGTCGATCGTCTTCGCATCCTCCACCGCGAGGTGGTCGGTGCCGGCGCCGGAAAACACCAGCGCGCCGCCCCTCGCCTTCGCGGCCCTGACCGAGCGCTGGATCAGTTCCAGCGAGGTCGGCCAGTCCAGCCCCATGCCGCGCTGCGCGGTGTCCATCGCCTCGGCGACGCCGAGGCCGAGGTCCCAGATATGTTCGCGAAAAGCGATGGTCCGGTCCCAATCCACCGCGGCCGACAGCCACGGGTCGACGTCGGCGAGCGGATCGGCCACCACATGGGCTGCCGAAAACGCCACGCGGTTCAGCGTGCCCTCGAGTTTTTGCGGAAACGTCCGCGACGCCGCCAACCGATAGGTCTCGACCGAACGATCCGCCTTCGGCAGTTTCAATGACAACGACGAGACAGGCATAACCGGTTTGTTCATGGCCGTGATCTCCTCAGACCTTGATCGGGGCGACGTCGATCCAGCGCCGTTCGCGCCAGCTCTGCAATGCGCATTCGGCGAGCTGCACGCCCTTGGCCCCTTCCAGCAGCGTATACTTGTACGGCGCGTCCTCACAGACATGCCGGATGAACATTTCCCACTGCTCTTTAAAGCCGTTGTCATAGACGGTGTTTTCCGGAAGTTTTTGCCAGTCGGCATAGAAATCGTGGGTGCGCTTCTCGTCGGGATTCCACACCGGGCGCGGGGTCGCCTGCCGGGCCTGGATCATGCAGTCGGACAATCCCGCCACCGCCGAGCCATGGGTGCCGTCGACCTGGAAGGTGACGAGGTCGTCGCGGTACACCCGCGTCACCCAGGACATGTTGATGTGCGCAATCACGCCGCCCTTGAGCTTGAAGGTCGCGTAAGCGGAATCGTCGGCGGTCGCCTTGTACTTCTTGCCCTTCTCGTCCCAGCGGTCGGGAATGTCAGTGGTGCCGAGGCAGCTCACGCTTTCGACCTCGCCAAAGAGATTGTCGAGCACGTAGCGCCAGTGGCAGACCATGTCCAGAATGATGCCGCCGCCGTCCTCGCTGCGGTAATTCCACGACGGCCGCTGCGCCTCCTGCCAGTCGCCCTCGAACACCCAGTAGCCGAATTCGCCGCGCACCGCGGTCATGCGGCCGAAGAAGCCGGAATCGCGCAGGAACGCAAGCTTCTTCAGCCCCGGCAGAAACAGCTTGTCCTGCACGGTGCCGTGCTTGACGCCCTTGCGAGTTCGCCAGCTTGAGCACGTCGACCGCTTCCGCCAGATTGGTCGCGATCGGCTTCTCGCAATAGACATGCTTGCCGGCGTTGATCGCTTTTGTCAGCAGCGACGGCCGCGCCTGGGTGGTCGCGGCATCGAAGAAGATGGTGTCGTCCTTGTCGGTCAGGGCGCCTTGTCGAGGTCGGTGGTCCAGCGCGTGACGTTGAAGCGCTTCGCAAGCTGCTCCACCTTCTCCGCATCGCGGCCGACCAGGATCGGATCCGGCATCATGCGGTCGCCATTGCCAAGGAGCACGCCGCCGGAATCCCGGATGGCGATGATCGAGCGGATCAGATGCTGGTTCAGCCCCATGCGGCCGGTGACGCCGTTCATGATCAGGCCGAGGCGTTTTGTCGTCATACCGATTGCTCCTGCAGGCTTCTTGCCTTTGGTTGTTGAAGCGGCGACAGCGCCGCCCAGTCCGGATGGACGCCGGAGGCAAAGCCGGGCGCGGTCAGCGATCCCGTCTTGAGATCGCCGCCATGGATCGACAGCCGGACCTTGCCGCCGTCGCGGACATAGAGATCGGGATGCGCGGACAAGAACGCCTCGGCCTCGGCCGCCGGCGTATCGGCGAAACCGTCGACATAATGATGGCCGTTGCGCTCGGCATGGGTGACGCCGATCAGCGCGCCGAGCGCCAGATCCTGCTGCACGCCGAGCCCGGCCTGACAGGTCAGGTCCTCGCCCGAGATAAAAAGCGTTCGCCGCCGCGCTCCATTTCGCGGCGCGCGTCGCATTGACCACCGACTTGTAGATGCCCTTGCAGGATTTCGACGAAATGCCGCGATAGCCGAGCGCACGGCCGGCCGGGAAGGCATCGTAGGAATCGTCGGCCTCGTCGATGATGATGTCGCGCCGCGCCAGCGCGCCGAGCGGCGATTGCCTGAAACATCTCGCGCGGCATCGGCTGCTCGATATAGAGCAGTTTTGTCGCGATCGGCTTCAGCGCGGCGTCGCGGTCGAGGCGCTCGACCAGCGCGCCAAGGCGGCGAGATCGGCATATTGCTCGTTGGCGTCCAGCGTGACGCTGTAATCATGCGGCAGCGTGGCCAGTTCATGTGCCGATCCGGATCAGCCGCGCCGCGTCGGCTTCGGGGTCGCCGTTGAGCTTGAGCTTGAAATAGCGGGCGCCGGCATTCTCGTGTGGGTCGGTGACGCCGCCCTCGCCCTCGATCTTATCGTCCATGCCGACGGTATGCCGGATCGCGACACGCTGCAGCCGCTGGCGCGACCCGAGAAATTGAGCGATCTCGTCCGGCCGCAGATCCGGCGACAACCCCGCATCGATGCCCGCGACATTCCCGACCATGCCGCGAAAAAATTTGTCCCGAGCCCGCGCAGCAGCGCATCCAGGATCGCCTTGTCGATTTCCGCCGGCCCGAAGCCGGCGGCGAGCGGCGGGATGTCCTGTTGCGCGCAGGCCTCGACCTGCGCGGCGATCACGGCGGCATGATGCCCGAAAGCGGTGTCGAAGCCGGATCGCGAAAGATAAAGCTCGCGCGCGATCAAAAGCGCGCGGCGCAATTCGTCGACGGTTTGCGCAGGCGACAGCTGCGCGCGCTTGTCGAACCATTTCGAGCGCCATCAATTCGGCGCCGGCGCCGACCGAGTTGCCCTTGCCCTCGATCTCGATCTCGGCGCGCACGAAGACCTGCGCCGAGGCAGTGATGGCCACGAGCCGAACCGGAACGGCTTTGCGAACGGAATCGGCCGCTCGAAGAAAGAGATGTTCCGCACGGCGATACGTGGCGGCATGGTGTCCTCGGCCTCTAATCCAGCGCGCTCTGGGTGAAGAAATGCTTGCGGATGCGCTGCACCAGTTCGGTGAACACGGGATCGGCCATGGCGTCGAGCGAGCGCGGCCGCGGCAGCGGCACATCATAGATCGCCGCGATCGAGCCCGGCCGTTCGGTCATGACCAGCACGCGGTCGGCGAGGAACACCGCTTCCGGAATCGAATGCGTGATCAAGCAGCACGGTCTTGCCGGTCTCGCGCTGGATCCGCATCAGTTCGACATTCATGCGCTCCCGCGTCATGGCGTCGAGCGCGCCGAACGGCTCGTCCATCAGCATGATCTTGGGATCGTGCACCAGCGCCCGGCAGATCGAGGCCCGCTGCTGCATGCCGCCGGACAATTGCCAGGGCAGTTTTTTCTCGAACCCTTCCAGCCCGACCAGTTTCAGCAGTGCCTTGGCGCGCGGCAGATATGTTTCGCGCGGCAATCCCTTCATGTCGATCGGCAGCATCACATTGCTGATGATGTTGCGCCACGGCAGCAGCAGCGAATTCTGGAACACGATGCCGACATTGCCATGCGGCTTTGTCACCGCCTCGCCCTCGACGAAGATTTCGCCGGTCGATGGCGCGAGCAGGCCGGAGATCATTTTCAACAGCGTGGACTTGCCGCAGCCGGACGGGCCGACCACGACAAAAAACTCGCCGCCATGGATGTGGAAATCCAGCGGCCGCAGCGACGGCACATCGCCGTCGCGCGAGCGATAGGTTTTTGACACGCCGGAAAGTTTGATGCCCGGCGTGCCGCCGGCGGCGCGGTCAACACCAGCCGCAGATGCGCGGCTGGTGGCGTGACGCCGGTGGGGTTGGTAGCTGCGGTCATTCAATGTCCATTGGGAAGCGAAATGTAGCAACCGTCATTGCGAGCGCAGCGAAGCAATCCATTGACGCGGCGGAACGAAAGAATGGATTGCTTCGTCGCTGCGCTCCTCGCAATGACGGTGGAGAACGCAGCCCCTCACTTCGGCAGATAATCATTGGTATAAAACGCCTTCGGATAATTCCTTGGCCTTGGCTTCGAGGCCGCCATATTCGACCATCAGGTTGACGCTGTCGGTCATGTTCTGCGTCGGTGACCTGGAACGGCCGCTTGCCCTTGGTCTCCGCCGTGCGATAGAGCGGGATCGTCAACTCGAAACCCTGCGTCAGCGTTTCGATCTTGCCGCCCTTCGGATTGGCGTCGAGGATCGACTGCGCCGCGCCCTTCGGGTCCTTCTCCGCGGCTTCGACCGCCTTGGTCGAGGCCGACATGAAGCGCTTCACCAGATCGGCATTGGCCTTGACGTAGTCGGTATTAGCGACAAGGCCCGAGCAAACCATGTTGATGCCGTAGTCGGCGAACTTGATCGGATAGACGTCCTTGCCGGTGGCGTCCTTGATCTTCATCGACTGGTCCATGACATAGCCGAGCAGCAGATCCGCCTGGCCGTTGATCACGGCGTTGAGCTTGGTCTGGCCGTCACCGGCGACCGTGGTGAAGTCGCGCTTCCTTGAGGCCGGTCTTCTTCAGGAACAGCGGCCAGATCTGGGTCATCGAATCAGCCGGCGTGATCGCCACCGTCTTGCCCTTGATGTCCTCCGGCTTCTTGATGTTCTTGTCGACAAAGCCCATCGCCGACATCGGGCTGGTCTGCAGCAGCACGCCGGTGGAAATGACTCGGCGCGCCCTTGATCGCCGCGCGCATCATGGTGGGCACGTCGACATAGCCGAAATTGGCGGTCTTGGCGGCGACCGCCTGGGTGGTCGCGGCCGAGCCGCGGCCTTCCTGGATTTCCAGATCGATGCCTTCGGCGGCATAGATGCCCTTGGCCTTGCCGTAATAGAACGGCGCATGCTCGCCATAGACGTACCAGTTCAGCATCAGCACCACCTTGTCGGCCGCCGCCGCAGGCGCCGCCGCCAGCGCCGTCCAGATCAGGGCCGCCGCAATTGCCGTTATCAATCGAAACATGTCATTTCTCCCGTTGTCTGTTTTTCTTTCGCCATTGCGAGGAGCGCTCGCAATGACGGTTTTCTTTCTCTCGTTCACGCAGCAAAAATAAAATCGTCGCGCTGGCTGACATGCCAGGGGATCACAAGGCGCTCGATGCGGTCGACGATCCAGAACAGGATCACGCCAAGCAGCGCCAGGATCACCAGGGCTGCGAACATCGTCGGCAGGTCGAAGGTGCCGATCGAGCGCTGTAGCACATAGCCGATCCCCGAATTGGAGCCGACGAATTCGCCGACCACGGCGCCGACCACCGCCAGCGTCACCGAAACCTTCAGGCCGGAAAAGATCGCCGGCATCGCATGCGGCAAATTGACCGCGCAAAACACCTTGAAGCGGCTGCCCTGCATGGCGCGCGCGAGATCGACCATATCAGGATCGACCGACTTGAACCCCTGCACCGCCGACACCACCACCGGAAAGAAACCGAGCAGGAACGCCGAGATCACCTTCGGGATGATGCCAAAGCCGAACCAGACCACGAACAACGGTGCAATCGCGATCTTGGGCACCGACTGCGAGAACACCAGCAGCGGATAGATGTAGCTCTCCACGGTCTTCGATCCCGCGATCAGCATCGCCACGGGAATGCCGAACACGGCCGACAGCAGAAAGCCGCAGATCGTCGCGTAGGTCGTCGGCCACGCTTGCCGCAGCAATTCCGGCCAGTCGCTCGACAGCACCGCCACCACGTCGGCGGGCGCGGGGATCTGATAGGGCGGAATCCGGAACAGGCGGATGGTGAGATCCCAGGCCACCACGATGAAGATCAGGAACAGGAACGGCCGAACCCACGCCGCATTCAGCGCTTTCGACAAGCCTGAAGGACCCCGTGCCTCGGCCACGCCTCACTCCCTGGTTTTCGTTTTCGGGAGGAAATTAACTTGTTGGATAAATACTGTCTAGTGGGTTTGGAAGGCAGCAAAAGGGCCCGCAGCCTGTTCCACAAACTCAACTGTCATTCCCGCGAAGGCGGGGATCCAGTATTCCAGAGACGCCAGCAATTGACCGAGAGGCCGCGGCGTACTGAGCTTTCGCGGGTATGACGGGCTGTTGTGCTGATAGCTGTACCATCGACGACGGCCGCGACGTATGCGTCCACGCGTTCGCGAGGACGACGAACGATGGAACACGGAGCCCTCTAAGCGTCTGGCTGTCAGTAACACCGCATGACGTTGACGGTCCGATCACCGTTGCGCCCGGGAACGGTGACGCTCTCCACCGGGCAACTCGACACATAGGGTCGATCGGAAGGCACGACCGCCGGCGGAAATCGATGCGGCCAATCCCAGGGAACGTCATAGCTGTAGGTGTAGCGGATATCGCCCGATATCGATTGGTTGACATTGGGCGCCGTCGCTTCGCTGCCCGGCGGCCCATAGAAGAAGCCCCCCGTTGCCGGCCAGAACGACCCGGCAAGGGGTCGCCGGTGATGCCCGACGAAGGGCGGACGGGAAATCGAATGGGGCGAGAGACAACTCCCGCTGCGCGCCTGGTGCTACCCCCGACCGGGCCGATGCTTCGTTCGCCGCAAGCATCGACTACTGCGACGCTAAGGGGACCGATCAAAGCCCTGCACATTCGATACGCCATGGCACGCACTCACTCGCTGGTTACTGAGCAGCCCCCCAACCCATGCTAGGCCGGACCGCCCGCCCCCACAAATGCATAATTAATGATTGGTTAAGGCGTAAAATTCACGGAAGCAGGCCGATTTGGACGCGAAAAGCCTGAAAACGCGGCTCGGGTGGGCCCCTTGCAGCGCCGCAATCCCGCTCCGGCAATCACGCCGGCTGTTTCGCCGCAGCCCCCGGCTTCGGCACCGTCCTCTTCCCGAAACTCGCCATGGTGTTTCCCGTCAGCGCCGCCAGCACCAGCGCCACCATATGCGCCAGCCGCTCGTCCTTGGCTTCTTTTCCCAGCAGGTCGCGGCCAAAAATCACGCTCAGCGTCGCCGCAATTCGAGAGATAGAAGAAGCACAGCGCCGCGATCGAGATGTAGAGCTGCACCGGATCGACCGCGACGACAAAATCGCCGCTCTCGATGCCGCGCCTCACCACGGTGCGGATCATCTCGACGAACGGCGAATGCATCGATTTGACTTTTGTGGAGCGCTTCAGGTGCCGGGCCTTCGCGAGGTTCTCGGTGTTGAGCAGCGCGAGGAATTCCGGATTCGCTGATAAAATAGTTCCAGGTGAAGTCGATCAGGCGCTCGATCGCCTGCGGCGGATCGAGATGTTCGAGATCGAGCCCGCGCTCCTCGGCGCGGATCTTTTCGTAGGCGCCTTCGAGCACCGCGAGGTAGAGATCGTCCTTCTTGCCGACGTGGTAGTACAGCATCCGCTTGTTGGCGCCGGCCTTGGCCGCGATCCGGTCGACCCGCGCCCCCGCCAGTCCATGCGCGGCAAACTCCTGCTTGGCAGCCTCGAGAATGCGAATCCGCATCCCCTCGGGATCGCGCTGCCATTTCAGGGTTTGCTTTGCCTTGGCCAAGATGGGTGCCCGGTGAGAGTGCAAGGTCACATGTAGCATGCGCAGTCGAGGATTGAGAACGAGCCGTGCTCTATCAACCGTCATTGCGAGCCAACGGGTCGCGCGAATGCGCGCCCGATGACAGGCTCCGCGAAGCAATCCAGCTTTCTTCGCGGCGACGGAAGCTGCGATCGCTTCGTCGGCCTGCGGACTCCTCGCAATGACGGAAAGCCTCATCCCCTCGCCGTCCGCTCCACCAGCAGGGTCGGGATGCCGCAGGTGCCGCTGCGCACGGTGAGCACGCGGGTGCCCGGCTTGCGGCCGGCGCGCACTTCCGAGACCTCGAGCGCCGGCGCCGGCGAGCCGGGCTCGCGTCGCGTCGGCATCGGCGACGCGCCAGCTCATGCCCCAGAGCCGGTCACGGGCGGGGTCGCTGTCCTTGCCCGGGCCGGTGCACCACCTCGACCACGAGGTCGCCGCAGCGAAAAAACATCAGCCGGCCCCAGTCCGGATGCGAGCGGTCGAACCGCATGTCGAGCCCGAGCCGGGCGCCGTACAGCGCCGTGGCGCGTTCGGGATCGCCGGTCGCGACCACCACATGGTCCATCGCGGTGATCGAGGCTGCCTCGGTGCGCACCGACAGCGGGCGCTCTCTGGCGAGTTCGAGGAAAAACAGCCGGACACCGCGGGTGGCGTCGGTGGCGGCACGGGTCCGCCGCCACGACAGGCTGGCGCCGCTCATCGCATCCTGGCTTCCGGCCTCCGCGACCGGCTCGGGTTTCAGCGACAGCCGCTCCAGCCGGCGATGCATTTTGGCGATATCGCCGGTGCGGAAACACAGGCTCGCCAGCCCCTCGCCCTGCGCCGCGATCACGGCGCGGATGCGGTCGGCGTTGGCGTCCTCGCCGGAAGGCGCCATCAGCTCCAGCGTCATGTTGTCGAGCGTGAACAGCACCCGCTCGGCGCCGTCGCCGCTGTTGCGCCACGCCGGCGTGCGCGCGAACAGCGTCTGGTACGCCGCTTCGGCGGCGGCAAGATCGCTGACGAGAACGACGACATGGTCGAGGCCGGTGATCACGGAAACAGGCCCCTTGTATTCTTGGCGGCGCGGACTTTCTCGACGCCGATCGCCATCGCGGCGGTGCGATGCGGGATGTTGTCGGCCTTGGCGCGCGCCACCATCGCCTCGAAGGCGCGATCGAGAATCTGGTATTCGCGCCGCGTCACCTCTTCCTCTTCCCAGAACAGCTGCTGCAGGTCCTGCACCCATTCGAAATAGCTGACCACGACGCCGCCGGAATTGCAGAGGATGTCCGGAATCAGGAACACTTCATCTTGCCGCTTCTGCAGCACCAGGTCGGCATCCGGCGTGGTCGGCCCGTTGGCGCCCTCCGCCAGCACCCGGCATTTCAGGTGGTCGGCGACATCGGCGTCGATCACCCGCTCCATCGCCGCCGGCACCAGCACGTCGCAGGGCAGCGTCAGGAGCTGCGCGGGATCGAACTGCAGCTGGGTGGCAAAACCGGCGATGCTGCCGTGCGTCGCTCGCGTGCCGCATCAGCGCCGGGATGTCGAGACCCGGCGGGATCGTGCAGCGCGCCGGTGTGGTCGCTGACCGCGATGATCTTGAGGCCGTATTGCTGCAGCTCCAGCGCCGCATGCGAGCCGACATTGCCAAACCCCTGGATCACGGCGGTGGCGGTGCCGGGATTGATCGAAAGCTCGTCCAGAACCCGTTTGGCGAGATAGGCGACGCCGCGGCCGGTGGCCTCCCGCCGCCCCAGCGTGCCGCCGGAGGCCACCGGCTTGCCGGTGACGATCTCGGTCACGGTGCGGCCCTGATACATCGAATAGGTGTCCATGAACCAGGCCATCACCTGCTCGTTGGTGCCCATGTCGGGCGCCATCACGTCGGTGTGCGGCCCGACGAACGGGAATCATCTCCTGCATGTAGCGGCGCGACAGCGACTCCAGCTCGCGCTTCGACAATGTCGTGAGATCGACCCGGACGCCGCCCTTGGCGCCGCCATAGGGCAGGCCCACCAGCGCGCATTTCCAGCTCATCCAGATCGCCAGCGCCGCCACCTCGCCGATGTCGACCTGCGGGGCAAACCGCGTGCCGCCCTTGGTCGGGCCGAGCGTGAGGTGATGCTGCACGCGATAGCCCTCGAACACCGCAACCGAGCCGTCGTCGCGGTGGATCGGACAGGAGACGGTGATCGCGCGTTTCGGCAGCAGCAGCCGGTCGCGCTCGTCCATCGGGATCGCCAGATGATTGGCGATCACCCCGAACTGCTTCGACCGCCATGTCGAATACCGGACCGGAATAGACCGTCATCGTTCCCACCCTCTTGCCCTGCTCCGGAACCCGGGACCGGCACTGGCCGTTGGCGACGGCATGCTGGCGATGCCTGGGAACGGTCGTAGTTCCGCCCCATCGTCTATCTCAAGCGATTAAGGTGGCAGGGTTGCGAATAATTTCAGCGAAAGCTCTGCCATACCGGTGCTAATGTGGCGCGCCGGGCCGGGATCACCCTCAGCCCACGGAAAGATGTATGCAGGCGCTCTTCATCGGACAGACCTATATCGACGTCACCTTCATCACCGACCATATGCCGACCGGCGACGAGAAGCATGTCGCTTCCGCCTACGCGGTCTCGTTCGGCGGCAACGCGGTCACCGCGGCATTCTGCTGCGCCAAGCTCGGCATCGTGCCGGACCTGATCGCCACCGTTGCCAATGACTGGCTGGGGCGGATGTTTCAGGACATGAGCGCGAAGTACTCCATCTCGATCCATCCGCGCAAGGTCAACGCCTCCTCGCTGTCGTTCATCATGCCGAAGGACGGCAAGCGGGCGATCGTGCGCTGCCGCGACGACGAGCACATCCACCCTTTCCCGATCCTCAATCTCAAGGGATGCCGCGCGCTGCATGTCGACGGCCACCAGCCGGATGCCGCGATCCATTACGCCAAGCTGTGCCGCGAGGACGGCATATTGACCTCGCTCGACGGCGGCGGGTTGCGCACCAACACCCACGAACTGCTGGAATTCATCGACGTCGCCATCGTCGCCGAACGGCTGTGCGAGCAGATGGATCTGACGCCGGAAAAGATGCTTGATTACCTCAAGAGCCGGGGCTGCCGGGTCGGCGGCGTCACCATGGGTGAAAAGCGGCCTGCTCTGGTACGACGAGACCGGCGCGGTTCGCACCATGCCCGCGCTTCCGATCCCGCCCGAGCGCGTGCTCGATACCAACGGCGCCGGCGACGTCTTCCACGGCGCCTATGTCTATTCCTATCTCGCCAATCCCGGCAAAAGCTGGAAGGATCATTTCGAGTTTGCGCGCGCCGCATCGACCTTCAAGATTCAGCGCCTCGGCAACGAGGCCGGATTGCCGACGCTGGCCGATATCGAAGCCGTCAAGCAGGAGTTTCAGATCGGGCGCAAGAAGGAATTCTGGGATTAGGACATGGGCCGCGTTTTCGTCGCCGGCAGCATCAACATGGATGTGGTGGCGACCGCCGAGCGGCATCCCCGCATCGGCGAAACCGTGGCAGGCACAGCGGTGCTGTATTTTCCCGGCGGCAAGGGCGCCAACCAGGCGGTGGCGGCGGCAAAACTCGGCGCACCGGCGACGCTGATCGGCCGGCTCGGCAAGGATACATTCGGCCATAAGTTGAAGGCATTCCTGGCCGCGCAGGGAATCGACCTGACCCTTGTTCAGGAAACGGTCGAGGCACATACCGGCACGGCCATCATTACCGTCGCCAGTGCGGACAACACCATTGTTGTCATTCCCGGCGCCAACGGACTTCTGACCGCAGCCGATGTCGCCGCGGTGCCGCTGACAAGGGGTGACATCGCCGTCAGCCAGTTCGAGATTCCCCTGCCCACGATCCGCGCCTTCTTCCAGCGCGCCCGCGCCGCCGGCGCCACCACGATTCTCAATCCGGCGCCCGCGATGGAATGCGACGCCGGGTTGCTCGATCTCGTCGATATCCTCATTCTCAACGAGACCGAACTCGGTTTCGTGACGAGGACCGAACTTCGCGACAGCGACGATCATGCACGCTTTGTCGAGGCGATGCGTTCGCTGCCGGTCGGGCGCGACCGCATCGTTTGCGTGACGCTCGGCAGGCGCGGCGTGCTCGCACTGATCGACGGCGAACCACTGACCGTGCCCGGGCGCGCCGTTACGGCCGTCGACACCACCGGCGCCGGCGATTGTTTTGTCGGCGCGGTGGCGGCGCAACTCGCCGCCGGCAACCCAATTCGTGACGCACTGGCCTACGCCAACGCCGCGGCCTCGATCTGCGTGCAGCGGATGGGAGCAGCACCGTCGATGCCGACAACGGAGGAGGTGGAGGCCACATTCTCTCCGCGTCGTCCCGGCGAACGCCGGGACCCATAACCCCGGTCGCAAGTTGATAGAATTGGCAGCTGCCACATCGCTCTGAAACGAGAGGACTCGGCGTATGGGTCCCGGCTCAAGGCCGGGACGACGATTGAAAACTACTTCAGCATCCCCATCGTCCGCGGCAGCCACAGCGTCAATTCGGGGATCAGGGTGATCGCGATCAGCGACATCAACAGCGGAATCAGCCACGGCAGGATCGCCATGGTGGTCCGCTCGATCGACAGTTTTGCTATTCGCGACAACACGAACAACACCATGCCCAGCGGTGGATGCAGCAGGCCGATCATCAGATTGAGTGTCATCATCACGCCGAAATGAACGGGATGGATGCCCACCTTCAAGATGATCGGCATCAGCACCGGCACCAGGATGCTGATCGAGGCGATCGGCTCGAGGAAGCAGCCGATCACCAGCAGCAGCACGTTGATCAAGAGCAGGATGATGTATTTGTTGTCGGTCAGCTGCAGCAGCGCCTCGGCGCCCGCTTCGGTCAGCCGCGTCGTGGTCAGCACCCAGCCGAACAGCGAGGCCGCGGCGACGATCAGCAGCACGCCGGACGTGGTCTCGATGGTGTCCATCGTGACCTTGTAGAACTGCTTCAGCGACAGCGACCGGTACAGGAAGATACCGAGCAACAGCGCCCAGGTGCAGGCCGCGATCGCGGCTTCAGTCGGCGTGAACCAGCCGAAGGTCATGCCGCCGACGATGATGATCGGCGTCATCAGGGCCGGCAGCGCCGCGATGAAAGTCCTGAACAGAACGTCCCAGCGAAACGCCTGGTCGCGGCCCATGCCGTACTTGCGCGCGCAATAGCTGACATAGAGCATCATGAAGAGGGTCATCACGGCGCCGGGAATGAAGCCACCGAGAAACAGCGCGCCGATCGAGACGTTGCCCATCATGCCGTAGATCACGAACGGCAGCGACGGCGGGATGATCGGGCCGAGCGTGGCGGACGCAGCGGTGACGCCGACCGAGAATTCGGTGCTGTAGCCGTGGTCCTTCATCGCCTTGATCTCGATGGTGCCGAGGCCGGCGGCATCCGCGATCGCGGTGCCGGACATGCCGGCGAAGATCACCGAGCCGAAGATGTTGACGTGGGCGAGACCGCCCTTCATCCAGCCGCAGGTCGCCACCGCGAAATCGTAGATCCGGTTGGTGATCCCCGCCGAATTCATCAGATTGCCGGCGAGAATGAAGAACGGCACCGCCAGCAGCGGAAAGCTGTCGAGCCCGCCGGCCATCCGGTGCAGGATCACGAAGTCGGGAATTCCGGCGATGAAGTGGGTATAGAGCAGCGACGAGAACGCCAGCGCGATGAACACGGGAATGCCGGCCAGCAGGGTCGCAAAGAAAACGAAAATCAGAATCGGCATCGGTCAACCCGGCTTTCAATCGGCGTGAATTTGTTCGGTCACTTCGGGTGCATGGCGCCAGCCATCGCGCGCATTGCGCCAGACCACCTGGACCTGGCGCGCCAGCATCATGAAGCAGCCGAGGCCGACGATACCGTAGACGATGCTCATCGGCAGGTCGAACACGGTCATGCGCTGCGAATGCATGCGCTCGACGATAGTGACCGAGAAATACGCCAGCAGTCCGAGGAAGCCGAGCGTGATGAAATCGACCAGCGCCAGCAACGCCGACCGCATCGGTCCGGGACCCATCAGGTTGGACACCAGCTCGACGGCGATGTGCGCCTTCTTGCGGGTGACGACGGCGCCGCCGATGAAGGCCAGCGACATCAGCCCGTAACGTGCGATTTCCTCGGTCCAGGACAGGCTGTCGTTGAGGACATAGCGGGTGAAGAACTGCAGGAAGACGATGAAGGCCAGCGCCCAGAACAGCACGAACGCGATCCAGTTCTCCGGATAGTGCTCGATGATCACCTCTTCGTCCTCGGCGACGATCAGGTGAACGTCTTCCGGTGGCGCGGCGTTGGTGGATTTGGGAGGGGTATTCATCAGCGATCGATCCTAATGAGCCGTCGTCCCCGCGAACGCGGGGACCCATACTCCGCGGCACCTATCGTGACCGAAGGCGACGGACACGCCACGCGAACGTGGCGGCGCGGCGTATGGGTCCCCGCGTTCGCGGGGACGACAGCGAGCTCTACTTCTACTTCAGTCCCTGAAATGCGTCGTATTCCGCCTGGCTCCAGCCGGCGCCGGCCGAGGCGTCGTTGTGCAGCGGGATCGCCGCCTTGCGGAACGCCTCGCGGTCGACCTGGACCACGGTCTTGCCGAGCTTGCGCAACTCGTCCGCGATCTTCTGCTCGGACGCGCGGATCTCGTCCGACGACTTGGCGGCCGCCTGCACCAGCACCTCCGCGAACACCTTCTTGTCGTCATCCGACAGCTTGGTCCAGACATGGTTGCCGACGATGGTGAGCAGCAATTCGATGATGTGGCCGGTCAGCATGACGTGGCTCTGCACCTCGTAGAACTTCTTGGCCATGATGGTCGGCAGCGGATTCTCCTGGCCGTCCACGGTGCCCTGCTGCAAGGCGAGGTACACTTCGGCGAAGGCGATCGGCGTGGCGTTGGCGCCGACCGATTTCGCCAGCATCAGATAGAGCGGCGCCGGCGGCACGCGCAGCTTCATGCCCTTCATGTCCTCGGGCTTCTTGATTTCCTTGTTCGCCGTCACCATGCGTTCGCCGTAATAGGTCAGCGCCGTGATCTTGTGCTTGGTCTTGTCCTCGTAGCCCTTGGCGATATCGCGGAACAGCTTGTTGTCGCGGTAGGCCTTCCAGTGTTCGAAGTCGCGCACCATGAACGGCGCGCCGGAGATCGCCAGCGGCTTGTGGATCGAGCCGGCGAACGAGGTGCCGGTGTAGATGATGTCCACGGTGCCGAGGCCGAGCCCTTCATTGATCTGGTTCTCGTTGCCGAGCTGGGATGCCGGGAACACCGCGATTTCATAGCGGCCGGAGGTGCGTTTCTTGATCTCCTCGCCGGCCCACTGCGCGTTGGTATGATAGGGCTCGCTGATCTCGTAGACATGCGCCCATTTCAGCTTGGTCTGGGCCGAAGCCGGCGATGCAATGGCGGCGGCGATGATAACCAGCGATGATAGCGTCAGACGGCGTGTCCAGGCTGGACATGATTCTCTCCCCTCAAAAAAATTATTTCCCGAGACCTCGTTGACGGGTCGTCGGGCGACAACGTCGCCGATATGAACTACGGATGCAAGTGGCGGCAAAGTCGACTTAAGTAAGGGCCGCCTTGAGGTCGAAGCCGGTATCCGCCGCCTGATCCGGCGTGATCGACCGGCCGGCGGCAAGCAGACGGCGTCCGAACATGTGGTCGCCGGCGCGGTTGACCGACTCGATGCCGAGCAGTTGCCCGGATTTATAGCAGAACGCCGAAAACGCTCCCTGCCCGCGATCTCCGCGCACGACCACGCGATCGTATCCGGTGGTCAGGCCTACCATCTGAAGCTTGTCGGGTCCCTGATCGCTCCAGAACCATGGCAGACCGTCATAGGTCCTTGCGTCGCCGGTCAGCCGCGCCGCCACGCAGCGCGCCTGATCGGTGGCGTTCTGCACCGACTCCAGCCGCAGCGAGCCGCCGAAGCGCGGGCTTGCGAACAGCGCGCAGTCGCCGATCGCGGAGATCGCGGGATCCGGCGTCAGCAATTGCTCGTCGACGATGATTCCCGACGCCACCGGCAGGCCGGCTTCGGCCGCCAGTTCGACATTGGGCAGCACGCCGACCCCGACCACGACCAGGTCTGCCGGTATTTGGCGGCCGTCGCTGAGGCTGACCCCGGTGACTTCGGCGCCATCGCACAGGATCGAGGTCGCCTGCACGCCGAGATGAATGCGGATGCCCGCCGCGGTGTGCCGTTCCTGGAAATAATCCGAGATTTCGGCCGTCACCGCCCGCGCCATCACGCGCGGGGCGAGTTCGGCCACATCGACCTCGAGGCCCTTGCCCCGCGCCGTGGCGGCGAATTCCAGACCGATGAAGCCGGCGCCGATCACGACCACGCGCCGGCTCGAGGCCATCCGCCTGCGCAGGGTCTCGCTTTCATCGAGCGTCCGCAGATAGCGCACGTCTTCGAGACCGGCGTTGGGAATGTCCAGCAGCCGGTTGCGCGCGCCGGTCGCCAGCACCAGATGGCCGTAATCCAGCGACGAACCGGATCCGAGCTTCAGCGTGCGCGCGGCGCGATCGATCGACGACGGCGCGGTCGGCCATCAGCTCGATGTTCTGGTCGAGAAAGAATTTGTTCGGCCGGAACATCAAACTGTCGGGCCGGCCGTCGCCCTTCAGATAGGCTTTTGACAGCGGCGGCCGCTGATAGGGCAGATGCTGCTCATCGTTGATCAGGCAGATGCGCCCGGCAAAGCCGTTCTGGCGAAGCGAGGCCGCGAGCTGGAAACCCGCATGGCCCGCGCCAACAATCAGGACCGGTCCTTGCGTCATCGGGACGGCTCAACCGGAATGGCACAGGGATCACCCATGTCGTCTGCTCTCTCTTCGCCGATTTTGGTGCTTGCTCCCCTCATCCCGAGCGGCGGCGCTCGTGGCCGCTTCTTCAGGATGGAGCATCGCTTGGCCTCATGGTTGAGGCGCGGCTCATGCGCGTCTCGCAACCGCGAGGGATGAGGTTGAGTCTTGCAGACTTCGCCGGGATTGTCACCTGTCCCCTTCTGCGATTTAAATGCCCGCGCCAATCCGGAGGTCGCTTGCCAATGTCGACACCTGCTTCCGCCTCGCTGCCCGACGATCCGGCGCTGCTCAGGATCGACGGCCCGATCGCGACCATCACGCTCAACCGGCCCGGCGCCTTCAACTCGGTCGACCTCTCGATCGCGAAAAAGCTCGAACAGCTCGGCGCCGAGGTCGAGGGCAATGACGATATCCGGGTGCTGGTGATCGAGGGCGAGGGCCGCGCCTTCAGCGCCGGCGGCGATCTGCAGACCATCGGCGCGGCCGCCGCGGCCGACACCATCGCCCCCGTGGTCGGCGAACTGCTGAAACATTATCACGCCTTCATCGAGACCGTCAGGCGGATGCCGAAGATCGTGCTCTCCAGCGTGCACGGCTCGGCGGCCGGCGCCGGCATGGGGCTCGCCTTCGTCGCCGACCTCTGCATCGCCGCCGACACCGCCCGCTTCACGCCGGCCTATGCCAAGATCGGGGTGTCGCCGGACGGCGGCAGCACCGTCGGCATGGTCGGCACCGTCGGCGTCCGCCGCGCCTTGCAGATATTTCTTGTCCGAAGACAGTTTTTCCGCGCAGCAGGCCCATGACTGGGGACTGGTCGCCAAAGTCGTGCCCGCGGAAGAGCTGAAGGCGGCGACCCGGCAATTCGCCGAGCGGCTGGCGCAAAATCCGCCGGCCGCCATCGCCGGCACCAAGGCGCTGGTCTATCAGGCCGCGGTCACCCCGACCAAACAGCAGCTCGACGCCGAAGCCGAGAAGAAATCATCGACGCCATGCACACCGAAGATTTTCGCGTCGCGGTGAAGAAATTCACCAGCAAGGGGAAGTAGCGCGGCTGCAACGAATGGCAGTCCTCATCCTGAGAAGCGGACGCATCCAGCGCGGCGTCTCAAGGATGGCAACAGGTGTGCCAGATGGTTCGAGACGCGCGAGATGCGCTCCCTGCCTTCGCGGACATTCAGTCGACCTATCGGTGCGGTCCTCTACTCCTTGCCTTGCCCGCGCATGAAATCGAAATCGCAGCCTTCGTCGGCCTGCAAAATGGTCTCGTTGAACAGATGCGCGTAGCCGCGCCTGGCCCAGTCCGGCGTCGTCGCCGGCGCCAGCGCCGCCTGACGCATTTCGAGTTCGGCGGCATCGACCAGAAGATCGATGCTGCGTTTTGCGACGTCGAGCCGGATCATGTCGCCGTTCTTCACCAGCGCCAGCGGGCCGCCGACCGCGGATTCCGGCGTGATGTGCAGCACGATGGTGCCGAACGCGGTGCCGCTCATCCGCGCATCCGAAATCCGCACCATGTCCTTGACGCCGCTCCGCGCCAGTTTCTTCGGGATCGGCAGATAGCCCGCTTCCGGCATTCCCGGCGCACCCTTGGGACCGGCATTGCGCAGCACCAGCACGTCATCGGCGTTGACGTCGAGATCGGGATCGTCGACCCGCAGCGTCATGTCCTCCACCGACTCGAACACCACGGCGCGGCCGGTGTGCTGCAGCAGTTTTGGACTCGCCGCCGAATGCTTTATCACGGCACCCCGCGGCGCGAGGTTGCCATACAGCACCGCCATCGCACCCTCCGGCTTGATCGGACTCCTTCGCTCACGGATGACGTCCTGTCCCGGCACCTCTTCCGCGCCGGCGACGACGTCGCGCAGCGTTGCGCCGGTGATGGTCTTGGCATCGAGATCGAGCAGATCGCCGAGCTGCGCCATTAGCTTCGGCAGGCCGCCGGCATGATGGAAATGCTCCATGTAATGATCGCCGGATGGTTTCAGGTCGATCAGGACGGGTACCTCGCGGCCGAGATCGTCAAAACCTTCGAGGTCGATGCGGTGCGGCGTGCGGTTGGCGATCGCGGTGAGATGGATCAGCCCGTTGGTCGATCCGCCGATCGCCTGCAACACCACCTGCGCATTGCGGAACGACGACTGCGTCAAGAACTCGCTCGGTTTTGGGCCCTTGGCCTTGGCCATCTCGGCGGCAACTTTGCCGCTGGCCTCCGCCGAACGAAAACGCTCGGCGTGCGGCGCCGGAATGGTCGCGCTCATCGGCAGCGACAGGCCGAGCGCCTCGGTGATGCAGGCCATGGTCGAAGCGGTGCCCATCACCATGCAGGTGCCGACCGACGGTGCGAGCCGGCCGTTGACCGCCTCGATCTCGACGTCGTCCATCTCGCCGGCGCGGTATTTCGCCCACAGCCTTCGGCAATCGGTGCAGGCGCCGAGCACCTCGCCCTTGTGATGGCCGACCACCATCGGCCCGACCGGAATCACCACGGTCGGCAGATCGGCCGAGACCGCGGCCATGATCTGCGCCGGCAGGGTCTTGTCGCAGCCGCCGATCACGACCACGGAATCCATCGGCTGGGCGCGGATCATCTCCTCGGTATCCATCGCCATCAGATTGCGCAGATACATCGAGGTCGGGAACGCAAAACTTTCGGCGATCGAGATGGTCGGAAACACCATCGGCATCGCGCCCGCCAGCATCACGCCGCGTTTTACGGCCTCGATGATCTCAGGCACGTTGCCGTGGCAGGGATTGTAGTCGCTGTGGGTGTTGGTGATGCCGACGATCGGGCGGTTCAGCGCATCGTCCGAATAGCCCATCGCCTTGATGAAGGCCTTGCGCAGGAACAGCGAAAAGCCGGCGTCGCCGTAACTGGTCAGTCCCTTGCGAAGCCCGTCTGCCATTTTCTTGTTTCCCCTGGCCGTGTCGGGGCCACTAAAGAAGCCAGCCCAATTATTGTCAATGTTTGATAATCGACGTAGCCGACAGTGCCGAAGCGCGACAAAGAGTCCGTCATTGTTGACAATAAAGCTGATGGAACTGCTGAAGGCTGCGCAGTTCAGCGTGGTGGATCATGTCGAGCGTATCGCTGGGGATGAGGAGCACGACCAGCGATACGCGTCTTCGGACTGCCTCCACCGTCACTTCCAGTCGATGATCCGGCTCTTGTCGCCATCGAACTCCATGCCGCAAAACGCGCCGCCCTGATAGAAATCGCCGACGGGATCGGTCGGCAGTTTTGCCTGCTCTGCCATCGCGTGTTCGCGAAAATCTTCGCCGCGGCCGGTCGGGCGGTAGCCGAGGTCGTAGGCGCGGTGGTTGTCCCACCAGACGCGTTCGTTGTAGGAGGCGCCGTAGAAAATCTCGAAATGGATGTCGGGATGGTCGAGGCCGATCTGGCACAGCTGCAAGAGATCCTCCGGCTTCAGCCAGATCGCGAGCCGGCGGTGATCCAGCGGCCGTTCGCCAAAGTTGCCGATGCGCAGACAAGTGACGCCGAGCCCGTGCTTGTCGGCATAGAGTGCGCCGAGCGCTTCACCAAATACCTTGCTGACGCCGTAGCGGCTGTCGGGGCGCGCGGTCACATCGGTGCCGATGCGGTGATGGCGCGGATAGAAGCCGACCGCGTGGTTGGACGAGGCGAACACCACGCGCTTGACGCCCTGCTTGCGCGCGGCCTCGAACAGATTGTAGCAGCCGATGATGTTGGACTGGTGAATCTGGTCCCAAGTGCCTTCGACCGAATAGCCGCCAAAATGCAAAATGCCGTCGACGCCCTCGCACATCGCCTCGACCTGCGCCATGTCGGCGAGATCGGCGGCCTTGAATTTTTCGTTGCTGCCAAGATCGGCGGGCTTTTTCAGGTCGCTCAGCAACAGGTCCGGATAGATCGGCGGCAACAACTTGCGCAACGACGTGCCGATCCCGCCGGCAGCGCCGGTCATCAATATGCGTGGCATTTCTTCCCTCGGGTGTTGAAGGCGGCTTGCGGGCATCGGCCGGATGATAGCAAGTGGGCCAGCGAGGAAACGCAACGACAACGAGAGCGGCAAATGTCCGAACAAAAACCCTGCGCCGGATGGCAGCCGGCGACCCAATATCCCGATCCCGCGATTCACGCGCTCGATCCGCGTTTCGAAAAATACTGGCTGAAGCTGTCGGCGGTAGAGCGGCTGACCACGGGGCTGCGCTGGGCCGAAGGGCCGGTGTGGTTCGGCGACGGACGCTATCTCCTGTGCAGCGACATTCCCAACCAGCGCATCCTGAAATGGGAAGAGGAAACCGGCGCCGTCAGCCTCTTTCGAAAGCCGTCGAATTTCGCCAACGGCAACACCCGTGACCGCCAAGGACGCCTGGTCACCTGCGAACATGGCGGCCGCCGCGTCGTGCGAACCGAATATGACGGCTCGATCACGGTGCTGATGGATTCCTTCGACGGCAAGCGGATGAACTCGCCGAACGACGTCGTGGTCAAATCCGACGGCTCGATCTGGTTCACCGATCCGATATTCGGCCTGCTCGGCAATTACGAGGGCTACACCGCCGAGTCCGAGATCGACATGAATGTCTATCGGATCGACGGCACGACATTGAAGCCGACCATCGTCGCCGAAGGGATTTTGGGGCCGAACGGGCTGTGCTTCTCGCCGGACGAGAAGCTTCTCTACGTCATCGAATCCAGGAGCGTGCCGACCCGCAAGATTTTGGCGTATGACGTCGCCCCCGGCGGCGACAAGGTCATCAGCAAGCGCGTGTTCGTCGACGCCGGCCCCGGCACCCCCGACGGCATGCGGGCCGACATCGACGGCAATCTGTGGTGCGGCTGGGGCATGGGCGATGCCGAACTCGACGGCGTGGTGGTGTTCGCGCCCGACGGCGTCATGATCGGCCGCATCGCGCTGCCCGAGCGCTGCGCCAATCTCTGCTTCGGCGGACTGAAGCGCAACCGGCTGTTCATGGCCGCTAGCCAGTCGATCTACGCGCTGTATGTGAACACGCAGGGCGCGCCGGGGGGATAGGTCCCAATGCAATTCGTAGGGTGGGCAAAGCGAAGCGTGCCCACCGACATACGCGCAACGTATCGTAAATGGTGGGCACGGCGCGAAGAGCGCCTTTGCCCACCCTACGAATAATAAAAAACGCCGGAGCGGATGATCCGCCCCGGCGCTTCGATCTTGTCTCGCGCAAACCTTACGCGGCGTTGTAACCCGCGACAGCCTTGACCTCGAGATATTCCTCGAGGCCATATTTGCCCCATTCGCGGCCGTTGCCGGACTGCTTGTAGCCGCCGAACGGCGCGGTGCGGTCGTTGGGGACGCCCTGCAGGTTGACGTTGCCGGCACGGATGCGGCGGCCGACCCGGCGGGCGGTCTCGACGGTGTCGGCGGAGACGTAACCGGCCAGACCATAGGGCGTGTCGTTGGCGATCTTCACCGCCTCCTCTTCGTCCTTGGCGCCGAGGATCGTGAGCACCGGCCCAAAGATTTCCTCACGCGCGATGGTCATGTCGTTGGTGACGTCGGCAAAGATGGTCGGGCGCACATAAAAGCCCTTGTTGACGCCTTCCGGCAGGCCGGGGCCGCCGGTGACCAGAGTGGCGCCTTCGTCGATGCCCTTCTGGATCAGGGTCTGGATCTTGTCCCACTGGATGCGGGACACGACCGGGCCGATGGTGGTGCCTTCGGCGCGGGGATCGCCGGCCTTGGTCTTGTCGGCCACGCTCTTGGCGATGGCGGCGACTTCCTTCATCTTCGACAGCGGCACGATCATGCGCGAGGGCGCGTTGCACGATTGTCCCGAATTGTTGAACATGTGCATGACGCCGCCGGTGACGGCCTTGGCGAGATCGGCGCCCTCCAGGATCACGTTCGGCGACTTGCCGCCGAGCTCCTGGCTGACGCGCTTGACCGTCGGTGCGGCGCGCTTGGCGACGTCGACGCCGGCGCGGGTCGAGCCGGTGAACGAGATCATGTCGATGTCGGGATGCTCGCTCATGGCGGCGCCGACCTCGGGCCCGAGGCCGTTGACGAGGTTAAACACGCCCTTCGGCACGCCGGCTTCATGGAGAATTTCCGCGAAGATCAGCGCCGACGACGGCGTGAACTCGCTGGGCTTCAGGATCATGGTGCAGCCGGCGGCGAGCGCGGGCGCGACCTTGCAGGCGATCTGGTTCAACGGCCAGTTCCAGGGCGTGATCATGCCGATGATGCCGACGGGCTCGCGCACCACCATCGCCGAGCCGATCGGTCTCCTCGAAGTGATAGTTTTTCAGCACTTCCAGGGTGGAAGCGATGTGGCCGAGGCCGGCGCCGGCCTGCAGCCGCTCCGCCATCGGCAGTGGGGCGCCCATCTCGTCGGAGACGGCGGCGCCGATATCCTTCATGCGGGTCTTGTAGACCTCCATGATTTTGGTCAACAGCGCCACGCGTTCCTCGCGGCTGGTCTGCGAATAGGTCTCGAAGGCGCGCCTGGCGGCGGCGACGGCCTTGTCGACATCGGCTTTCGAGCCGAGCGCAACCTCATACATCGCTTCTTCGGTGGCCGGATTGACCACAGGCGTGGACTTCTTGACGGCGGGATCGACCCAGGCGCCATCGATGTAGAATTGCATGCGGTTGACCATCGTAAACCTCTTGTCTTGGGGGCATTTGGGGGAACGGAAGCGTTCGGCAGGCATCCTTGCACGAATGCCCTGATAATTGAACCCGCCATATGCGGGATGCCGCGATGCGGCAGGCGCGGAATATAGGGGTGGGGGTGAAGGAAGCAAGACGGGCCGCGGTCATTTGCGCGTGTTACAATCGAGCGGGTCGACCTCTTCACCCTCCCCTGGAGGGGGACGTCGGCGTTAGAAAAAGTAAAATGAAATCAAAGCATAGTTAAGCGAGTGTCCGCGTAGTGTCAGAAGCCGACTCGCTAACCTCTGTGTCCCCGTTCTTCTAGAGACGGGGCCCGCTCACACCGGCCCCGTGCCCAGCGAACCTGATCGACCCTGCGTGCGACCAAACATCAGATCAAGCTCGCAGACCGCAATCAGGAGGGCACCATGATGTTTGGACAATCCTCATCGACGCCGCTTAGCCAGCGCCTGAATGTGATCATGACGAGGTGGCACGGGCTGATCCAAATCGCCCGCAATCCCTATCGGCCCGAACTCCATTACATGCGAGGGCCAGGCCCAAAGTGGCACGCTAAGCATCAGCGTCCATCGAAAACGGCCCGCTCTGAGGGCGAGCCTGGTTTGCGAGCAAAAACCATAAGGTGTCTTAGCGACCCCGACGGTTCTTTTCAGCGCTGCCCAATGCCTACTGCGTCGATGTCAAAAGCACGGGCGCCCGCAAAGCTCCAGCTCTTCGGCCGCCGCTCGGCAATATTGGCCAACTTCCAGCCGCCTTGGGAATCCGCCCTATCACACACGTGGCAACCCGCTCGGGCCGCCCTCGCCTTCATTTTCTCTCGCTGCACGTTCCGCTGCTTAAGATTTCATTAACCTTGTGGCAGCAAGAATTTGCCGGGGGCTGGGCACATCATTAGCGAGGAGAATCCCATGCCAAATCTGGAAGAGGCAATTCGCGAACGCGCCTACCACCTCTGGATGGCCGATGGTCAACCCGAGGGCAAGGCGGACATCTACTGGCTGAATGCCCAACAAGAAATTCTCACGACATCGGTCGAAAGCTTGGGCAGCACCGCTGCCGCAGCTGACACGGTAGCGACGAAACCTACTAAAAGAGCAAAGGTCGCGCGGTCGAGAAAAACCCAAACTATCGCTGCCTAGCGGTCCTTGCGAACTGCGTCGTGCAGGAACGGGCGACGCCATCGTTCAGGGCTCGACTTTCTGTTGCCGTCGGCCCTCTGGCCTTTCCAGCTTGCCGATCGGCGGATCGCATCGAGCGGCAGGCTCGCCTGCGTCTTGCAACGGTTGCACTCGACCTCCAGCCAATCCAAGCCACCATGAGACACTGGTCAATCGCCGCGACGGCTGCGCTGGCCAGCCAAAGCCTTCCATGCGGACTGACCGTGCTTCCGCGTCGACCCGGTCCGCGCACCTGGCGGGCCGTTTCAGCACGCATCTGAGAGCCCAATCCGGCCACCCCAGGTAACTGCGTGTCTTTGTTGTTATGACCGACCATCACAGCCACCTTGGCGCGGCCACGCAGTGCGACTAGCATTTGAGGTTTGGAACAGCGGCGCGGCCTAGGGTTCAGTCGCTGGCCGCCGATAACGAGGCGGTTGCGCCGGCCCGGAACGAATCGAGGGCGGCCCGGCTTTTAATCCCCGTTCTATGCGTGGGAGCGAAGAATTGAGAGGCGAGAATGTTCCTGATGGGACTTGGGGCGCTGCTCGTTCTCGGCGGCGT
This sequence comes from uncultured Alphaproteobacteria bacterium, assembly GCA_963706975.1. Lineage (GTDB taxonomy): Bacteria > Pseudomonadota > Alphaproteobacteria > Rhizobiales > Xanthobacteraceae > Bradyrhizobium. The sequence continues at coordinate 162,727 of CAVPOL010000006.1, forward strand.
CTTATACATGGCACGCGCTACGATTTGGCGGGGATCGCTTAGCCGGCCGACTGGCGACACGTTGGAGCCGCCACGGCGCGGCGCTAGGATTCTTGGGGCTCGAAGCGAACTGGCCCGGGCTCCTCCTTATGGCAGTCGGTGCAATTCTGTTGGTGTCGGGGGCCAGTTTCTAGCCCTCGAAGCTCCAGCTCCGTGATGACGGCGCCGGATGAAACTCGTCGAGCCAATTCACCCAAAGGCAACGCCGGGTGATCCTGATAACGGAAGAAGATCACGATGTGGATGCGTGCGTCTTGGGATGAGGCGAAGCTTTGCAGCGGCCACTGCCCGATGATGCATTGAAGAACGTGGCTCGAGGGGCGGACAAGGAAAAGAGCGGACGGGTTGGGAGGCTTTTAGCTCAAGCTAGAGCAGTGGTTTTGTAAACCGAAGGTCGGGAGTTCAATCCTCTCAACCGGCACCACCAAGCAAATCCTGCGGCGCAGTCATTTTTTGAATTCCAGACCCGATTATTCTTGGCGCTAAAAACCGCCAAAAGGGGCTCGGGATAACGCCGGGATAACAAATCTCCGGGACACCGAAAAACGCACCGGCACCGGCTTTCTGTACATCCGAGAAGGCCGGGCACCGGGCGCAAGGCCGAGCGGCCGGGGGGTCGAAGCAACCCCGCGGGCGCGTCAGAGCCGGTCGTCTGCGCGGACCATCGGGAGACGCTCGTCATCGCGAACCCGTGCAGCTGCTTGTCGAAGCCGCGAAAGTGAGACTTGCTTCTGCCCCTTCCACGGCTCGCCAGGTAGGAACGCCCGCACATAGTGCTCTGGGCCATTGTAGACGGCGCGACCGGTGCCGCGATCAAAATCGAGTTCGAGGACGAGCAGGTGGTCGGCATGCATTTCCGAATGGGTAAATGCGATGTTTTTGGTGGAAAGGCCTTTCGCCTTGACTTGGATGGTTCGCTTTCCGTCAGGCGCGTAGCCGTCGAACCCGGCGTTTGACTTAGCCTCGACGAGATTCATGCCGTACTCCTCAACGGCGCAGGCTTCGCCGAAGTCGCCGACCAAGTTGCCGTCGAATGAGAATTCGAGTCTCAGTCCCTTGCGACGATAGTAGTCGCGAACCGCGATCCGGGCGTCGGCTAGCGGGCGCACTTCGAGCGGAAGTCGGAATTCGGTGTCACCGGGATGACTCATGGGCATAATTTCATGCGCGGCGGCCATGAAAGGTTCAGCTTCACGCCAAAGTATGCCGAAGAGCCATCTTCCAGTTCAAAGCCACCGACTATTTTGGCGCTGCACTGGCCAACGTTGTTTCCCAGCGCCGTGCGGTAGTCCAGAGCCATCTCCCGCGGCAGGTAACCAACGCGGCAAAATTCAATCTCGATCCGCACTGCGTTATCGTCGAACGCGTTATCATTCTCCGGTACCAATACGGCCTCAATCTTGATGTCGTGCTCGGAGCCGCCATTCTTCCGATAAAGCCTCTGAAGCTCGTCTTGATAGTGCGATTCGCCCACCACCGGCACAATCCAGCCGCGCCCGGGCGCAAGACTGCTGGTCTGTTCAAAGCCAAATAGCCTTCTCAAAAATCCCATAGCTTCCTCAAAGGTCGCAGGCCAAGGTTCTTAACGACAGCCCCGAATCGCATTGGCAGTGCGTTCAGCCAAAATGCGGCGGCCGCACCCTAGTGAGAACGTCTTCGGCCTCTAGCTTCGGGGCCTGCTCCTGCATCAAGTGCGAGGCAGCGAAGAAGATCATGCCGCCGATCCAGATCAGCGTGAGCGCCGAATTAAAGGCCGATGTTCCGACCCCAACGCTACCGGGCGAAAGCAGCGTAAGCAGCGCGATCAAGTTGAAAATCAGGCCAAGGACGCCCCAGACGTAAAACAGAAATTTTGACACTTCGATAATTTCCCTTGTTTGATGTTGAGAGGCCAGCAGTCGCCGAATGCCTGAAGCCACGAGCCCTGCACGTCGGCACGCGATGCTGATACGTCCGTCGCTCAGCAATAATCGCCGGTAACAAGTAAAGTAGGCGCACCGTCTTCGGGCGGAGTGCCGAGGCCGAGCCCGGTAGCGCAAGAAGACAATCATCGGCGCGGTGTCGCATGCACAGCGCCGTGTCGTGGAATGTAGTTGGGTTATCC
>CAVPOL010000007.1:0-10287 GCA_963706975.1 uncultured Alphaproteobacteria bacterium
TTTGCGCCGCGCAGCCCTCGCCCGGAGCGTCGCCGAATCGAGTTCAGCGCTTCCTGCGGCGGGCCGCTTTTATCTCTGCAACGCGCCGCGCGTCCTGCTCGCCGAGATAGCGACCCCGCTCGAGTATTTCGAGCGTGTATTCCTCGTAGGTCAGGCCGAACCGCTCCGCCCGTTCCAGCCGCATCAGCGCGACGTCGCGGCTGCCCGGCTTCCACGCTTTCCGGTGCGCCGCTCGCCAGGAGAGGAAGACATAAGCGTCACCCTTTCCCCAAGGCGGCCCCTGGTAGTCGTCCAGCGGAGGGCCGCCATTGTCAGTGCGTTTCGGGCGGCGCGGCATCGACTGATCAGCTCCTCATCAGCGCAACCAGATAGATCGCGGGTTCGGGTCCCGGCGCATGGAACGTGCAGTCGGCCGGCGAGCCGAGCGCCAGGCAGTCGCCCGGCCGCATGACGTGAACGAGATCGCCCTCGCCGAAATCGAGGCGCCCTTCGATCAGCCAGATTTGCTGGCGAAAGTAGGCATAGGAGGAGGCGGGAAAACTGACCTTGGCGCCGGCCGGCAATTCGACCCTGATCAGCTCCAGCTGCATGTCGGAGGCCGGCGACAGAAGCCGACGGACGTAGCCGGATCTCGGGATCGCGCCATTGCGGCTGCTCGCTGGCGCGCGCCAGACCGCCGCCATTCGTCTCCGCGCGGGCGATCAGCGCCGAGAGCGTCACGCCGAAGGCGGCGGCAATCCGCACCAGCAGCATTGCGGTCGGACTTGTCTCGCCGCGCTCGATGGCACTGAGCATGGCCTTTGAAACGCCGGAGCGTTGCGCCAGCTTTGCCAGCGACCAATCGCGCTGTGTCCGCTCGGCGCGAACGCGTCGCGCGATTCCATTTGACAAGTCGTCTGATATATCGGCCATCCGGCCTTTATAGAGGACGCGATCCTGCAAGGCAAATGCCGGCTGCCTGGTGACGTTCGGGCCGCTGTCGTCGGCACTTCGGGAAGAAAGGAAAACGGGCGCGACGGCGCCGGGACGGAGCACCCCGATCGACCCAAGCGATCCGATGCCCGCCCCCGTGCGATGCCCGCCTTCAGAATTTCAGGCTGAACCTCGCGACCACGCCGCTATCAGAAATGCCCGACCCGAACTGGCCAGTGTAGGAGATGCCGAGCGTGGCATCGGGATTAAGGTTCAGATCGAGCCCGGCACTTGACGACAGCCGCGTCGTCGGCGACCGGGGCGCCGGCGATGGCGAAGGCGTTGCCGCCGGGGAAAGCGAACGAAGAATAGGGCGTCGTGTCACCGAAGGCATGCCGCCATCCGACCATGCCGTTGACGGAGGCGTTTGATCCGCCGAGCATGACGTCGGTCGAGGCACGGACGCCGAGCGTCGTGAAGGTAGCGTCGTTGTGCGCCTCGGCGGACGAAAGCGCCGCCGCTCCGCCTTGTTCGGCGAAGCCGTCGGTCCTGACATCGACATAGGCCAGCCGGGCAAAGGGCTCGAAGGCGAAACGCCCGGCATCGAAGCGATAGCCGGTCTCGCCGAACGCCTGGAAGGTGCCCGCGTCATAGCCGGCGGTCAGGATGTCGGAGAACCCGGCGAAGGCCGCGCCACGGCTGGTGGCGATATCGTGCCAGCTATAGGCCACGCCGCCACGGACCCCGAGATTGCCCCATTCGCCGCCGCCATAGACGCCGAGGTGATAGGAGTCCACGTCGCCATTGGAATTCCGTTCTGTGACATCGAAACTTGTGCGGCTGAAGCCGCCGGTCACACCGAGGCGGAAGTGGTCGCTGCACGGCGGCATCGGCGCCGATCAGCAGGCCGCCCAGCGAGCGCTGCAACTCGGCGGCATTGCCGTCACCCTCGTGCTCGCCCCACGAGCCGAAGGCGCTGCCCCAGACGGCGAACCGGTCGGTGTCGGCCGAAACCACCTCCGCGCCGTCGCTGCCATAGGCCATCACCGGCAGCGCCGTGCCGGCACCGCCGAAAGCTGTGCGCACGCGGTTGCTGGCGGCGTCGCGAACAAACCGGCTGTCATCGAGAAGCATGCCGCTGATCGAGGCATGGACCTCGCCCGACAGCAGATCGAAGGCAGCGCGGGCGCTCGCAGCGTCTAGCATCAGCGTTGCGTCGAAGATCGCATTGCCGCCGCCGAGCGCCTGGACGGCGGTGCCCGTCGAGCGCTGGTTCAAAGTGTCGCCGATGGTGGCGAAGCCGACCTCGTTGCGGGTCAGCGTCGAGCAGCACGTTGTTGGCGCCGTAGACCAGCGAGGGGGCGAGAAAGGCGAGGTTGGACGTGACCCGCGCGAAGGCGCCGGTGATGCCGCCTGCCGCCGTCAGGATGGTGTAGCTGGTCGACGGCTGATAGGCGCCGGGAGCGGCCAGGACGGCGACGGTGCCGCCATTCAGCGTGGCCGTGCCGGTTGCCGCGAGACGATCGCTCGCCCCGGTCGCATCGACCTCGACCCGATAGGTCGATCCGGCGGCGAATGATGTGTTGCCCGCCACGTTCAAGGTGCCGATGGAATTGCCGGGCGCCAGCGTGCCGCCGTTCGCCACGGTGGTCGTGCCGACGGTGCCGGTGCCCATCAAGGCGGCCCCGCGCCCGACGTTGACGCTCGAATTCAGCGTGCCGTTGGCCGACAGCGTTCCGCCACCGAGAAGGTTGACGGTCGGGACCGTCAGCGTGCTCGCGGCATCGAGCACCATGCGTTCCGGCCGACACCGTCGCATCGTTGCCGAAGGCACCGGTGCCGCTCAGCGTCCAGGTGCCGCCCGCCCGCGCCGGTCTGGGTGAGGTGGCCGAAATTCTGGAATTGCTGCAGCGCCAATGTGCCGGTGCTGGCGCCGTCGAGATTGAGCGTATTGCTGGCGGACACGCCCGGATTGCTCGAAGCGGCCGTGTCGACCACGACGTTGCCGGTGAAGCTCGCGCCCGGTCCGAAGCGTCAATGTGTGCACGCCCGACAGCAAGCGTGACCGCGTTGGCGCGCGTGCCGTCGCCGTTGAGGCCGCCGCTGATCGCTCCGCTGGTCGTGATCGTGCCGTCGCCTCGCAGCCTGAGGCCGACGCCGCCCGCTCCGTCGGCGCCAGCCGGTGGTGCCGGCCGAGCCGGCGACGCCATTGCCGCCGCGTGATCTGCCCGCTGTTGAAGATGGTCAGCGGGCCGGCGGCGGGCTCTGACGGCGTCGACGCCATGGCCACCATCACCGCCGTTGGCACCAACCGCACCGGCTCCGCTCGTACCCGGCGTCGAGCCGGCGCCGCCCGTTATCGACCCGCGATTGTCGAGGCTCATCGTATTGGATTGGAAGTAAATCCCGTTCAGCCTGACGCCCTCACCGCCGCCATTGAACGGGTCGCTGCCTCCGACCTGACCCGCGACCGTGGCGTTGGCGCCGACGCCTGCGGCGCCACCCGCGATCTGGCCGAAATTCAGGATGCTGCCGCTGCTGATCGCGACGCCGCCGCCGCCGCTGCCACCGGCGCCGGCTGACCGGTGCGGGCTGCTGGCGTTGGCCAGTCCACTGTTTCTCCGTCCCCGCCGGTTCCACCTCTGATGACTCCCGTGGCATTGTTCACGATTGAAACGGCCGGTGTGCCGCTGGAGATGTGGGTCCCCCGCCGGAACCACCCGCGAAAGAATTCTGCCCAGCGGAGAAGGCGTCGCCAGGCCGGTTGCCCGGCACTCCACGTGTGCCGGCCGGACCAGCGCCGCCGGTGATCTGTCCGTCATTGGCGATCAGACCGCCACCGCTGGCCAGGATGCCCAGGCCGCCGAAGCCCGCCACCCCGGACCCGAGGGTCGCCGTGCCGACAAAGCCAGCGCCACCGACGCCGCCGGTGATCACGCCGGTCGCCGTGTTGATCACCGCTGCCGCCGCCGAGAAAGCCGATGCCGCTGCCGCCGAAGTAGGATGCGGCAAACGTCGAGCCCGCGGCGGACGCCCGGAGTAGCAATGAGTGTGCCGCCGGCGCCACCGGTCATCGCCCCGGCATTGGTGACGGTCGCGGCAAACGCCGTACCGTTGTAGTTGGAGGTGGTGAGGCCGTCGCCTCCCAGGTTGCATAGGAAGAAAGCAGCTCGTCTTGGACGGAGTTGCGCCTGCCGTGCCGCCGACGAGCGACGCTCCCGCGACGTTGGTGAATGATCCTCCCTGCAGCAGCAGCAGGCCGCCGCCGCCATTGCCGCCGGTGCCGGGAGCGTTGGTTCCGTTCGCCGCGCCGCCATCGCCGCCGGTGAACACCTGTCCGGCCACGGTCGTATGCGGTCCGGCCGTCGTCAAGCACCACGCCGTAACCGCCCGCACCGCCGCCACCGCCGGCCAGCGTCGTCGGATTGACGGCCGGGGTGGCATCGCCGCCGTTGCCGCCGATGAACGAGCCCACCGGCATCGCCGCGGTGGTAACCCCATTGACGCCGCCGGCGCCACCGCCGCCCGCATCATTGTTTCCCGGAGCACCGCCAGTGGTGGCAATCGAGCCTGGTCCGCCGCCGCCGCCACCACTGGTTGTTCCGGGCTGGCCGTCGCCACCATCCTGCTGGTAGCCTCCACCCAATCCGCCCGTGAAAGAAGCGGTGCTTCCGCCGTTGCCGCCCACGGATTGCGCCAACGCGGTGGCGGTCCAGCCCAGTGCCAGAGCAGCGGCGCCGGCCAGCGTGGTCGTTGCGAACAATATGCGCAGGTTCGGGCTCCGCTCGACCGCGCCATTTCCTGCAGAAATCGTCAAAGCAGCCCCCGCCCCTTGCGGCAGATGATGTCCACCGCGGCGCGCCGGAACGCCGACTGGCTGTTGCCGAATTGCAGCATCGAACGTCGGTGCGCCCTACCCGAATGAATAGGCCCGCCTCCATTTCCCCAAAGAAATGACCAAACGAGCACTGTTGCATGCATTGCCCGAGGCCCAGGGCCAAGAGAATCAACTCACGCGACGATCTTCTTTTTTTGAAACTTTGATCGTCACCGTTAGCTTTTTCTGCTACCATCCCGGGTCATCCGAGCTTAACCCGCGACCGCTATGGTCGGAGTTCGCTGGGCATGTGGGGACAAGCCATTGATGTATGTTGACCGGGATATCTCCGGCGGAGAAGCCACCTCGCAGGAACGGCGCGGAACGACACAACCCGACAAGCGCATACTCGGCAATGTGGTGCAATGCGATGGCGCGCGCGCGGTTCTGAGCGCATTCGCGGACGACGACCCCGACAAGGTCGAGGGCCGCTGGACTTCGGCAAGCTGATCTCCATCAATATGGGGCCGATCCGCACGGTCGGTCTTGTCTACGAGATCAACCGGTCCGAACGCTCCTGGGTCAAGGACCAGCCGAATGCGATCGAAGTCGGCATCGAACTGGTCGGCGAAGTACGCGATGGCGCGGCCGGAGCCAAGCCGATCTTCGACCGCGGCATCACCGAATATCCCTATATCGGAGCGATCGCCCATCGCATCCGCGCGCGCGATCTGCAGGCCGTCTACGATCTCGGCGGTCGTAACTCGATCACCATCGGATCGCTGTCGCAGGACGTGTCCATCGACGCCAATATCGCAATCGACGATACGCTGAACCGGCACTTCGCCATTGTCGGAACCACCGGCGTCGGCAAGTCGACAGCGGTTTCGCTCCTGTTGCGGAAGTCGATCGCGGCGCGGCCCGACCTGCGGGTCCTGATCCTCGACCCGCATAACGAGTTCGGTTCGTCGCTCTCCGGCAAATGCGTCCGGATCAACGCCACCACCCTCGACCTGCCTTTCTGGATGTTCCGGCTGGACGAACTGGCGGAGGTTCTGTTCCGCGGCCGCGATATCGTTGCGGAAGAGCTTGATATGCTGCGCGACATTATTCCTGCCGCCAAGCAGATCTACCGCAGCGCGGGCGGCGGCCGTGCGGGCGCGCTGACGGCACGACCGCCGACACGCCGGTGCCCTATCGCATGGCGGACGTGCTGAAGCTCATCGACGAACGGATGGGGGCTCTCGACGGCAAGGCGGACCGTCCCCATTTCCGGTCCCTTAAAATCCGCATCGAATCCGCCGTGGTCGATCCGCGCTACCGCTTCATGTTCGGCTCGCGCATGATCGAGGACACAATCCACAAGACGATCGGCAACATCTTCCGCGTGGAAGATGACGGAAAGCCGATCACCTGCTTCGAAATGGCGGGCATGCCCTCCGAAGTCGTCAACGCCGTCTGCTCCGTCCTGGCGCGGCTTGCCTTCGACCTGACGCTGTGGAGCGAAGGGCGCCTGAAGCTGCTTTTGATGTGCGAGGAAGCGCATCGCTACATGCCATCGGATCCGCGCCTGGGCTTTGCGCCGACGCGCCATGCCCTTTCGCGCATCGCAAAAGAGGGCCGCAAATATGGCTGCTATCTCGGCGTCGTGACGCAGCGGCCCGGCGAACTCGATCCGACGATCCTGTCGCAATGCTCGACGGTCTTCGCCATGCGCCTGGCCAACGAACAGGACCAGGCGATCATCCGCTCCGCAATTGCCAACTCGTCGGCGTCGAGCCTGTCGTTCCTCTCGTCGATGGGACAACGCGAGGCTATTGCTTTCGGAGAAGGCGTCGCGACAACCATGCGTCTGAGGTTCGAGACCATCCCGCAGACCCTGGTGCCCGGCCTCGGCCGCGGACATCAGGCGGACGACGTAGAGACCAAGTCCGGCAAGCTTGATCTCGAAGCCGTCGTCGAACGGATGAGAAGCGCGCAGATCGTCAAGCAGGGCGAGACGGACCGCCGAGCCTGAGAGTGCGCCGACCCCTCCTGTGTCGTCGCTGCTTCGCGCGGGTGTCGAACAGGAACTGCGGCGGCCGGTGCGCCCCATGCTATCGGACGAAGACCCCAATTTCGGCTACGGATTGAAGGGCAAGACTTTCGGAAGCAAGTCCTGAGCGCTTGTACCTGCTGTCAGGCGGAAACCCGGTTCCGGCCATCGCGCTTGGCGCTGTAGAGCTTGGCGTCGGCCCGTCGAAAGAGTTCCTCGACGCTTTCCTTGCGGTCCCACAGGGCCAGCCCGATGCTGGCCGTGATCGTGAGGCGGGTCTTGCCTGAGACGATCGGCAGGCCTGCGACCGTCTTGCGGATGCGCTCAGCGAACCTCGACAGCATGTCGATGTCCATATTGGGAGCCACGACAGCGAATTCTTCGCCACCCAGCCGCGCCACCACGTCGTGGTAGCGGGTAATATCCTTGAGGCACGCAGCGACTGCCTTCAGCACTTCGTCGCCCGTATCGTGACCATAAGTGTCGTTGACCCGCTTGAAATGGTCGAGATCCAGAATGATCAGGCCCACCGGACGCTCGATCCGGCGGAATTCCGCCAGATATTCTCTCAGGGCATCGTCGAAGTAGCGCCGGTTCTGCATTCCCGTGAGACCGTCCGTGAGTGCCGCGCGCTCCATCGTCTGGGAGCGGACACTGAGCGAAGCGGTCATCTGCCTCAGCTTTCCCTCCTCCCTGACCTGCGTTCTGATCAGCGGATAGATGAGGAATGCGCCGGGCGCAGAGCGCATTGCCCTGAAGGATCATTGCCACCAGGACGAGGCGGTTGATGTCGGTTTCGATGATGAGAGTCTCGGCCGCTCCAGTCTCGCCGCCGCGGCCTGTTACGGCGAGGTAGGCAAGGAACAAGACGACACCAGCCGCCAGGATGACAGACATCAGAACCGCGAACGCAATTTCCGACCGGTGCAAGCGCATGCCACGCCCCTACAGCACTTGGCGAAAGCCTATGAAGAGGCAGGCTTACAGAGTGTTAAGTCAATACAACAACTTGTAGGTATCTTAACTCACTCCGCCTTAACCTTCACGGACTCCTGAGACTACTCTAATATTTATATCAAATCTGCGCTTTGCAGCAAATCAGCAGGGATGCGCTGCCATTCCGGGCCAAGCTGGTGCCGGAACCATGTTGCCTGGCGCTTTGCATATTGCCGTGTCAGCGCGGCGATCCGTTCCAGCGCCTGCTCCAGCGGCAACGCTCCCTCGATAACCGACACCAGATCCGAAACGCCAATTGCCCTCATGGCCGGGAGCGCCGGGTCGAGCCTGCGGCGATGCAGGGCGCGCACTTCGTCCAGAGCACCGGAAGCGATCATCGTTCGCAGCCTCTCGCCGATGCGCTGCGAGAGAATTTGGCGGTCGATGTCGACAATTTTCAGCGTCGCAGATCGCGCGTCGATCATCGGGATGGAAGTCGCCGCCTGCCACTCCAGGATAGAGCGGCCCGACGCCTCCAGCACTTCGAGCGCACGCACGATCCGCTGTCCATCGCCGGCCTGGAGGCGCATGGCGACGGCCGGATCGACTTGCATCAGCGTACGGTGCAGCCGTGGCGCTCCCTCCTCGTTCAAGCGGTAGCGCCAGCGGTCGCGAATGTCCGGCGGGATGTCGGGCATGCGGGACAGGCCATTGACCAGCGCACGAAAGTAGAGGCCGGTACCGCCGACAAAAATCGGGCGGCGGTTCGCAAACGCGCCCTTCTGCGCCAGTCTCTGCACGTCGCGCAGCCACGCGCCGGTGGAATAGGCAACGGCAGGATCGACATGGCCGTACAGCAGATGCGGCGCGCGCCCGAGGTCGGACGCCGATGGCCGTGCGGTGAGTGCATTCAGGACGTCGTAGACCTGCATGGAGTCCGTGTTGACGATGACGCCCTTCGTCTTCTGGGCCAATTCCAAAGCCAGGCGCGACTTGCCGCTGGCCGTCGGCCCCGCTATCAGGATTGCATTCTCAATGCTGCCTGTGCGGCCTTCTCCGGTTGTCTCCATGCCGCTCATTGCAACACTCATATCCAATCCCGCAACCAAAGCCTTGACGGCGCCGCTGACGGCCAGGCTTTCGGACATTTCCGCTTCGGTGGACTGGCTGGCCGACGCGGTTGCCTGCGACATCGTCATCCGCGAGGGGGTTCAGCGCAGCGAAGCCGAGGCCGCCATTCGCGACGCCGCAGCCTCAGAACCGATTGACGTGGTGATACACGAAAATGCCGGACGCAGGAAAAAAATCCTCATAGCCGACATGGATTCGACCATGATCGACCAGGAGTGCATCGACGAACTGGCCGATGAGGTGGGGCTCAAGGCACATGTCGCCGCGATTACCGCCCGTTCCATGAACGGCGAGATCGCCTTCGAGCCGGCGTTGCGCGCGCGGGTCGCCTTGCTGAGGGGGCTCGACACGGCGGTCATCGACCGGATCATCGCCAGGCGCATCACGCTGGCATCCGGCGGACGCGAATTGGTACAGACCATGCGTGCCGCCGGCTGCTGGACGGCGCTGGTGTCGGGCGGCTTCACCGCTTTCACCGGGCCGATCGCGGAAAAGCTCGGAATTCGACGAAAACAGGGCCAACCAACTCCTGGAAGAAGGCGGCAAACTGGTGGGCGAAGTCGCCGAACCGATCCTGGGGCGTGAGGCAAAAGCGGTTGCGCTACGCGACATCGCGGCCCGGCACGCGCTGACCCCGGCAGATGCAATCGCGGTGGGCGATGGCGCCAATGATCTGGACATGATCCGGCTTGCCGGCACCGGCGTCGCGCTGCACGCCAAACCGGCGGTAGCGGCGCAGGCCGGTATCCGCATCGACCATGGCGACCTGACCGCCCTGCTCTACATCCAAGGCTACGCCGAGGAAGAGTTCGCCGCATGAGGCCGCTGCACACGCAACGCCTGATTGTCCGCGACTGGGAAGAGCGCGACCGCGCCCTGTTCCACCACATCAATTCCGACGAGCGCGTGATGGAGTTCTACCCGTTCCGCCGCACCCGACAGCAGGCCGATGAGGTAATGGACCAGTTGCGTGCAGCAATCGACGCCAAGGGTTTCGGCCTCGCCGCGGTCGAGCTGGCCGATAGCGGCGAGACGGATCGGCTATGCTGGACTGACGCCGGTGACGATGCCCCCGGTCATTCCCGGAGAGGAGATCAAGATCGGCTGGCGGCTCGCTGCCGAACATTGGGGCCAGGGCTACGCCAGCGAAGCAGCCTCCGCGCTGCTGCGCTTCGGCTTTCGCGATCTCGAGCTGGAGGAGATCATCTCTTTCGCGGTCGTGACCAATCTTCGCTCGATTGCCGTGATGCGACAGATAGGCCTGCGTTACGACGAGACATCGGATTTCGACCATCCGCGCGTGCCGGAAACCCTGCCGCATCTGCGACCGCACGTGCTCTACCGGCTGACGCGCGAGAGCTGGCGCGAGCGTTGAAGTCCAGCATGACCCGCAAAGTTGCGGCGTTTTCAGGAAGCATCATGCGATAAGACAAAGGGCGCCGAAGCGCCCTTGCCA
>CAVPOL010000008.1:0-6507 GCA_963706975.1 uncultured Alphaproteobacteria bacterium
AAATCGCCAACGCACCGCCAGAGGCGATGCAAATGAAAATCCGGTCTTCACCCGTCTATGCAGGCCATACGATTAAGCCGTTGAAGAGACTTGCGTCTCGCCGCGGGCGCCTGCAGTCTTGGACAGGATCGAGGCCATCCAGCGAACCGAAGACCCCTGCCCTCATTCCACCAAACCGACGGTTTTCCTTCCTTTCGAGCAATCCAAGCGGATGTCCTGAAAGGAATGATCTCCTAGAGTGTCGGGTTTATGAAATGCGAGCACAGACGTGCCAGCAACGGCCAGCACGCCCGGAAGGGATTGTTTAACGAGTTTTTTCCGGCTTGCCAAGTGCAAAATGCGGGCCGCGGGCAAGTTAGCCATTTTCGCCAGATTTTGGCTCAATGCCGCCGCTTCAGGCCTACTGGACGCGATAAGGCAGCGGCTTGCCGTCGAAAAACGCCTCGAGATTGGCGATCACGCAGTCCTGCATCGCGACATGCGATTCCAGGGTGTGGCCGCCGAGATGCGGGGTCAGCACCACATTCGGAAACGCGGTCAGCGCGTCAGGCGCGTGCGGCTCCCGCTCGTACACGTCGAGCCCGGCGCCCGCGATGGTGTTGTCGGTCGAGAGCCGCGACCAGCGCCTGCTGGTCGATCACCGAACCGCGGGAGATGTTGACGACATAGCCGTCCGCGCCGAGCTTTTTCAAATCCCGGCATCGACGGCATGGTGGGTGTCGGCGCCGGCGCGCACCGCGATCATCAGCACGCTGCACCATTCCGCCAGCGCCTCCAGGCTCGGCAGATAGTGATAGGGCACGTCATGCCGGCTGCGGCTGAAATAGCCGACCTCGGTCTCGAACGCCGCCACGCGGGCGGCGATCTTGCGGCCGATCTCGCCCATGCCATAGACGCCGACCCGGCGGCCGCGCATGCCGGCCTGCGGCCGCATCATCGGCGAGGGTCTTGCCGACGACCAGCCGCCGCTTCGCACATAGTCGTCGGCCGGCAGCAGCCGGCGCGTCACCGCGAGCATCAGGATGACAGCGATGTCGGCGACCGAGGAGGCATTGGCGCCCGGGCTGTTGCCGACTGCGATTCCGCGCTGCGCCGCCGCGGCAAGGTCGACGCCGTCATAGCCGGTGCCGTAGCAGACGATGGCGGCGAGTTTTGGCATCAGATCCATCTGGGCTGCGGCAAGCGCCGTTCCGCCCGCGGTGATCATCGCCGTGACGTCCGAAAGCTGCTCGGCGGTGAAGACCTCGTTGGGCGCTTTTCCCGCCGCGTCCATCAACTCGAATTGCTGCCCGAAGCGCACCAGCATCGCCTTGGGGAATCGCGAAAAGATCAGGACTTTGTGAGGCATGGACTGACTTCCTGATGTCAAAGATAAAGGGCGAAACCGGTTACCCGATTTCGCCCTTTGTGGTGTTTCAAGCGCTCAATGGAAGCCCTGTCTCAGGTCCCGGTGGCAGTGGCACTGAGGCTCGCCGGTTCGACCTTCACGCCCGGGCCCATGGTGGAGGAAACCGCCACGCGCTGGATGTAGGTGCCCTTGGCGCCGGCCGGCTTCGCCTTGGCGACCGCGTCCGCGAGCGCCTTGACGTTCTGCACCAGCTTTTCGGCGGTGAACGAGGCCTTGCCGATACCGGCCTGCACGATGCCGGCCTTCTCGACGCGGAACTCGACCGAACCGCCCTTGGCGCCCTTGACGGCGCTGGTGACGTCCATGGTCACGGTGCCGATCTTCGGGTTCGGCATCATGCCGCGCGGACCGAGCACCTTACCGAGGCGTCCGACCAGCGGCATCATGTCGGGGGTGGCGATACAGCGGTCGAAATCGATCTGACCGCCCTGAACCTTCTCGACCAGGTCCTCGGCGCCGACCACGTCGGCTCCCGCCGCCTTGGCTTCTTCCGCCTTGGCGCCACGGGCGAACACGCCGACCCGCAGGGTGCGGCCGGTGCCGTTCGGCAGCGTCACCACGCCACGGACCATCTGGTCGGCGTGACGCGGATCGACCCCGAGATTGATCGCGATCTCGATGGTCTCGTCGAACTTCGAGGTGGCGCGTTCCTTGACCATCTTGATGGCGTCCGCGAGCGGATAAAGCTTCTCGCGATCAACGCCCTCGCGGGCCTTCTTCAAGCGTTTTCCGATTGCCATGATCCGTTACCCCGCCACTTCAAGACCCATCGAACGGGCAGAGCCCTCGACCATCTTCATGGCCGACTCGATGGTATCGCAATTGAGATCCTTCATCTTCTTCTCGGCGATCTCGCGCACCTGCGCCTTGGTCACCGCACCGGCCTTGTCGCGGCCCGGGGCTTTCGAGCCGGACTGGATCTTGGCCGCCTGCTTCAGGAAGAAGGACATCGGCGGGGTCTTCATTTCGAAGGTGAACGAACGATCGGCGTAGATCGTGATCACCACCGGAATCGGGGTGTTTTTCTCTTCCTTCTGCGTCTGGGCGTTGAACGCCTTGCAGAATTCCATGATGTTGAGGCCGCGCTGACCAAGCGCGGGTCCGATCGGGGGCGAAGGGTTCGCCGCACCGGCCGGCACCTGCAATTTCAGGTATCCGGTCACTTTCTTTGCCATTCGTCACTCCTCATGTTGCCCCGGAGGAATCCGGAGGCTTCACAGGACCGTGGTGCGGTTCGAAGGGCGATTGGCGATCGCCCCCCTCCTCCCACGGCTCTTTGCATGCCCGGGCTTGACCCGGGCATCCATCCCTCTTCAAGATGTTTACGAAGCAGATGGATTGCCGGGTCAAGCCCGGCAATGACGCAAACGATCAGACCTTCTCGACCTGACCGAATTCCAGTTCGACCGGTGTGGCGCGGCCGAAGATCGACACTGCGACCTTGACGCGGCTGCGCCCCTCGTCGATTTCCTCGACCACGCCGGAGAACGACGCGAACGGGCCATCGGCCACGCGGACGTTTTCGCCGATTTCAAAGGAGACCGACGCCTTCGGGCGTTCGACGCCTTCCTGCACCTGGTGCAGGATCCGCATCGCTTCGGCCTCCGAGATCGGCATCGGCTTGTTTTCGGCGCCGAGGAAGCCCGTCACTTTCGGGGTATTCTTGATCAGGTGGAAGGCCTCGTCGGTGAGTTTCATCTTCACCAGCACGTAGCCCGGGAAAAACTTGCGTTCGGCGTCGATCTTGCGGCCGCGGCGGACTTCGGTGACCTTTTCGGTCGGCACCAGCACCTGCTCGAACAGTTCCTCCAGCCCGCGCTGCTTCGACTGCTCGCGGATGGATTCGGCGACCTTCTTTTCGAAGTTCGAATAGGCGTGGACGATGTACCAGCGCTTATCCATGGTTTGGGTTCCGGTGCTCATCATTTGATGCCCAGCAGGAAGGTAACGAGATAGCGGATGATCAGATCCGCGGCGAAGAAGAAGATCGAGGCCAGCGCCACCATCACGAACACCATGATGGTGGTGATCGTCACCTCGCGACGGGTCGGCCAGGTGACCTTGTTGGTCTCCGAGCGCACTTCCTGCAGGAACTTGAACGGGCTGAAAGCCATCGTTTGGGTCATCCGCGTCCCGGTGGGACGATTGGTTTTAAGGAATCCGAACAGCCCTCTAGCGCCCAGCCCTCTTTGGAAGGATGAGCCGGCTAGCGGGCTCGATTGTTCGGGGGATTTCAAAGCCGCGCCGGATATCCGCATAGCGGGCCGGCAGCAGGTGGCGGCTATGTACTGCGGGCGGGGCCAAAGGTCAAGGTGGCGAGGCGCCGCCGGCGGACGACCGGCCGGGACTGGGGGGACGCCAGTCTTTCAAAATCAAGGGCTTGCGAGCGCACCTAAATCCATCGTTCCAGCTTCGTGAGATCGGCCGCTTGCCGACAGCTCCGCGCAACTCCGCTTTGACCTGCCTCAATAACGTTCCGCCTCACTCCGCTAGCATTCCGGTTCGTCCCTGACGGGATGTCACTTCCGGGCCTGGGCACACAATGAAAGTCGAGCTCGTTCTGCCGCCGTCGAAGCGGGATTTGCGGCTCGACCTGTTTCGCGGCCTAGCCAACTGGGCGATGTTCCTCGGCCATATATCCAGCCCCGTGCTGGCCTGGTTTTCGTTCCGGAACTACGGCTTCAGCGATGGCGCCGATCTCTTCGTGTTCATATCCGGCTACACGTCGGCACTCGTTTTCACACGAAAGATGCACGACCGCGGGTTTGTTTTTGGAGCAACACGGCTGTTGCGGCGCGCCTGGCAGATCTATGTCGCCCATATCCTGCTGTTCGTGTTCTATCTGGCGTCCGTCCACTTTCTCTCACGCCAGTTCGACACGCCCGATTTCATCGACCGGTTCAACGTCGCTCCCTTGCTTGCTGCACCCGTCGAGACGCTGACACAGGGGCTGATGCTGCGATACAAGCCGCTAAATCTGGACGTGCTGCCGCTCTACGTCGTCCTCATGGGCATGTTTCCACCGGTGCTCTGGCTGATGCAGAGACACGGCAACCTGGTCATGGCCGGATCGGTGACGCTCTATCTCATCGCCCGGCAATTCGGCTGGAACCTGCCGTCCTGGCCATCGGGGGTTTGGTATTTCAATCCCTTCGCGTGGCAGCTTTTGTTCGTGCTGGGCGCATGGCTGGCGCTGGGCGGAGCAAATACGCTGCACTTCCTGATCCGCTCGCGAACCGTTTTCTGGCTTGGCCTGATCTATCTGGCTTTTGCCGCCGTCATGACCCTCGCGGGGCATTTCCCCGGACTTCAAGGGCTGTTTCCCCGCGTGGTGTTCGAGGCCTTCAATCCCAACGACAAGACCAATCTGGCGCCCTACCGGTTCCTGCATCTGGCGATCCTGGTCATTCTGGGCGCGCGGCTGATACCGATCGATGCGCCGGGACTGCAGGCGGCGATCTGGCGGCCGCTGGTCAAATGCGGCCAGCAGTCGCTCGAAGTATTCTGCGTCGGGATCTACCTCGCATTTGTTGCTTCCCTGATTCTGGAGAAGAGCGCTGGCGGGGCTCTTGCCGAGCTTCTCGTCGCGACAGGCGGCCTCGCGATCATGACGGCGGTGGCCTATTACAGATCATGGTCGAAGCGGGTCGAGAAGCCCGTCCATCCCGATCCAGGCAGCCCAATGGCTGCAGAGGTCCACGCTCCCGTCGGCGGGTTGCCGCAGCACGGAGAGCGAGTGGCCGTGGGCACGGCCGTCGGAAAAGTGGGTTTAACCAATTGATTTTACTGGCAGGGGCGGCAGGGCTCGAACCTGCGACAACCGGTTTTGGAGTTAAGTCGTTTGGCTTTCGTCCTGTTTCCCTTTCACGAAATGTCATCTTGTCACTGACAACGCTGCTGTTTTCTATCGTTTCCTGACGCGATGCCCTTTCCGGTTTCGCGCGCTTTCAAACCCTTTTGTGTATTTGCTGTGTATTTGCGGTGCCGCTGTTCGCGGGCCGTTCTGCGCGGTCATTCCACCGGCAACGGCAACCGGTTAACTTAGGCGGCAAATCAGCGCCGCATCTACGCCGAGGTTCCGCTGTGCCGACATCATCGCGCCTGATCGTCACCCTGCCGTCGGCGCGCAGCAGCGCATCGACGTCGAGATCCTGTCGGGCGGTGGTGTTGAGATCGCGTGCTTTGAGGGCCGTCAGCGGCTCGGCCAGCCGGTCCGGGTCGCCAGCGCCAGAGGGCTGGCGGCCTTCACCGCCGCCGTGCGGGCGCTCGCCGCAACGCCGCCGGGCAGGCCCGTACATCCGGGACCTGTCCCGCCGAGGTTTTTTACGTCTTCCGAATGAACGTGCTCCATTTTGGCTGCGTCTCAGTGTCAACGCCCCGACGAAGACGGGCGCAACATGGAGATGAAAATGCCTGTCTTTATGAAATACGACGGCGTCGAAGGCCGAATTAACGAGGCCGACCGCTTCGACTTTTCGCAATTGACGACCGAGCCGACGGCTCCGGAAAACGTTGACGGACTCGTTTTGCAAAGATGGGACCAGCCTGACGTTGACGATGGTCTGTTGCTCGTTGGGCAAAGATGGGACCAGCCTGTCGTTGACGATGGTCTGTTGCTGCCCGCAGTCCAAGACGAGGGTCTGGAATGGCCTATTGGACCAATACCCGAGATGGACCACGGTCTGTTGCTGCCCTACTGAAATTGTCGCGAACGCGATCTTGATCGCCGCGCTTGATCAGGCGACGATCTGATTACGAGATGCGCGCATCCGGCGTCCGTTTAGACGCGGAGAAAATGGCGCCACGATACCAGTACGCAACTCTCGGAGACCGTCATGCGTATTGATCCAGACCCTCACGTACCAGTCGGCGAAAGGATTGAGTGGGCCATCTACGAGATCATTTTCTTCTATGTTGGCACGACCATGATCGTGCTGTTCACGGTCAGTCAGGTGAAGGTAAGGAACGAGCCCGATGACCACGGCAGTTGGTGGAATCCATTCTGGAGGATGCCCGACGGAAAGCTCGCGATATCGGAGTCCGGGGCTTCAAGTGTCGGCTTCATCGTCCTGATGGCGGCGGCGCTCGGAGTGCTCGCT
>CAVPOL010000009.1:0-90108 GCA_963706975.1 uncultured Alphaproteobacteria bacterium
CTTCCTCAGGAACAGGATGGCGTAGAGTCTTAGAAGTGATTTGCCTTTCGGGAAAAGCGAAATCTTGCCCGTCGTGTTGTTTTGCCGCATCCCGTCGGGTCAACCCCGAGGGGCCGGTCGCAGCGAGGGTGGTTGCCGTTACGACAAGCTATCGGTAAATTCCAGGGCACGCGGCCCTCCGGAGGAGCATTGATGAGCCGAAGCGATGGGTAGCGCGGCCACGGAAGGGCAAGCGATCATGGAAGGTGGCTGCGCCTGCCGCAACGTCCGCTATGGACTTCTCGGCAAGCCGATGATCGTGCATGCCTGCCACTGCACCTGGTGCCAGCGCGAAACCGGAACGGTGCACGCGCTCAACGCGATGTATGAGGCCGAGCGGGTCGAGCACGTCGCCGCCGAGCCCGAGATGACAGATACGCCGTCGGCCAGCGGCAAGGGCCAGCGCATCGCGCGCTGCCCGGTCTGCAAGGTTGCCGTCTGGAGCAACTATCCGGGCTCCGGTCCGGCGGTGCGTTTTGTCCGCGTCGGCACCATGGACGACCCGACGCAATGCCCGCCGGACGTTCACATCTTTACGTCCACCAAGCTGCCCTGGGTGACGCTGCCGCCGGGCGCCAGGATCTTCGCCGAGTTTTACAATCTCGATGAGGTCTGGTCGGACGAAGCCAAGGAGCGGCTCAGGCTGATGCGGGAGCGGATGAAGAAATAGGCGGTGGTTTCACCACCTTCATTGCGCGTTTGGTACAACAAACACCGCTCTCATCGCCCGGCGACGACAGTCCTGTTGTGGCAGCGTCTTGCTCGCAATGACGGTTGCGATCAATTCACCCGCCGGGCCTTGCCCTCCCAATAGGGCTCGCGCAGCTCGCCGGCGGAGGATCTTGCCCGACGGATTGCGCGGCAGCACGTCGATGAAGTCGACGGTCTTCGGCGATCTTGTAGCCGGCGATGCGCTCGCGCGCGAAAGTCGATGATCTCGTCGGCGGTGGCTTGCGTGCCCGGCTTCTCGACGACGATGGCCTTGACCGCTCTCGCCCCATTTGTCGTCGGGCACGCCGATCACGGCGACTTCGGCGACGTCGGGGTGGCCGAAGATCGCGTTCTCGACTTCGGCCGGATAGATGTTCTCGCCGCCGGAGATGATCATGTCCTTGATGCGGTCGTGGATGTAGATGTAGCCGTCCTCGTCCATGTAGCCGGCGTCGCCGGTGCGCAGCCAGCCGTCGTCGCCGATGGTCTGCGCGGTCGCCTCCGGCCATCTTCCAGTAGCCGACCATGTTGGAGGCCGAGCGGGTGGCGATCTCGCCGACCTCGCCCGGCGGCAGGCGGCTTGCCGTCGGCGTCGAGGATCGCGAACTCGACGCCTTCCATCGCCTTGCCGGCCGAGCGCATGCGCTGCGAGCCCTCGGCGTGTGGTCCTCCGGCGGCGAGGACGCACGATGCCGCCGGTGGTCTCGGTCATGCCGTACATCTGCACGAAGCCGCAGCCGAACACCGTCCATGCATTCCTTCAGCAGGTCGAGCGGAATCGGCGAGGCGCCGTAGAGCATGTATTTCAGCCGCGAGAAGTCGGTCGCTTCGCGCTCTCGGATGCGCGCACGACGAACTGCAGCGCGGCCGGCACCAGGAACACTTGCTGATGCGATGGTTCTGGATGAAGTCGAGCACGGCGCCCGGATCGAAGTCGCGCATGATCGACGTTCTTGGCGCCGTGGAACAGTCCGAACATGCCCCAGCCGGCGCCGGCGATATGGAACATCGGCATCGCCACCAGCGAGACGTCGTCCGCGTTCCAGCTGTTCCAGTCCGGCACTCGCGCGTCTGCCGGGCTGGTCAGGTTGAGCATGTTGTGTGCGACAGCATCGCGCCTTTCGGATGCCCGGTGGTGCCCGAGGTGTAGAGCTGCACGGCGATGTCGCTCGGCTCGATCGTGTCCCGTGGGGCGTCGTCGGGCTGCGCGTCGCGCCAGTCGCGAAGGCCGGCCAGTCCGGCTTCGCCGCCTTCCATCGCGATGGTCAGGCGCGCATGCTGCAGCTGCGACGCAAAGCGCTTGCGGACCTGCGGCGATGAACTCGGGGCCGACGAACAGCGCCGGCGGCCTCGCAGTCGTTGATGATGTAGACGATTTCGGGTCGGCGCCAGCCGCCAGTTGACCGGCGTCATCACCACGCCGGCCTTCATCGCGCCGACAGGAGTCTCGAAATAGTGGTCGCTGTTCTTGCCGAGATAGGCAGATGCGGTCGCCGTGCTTGACGCCCGCCGCGATCAGCGCGTTGGCGACCTGGTTGGTCTTGATGTCGAATTCCGCGAACGAGGTCTGACGGCCTTCGAATTCATAGGCGATGGCGTCGCCGCGTTCCTTCGCCCGCGCGCGCACCATGTCGGCGAGGTCAGTGAGTTCAGGCGTGTCGGACATGTTTCTCCCGGTGGTTTGTTCTTGTTGCCGCCAGTGTGGCGGCGTTGGGCGGCAAAGACAACCGGGAAGGGCGGTTTTTGGGGCCGGATAATGCTTCGGCCCGGCGTCAGCCTTTCGACAGCGAGTTGCTGATGCGCGTGACCACGGCGTCCCATTGCTTCTTCTCGCTGGCGGGATAGTTGATCAAGACGCAAGTGGCGATCCGCCCGGCGAAATTGCAGCGGTTGTACCAGATCATGTCATTGCGGAAGCTGGATACCACAAAAAAATTGCCGGTGACTTCTGCGATAGACGATACCCGACGGCGGCTTCATTTTGGTCAGGAAGGATGCCGGCGTATCGTTGGCATCGTTACTAACGGACTGAACGGTAAGGTTGGCCCGGCTGTCTGAGGTCAAGAATTTGGCGCCGGCACCGCTTTCCGGTTTGCCAGCTTCGCGGCTAAATATGTCCCGCGGCAGGTCCACGCTCGCGCCGGTCTCGGTCACGACATAGCGCTGCCAGTCGTTCTGTTGTGCTAGCGCCAAGGTCGGGCACAGCGTCAGAACGATGGCGGCCATCAGCCGGGTCAGTGCCATCAGGATTACCTTCGCCGTTTGTGTCCAAATGTTGGTCGACGCCAACGGGAAAAACTGGAAACGGTTCCTGCTTCCCGCTGGAGTTTCTTAAGAAGCAGCTGGAACCGGGTCGGGATGGAAGGGTTCCGGGCCTTCCATTTGGGAACATGTAAGAGGCCAGTCGATTGGTCTTGTGGAGTTCCACTCCCAGGAGCACCGTGATGAAGGATTTCTCGAACGCTTCGTTTTCCCCCGACACGATTGCGGCGATGGATCAGGCGTTGCATGATGCAGTGGCGACGCTGCCGGAACCTGTCAGTTCGATGCGGGTCCAGAACATCGCCGAGAGCATACTCCGCTCGGCCAAGGAGGGCGAACGCGACCCCCGGACATTACAGACGATGGCGCTGGTCGAAATGCAGATTCGATCGGACGAGCAATGATACTGCTTCGCATAGGAGGGAGCCGCGTTACCCCCGTGCCGAGCGGTCCTTCTTGTTCTGCGCCTTGATCGGATCCCGCGCCCGCTGCCAGTCGGCATCGGACCAGTTGCGCAGCTCGTAAAAATTGCCGCCGGTGGCCAGCGCCTGGGCGCCGTCGAGCGCGATGGTCTCGCCGTTGATCCAGTCGCAGCCGCCGGAGATCAGGAAGATCGCGAGGTTCTCCAGTTCCTCCATCGTGCCGACGCGGCCCATCGGATTGCCTGCGACGGTGCGCGCGCCGGGTCTCGTCGCCGGGGTTGAGGCGCTTGCTCATGCCTTCGGTCGGGATTTCGCCGGGCGCGATGGCGTTGAGCCGGATGCCGTAGCGGCCCCATTCCATCGCAAGCGACATGGTCATCGCGTGCGATCGCCGCCTTGCTCATGGCCGAGGGCACCACGAAGGGGCTGCCGTTGCGGACCCAGGTGACGATGATCGAGACCACGTTGCCGCGCTGTTTTGCCGCGATCCAGCGGTGGCCGACCGCGTGCGTCACATAGAAGGTGCCGTGGATCACGATGTTGGCGATGGCGTCGAAGCCGCGCGGCGACAGGTCCTCGGTGCGCGAGACGAAATTGCCGGCGGCGTTGTTGACGAGGTCGGTGAGGGGACCGACGGTCCAGATCGATCTCGATCAACTGATCGACGGCAAGCGCGTTGCGTATATCGACGCCGTGGCTGACCACACGTGCCGCCGTGCGCATCCATCAATTCGGTCGCGGTCTCGTCGCAGACGCCCTTGCGGCGGCCGCAGATGTGGACTTCGGCGCCGAGTTGAAGAAAGCGCGCGGCCATGGCTTTGCCGAGACCGGTGCCGCCGCCGGTGACAAGGATGCGTCGTCCCTTAAGGAGGTCGTCCGCGAACATGTCTGGTTTCCGCCCAAAGGGATTGTCTGTTAATTGGTTGATTGACTAAATCCGCCCAACGCCTTT
The DNA here is from genome assembly GCA_963706975.1 of uncultured Alphaproteobacteria bacterium. Classification (GTDB taxonomy): domain Bacteria; phylum Pseudomonadota; class Alphaproteobacteria; order Rhizobiales; family Xanthobacteraceae; genus Bradyrhizobium. The sequence goes on from CAVPOL010000009.1 coordinate 4,387, forward strand.
CTGTGAAGCGGCAATAACAAGAAGAGGCGGACGAGCGCAAGGGAGAAGTTGATGGAAGATCGCATCAAAGTCACCATGTCGGACGGAGTCGCCGACGTGCGGCTGGTGCGCGCGGACAAGATGAATGCGCTGGATGCCGCGATGTTTGACGCGCTGGTGGCCACTTCTGACCGGCTGCGCCGGAGAGAAGGGCGTGCGCGCGGTGGTGATTGTCCGGCGAGGGCCGCGCCTTCTGCGCCGGCCTCGACATGGGCCGTTTTGCCGCCATGAAGGATGATGGCGGTAACGGGATAGCGGGTGGCGAAAAGCGCGACCTGTCCGCGCGCACCCATGGGCTGCGCCAATTTCCCGCAACAGGCGGTATGGGGCTGGCGGCAGCTGCCGGTGCCGGTCATCGCCGCGATCCATGGCGTGGCGTTCGGCGGCGGCTTTCAGCTCGCGCTCGGCGCCGACATGCGCTTTCTCGCCCCCGATGCGCGGATGTCGATCATGGAGATCAAATGGGGCCTGGTGCCCGACATGGCGGGCACGCCGATCCTGGCCAGCCTCGTGCGCGACGATATGTTGCGTGAACTGACCTATACGGGGCGCATCTTCTCGGCGCAGGAGGCGTTGAGCTACGGACTCGCCACGCGCATCTGCGACGATCCGCGCGCGGCCGCCTTCGAACTCGCCCGCGAGATCGCCGGCAAAAGTCCGGAGGCGATCCGCGCCTGCAAGCGCATGCTGAACAATCTCTTGGTCGATCCCGGCCCGGCGCTGCTGGCTGAATCCGTCGAGCAGATGAAGCTGATGGGCGGCCCCAACCAGCTCGAAGCCGTCCGCGCCAACATGGAAAAGCGCGCGCCGCGGTTTGCGGATGTTTGACGTCATCCTGAGGTGCTCGCCTCTTCGGCGAGCCTCGAAGGATGACTGGCTCGGTGCTTGCTGCCATCCTTCGAGGCGCGCAAGAGCGCGCTCCTCAGGATGACGCTTTCCAGGAACTCAAGAAGAACAAGATGACGGAAACATCCTCACTCTTCCCCGGCATCATCAGCAGCCAGCGCCAGCGCGGTTTTGCTGAGGTCGCCGATCGCACCGACCGCATTGCCGGCGGCTTGCAGAAGCTCGGTGTGGCGCAGGGCGACAGCGTCTGCATCCTGATGCGCAACGACATCGCCTTCATCGAGGCCGCCTATGCCGCGATGCGGCTCGGCGCCTACGGCGTGCCCATCAACTGGCATTTCAAGGCGGAGGAAATCAATTACATCCTGAAGGATTCCGGCACGCCGGTTTTGATCGGGCATGCCGACATGCTGCATCAGCTGCGCGATGCGATTCCGGAAGGCGTCACCGTGCTCAGCGTGCCGACGCCGCCGGAAATCCTCGGCAATTACAGGATCGATTCCCGATCATCTGGCGACGCCTGAGTTCGCCATCGATCTGGAATCCTGGCTGAAGGCGCAGGCGCCCTATGACGGTCCGGCGCTGCCGCAACCGCAAAACATGATCTACACTTCGGGCACCACGGGTCATCCCAAGGGTGTCAGACGTAACGCCCCGACGCCGGCGCAGATCGCCAATGCGGAAGGCATGCGGGCGATGATCTACGGCCTCAAGCCGGGGTCCCGCGCGCTGCTGCCGGGCCCGCTGTATCACTCCGCGCCAAATTCGTCGGGCTGCGCGCCGGCCGGCTCGGCGGCGCGCTGGTGCTGATGCCGCGGTTCGAGCCGGAGGAATTTTTGCGCCTCGTCCAGGACGAGCGGATCGACACCATCTTCATGGTGCCGACCATGTTCATCCGGCTGATGAAGCTGCCGGAGGAGGTGCGCAAAAAATACGACATGTCCTCGCTGCGCCACATCATCCATGCCGCCGCGCCCTGTCCGGCCGATGTCAAGCGCGCTATGATCGAATGGTGGGGGCCGGTGATCTACGAATTCTACGGCTCCACCGAGTCGGGCGCGGTCACCTTTGCCAATTCCGAGGATGCGCTGAAGAAACCCGGCACCGTCGGCAGGATCGCGCCGGGCGCGGAACTGCGCTTTGTCGGCGACGACGGACAGATTTTGCCGCAGGGCCGGATCGGCGAGATTTATTCGCGGATCGCGGGCAATCCGGATTTCACCTACCACAACAAGCCGGAAAAGCGCGGCGAGATCGATCGCGACGGTTTTATCACCTCGGGCGATGTCGGTTATATCGACGCGGACGGCTATGTCTTCATCTGCGACCGCAAGCGCGACATGGTGATCTCGGGCGGCGTCAACATCTATCCGGCCGAGATCGAGGCAGCACTTCATGCGGTGCCGGGGGTGCACGATTGCGCGGTGTTCGGCATCCCCGATGCTGAATTCGGCGAAGCGCTGATGGCGGTGGTGGAACCGCAGCCGGGCGTCACCCTGGACGTGGGATCGATCCGGATCCAGCTGAAGGCCTCGCTGGCTGATTACAAAGTGCCCAAGCATGTCGAAATCCACGGCAGCCTGCCGCGCGAGGATTCCGGCAAGATTTTCAAGCGGCGCCTGCGCGATCCCTATTGGGAACGGGCGGGACGGAGGATTTAGGCTTTCGACCGGGACAAGTACAGTTCCTCATGGTGAGGAGCGCGTCTTCGCGCGTCTCGATCCATCTGGCACGTCGTCCCATTCATCCTTCGAGACGCCCGTCTTCGCTGCGCTTCGCCGGGCTCCTCAGGATGAGGTCGGTGGTCTATTTGGCACCGCCTCCATCTTTATCTTGCGCTGCGGCAAAAAACTTGCAGACTGAAATTGCCGGGCCCTTTCTGGAGCAGCCGCCATGTCACCCCAGATCGTGCCTTCCGAACCTGATCTGCGTCCGAGCCGCGGCGAGGATATCGCCGCCATCGAAGCCGACGCGCGGCTGCGCGCGGATATCCGCCTGCTCGGGCGGGTGCTCGGCGACACCGTGCGCGACCAGGAGGGCGCCGACGTCTTCGACCTGGTCGAGCGGATCCGGCAGACCTCGATCCGGTTCCACCGCGACGACGACGAGCCGGCGCGGCGCGAACTGGAAGGCATCCTCGACAGCATGTCGATCGGCGAGACCGTGCGCATCGTGCGCGCCTTCAGCTATTTTTCGCATCTCGCCAACATCGCCGAGGACCAGCACAACATCCGCCAGCTGCGGCGCGCCGCAGCGGCGGGGCGCCGCGGCCGGGCATGCTGGCGCTCGACGCTGGCGCAGGCGCGCGCAGCCGGGCATCGCGCCACCGACTCTGCGCAAATTCTTCAACGCGGCGCTGATCAGCCCGGTGCTGACCGCGCATCCGACCGAGGTCCGCCGCAAGAGCACGATCGATCGCGAGATGGAGATCGCAGCCCTGCTCGACCGGCGCGAACGGATGCAACTGACGGCCGAGGAATTCGAGGCCAGCGAAGAACAGTTGCGGCGCGCGGTGCTGACGCTCTGGCAGACCAACCTGCTTCGTCGCACCAAACTCAGCGTGCTCGACGAGGTCAACAACGGCCTGTCGTTCTACGACTACACGTTCCTGCGCGAGGTGCCGCGCATGCATTGCGCGCTGGAGGACGAGCTGAACGAGGGCGACAGCCGCGCGCGGCGACCTCGCCTCGTTCCTGCGCATGGGATAGTGGATCGGCGGCGACCGCGACGGCAATCCGTTCGTCACCGCGGACGTGCTGCGCGGCACGCTGCATCTGCAGTCGAGCCGCATCATGCGCTTCTATCTCGAGGAGCTGAACGAGCTCGGCGCCGAGCTGTCGCTGGCGGCGCAATCTCGCCGACGTCTCGGCGGAGTTGCGCGCATCTCGCCGAAAGCTCGCCCGACACTTCGCCGCAGCGCGGCGGCGAGCCCTATCGCCTGGCGGTGAGCCGGCATCTATGCGCGGCTGGCCGCGACGGCGCTCGAAGCTCAAGGTCGGAATTACGCCGCGCGCCGGTCGGCGAAGCCGAGCCCTATGCCGACGTCGCGGAGTTCAAGCGCGACCTCGATATCCTGCATCGTTCGCTGATCGCCAACCAGTCCGGCATCATCGCCCGCGGCCGGCTGCGGCGCTGCGCCGCGCGGCCGATTGCTTCGGCTTCCATCTGGCGAGCCTCGATATCGGCAGAATTCGGCCGTGCATGAGCGGACGGTCGCCGAACTGTTCGAAAGGCCGATGCCCGGCATCGTCCTATCTGGCGCTCGAACGAGGAGGCGCGCATCGAGCTGCTGGCGAGGGAGATCGCGCACGCGCGTCCGCTGATCTCGCCGTTCGTGAGCTACAGCGAGGAGACCATCGGCGAACTCGCGGTGTTTCGCGCCGCCGCCGAAGCGCACGCGCGTTCGGCGCGAAGGCGATCCCCCAATGCATCATCTCGATGACGCGAGGCGTCTCGGACATGCTGGAGGTGGCGCTGCTGTTGAAGGAGGCCGGGCTCGTCGATCCCTCGCGGCCAGCTGCGCCATCAACATCGTGCCGCTGTTCGAGACGATCGACGATCTGCGGCACTGCCCGCGGATCATGGACCGGCTGCTGTCGCTGCCGAATACCGGCGGCTGGTCGCGAGCCGCGGCGACGTCCAGGAGGTGATGCTCGGCTATTCCGACAGCAACAAGGATGGCGGCTTCGTCACCTCGGGCTGGGAGCTCTACAAGGCCGAGATCGAGCTGGTCGATGTGTTCCAGCGGCATCGGCGTGCGCCTGCGCCTGTTTCACGGCCGCGGCGGTTCGGTCGGCCGCGGCGGCGGCCCGAGCCATGACGCGATCCTGGCGCAGCCCGGCGGCGCGGTCGACGGCCAGATCCGCATCACCGAGCAGGGCGAAATCATCTTCAGCAAATATGCCAACGCCGAAGTCGGCCGCAGCAACCTGGAGATCCTGGCCGCGGCGACGCTGGAGGCGAGCCTGCTGCAGCCACAGCACAGCGCGCCGCGCCCGGAATATCTGGAGGCGATGGAGGAGCTGTCCGCGCTGGCCTTCGCCGCCTATCGCGGCCTGGTCTACGAGACCGAGGGCTTCGTCGACTACTTCTGGGCCTCGACCGTGATCACCGAAATCGCCACGCTGAACATCGGCAGCCGGCCGGCGTCGCGCTCGAAGACCCGCGAGATCGAGGACCTGCGCGCGATCCCCTGGGTGTTTCAGCTGGGCGCAGTGCCGGCTGATGCTGCCCGGCTGGTACGGCTTTGCCAGCGCGGTCGAGGCCTGGGTCAGGCAAGCATCCCGACAAGGGCATGCCGTTCCTGAGCGAACTCTATCGCGAATGGCCGTTCTTCCGCACGCTGCTGTCCAACATGGACATGGTGCTGGCCAAAAGCAGCATCGCGATCGCCTCGCGCTATGCCGAACTGGTGCCCGACGAGGCGCTGCGCGAAGAAATCTTCGCGCGCATCCGCGCCGAATGGCAGGCGTCGATCGACGCGCTGCTGAAGATCATGGGGCAGGAGCGGTTGCTGCAGGGCAACCCGCTGCTCGAGCGCTCGATCCGCAACCGCTTTCCCTATCTCGATCCGCTCAACCACGTCCAGGTCGAACTGCTGCGCGCGCATCGCGCGCAAAACCCCGACGAAGCAGGTGCTGCGCGGCATCCAGCTCACCATCAACGGGATTTCGGCGGGGCTGCGCAACAGCGGGTGAGGAAACTGATCACCGTCGTTCCGGGGCGCGCGTGAGCGCGAACCCGGAACCTCGAAATTCGGGTTCGATGCTACGCATCGCCCCGGAATGACGACGGGGCTAGGGCTTCATCGCGCCCTGCACACTGGTGTAGACCGCATAAAGCGATGACGAGCCGCAGATATACAGCCGGTTTCGCTGCTGGCCGCCGAAGCACAGATTGGCGACGGTCTCGGGGATGTGGATCTTGCCGAGCAGGTCGCCGTCAGGCATGTAGCAGCGCACGCCGTCCTCGTTCGGATCGCCCCAGCCTACGGAGCACCAGAGGCGGCCTTCGCGGTCGCAGCGCAGCCCGTCGGTGATGCTGGGTTTCGGGATGTCCGCAAACACCTTGCTGCTGGAAAGTTTTCCAGCCGCGTGATCGACGTCGAACACGCGAATATGCGACGGGTTGTCCGGGCCGTCCGTAAAACCGGTGTCGCAGATGTAGAGTTTCTTCTCGTCGGGCGAGAAGCAAAGGCCGTTGGGCTCGACGAAATCGTCGACCACCATCTTGATGTCACCGGTTTTCGGATCGACCCGGAAGACGTTTTTCTTGTCCTGCTCGGCGTCGGCCTTGATGCCCTCATAAAAGCCGCCGATACCGTAAGCGGGATCGCAGAACCAGATCGCCCCGTCGGCGGCGACGACGGCGTCGTTCGGCGAGTTCAGCTTCTTGCCATTGAACTTGTCGGCGATGATGGTGATTGAGCCGTCGAGCTCGGTCCGAGTGACCCTGCGGCCGCTGTGCTCGCAGGTGATCAGGCGGCCTTCGCGGTCGATGGTGTTGCCGTTGGAGTTCATCGACGGCTGCCGATAGACGCTGAGGTGCCCGTCATCCTCCGTAAAGCGCATGATGCGGTTGTTGGGGATGTCGCTGAACAGCACGTAGCGGCCGGCCGGGAAGTAGACCGGGCCCTCGGCCCAGCGGAACCCGGTGGCGACGCGCTCGACCGCCATGGTGCCGGCAAAGGCCGGAAAGCCGGTCGGCCCGAACGAGACACCTTTCTTTTTGAGCGACTCCAGGCGGGCATCCGGATAGCGGGCGCCGGACAACGGCCCGAGCGGCAGCGGCGGGGTTGCCGTGGTTAGAACGCCGGTTTGGCCCAACGGCGCGACGCTCGCCGCCGACGCCGTTTGCACGGCTACTGCGGAAGCGGCGAGGGCTGCGCCGCCGCGCAACAGCATGCGCCGATCGAGGCGGGTCGTCGCCTTTTCGGTGCTGAGGTGAGGTGAATAGGGCAGTCTTGTTGTCATGTTTTCCTCCCAGTTTTTTTGTCGGGAGGAAATCATGTGTTCGCAATCGGGCATAAAGCAGGCGGACGGCGACGAACAACCTGAGATGGCGGACGGAAAGAGTGGGCACACACCCACGTCGTCCCCGCGAACGCGGACCCATAAGCCGCGCAGCCGCGATGAAGCGCCGACGTCAGAGACCTTTTTTAACAACCACCGCCGCGGCGTATGGGTCCCCGGCTCAAGGCCGGGACGGCGTGTTGAGAGGTCGCGCGCAATCCTCAAATCGCGTCCCAATTAAAAATGTCGGCGGAACGATCGAGCTTGTAGAACGACGATTTCAGCGCCGGCATGCCGTGCTCGGCGATGGTTTGCGGGGTCCAGCCTTCGCCGCGATGCACCGAGCGCAGCGGGCGCGACTGGCCCATCAGGAAGATTTCGTTCATGCGCACCGCAAAGATCTGCCCGGTGACATCTTTGGCGGCGTCGCTGAGCAGGAAGGCGCACACCGGCGCGATCTTTTCCGGGCCCATCTGCTGAATTTTTGCGACGCGTGCCTTTTCTTCCTCGGTCTCGGTCGGAATGGTGCCGATCAGGCGGCTCCAGGCGAACGGTGACACGCAGTTGGAGCGCACATTGAAACGGTTCATGTCGAGCGCAATCGATTTCGAAAGTCCGACGATGCCGAGTTTTGCGGCGGCGTAATTGGCCTGGCCGAAATTGCCGACGAGGCCGGAAGTCGAGGTGAAGTGGACGAACGAGCCGCTTTCCTGCTCGCGGAACAGGCGCGCGGCGGCATGCGAGACGTAGAACGAGCCCATCAAATGCACCTTGATCACGGATTCGAAGGCGTCGATGCTCATGCGGTGAAAGATCGCGTCGCGCAAAATGCCGGCATTGTTGACCACGCCGTCGAGCTTTCCGTAGGTGTCGACCGCCATCTTGACGATCTTGCTGGCGGGAACCGCCTCGGCCACGGTCTCGAAATTGGCGATCGCCGTGCCGCCGCGCTTCTTGATTTCCTCGACCACCTCCTCGGCGGGTGCGGCCGAGGTGCCCGACCCATCGGCGGCGACGCCGGGATCGTTGACCACGACCCTGGCGCCCTCCGCCGCGCACAACAGCGCAATCTCGCGCCCGATCCCGCGGCCCGCGCCGGTGACGATGACGACTTTATCCTGCAGTGATTTTGTCATGATTTCTCTCCCGTGTTTTCTCCGTCATTCCGGGGCGCGCGAAGCGCGAACCCGGAATTTCGAAGATTCCGGGTCTGGTCCTTCGGACCATCCCGGCATGACGGAACTGATTACTTCTCGTTCGTGAAAATGACCGTGCCTGATGCCGCGAACATGCCGCCGACGCCGTGGCACACCGAGATCTTCGCGCCCGGCACCTGCGCCGGCGCCATGCCGCGCATCTGGCGCACGCTCTCCTGCAGCGCGTACATGCCGTACATGCCGGAATGCATGTAGCTGAGGCCGCCGCCATTGGTGTTCAGCGGCAGCTTGCCGCCGGGCGCGGTATTGCCGTCGGCGATGAATTTGCCGGTCTCTTCGTGCGGCATGAAGCCGAGATCGCCGAGGCCGTACAGCGGCAGATGCGCGAAGGCGTCGTAGATCATCAGGTGATCGACGTCCTTGTGCGTGATGCCGGCCTCGCTGAAGGCGAGCGGACCCGCGACCTGGAACGCGCGCGAGGAGTTGAAGTCTCCATCTGGCTGACCATCGGCGTTTCCACGCTCTCGCCGGTGCCGAGGATGTAGACCGGCTTGGTCGGGAAGTCCTTCGCCCGGTCGGCGGAGGTCAGGATCAGCGCGCCGCCGCCGTCGGTGACGAGGCAGCACTGCAGGATGCGGAACGGGTAGGCGATCATCTGCGAGTTCAGCACGTCCTCGACCGTGATCGGCGTCCTTCATGGTGGCGCGCGGATTTTTCGCCGCCCATTCGCGCTGCACGACCGAGACCATCGCGATCTGCTCATGGGTGATGCCGTGGGTCTTCATGTAGCGCAGCACCGGAATCGGAAACATGCTCGGCGGCCCGAATACGCCGAACGGCGATTCGAACTGGCCATTGAGGCTGTCCGGCGGCGTCGAGCGCGGCGGCCTGCCGATCTTCGACTTGCCGCTTTCGGCATGGGTGATCAGCACGGTCTTGCACAGGCCCGCCTCGATCGCGGCCGCCGCGTGGCGGACATGCAGCATGAACGAGCAGCCGCCGACGGAGGTGCCGTCGACCCAGGTCGGCGTGATGCCGAGATAATGCGCGATCTGCTGCGGCTGCTCGACCGCGGTGGCGATGCCGTCGATATCGGACGGTTTCAGGCCCGCATCGGCGATGGCGTTCAGCGCCGCGTCGGCATGCAGCTGGATCTGCGACACGTCGGGAATGACGCCGAGCTTGGTGGTCTCGGCGGCGCCGACGACGGCGACTGGTTTTTGCGCATGGTGTCAGCCCTTCGCCGGACGGAACAGGGGAAGGGTGATCTTGTCGTCGAGCTTCTCGAACGTGACTTCGAGCTTCATGTCGAGCTCCAGCGCTTCCGGCGTCTGCGGGCAGTCGACGATGTTGGTCATCATGCGCGGGCCTTCTTCGAGTTCGACCACGGCGATCGCGTAGGGCGGCGTAAAGCCGGGCGCGGCGGGCGGTGATTGATCACGTAGCTGTAGAGCGTGCCCTTGCCGCTGGCCTTGAAGATGCTGACCTTGCGCGAGGCGCAGGAGGGACAGAACGGGCGCGGCGGGAAATAGGCGTTGGCGCAGTCGTCGCAGCGCTGCAGCCGCAATTCGCCGGCCGGCAGTGCCGTCCCAGAAATGCTGGGTCTCCGGCGTCGGTTTCGGTCGCGCGCGCGCTGGCTCGGCCATATCGGTTTATCCTCCCGGGATCGGGCGCGTGGCCCGCTTGTTGCGATCTTGATGCGACATTTGACCATCCGGCGTCAACGGTCCAGCGCCAACGACGCATGGCCGTATTCCGGCAGGCGCACAATGGGGCTTCTGCATCGCTTGTATGCCAATGAGCTCCCGCGTTAGGATACCGTCATTGCGAGGAGCGCAGCGACGAAGCAATCCACCTTCCTTCAAGAAGCTGGATTGCTTCGCTTCGCTCGCAATGACGACGGTGATGACTTGCGAACCATTCGAATAGGGTCCGGCGCCGGCTATTCCGGCGATCGCATCGAGCCTGCGGTTGAACTCGCCGAAAAGGGCGACCTGCAGTATCTGGTGTTCGAGTGCCTGGGCGAGCGCACCGTGGCGCTGGCGCAGCAGGCGCGGATGAAAAATCCCGACAGCGGTTACGATCCGCTGCTGGAAGAGCGGATGCGCGCGGTGCTGCCGCTCTGCGCCGGCAAAGGCATCAAGGTCGTGACCAACATGGGCGCAGCCCATCCGGTCGCCGCCGCCCGGAAGACCGCCGAGATCGCAAAGTCGCTGGGCCTGTCGTCGCTGAAGATCGCAGCCATCGTCGGCGACGACGTGCTCGACGCCTGCAAGGACGGCGATCTCCCGATCATGGAATTCGACGGCACCATAAGACAGCTCGGCAACCGGCTGCTGTCGGCCAATGCCTATCTCGGCGCCGGGCCGATCGCCGAGGCATTGACCGCCGGCGCCGACATCGTGATTACCGGCCGCGCCTCGGATCCCGCGCTGTTCCTGGCGCCGATGATCCATGCCTTCGGCTGGGCGATGGACGACTGGGACCTGCTGGGGCAGGGCACCGTGGCCGGGCATCTGCTGGAATGCGCCGGCCAGATCACTGGCGGCTACTTTGCTGATCCCGGCTACAAGGATGTTTTCGGCCTTGCACGGCTCGGCTTTCCCATCGGCGAAGTCGGCGAGGACGGCAGTCTCGTCATCACCAAGGTCGCTGGCTCCGGCGGCGCGGTCACAGCGCAGACCTGCAAGGAGCAGTTGCTCTACGAGGTGCACGATCCCAGGCGCTATCTGCAGCCCGACGTGGTCGCGGACTTTTCGCAAGTGAAGGTCGAGGAGATCGCACCCGACCGCGTCCGCGTCAGCGGCGGCCGCGGCACCAGACGTACTGACACGCTGAAAGTCTCGGTCGGCTATGTCGACAGCTTTATCGGCGAGGGGCAGATTTCCTATGCCGGCCCGGGTGCGGTGGCGCGGGGGCGGCTGGCGCTGGAAATCGTGCGGGAGCGGCTAAAACTCACCGGCGTCGCCGCGAGCGAGTTGCGGTTCGAACTGGTCGGCGTCAACTCGCTGCACGGGCCCGACGTCTCGGCGCGGCGCCAACGAGCCTTACGAGGTCCGCGTTCGCGTCGCCGGCCGCACCGAAAGCCTGCGCGAAGCCGTTCGAATCGGCAATGAGGTCGAAACCCTCTACACCAACGGTCCTGCCGCCGGCGGTGGCGCATGGAAATCGGCGCGCGACGTGGTCGGCGGTGGCGTCGGTGCTGCTGCCGCGCGATCTGGCAAAGCCGCAGATCAGGTTCGTGGGGGCGTGAATGAAAAACTGCGCGAGATCGCCCATTCCCGCACCGGCGACAAGGGCAACACCTCCAATATCTCTGTCATCGCCTATCGACGAGAAGGACTATCCGCTGTTGCTCGAACAGGTCACCAGCGAGCGGGTGAAGGCGCTGTTTGCCGGCGTGGTCGAGGGCGAGGTGGTGCGCTACGAACTGCCCAACATATCGGCCTTGAATTTTGTCATGAGCGGCGCGCTCGGCGGCGGCGTGACGCGCTCGCTGGCGCTCGATGCCCACGGCAAATCGCTCAGTTCCGCGCTGCTCGATCTGGACATTGAGGACAGCACTCCATAATCGTCATGCCCGGCCTTGTGCCTGATATCCACGTCTTAGTACGTTGGATGCAGAGGAAGACGTGGATGGCCGGGACAAGCCCGGCCATGACGGAGAGGATCCATCGTGAATAATGCCCCGACGCTTGCGGCCCTGGCCGACGATCTCGACAGCGGCCGCACCAGCGCGCGAAAACTGGTCGACCAATGCCTGGCCAAAATCGCCGATCCCCAGGGCGAGGGTGCGCAGGCCTTCATCCATGTCGATGCGGAGGCCGCGATCGAAGCCGCCGAGGCGATGGACCGGCTGCGCGAGGTCAGGGCAGCACCCTCGCGCTTTGCCGGCATTCCCGTCTCGATCAAGGACCTGTTCGACATCAGGGGACAGGTCACCCGCGCCGGCTCGCGCGCGCTCGACGATTCGGCCCCGGCCGACGCCGATGCACCCGCGGTCGCACGGCTGCGCCGCGCCGGTTTTGTGGTGATCGGCCGCACCAACATGACCGAATTCGCCTATTCCGGCATGGGTATCAACCCGCATTACGGCACGCCGAAGGGCGCCTGGAATCGCAGCGTCGGCCACGTTCCCGGCGGCTCGTCGTCGGGCGCCGCGGTATCCGTGGTCGACGGCATGGCGCATGCCGGGCTCGGCACCGATACCGGCGGCTCCTGCCGGATTCCGGCGGCCTATAACGGCATCGTCGGCTACAAGCCGACGCAGCGCCGGGTGCCGCTGGACGGCGCGGTGCCGCTTTCCTCCACGCTCGACAGCATCGGTCCGCTGGCGCGCAGCGTCGCCTGCTGTGCTGCGCTCGATGCCGTGCTCGCCAACGAAAACTTCATTCCGCTGCAGCCGCGCCCGATCAGGGGCATGCGGCTGGCGGTGCCGACCACGGTGGCGCTCGACGATCTCGACGATGCGGTGGCGGAGACGTTCGAACGCGCGCTGGAGACGCTTTCGCGCCAGGGCGCGCTGATCGAACGGATCGAGGTGCCGGAATTTCTCGATGTCGGGATGATGATGGCCAAGGGCGGCTTCGCCGCGGCGGAAAGCTTCGCGTGGCATCGCTATCTGATCGTCAGCCATGGCAACGTCTACGATCCCAGGGTTCACACGCGCATCCTGCGCGGCGAAGCCATCAGCGCCGCCGAGTATATCGATCTGCTGGAAGCGCGAAAATCGCTGATTGCGCGCGCCACGATCCGCCTTGCGCCCTATGACGCGCTGGTCATGCCGACCACCGCCAACACGCCGCCCGTGATCGCCGATCTCGCCGACGACAGGGCTTTTACCAAGGCGAACCTTGCGTCGCTGCGCAATTGCTCGCTGATCAACATGATCGACGGCTGCGCCATCTCGCTGCCCTGCCATCGCGACGGCGAGGTGCCGGTCGGGCTGATGCTGGCGGCATCTGCCGGAGCCGACCGCCGCATTTTCGAGCTTGCCGCCGGAATGGAGACCGCGATCCGTGTTTGACCTGACCTTCACCATCGACGCCCAGGGCAGCACGACGCCGCTGACGCTTCCGATCGACAAGGCCGTGATCGCGGGCTGGACCGGCCGCGATCCGGTCGCGCGCGACAAGCATATCGCCGAACTGGAAGCGATCGGCATTGCCCGGCCTGCGACCACGCCGATCTACTATCGCGTCTCGGCGCGGCGGATTGCGATCACCGACCGCATCGAGGTCTGCGGTCCCGATTCCAGCGGCGAGGTCGAATTCGTGCTGATCGGAGGAAAGGGCCGCATCTTCGTCGGCCTCGGTTCCGATCACACCGACCGCAAGGTCGAAGCCTACAGCGTCACGGTGTCGAAGCAGATGTGCGACAAGGTGATGGCGCCGGTGCTGTGGGAACTGGAAGACGTCATTGGCCACTGGGACCGGATGATTTTGCGGGCCTGGGCGTGGATCGGCGGCGAGCGGGTTCTGTACCAGGAAGGCACGCTCGACCACATGCTGCATGTGCAGGAATTGATCCAGCGCGGTTTTGGCGACAAGGGTTTTCCGGACGGCTGCGCCATGTTCGGCGGCACCTTTGCCGCCAAGGGCGGCATCCGCCCGGCCGATCGGTTCGAATACGAACTCGAAGACCCCGTGCTGAAGCGCAGCATCCGGCATGCCTATGACGTGATCGTGCTGCCGGTGCTGGGCTGACGACAATGATTGCTACGGGCTCGGTTGCACCTCTCCCATCGGGAGAGGTCGGCGCGCAGCGCCGGGTGAGGGCATCAGGCCTATCGATAGACCGTAACCCCTCACCCCAACCCTCTCCCGATGGGAGAGGGGGCGCACCTTCCGTGACGCGGCTGTGTCGGAAAACGGGTGGCATCGGATAGTGCGATTTGCGAAACTCGCCCGCATGAAATCAAACCTCAAGAAAACCGTCCAACCTTCGTCCGGCATCGCCGCCCGCGTCGAAGACATCGACTGGACGCAGGCGGCCGCCGATCTCGACGCGCAGGGCTGCGCCGTCCTGCAAAACCTGCTCGCGCCGGAGGAATGCCGCGAGCTCTCGGCCCTCTATCCCGACGACGGCCATTTCCGCAGCCGCATCGTGATGGGCCGCCACGGATTTGGCCGCGGCGAGTACAAATATTTCTCCTATCCGCTGCCGGAACTGATCGCGGGCCTGCGCCCGGCGCTGTACGAAAAACTGCGCGATGTCGCCAACCGCTGGAACGAGGCGATGGGTATCGATATCCGCTATCCCGAAGCCCATGACGCTTTCCTGAAGCGGTGCCACGCCGCCGGCCAGATCAGGCCGACGCCGCTGCTGCTGCAATATGGCGCCGGCGACTACAACTGCCTGCACCAGGACCTCTACGGCGAGCACGTGTTCCCGCTGCAGGTCGCGATCCTGCTGTCGGAACCCGGCCGCGATTTTACCGGCGGCGAATTCGTGCTGACCGAGCAGCGGCCGCGGATGCAGTCGCGGCCCGAAGTGGTGCCGCTTCGCCAGGGCGACGCGGTGGCATTTGCTGTGCACGCACCGGCCGGTGCAGGGGACGCGCGGCTTCTACCGGGTTAACCTGCGCCATGGCGTCAGCCGGATCCGTTCCGGCCACCGCCACACCGTGGGCGTGATCTTTCACGATGCGAAGTGAGTGCCAGCCGAATTGACCGCCGATTTATTTGAAAGCGCTTTCGACGTTCTTCCGCCGCGCGAAGCGATGGCGGAGGGCGCCGTGCTGTTGCGCGGCTTTGCCGGATCGGCCGCGGCCGGGCTGATCGCCGAAATCAACGCGATCACAGCGCAGGCGCCGTTCCGCCACATGGTGACGCCGGGTGGTCACCAGATGTCGGTGGCGATGACCAATTGCGGCGATGCCGGCTGGATGACCGACCGGTCGGGCTATCGCTACGACGGTATCGATCCGGAATCGCGAAAAGCGTGGCCGGCGATGCCGGCATCGTTTCGCGCGCTGGCCGCGGACGCGGCGGCCGAGGCGGGATTTGATGGCTTTTCGCCGGATGCCTGCCTGATCAATCGGTATGTGGCGGGCGCGAAAATGTCGCTGCATCAGGACAAGGACGAAACCGATTTTTCCGAGCCGATCGTCTCGGTGTCGCTGGGGCTGCCGGCGATCTTCCTGTTCGGCGGCCTCAAGCGCAGCGACAAGCCGCGCCGCTATCGGCTGCAGCACGGCGACGTCGTGGTGTGGGGCGGCCCGTCGCGGCTGTTCTTTCACGGGGTGGCGCCGCTGGCGGACGGCGAGCATGCGGTGCTGGGCCGGCAACGGATCAACCTGACGTTTCGCAAGGCGCGGTGAGGCGTGCGTCACCTCTCCCGAAGGGAGAGGTCGAATTGCGAAGCAATTCGGGTGAGGGGTTACGGTCTATCGTTACGCCTTAGCCCCTCACCCGGCGCTACGCGCCGACCTCTCCCAATGGGAGAGGTGACCCTGAGCCCCCGCGGCCCGGTTTCCATCGAAGTTTTGTTTGGTCTATGCTTCTCCCCGCTGGGGGATTTCCATGAGCGAGCAAGCGACGACCGCGACCGCCAACCGGACCGGGCTCTATCTCGCCTTCCTGCAACTGGTGTTCACGCTGGGCTGGACCACCTACGTGATCTATCTGCCAAAACTCTGCGCGCAGGTCGGGATCGCGCCGTCCTGGGTGATCCTGATCCTGATGCTGGACCAGGCGATTTTCACCATCACCGACACCGCGATGGGGATCGCCGCCGACAGGATCGCGCCGCTGGTCGGCCGGCTCGGCGTGGTCGTCGGCATGACGACCGCCGTCTCCTGCGCCGCCTTCATCGCGCTGCCTTACGTGGCCGGCACCGGGCCGGCCGCGCAAGGCTGGTTCATTGCGCTGATCCTGATCTGGGTGGTGACGTCGTCGGCGCTGCGCGCGCCGCCGCTGAGCCTGCTGGGAAAGCATCGTGCGAGACCCGCGATCCCGTTTCTCGCGGCGCTGGCGATGCTCGGCTATGGCCTCGCCGGCGCGGCGTCGCCCTATCTCGGCGTGCTGCTGCGCGACCACGACGCGCGGCTGCCTTTTGTCATATCGGGCGTGGTGCTGCTGATAACCGCGCTGGCTCTTGCAAAAGTCGAGCGCGATCTGGCGCAGCAACCGCGCGCGCCGGAAAAACCGGCCGAGCCCGCAAAGCCGCTCGGCGCCGTGCCGATGCTGTTCATCGGTTCGATGGTGATCCTCGCGCTCGGCTACCAGCTGCATTTCAGCATCAACAGCGCGCCGTTCTATCTGCGTTTCGCCAAACCGCCCGATCTGCAGTGGCTGCTGCCGGTGTTCTGGATCGGTTTCAATATCGCGATGTTTCCGGCCAGCGTGATTGTAAAACATCGCGGCGGGCTGATCGTGATGGGCGCGGCCGGGCTGTTCGGCGCATTGGCCGTGTTCGGCGCGGAGCACGCCGGCAGCCTCAACATGATGATCTTGGCGCAGTTCATCGCGGGTGCCGCCTGGGGCTGCATCCTGATGAGCGCGGTCTCTGCTGCGCTTGCGATCGGAGAGACCGGGGCGGAGGGCAAGGTGGTGGGTCTGGTCTTTTCCGCGCTGGCACTGGCGACCTTTGCACGGATGGCGGCGGTGCAGCAGGGCCTGCCAAAGCTGCCGGAATACCAGCCGCTGCTGCACTGGGCGCCAGTGGCGTGCTGGGCGGTCGCGGGAGCGGGGTTATTGGCGATCGTCTCGGCGCGGGCGCAGCGGAGTTTTGTAACAAGCAAGGTATAAATTTTGCCGTCGTTCCGGGGCGCGTCGAAGACACGAACTCTGGTGCGCAATTGCGCACCAGAGAACCTCGAGATTCCGGGTTCGATGCTTCGCATCGCCCCGGAATGACGGCCGATCGCTTTACGGCTTCGCGGGATGAATGAACTTCCACGGACTGACTTCCGAATCCGTCGGCACCTCGATGTCGATCAGATACGGCCCGCCATGCGCCAGCGCCTTTTCCAGCGCGGCGCGAAACTGGTCCGGCGCGGTGACGCGGGCGGCGGCGACGCCGAAGGATTCCGCGAGTTTGACAAAATCCGGATTGACCAGATCGGACGCCACCACGCGGCCGTCAAAACGTTCGCGCTGGTCGCGCCGCACATTGCCATAGGCGTTGTTGTTGAACACCAGCGTCACCACGCCGATCTTGTACTGCACGGCGGTGGCGAGTTCCTGCACCCCGAACATGAAGCCGCCGTCGCCGGTGATCGCCACCACCGGCCGGTCGGGATTTGCCACCTTGGCGCCGAGCGCGGTCGGAAAGCCCGAGCCGAGCGTGCCCTGATAGCCCGAGGTGATGAAGGTGCGGGGCTCATAGACCGGAAAACCGTACCATGACGCAAAACCGACCTGCGACAGCTCGTCGGTCACGATGGCATTTTGTGGCAGCACCTCGCGCAGGATGTTGAGATACGCCATCTGCGGCTGGATGGTTTGAATCTCCTGCTGCGCCGCTGCGGTGGCCTCGCGGATCGCGGCGCGCCGGCCGCTGGTTTTGGTGTAGCCGGCCTTGCGTACCGCCGCCAGCAGGTCGCGGGTGCCGGCCTGCGCGTCAGCGACGACGGCGGCGTCCGGTGTCAGGCGGCGCATTTCCGAAGGATCGATATCGATACGGATGGATTTCAGGCCGGCCGGCTGGAACGGCCAGCGGAATCCCGAAAGCGGCAATTCCATGCGGGTACCGATCCCGATCACGAGATCGGTTGCCGGCCAGAGCCTGTAGGCCGCCGCCATGGTCAATCCGAGTTCATGGGCGTTGGAAACGATGCCGCGGCCGCTGCGGAACGCGACGACCGGCGCGTCGATCATCTCGGCCAGTTCGAGGATTTCGTCGCGCGCGTCGATCGCGCCGGAGCCTACAAAAATCATCGGCGCCTTGCTGCCTGACATCAAGGCGGCGGCGGCCCTGATGCGATCGGGATCGGGCAACGGCGAAGGAAACCGGTCGAACATTTTTGCGGGGCCGGTTTCGGCGCGCTGGGTGAACACGTCCCAGGGCATTTCCAGCGAGGCCGGCCCGCGGCGGCCCGAAAGCATCTCCTGAAACGCGCGCGACACCATGGCGGGCGCGGCATCCGGATATTCGATGCGGTCGGCCCATTTGACAAAAGTCCTGAGCGTCGCGAGCTGGTCCGGCATCTCGTGCAGATGGCCGCGGCCCTTGCCGAGGAAGGATGTCGGCACCTGTCCGGTCAGGCACAGCACCGGCTCGTTGCAGCCGAGCGCGGTCAATAGCGCCGCACTGGCATTGAGCACGCCGGGTCCGGGCACCACGCTGAACACGCCGGGCCGGCCGGTCGAGCGCGCATAGCCGAACGCCATGTAGCCGCAGGCCTGCTCGTGCCGCGCGCCGATCACTTTCAGCTGGGCCTGGTGAAAGCCGTCGAACAGGCCATAGACCTGTGCGCCGGGCAGCCCGAACACGGTATCGACCCCATGCGCCACCAGGCCAGAGACGATGGCTTCGCCGCCGGAACTCACTGTCATGGTCTCATCCAATCGCTTGCAAGGAGATTCATCAGGCCTCGTCGACCACGCCATTGCGCAAGGTCCCGACGCCGTCGGCCTCGACCTCGACGACGTCGCCGGGTTTCAGGTAGCGCGGCGGATCGAACCGGGCGCCGGCGCCGGTCGGGGTGCCCGTGACGATGACGTCACCGGGCACCAGCGTGGTGAAGGTCGATAGGTATTTTATGAGGTAGCGGAATCCGAAGATGAGACGTCCGGTGCGGTCGTCCTGCCGGGTCTCGCCGTTGACCCGCGTGGTCAGCCTGATGTCGGCGATCTCAGCTTCATCGGTGTAGGGCACCAGCCACGGGCCGAGGCTGCCGGTGGAGTCAAAATTCTTGCCTTGGGTGACGTTGAACTTGGCATGCCGGACCCAGTCCCGGATGGTGCCCTCGTTGCACAGCGTGACGGCGGCGATGTGATCCAGCGCCGCACTTTCGGGGATATGCCGTCCGGCCTTGCCGATCACCAGCACCAGTTCGCCCTCGTAATCGAGCTGGCTCGAGGCGCGCGGGCGCACCAGCGGCGTCTCGTGGCCGACGAAGGAGCGCGGCGTGCGCATGAACATGCTCGGATATTTTGGCGCGTCCTGGCCGTCCTTGTATTCGGCGTTGCGGTCCGGATAGTTCACGCCGATGCAGATGATTTTTTCGGGTGCGGGGATCGGCGGCAGCCAGGTGACGGCGTCGAGCGGATGGTCCGGCGAACGGCCTGCTGCAGCTTCGGCGAGCTTTTTCAGGGCTCCCGCGGCAATCACTTCGCGCAGCGTCGGATAGTCCCTCGCAAACCTTGTGGAGAGATCGACGATGCCGCCATCGACGACCGCGCCGTATCGGGTCGCGCCATCGACGGAGAAAGTGGCAATGCGGTGGGGAGCCATGAAATTTCCTGTCAGCTCATCCTAATCGGCAATGGTGACATCGGCGACGAACAATGGCTCGCGGATCGCCTGGCCCGCGAACGGCGAACCCTGCTCGAACCAGGAGCGCGGCGCCGGTGCGCCCCACAGCGTCTGCCGTCGCGGATCCTTCAGGGACCAGCGCAATGGCTCATGATCGTGATCTCCGGTGAAATAATCGCTGGTGTAGAGCTCGAGGCGATGGCCGTCGGGGTCGCGGATGTAGAGAAAGAATGCGTTCGAGATGCCGTGGCGGCCAGGGCCGCGCTCGATGTTCTTCAGGTATCCGCTGGAGGCCATCACGTCGCAGAGGTGCAGAATGTTCATCGCGGTCGGCACCCAATAGGCAAAATGGTGCAGGCGAGGGCCCTTGCCGTTGGTGATGGCGAAATCGTGCACATTGCCCTTGCGGTGCAGCCAGGCCGCCGCGATGCGGCCGTTCGGGCCGTCCTCCTCGCCATACTCGGTGAGCCGGAATCCCAGCCGCGCGTAAAAATCGACGGTGTCCTGCACTTCGGGCGCGAACACGTTAAAATGGTCGAGCCGCTGCGGGTGGCAGCCCTTGTAGAGGTCATAGCGGCGCAACAGATGCGGCCGCTTCTCCATCGAGGCATAGAGTTCGATCTCGAAGCCGAAGGGGTCGGTGAAGTGCAGGGTACGGCCCTGGAACGGCTGTTCGGTGAAGGCATAGGTGACGCCGTTGGCCGAGAAGAACGTCGCCGCCTTGTCGAGATCGGCGTCGTTGCCGACCTTGAAGCCGAGCCGGTTGCAGGCAGGGACCACCGCCTTGCGCAGCACCAGCGAGTGATGCTGGTGCTCCTCGCTGCCGCGCAGATAGACCGCCTTGTCGTCGCGGTCCTCGACATGCAGGCCGACGGTGGTCTCGTAGAACGCGCTGCTGGTCTCGAGATTGGTCACGTCGAGCACGACGTGGCTGGAGCGGATGATGTTGAAGGGCGGGTCGAAGACGTGTTGCGGAACGGGCATGGACGTTTCCTAGAGCTTCCCAGTGATCAGGTCGGGTTCTTTCTTCACCTCTCCCCTAGGGAGAGGTCGGCGCGCAGCGCCGGGTGAGGGGTTAAGCCCCATCGATAGACCGTACCCCCTCACCCCAACCCTCTCCCCATGGGAGAGGGGGCTCACCGGCGTTGTTGATGCAGCTGCGTTACACATTCGACGCTTGGTTACATTCCCAGCTTCTGGATCTTGTGGGTGCCGCGCGCCAGCGAGACGTGCTTGGTTTCCATGTAGAAGTCGAACGAATAGTCGCCGCCGTCGCGGCCGATGCCGGAGGATTTCATGCCGCCGAACGGGGTCGGCAGATGGCGGACGTTTTCGGAGTTGAGCCAGATCATGCCGGCTTCCAGCGCGTCGGCGACACGCAGCGCGCGGCCCATGTCGCCGGTCCAGACATAGCCGGTGAGGCCGTACTGCACGCCGTTGGCGATCTCGATGGCGTCGTTCTCGTCGCGGAAGGGAATGACGGTCAGGAATGGCCCGAACACTTCTTCCTGCGCCACCCGCATTTTCGCATGCGCGCCGGTGACCAGCGTCGGCTGCACGTAATGCCCGCCGCCGGGACCGTCATGGGGCATGCCGCCGACGGCAATGGTGGCGCCGTCCTTGCGGGCGACATCGAAATAGGAACAAACCTTGGCCAGATGCCGTTCGTGGATCAGCGGCCCGATTTCGGTGGCGGGATCGAGCGGATGGCCGACCTTCAGGGCCTTGACCCGCGCGGTGAGCTTTTCGATGAATTTTATCGGCGATGCCCTGCTGGATCAAGAGCCGGCTCGACGAGGTGCAGCGCTCGCCGTTGAGCGAGTAGATCATGAACACGACCGCATCGAGCGCGCGGTCGAGGTCGGCGTCGTCGAACACGATCACCGGGTTCTTGCCGCCGAGCTCGAAATGCACCCGCTTCAGGGTCGGCGCGCCCTGCGCCATGATCGCGGACCCCGTGGCGCTTTCGCCGACAAAGCCGATCGCCTTGATGGCGGGGTGCTCGGTCAGCGCCTTGCCGGCTTCCTCGCCGATGCCATGCACGGTGTTGAGCACCCCGTCGGGCAGGCCGGCCTGCTTTGCCAGTTTTGCCAGAAAATCAGCTGTTATCGGCGACCATTCCGCGGGCTTGTGTACCACGGTGCAGCCGGCTGCGAGGGCAGGGGCAATCTTCCAGGTCGAGAGCATGAACGGCGTATTCCACGGCGTGATCACGCCGACCGGGCCGATCGGCACCCGCGTGGAGATATTCCAATGCTCGTCGCTCGGGGTATTGAGGCCGTCGCGCGCCTCGGCGCACTTGTCGGCGAAGAAGCGAAAGTTTTCGGCGGCGCGGATCGCGGCCTTGGCCATGAAGCGGTGGGCCTGACCGGTGTCGATGCATTCCAGCACCGCGATATCGTCGGCGCGATCCTCGATGGCGTCGGCTACCCGATGCAGCAGTTTTTTGCGCGCGGCGGCCGGCATGTCGCGCCAGGATTTGAACGCCAGTGCCGCGGCCGTAGCCGCGCGGTCTATATCTTCGGCGTTACCGCGGGCGACGGACGCCAGCACTGCGCCATCGATCGGGGATTTTGTCTCAAAGCTGTCGCCCGAGATCGACGGCACGACCTTGCCGTCGATCATGTGCCCGATACCGTCGGCGCGAAGCTGCTTGAGCAGCGGGGCGGCGCGGTCACGGTTGGCCGCGAAGGCGTCTTTCGGCGCGACCTTATCCATTTGCCGCCTCCGCTTTCAGGGCGTCGTGAAGATTGTTGCGCTTCCAGCTGGTGTCCTTTTCGTTGATTTGCATATCGAACGACAGCGCGAACTTGCTGCCCGCAAAGACCGGATCGAGATAGGCGGAGAGCGCCTTGAAGATGTGCTCACCGGCCTTTTGCCGCGTGGCGAGGTCGCGGCCTTCGCCGAGCCGCAGCACCATGTCGAGGAAGCCGAACTGCGGGTTGCCGTCGGCGATCGCAACATGCTCGCAGCGGATGGCGCGGACGCGGATGCCGCCGAGCGGAAAAATGCCGGTTTCAACCGCAGCCTTGCGCACGAGTTCGACGACCAGTGCCATATCGACGCGGGTGTCGAGATTGGCTGAATATTCGATGGTGAAATGCGGCATGTGTTTTCGCTCCCGAGGCCGGACCAAATTAGACAGATATCTTGGCGAGATGTCGCGGCAACGGCGGTGCGCCCCCTCTCCCATGGGGAGAGGGTTGGGGTGAGGGGGTGCGGTCTATCGTTAGTCCGTACCCCCTCACCCGGATCGCATCTGTCGATGCGATCCGACCTCTCCCCTTGGGAGAGGTGGCAGAACCCGCGCCTTGCGATTCGATACTCATGGTCAACACTCTTTCCGGGCGCATCAGGCGAAGTAGCAGCTCACCGAGCCGTAGGGCCCATAGTCGGCCTGGATCGTGTCGCCCTTGCGGGTTTCGATCGGGCGGATGAACGATCCCGCCAGCACCACCTGGCCGGCCTCGAGCGCCAGGCCATTCGGCGCGATCTTGTTGGCGAGCCAGGCCACGCTGGTGGCGGGATGGTTGAGGACGCCTGCGGCAAGACCGGTCTCTTCCAGTTGGCCGTTACGATAGCACAGTGCCCCGATCCAGCGCAGGTCGGCATCCCTCGGGCGGATCGGGCGACCGCCGAGCACGATGCCGGCATTGGCGGCGTTGTCGGCGATGGTATCGAAGATCTTGCGCGTCGATTTTGTCGCAGGATCGACCCGCTCGATACGCGTGTCCAGTATTTCGAGCGCGGGCACGACAAAATCGGTGGCATTGAGCACGTCGAACATCGTGCAATGCGGCCCCGAAAGCCGATGCTTCATGATAAAGGCGAGTTCCGCCTCCACCCGTGTCGCGATAAAACGCTCCGTCGGCACCAGGCCGCCATCGGCAAAGAACATGTCGTCGAGCAGGATACCGGAATCGGGTTCGTCGATATTGAGCGCGCTCTGCATCGCCTTCGAGGTCAGGCCGATCTTGTGGCCCTTGACGACGCGTCCGGCCGCGACCTTCATCTCGACCCACGCCTTCTGGATCGCATAGGAATCCGCAATCGTCATGCCGGGATGGTCCAGCGATATCTGCCGGATCTGCCTGCGCGTCTTTTCCGCCTGATCGAGCCGTTCGGCGGCGCCGCGGATGTCGTCGGGAGACAATGCCATGAGGACCAGCAAAAAAGGGGATGTCGGCAAGTGATTAACATGTTAAATGGTTCGGATCAAACCGAATTGAAGTTTGCTGCACCGCAAAACTTCTGCTGGCTGGTTTCATGGCGCGGAACAAATCGGCCCAACAATTCCGGCGCCGAGCCGATCGTCGCCTCCGCCGCGCGGCGGGTGCCGATGCGCGAATTCTCGCGCTCGCTGCCGATGTCGCTGCTGCGCGCCCGCGAGGCCGTGATGCGCCAGTTCCGTCCCTCGCTGCGCCAGCACGGGCTGACCGAACAGCAATGGCGGATTTTGCGCGCGCTGGCGGCGGTGGAAACCATCGAGGTGACGGAACTGGCGCGGGTTGCCTTCCTGCTCGGCCCGAGCCTGTCGCGCATTCTGCGCGACCTCGAAGCCAGACGCCTGATCGAGCGCAAGGTGGCAAGAGCCGATCTGCGCCGCGCCGATGTGTCGATCACGGCAAAAGGCCTGAAGCTGATCGAGGCGGTGGCGCCCTCATCGGAGGCGATCTATGCCGCCATCACCAAACGTTACGGCGCCCGCAAACTGCGAATTGCAGGAGATGCTCGCCGTGCTCGAAACAAGTCTGGCGGAACTGCCGGCCGCCGGCGAAACCGACGATAGCGCAATTTTGCATGATGCTACTCGATGGGACGCATAGCTCCGAGCAATGCATATCATTTGTCTGATGGGACGCATGCGCGCATTTCGCATCAGAGGCTGCCGCCGCACTAAACTGTCCCGGCAGTCATTTGCCGCAAGACAAACAGCCCAAAACAGCGAGCGACTGAAATATGGTTACTATCCAGGTCGAAAATCTGATCCATTTCGTATCGGAGGTTTTTTCGCATTCGGAGATCTTCGCCTGAAGAAGCAAAGCGCATCGCGGCGTATCTCACGACCGCCAATCTCACCGGACATGACAGCCACGGCGTGATCCGGGTGCCTGTTTATGTCCGCTGGAAGAAGATGGGCTCGGTGATCCCCGACCAGACCGTCGATATCGTGGTCGACACGCCGTCGCTGGCGGTGGTCGACGGCAAGTTCGGCTACGGCCAGACCGTGACGCCGCAGGCGGTCAGGATCGGTATCGAAAAGTGCAAGAAGGCGGGGCTGGCGGCGGTGGCGCTGCGCAATGCCGGGCATATCGGCCGGGTCGGCGACTGGGCCGAGATGGCGGCCGCCGAAGGGCTGGTTTCGGTCCACTTCGTCAATGCCGCGGGCTCGCTGCTGGTGGCGCCGTTCGGCGGCGTGCAGAAGCGGCTGTCGACCGCGCCCTATTGCGTCGGCATTCCGCGCCAGGGCCAGGATCCGATCGTGCTCGATTTCGCCACCTCGATCGTCGCCGAAGGCAAGGTGCTGGTGGCGAGCCGCGGCGGCAAGAAATTGCCCAAGGGCGCGCTGATCGACGCCGACGGCACCTTGAGCGAGGATCCGGTGGTGCTGTATGGGCCGCACAGCGCCGAGGGACCGCGCGACCACACCATGGGCACCGGTGCGATCCGCGCCTTCGGCGAACACAAGGGCTCGGGGCTGGCCTTCATCTGCGAATTGCTCGGCGGCGCCCTGACCGGCACCGGCGCCACCGCCCCGGACCGGCCTTTTGCGAATGGCATGCTGGCTTTCTACATCGACCCCGGGGTGATCGACACCAGCAATTATTTCGATGGCGAGATCTCCCGCTATGTCGACTTCATCCGGGAGACCAAGCCGGTCTCTGGCGTCGATGCCGTGCTGATTCCCGGCGATCCCGAGCGCAAAATGCGCACCGACCGCACCAAAAACGGGGTGCCCTTGCCTGACGACACCTGGGCGGCGATAGTGGCCACCGCTCGCGAAGTCGGCGTGAGCGAGGGTAGCATCCAGCGGGCCGTCAGCTGAGCGCAAGGCTCCTGCAATTCCAGAAACGACAACAAAGGACAAGGGAAACGCGATCAATGGCAAACAACGTCAAAAAAGTATGGGCCTCCGGCAAGGCAGTGGTGAACGCCTGGTTGGCGATTCCCTCAGGATTTTCGGCCGAGGTGATCGCGCAATGCGGTTTTGACAGCGTCACCGTCGACATGCAGCACGGCGTGCAGGACTACCAGTCGATGGTGCAATGTTTTCAGGCCATGAACGGCCATCCGGTGACGCCGATGGTCCGCGTGCCCTGGAACGAACCCGGCATCATCGGCAAGGTGCTCGACGGCGGCGCCTATGGCGTGATCTGCCCGATGATCAACACGCCGGAGGAAGCGAAAAACTTGGTCGCCTACTCAAAGTATCCGCCGAAGGGCACGCGCTCGAACGGTCCGATCCGTTCGGGCATGTACGGTTCGGCCGGCACCTATCAGCAGACCGCCAATGACGAGATCGTGCTGCTGCCGATGATGGAGACCAAAACCGCGGTCGAGAACATGGAATTGATCCTCGACGTCGAGGGCATCAACGGCGTCTATATCGGCCCCTCCGATCTCGGCTTCTCCTACGGACTGGTGCCGAAACTCGACCGCGACGAGCCGGAGATCTCAAGATCTACGAGAAGATCGTCAAGGAATGCGGCAAGCGCGGGCTCCATCCCGGCATCCACTGCTCGGGCGCCGAGGGCGCGGTGCGCGCCATCAACATGGGTTTTAAACTCGTGACGCTGTCGAACGAGAGCGGCCTGATGGCGACCTATGCCAGGATGCAGGTGAACCAGACGCGGAAGGATTCCGCCGGCAAGGCGTAAGCTTGGCACCTCCCTCGCCCCGCTCTTGCGGGGAGAGAGGGGGTTAGCACGGATCGAAAAACAGGAGAATTCCCATGGCCCCGGCACCCGTGATCCGCCTGCATCCCGATGACGCCGTGCTGATCGCGCGCTCCAGCCTGCCGCCCGGCATGGTGGTGGCCGATGGCGTCGCCACGGTCGAGCGGATTCCCGCCGGCCACAAGGTGGCGATCAAGCCAATCGCGGTCGGCGAGCCGATCCGCCGCTACGGCCAGATCATCGGCTTTGCCACATCGCCGATTTCGCCTGGCCAGCATGTCCACACCCAGAATTGCGGCATGGGCGATTTCGCCAAGGATTATGCCTATGGCGTCGACGTCACGCCGACGCCGAACTTCGATCTGCCCGCTACCTTCGAGGGCATCCGCCGCGCCGACGGGCGGGTCGCGACCCGCAACTATATCGGCATCCTCACCTCGGTGAATTGCAGCGCGCATGTCGCCGGCATGGTCGCCGATATCTTCAAGAAAAATCCCTTCACCGGCGACAATCCACTGGCGGATTTTCCCAATGTCGACGGCGTGGTGGCGCTGACCCACAAGACCGGCTGCGGCATGACCCAGGACGAACCGCTGGCGCTGCTGCGGCGAACCCTCGGCGGCTATGCGCGGCACGCGAATTTCTCCGCCGTGGTCGTGCTCGGCCTCGGCTGCGAGGTCAATCAGATCGGCGGCCTGATGCAGGAACAGAAACTCGCGGGTCGTTTGCGCGCGATGGACATCCAGGAAGTCGGCGGCACCCGCAAGACCGTGGAAGCCGGCGTCGCCTTCGTGCGCGAGGCCCTGACGGATGCCAACAAGGTGAAGCGCGAGCCGGTGCCGGCGAGCGAATTGACCGTGGCGCTGCAATGCGGCGGCTCCGACGGCTATTCCGGCGTCTCCGCCAATCCGGCGCTGGGGGCTGCGAGCGATCTCCTGGTCCGACACGGCGGCACCGTCATTCTATCTGAAACGCCGGAGACCTACGGCGCCGAACATCTGTTGACCCGCCGCGCCGTCAGCCGCGAGGTCGGTGAAAAACTGGTGGCGCTGATGCGCTGGTGGGAAGAATACACCGAGCGTGAGGGCGCGGAGATGAACGCCAATCCGAGCCCCGGCAACAAGGCCGGCGGGCTCACCACGATTCTGGAAAAATCGCTCGGCGCGATGGCCAAGGCGGGCAGCACCAATCTGGTGGATGTGCTGCACTACGCCGAGACGGTGACAAAAAAGGGTTTTGTGTTCATGGATACGCCGGGCTACGACCCGGTCGCGGCGACCGGGCAGGTGGCCGGCGGCGCCAATCTCGTCTGCTTCACCACCGGTCGCGGCAGCGTGTTCGGCTGCAAGCCGGCGCCCTCCATAAAACTTGCGACCAATTCGGCGATGTTCAAGCGGATGGAAGACGACATGGACGTCAATTGCGGCACCATCCTCGACGGTGAGGAGACCGTGCAGCAATGCGGCCAGCGCATCTTCGAACTCATGCTGAAGACGGCGTCGGGCCAGCCGACCAAGAGCGAGAGTTTTGACTTTGGCGGCGCCGAATTCGCGCCTTGGGTGCTTGGCGCGACGATGTAGTTGATGCCGCGGCCCGCAATTGGAATTCGCGCGCGGATTCGGCGGGCAGGACTCGGCTGACGGTATCGTGCGCCAGGCAATGCTGCGGTGGGCTCGATTGAGCGCGGCTTCCGGCATGCTATAGTTCCAACCCTGACACTATTCGGAGCGACCCGTGGATCCGCAAACCAACGCCACTCGACAGCCCCTCGGTAGCACGCTGAGACTTCCCCATCTGGCCGGACTTGGGCTGCTTGTCGTCCTGATCGCTTTTCAGTTCCTGCAGATTTACCGGTATCGCGAAGTCGTCATCAGGAATGACAACAACGCCGCGCTGCTCGCCCGGGCCCTCGAACAGTTGGCGCGGGTGGAAAGTTTGCCCGGCGACCTGAAGAACCTCGAGGCGAAGCTCGACGCGCTCAAGAACAGCTTCGAAGCTGCGTCGGCCACTCCGAAGTTAAATCCTGAGGTTTCTTCGGATGTGATGAAGGCGACCACCGACGAGCTCAAACGATTCTATCTGGTCTGGAAGAGCCAGCTCAACGGGATCACGTCATCGCAAGCGGTCATGCAGGCCGCCCTCGAAGACATGAAGCGAAGCCAGGCAGCCGACAGGGCAAAAATATCGGTTCTGAATACGTCGTCACCGAAATTCACGCACGGCCAGAACATGTTCGTCGGCGTCAATGCCGGTATGGCGTTGAAAGCTCATACCGTTGCCGAGGGGGATGACCCGATGATCGGATCCCTCAACGCCGCGTTCGGTGAGAACGCGTTGGCGACCAATCAACAGGGCCATTCGAACACGGCGGTCGGCACCGACGCCTTGAGCATGAACACCGGCGGCGTCTTCAACGTGGCCGTGGGCACGCGAACCATGGCTTACAATACAACAGGTTCCGGCAACATTGCGGTGGGTCCAGCCGCGCTGGTCAACAATACGTCCGGCCGGCACAATTCGGCCTTTGGCCTGCAGGCGCTCGCCAAGCTTGAAACGGGCCATGACAATAGTGCCTTCGGCCGCGACGCGATGTTCTCCAGCAAGAAGGGGTCATGGAATTCCGCCTTCGGCGTCGATTCGCTTCCGGGCCTGGCCAGCGGCGAAGGTAATTCGGCCTTCGGCGGCGAAGCGGGCTATACCGACGAGCCCACCCATCAGCTCATCAATGGTTCGTACAATTCCTGGTTTGGCTATCAGTCGGGTCCAGGTTCGCTGAAGCAGGTGAGCAACAGCATTGCGATTGGCTATCGAGCCAAGAACACCGCCAGCAACCAGGCCGTGATCGGCAACCACGACACCACCGAGACCATTCTGTTCGGCCGCGTCAAGGTCGACAAGATCTGTCTTGGCTCGACATGCGCCGATGAGGCGTCGTTCAAGGCGTTGCTGGACGGCGCGGGCCGGAAAAATTGAACTTGTCGACGAGTTTCCAGGCTCGTCCCGGAAACGGCCCGGCCTTTGCCGGGACGACGAACGGACCGCACCTCCGATAGGCAACTGCTGCCCGTTGTTAGTGCTTGATCCATACCGGAACCAGTGTTCTGCTCAAAAAAGCTGCTGGAGCACACAGGCTTTGTCGATCTTCGTCGCACTACATCACGTCACCCATTACAAATACGACCGCCCGATCGACCTCGGTCCCCAAACCATTCGGCTGCGGCCGGCGCCGCATACCCGCACCCCAATTCTGAGCTATTCGCTCAAGGTCACGCCATCGAACCATTTCGTGAACTGGCAGCAGGACCCGCAGGGCAACTGGCTGGCGCGGTTCGTATTTCCGGAACAGGCCACCGAGCTCAAGATCGAAGTCGACTTCACGACGCAGATGACGGTGATCAATCCGTTCGATTTCTTCGTCGAGCCTTATGCCGACAGTTTTCCCTTTTCCTATCCCAATGACCTGAAGACCGAACTTGCGCCTTATCTGGCGACCATGGAGCCCGGGCCGCGGTTTGCAAAATATCTCGCGGGCATTCCGCGGGAGGCGCCGAGCACGGTCAATTTCCTGGTCGATCTCAACGCCAAATTGCGCGACCAGGTCCGCTACATCATCCGCATGGAGCCGGGCATCCAGACCCCGGAGCAGACACTGGAGACCGGCGCGGGTTCGTGCCGCGACTCCGCGTGGCTCCTGATCCAGACGCTGCGCCATCTCGGGCTCGCCGCGCGCTTCGTCTCCGGCTACCTGATCCAGCTGCGCCCCGACATCGATCCGGTCGAGGGACCGCGCGAAGTCGAGAGCGATTTTACCGATCTGCACGCCTGGGCCGAAGTCTATCTGCCCGGCGCCGGCTGGATCGGTTTTGACGTCACCTCGGGCATGCTGACCGGCGAGGGGCATATTCCCGTCGCCGCCACCCCGCATTATCGTTCGGCGGCGCCGATCTCGGGTGCAGTCGGTTTCGCCAATGTCGAATTCGGCTTCGAGATGAGCGTCAAGCGCATCCGCGAGGCGCCGCGCATCACAAAACCGTTCTCCGATGAATCCTGGGCGCGGCTCGACCGGCTCGGCGAGCAGATCGACGCCGATTTGAAGGCCGGGGACGTCCGCCTCACCATGGGCGGCGAGCCGACGTTTGTTTCGGTCGACGATCTGGAATCGGCGGAATGGAATATCGCCGCTGTCGGTCCGACCAAGCGCGGCCTCGCCGACGATCTCATTCGCAAATTGCGCACGCGTTTCGCGCCCGGCGGCCTGCTGCATTACGGTCAGGGCAAATGGTATCCCGGCGAAAGCCTGCCGCGCTGGGCGTTCGGACTCTACTGGCGCAAGGACGGCGTGCCGATCTGGAAGAATTCAGACCTGATCGCGACCATCGAGGGAAAGCACAAGGCCGGCGTCGCCGACGCCGAACGCTTTGCGGAAGGGGCTGCGAAACGGCTCGGCGTCGATTCCGAATACATCATGCCGGCGTTCGAGGATCCCTCGCACTGGCTGCAGAAGGAAGCGGGACTGCCGCCCAATGTCGACCCCAGCGATTCCAGACTGTCCGACCCGGAAGAGCGCTCGCGGATGGCGCGGGTGTTCGATCAGGGGCTGAACACGCCAAAGGGATTCGTGCTGCCGATCCAGCGCTGGAATGCCGACGCCGGCCGGTCTTCCTCGCGCTGGAAGAGCGAGCGCTGGAAGCTGCGCCGCGGCAATCTGTTCCTCACGCCCGGCGATTCCCCGCTCGGCCTGCGGCTGCCGATCGCCTCGTTGCCGCATATCGAGCCCGAGGAATATCCCTACATCGTCGAGCAGGATCCGCTTGCGCCGCGCGACGAACTGCCGGTCTATGATGGTGCCGCATCTGCGGAGGCGGCACCGCATCAGGAAGTGACCGAGCAGCGGCTCAAGCGCGGCGGCGGCGTGCGCACCGCGATGTCGATCGAAATCCGCGACGGCATCCTGTGCGCCTTCATGCCGCCGGTGGAAAAGCTCGAGGATTATCTCGAACTGGTGACGGCGGTGGAAGCCACCGCCGAGGAAATGCAGATGCAGGTCCATGTCGAGGGCTATCCCCCGCCATTCGATCCGCGCGTTGAGGTGATCAAGGTGACGCCCGATCCCGGCGTGATCGAGGTCAACATCCAGCCGGCGCAGAACTGGCGCGAGGCGGTCGATATCACTTTTGGACTTTACGAAGACGCCGCGCAAACCAGGCTGGGCGCCAATCGCTTCCTGGTCGACGGCCGCCACACCGGCACCGGCGGTGGCAATCATGTGGTGGTCGGCGGCAGCAGCCCGTCGGACTTGCCGTTCCTGCGCCGTCCGGATCTGCTCAAGAGTCTGGTGCTGTACTGGCAGCGGCATCCCTCGCTGTCCTACCTGTTCTCCGGCATGTTCATCGGCCCGACCAGCCAGGCGCCGCGGATCGACGAGGCCCGCCACGACGGGCTCTACGAACTGGAAGTCGCGCTGGCCCATGTGCCGCCGCCCGGCGTCGCGGCGCCGCTGTGGCTGGTCGACCGGCTGTTCCGGCACATCCTGGTCGATATCACCGGCAACACCCACCGCGCCGAGATCTGCATCGACAAGCTCTATTCGCCCGACGGCACCACCGGCCGGCTTGGCCTCGTCGAATTCCGCGCGCTGGAAATGCCGCCGGACCCGCGGATGTCGCTGGCACAGCAGCTCCTGATCCGGGCGCTGATCGCAAAACTCTGGCGCGAGCCGCAGCAGGGGAAATTCGTGCGCTGGGGCACCACGCTGCACGACCGCTTCATGCTGCCGCATTTCCTCTGGGAAGATTTTTTGGGCGTGCTCGGCGAGCTCGGGCAGTCCGGCTACGATTTCTCGGCCGACTGGTACGCGGCCCAGCTCGAATTCCGCTTTCCGGTGTTCGGCCGGGTTCATCACGGCGGCGTGTCGCTGGAAGTGCGGCAGGCGCTGGAGCCGTGGCATGTGCTTGGCGAGGAAGGCGCCGCCGGCGGCACCGTGCGCTATGTCGATTCCTCGGTGGAACGGCTGCAGGTCAAGGCATCGGGCTTTGTCGAGGGCCGCCATGTCGTCACCTGCAACGGCAGGCGGATGCCGATGACCGAAACCGGCCGTTCCGGCGAGGCGGTAGCGGGCGTCCGCTTCAAGGCCTGGCAGCCGGCGTCGGGGTTGCACCCGACCATTCCCGTCCATGCGCCGCTGACGTTTGATTTGATCGACACCTGGAACGGCCGGTCGCTGGGCGGCTGTGTGTATCATGTCGCGCATCCCGGCGGACGCAGTTACGACACCAAACCGGTCAATTCCTACGAGGCCGAAGCGCGGCGGCTGGCCCGGTTTCAGGATCATGGCCACACCCCCGGCAAGATCGATCCGCCGCGCGAGGAACGCACAATTGAGTTTCCTTTGACACTCGACTTGAGGACGCCGCTCCTGCATTGAATAGGCCGGTGGAGACTTAGGGGAATGGCGGGACAGGACGGCCAGGAAGCCGCGGGAGCAGGCAGCCGGGCAAGCAGCCAGGGAAATAAGGCCCGTCCGGGCAACCGGCGCGTGGCGCAGTGGACGCGCGGCTATACCCGGCTACCGGGCATTCCCGATGAATACATCGCGCCGGACGGTACACCGCGCGCGGTCTGGACCCGGTTCTTCGATGCCTTCGCCGAGTTGACGCCTGCCGACATCGAGCGGCGTTTTGGCGCCGCCGACCGCCATTTGCGCGAAGCCGGCGTTACCTATCGCGCGCCCGGCGAGACCGCCGACCGCGGCTGGCCGCTGAGCCATCTGCCGCTGCTGATCGACGAGACCGACTGGCAGCAGTTGACCGCGGGCATCATGCAGCGCGCGCAATTACTCGAACTGGTGCTGGCCGACCTCTATGGCGAGGGGCGCCTGGTGGCCGAGGGCGCGATCCCCGCCGCCGCGATCGCCGGCAGCACCGAATATCTGCGCTCGGTCTGCGGCATCAAACCGCCGGGCGGCAAGTATCTCAGCATCTATGCCGCCGATGTCGGGCGCGGACCGGATGGGCGCTGGTGGGTGCTGGGCGACCGTACCCAGTCGCCGTCGGGGGCGGGCTATGCGCTGGAAAACCGGCTGGTGCTGTCGCGCGCCTTCACCTCGCTCTACAAATCGATGAATGTGGAGCGGGTCGCGCCGTTCTTCGAGGCGTTCCGCGATAGCCTGCGCGGCAGCGCCGACCGCGACGAGCCGCGCATCGGACTGCTGACGCCGGGCAGCTTCAGCGAAACCTACTTCGAACACGCCACTTTGGCCCGCTATCTCGGTTTTCTGCTGGTCGAGGGCGACGATCTCGCGGTCAGCGGCGACCGCATCCATATCCGCACCGTCGCAGGCCTGAAGCGGCTCGACGTGCTGCTGCGCCGGGTCGATTCCAATTCGCTCGATCCGCTGGAGCTCGATGCCCATTCGCAACTCGGCGTGCCCGGCCTGATCGACGTTCTCCGCAAGAACGGCGTCGTGGTCGCCAACATGCCGGGCGCCGGCGTGATGGAGGCCCGCGCGCTGCTCGGATTCCTGCCCAGCCTGAGCCACCGCTTCTTCGGCGAGAATCTGAAGATGCCGCACATCGCGACCTGGTGGTGCGGCCAGAAATCCGCGCGCGAGGAAGTGCTGTCGCGGCTCGACGAGTTCGCGATCGAGGGGGCCTATGGCCGGGGGGTTCCCGGGTTCGGCAAGGGACCGCTGCTCACCGGCGAACTGTCGGCCAGCGAACGGGAGCGATTGAGGACTGCGATATCGGATCGCGGCATCGACTATGTCGGCCAGGAACTGGTGCGGCTCTCGACCACGCCGGTCTGGGACAACGGCCACGTCACCCCGCGTCCCTTCGTGCTGCGCGTGTTCGCGGCTGCCACGCCCGCGGGCTGGACCATCATGCCCGGTGGCTTCTGCCGGATCGCCGATCAGCCCGATGCCCGCGCGGTATCGATGGGCGACGGCGCGCGGGCGGCGGATGTCTGGGTGGTTTCCGACAAGGCGGTTTCGACGGCCACGCTGTTGCCGACCGTCGATAATGTGCGTGTCCGGCGCATCGCCGGCGTGGTGCCGAGCCGCGCCGCCGACAATCTGTTCTGGCTCGGCCGCTATCTCGAGCGCGCCGAGGCGACGCTGCGGCTGGTGCGGGCGCTCGGCATGCAGCGCGATGCCGGCAAGGGTTCGCCGACCGTGATGCTGGCGATCGAACGGGTGCAGCGGCTGCTGGTGACATGGGGCGCCATCTCGCAAACCTCGCGCTCGCAACCCTCGAAGGTTGCGGCCGAGGCGCTGCAGAGCGCCGAAAAATTCGGCTCGGCGCTGTCGCTGGTGCGTTCGGCGCAGCGCACCGCAACCTCGCTGCGCGAGCGGCTGTCGCCGGACGCCTGGCAGGTCATCACCGAAATGTCCGAGCGGCTGGCGCGGGAAGTCGAGGACGACGACGGCGTGCTGAGCGCGGCCGAATTGACCTTGCAGGAGCTCGCAAGCTTCGCCGGCCTCGCGCAGGAAAACATGAACCGCGCCGCCGGCTGGCGTTTCCTGGAAATGGGCCGCCGCGCCGAGCGCGCCATCAACACCATGCGCTTCGCGCGCCAGTTCGCCTATGACGAGGCCGGCGGCGAGGAGCTCGACATCCTGCTGACGCTGGTGGATTGCCAGATCACCTATCGCTCGCGCTATCTGGTCGGCCCGCTGCTGCCGCCGGTGCGCGATCTCGTGGTGCTCGATCCCTATAATCCGCGTTCGGTGGCGTTTCAGGTCACGGCGCTGACCGAGCACATTGCGAGCCTGCCGACCTTGCGCGAAGGCGGCCTGATCGAGCGGCCGCAGCGGCTCGCGGTCGCGCTGCAGGCGACGCTGACGACGGCGGAAGCCTCACACCTCGACACCAAGACGCTGTTCGCGCTGGAACAGGATCTGCTGTCGCTGGCGGAGGCCATCGGCCTGCATTATTTCCCGCACGGACCCAATGCCCTCCGGCCCGAGAAGCTGACGGGCCTCGCGTGATCTACGACATTCGCCACGTCACCACCTATTCCTACGAGAGCCCGGTGAGTTTCGCACGGTGCTCGCTGCGGCTGGAGCCGAGGAGCGGCGGCGGCCAGCAACTGGTCTCGCATGCTGTGGAAATCCGGCCGCGGCCGACGGACCGCACCATCCGGCGCGACTTTTTCGGCACCCATACCGAAAGCATCCAGATCGAAACCCCGCATCGCAACCTGCGCATCGACTCCCGCTCGCGCGTTTCGGTCTTGCGCCACGCGCCGGTTCGTACCGCGGGGAGCCCGGCCTGGGAGAGCGTCCGCGACCTCGCGTTCGAATCCACCAGTCTCGGCCCGGGATCGCCGATCGGCTACGTCTTCACCAGTCCGCTGGTGCCGGTGCAGCAATCCGTCACCGCCTATGCGGGGCTGAGTTTTCCGCCAGGGCGGGGAATCCTCGCCGGCGCGGTCGAGCTGATGCACCGGATCCGCACCGGCTTCAAATACGATCCGAAGGCCACCGTGATCTCGACGCCGCTTGAGGAAGTGTTCGAGAAGCGCCACGGCGTCTGTCAGGATTTTGCCCATGTGATGATCTCGGGCCTGCGCGGCCTCGGCCTGCCGGCGGCCTATGTCTCGGGCTACCTGCGCACCATTCCGCCGCCGGGCAAGCCGCGGCTGCAGGGCGCCGACGCCACCCACGCCTGGGTCTCGGTATGGTGCGGCGAGGCGCTGGGGTGGATCGGCTTCGATCCCACCAACGACATCCTGGTCGAGAACGATCACATCGAGCTCGCGGTCGGGCGGGACTTCTCCGATGTCTCGCCGGTCGACGGCATCATCGTCGGATCACGCAAGCAGAAGCTCGGCGTCGCAGTGGATGTGCTGCTGGTCGAATGACCCGCGCATCGAATTCCAGCGATCATGACGTCATCATCCTCGGCGCCGGGGCCGCCGGCCTGATGTGCGCTGCGGTAGCCGGCCAGCGCGGCCGTCAGGTGCTGGTGCTGGAACAGGCGCGGCATCCGGGCGAAAAAATCCGCATCTCCGGCGGCGGGCGCTGCAACTTTACCAATCTACACACCAGCCCCGCAAACTTCCTATCCAGCAATCCGCGCTTCTGCCGTTCGGCGCTGAGCGGTTTTACCCAGCACGATTTCATCGCGCTGGTCGAGAAGTACGGCATCGCCTTTCACGAGAAGACGCGCGGGCAATTGTTTTGTGACGGCTCGTCGCGGCAGATCATCGACATGCTGCTCGAGGAATGCCGCAAGGCCCATGCGCAATGGCGGCTCGGCGTGCGCATCTCGGCGATCACGAAAGGCGAAGGCGGTTTTGTCGTCGTTACCGACCAGGGCGAATTCCGCTGCCGCTCGCTGGTGGTCGCCACCGGCGGTCCGTCGATTCCGAAAATGGGATCGAGCGGGTTCGGCTACAGGATCGCCGAGCAGTTCGGGCTTGCGATCGTGCCGCCGCGCGCGGCTTTGGTGCCGCTGACATTTGACGCGGCATTGCTGGCGCAATTCAGGGATCTCTCGGGTGTCTCGGTCGATGCCGTCGTGAGCTGCGGCAAGACCAGTTTCGACGAGGCGCTGCTGTTCACCCATCGCGGGTTGAGCGGACCGGCGATCCTGCAGATATCGTCCTACTGGCAGGCGGGCGACGACATCGTCGTCGACCTGGCGCCGAAGGTTGATGTCTTGACCGCCCTGAAAACCGCGCGCCGCGATCATCCCCGGCAGGAACTGGCCACCGCGCTCGGCTTTCTGCCGAAGCGGCTGGCCCAGATCGTGGCGGACGGGATCGCCGGTCCTGCCCGGCTGGCCGATTTCTCCGACAAGCTGCTGATGCAGGCAGCGTCCGCGGTGCAGCGCTGGCGCGTGCGGCCGAACGGCACTGAAGGTTTTCGTACCGCGGAAGTGACGCTCGGCGGCGTCGACACGTCGGAGCTTGTCTTCAAAGACCTTCGAGGCGCGGTCGGTGCCGGGACTGTATTTCATCGGCGAGGTAGTGGATGTCACCGGCCATCTTGGCGGGTTCAATTTTCAATGGGCGTGGTCGTCGGGGGTGGCGGCGGGGAGGGGCGTCTAGGGGCAGGCGGCCCGCAACCGCAATCCGCAAGTCAGATCGCAAGCTTTTCTCCAAATTGGCCCTGGTGCCTCGGGTTCAGAAATCCGGCTCTTCCTCGATCGCTCGATTCTGGTGGCGCAAATGCTGCCAGATCGCCAGCATGACCGAGGCCACCGCCGCCAGCAGCAGCCCGCCGGAAATTGGCCGCGTCAGGAACAGCCAGGGATTGCCGTCGGTCATGATCGCGCGCACCAGGTTGATCTCGATCTGGTCGCCGAGAATCAGGCCGAGGATCAGGGGCGCGAGCGGAAAGCCGAGCTTGACCAACCCATAGCCGATGACGCCGAACAACAGCAGCACGTACACGCTCTGCATGGTGTTGTTGAGCGCGTAGGCGCCGACCACGCAGAGCACCAGCACCACCGGCGCCAGCACCGCCATCCGCACCGAGGTCACGCGCAGCATCAGCGGCATCAGCGCAACGCAGATCAGGAGCATGCAGGGATGCGCCAGGATGTAGGCCGCATAGATGCCATAGGCGAGGTCGGGGTTTTGCGAGATGAACAGCGGTCCGGACTGAATGCCGTGAATCGTCATGGCGCCGAGCATCACGGCGGTGACGGCGTCGCCGGGAATGCCGAACGCCATGATGGTCATCAGCGAGCCCGAGACATTGGCGTTGTTGGAGGCTTCCGAGGCGATAATGCCTTCAGGGTGGCCCTTGCCGAAACGCTCGGGTGTCTTCGAGAATTTCTTGGCCTGGTCATAGGCCATCACGCTCGATGCGCTGCCGCCGATTGCCGGCAGGATGCCGATGATCAGCCCGACGATCGTCGCCCACGCCAGCAGGAACGGCTGCTTGAAGATTTCCAGGTTCACCTTGAGGTGCGAGAAGCGCTCGAGCTTGACCCCGACCAGCGATTCCACCGGCTGGCCGCGCGGCCCATTCAGCTTCTCCAGGTCGGTCATGATCTGCGCGAAGGCGAAAATGCCGATCAGCACAGGGAGAAACGGAAAGCCGCCGCCGATGAATTCCGAGCCGAAGGTGAAGCGCGGCACGCTGCCGATCGGATCGTGGCCGACCACCGTGATCAACAGCCCGATCGCGGTCGAGAGCAGCCCCTTGAGCAGCGAGGCTTCGGTCAGCCCCGCCACCATCGCCATCGCGAGCACGAACAGCGAGAAATATTCCCACGGCCCGAATTCCAGTGCGATCGCCGCCAGCGGTCCGGTCAGGAACACCAGGAACAGGGCGCCGAGCAGGCCGCCCCAGACCGACGCCCACACGCCGAGCCAGATGGCGCGGCCGGGCTCGCCGTTGCGCGCCATCGGAAAGCCGTCGAACGTGGTGGCGATCGACGCCGGCGAGCCGGGGATGCCGAGCAGGCAGCAGGCGATCAGGCCGCCGGTGGAGCCGCCGACATAGACGCCGGTCATCGCCGCGAGCCCCGCCAGCGGATCGAGCCCGTAGGTGAACGGCAGCACCACGATAACCGTCATGGTGATGGTGACGCCCGGCAGCGAGCCGCCGATCACGCCGATGAAGGTGCCGGCAAACAGCGGCAACAGATATTTCCACTGCGCGACGTTGACGAGGCCGTGCCAGAGCAAATCGAGCATCTAAAAACCGGTCCATGCGCCGCGCGGCAGCAGCACCAGCAGGTATCGTTCAAAGACGAAATAGCTCACCATGGCGGTGCCGAGCGCGATCGCGGCGAGCACCGCCCATTGCCGTGGCGTGCGCGGCCGACCCAACGCGGCCTGCAGGCTGCCGACGAACAACACCGTGGCGACGCGAAATCCCAGCAGCGGCAGCAGCACCACGTAGAAGCCGACGATCGCGAAGGCGATCACCACCAGCCGGTAATTTCGCCGCGGCGCGTCGGGAGCGTCGGCTATGACCGGCGCGCGCTTGATGAGGTCCTGCAGCAGCAATAGCGCGCTCGCCGCCGCCATGAAGGACAGCACGATGGCCGGGTAAAAGCCCGGCCCGACCGGAACGA
Organism: uncultured Alphaproteobacteria bacterium; assembly: GCA_963706975.1. Lineage (GTDB taxonomy): Bacteria > Pseudomonadota > Alphaproteobacteria > Rhizobiales > Xanthobacteraceae > Bradyrhizobium. Next base: position 43,791 of record CAVPOL010000009.1, read on the forward strand.
TGGGAAGGGACGGCAGCTGGAACGATTTGACCAGCAGCACCAGGCTGATCGCGAGCAGGACCAGCCCGGCAATTCCGTCGCGGCCAATGCTCATTTCTTGATCAGGCCGAGATCGGTCATGATGGTCTTGCTCTCGCCGTCGATCTTGACGAGGAATTGGCCATAATCCTTGGCATTGAGGTACGCCACGCGGGTACCTTGCAGCTTCATCGCCTGGGCGAAGCTCGGCTCCTGGGTCGCCTTGGCGCAGGCTTCCTCCAGCTTGACGCGCACCGGCGCCGGTGTTCCCTTCGGCACCAGCACCCCGCGCACCACCTCGTACACGATGTTCATGCCGAGCTCCTTCAGCGTCGGCACGTCGGGCGCTTCCGGATCGCGCTTCTCGCTGGCGATCGCGATAAAGCGCAGCAGGGCGGCTTCGACCTTGCCCTTCTGCGTCAGGTTGGAATCGGTGAGGTTGATGTGGCCGCCGAGCAGCGCGTTCATCCGCGGAGCGAGGCCGTCATAGGATACGAATTTGAATTTTATGCCGGCCGCCTTCTCGATCATGGCCGGGAAGATATGGCTGGTGGAGCCCAGCGTAGCGCCGACCGTGATTTCGCCCGGCCGCTTCTTGGCGTCGTCGGCGAGTTCCTGCCAGTTTTTCCACGGCGTCTTGGCGCTGGCGGTCAACACCGAGGGCGTCGCCGCAACCAGGCAGATCGGCTCGAAGTCGCTGTATTTGACGTCGCTGATCCCGGCGTAGAACGTCAGATGGATATAGTCGTGCACCGCGTAGACCGTGTAGCCGTCGGGCGCCGACTTCTGCGCCTCGCGCGCGCCGACGGTGCCGGACGCGCCGCCGATATTGGCGATGACCACGGGTTGTCCGAGCTGCTTCTGGAATTCGACGGCGAAGGGCCGGAAGATGTTGTCGGTATCGCCGCCGGCGGCCCATGGCACGATCAGCTTGATCGGGCGGTCGGGATATTGCGCCACCGCGGGCGCGGATAAAGCAGCCAGTACACCGGTCAGCGCGGCAACGCCGGCCAACGTTACGAACGTCCTTGCCATCCCTCGTCTCCCCTCTGGTTTGGTGGGCCATTCCGGCTCTCGATCGGGATGATAACAGCCGATCCACCCAGGGGAAAGTCCTGCCGGAAGGCGCATGTCGGTGTGAAGCAGCGGGCGGCGCCAACGCTACCGGGGATTGAATGGATTGCCTCGGGCGGATTATCGTAGTGTAATCCGCTGTCTTGCCGACGAAGATCGCGCCTTCGGCGAACCAACCCGCCCTGGTAGATCTTCCTTTCCTGCGCCGCGTTTGACGCGCGGACCGTCAGGCCGTAGCGTTGCGCTCATGCTCATCATCTCGGTCATTCTCGAAGCCGCCGTCATGATTATCGCGATTCTCGCGGCGCGCGATGGCCGACCGTACATGTACGGTCTGGCGTTCACGTTTGGCGCTTACGTGCTCTACGACCTCGCCCGGTTCCTGCGCTGGGATGTCGAGGGACCGCTGCTGTCCGGCCTCTTCCTGATCGCGAGCACCTGCGCGCTCGTCGCGGTGTGGGGGTTGTACAAGGACCGGCCGCGGTAGCGCATTCCGGCAGGCCCGCTTCGGCGGTGGGATGAGGGGCGCCCGACTCCCCACGCGCCGGCAAAATTTTTTGCGCTCCCCTTGAAACCAAAATCGGCTTTGCTAATTCTTTTGTCGCCGCCGCGAGGTGGCGTCCGGGCGCCTGATGGGCCCGGGCTGAGACGGGCACCGGAACGTGTCCGGTGCCGCTCGTAACCAACTTGCTCATTGGAGGATTTGGCTATGCGCACCTACGACTTTTCGCCCCTCTGGCGTTCGACCATCGGCTTCGACCGCCTGTTCGACCTCGCTGAAGCGGCCCAGCGCGCCGGCGAGGACAATTACCCGCCCTACAACATCGAAAGGCTGGCCGAAGACCGCTACCAGATTTCGCTGGCGGTCGCGGGTTTCGCGCCGGACGAGATTTCGGTCACGGCGGAGCAGAACGTGGTCACCATCGAAGGCACCAAGGCGGAGAAGGCCGAGCGCGAATTCCTGTATAGGGGCATCTCGACCCGCAGCTTCAGGCGCCAGTTCAGCCTGGCCGACCACGTCGAGGTCAGGGGCGCTGCCTTTGACAACGGCCTTTTGAAGATCGATCTGGTCCGGCAGATCCCTGAAGCCATGAAGCCGCGGCGGATTGCCATCAGCGGTGCACCGGCCGGCAACATGCAGCAGATCGAGGGCAAAGCCGCTGCTTGAGATGGCCTGACAGGTTCTTGTTCCGATGCCGCGCGCGACACGGCGCGCGGCATTGCAACTTCGTCAATGAATGGAGGAGACCATGCGGCCGACGACCGCCTTCGACGACAACGTATTCGACATCACCGCGCTGCTTCATCCCGCCACGCTGTTCGATCATCCGCGGGACGTGGTGTCCCACCCTTCGCTGACCATGTCCGAAAAGCGCGCCATTCTGGCGTCCTGGGCGTCGGATGCCAGCGCGATGGCGTCATGCCCCGCATGGCGCGCGCCGGCCGGCCTCAAGGCTCCCGTGACGATCGACGAAATTCTGGAAGCGCTTTGCGAACTCGATGGCGGACCGCGCCCGCCCGGCGGCAAACCGGTTCGGCTGCGCTCGGTCGAACGGCGCCTCGCGGCCTAGACCAGCGCGCGAGATTGCGGGCGAGCAGATATCCGTCCTGTCGAAGGGTGATAGCGTGCGCAGCGCGCTGTCACCGCTTTGTCATCGAAGGCCCGCCTGTGCAGACGAGGCCGGTCGTCTAGCCCGCGGCCCGCCGGGCACCATCGCCCTGGCGATGATGCGCTTCCGCGCGCAGATCCTCGAAGAATTTGTCGACCTCGCGCGAAAGGGTTTCCGCCGTGGACGTCAGGTCGCTGGATGCCGACAGCACCGCCGTTGCTACCTTGCTGGTCTCGCCGATGGTGTTGCTGAGCGCGCCGATGTTGGCGACCAGGGTCTGATTGCCCTGGGCGGCCGAGTGCGCGTTGGAGGAGATCTCGCGGGTGGCCGCATCCTGTTGGCCGACGGCGCTGGCGATATTCGAGGTAACCTCATTGATATCGCGCACGGCGTGACCGATTTCGCGAACGGCATCGACCGCATTGCGCGTCGAGGTTTGGATCAGGCTGACGTTCTGGCCGATTTCGGAGGTCGCCTTGGCGGTCTGTTCGGCCAGCGCCTTGACCTCATGCGCAACCACCGCGAAGCCGCGCCCGGCCTCGCCGGCGCGGGCGGCTTCGATGGTGGCGTTCAGCGCCAGCAGATTGGTTTGTTCGGCGATCGCCTGGATCAGGTTGAGCACGCCGTCGATGCGCTGGGTCGCCGCGGCGAGGCTTTCAATTTCGGTGATCGATTTTTCGGTCCGCAGACCGGCCTGTTCGACGACGCCTGCGGACTGGCGGACCTGGCGGCCGATCTCTTCCACGGAAGCCGATAATTGCTCGGTCGCGCTGGCGACGGCGTTGACGTTGCTGGCGGCCTGCTCGGTCGTCCCGGCAGCGGCGACCGCGCGCTCGTTTGCATCCGAGGTTATCCTGGAGATGGATTGCGACGTCTCCCGCATCGCTGACGCGTTGTCGTTGACCGCGCGCAGCACGGCGCCGATCGCGGCCCGGAACGCTTCTACCGAGGTTTCGATGTGCCGGGCCCGCTCTTCGCGCGCGCTGGCGTCCAGCAGGACCTGCGAATTCAGGTTGCGGTTGCGGTCCATCGCCTGCTGGAAGATCTGGATCGCGCGCGCCAGCGCGCCGACCTCGTCGCCGCGACCGGTATGCGGAACCTCGACACCTTCGGCGCCCTCCGCAACCCGCTTGATGGTCGCGGTGATCGCCGAAAGCGGCCGCGCCACCGAGCGATAGATGATCAGGATGCCGATACCGACCAGAACCAGCGCGAGGCCGCCGAGACCGGTCAGGACAAATGACATCACGTGGTTGGCCTCGGTTTGCCGGGCGATCTCCTTGCTGCGCTCGGCATAGACCTTCGAGAGCGCTTCGAGATCCTTGTTGAGTGCGGAACGGACGGTGCGATTGGCGTCGTTGTCGCCCCATTCGCGGCCCGCGGCGGCATTGATCTCGACGCCGCGGCGTACCAGTTCCTTGCGGAATTCGACGAATTGTTCGATGCGCTTCCTGAACACGGCAAACTGTTCGGCATCATCAGCCCTGACGATGGATTCCCAGCTTTTGACGACTGCCAGGATCTGGCCGTTGAACTTGAGCAGCCCCTCGCCATACTTCTTCACCACGGCGGGCTCGGTCGACATATAGATGCCGCGCAATTCCATCACCACCGCATAGACCAGCGAATTGATGCGCTCGACATTGAGGGCGGCGCGGCCGGCGGTTTCGATCGCCTCGGTGAGCGCCGCATTGCGGCGGGTGTTGTAGTCGGACAGCGCGGTGATGGCCGCGGTCAACAGCGCGAACAGGCCGAAGATCCAGTACAGCTTGGCTGCGAGCGAGAGCCGCGATGCCGGATTGGACCCCGAATTGGGTTGCTCTGAGTTCATTAATTTTTCAATCATTTTTGCGCCTCATCCGGAGGCAGTTTGGCTAAAAAGCATGCGGACTCCGGGTGTAAAAGTTATTAACCTTCCGCGGTATTCGACGATCTCGCGCGAAGATTCGCACCATACTACCGGCGAAACCGGCGGAAGCCTTCCGGATCGGGTGATAATGTTCCCGGCGGCCACCGCGTCCACGCCGACGGCCCGGAGTGCGCATGATCTATCGACACGCCATCGACGCCACCAGCTACGTATTCCCCGATCTCCGCGATCTGCTGGCCAAGGCGACGCCGCCGCGCTCCGGCGATCGCCTCGCGGGAGTGGCGGCCGACAGCGCCGAGCAGATGATCGCGGCAAGGATCGCGCTGGCGGACGTGCCGCTGCGGCAATTCCTGCAGGAGACCGTCGTCGCCTACGAAGACGACGAGGTCACCCGCCTGATCGTCGACAGCCATGACGCCGAGGCCTTTGCCGCGGTCTCGTCGCTGACGGTCGGTGCCTTCCGCGACTGGCTGCTGTCGGATGCGGCCACACCAGCCGTGCTGGCAAAACTGTCGCGCGGAGTCACGCCCGAAATGGCGGCGGCGGTATCAAAACTGATGCGCAACCAGGACCTGATCCTGGTCGCGAAAAAATGCCAGGTGAGGTCCGCCTTCCGCAACACCATCGGCCTGTCCGGGCGGATGAGCGTGCGGCTGCAGCCCAATCATCCCTTCGACGATGAAAGGGGTATCACCGCCTCGATCCTCGACGGCCTGTTGCTGGGGTCGGGCGACGCCTGCATCGGCATCAATCCGGCCAGCGATGATCCGGTCGTGATCGGCGGCTTGCTGCGGCTGCTCGACGGCATCATCGCCCGGCTGAAAATACCGACGCAGGCCTGCGTCCTGACCCATGTTACGACCACGCTCGGATTGATCGGGCAGGGCATCCCGGTCGATCTGGTGTTCCAGTCGATCGCGGGGACGCAAGCGGCGAACCGCAGCTTTGGCATCGATCTGGCGCTGTTGCGCGAGGCCCATCAGGCGGGCAAGTCGCAAAGGCGCGGTACGGTCGGCGACAATGTGATGTATTTCGAGACCGGGCAGGGTTCGGCGCTGTCGGCCGGCGCCCATCACGGTGTCGACCAGCAGACCCTGGAGGCCCGCGCCTACGCGGTGGCGCGCGCTTTCGATCCCCTGCTGGTCAACAGCGTGGTCGGCTTCATCGGCCCGGAATATCTCTATGACGGCAAGCAGATCATCCGCGCCGGGCTGGAGGACCATTTCTGCGGAAAACTGCTCGGCCTGCCGATCGGCGTCGACGTCTGCTACACCAACCATGCCGAGGCCGACCAGGACGATATGGACAATCTGCTGACGCTGCTGGCAGCCGCAGGCGTCACCTTCATCATGGGGGTGCCGGGGGCCGATGACGTCATGCTGAACTACCAGTCGACCTCGTTCCACGACGCCCTCTATGTCCGCGACCTCTTCGGCCTGAAGCGGGCGCCGGAATTCGACGATTGGCTGGTTCGCTCGGGTCTTGCCGATGCGAGCTATCGCCTGGCGGGGAATGCGGGGCTGTTGCCCGATTTCGCCTCGCGATTGCTCGCCTGAGGCGTCGAATGGCCGCTGCCTCCGCAATTTGTGAAACCAACCCGGCGCCAATAGGTTAGAATGGCTGCCACATTGTTGAAGAATTTGTGGCCCAGTCTGGGGCCACGTGCTTAAGTTTGACGGTCGGGCTGGTCTTTACGAGCGTTCCCAGAGGAAAGTCTGATGAGAGCTGCAGGCATCGAGACGGTTCGGCGCATCCTGTGCGTCTTCCCGCGCTACACCTCTTCTTTCGGCACCTTTGAATACGCCTATCCGCTGACCGATGGTGTGCAGGCGTTCATGCCGCCGCAGGGCCTGCTGCTGATCGCGGCCTACCTCCCCGAGGGCTGGCCGGTCCGCTTCGTCGACGAGAACATCCGTCCCGCCAGCAGCGAAGACTTCGAATGGGCGGAAGCGGTGTTCGTCAGCGGCATGCACATCCAGCGCCAGCAGATGAACGATATCTGCCGCCGCGCCCACGCCTTCGATCTCGCGGTCGCGATCGGCGGGCCCTCGGTCAGCGCGTGCCCGGACTATTATCCGTCGTTCGACTATCTCCATGTCGGCGAACTCGGCGATGCGACCAACGAACTCTTGACCCGGCTGGCAGCCGATCCGTCGCGGCCGGCGCAGCAGGTGGTGCTGAAGACCGCCGACCGTGTCGAGATGAGCCGGTTTCCGATCCCGGCCTATGAACTGGCCGAGACCCGAAAATACCTGCTCGGCAGCATCCAGTATTCGAGCGGCTGTCCCTACCAGTGCGAGTTCTGCGATATCCCCGGTCTCTATGGCCGCAATCCGCGGCTCAAGACGCCGCAGCAGATCGTCGCCGAACTCGACAAGCTGCGCGAATGCGGCATGACCGACACGGTGTATTTCGTCGATGACAATTTCATCGGCAACCGCAAGGCGGCGATGGATCTGCTGCCGCATCTGGTCGCGTGGCAGAAAAAGACCGGCTACATCACCCGGCTGGCCTGCGAGGCGACGCTCAACATCGCCAAGCGGCCGGAGATCCTGCAGCAGATGCGCGAGGCGGGATTCGTCACCGTGTTCTGCGGCATCGAGACCCCCGATCCCGACGCGCTGAAGGCGATGCACAAGGACCACAACATGATGGTCCCGATCATGGAAGGCATCCACACCATCAACTCTTACGGCATGGAGGTGGTGTCCGGCATCATCATGGGGCTCGATACCGACAAGCCGGAGACCGGCGACGCGCTGCTCGCCTTTGTCGACGAATCCCGGATTCCGCTCTTAACCATCAATCTGTTGCAGGCGCTGCCGAAGACACCGCTGTGGGACCGTCTGGAGCGCGAGAAGCGGCTGATCGACGACGACAGCCGCAACTCCAATGTCGATTTCCTGTTGCCCTACGATCAGGTGGTCAGCTCGTGGCGCCGGTGCATGGAGGTCGCCTATCAGCCGGAAAAGCTGTTCGAGCGCTATGAATATCAATGCAACTACACCTACGCCAACCGGCTGAAAGTACCCGTCAGTCCGGAAATGAGAAGCTGGGCCAATATCAGGCGCGGCCTGATCATGCTGCGCAATATTTTCTGGAAGGTCGGCGTGCTCGGCGACTATCGCAAGGCGTTCTGGAAATTCGCGTTTGGCCGGCTGCGTCGCGGCGACATCGAGGGTTTTATCGGTTCGGCGATGATCGCCCATCACCTGATCGTCTTCGCGCGCCAGGCGTCGGGCGGGCAGCAGAACGCCTCGAACTATTCGATCAGGCTGCGCGAGGCTTCAGTCCCTGCCGAGTAATCCGATATGACCGATCCGGCGCCGCCGTCCCGTTCGCTGAGGGATTTGCGCGCACTGACGCCGGCGCGGGTCGGACTTGGCCGGGCCGGCGCCAGCCTGCCGACCGAGGCGCTGCTCGAATTCACGCTGGCGCATGCGCGGGCCCGCGACGCCGTCCATGCCGGCTTCGATGCATCGGCCGTGATCGCAGGATTGCGCGGCCTCGGCCTCGACGGGCTGGAAGTATCCAGCCGCGCGCGCGACCGCAGCGACTATCTCCGGCGTCCGGACCTCGGGCGACGGCTCGATCCGGCCTCGGTGCAGTCCCTGACCAGCCGCCATGCCGGGCCGTGCCAGCTTGCCATCGTGGTCGGCGATGGCCTGTCGGCGGCGGCGGTCAATGCGCACGCGGTCGGACTCCTCCGCAGCCTGATGCCGCGTCTCGAACAGGCGGCAATCGACATCGGCCATGCCGTGGTCGCGTCGGGCGCGCGGGTGGCATTGGGCGACGAGATCGGCGCCCTTCTCGGCGCGCGGATGGTCGTGGTGCTGATCGGCGAGCGGCCGGGACTGTCGGCGCCCGACAGTCTCGGGGCTTACCTCACCTTTGCGCCGCGACCCGACATCACCGATGCCGAGCGCAATTGCGTTTCCAACATCCATGGCGCGGGGCTTGGTTGCGATGAGGCCGCCTTTCGCATCGCGTGGCTGATCCGCGAGGGCCTTTCCCGGCAAATCACCGGCGTCGCGCTGAAGGACGAGAGCGGCGGTTCGGCGCGCCTGCCCATCACGAATTCGGGCTTGTGTGACAAATCCGGAACGTAAAGGGCCTTATTCGCGTTTCCGCGCCAATTCGGCACTGCCGCGCACGCTTGCGAGACGACTGGCAGACCTGCTAAACAGCAGCGGAAATTTTCCGTATGTTTTCAAGGGCTAGCGCCTGTCAGACGTCGCCGATCCAGCCACATTTGCGCGCGGGAATCCAAGCTAAACAAATTGAGCCGATGTGAGAATTGGATAGGGCATGCTCGAAAAGAACACCGACAGTGAGGTCCATGTCGAGAAGATCGAGCAGCGGCCAACGGCCAGCATCGCGTTCGGGCTGGAGCGGATGGGACTTATCGCGGTCAAGGCGCCGATCCTGTCCTGCATCATTCTCGTCGGATTGATCATCGGCGCGATCTTCGGGATCGAGCGCATCAAGATCGACAATTCGCTCAGTCAGCTGTTCCGGTCCAATTCCAAGGAATACCGGCAATACGAAGCGGAGACCAAGCGCTTTCCGGCGGTCGAATTCGACGTGCTGGTGGTGGTCGAGGGCAAGACGCTGCTGACGCGCGACAATCTCGAAAAGCTGCGCGATCTCGTCACCGACCTGCAACTCGTCGACGGCACGCGCGGCATTATTTCGCTGTTCTCGGCACGCCAGGCGCCGGCGCCGGGCAAGCTGCCGGCCGCGCTGTTCCCGTCGGATCTTCCGGAGGGCGCCGACTACGACAAATTCATCGAGGCGGTCAAAAGCAACGAGATCATCCGCGGCAAGCTGTTGTCCGAGGACGGCACCCTGGCGCTGGTCGTGTTGTCGCTCGAACCGGAGGTGGTCGCCAGCAACAAGCTCGCCAGGACGGTCGGCGATATCAGAAAGGCGATGGCCGAGGATCTCAAGGGCAGCGGCCTGGCCGCGGAACTGTCCGGCGTTCCCGTCATGCAGCTCGAAATCCGCAATGCGGTCAAGCGCGACGGGCTGACCTATAATATTCTCGGCATCCTGGCCGGCTGCATCATCGCGATCATCTTCTTCCGCAAGATATCGTTCATGATCGCCGCCGCGTTCCCGCCGATCATCGCGATCGTGCTGGCGCTCGGCAGCCTGGGCTGGGCCAATTTCAACCTGAACATGTTTCTCAACGTCATGACGCCTCTGATCATGGTGATCAGCTTCTCGGATTCGATGCAGCTGACCTTTGCTGCGCGCGATCGCCTGATCGCCGGTCAGGACAAATACACCGCGTTCAAGAACGCCGTGCTGGTGGTCGGGCCCGCCTGCGTGCTCACCCATGGCACCGCCGGCATATCGTTTATCGCCCTGCAATTTTCCGATTCCGATCTGATCCGCAAGTTCGGCGAGGCCGGACTTGCCGCCACCATCATTGCGCTGATCGCGGTGCTGTCGCTGGTGCCGGTGTTCGGGGTGTTGTTCGTTCGCAACGAGAAGATTTTCGCGGTCAAATTCCAGGGCGCCGATGCCGGTGTCCAGATGCTGCGGAATTTTTGTTACTGGATCGCGGTGCGCATGGTCAGCCGGCCCGGGCTGTTCAGCCTGCTCGCGGTGATCCTCGTCGGCGGTCTGGCCGTGATCTACGCCAATCTGGAGCCACGTTACCGGCTTGCCGATCAGGTGCCCGACAAGCAGCAGGCGGTGGCGGCGAGCGGGCGTCTCGACGCCAAACTGACCGGCGCCAATGCGATCGACGTTCTGATCGAATTGCCCAAGGGTGCCTCGCTGTATTCGCCCGAAACCCTGCAGGTCATCGCCGACGTCCATTCGCTGGTGGAGAAGCAGTCCGGCGTCGGCAATGTCTGGTCGCTGGAAACGCTGCGGCGCTGGCTTGCCGAAAAGGCCGGAAGCTCCGACGTGGCCACCCTGAAGGAATACGTCAATCTCATCCCCGAATACCTGGTGCGGCGCTTCATCGCCGCCGACCATGATGCGGTGGTGGTGTCGGGCCGGGTGCCTGATCTTGATTCAAGCCAAATTCTTCCGGTGGTCGAAAATCTCGACCGTTCGCTCGACATAGTGCGCAAGGGCCATCCCGGTTACGAGGTGGCGGTCACCGGTCTGTCGGCGATCGCCGCACGCAACAGCGCCAACATGATCCAGAAGCTCAATCACGGGCTGACGATCGAATTCGCGCTGGTCGCGATCTTCATCGGGCTCGCATTCCGCTCCGTGGTGGTGATGTTCGCCTGTATCCTGCCCGGCATTTTCCCCGTGGTGCTGTCAGGCGCGGTGCTGGCGGCGCTCGGCGAGGGACTGCAATTCGCCAGCGTGGTGGCGCTGACGGTGTCGTTTGGCCTCGGGCTGAGTGCGACGATTCACTTCCTCAACCGGCTCAGGCTCGAGAGCAAGCCGGGCGTCAGTGCGGAACTGGCGGTCGAGCGCGCGACCGTGCTGGTCGGCCCGGCGCTGATTCTGACCACGGTGGTGCTGGCCTGCGGCCTTGTGGTGACGGTGTTTTCCGACCTGCCGTCGCTGCGCCTGTTCGGCTGGCTCAGCGCCTTCTCGATGGTCGCGGCGCTGGTTGCCGATCTCTTCATCCTGCGGCCGACGTCGATGTGGCTGATCAATCTCGAGCAGCGGCTTCGCGGGACGTCAGGTCGCGCGAAGGCGGCGGAGTGAACGGAAAAGTGCAGCTGTTACCAGCGCATTGCTCCCCGGGGATGGCGCCGCCTGCCACAAGTGGAAAATTCACCGCTGTCGGGTTATATTGGGGTTATGCGCCGCGACGAAGCCATCGCCAAACTCAGGGAAACCGAGCCCGCCTTGCGGGCGTTCGGCGTGGCGGCGCTGTACCTGTTCGGATCGCATGCCCGCGATGAAGCTGGCCCTGATTCCGATGTGGATGTCTTTGTCGACGTCGCGCCCGGCGCGGCCTTTGGCTTGCGTCCCTATATGGGGGCCTTTCGCGTGCTTGAAGATGCCTTCGAACATAAGGCGGAGATCGGCTACTCGACCCGGGAGGCGCTCTCGCCGTACATCCGTGCGGATGTAGAGCGGGACGCGCTGCGAATCTTCTGATGGCTGCCACCAGGAGCCCGCGCCTGCGGTTGCTTCATATGCGCGACGAAATCGAAAGCCTTTCGCAGGAGCTGGCAGGCCTGAGCTTCGAGACCTACCGCGAGAGCTATGGTCTTCGACGGACCACCGAACGCGCGATCCAAATTGTTTCCGAAGCGGCGCGCGCCCTTCCCGAGGACCTACGGACGCGCTATTCCGACGCGCCTTGGGCTGATATAATCGCCATCGGCAATCCGCTGCGGCACGAATATCACCGCATCGACGACAAGGTTTTATGGGAAACCGCCACAGTCGACTTGCCGGAGCTGCAACCGATCATCCTGCGCATGCTTGAGGGACTGGAGTCCTGAGTGCAGGTGCGGACCGCACGGACCTCCGGCAGCGATCCTTGCAGCGAAGAGGAGCGAAAGGGCAACGCGCCCTTTGCCGAAAGTGCCTTCTAGGTCTTCGTCATCGTGATGTTGACGCCGCGGATCTCGCCCTTGGAGCTGATCTGCACCGACTGCTTGCTGCCGGTGGTGCGCAACGTCAGATTGGCGGCGAATCCGTTGGCTTCGACGAACACGTCGATCACGCCGCCGCCGGCGGTGCCCTGCAGACTGCCGAAAATATTCCGGCTCTTCTCGCTCCAGTTGCCGGAAATGCGCTGGCCCTGGCTGGTGACTTCGCTGCTGAGGTCGAACTTGTAGCTGTCGCTGGCGCAGTGCAGGCTCTGCTTCAGGCCGAGCCCGTTGCCGTTCACCTTGTAGTCGGCCTTGCACCGGATGCGCTCGGTTGTGCCGTCCGACAGCGTGACGGTGCCGTTGCCGCCCCATGAGCCGTCAAAACCGGCAAAGGGGCCGGACTGGGCATGACCGGACGATACCGAGAGCAACAGCGCGGCGCCGACGCCGGCGGCCATGAGCGCCTGCCCGACCATCCCTGAACCAAACAGCTTCATCGTGAGTTTTCCCATTCAAATCGACGTTCTCGGACGAGAATCGTCGCGCCGCATCGAAGACTTAGTGTCGTCGCAGTATGTTAGGTTCAAATGACAGAATCGGCTGCCTGCAGTTGCCGTTCTCCACACAACGTACCGACGCACAAATACACAATCTGGTTAACGCTGGCGAACCGCATTTGCTCCGCGAATACATGTAGCTATCCACCGGGCGGAACCGCAACCGCCAACTGCAAGAAAGAACGATGGAAAATAGCCTTTATAAATCAGCCGGTTACTTCAATGGCCCGGTCCCCGCACCGGGAACCGGATCGGCAACCGGCCGCCGCAAATTTGGCCGCATTTGCCGGTGCTTCTGGCTGGCATGATGCCGCAGTCCGCTGCGCTTGCATTCCGCGTCCCCATCAGGCCTGTGCTGTCCGGGAAGGAATTTCCCACCCCCAAAATGAAGGAAGATGATGCGTAAAATTCTCTTCGCACTCGCGCTCTTGTCGGTTTCGCTTCCCACCGGTGCGTTCGCCCAGCCGCAGCGCAGTGGCACGGCGGAAGAGCAGAAAGCCTGCTCGCGCGACGTCAGCCGCTTCTGCCGCCCGTTGATGGATCAGGGCGACTTCGTCATTCTGGCTTGTCTACAGCAGAATCGTCCCAAGATAAGCGCGGCCTGCAATCAGGTGCTGAAAAGCCACGGCCAATAACGCCGGCGCCGGTCCGCGTTAATCGCGCCGCGGCTTCATTCGGATGCCGCGGCGATTTGTCGGAAATCGCAGACAGCATTGGTTTTGGCGTCGTATTCCCCTATATGGGGTCCGCGATCCCGTGCGCTTGCCCCGGCTTGACCGGAGCTTGCGCAGCCACCATGCAAAGACCAACGTAGCCAGTTCCTGATGACCAGCGCGAGCGAACTGCGATCCGGCAAGACTCACCGTGACGAGAATTTTCCGGTGGCCTCGTGGATCATTCATCCGCGTCACCGGGCGCTGATCCTTGCGTTCTACAATTTCGTGCGCACCGCCGACGATATCGCCGACCATGCGACGCTGGAGGCGAGCGAAAAGCTCAGGCTGCTCGATCTGCTCGAGGCGGAGCTTTTGGGGGGCGGCGACACCCAGCCCGAGGCGGTCAATCTCAGGCGCGCGCTGGCAGAGCGTTCGATGCCGCCGCGCCATGCGCTCGACGTGCTGATCGCCTTCCGGATGGACGTAACAAAGCTTCGTTACGAGAACTGGGACGAGGTGATCCACTATTGCCGCTATTCGGCGATGCCGGTAGGCCGCTTCATGCTCGACGTCCACGGCGAGAGCACCTCGACCTGGGCGGCTTCGGATGCGCTGTGCGCAGGCCTGCAGATCAACAATCACCTGCAGGACTGCGGCAAGGATTTTCGCGATCTCAACCGCGTCTATCTGCCGCGCGATGCACTGGCGGCCGCCGGCGCTGCGGTCGAGGAACTCGGAGGCGCGCGGGCATCGGCGCCGCTGCTGCAATGCCTGCACGGGCTCGCCGATCGAACCGAGGCGCTGCTCCATGAGAGCAAATCGCTCAGCGCCGAAGTCAGGGATGTCAGGCTCGGCTGCGAGATATCAGTGATCCAGACCTTTGCCGACAGGATCGTGCAGATGCTGAGAGTTCGCGATCCCCTCAGCGAACGGGTGCATCTCAACCCGCTCGAACTGCTCGGCCTCAGTCTTGGCGGCATCGCCGCCGAACTCGCGCGCCGCACCATGGGGCGGCGGCCACTGTCAAAACCGGCGGCCGGCGCATGACGCTGGAGGCGGCGGCAGCCAATCCGAGTGACGGGACATCCGCGTCCGGCAGTTCGTTCTACGCGGCGATGCGCATCCTGCCGCGCGCGCAACGCGAGGCGATGTTCCAGATCTACGATTTTTGCCGGCAGGTCGACGACATCGCCGATTCCGCTGGGCCCCGCCCCGAACGGCTGGCCGCGCTCCAGCAATGGCGCCATGATATCGACGCGCTGTACCAGGGTCATCCGCCGGCGCGATTGCAGCACTACACCGCGTCCGTCAAACGATTTGGCCTCAAGCGCGAGGATTTTTTGGCCATCGTCGACGGCATGGAAATGGATGTGCCGCAGGACATCCGGGCGCCAAACCTCGCCACCCTCGATCTCTATTGCGACCGCGTCGCCAGCGCGGTCGGACGGCTCTCGGTGCGGGTGTTCGGTCTTCCCGAGGACGACGGCATCCTGCTCGCTCATCATCTCGGCCGCGCGCTGCAACTGACCAATATCCTGCGCGACATCGACGAAGACGCCGGCATCGGCCGGCTCTATCTGCCGCTCGAGGGATTGCTGCATGCCGGCATCACCTCCAGCAATCCGCAAAAGGTAATCGCCGAACCGGCGCTGCCGAAAGTGTGCGTCCCGCTGGTGGCACGGGCGAGAATGCATTTCGAAAAGGCCGACGAGATCATGCGCCGCAATCGGCGCCGGGTGGTGCGGGCGCCGCGGATCATGTCGAAATATTATCGCGCGATCCTCGAACTGCTGGTCGCCAGAGGGTTTTCGTCCCCCCGCGCGCCCGTGCGTCTCGACAAATGGGCCCGCATCCTCATCATCCTTCGCTACGCGTTCATCTGATGCAAAAGACCGTCCATATCATCGGTGCCGGTATTTCGGGCCTTGCGGCCGCGGTTCGTCTGGCGAATGCGAACTGCAAGGTGCATCTCCACGAGGCTACCCAGCAGGCCGGCGGCCGCTGCCGGTCGTATTTCGACGCCGCCACCAATCTCACCATCGACAATGGCAACCATCTGCTGCTGTCGGGCAACCGGGCGGCGGTCGCCTATGCGAGATCGATCGGCACCGAGGCCGGACTGGTCGGGCCGAAGCGGGCCCAGTTTCCGTTCGTCGATTTGGCCACCGGCCAGCGCTGGCAGCTCGACCTCGGCGAAAGCCGGCTGCCGTTGTGGGTGTTCGACGAGGCCCGCCGGGTTCCCGATACGACCCTGCGCGATTATCTGGCGCTGATGCCCCTGATCTGGGCGGGACAGGGCAGGCGGGTCGGCGACAGCATCCCCTGCGAGGGCACGCTGTACCAGCGGCTGGTGCAGCCGTTGCTGTTGGCGGCCCTCAACGTCGACCCGCCGGAGGGCTCCGCGGGCCTCGCAGGTGCGGTGGTGCGGGAAACGCTGCTGGCGGGCGGGCAGGCCTGCCGTCCCCTGATCGCGCGCGATGGCCTGAGCGCGGTCCTGGTCGAACCCGCGATCAAGCTGCTGCAGGACAAGGGCGCCAGCGTCAGGTTCGGGCATGAATTGCGCGAATTCGCCATGTCGGCGGGCGGTGTCGGCGAACTCAGGTTCGGCGAGGATGCGGTGGCGGTCGGCCCCGGCGACGCCGTGGTCATGGCGGTTCCGCCGCGCCCCGCCGCCTCGCTGCTGCCGGGCCTGAAAACCCCGACCAAATTCCGCGCCATCGTCAACGCGCATTTCCGCTTCGATCCGCCCCGGGGACAGCCTGATATCGTCGGCGTGGTCGGCGGGCTGGTCGAATGGTTGTTCGCGTTCCCGCAGCGGCTGTCGGTCACCATCAGCAATGGCGACCGGCTGGTCGACTTGCCGCGCGAGCAACTGGCGCAGGCGATCTGGGACGACGTCTGCAAGGCCGCCGGCTTGCAGGGCGACCTGCCGCCCTGGCAGATCGTGCGCGAGCGCCGCGCCACCTTCGAGGCCACGCCGGAACAGAATGCGCTGCGGCCGGGCGCCGTCACCGCCTGGAAAAACCTGTTTCTCGCCGGAGACTGGACTGATACGGGACTGCCTGCGACCATCGAGGGGTCGGTGCGGTCGGGAAATCGCGCCGCCGATCTCGTGATGGCGATGCGGCAGGCCTGACCTGTTGGCGGCAGCGGTCCTGCCGGCGACGAGAAGATGCAGAGCGAAGTGCAGTAGTGAACGGGTATCGGCGTAATGGATTGGGCGACAGGACAAATCGGAGCTGACGCCGCTGACGGTCTGGAGGCGAGCATCGCATCGGCGACGCGCGGCCTGCTCGGTTACCGCCAGCCGGACGGACACTGGGTGTTCGAGCTGGAAGCCGATTGCACCATCCCGTCCGAGTACGTGCTGCTGCGCCATTATCTCGGCGAACCCCGCGACACCGTGCTCGAGGGCAAGATCGCCAATTATCTGCGCCGGGTGCAGGGCGCCCATGGCGGCTGGCCGCTGGTGCATGACGGCGAATTCGACATGAGCGCCAGCGTGAAAAGCTATTTCGCGCTGAAGATGATCGGCGATTCCGTCGACGCGCCGCACATGGCGCGGGCGCGCGAGGCGATCCGCTCGCGCGGCGGCGCCGTCCACAGCAACGTGTTCACCCGCTTCATGCTGTCGATGTTCGGGGTGCTGACCTGGCGCAGCGTGCCGGTATTGCCGGTCGAGATCATGCTGCTGCCGATGTGGTCGCCATTCCATCTCAACAAGATTTCCTACTGGGCGCGGACCACGATCGTGCCGCTGATGGTGCTGGCGGCGCTGAAGCCGCGCGCCAAGAATGTCAGTGGCGTCGGCATCGACGAACTGTTCCTGCAGCCGCCGCACTCGATCGGCATGCCCGCCAAGGCGCCGCACCAAAGCGCAGCCTGGTTCCATTTGTTCAGTGGGTTCGACAGCATCCTGCGCGCGCTCGAACCGCTGTTTCCGAGGAGGCTACGGGCGTACGCGATCGATGCCGCGGTTGATTTCATCGAGGAGCGGTTGAACGGCGAGGACGGCCTCGGCGCTATCTATCCGCCGATGGCCAACACAGTAATGATGTACGAGGTGCTGGGCAAACCCGCCGACTATCCGCCGCGCGCGATCACACGGCGCGGGATCGACAAGCTGCTGGTGATCGGCGAGCACGAGGCCTATTGCCAGCCCTGCGTCTCGCCGGTGTGGGACACTGCGCTGACCTGTCATGCCCTGATCGAGGCCGGCAGCGAGGCTGCATTGCCGCCGGCAAAGCAGGGGCTGGACTGGCTGAAGCCGAAACAGGTGCTCGATCTGAAGGGAGATTGGGCCGTCAAGCGGCCGCAGGTGCGGCCCGGCGGCTGGGCGTTCCAATACAATAACGCCCATTATCCCGATCTCGACGACACCGCCGTGGTGGTCATGGCGATGGACCGCGCGCGGCGCGCCTCGGGGAGCGACGAATACGACGTCGCTATCGCGCGGGCCAGCGAATGGATCGAGGGCATGCAGAGCCGCGATGGCGGCTGGGCCGCCTTCGACGTCAACAACCTCGAATATTATCTCAACAGCATTCCGTTTTCCGACCACGGCGCGCTGCTCGACCCGCCGACCGAGGACGTCACCGCCCGCTGCGTCTCGATGCTGGCCCAGCTCGGCGAGACCGCGCAGACCAGTAAATGCGTTGCCGATGGCCTCGACTATCTCAGGCGGACCCAGCTTGCGGAGGGATCGTGGTACGGCCGCTGGGGCCTCAATTACGTCTACGGCACCTGGTCGGTGCTGTCAGCGCTGAACGCCGCCGGGGTCGACCACCAGGACCCCGCGATGCGCAAGGCGGTCGCCTGGCTGCTGTCGATCCAGAACGCGGACGGCGGCTGGGGCGAGGATGCCACCAGCTACCGACTCGACTATAAGGGGTTCGAGGGCGCTCCCTCCACCGCCTCGCAAACGGCATGGGCCTTGCTTGGTTTGATGGCGGCGGGCGAGGCCGGGCACCCCGGCGTCGCGCGCGGCGTTGAGTACCTGAAAGGCACACAGACCGAAAAAGGCCTGTGGGATGAGCAGCGCTACACGGCTACGGGGTTTCCGCGGGTGTTTTATTTGCGTTATCATGGCTACGCGAAGTTCTTTCCGCTCTGGGCGCTGGCGCGGTATCGAAATCTGAGGAACACTAACAGCAGGGTGGTAGGGGTCGGGATGTGACTTTGGGGGCGGGGGCCGCCGAGACCTTGGGCAATTCGATTGGTCGCAATCCAGTTGATCCACGGCCGGTATTGATCGTGACAGGCTTGGTGCAGGAGGCCCGCATAGCGGCCGGGCCCGGCATGATCGTGATCTGCAGCAGTAGCGACCCCGGGCAATTACGGGCGCTGCTGACGACACTGGATTCGACCACCTTCAGGGGCGTCATCAGCTTCGGCGTCGCCGGCGGGCTCGATCCTTCGCTGAAATCCGGCGACATCGTGGTGGCGACCGAGGTGCTGGCAGGCGACACCCGCTGGCTGGCCGGCTCGGCCCTGAACGAGGAAATGATCGCAAGCGCCGCGCTGAAGCGCCGGCGCATCGTCCGCGGCGGCCTTGCGGGCGTCGAACGGGTGGTTGCGGCGTGCGCCTGCAAGGCGGCCCTGCGCTCGGAGACGGGGGCGGCGGCCGTCGACATGGAGAGCCATATCGCGGCGGCCTATGCCGAAGAGGCCGGGCTGCCCTTCGCGGCGCTGCGCGTCATCAGCGACCCCGCGGGCCGCGCTTTGCCGGAGCTGGCGATGGCCGCGATCAAGCCGAACGGCGATATCGATCTGCGCAAAGTGCTGCGCGGCGTGGCGCGCAATCCGACCACGCTGCGCGCGCTGGTCTCGACCGGGATCGACTTCAATCGCGCGCTGCGGTCCTTACGCGGCTGCCGCGGTTTTCTGGACGGCGGCGAGAACCTGGTCACCGCCGGGATCTGAACACGCCTGGCAACAAAAACGGGGCGCGATCGGTATCGCGCCCCGTTTTGCTTTGATCGGTGGCGTGATCAGGCGGCGCTGGAAGCCTTCTGCTGCGCCTTGGCGGCTGCCGCGGCGGCCTCATCCTTGCGGATATCCGACAACCGCTTCTGCACTTCGGCCGAAAAGATGTACTGCGCCGGGCGCTGCTTATCGAGGTTGATCTCGGGCGCCATCGGACCCGTGGTGCGGATGCCGCGGATTGCCACCCACATCGCCTTGAACGGGTTGCTGAGCGCGGCATTGGCGGCGGTCGGCTCGTAGCCGCAATGCGCCATGCAGTCGGCGCATTTTTCGTACTTTCCGGTGCCGTAGGTTTCCCAGTCGGTGGTGTCCATCAATTCCTTGAAGGTCTTGGTGTAGCCTTCGCCGAGCAGATAGCAGGGTTTTTGCCAGCCAAAAATGTTGCGCGCCGGCATGCCCCACGGGGTGCATTCATAATCCTGGTTGCCGGCGAGGAAGTCGAGGAACAGGCCGGAATGCATGAAATTCCACTGCTTGCCCTTGCCGAGCGCGAACACGTCGCGGAACAGTTTCTTGGTCTTGGTGCGGTTGAGGAAGTGCTCCTGGTCGGGGGCGCGCTCATAGGCATAGCCCGGCGACATCGAGACGCCGACGCCGAGTTCGGTGGTGAAGTCGAGGAATTTGGCGATGTCCTCGGCGGCATGGCCATCGAAGATGGTCGCATTGACGTTGACGGTAAAACCCCTGGCCTTGGCGGCCTTGATCGCCGAGACCGCGCGATCGAACACGCCTTTCTGCGACACCGCCTTGTCGTGGTGATCCTTGAGGCCGTCGAGATGCACCGAGAAGAACAGATAGGGCGAGGGTTCGAACAGATCGAGCTTCTTTTCCAGCAGCAGCGCGTTGGTGCACAGCGACACGAACTTCTTGCGCGCCACGAGGCCGCGCACGATCTCGCCGATGTCCTTGTGGATCAAGGGCTCGCCGCCGGGAATCGCCACCATCGGCGCGCCGCATTCGTCGGCGGCGTCCCAGCATTCCTGTGCCGACATGCGGCGGTTGAGGATGGCGTCGGGATAGTCGATCTTGCCGCAGCCGACGCAGGCCAGGTTGCAGCGAAACAACGGCTCCAGCATCAGCACCAGCGGATAGCGTTTCCGGCCGAGCAGCTTCTGCTTGATCATGTAGCCGCCGATACGCAACTCTTTGAAGAACGGTATAGCCATCAGTTGTTTTCTTTCTGCACTCAGGTAGCGAAGTTTGTCAGCCCGCAGTCAGTTCGGCCGGAAGCCGGAATTCGATGTTTTCTTCCCGTCCAGGCAGCACCGACACCCGGACCGGTCCGATGCGCCGCAGCGCCTCGATCACGTCGTCGACCAGGACCTCCGGCGCCGAGGCGCCGGCGGTGATACCGACAGCCTTCGCGTCCTTCAGCCATTCGGGGTTGAGTTCGCTGCCGTCGGCGATGAGATAACTCGCGACCCCCACCTCGGTGCCGATTTCGCGAAGCCTGTTCGAGTTGGAACTGTTGGTGGCCCCCACCACCAGGATAACGTCCACCAGCTTGCTGAGATCCCTTACCGCAGATTGCCGGTTCTGAGTCGCATAGCAGATATCCCGGATGTCCGGGCCTTGAATATCTGTAAAACGGGCCTGAAGGGCGGCGATAATGTCCCTGGTGTCGTCCACACTGAGCGTGGTCTGGGTGATATAGGCGACCGGGGTGTCCGCCGGAAGTGTCAGATCGGCCACGTCACCGACGTCTTGGACCAAAGTGACGGGGCCGGGAACCTGACCCATAGTTCCCTCGACCTCGGGGTGGCCGGCATGGCCGATCAGGATCAGCGCCCGGCCCTTGGACATATAGCGCTTGCCTTGGTTATGGACCTTGGTGACCAGCGGGCAGGTGGCGTTGAGCACCGGCAGGCCGCGCACCGCGGCCTCCTCCTCGACGCTCCTGGCGACGCCATGGGCGCTGAACACGGTGACCGCCAGGGGTGGGACTTCCGACAGGTCCTCGACGAAGATGGCGCCCTTGTTTTTCAGGCTTTCGACCACGTATTTGTTGTGAACGATCTCGTGCCGGACATAGACGGGGGGGCCGTATTTCTCGAGCGCGCGCTCCACGATCTCGATTGCACGCACCACGCCGGCGCAAAATCCGCGCGGCTGCGCCAGATAAACTTCCATGGGATGCCCGTTACGCAAGTTGCACCAAATTCATTCGGTCTCTCCGGCCGGTCAGGATATCTGCAATATCCGCACCACGCCTAATCCCCGGGGATCCGGCCACTCCATTCCAAGCCCATGGAGGGACAGGACTTTGTGTCAAAAAACGATTCGCCAGGTAAGCCGGATCGCACCGCGATCGCGAATCGGCGGTAAAGCAGCCCGGTAATATGATACAGTAGCCTGCCGGCCGCCCTCGATAAAGCCCCCTGAGCCCTCACTTGTTCGTCACTTTACCGCCTGCCGAAGCAGACTATACAGCCTCCAATGGTATCAGGGTCGAAACACGGTTTCGGCACATTTTGTGCATTTTGGTCGTGCTTTCTCGAAAAAAGTCCCCAAAAACAGCGTTAGATCAGCCTGCGGAACTCGGGTAGACAGCAGGCGTTTCCGGCAGGCGGTTAACATTAGAAAGAAAAGATGTGCTGACAAGTATTGTTGTCTCAATTGTTAAAGCCTGCACGCGGTTTGCCCTCCTGACTGTCGTGGTCGGCCTCGTCCTGGCGGTCGCCGCGAGCATCTACGCCGTCCGGCACTTCGCCATCAATACCGACATCAACACCCTGATCTCGCCCGACCTGGATTGGCGCAAGCGCGACAACGCGTTCGAGAAGGCGTTCGACCGGGAACGCAGCATCTTGGCGGTGGTCGAGGCGTCGACGCCTGAGCTTGCCAATACGGCGAGCTCGGCGCTGGCGAAAAAGCTCGCCGGAGACAGCAAACATTTCGAGGCGGTTCAGCCGCTCGGATCCGGCGAGTTCTTCGAGAAGAACGGGCTGTTGTTCCTTTCGACCGAGGAGGTCGGCAAGCTGACCAGCCAGTTCTCCTCCGCGGCCCCTCTGATCGAAATCATGGCCGGCGACCCCTCGATCCGTGGCCTGACCGGCGCGCTGGAGACCGGCCTTGCCGGCATCAAGCGCGGCCAGATCAAGCTCGACAACACGGAGCGGCCGTTCAACCTGATCTCGCAGACCGTCGAGGACGTGCTGGGCAAGGGCAGCGCGACGTTCTCCTGGCGGGAACTGATCAGCGACAAGCCGCTGGACGATTCCGAGCGCCGCAACTTCATCCAGTTCACGCCGATCCTCGACTACAATGCGCTGGAGCCCGGCAAGACCGCGACCGATGCGATCCGGCAGGCGGCGGCGGAGCTCAACTTCCCCGGCGAATATGGCGCAAGGGTCCGGCTCACCGGCCCGGTTCCGATCGCCAACGAGGAATATGCCACCGTTCAGGACGGCGCCATCGTCAACAGCGTTGGCACCGTTCTGGTCGTGCTGCTGATTCTCTGGATGGCGCTGCATTCGGCGAAGATCATCTTCGCGGTGTTCATCAATCTGTTCATCGGGCTGGCGATCACGACGGCCGTGGGCCTGATGATGGTCGGCTCGCTGAACCTGCTGTCGATCGCCTTCGCCGTGTTGTTCGTCGGCCTCGGCGTCGATTTCGGCATCCAGTTCAGCGTCCGCTACCGTTCGGAGCGGTTCAAGAACGACGATATTCCGCTCGCGCTGGAAAATGCCGCAAGGCGCTCCGCAGTGCCGCTGTCGCTGGCGGCGATGGCGACCGCGGCCGGATTCCTCTGCTTCCTGCCGACCGACTACAAGGGCATCTCGGAACTCGGCAAGATCGCCGGCGCCGGCATGCTGATCGCGTTCCTGACCTCGATCACGGTGCTACCGGCGCTGCTGAAAATGCTGCACCCGCCCGGCGAAAGCGATCCGGTCGGCTACGCCTTTCTGGCGCCGGTCGACGACTTCCTCGAAAAGCACCGCGTCATCATCATCGTCGGCACCATCCTCGTCGCGGTCGCCGGCCTGCCGCTGCTCTTCTTCATGAAGTTCGACTTCAACCCGATCAACCTGCGTAACTCCAACGTCGAATCGATCGCGACCTTCCTCGATTTGCGCAAGGACCCGAACACCGGCGCCAACGCCATCAATGTGATGACGAATTCGGAAGCCGAGGCGAAGAAGATCGAGGAGCGGCTGGCAAAGGTGCCGGAAGTGCTGCGCGTGATTTCGCTGGACAGTTTTGTGCCGACCGACCAGCCGGCCAAGCTGAAGCTGATCGCGCAAGGCGCGAAGATCCTCGAACCTGCCCTCAATCCGGACCAGATCGACGCCGCACCTACGGACGCGGAGAACGTTAAATCGCTGAAGGGATCGGTCGACAGCCTGCGCAAGGCCGCCGGCGACGGCAAGGGCCCGGGAGCGGTGGCGTCGCGGCGGCTGGCCGACGCGCTGTCGAAACTCGCGGACTCCAATGAAGCCAAGCGGAACAAGGCGCAGGCGATTTTCGTCACACCGCTGAAGGTGGTGCTCGATCAGCTCAGGAATTCGCTGCAGGCGCAGCCGGTCAGCTTGAAGACCCTGCCGGCCGAATTGGTCGACGGCTGGAAGACCAAGAGCGGCCTGATACGCGTCGAGGCGCAGCCGCGCGGCGATCCGAATGACAACGACACGCTGCGCACATTCGCCAATGCAGTGCTGGCGGCCGAGCCCAATGCGATCGGGGGGCCGGTGTCGATTCTGAAATCGGGCGACACCGTGGTGAAGGCGTTCATCCACGCCGGCATCGGGGCGCTGGTGGTGATCAGCCTGTTGCTGTGGCTGGCGTTGCGGCGCGTTACGGACGTGCTGCTGACGCTGGTTCCGCTGCTGGTGGCCGGCGCGGTGACGCTGGAAATCTGCGTCCTGATCGGTCTGCCGCTGAACTTCGCCAACATCGTCGCATTGCCGCTATTGCTCGGCGTCGGCGTCGCCTTCAAGATCTACTACGTCACCGCCTGGCGTTCCGGCCGGACCAACCTGCTGCAGACCAGCCTGACGCGGGCGATCTTTTTCAGCGCGCTGACGACCGCCACCGCGTTTGGAAGCCTGTGGCTGTCGAGTCATCCGGGAACCGCCAGCATGGGCAAGCTGCTGGCGCTATCCCTGGTCACCACACTGGCCGCGGTGCTGTTGTTCCAGCCGGCGCTAATGGGCAAGCCGCGCGAGATCGGGGAGTAGGCAGATATCGCCGATGTCGCCGGGCTGACCCGCGGCCTGCTTCTGCCCCGCTTTGGGAACCGGGTTGATCGAGCCGGTGGTTTTCGGGGCAGCGGCGGGTGGCTGACTTGACGGCGCAGCCGTTCTGGCGGCCCCGGCGGTCTTCGGCGCGCCCTTGGCCATGCTGTTGACCGGGCTCGACGCAATCGGGCCTGCGACGCGGGTCCAGGTTTGACCGCCGCACAGAAAGCCCAGCAGGCAGCCCTGGACCTGGAGCTGATCGGAACCGAGCGGCTTGATCGTGGCGCTGTAGATCTGGCCATCGTTGGCGTTATAGACCTTGCCTTCCCACTGATCGACGCCGGGTTTCTTCTTCATGTCGAGCAGGGTCGGCATCGCCAGCGTCGGCCTGTTCTGTTTTGAGGCATCGGGATTGTTCTTGTCGCGGCCGCCGGGCGTCTTCTCCCATGAGACCACGCCCCACATGCTGCCGTTACATTCGGCAACCCGGATGTTGGCGACGCCGTCCTCGACTCGCCAATCGCCGGTGGGGTCCGCTGCCAGCGCGGAAGCAACTCCGGCCGCAAGAAAGAGAGACGAATATGCTACGGCACGCGTGATATTTCGGGGGCAGTGCAACATGATGCAAACCTGTGGTTAATGTTCCAAAGGGGTCAAAACGCCGCATTGGGCGTTTTCAGTTGACGAAATGCCCGTCAACCGACGTATGTACTGAATGCTAAATTCAAATCTAGACGTTTCCGAGATGTTCGCCGACCGTCAGGCGCAGCGCAGTTCCATGCATTCGCGCTACCTGAACGAACAGCTGGTCCGGGTTCTCAAGACTATCGGTTACGATGTCGGCTTTCAGAAGGGGCAAGGTCAGTACCTGTTCGATCGGGATGGCGCGAAGTATCTCGATCTACTGAGCGGGTTTGGCGTTTTTGCGATTGGCCGCAATCATCCGGCGTTGCGCCGGGCATTGAAGAGCGTGCTCGACGCCGATCTGCCCAATCTCGTGCAACTCGACGTCTCGACGCTGGCCGGCGTGCTGGCCGAGCGCCTGCTCAAATATGTTCCCTGGCTCGACAAGGTATTCTTCGCCAATTCCGGCGCGGAAACCGTCGAGGCCGCGATCAAATTCGCGCGCGGCGCCACCGGCCGGCCGGGGATCGTGTATTGCGGCCATGCCTATCACGGCCTGTCCTATGGCGCGCTGTCGCTGACCGATGATGCGAATTTCCGGGGCGGTTTCGAGCCGCTGCTGCCGGGCTGCACCTCGATCCCCTTCAACGATCTCGCTGCCCTCGAACAGGCGCTGTCGTCGCGCCAGATCGCCGCCTTCATCGTCGAGCCGATCCAGGGCAAGGGCGTCAACATGCCCACCGACGAATTCCTGCCTGGCGCTGCGGCGCTGTGCCGAAAATACGGCACGATATTCGTCGCCGACGAAATCCAGACCGGGATCGGTCGCACCGGACGTTTTCTCGCGGTCGAGCACTGGAATGTCGAACCCGACATGGTGCTGCTCGCCAAGGCATTGTCGGGCGGTCACGTTCCGGTCGGCGCGCTGTTGACCCGCAAGAGCATCTTCGACAAGATTTTCAATCAGATGGATCGTGCCGTCGTGCACGGCTCGACGTTTGCGAAAAACGATCTGGCGATGGCCGCCGGGATCGCGACGCTCGAAGTGATGGAAGCCGAAAAGCTGGTCGAGCAGTCCGCCAAGCGCGGCGCCGAATTGCGGCTGGCGCTGACCCGCATGGTGCCGGGCTATGAATTGTTGAAGGAAGTCCGCGGCAAGGGGTTGATGATCGGCGTCGAGTTCGGCCCGCCGAAATCCCTGAAACTGAAGGCGTCGTGGAATCTGCTGGAGAGCGCCAACAAGGGCCTGTTCTGCCAGCTCATCACCGTGCCGCTGTTCAAGGACCACAAGATCCTCACACAAGTCTCCGGCCACGGCAGCCACACCATAAAACTGCTGCCGCCTTTGACCATCACCCAGGAAGACTGCCGCTGGATCGAGACATCGTTCGATTCCGTGATCGCCGCCAGCCACAAGGTCCCCGGCGCGATCTGGTCGCTCGGCAAGACGCTGGTCGACAACGCGGTAAGGAAGTCGGCGTAGCGCCCTTCGCCATTCTGCCGACATGACGGTCATCGGCCAGCATCGCATATTGCAGCAGCAAGGCCGCGTCTTGCCCCTATCCCGGGTCCGGCTTACGCCGGTATGATCCTCACCGCTCGGGCTGGGGTGCTGCCGCGCCACCGATCAGCCCGATGAATTTTCGCCGCCGCATGGAGCTGAAGCCGGTGAACCCGAATCTACACGCGCTGCGTCGCGCGGCAGAACCAGCCCAAGGAATTTCTGGGCATGGCGACGTGATGTAGAATCGGTCTACCAGCGTTGCTGATGTGGACTTCGATCGGTTGCCCGGGAATCTTGCTGATATGTCGCTGATTTTATTTGCGGCCGCCATGACAGTCATTTGGCTGGCGGAACGCAGCGTCGAGCATCTCAAACTGGCTGTCGCCGCGCTGTGCTTTTGCGCCGCGGTGTTGCTGCTCGTCGTATCCGATTTCGAACGAGCGATTTTGCTGTCATCGATCCTGGCGGCGATCATCTTCGGCGCGTCCTGGGTAAAATACAGGCATAGCGGGCTCAAGCTCATCGTAACCGATCTGCCGCTGGTGTTTGCCGGGACGGTCCCGTTCTTTGTGGTGCAGTATCCGCTCGCGGTAGCGGCGGTTCTCGCAGGGGGCATCGCGCTCATGCTGGCCGCAGTCGCGGTTCTGCTCTACGCGTCCGGGCCGCCGGTTTCCCTGGAGTTCCGGGTTCTCATATTCGGCATTGCGGGTATGGCTCTGGGCGCAGCCTACAAGGCGAGCGGTGGTGTCGCTTCTTTCCAGCGCATCGTGGCGCAGCCGCGGTGTTTCTATTCGACCTTCATGGCCTCGCTTCTCGACCCGCTTTCCTGGCGCCAGTTCGGTGGCCTCACTCTGAGCGACATGGCAAAAGATCCGTTGCCGCTGATGGTGGCGGTGCCCGCGCGCAGCCTCGACTTTCCCGACATTATCGTCATCCAGCATGAGTTGGTGTTCGATCCGCGCATCTTCGGACTCCCGGTGGAGCCCGTTGTCGAGGCATTCCTGTCGCCGGAAAGGGGGCGCTATGGAAGCCTCAACGTCGACATTTTTGGCGGCGGATCGTGGCAATCCGAATTCAGCCTGCTGACGGGCCTTTCGAGCGCGAGCTTCGGTTCGAACGCCTATTTTCTTTTCAAGCGGGGCGTCGGCCGATTCCACAACAGTCTTCCAAAGACGCTGGCCGGGCTCGGGTACAAAACCATGCTGGCTTCGAGCTGCCGCCGCAGTTTTCTCAACTACGATGCGTTCTACCGTTCGATCGGTGTCAGCGAACGCATTTTCATCGATGATTTCCAGCCGCCGTTCGATATCGATCGATTTGAGGCGACCAATTCCGATACGATGTTCCTGGAAGCAGCGCTCGTCGCCCATATGAAGGGCATCGAACGCGATCCCGCGCCTCGCTTCCTGTATGCGCTGACCAACTTCAATCACGGCCCTCACAACCGCAAGCTGGCCGCGCCCGGGTGCTTTGACAGCCAGCGTGCCTTCGCTGGCGCAAGCCTTCCCGATGCTCATTACGAGGAGTACTACGCCCGGCTGGTGGAGACGGCCGTGACCTGGGAAAGGCTCAAATCCGAACTGACCTCCCGTTTTCCGAAACGTCCGACGCTGATCGTTCATTACGGAGATCATCAACCCGTCATGACTCGGCGGCTCGAGGGAAAGCTCAGGCTTGACGCCGACGCGGCGCGCCAGTTCCGCACCTTCTACGCCATGGAAACGCTGAATGGCTGCCCCGAGCGATTTCCTTCCGGGCGCGGCCCCGACCTCGATATTGCCTTTCTCGGGACGGTGGCCTTGCAGCAGGCAGGTCTGCCGCTGGACGAGATCTTCGCCACGCGCGCGAGCCTGCTGGAGCATTGCGGCGAAGCCTATTTTGCATCGTCCTCGGAACGGAAGCGCCGCTTCCACCGCACGCTTGTCGATCTCGGCATGATCGACGTGGCGCCAGCTGTGACATCCGCATTGAACGTCCGTCGGTCCGAGACATAGCGGTCCGGGCGATCTGGCCTTACCCCGCGCTACGCGCAGTGCACGGCTCAGCCGTGCGGCCTGAATGGAAGCCCGTAGTTTTCCGGCGTATGCGGTTGAGGATTCTGCTAACTAAACCTCTTCACACTCCTGGGCGAAACACTTTCGTGCGAGCCTGGCGTTTTGCGTTCGATTGCAGACCAGGTGTGCCTCCGGGCAGCGAGGCCACCGGCCGTAGCTTGATGGCTGCTCGGGTTTGATTGACCGGCACTCTCATCAACGAAGGTCCCCGATGCTCGTTACTCTCGTCGCCATCCTTTGCAACAGCAGCCAGCTTTGCCTGGAGAAAGTCGTCACCACCAGCGAGCAGTCGGGCATCACGATGATGGCCTGCCAGGTCCACGCGCAAATCGGCATTGCCGATTGGCTCGCCAAAGGCCCGTATCACGAGTGGAGACTGAAAAGTTACAAGTGCATTGCGGGCTCCTACGTTCCCAGCGTCAAGGCATGAAGCATACGTCGATCCCTCATAGCCTGGAGATCACATGGGTGAAGTAGTGCAATTCCCGAAGCCGGATCCGGAACGCGATCAGGCCCGGCTTATCCGGGAGGCTCGCGCTTTGTACGAGAGCATCTTTCCGACCGAGAAGGCCGGCGTGCAGCCGGGCCCGCCCGTCCCGGCAGGGTAACGCCGACCCTCGATGACGTTGCCACGCGCGAGCAGGCAAGACTTGGCCTGACCTGTCTCGGCCTCTAACAGTTCAACAGCATGGGCGTCAATTTGCGCGTCGCGGGCTAAACGCGACATCAGGACGCAATGGCAAGGACGTTGCGCCGTTGAAGCCGAAAATCTCCGAAGCTATGCATGGGGCGGAACGGCACGACCAGTTGGATCGGAGCAGCGCATGAGCACATCACCGGCGGCTGTCATTGTGGCGCCATCCGCTATCAGGTCGAAGGCGAACTCATCGTTCATGCGTTGTGTCATTGCGCCGATTGCCGACGCCACGCCGGCGCGCCGATGGTCGGCTGGACGATGTACGCAGAAGACGCGGTCAAGGTGACGAGAGGCCAGCCCAAGGTCTACGAGTCCTCGGAGCATGGACGGCGGCTTTTTTGCGCCAACTGTGGCACTGGCCTGTTCTACACCAACGCCGACATGCTGCCCGGGATCATCGACATTCAGAGCGCGACTTACGACGACCCCGATGCCGTTCCGGCCATGGTGCATATCCAGGTCGCCGAACGGCTCCGCTGGATGGAAAGCGTGCACGAACTGCCCACCTTCGACCGTTACCCGCCGCAAACCTAGCGGCAACGCCGCGCGTCTCGAACCAATGGGCCGGATACGCGAGCATCGTCCGGGCTGCGGGTTGCCCCGGTTACCTGCGCGAGTTTTCCAGGATCATCGACGCGCCCTTTTCCGCGATCATCGCGGTCGGAGTGTTGGTATTGCCCGAGGTGATGGTCGGCATCACGGAGGCGTCGACCACGCGCAGCCCGACGATGCCGTGAAAGCGCAGGCGCTCATCGACGACGGCCAGGGGATCGCTGGCCGTGCCCATCTTCGCGGTGCCGACGGGATGAAAAATCGTGGTGCCGATATCGCCGGCGGCCTTTGCCAGCGACGCATCGTCGTCGCCGACTGTGGGACCCGGCAGATATTCCTGCGGGCGATACGGCGCGAGCGCCGGCTGCTTCATCAGCCGCCTGGTGGCGCGGATGGCATCGGCGGCGACTTCGCGGTCTTCATTGGTGGACAGATAGTTCGGCGCGATCGCCGGCGCCTCGTCGGCCTTTGCGGAGCGAATCCGCACGGTGCCGCGCGAGGTCGGCTGCAAATTGCAGGCGCTGACGGTGATGGCGGGAAAGCGGTGCAGGGGATCGCCGAACTTGTCGAGCGACAGCGGCTGCACGTGAAACTGGATGTTGGCGCGCTCGCGGCGCGGATCCGAGCGCGTGAAAATGCCGAGCTGCGACGGCGCCATGGTCAGCGGGCCGCGGCGGCGGAACGCGTAATCGAGGCCCATCAGCCCGCGCCGCAGCAGCGAATAATAGGTCTCGTTGAGGGTGCGCACGCCCTCGACCTTGTAGATCGCGCGCTGCTGCAGATGGTCCTGCAGATTGCGCCCGACGCCCTGGCGGTCGAGCGCGACATCGATGCCGAGCGGCGCCAGCCAGTCGGCGGGACCGATGCCGGAGCGGTGCAGCAGCTGGGTCGATCCGATCGAACCGGCGCACAGGATCACTTCGCCTTTGGCGCGGGCCTCGACCGCTTCGCCGTTCTGGATAAAACGCACGCCGACGGCGCGGCCGTTTTCCACGATCAGCCGGTCGGCCAGCACGTTTTTTTCCAGGCGCAGATTGGCGCGGTTCAGCACGGGCTTGAGAAACCCTCGCGCGGAAGACCAGCGGCGGCCGCGCTTCTGGTTGACATGAAAATAGCCGACGCCCTCATTGTCGCCGGTGTTGAAATCCGGAATTTTTTTTATTCCCATTTCCTGCGCGGCGTCGCCGACCGCATCCAGAATGGCCCAGGACAGCCGTGGCGCCTCGATCCGCCAGCCGCCGCCGGCGCCGTGATGCTCGCTCGGCCCAAGAAAATGATCTTCCAGCCGACGGAACGCCGGCAGCACGTCGTCATAGCCCCAGCCGGCGAGGCCGAGCTGGCGCCAGTGATCGTAATCGGCAGCCTGGCCGCGCATCGAGATCATGGCGTTGATGGCCGACGAGCCGCCGATCACCTTGCCGCGGGGATAGGCCAGCGCGCGGCCGTTGAGCCCGGGTTCCGGCTCGGTCCTGAACATCCAGTCGGAGCGGGGATTGCCGATCGCAAAGAGATAGCCGACCGGAATGTGAAACCAGATCCAGTTGTCGTCGCCGCCGGCCTCCAGGATCAGCACGCGATTTTTGGGATCGGCCGACAGCCGGTTGGCGAGAATGCAGCCGGCGGTGCCCGCGCCGACGACGATGTAGTCGAAATCACCTTCAAGCCGTCGCATGCGTCCTGCCCGCCATTTCCTCGTCATGCCCGGGCAATAGCGCGAAGCGTGTCTTCGAGCCAGATGTCCCGGGCATCCTCGCCTTTCCTGCCTAATTGTCAGACGTGGATGGCCGGGACAAGCCCGGCCATGACGGCGTCGGCAGCTGTTCCGGAGATATCTCAGTCAA
Organism: uncultured Alphaproteobacteria bacterium; assembly: GCA_963706975.1. Taxonomy (GTDB): domain Bacteria; phylum Pseudomonadota; class Alphaproteobacteria; order Rhizobiales; family Xanthobacteraceae; genus Bradyrhizobium. Next base: position 75,539 of record CAVPOL010000009.1, read on the forward strand.
CCGGAGGAGTGTTGGGCGCAGCGCAAGCGCGTGCTAGACAGGGCCAAAGTCTCCACCCAAACCCGGATTTCCCATGCCCATCGTCAACCGCGTCGCCGATCTGCAACCCGATATTCAGGCCTGGCGCCGCGATATCCATGAAAACCCCGAATTGCTCTATGATGTGCACCGCACCGCCGCATTCGTGGCGGACCGGCTGCGGGAGTTTGGTTGCGACGAGGTTGCGACCGGCCTCGGCCGCACCGGCGTGGTCGGCGTCATCAAGGGCCGCAAGCCTGCAGGAAAGGCCGACATCAAGGTGATCGGGCTGCGCGCCGACATGGACGCGCTGCCGATCGAGGAAGCGACCAATCTGCCTTACGCTTCCAAGACGCCGGGTCTGATGCATGCCTGCGGCCATGACGGCCATACCGCGATGCTGCTCGGCGCGGCCCGTTATCTGGCGGAAACGCGGAATTTCGCCGGCGACGCGGTGGTGATCTTTCAGCCCGCGGAAGAGGGCGGCGCGGGCGCCGCCGCGATGATCAAGGACGGGCTGATGGACCGCTTCGGCATCGAGCAGGTCTATGGCATGCATAATAACCCGGGGATTCCGGTCGGCTCATTCGCGATCCGGCCTGGTCCGATCATGGCGGCCACCGACGCCATCGACATCCAGATCGAAGGTCTCGGCGGACATGCGGCGCGTCCGCACAAATGCATCGATTCCGTGCTGGTCGGTGCGCAGCTGATTACGGCCTTGCAATCAATCGTGTCGCGCAGCGTCGATCCGCTGGAATCCGCTGTCATTTCGATCTGCGAATTCCACGCCGGCAACGTCCGCAACGTGATCCCGCAAACCGCTGTCTTGAAAGGCACCGTGCGCACGCTCACCGCGAAAGTCAGGGGGCTGGTCGAGAAGCGGATCCGCGAGGTCGTAGAAGGCGTGGCGCAGATCACCGGGGCCAAGATCGACCTGGTCTACGAGCGCGGCTATCCGGTGACGGTCAACCATGCCGCGCAGACCGATGTCGCAATCGAGGTGGCCAGGGAAATTGCCGGCGAAGCCAACGTTCGTGAATCTCCGCCGATGATGGGGGCGGAGGATTTCGCCTATATGCTGGAGGCGCGGCCGGGCGCGTTTATCTTCTGCGGCAACGGCGACAGCGCAGGCCTGCACCACCCCGCCTACAATTTCAACGACGACGCGATCGTGTTCGGCACCTCGTACTGGATCAAGCTGGTCGAGAACACGCTGGCGGCGTGAGGCGGGCCTTGGCGGAGCGCAAGCGCGTGCTAGACAGGGGCCAAAGTCTCCACCCAAACCCGGATTTCCCATGCCCATCGTCAACCGCGTCGCCGATCTGCAACCCGATATTCAGGCGTGGCGCCGCGAGATCCATGAACATCCGGAATTGACGTACGATGTGCACCGCACTGCGGCATTCGTGGCGGACCGGTTGCGGGAGTTTGGTTGCGACGAGGTTGCGACCGGCCTCGGCCGCACCGGGGTGGTCGGCGTCATCAAGGGCCGCAAGCCGGCCGGCACGGCCGATATCAAGGTGATCGGGCTGCGCGCCGACATGGATGCGCTGCCGATCGAGGAAGCTACCAATCTGCCTTACGCTTCCAAGACGCCGGGTCTGATGCATGCCTGCGGCCATGACGGCCATACCGCGATGCTGCTCGGCGCGGCCCGCTATCTGGCGGAAACGCGGAATTTCGCCGGCGACGCGGTGGTGATCTTTCAGCCCGCGGAAGAGGACGGCGCGGGCGCCGCCGCGATGATCAAGGACGGGCTGATGGACCGTTTTGCGATCGATCAGGTCTACGGCATGCACAACGGTCCCGGAATCCCGATCGGTTCGTTCGCGATCCGGCCCGGCCCGATCATGGCGGCGACCGATGCCATCGACATCCGCATCGAGGGGCTCGGCGGCCATGCCGCGCGTCCGCATATCTGCATCGATTCCGTGCTGGTCGGTGCGCAGCTGATTACGGCCTTGCAATCAATCGTGTCGCGCAGCGTCGATCCGCTGGAATCGGCGGTTATTTCGATCTGCGAATTCCACGCCGGCAACGCCCGCAACGTGATTCCGCAAACCGCTGAACTCAGGGGCACCGTGCGCACGCTCACCGCGAAAGTCAGGGGGCTGGTCGAGAAGCGGATCCGTGAGGTCGTAGCAGGCGTGGCGCAGATCACCGGGGCGAAAATCGACCTGGTCTACGAGCGCGGCTATCCCGTCGTGGTCAACCATGCCTCGCAGACCGATTTTGCGACGCAAGTGGCGAAGGAAATCGCCGGCGAGGCCAACGTGCACGACATGGCGCCGCTGATGGGCGCGGAGGATTTTGCGTACATGCTGGAGCAGCGTCCGGGCGCGTTCATTTTCTGCGGCAATGGCGACAGCGCCGGGCTGCATCATCCCGCCTACAATTTCAACGACGAGGCGATCGTGTTCGGCACCTCGTACTGGATCAAGCTGGTCGAGAACACGCTGGCGGCGTGATCTTCGCGCGCGTTCAGGAACCTTGCACGTCACATGGCGTTGAGACGCGGGAGTGACCCGTCTCAACGCATTGGAGTGCACATGGCTGCCAAAGACAAAGACCTCAACGACCTCTTCCTCGATACGCTCAAGGATATCTACTTCGCCGAAAAGCAGATCCTGAAGGCGCTGCCGAAGATGGCGAAGGCCGCTCAATCCGACAAGCTGCGCGCGGCATTTGAAAAACATCATGGCGAGACCGAAGGCCAGGTCGATCGCCTCGAACGGATTTTCGAATTGCTCGACAAGCCCGCCCGCGGCAAGACCTGCGATGCAATCCAGGGCCTTCTCGACGAGGGCAAGGAGATCATGGACGAGTACAAGGGCTGCGAGGCGCTCGATGCCGGCCTGCTGGCCGCCGCGCAAGCCGTCGAGCATTATGAAATCTCCCGCTACGGCACCCTGAAGCAGTGGGCGTTGCAACTCGGCATGAAGGAAGCGGCGCGGCTGCTGGATCAGACCCTGCAGCAGGAGAAGAGGACCGACGTCAGCCTGACCACGCTGGCGGAAGCCGCCGTCAATCTCGCAGCGGCGGCCTGATCGTCTCCTTGATTGTCTCTTTGATTATCCTGGTTCCGGCCGCGGTGCAGCGTTCCGAAGAAAAAAGCGGCGCGCTGCGCAGTGTCCGGGGCTAGGGTCTACCGCGCAGCGCGCCGACCCCATGGAAACGTCAAGGCCAACGCCACGCCACATGAGGCCGAACTGCAGGAAACCACGGGCACGGCGGGAAATGATCGAACCGCGCATCGTGCCGCGGGCCACTGCATCTGTACAAACAATTACAGGTTGTACATCGCGTGTCAATTCATTCGGCTGCGGCGGATCGTCGGAGCCGAGCAATCCGGCGGATGGGCGGCGGCAGCTTCCTTCGATCCCATTGGCATTACTTACCAAATTAATGAGCAGCGATCCCCGATTGACTCTGCCTGCCATGTTAGCTTTATATTAGAACATATCATGAACAAATGGGCCGGCCGCGGGTTCATGTCAAAAGAGCCGGTGACGGCCCAACCTGGGAGCGGCGCATGAGCGGCGCACGCACGAACACGCTTGCGAATTTGCGCGGCAGCATCGAGCGCATCGAGGCACCTGCCGACGTCACAGAGCAGCCGCGCGTGGCGCTCGGGCATGCGGACGCGGATCTGGCGCTGCAGGGCGGCCTCGCTTTGGCCGCGGTGCATGAAGTCTTTGCCGAGGGCCGGCAAAGCGCCGCCGCGACGGGGTTTATCGTTGGCCTGGCGGGGCGGGCGACGGCCCGGCGCCCGCTGCTGTGGGTCCGGCAGGATTTTGCCGGGATCGAATCCGGCGCGCTGTCGATGAGCGGGCTGGCCGAACTCGGCCTCGATCCGCGCCGGGTCGTGACCGTGCGCGCCGCCGATGCCGATGCCGCGTTGCGGACCGCCGCCGACGCGCTGGCCTGCGATGCGCTGGGTGCGGTGGTGCTGGAAGTCTGGGGCGAGGCGCGCCAGTTCGATCTCGTCGCCAGCCGCAAGCTGACCCTGGCGGCGCAGGCCTCCGGCGTCACCGGATTGTTGCTGCGCCTGGCGGCGGAGCCACAGCCCTCGACCGCGGAGACACGCTGGATCGTGCGCGCGGCGCATTCGCCGCCGGCATCAAGCTGGAGCGCATGGGGGGCGCCGCTGTTCGACGCGCAACTTGTCCGCAACCGTCATGGCCCGGTCGGCCGGTGGATCATGGAATGGAAATGTGATGAGTGCCTTTTCGCGAAACCAGCGGCGTATCCTCAGCCTGTGGCTGCCGCGCCTGCCCATCGACCGCATCAGGCGCATGCTCGGCAGCGCCGCGCAGGCTGATACCAAAGCGTTTTCGAGCGAAGTGGGTACCGGTTCGCGTGAAGAAAACGCGTCAACGAAAAATGATCCCAGCATCGTCGTCGCCAAAGAAAAAAACGCGCTGCAGATTGTTGCGCTCGACGACGCCGCGGCACGCTTCGGCCTGTCGATCGGCCTGCCATTGGCAAATGCCCGCGCCATCTGTCCGCAATTAACAGTGTTCGACGCCGATGAGGCCGCCGACGCCCGGACCCTGAACGGTATCGCCGACTGGTGCGACCGTTTTACCCCGCTGGTGGCGCTGGATCCTCCGCACGGGCTGTTTTTGGACATCACCGGCTGCGCCCATCTGTTCGGCGGCGAGGCCGTGCTGATGCAGATGGTGTGCGGCGCGCTGACCCGGCAGGGTTTTGTCGTCAGCGCCGCCATCGCCGGTACATCGATCTGCGCGCGGACCATGACGCGCCATGTCGCCGGAAAGATCGTCAGGGATGGCGAGGAAGCCGATGCGGTGGCGCCGCTGCCGGTGTCCGCGCTCGGCGCGGGAGCTGCTGTCACCATCGGCTTGCGCCGCGCCGGGTTGAAAACCATCGGCGATGTCGCCTCGCGCGCGCGCCACGAGATCGCGGCGCGGTTCGGCGCCGGTTTTGTCACGCTGCTGGAAGCCGCCCTGGGGCAAGGCGATGCGCCGATCAGCCCGCGAAAGCCGCTGCCGGATTACATCGTGGAGAAACGGTTTGCCGAACCGGTCGCCACCGAAGCCGTGATCTCGGCCACCCTGTCGGGCCTCGCTAAAATGTTGGTCGCGGCGATGGACAAGCAAGGCAAGGGCGCGCGGCGGCTGCAGGCGCAGTTCTTCCGCACCGACGGCGTGGTGCGGATGATTGCCGTCGACACCGGGCAGCCCATGACCAGGCCAGAGGTGATCGACCGGCTGTTTCGCGAGCGGCTCGATGCCTTGCACGATCCGCTCGATCCCGGTTTCGGCTTCGATCTGATCCGCCTGTCGGCCAGCCGCGTCGAAATCGTGGTGCAGCAGCAGCGCGATCTCGACGCCAATGTGCACGACAATGACGAGTTATCAGCCCTGATCGACCGCATCGCCGCGCGGATCGGGGGCAAGCGCGTGGTCGTGCACCTGCCGCAGGACACGCATATGCCCGAACGCGCCGCGATGGCGATGCCGGCGCAGCATCATCTGGCCGCAGCAGCGCAGGCGGCGTGGCCGGCGCGGGCGGAAAGCGAGCCGCCGTTGCGGCCGCTGCGGCTGTTCGAACGGCCGGAACCGATCAAGGTGATCGCGGAAGTGCCGGATGGACCGCCGGCCTGGTTTCAGTGGCGGCGCGCCACCCACACGGTGATGCGGGTCGAAGGCCCCGAACGCGTCGCCATGGAATGGTGGCGCCCGGAGGCGGCGCTATTGACGCGCGATTATTTCCGCGTCGAGGACGAGGCCGGCCTGCGGTTCTGGCTCTACCGCGACGGGCTCTATGACCGCGAGATCGCGCCGCGCGAGGGCAACATCGTGCTGCCGAACTGGTTCGTGCATGGGCTGTTCGCATGAACCAGGTCGTTGACTATGCCGAGATCGGGATCATCACCAATTTCTCGTTCCTGCGCGGCGGATCGCATCCGCAGGAATATGTGCGGCAGGCCGGCGAGTTGCGGCTTTCCGCCATCGGCATTGCCGACCAAAATACCCTGGCCGGCGTGGTGCGGGCCCACAAGGAGCTTGAAAACCCTGAAGCCGCCTGCAAGCCGAAACTGCTGATCGGTTCGCGGCTCGTCTTCATCGACGGTGCGCCCGACATCCTGGCCTATCCGCGCGACCGCGCCGCTTACGGCCGGCTGTGCCAGTTGCTGACCCGCGGCAAGCGCGGCGACGATGCCGACAAGACCGAGAAGGGCGAGTGCCGTCTGAAATTCGAAGACCTCCTCGAATTCAGCGAAGGGCAGTTGCTGGTTTTGTCACTTCCGCATCGCTTCGATCAGGCCACCGCATTTCCACTGCTGGACCAATTACAGCGCAGCCGCGCCGACGGCGTGTGGCTGGCGGCGAGCCTGCTTTATCGCGGCGACGACCGGCGCCGGCTGGGGCGGCTGCAGCGCATCGCCGCCAGCGCCCGCGTGCCGCTGCTGGCGACCAACGAGGTGATGTATCATCATCCCGCGCGCCGCCCGCTGCAGGATGTCTTGAGCTGCATCCGCGAGAAGACCACCATCGACGCCATCGGCCGGCGCCTCGAAGCCAATGCCGAACGCTATCTCAAGCCGGGACACGAAATGGCGCGGCTGTTTCGCGACGCGCCGGAGGCGATCGCGGAAACCCTGCGCTTTGCCCGCCGCATCGATTTCTCTCTCGACCAGCTCAAATACCAATATCCCGATGAGCCGGTGCCGCCGGGCAAGACCGCGCAGCGCCATCTGGAGGACCTGACCTGGGCCGGCGCGCACCAGCGATTCCCGGAGCGGATTTCGCCAAAGACCAAAAAAATCCTGCACAAGGAATTGCGGCTGATCCGCAAGCTGAAATACGCGCATTATTTCCTTACCGTGCACGACATCGTCCGTTACGCCCGCATCGCAGAACATCCTCTGCCAGGGCCGCGGATCGGCGGCGAATTCGGCGGTCTGCTACGTGCTCGGCGTCACCTCGGTCGACCCGACCAAGGTCGACCTGTTGTTCGAACGCTTCATCTCCAGGGAACGGCTGGAGCCACCCGACATCGACGTCGATTTCGAGCATTCGCGGCGCGAGGAGGTGATGCAATATGTCTACCGCCGCTATGGCCGCCACCGCGCCGCCATCATCGCCACCGTGATCCATTACCGGCCGCGCAGCGCGATCCGCGACGTCGGCAAGGCGCTGGGGCTGACCGAGGACGTCACCGCCGCCCTGGCCGACACGGTGTGGGGAAGCTGGGGCAAGGGCCTCAAGGAAATTCAGGTGCGGCAGGCCGGGCTCGATCCGCAAAACCCGATGATCGGGCTTGCGGTCGAACTCGCGGGAGAACTGATCGAATTCCCGCGGCATCTGTCGCAGCATGTCGGCGGCTATGTGCTGACGCAGGACCGGCTCGACAGCTACGTGCCGATCGGCAATGCGGCGATGGACGACCGCACCTTCATCGAATGGGACAAGGACGACATCGATGCGCTGAGCATGATGAAGGTCGACGTGCTGGCGCTGGGCATGCTGACCTGCATCCGCAAATGTTTTGATTTGATCGCCGATCACAAGGGCGAGCGCTACGAGCTGGCGACGGTGCCGCAGGAAGTGCCCGAGGTTTACGACATGCTGTGCCGGGGCGAGTTGCTCGGCGTGTTCCAGGTCGAAAGCCGCGCGCAGATGAACATGCTGCCGCGGCTAAAACCGCGAAGATTCTACGACCTCGTCATCGAGGTCGCGATCGTGCGGCCCGGGCCGATCCAGGGCGACATGGTGCATCCCTATCTGCGCCGGCGCAATAACCAGGAGAAGGTGAGCTATCCCTCGCCGTCGCCCCTGCACGGCGACAAGGACGAATTGCGCCGGGTGCTGCACAAGACCCTCGGGGTGCCGCTGTTCCAGGAACAGGCGATGCGGATCGCCATCGAGGCGGCGAAATTCACCTCCGAGGAAGCCAACGGCCTGCGCCGCGCGATGGCGACGTTCCGCAATGTCGGCACCATCGGCAAGTTCGAATCCAGGATGGTCAACAACATGATCGCGCGCGGCTACGATCCCGTCTTCGCCAAAAACTGTTTCGACCAGATCAAGGGTTTTGGCAGCTACGGTTTTCCGGAAAGCCATGCCGCGAGTTTCGCCCAGCTGGTCTATGTCTCGTCATGGCTGAAGCATTACCATCCCGATGCGTTCTGCTGCGGACTGCTGAATTCGCAGCCGATGGGGTTTTATGCCCCGGCGCAGATCGTCGGCGATGCCCGCCATAACGGCGTCGAGGTGCGCGAGGTCGACGTGTCCTTCAGTTTCGCGCAGAACACGCTGGAGGAGGGCGAGGGCAGGTATCACGCGGTGCGGCTCGGATTTCGCCAGATCGACGGCTTTCACTGGCTCGATGAGGATGAAGAAAGGTTGAAGCGGGCTCAGTCCACCTCTCCCCAACGGGGAGAGGTCGATTTGCGCAGCAAATCGGGTGAGGGGGCTCAGGTCCCACGAGAGAGCGCACCCCTCACCCGCGCCTTCGGCGCGACCTCTCCCTATGGGAGAGGTGTGGCACCGCCGATGCCGCAACATCACGATGCAAAAAAGGAAGACTGGGCCGACCGCATCGTCGCCGCCCGCGCCCGCCGTCCCTTCACCTCGCTGGAGGATTTTGCCCGCGATACCGCTCTGCCAAAACGCGCGCTGATCCTGCTTGCCGATGCCGATGCGTTCCGCTCGATCGGGCTCGACCGCCGCGCGGCGCTGTGGGCGGTGCGGCGGCTGCCCGACGATGTGCCGCTGCCGCTGTTCGAAGTCGCCACCGCGCGCGAGCAGCCCGACGAGAACGCGGCGTCCGCTGCCCAAAATGCCGCTGCCGGAGCAGGTGGTGGCGGATTATCAGACCATCCGGCTGTCGCTGAAGGGTCACCCGATGCAATTTTTGCGGCCGATATTCGCCAGGGAAGGCGTGCTGGCCTGCGAACGGGTCTGCCATGCCAACGACAAAAAGCGCGTGCGTTGCGCCGGCGTGGTGCTGGTGCGGCAGCGCCCGGGCAGCGCCAAGGGCGTGGTGTTCATGACGCTGGAGGACGAGACCGGCATCGCCAACATCGTGGTGTGGCCGAAGGTGATGGAGCAGTTCCGGAAAGAGGTGATGGGCGCGCGGCTGCTGCTGGTCGAGGGCTATATCCAGAGCAGTCCCGAAAAGGTGACGCATCTGGTCGCGCAGCGCCTGACCGACCGCTCGCATGATTTGACGGATCTCGCCGACGCCACGTTCCGCCGCAAGCCCGCGGTGCCGGCAGGCCCGGCGCTGATCGAACCGCTCAACGACGATCTTCGCGAGCACCTCGAAAACCCGGCGCAAAAAATCCGCCATCCGCGCAACGTGCGCATCCTGCCGCCGTCAAGGGATTTTCATTGAGGGATGGGCATTGGTCGCCAGGTCCGAAAGGCGTCGGACCCTGCCGCCCGCCACAACAAGACGGTCGTCGCCCGGCCTGACCGGACAGTACGCCGCGGCTTCTCGGTTGAACGCACGTCTCTGGAATACTGGGTCGCCCGGTCTACGCCGGGCGATGACAGCGGTGTTTGTTTCATTCATCAGGGTCGGCCCGAAGGTCGGTACCAACTCGCAATGAGGGCCCGCGAACCAGACATGCGCTATGCGATGCGTGTCTCCAGGAAGAAGTCTGCGCCGATGACCAACGAGTTCATCGCCACATGCAGCGCGTTCACCTGCTCGCCACGTTGCTTGACGTATTCGTACGCGGCTTGCTCCCGCTCAATATCCGGATAGATCAGTTCACCCCGATAGGTGAAAGCCGGCAGCGTCTTGCCAAAGTCGTCCAGTACCTCGCGGCGCATGATGCGATAGCCCGTGGCAAATCCCATATCGATGAAATGCCGGAAGAAAGCGTGCAATCTCGGCAGGAATTCTTCCTCGCTGACACCGTCACGCAAGGTAAATACTCCGCTAAAGCTGACTGACGAAATTTCCTGCATCTGACGTGCCGTACCTATCCGCCTCCGATCGTGACCGCGAAATCCTGAAGGACCTTCTTGGCCCGCGCGTCGTCGGTCACGTCTGCGCATGCAATCGCCAGCTTGCGCAGCTCTTCCCTTTGCTCGGCCAGCAGGAATGGCCTGAATTTGGGTGCGGCTGCCGTGAGGGCGACGAGGCGGGCGCGAATCCACACGTCGCTCAGTCCGTTGACGGCAAGCGTCTCGATCGTCCCCGAAAGGGTTCGCGCCCCGCCGCCCCTTATATCGGCCAGCCCGCTTTGAAAATTCGGCCGGGCCAGCTCGGCCGGCTTTGCGGTACTCATATAGCCGTGGACGGTCTGCGCGATCGAAGCCTGGATCGTCACGGCAAAATCGAAGTAGCGACCCATCTCGTCGGGGTATTTGACGACGTTCAAATTGATCTTGTCGCCGGCAGCCGGATCGTTCCCGATCTGGGCAATGTCGGTAGCACCCGTTCCGGACAGCATGTAGATCACGCCGACCTGGGTGCCGAGCAACATTCGCTCGCTCAGCGGCGTCAGCGACTGGAACGGGATGGTTTTGGCGGCCTCGATGTCGCTGATATCGAAGGCGGCATCCAGCAACCGCTTGATGGCCGGATCGGTGGCGCGCGGGACTTCGCCGGATTTCTCCGATCCATTGGCGCGCGCCGCGAACGATGCGACCGCTTCCTTCGCGGCCGGGAATTTCTTGGGATCGACCTGCGCGGTTCCCGGGGCGACGGTCACAAGCATTGCGCCGAGACCGAGGAGGCATGTCAAAAACAATCTTGCGATTTTCATATCGGTGCTCCGCAATGTCGATCCGGCAAGGTGTGAATTGATCTTGAGAAAAAGCGCGCAGGCTGGATTGAAACCGAAGGCGTAATCCACCGTCCGGCTACCGCCAGCGTAACCTGCGTTATCCCGCTGCGTCTGTCGAATTGTCTTTGGCGTTGACGGCCGGTGCGATCTCATGACCAACCTGAAACGGCGATCCAGGCTCCTCGGCTCGATTGGCGACCGTGATAATTTGTCGCCGGCGCGGCGGATTGCGGCTTCCGTCCCAATCCGCCCTGCGCTGCCGCCTCAAATCAAACCAAAGCGGGCGCACAAGCCGGGAACACTGTCGAGATCCATATCCAATGCATACTTTCGAAGCAGCGGGGAAATATTGCTTCTGTCGGGCCAAATTGCGCACAATTCGCGAAAGTAATCCTCGAAGCCGCCGGGTGAAATGACTTCGATGATCTCGCAGGGAGTGTCGCCTGCGTTCCAGAATGTATGCCACTGCTCTCGCGGCTTGAATACCCATGTGCCAGGTTCGGCTGTGACGACGCTATCGCCCAGCAACGCCCCGAACGTGCCGGTCAACACATAGGAGTGCTCGTCTTCGCGGTAGTGACGGTGCAAGGGTGCCGCCAACGTGCGCGGTGGCAACGATGATGAACAATCGAGAAGCGGCCGCCGGTTTGAGGGCCATCGATCTTCCATTGTGTGCCGAGGCGGTCGGTGTCAAATTTCTCACCAGCCGCAAACGGAATCAATAGGGGACCAGATGTAAAAGGCGATCGACCCGAGAACTCGCGTTCCATGTTATCGAAGCTCCTCTGATGTTTGCGAACCCATTCATGATCCGCTTTCCTGAGTAATGTCTGATGTGGGCCATTTGCGTCTATTTGAATCGCACGCAGTCAACTTCGGTCTACCCGGAGGCCTCCCATTATTCTGCCCCTCAAAAATTCACCCGGTTGGAAATCGCGCCATCCACGATCAAATTCGATCCCGTCGTGAACGACGACGCCGGGCTCGCCAGAAACACCGCGGCGTTGGCGATTTCCTGCGGCGTGGCCATGCGGCCGGTCGGGTTGCGCTTCAGCGTATCCTGATAGCGCTGCGGCGCGTTCTGCTCGACCATGTTCCAGACCCCGCCCTTGAAATAGACCGTGCCCGGCGACACCACGTTGACGCGGATTTTTTTGCCCGCGTATTGCCGCGCCAGTCCCTTGGCCATGTGCACCAGGGCGGCCTTGATCGGACCGTATGAACTGGCGCTGTCGGCCTGCGCCGCCGACACCGACGAGATGATAATGAAGGCGGCGTCGCCGGTCTTGTCGCCACTGGCTTCGAGGAAGGGCCGGGCGGCCTCGAACGCATTGACCGCGCCCAGCACGTCGAGCCGAAAGTTCTGTTCCCAGGAGGCGGGATCGCCGCCCTGCGCCATCGCGCCGGCATTGGAAAACAGCATGTCGATGCTGCCGAGTTCGCGGGCGGCGCCAGCGATGAATGATTTCAGCGCGCCGCCGTCGGTGATATCGACGGCAGAGCCGGTCGCCTGCACGCCCCGGGTTTTCAATTCGGCAACGGCATTCGTCACCTGTTCGGCGTTGCGGGCGCAGACGGCGACGCCGGCGCCTTCGCCGGCCAGTGTATCGGCAATCGCGCGCCCGATGCCGCGCGTGCCCCCGAGCACGACCGCGTTTCTGCCCTTCAAACCCAGATCCATGGTGACTTCCCCTGCTGAACGGCGATATCGCCGATGACGGATCGTAGCATGCCGGCGTGGACGGAGGCTAATCCGGCGCGGCTGCTGCGAGGTGCTTCGCCTGATGCGCAAGCAAATCTTGCCGCGGGCTGCGACAAATCAACACGACGGGCAAATCAGCCAAAAGTCTGTCAAGCTGCCCCTGATCGCAATATTCTGATTGTCAGAAATAACAAATCGGCCTATATTGCACCTGTCTCACCCGACAAGAGGGGCGGATCGCGGTCGTCACGAACGTGCGGTGGGATGCGGTGGACGCGGAAGTTGCGACTGACGAGCGCAATTCGAGCGGACGGCAAAACCGTGTGGGCCTGACACCCCGACGCTGGTGTTCAAGTTCGCGGGAGGCAAAACTTTTCGCGGATGACGGTGGCAAGAAAGCCCGGTCACCGGGGCGAGCGCGATATAAGCCGTAAACCACTGCGCAGGGAAAGCTGGGATGCCTCCGCTGAACCTGTATGCTCGTGTGCGCTTCTACCAATACCATTGCACGCGAGACCGCGGGTGCAGCGTGCACCCGGCTTTCCCTGCACCCTCTACTTTCAGAGGGTGGCAATCGACGCAAAGCTCGGACGCTCCAGCGCCGCGAGGCTTAAAGGCGTGTCTGGAAGCCGTCATTGCGAGGTCAGCGCGACACCCCGGCCGTCGTCCCCGCGAAGGCGCTAGGGTTTCTACACATCTTGCGCGGCAAATTGACTCGGGTGTCATGATGTTGTGCCGTCTTTGCGGCTTGTATGATTTTGTTTCTGACGTTTTGATTCGAAGGAGCGTCGTAGATGCAGCGAGAGCCGGATTTGTCACTGGGCGAGTTTGGCGACGTTCGCCTCGATAAAAGGGGGCGACGCTTCTGCGGGCTATGCTTTGTACGCGCAGCGTCTGCTTGCGCCAGATGGCGCGGGGAGACTGGGCCGCGTACATGGCGTACTGGCGGTTCGTGAACAATCCGCAGGTCACCACCGATCAACTGATTGAAGGCTGGAGCAGGCAGACGGCGACCGTGGTCGGCGGGCGTCATGTGCTGGCGATCCAGGACACCAGCGAGGTCAAGTTCCAGACGCGGCAGGGACATCGGCGTGGACTGGGTGAAGTCGGCAAAGGCAATGCCCGCGGCGTGTTGCTGCATGCCATGATGGCGGTCGATGCCGACAGCGGAGCCTGTCTCGGCCTCACCGGCGGCAAGGTATGGACGCGTAGGGGCAAGGTCAAGATCCCTCACGACCAGCGGGATTTGGCCCACAAGGAGTTGGCGCGCTGGGTGACGACGGCCGAGCAGGGATGCGAGGTTCTGGCTGCGGCACGCATGATCACCGTCGTCAATGACCGCGAGGGGGAGTTCTTTGCGCATTGGGCGTTGACACCCGGCGACAACGTCCATCTGCTGACGCGGGCCATGCATGATCACGCGCTGGCCGACGGCAGAACACTTTATCAAGCAGTTGAGCGAGCCCGCTTCTGCGACAAGGCGGTGATCGATCTGCCGCAGCGGATGGATCGTCGTGGCCGCCAGGCTCATCTGTCCATGCGCTACGGAACCGTCCTGCTTAAGCGGCCGGCACGACCCGGCGTGAAGGACCTGCCGGAGCGCGTCGCAGTCAGCTTCGTGGAAGTCGTCGAGTTGCACCCTCCGAAGGGGGCCGAGCCCATTCATTGGCTGCTCTTGACCACTCATTCGATCGCCAATGCGGCCGATGCCTGGCGGATCGTCTCTTGGTACAAGCAGCGCTGGATCATCGAACAGCTCTTTCGCTCGCTGAAGAACCAGGGTCTGCGTATCGAGGAAAGTCAGCTGGAAAGCGCCGAAGCTCTGATCAAGCTCGTGGCGATCGCCACTAAAGCGGCATGTATCGTCATTCAGCTCGTTCAAGCCCGCAATGGCGGTAAACAATTGCCAGTCAAATGCGCCTTCACCCCGGAAGAAATCGAAGCACTTGCCGCCATCAACAAAACCATGAAAGGCAGGACTGAGCTTCAGAACAACCCGCATCGGGCCTACACCCTGCAGTGGGCGGCATGGATCATCGCCAAGCTCGGCGGATGGACAGGCTACGCCTCGCA
>CAVPOL010000010.1:0-70483 GCA_963706975.1 uncultured Alphaproteobacteria bacterium
TTTCCTTCGAGGTGAATACTTATGGGCGAGCCTACCCCTGGGGGGGGCGGTCTATGCGCTGGATGTGTCGATCCGCCCCGCGCAGATCATCAATCTGCTGCTGGAATTGAAGGGCACGCTGGGGCTGTCCTATATCATGATCAGCCACGATCTCGGCGTGGTCGAGCGCATGAGGGATGGGGCCGACGGTGATGTATCTCGGCCGCATCGTCGAAAGTGGCCACTGGCGTGAAATCTTCGAGCGGTCGGCGCATCCCTATACACGGGCGCTGATCGCGGCCATTCCCGATCCGTTGCGCCGCGCGCCGCTGGCGACGGCGAAGGGCGAACTGCCAAATCCGCTCGCGCCGCCGCAGGGCTGTGCGTTCAGCCCGCGCTGTCCGCATGCCGAAGCCGTCTGCTGCAGCGAGCCGGGACCCGCACTCGAGACGCGCGGCGACGGACACGCCGGTCAGGTGCTGGCGCGCGGCAGAGATGACCGGGGAACTGGCAACCACACCGGCTTGAGCCTTGAACCGGCGACCTGAATCCCGCGACTACATCGGAGCGGGCGTGCGGGTGCCAGCCTTGCCTGTCGAGGGGAAACCGCCATGCAAAAGCTTGTGATCCGTGCTTCCGCATTCAGGTGGGCGCTCGTGGCGGCCTTGCTCGTCGGCGCCACTGGCAGTGTCGCAGCCCGGACTCGGTGGGCTGAAGATCCTGCCGCGTCCGGCCGGCGCCGAAATTGCCCCCCGATCGCTGGTCCTCAGCTTGCATGGTCAGTATCTACCCTGCGCCCGTCACCGCGACCACAGTGGAGCCCGGAGAAGGTGCTGAACGGCGCGGGATGGATGCGCTATCGCACAGCCGGACCAGAACAGCGGGGGAAGCCTAGCGGTTCAAGAACGGACGGGTCGGGATCTATGTGTCGTTCTCGATGGGCGGCAGGGGATACGTCACGCATCTACTACAGCCACAACAACTCGATCCCCGCGAACGTGCCGTTCCCCGAGGATGCGACCGAAATCGTCTATGACGAGAACCGGCCCTATCTGCGATGCGTCACCGGCTTGAGCGTGGAGGCGGCGCTGGAGTTCTTCAACAAGGGGCTGGCGGCCGAAGGCTGGGCGCCGCTTGCAGCCTCGGCGATCGAAGCCCGCTGGCCGAATGCGAAACTGAATGACGCGGTGGAGAACGGACGGCGCGTCTATTTCAGTCGCGAAGGCCGCGAGCAGCGCCAGCAACCGCCGGTGATGCTGACGCTGCAGCGGGGAGCCGGCGACAAGACCGTCGTCGATCTGCGCATCGCGCCGTTCGCGCTGCCGCAGGATTTGACGAATGCAAGGGATTCGGCGGGCCTTCCGTCGCCCGACAAGATCAAGCAGGCCGGCAGCACGGGCAGCGCGGATTCGGTCCGTCGCGAAGCGACGGCGCTGGTGATCGCGGACATGCCTGTCGTGCTCGCCTTCTATCGCCGCGAGATGACGCTGCGCGGCTGGACCGAGCAGGCCGGCACCACGATCAACGACACCGGTGTGAAGGCGACCTTCACCCAGCCGGATGGCACGGCCGTGCTGGAGATGCGCCCGCGCTACGACCTGGTTTCGGTGCGCATCGTCGCGCAGCTTCGCGAGGCCGCCGTCGCCGCGCGCGCGAAAGCGAAGAAGGACGCCGATGCGAAATGGATGAGCGATGCCGTCAAGCAGGCGCAGGAGCTGACCGCCGCGTCTGAAGCGAAGCGACGTGCGCAGGTCGCGGAAGCCGCTGCCGCGCCCGTGGAAAGCCTGCGCGGCGATGGCCAATCCGTCGACGCCGATCCCGCTGCCGGAGAATGCGGACGACGTGAAGTTCGACGGCAACGAGGGCAAGCTCGATTTCATCTCGCCGTCCACGCCGAAGTCGGTCGCCACCTTCTATCGCGAGACGTTGAAGCCGCTCGGCTGGAAGGAAGATCGCGGCGTGATCAACGGGCCGACGATGTACTCGATGGACTTCACCAAGGGCGAGCAGGAGCTCGACATCACCGTGATGCTGTTCGGTGGCAAGGCGAAGGTGTCCGTCAGCGGCACGGGCCTGCAGCTGCCGGCTGATCCGACCAAGGAAACGGTGAAGCTTGAGGCCGAGGAGAGGCTCAGGGCTTTCCGGTGCCGAAGAATTACACCATGAGCTCGCCGGGGACGGTGACCATGACCGGCAGCAAGACCGCGTTCCGCCGCGAGTTCAACGGCAAGGTGCCGGCCGACATCGGCTCGGTGCTGGCCTTCTATCGCCGCGAGCTCGGCAAGCGCACGTGGAAGGAGCAGGCCGACGGCGCCGTGGTGAAGCCGGACAATGTGGTGCTTGCCTTTGCCGCGCCCGAAGGACCGGCCGTGCTCAAGCTCGGCCGCGACGATCGCGAGACGACGATCAGCATTGTCGTCAAGAATCCGGCCGAGGCCGCGAAGGCGGAGGCGCTACCGCCGGCCGGCATGGGCAGGATCGTTCTTGGCAACCTCGGCGAAGCCGACGCTTCGGTGACGATCAACCAGAAGACCATCAAGGTGCCGCCGGGCGTCGGCAAGGATCGTCCGCCGAAGGAGCTGATGCTGGATCTGAAGCCCGGCAAATACCGCTATGTGCTGAAGATCCCCGGCAAGCGCGACCAGTCCGAAGAGATCACGCTTGCAGCGGACGATACCTGGGCCTTGCTGATCGGCCCGGGCGGCATCCTGCCGTTGCAGATGTACTGAAGCGAGAAGTTCGTTGGAGAGAGTTCCGCGTCATCGGCGTCGTCCCCGCCATAGCCGATTGCGATTGGACTAAGCCTCATCACGCTTCCGCAAATTTCTGGACCGGCGTTTGCAAAACGTCCTCGGAAGTGGCCTATTTCAGCCGCCACCAAAGGAGAAATCGATGCTTTACGCCGTTCTGGCCTATCACGTGGAAGCCGAAGTGATGTCCTGGACGCCGGAACAGGATGCCGCGGTCATGACCGAGATGCTTCGGGTTCACGGCGGCTTGAACGAAAAACAATTACTGGGGCCATCGGCGCGGCTGGGCGCAACGGGCAAGGCGCACACCTTGCGCGGTCCGGGCGCAGGAATGGTGATCGATGGGCCATTCGCCGAAACCAAGGAGCAGTTACTGGGGTTCCATATCGTGGACTGCGCCGATGAGCATGCCGCACTGGCGGTGGCTAGCGAGCTGCGCAAGGTCAATCCGACCGCGGTGTACGAGATCCGCCCGATCGCGCTCTATATCCCCGGCAAGCCGGTCCCGACCACGCAAAATCCGGACGCCATCGGCCGAGTCGGCACTCAGGGCTGGGGTTTTGCGGGTCCGGACAACCGGTGAATCAAATAGGTGCCGGCCGTCTTGCTGCCGTCACTTCAAACGACGCCCCGCCAGCCTCCGCCGTCCTGATCGGGGGAGCCGATGGCGGGGCAATTGAACTGTTTCGTGGCAAACCCAGCGCGGCACCTCACCGCCGGCGCCCAGTGAGTACGCTGTGCATTGCCTAGTGGTCGATCGCTGGATAATTCACTCACATCGCGTCGGGTGAAAAACGGGACTAGCTAGACTAATCCCTACTGCGTCATAATTTTCACTGACTTCGACGAAAGATTGGCCTGATGCAACAAGGGCATCGAGATAGTCGTGGACACGAGAACGCGTTCAATCTTCTCCGAACGGTCGCAATTGAATTTGGAACGTGCCGTTCAGGCCGCAATGGCGGATCCCCTGGGTCGATAAGTTTTGGGAATTGCAGCTTCCGTGAACAGCTTGGTGAGGCTGTTTCTGAGGGGGGAGCTCTTCACAAGCATGTAGTGTCGACGGCTCTATGCGCAGGTATGATGGGAGATAACCCCAACTTATTTGCAGGGCCGTCTGGTCTGATTCGACTTCGGCAATTACGACAATTTTTTCGAATTCAAATTGACAAAGCCTCTCTGTCACGACCGAAAGGACCCTAACCACAATTCTTCCTTGATCATGGTGCAGCTATAAGAGTTGTCGTGGTACGCATCACAGGGCAGGAAGCATGAAATTGTTAACGGGGCTGCTCGCGGCAATGCTCTTGCTGGCGGGCGCGGGCAAAAGTCATGCGTTGGTTCGGATTGCTGATGATCGGGGCGGACAGATCGGTCGTTACGTCGAACGATACGAACAATTGCGAGCCTCAGGCCAAACAATAATGATCGATGGCCTTTGCGCCTCGGCTTGCACAATTGTCCTCGGCGCGATTCCTAACGATAGGATCTGCATAACTCCGAACGCCAAACTCGCTTTCCACGCAGCTTGGGATTTCGGAACTCGGGGACGTACTATTACGAATCCGGGAGCAACCCGCGTGCTTTATTCGATGTATCCATCGCAGGTCCGGCATTGGATCGCTAATCGCGGCGGTTTGAGTCCACGCATGATCTTTCTGCGAGGCAGGCAACTGGAGGCGATGTATCGCCCCTGTTATTTCGATGCCCGAGTTGCGGCACCACGGTGAACGTTCCTTTCGAAGAATTGGTTGCGGGCAGGCGAGAGCGCGCTTTAATCGACCTCGGTTTTAAGGGTTGCCGCAACGGTTGATACTTTCTTGCGCAGCGCGTGCTCGTGCTCTTCCACGTCATCATCCCCAGCCGTCACACGGTGCTTAGCGGACACCGGAACGTGATTGCTTCAGACATTTGCGTGATTGGGTTTAAAATTGATGCATGGTGCGCGCTATTTGATCTCGCATTATTGCGTATCAATACGTATCTCTGAATCAGGTAGGAGATTTCGACCCAAGGACAACACTCCGAAAAGGAGCCATCCATGGCGAATGTTCTAACCACTGGGGCCTGGCTTTCTGCCCCAACAAAGAAACCCTCGTTCTTCGCACGATTGTTGCGCGCTCAGGTCGAAGCCCGTCAGCGACACGCGGATCGCGTGGTCGAGCAGTACCTTGCCGTCTACGGGAATAAATTTACAGATGACGCGGAGCGTCAAATCGAGCGGCTGCTTTTTAGAGCGGGCAAGTAGCGATGATCCCAATCATAATCATGCACGTGACAAAGCTCGCTCGCTTCGTGAAAGAGGTTTGGCACGAAACTCAGCGCCTTCGTCGCAAACTCCCCGGCCCCACCGAGGAGTAGTTACAATCCTCGCCGGTTTGGCACCCTTTATAATTCACCCGGACGATTTCCGGGTAGCGTTGCCGATCGGTACCAAATTCGATCCGGTCGAGATGTGGCGAGGGCGCGGCTTTGCGCTGGACCGCGCCACCGCACCTCTTGGGTCCGCTGCAAGACAATCAAGGTTGCAGTTTCAGGGTGCCGATCCGCGCGCACATTGCGCCGTGTTCTCGGTGCAACATCTTTATTGTTCCATTCGAGGGAACTCAATTTTGGGCTTTCAAGCCCGCACGTCCGGTGCGAATTTGCAAGAGACCGGCGTGGGGCATTCGGTAAGCAATCAATTTGAGGAAACCCGGCGCGGCCCGCAGAGCGCGAATGCTCTGCGGGACATTTCTGTAATCTGCCCGGACACCCAAGACTTATTCGATCAGCGCAGCCGCACCGGGTGACACCAAGGTCGAACCAGCAGCAAGTTCACCTACGTCAGCTATGCCGCCGAAAGCGGAAGTGAGCTATCCGGTCGTGACGCAATAGGAATGACGCTGATGACCGAGAGCGTTGCCAATGATCGCCGGTCCGTCGCCAAGCCTGTCCCTCTACCGCGATCCCCGAAAGTCCGCGAAGGTCAAGCGCGTCAGCACCAGCGCTGGTCTAAGACCAATCAATCCGACTGTATCGCAGCCGACGCTGGTCCATCTCTTCGCGAAGTTTCTCCGCGTATTGTTTCACTCCCTCTCCAGCAAATCGATATCGACCACCTGCCTGCTTGTCGAGTTCAACTTGCCGTCGAACGTTTTCATAAAACGCCAAAATCCGCTCGTCGTTCATTTGTGAGATACTCATAGCCCACGCCTCCACACCAACTCAAAACTATTCTTGCTGCTTGGGACACGTCTGTCCAGTAGCTGCGCTAAACCCCCCGGCCGAACTGCTTCCCAAGAGTGGAGCCGTGCCGTCCCGTCGTGCTCGGCACGTCATCCACTGCTCACCGTAGCGGCTTGCCTGTCCCGCGCTGCCGGGCCCATTCTCTCCCCATGGGCACCAAATCACGCGAGACCCCTTACGGTTCGTCAGTCCGGGCGGCGGCAGAGCGAGCGAGGGAAGCCCGCGAGGAAGCCGACAAGCTCGCCTGCGAGGCGTGGAACAAGCGCATGCTCGGCTTTCAGGGACCGGCACAGTCATCGCCGACGCTGGGCGATGCACTCATAAATTGGCGATGCGCTCAGTTAACGATCATGAGATGGAGGCGGTTCCGGTTGCCAACTTAGGGTTCAGATTTTTGTCACGATTGGGAACAACGGCTTGAATTGCAAATTAGCAACTCGCTCCGTCGCTTCAATCCCCTTTAGCGACCTTGGGCGGAATTCCCGCCTTGAACGCCCAAACTTCAGCGGCGGGACCCCAAACTGGGCGGCCGAATTGTTAGACGACGCGGCTTTGCTTTTCCAATGGAGATTATTCGCCAGCGGCACCGAGAAGCCGTGGGTCACAACCATGACTGGCAGCCGCAAGGCCGTGAGGCACACTTCACCTCACAACGCTCCAAGGTCGTCGGGCAATCGCCGAACTTCTTGATCACCTATGCGATGAATTTAATCTGCGTTTGGAACGTTAAACTACACGGCGTGTTGCCGCTGCACCCGAATGACCGTTGTGGTCGCCCAATCATCCCTAGGAGTGTCAGATGAGCAAACGTAAACCGGCAACGGCGTCAAAGCATGCCCACAGCCCGAAAATAGCCGCCCAACAGGCCAATCAGGCTATCGTTAGAAGCCGGAAAAACAGCCCCCTGCGCTCGGTTGCGGCAGGCTCGACTGAATCGCCCCCGGAGCGTCACAACGACTCAAAACAAGAGGCTCCCCTCGTTGAGAAACCGACGACAGCCTCACAGGATGACCGCAAACAGACGATGACGGATAACGATTTAAAGGTTTGTTTTTTCTTCAGCTACGGCAAACGTCCGGGCTTATCAAGCAAAGCTGCTGGAAATGG
This sequence comes from uncultured Alphaproteobacteria bacterium, assembly GCA_963706975.1. Taxonomy (GTDB): domain Bacteria; phylum Pseudomonadota; class Alphaproteobacteria; order Rhizobiales; family Xanthobacteraceae; genus Bradyrhizobium. Next base: position 7,065 of record CAVPOL010000010.1, read on the forward strand.
CACAAGCCAACATGCAATTGGCTTTTGAATTCGCCCAGAGGCTTGCGACGATTAGGTCGCCCGTTGAAATTCTTAGCGTGATTGGAGAATTCACAAGCAAGCGGATCGCCATGTTCCAGAAGTATTCGAAAGAAATGGCTGAATTAGGTACAAAGCGGTGAAAAAGCATCCGTGACGGAATCCAGCGAGTCGATGTCAGCAAACAAGGGCGGCCGATGCTCAGATCGGTCATCACCGGCCCTGACGGCCCCGAAATTGGACATCCGCTCTTCCCCCGAAAGCGGACTCGAGTCGAACATTCGACCATGGCCTGTGCCGATTGTGTTGAGAAACTCGAAAATTGCGGGGTATCGAAAATCTCGCAAATGTAGCGGGTTGGCAATTCCCACCGCGGCGAGGCTTTTTGCCACCTCCAGGTGAGTATGGCTGGCCGTCCCGCAGTGACCTTCATACGAGCGGACAACAGTTCGTCGCTGCGCGCGCATCAAAAAATGGGGATGAGCGAACCGAACGCAGGAGCGAAGCAGCCATCGCCGGTCGCCTCAGTTTCTGACACGGCGCGCCATAATCGGGCCCGACAAAATCCAAATCGTCCAAGCAAAGTGCGCGACGCAAACTGGGGGGACACCAAATGCGCCGCGATAGCCAACCGATCAAGCAAGAGTCGGATGAATTCGGTTTCAATTTTGGCTTAGCAATTCGATGCGGGCAGACGCCATGAGCATCGATCCGGCCTGGCGCGGTCGAAGGGCCTTTCACCTCGTCTACCTTTGGAAGGTGGGCATCCAACAGGTTCGTGATGGACATTATAGCCTCGGGGAGCATCGAATGAATTGGCCCCCCAGGGCCGAACGGCTACTGCGCAATGTTGAGCATGTATGGCGCGCGGCGTCGCCATCATTCGGCCGCCTCGGCCGCCGTCGCTTCGGGCTCTATGACTTCGAATCTGACCAGCGGCCCCAGCCGCTCTTCGAGCCAGGCCCTGGTCTCGCTCAGGCCCAGCAGGGTCAAGGCCCGCGCCGGCTTCTGGCCGGGGCCATCAGGCTCGGATCCACGGGTTGCACCGGCTCGCCGGACTGCGGCGCGATGAACTCTTGCAGATACTCCGGCCCTGCCGGCACGCCGGCGAGCAGAACCGCGATGTTGATCGCTGCGGCTGGTAGGGTTTGCGGCATTGCTCGCAGACTGCCGCCCGTCGGGGTGGAGCAATCTCTTCGCCCTGGTTGCGCCTGTGTATCGCGATCAGTGGGAGTACAGCGGCCCGTGGCGTCGGGTAGAAATCTCCTCGGGCGCTCAAAGCTGGATCGCTTGCCCATGGCTCAGCGCTCCCGCTCCTTGAGGGCGCGAACCCAAAACCGTTCACATTCGAGGTGCAGCCACGCCGAATGGCCGCTGACCGAGACCAGCCGTTCGGTGCCGTCGATTTCGCCATGGCATTGGGCGCAGGTTCGGTCGTCGGGGATGTCGTCGGGCTCGGTGCCAGCACTCGCGATGACATGCCGGTAGCCCCCCTTGCACGCGCGATGGAGCCGGACCATCGGCCGGTTGCTGAAGAAGACCTCGACCAGGTCGCCGGGACGGCCGCAATGGGCGCAGACCGGGCCGCCGCCGTTGACTGCGTCGGAAGTCCGCCTCCCCTCATCCGCTAGAAGCGAAACATCCGAAACATCCGAAACACTCGTTGATTTCATTGGGTTTTTTGGCCCGCCATTGAGCGAAGCGTTCGGGGCTATCCGAAACATCCGGGGCCTCATCCGAAACATCGGAGACATCCGGAGCCGCTTGAAAATGCTGGGATGTTTCGGCTGTTTCCGCTTGTTTCGCTTGTCTGGGATGACGGGAGATAGCGCGCCCAGGCGTCCGCCAGGTCCGCCCGCTCGTAGCCCTTTGTTGGTAGATCGCCCTCCCGGATTTGCTTCGATTTGATGCCGTACTGGCGGAGGCGGAGCGCCAGGCCGCGCGAGTCCAGTCCCTTGCCGTTGAGATCCTTCCAGGGCGCTTCCTCCAGGGCATGCAACGCCGTCAAGATTGCCTCGGTGAAGAGCGCCTCCGTCTTCCCGAACACCGTCCTCAGATCGGCGAGCAGGCGAATGCCCAGGCTCGGCTCCTGCTCCCGGCCGGCCGCGATCAGAGCAACCGCCGCCTCGCGCGCCTTCTTCGGCCAATCCCCGCCCGCCGCGTCCGCGATGGCGAACAGCGCCTCCCAGACGTCGGCGTTGCGGTCCTCGATTCCGGCCGGCATTGCCGGTCGCGCGGCGTACAGGATCTTGGCCTTCGCGGCGGCCCAGCCCGCCAGGCGGCCCCGCAGCTCATGCCCTTCGTCGATCTCGTCGCGGCGGCGATACGGCTCGACGGTCTCAGACGGTGCGCGCCGCCGCATCCGGATGACAATCGATCTCGACATCAGCGTATCGGGAAGCCAGCCGAGGCCCGCGAGCGCAACGGCGCAGTAGGCAGGTATCTCCTCGGTCTCGACGGTCTTGCCGCGCACGACGCAACGGCCAGCCACCGCGCCACGCCGATGGCCCGCATTCAGCAGCCCGCGGATCTCCTCGTTATCCTTCGCCTTCGGCCCGAATACGGTGTCGATCTCGTCATACAGGATCGTCGGCGGACCTTCCTCGGCTCCGACCTTGCGGAAGAGGTACGCCGGCGTGACGTTCACCGCCTCCACCGGATTCGGCACCAGGATCTCGGAGACCTCTAACGCGCGTGTCTTGCCGGATCCCGGCTCGGGGCTGAGGAATGCGATGCGCGGCGTGCTGTCCCAGGCCTCCATCGCGTGCGCGTGCGCGATCCATAGCGTATGCGCGACATGCGCGTGATCTGAAGGATAGGCAACGAAGCGCCCGAGAAACGCGTGCACATCCGCGAGCAGTTCGGCGCCATCGGCCGCCGCGGCAGCGCTTGTCGTAGGACCGCTCGGCCCCCACAGCGGCGCCTCCTTCACCTCCTTCGCCAGCCTGACGCCAGCGGTATCGTTTGCGATGAAGTCCGAGACATCGGATCCGTCGTGCCGCTCTGGATACAGATCGAGAATCCGCACCGAGGCGGCGACGCCATGGATCGCTTTGGCGACCTTTTGCGCATGCGCGCGACCAGGTCGATCGGCATCGGGCAGGATTACGACGTGCCGATCCTTGAAGATACTGCGTCAGCTCCGGGATCCCATTTGGCCGCGGCGCCCTCGGAAGCCGTCGTGGCCACGAAGCCGATCTTGGCGAGGGTATCGGCGTCCTTCTCGCCCTCGCAGAAGTAGACCGGCGCCGTGGTCGGGGCTGCGATCAGTTGCGGCAAGTCGATACGGAATCTTCGGGCCATCAGGCTTGCCCTTGGCCCAGCCGTTGCCGTCCCAGTGATACTGCGGGATATTGCTTTTTGCCGGTCTCATCCCGGCACTTTCGGACCTTGAGGAAACGTTCGCCGTTTTGGTCGCAGATAGATGTATTCGCCGAGCACGGTCCATGCCTTGCCGCCGTCGTTCTTCTGCTGCGGCTTGGCTCCGGCAGACCGAGCTTCTGCGCGGACATGATCGCGGCAAGCTTTCCAGTCGTCGCCCGCGAAGCTGTGGGTCACGAAGCCTTCGCGGTCGGCCGGGTCCGGTTTAACCGACAGGCTGCGATCGCCGGCACTGTGTCCGGGACCAGGGCAGAGCACCTGGCCGCCGCTGACCTCGCCGCCGAGCAGCTCGGCGATTATTTCGCATCGGCGGCAAGTTCATCGCGCACCTCCTGAAAATGAGATCTCGCTGAAATGCGATCGGCCACCGCGCCGAGAATTGACGCCGGCGCTCCGTTGCTGTCGCGCGTTACGGCGTGTTTGATCACCTCGACGAGAACACCGTGCTGAAGTGCCAGTGACAAAAGCACTGCGGCGTCTCTTGCGATGGCCTCAACGTCGCCGCCGGTCTTGCGGCTGTCGACGAAAACTTCGCCCGGCGTGCCGTCGTCGAAAAATCCAACGGTGACGGTGAACGGCTGATTCCATGCACGACCGTGAAGGTCTCGCAGGACCGGCGCTGTGGAAGAATAGCCTCATTATGGCGTCGCTCCCGGCCCCACATCCGCAACAGCTCGCGCTCGCTCTCCTCGGCTTCACGCAGGATCATCGGTCTGCGCTGGCGAGACATGCCGCTCGATCACCTCGCGCACCAGCTCGCGCAGGATCCGTGGCGGCAGCGCATCGAGTTCGACGCTGTCGCCCTCGAAATCGATGGCGTGGTTGTTGCCGTCGCGCTTGGTCGGCCGGGTCGGCAGCCGGTGACGCCTGATCTGCGCTTCGGTCAGGGCGACGCGCTTGACGATCGGCGGCGGGCAATCGAGCTTCTCGCACATCTCGTCAAGCCGGCGCTCGATCGTCTGCGGGATCAGCACGCCGGACGGATCGTGATCGCCGAACTGGTAGATGTATGACCGCTTGCCGTGCTCGGCGGCGCGCCTGATTTCCAGCGCGGAGCCGTGCAGAAAGGTCAGCGACGGCATGCCGCGCGAGACCATCAGCGGCACGTCGTAGTCCGACGTAACATCCCACATCGCGCCTGCCAGCGCATCCTTCTCGCTCCAGATTTCGACATAGTCGTCCGACTGCGCCAGCGCGCTGCGGCGGTAGAACTGCGCGGTGTGCTCGATGGCGTCCTGCACATTGTCGAAGGTCCGGGTGATGCGAACCCGGCGGCTTTCGTCGACCACCCAGTCGATAGGGCAGCTCGCCGCTCAACCGCATCTCGGTCATCAGCCGGATCACCGTCCGCTGATATTGCGCCTCGGTTTTCTCGATCACGCCGCGCGACACCAGTTGGTAGAAAACCTGCCGAACCGTCATCGGTGGATCTTCGCCAATGACGTCACGGATAGCGGTGCGGATCGCGGCCATATCGTCCCGGCTGCGTCTTGTTGGGCATGCTCTACTAACCGAACCGTGCGTCACGCGTGCCCCCCTTCGCCATTGCCCCGGAAACTCCGGCGAACGAAATCCTGCACGTCTGCGTCGCGCTCTGCCGCGCCGACTTGCTGGTGCAGGCGCCTGCGAATGGCGTCGGTGATCTCGCGAATGCTTTTTGGTGAGCGGACCGTGGACGGCGAGAGCGCCAACACCATCGCAAGTGCCCGTGTGCAGCGCCCGCGCGGCTTCTCCGGTACGAATTGCGGTCACGTTGGCGTCGCTAACGATGGATGCTTCGACGATCGTCTTCGTGATCTCTTCAAACAGCTTTTCTTCGTGCTGCGCGTCGTATTCTTCGGAAGTCGCCTTTGCGTATGTGGTCGAATCAGGGGCGCTCATGTCCGTGTCCCATCGGCAAGATTGGCGGCAAACTGGCCGGGAAGGCCCTCGCCACGGTGATGCGCGGGGCTAATGGTGATGGGAATACATGTTGACAACTCCTCGATGGAGGAAGTGTCGACGCGCCGAGGCTTGGCGGAGACGGAAAACGTGAGTAAATAGGGTTTGCTCGATACCCTTAGCTCTGTTTGTTTTCCGGCCGGCGCCCCTGCCCTGGGCGTCGGCATTCATATTTTGGAAATGGCAGCAGGGCGCCTTTTGCGAGGGGTGAAGGCGGTCCGGTTCGGGTTTTCAAAACGGTCCACAACCGCGCCCGGCGTTTTGATTTCAGCGTTTGCCAAAGGCAGCGAGTCGAGGAAACGGTCCAAATCGTCCCGCAAGACGATCGTGCGCCTCCCAAATTTCGGATCACGAGTTGCCCGGCCGCGACGGCTTCGTAAAACCGGGAGCGTCCAAAGCCCCCAGTGTAGCAGGCCTCGTCAACGGTGAGGCCGCGTTTTCGGTCGAAAAATCTCGCATCGTTTTTTCTCCATCCACATCCGCGCGGATTGTCGCGGATGACAGAAGATTGAACGCGCGTTTTCTACGTTTCAAGAATTCGTAGATTTCTGCCGGAGATTTTTTACTGGCCTTCGTCCGTCGGCTCGGCCGGGGGTGTCTCGGGCTGTGAAAGCAGGGCTTTCGCTATCGTGTCCCGTTGGGCCCAGCTCGCTTCGCTTCGTAATATCGCGTTTCGATGCTTTCCGGATCGCCGGACACGCGCCCGGAGCGAGCAAGCGTACTTGCTGCGTCTGCGACTGTTTTCCGCCAATTTTTGCCGCCAGCCGTCGCTTCCCGACAGAGCTTTCGAGCAATCTTCTTTCTCTCGTCATCCGTCCAGCGTTCGGGTTTCGTTTTTTTGCCTTTGGCTGGCGGCCTGTACTCAGCCATGAGGTGTTCAAATGACAAACGAATAGGTCATCAGCCGCCAGAAATCCTTGCTGTCCGGGTCAGGGGGATCCCGTAGACAGCACACCGTTCCGCGAACAGCATCGCCACTTTGCATTAAACGCCTGCATCACAGGGTCGGTCGCCGAATCCGGCGGACTACTCTCTTGGGCACCAGAACAGTCTCCCGGCTCGAAAAGCCTGACATGCGTGCATGGCCGGGCCGCTTGCCTAATCAACAAATCACGAATGCGCCCGGACGGTGGCGTACAGTAGAGGATGCGGCCGGTCGAAGGTCAACAGGCGGCGCGCTGGCAAAAACTCCTACGTCTTGCCCCTGAACGGCACGACCTTCTGAGGCGGGGTCCGCCGCGCAATAGGACGCCCACGCCTCCATCAGCTGGCGGCGCTTCTCCAGCGCGTCGCTGCGGCGATAGGCCTGCTCGGCCTTGTCGCCAATGACATGCGCGAGGGCGGTTTCGATCAACTCGCGGGGTAGCCGGTTTCGTTCCCGGCCCAATCGCGGAAGCTGGAGCGGAAGCCGTGCATCGTGGCGTTCGTCGATTTTCATGCGGCGGAGCATCATTTCCATCGCCTTGCTCGACAGCGGTTTGTCGCGGCGCTGGCCGGGAAATACGAAGTCGCCCGAACGGCCTCACCTAGTCTGGCAAGGATGTCGGTGGCGCGTTGAGACAGCGGGACCCGATGCTCGCGGCCCGCCTTCATCCGATGGGCGGGCACCGTCCAGACCTTCTTGTCGAAGTCGATTTCGTCCCAGCGCATGCCCAGGATTTCGCCGGAGCGGGCGGCGGTGAGGATGCACAGTTCCAGCGCCAGCGCGGCGAGAGCTTCGCGCCCGCGAAGGTCCGCCACAAACGCTGCTACCTCGCTCGTAGGGCATCGCGGCGTGATGGCCGCGCGTCAGCTTCGATGGCCGCGGCAACAGGTGATCCAGATGGCCGCGCCAGCGCGCCGGGTTCTCGCCCTCCCGGAATCCCTTGGCCTTGGCGGCGTCCAGAACCTTTTCGATCCGGCCGCGCACTCGGGAGGCGGTTTCGGCTTTCGCCGTCCAGATCGGCTTCAGAACCGCCAGAACGTCATCGGTGGCGACGGTATCCACCGGCTTGGCGCGCAAGGGGGCGGCGTAGGTCTCCAGCGATCGATTTCCACTGCGCCTTGTGCTTCTCGTTACGGAAGCCCGCCGAGAGGGACTCCCATACCTCGATCGGCCACTTCCCCGAACGTAGGAACGCCACCGGTGCGCTTGCGCTCGTCAATGGGGTTCAGCCCCTGGGCGATCTTCCGGCGTGCCGTAGCGGCCTTCTCGCGGGCGTCGGCAAGGGGCACCGTGGCAGGGCTCCCAAGGCCCATTTCCTTGGCCCTGCCGCGCCAGGTGAAGCGCAGCACCCATTTGCGGGCACCCGTTTCCGAAACGATCAAATAGAGGTTGCCGCCGTCGCTGTATTTGCCCGCCTTCGCGGTCGTCACCTTGCGCGCAGTGAGCTTGCCTGCCATCCGCCCCTCCCTATCCGGTCCCCAAGCTAGTCCCCAAAAATAGCACGGCTTGAGGCGGACGGGAATAGACGCTGGCGAACAAGAACGGAGGAAAAGCCCTATTTCTATGCTGGATATGCAATCGTTGGTGGACAGTGGCGAACCACAGAAATCAATAGTTCGTCGGATGGTCAATCCGAGATAGCCGCGGATCGGCCACACCATGGTGCGGCCGACGCGATTAGGCTCCGTGACCACGGCGTCGTCGGGCACGTCGACCCATTCGCCTTCGATCCGCACGCGGTAGTGTCCGTTGCCTGATTGCCAATCCGCGTCGCTGATCGCGGTGCCGTCGGCGTCCGAGCAGCACGGCCCCATCCTGCTCTTCAGGCCGTCGAACCAGGTCTTCAGTTCCGGATTGGCGTTGGCGAATTGCCCCCGGTCCCGGGCCGTGCCGGCATCGGATGCCAGCATGGCAAGCAACACCGCACAGCCCATCCACAGCCATCTGATTCGGCCGAGCACGCGGCCCCGATCATCGCTCGTCCGGAGATGGTCGCCAGTTCGTCGTCGCGGCGCATGGCCGCCGGAATCGATCCAGTTGCTCACCTGTCCCTTGCTCCAGCACACCCCGGCCGGTGCGGATCACGTCATGCATTTCGCGGGCCAGTTTTGCCGCGGCGGCTCGCTGTCATCTCCGTGTCACAATTGGTTTTGGCGGGAATTTCGGGTTTGATGGCGCGCTGCAGCCAACCTGCTGCGTTGACGCTGCGGGTCCAGCTTTGGCATAACAACCATGCCGGCTCCGGGGACAACGGCGCGTCGGCACGGGTCACCATGAAAAACGGTCTGTATTCGATCCACGTCAGCCTGCAGGACGGTCGCTCCGGCAAGGGCAGCGGCGTGATCATGTTCCGGGACGGAAAAATCCTGGGCGGCGATGCCTACCTGTTTTACACCGGCAGCTACACGGTGAAGGACGACACCTTCAAGGGCGAGGTGCTGGTGCAGCGACATACCTCCAGCCCCGACGCCAATCCGCTGTTCGGCGGCCCTGCCCCGGTCGGCATCGGCGTCTCCGGCACGTTCACCGATACCCGCGGCGTCATGAACGGCACCGCGCTGGTCGGCAAGGCCAGCCAGATTTTTGGCGCCACCCTGCACAAGCTTGCCGATCTCGACTGACGCCTGTTTCCCGGTTCGCACGTTTTCGACGGCCATCGGCGCTACTCCGCCGCCTGCTCCAGCGGCGCGACCCGTGGCAGGATGATCTGGATCCGGGTGCCGCCGCCGGGCTCGGAATCGAGGTCGAGCCGGCCGCCCAGCCGGTTGGTCACGATGCTGTAGACGATATGCAGGCCGAGCCCGGTGCCGCCCTGGTCGCGGCGGGTGGTGAAGAACGGATCGAAGGCGCGGCGCCGGACGTCGAGGCTCATGCCGATGCCGTTGTCGGAAAACAGGATTTCGACATTGTCCTTGCCGGACTCCCGCACCTGGATATCGACCGAGCCGGTCCTGCCGTCCGGAAAGGCATGCGCCACCGAATTGAGGAACAGGTTGGTCAGCACCTGCCCATACGGCCCCGGATAGGAGTTCATGGTCAGATTGGGCTGGCAGTCGACGTTCAGCGTCAGATTGTGCTTTCGCAGGCCCGGCCGCAGGCTCATCACCACCTGCTCGGTGAGATCGCCGAGGTCGAAGCTGCGCTGGTCCGAGTAATTGCGGTCGGCGGCGACCTGCTTGAACGAGGTGATCAGTTCGGCGGCGCGGTTGAGATTGGCCACCAGCTGCGAGGACGCATCGCGGCTGGTCGCGAGGAAATCGGTCAGGCTCGATCGCTTCAGATCGCCGCGCGCGACTTCGGCGGAGAACAGCGCGGTCTTGCGTTCCAGCGACGAGGCGACCGTCAGGCTGATGCCGACGGGGTTGTTGACCTCATGGGCGACGCCCGCCACCAGCCGCCCGAGCGCGGCGAGCTTTTCCGCCTCGATCAGCGAATTCTGGGTCTCGCGCAGATTGCGCAACGCGGCTTCGGCGGCGTCCTTGGCCTTGCGCATCTCCAGTTCGCCGCGCTTGCGCTCGCCGATGTCGAGCGCGACGGTGACGATGTTCTCGATCTCTCCGTCGGCATCGATCAGCGGCAGCTTGTTGACCAGCCATTGCCGCATGTTGCCGGAGGAATCCTTGTATTCCTCCTCGTAGAAGCCGAGCTCCCTGCCCGCCTCCAGCACCCGCTTGTCGTTCTCGTCGGTCTTTTCGGCACCGTAGCGCGACATCAGGTCGGTGGTGGTGCGGCCGATCGCCTCCGCGGGCTCGACGCCGAAGATGCCGGCCATGTAGCGGTTCATCAGCACGTAGCGCAGCTCCTTGTCCTTGACGTTGATGACCGCCGGCACGGTGTCGATGACCTGCTGCAGCCGCCGCCGTCCTTCGGCGATCGCATCTTCGGCGCGCTTCTGATCGGTGATGTCGCGCACCGTCCCCTCATAGCGCACGATCTCGCCGGTCTCGTCGCGGGCGACCGTCGCGCTGTCGGAGATCCAGAGCACCCTGCCGTCGCGGGCGCGCACCTGGTATTCGAACTCGCGCACCATGCCATCGCGCCGCATCAGCGCCTCGATATTCGGCGCGCGCCTGGCCGGACGAACATAGATCTCATCGGCGATGTCGCCGACGCCGTCGATCAGATCCTGCGGCGTATCGTAACCCATCATCCGCGCCAGCGCCGGATTGGCGTTGAGAAGCTTGCCGCCCGGCGTCGTCACGTAAATTCCGTCGACCGAACCCTCGAACAGCTTGCGATAGCTTTCCTCGGCCAGGCGCTGTTCGGCCAACGCGTGCACCGCCGCCTCGCGCGCCGCGTCGGCATCGACCAGGGTGCGGCGGAACACTTCGGCGGCCCGCGCAATATCGCCGATTTCGTTGTTGACATCGGTGGCCGGAATCGACGTGTCCTTCTTGACCGCCGGCCAGTGCGCGGATCGAGGTCGTGATCGAGGCCAGCGGACGGACGGTCCGCCGCACCACGAACATCGCCGCCAATAATCCGATCAGGATGCCGGCGGTGCCGAGCACAATGCTTTGCCATTTGTCTCTGCGCCAGCGTTTTCGCGAAATCGCGGGACAGCACATGGCTGCGGCGCGCACTGACTTCGCGCAAGCAGTTCGGTGACGCGCTGGATCAGGCGGCCCTCGGTACCCAGCACATCCTTGTCGATATCGGCGATCTGGCGCTCGCGAACCGATATCGCGATGATCGCCTCGGCATAATTGTCGACGGCGGTGCGCAGCCTCGAATTCGTTGATCGTCAGCGACCGCATGCTTTGCGCGGCCTGCTCGGCCGCCGACGGGTTGCGCGCCAGCAGCGCCGAAGCGATCCGGCTCTGGGTCTGGAACAGGGTCGAGGCGATGACGGGATCGGGAGTTTCCGCGATCGCGGCATCAAATTGTTCGCGCAGCGGCGGCAGGCCCGACGATCAGGTCGGCGCGGCGGTTGATCAGCGCCGAAATACGCTCGATGCCATTGCGATAGGTCGACAGCCGCGCGGTGACGCCGTCGATCATGTCCTGCTGTTCGGGCGCGAGCTCCAGCCGGGTCTTCTTCAGGAGCTCGCCCAGCGCTGCCGCCGCGTCGCCGACCTGGGTCGACTGGGTGCCCGGATCGGTGACGAAGTCGCGGGCCGCCAGCCGCAATTCGTTCATCCGCCGGTCGATGTCCTCGGCAAGGTCGCCGACGCTCTGGAGCCGCTGCAACTCGGCAAAGGTCGAATCGATATGGCGGATCGACTACCACGCTGGCGATGCTGGTGGTCGCGATCAGCGGCCAGCAGGAGCAGGAAACTGCCAAATGTCAGTTGGCCGATCGAGAGCGAAAAACCCCTCGTCTGCGGCGAATTCGGCGGCAATGCGGAAGACATGATGAAGGACCGGACTCCAACCCCGCTGCAATATACGACGTATTTGGCGCTGGGGGGAACATGCCCGAAACCGGTGCCGCGCGTCCCCCGGCCGGTGTTTGACGGTCCGTCCCCCCTTCCGGTTCGAGGCTGGCCGCAGCCTGGCCAACTTCAGGTTGCTCAATCCTCGGTAATGCCGGCTTCCCTGACCACCTTCGCCCATACCGCGACGTCGTTCCGGATAATTTCGGCGAACGGATTGTCGCAATGACGGCCTCTGCATATGCCTTAACCTCGCAACGCCTGGCGCCCGAGGTTTTGCCATCTTTTCCTTCACCCTCCAATCAGAGGGCGCGGGGAATGGCCGGGCGCCGACGCGCCGCGGCAATATTTTAGAGTAGTACGCCACGGTCACACCGGAACACCCGGCATTCCCCGCGCAATGGTTTATACGGTTGCTTCGTGCTCACCCCGGCGATCGGGCTCTTTTGCCACCGTCACCTGCGCGCCTTACCGCAAGCTTGACACCAGCGTCGAGATGTCAGGCCGACACGACTTGATGTCTAGCTGTTTTTTGCCCTTGGGGAGAACTTTAGAAACCCCTTCCGCATAAGGATTTCTATGAATTTGCGACCCGCGCCGCGCTGCTGGCGAAACCGCGCCGGGCCCCATTAGGCCCTAGCTTCACATCCTGCCGTTTGGCTGCGTTCGGCGGGGCTGGATACGGTCGGGCTGCGCGCGTGGCTCGGCTGGTTCGCGCCGCGTGGCCGCCTGTGCGCTGGCGCGGCTTGCGCGGCGTCCTGCCGCCCTGCCGCTGCGGCGCGCTGTAGGGCCACGCCTGAGGCTGGCCCGGCTCCCGGTCGGATGGACGCCCGGCCAACGCGGTCGTTGTCCAAGGTCGAGAGCGTGCCAACATCGAGGTCGATCCCGCTCCCAGTGCCTGATCAGCGTCTTGGGTCGCGCTTGTCAGTCCTCTCGCAATTAGCCAGTTGTTAACCTTACCAAACCAACATCAGGCCGGGGCGTGGCGTGGTTTCGGAGTTCAGTGATGCGAGACGCGTTCAACGTTTTTGACGGCCCATTCGGTCTAATATTCGCAGGACTTATTGTGCTGTGCGCGGCGATAGTACCGATGGGTTAGAAGGTCATCCACCAAGATCGGCCTGCGCGGTTCGCGTTCGGGTGCGTGCTGGTCGAGGTGATGACCGGTGCAGCCTTGCGTGCCGCCGTTCGCCTGATGCTTACCGCGTCCATGCAGTCGAGGCGATGCTTGACGTGCTGACGCGATGGCGTCCGCTGTCGCTCGTGCCGATGGTGATGCGGTGCATCCAAAAGCCTATCAAGGTCTCTGCGGTTCTACGGCGTCGTGCCGCGCGAGGATAGTGATGCGCGCGAAGGGCTTGCGATGTCTGCATTGTGCCCAGAAGCAGTCGTTCAGGCTAACCTTCAGCACGCCTGCGTAGTGCCCAACAAGGGACATCAGTTTGAAATGAAAGAGGCCGCCAACGGAGGCGGCCTCGGACGCGCTCAACTAGGAGGTACTTAGCCCAAACCAAAGAATTCAGGCAGATGCGCCACGCCGAGCGGCGAAATGTTTTCGGAGACTGCATCGAGGGCATGTTGTGGCAGTTCCACATCGGCGAGTGCCGTCGGAATTGTAGGAACGGGCGGCAATTCAGTCGGCAAATGGAGTACTGCCGCGTCTGGCGCATGGTCAAAAACTTGAGATGGAAGCGCTTCCGGTTTTGCCATTGTGAACACCCTTACTCTGGGGTGATCGGACGAGCCGAACTGTCAAAATTCTACGGCAATTTGGATCAAATATCATTGCATGCTTGTCCTTGTTAGCCGTGACTTAGCATCACTTCAGTGAGCGGATTGTGAATATGCCGTTTGGCATATGGTGGGTTTGGCCGCGCCCGGTGGCGGGGTCCTTCTGAGAGCGTGAATTAATGGGGGGACCGCGAGACCGTACCTATCGAGGATATCTGTTGCGAGCAAATCCATGGTTGCAGTTACAGGGAAGCAGCAGGTCTGCTTTCGACGCGTCAATCGTCAGAGAGAACTGCTTCAAACAGGCTGAAGCCTGCGCCGTCCATGAGCGGTAGGATTTTAGCCAATCGGAAACCGGCGCGCTCGAACAGTGACCGATATTCAGCATCCGTTCGCTCCATTCCCGACACGTTCACCAGCATCTCCATATCGATGTGGAGCGCACGCATTGCCTCGCGATTGTCGGGCTCGATACGTCGCTCAATGAGCAGAAGTTTTCCGGCTTTACTAGGCATGACTGCCCGGCAGTTTCGCAAAATCGTTACAGACCGGTCATCGTCCCAATCGTGGATGATCTGCTTCAAAACATAGGCGTCTGCGCCCGAAGGAAGCGGATCAAAGAAACTACCACCAATAATTTCGCATCGCTCCCTTACCCCAGCATCGTGGAGAATTTGACCTGCACCGGCCACGACATCGGGGAGGTCATACAATACACCTTGCATAGTCGGGTTAGCGGCAAGAATGGTCGCAAGCGTGAAGCCGTGACCGCCACCTACGTCCACAATTTTGCGAATGCCGGAGAAGTGGTAGTGTTTGACGATGCCAGAACCCGAGCGGCTAGAACCGGTTGTAATCGTAGCATTGAATATAGCGGAGAGGTCTGCATTCTCCCTTAGATACTCGAAGAGCCCCATGCCATGCGCGCGAGTAAAGGCGTGTTCGCCCGTGCGAACGGAATGAAGGAGGTGACCCCACGGCTGCCAGTGGGAGCCGCTAAGCCATAACCGTACCGCCGGGCAGATTGAATTCGGCATGTTGGCACGCAGCGTGGAGCCGAGCTGTGTGAGTTCGAACTTCCTCGGACCTATCTCGTTAAAAAGCCCAGCTCCTGCCAAAAAGCGAAGAACGCGATAAAGGGTCGGGGCGTGGGTTCCCGTCTGTGAGGCCAAGTCGTCGCTATGCATCGGCCCGCTTGACAGCAAGTCTGGAATTCCGAGTTCAACGGCAACGTGCAGCGCCTGCGAGATGCGATACCCGCCAATGAGTTTAAATATCTGGCCGAAATCCTGCGGTGAAGGAGTTCTTTAGGGGAGATGATCCCGTCCATCGCAAATGCCCTGCCTGTTTTTCCCAATGTCCGGAGCGTACTTCCTTTTAGCCGCCGTTCTAGCGGTTGAATGTCTCAGCGGGTCATTTCTTCAAAACTCCGTTTCTCGACGGTGACACATGGAACATGGCCGACTTTATGGTCGCGTGCGTGCTGTATGTTCTCACCCGCCTGAAGTTGAGCTTGCACGTCCTATCCAAAGCTCAATGCTTGGCTCGATGCGAGCCTCAACAGACCGGCAGCGAAGGTGACCGGCAAGCTACGGGAGTAGGTGCACGATCCCCCCGAAGGCAATGCCAGTGATCCTGACGACCGACGAGGAGCGCGACGTTTGGATGCGCGCGCGCCATGGGATGAGGCGAAGGCGCTGCAGCGACCGCTATCCTCCCGCAATGACCGTCTGCATGCCTCCGGCTTCATCGGGCCATGCCGACCATCGAAGGTGGTCCGGCCACCGTCCGGCCCGGCATGGGTACGCGAGATCGAGCAGGACGGCTACCGGCTGATGGTGCGCCGGCTTGATCTGGATCAAGCGTTTAGGGGCGGTCGTCCGAAGTTTTTGCGGTGGCGGCGCCCACAGCGCATTTTTGCATTTCAAGGGATTGCTATGAGCAACACGTCTGAAACGTTGTTTACCGAACTGCTAATTGCGAGAGCCAAGCTCTTGTCTATCCCGGTGGATATTTCGGTATCGCTCGCTTCCATTGGGAATTGCGAGATACGCATGTTTCGCGGGCGAGAGGCTGATTTAGACGGCATGCCACTGTTTTGGCTGGAACTGTTCGACCATGTCACGAAAACGTCTATCGACAGCTTAGATGCGAGACGATCAAAGACGCTGCCGCTGTATTCGAAGATTTCATGTCGCAGGGAGCTAATTTGAACAGGCCCCGAGAGGGTTTTGACCCTCTTGCCGTCGCCGACGACTGGCTCGATGCCTGCCGACAGGGAGACCTCCACGGTTTACTGGGTCTGTACGACGAGCGGACAACATTAAAGTGCGATTGCGAAGGCGTGGTATTGACGGGGCATCAATCGGTCGCGGCATACTGGGCACCAAAACTTGAGAGCAAGCTGGCATCCGCATTCATCCCAGACAACATGACGCCGACCAGTGACGGGGTTCAGGTAGATTATCGAAGCTTCGAGGGAGAACCCATTCGCATGCGCTTCGGCTCACGCCGTAGGGAAAATCGCGCACGCAAATTGCAGTCCGCTAGAACGCAGACATACCGCTTAAGGGGCGTGCTCAATTTCTTGTCCCCGACATTAGTCCGGCCCTCCAGTACCCGGTCGCGGTTTTGAACGATGAAACCAGCCATAGGTGCCCGTTGAGATGGCCTTCCGATGGAGCCAGGAGCCATGGTCCGGCTCGACATCGCGCGTCTGGTGGGCGGGCTGCCCGAGCAGCGGGCGGCCCGCCCGGACGAAGCGCCTCTGCGCCAGCGGAAGCGCCTCGCCTTCGCGCCGACCGGGTCACGGTCCCAGCCGTCGCGGTGTCTGCGGTGCGGGCGGCTCACCGAACCATCCCGCGCTCGTCCCTGTCTCATCGCCGCAAGTCCCACCGGTATCCGGCGTCGTTCCGGGCACTTCGGTGGTGCGCGCCGTAATCAATTTTAAACTGAGCAGCGCGAGTGGACTGATGTCGCCATGCTCAATCGGCAAATTTTGCGCCTGTGCCTGAAACACAAAAGCCGCGAGGTCGCGCTCCGTCGCCAATAGATCGGCCTGCACCTCGGCCTCAGCCTTCTGGAAGGGTCGCGAGGGGCTTGGGGCCGGGCCCTGATCTTGGCGAAACCCGCTGAAACGCCCCGGATAGGGTTCGAAAAGTGCTTGTTTTGAGCGTTTGTCTTATTTTGGGCGTGTTTCACCGAATACCAAAAATAGCCGACACGACTTGGCCGTCCGCAACAAGCACGCTCGTCTCTCGCGCCGCCACGTCCCACCACAGCCCATCCCACGTTCGTGACGTTCGCGAAACGCCCCTCCAATCGGAACGGGATGGAAAGGATATGGACTGATTTGCTGTTTCTGAAAATCAGAATATTTTTCCAGCGGGGCTTGACAGCCTTTTGGGTGATTTGCCTGTCGGGTTGTTTTGTTGGATCGATTGAACAAATCGGCCTTTCGCGCCCCAGATTTTCAACCACGCGTCCCCCCGGGCTTGACCCGGCGATCCATCCTTCCTCGGCAGAATCCGATCCGTCGGGCAAATCAGTGAATGATGCTGGTAGCCGGCTCCAGGCCACTCAATAACTTCGACGGCATCATGCCGAACATCTCGCGGAAGGCGGCGCTGAAATGCGCCGAACTGGCGAAACCCGCGCTGTGCGCCGCGTCCGTCAACGACATTCCGCCATGCCATGCCCTCACCGCCGCTCCCATGCAATTCCACAACCGGTACCGCCGCAGCGGGATTCCGGTTTGCGCCTTGAACAAATGCAGGAACCGCGACGCCGACAATCCCGCGCTTCCGGCCAATTCGTCCAGCGAATGCAACTCGCCTGGCTGCTCGCGCATCTGCTGCAGCGCCGACGCTATCCGTGAATCCGGTTTTGCTGGCATCCCGATCCCGAGCCATTTTTCGAGGGCCTCGCGGCCTTCGCGAACCGGTGTCGAGCCTTCGGCAAGTCCGGTCAGAACCTCGGCGATGGCGCCTTCATCCACCAGATCGAAGGCGGCGCGCGGCGTGACATGCTGCATCTTTTGCATCAGCGCCGAAAGATCCCGGCTGAGCGGATCGACGTACAGAAACGCCATCATGCTCCCGGAAGCGCGAAGGTGATGCAGGGTGTTCGGCGGAATCAGGACACTGCGCGCCAACCGCCATGCGCCGCCGGCAGAGGCTGGAT
Source organism: uncultured Alphaproteobacteria bacterium (assembly GCA_963706975.1). Taxonomy (GTDB): domain Bacteria; phylum Pseudomonadota; class Alphaproteobacteria; order Rhizobiales; family Xanthobacteraceae; genus Bradyrhizobium. The sequence continues at coordinate 24,618 of CAVPOL010000010.1, forward strand.
CGTCGGCGACCTCCAGGGCGCCGTCGAGCGCGACCGCCAGCACCGCCGTGGCATTGCGGTGCGGCGTCAATCCGAACGCCGGCCCGAGATAAAGCACGCGCGCTCCCCAGCCAATCAATTTCGTCATGCAAGTAGCCAGTTCCTGAAAGCGCCGATGGTTTGGACGGTCTATTTGAAGCGTCCCGTCCCCGAGGACAACAGCCGATGCTAACTCCCATTTCGATCGCCGAAAATTCACCAATCGCCGATCCTGTGCGGCACGCGATCTACCGTTATGCCTCCGCATGGCAGGCCGGCGACCGGCAAACCATGCTGGCCTGCTATCATGATGATTTTACCCTGCAGTATTTCGGCGGCAACCGGCTGGCCGGGGTGCACCGGGGCAAGCCGGCGGCGCTCGCCATTCTCGCCGAGGTCACCCGCCGCACCCAACGAAAGCTGCTCGGCATTGTCGACGTCATGGCCGGGCCCGAGCGCGGCGCGCTGCTGGTTCGTGAACTGTTCGACCGCGACGGAAGGACCGCCGAGGTCGAGCGCCTGCTGGTCTATTCGGTTCGCGACGGGCTGCTTTGGCAATGCTGGGTCTATGACCAGGATCAGGCGCTGGTTGACTGGTTTCTCGCCGAGTCCGCGTAGGGCGTAAGGCGAATAACGAAGCGTTTCAGACAGCCGTCATCCTGAGGTGCGCTTGGCGGCGCATCGCGCCGCAGAGCGCCTCGATGGATGGCCACAGGCTGCTATCCTTCGAGGCTCGCACCTCTGGATGACGGCGAGGCCGCTGCACTAGACTAGCGGTGAGGCCGCTACGCGGGAGTTGCCGTCTCAACCCACCGATCCCACTTCGAACAACTCGCCGTCATACCCCGCCTCGGCCGGAATCCGCAGCTGCCGGCCGCCGTTCAGTTTTGTCATCACCGGCATCACGGTGACCACCGCCTTGCCCCTGCTGTCGTCAAGCGCGGCCTGCACGCTTCCCTGTTTGCCGAGTTTTATCAGGTTGCGGGTGGTCGGGAACGGCAGCTTGAAGCGGCCGCTGTCGCCGCCGGCCAGCGCCTCGCGCGGCGAGACCCAGATCGAGTTGGTGGATTCCTTGCCGTCATGGGCGCCGATCTGCTCCGGCGGGGCGGCGGCGAGGAAGAACCAGGTATCGAAACGTTTCGGCATGCCCTCCGGCGTGATCCAGTGCGCATAGGGCACGAGTTCGTCGAGCGCCAGCATCATGCCGTTGTCGGCTCAGCACCTTCAGGAAGCTGATCTTGTTCTCGCAGAGATCGGCGCGATGCGCGGCCTCGATCTCGCCGGCCCATTTGGCATCGACCAGTGCCTTCGATCCGGTCGGGCGCGCCAGCAGGATGCCGCTTTCCTCAAAGGTCTCGCGGATCGCCGCGATTCGAAAACTCAGATCGGCGGCGTCGAGCCCCTCGCCGCCGGAATAGAGCGCCGGATTGGCGATGATCTCCTGGTCGCCCTTGTCGACACTGCCGCCGGGAAACACCAGCGCGCCGGAATTGAAGTCGATCTCATAATGGCGAACCATCATGAAGACCTCGATCTCGCCCTTTGCGGCGAGGCTGTCGCGCAACAACAGGATGGTCGACGCGGGGCGCGGCGGTTTTACGGGTTCGGTGGACATGAGGTCTCACTCCTGGAAGGAACCTCATCCTGAGGAGCGGCCCCCTTGGGCCGCGTTTCGAAGGATGAGAGAGGTGGGCTCTCATGGTTCGAGACACGCGCGAAGGGCGCGCTCCTCACCATGAGGGATCGAGAGCTACTCCGCCGCGCTGGCTTGCGGCTGCAGATTGGCGCGCTTGTCGATGCGGGCGACGCGGGACAGCAGGTAATCGACCTCGGCCTTCGCGGTGGCGGTGATGGTCGCGCCCGGCTTGCGTTGCGCCGATGACGAAATAATGCCGCGCTTCTGCAGCACGTATTTGCGCACCGCAAGCCCGGCGCCGGGCTGCTGCTCGTAGCGGATCAGCGGCAGATGGGCGTCGAACAAATCGTGCGCGGCGTCGCGCTTGCCGGCCTTTTGCAGGTTGACGACGTCGATCAGCAATTCCGGGAAGGCGTAGCCGGTCATGGCGCCGTCGGCGCCGCGCTCCATCTCGAAATCCAGAAACAGCCCGCCATTGCCGACCAGGATCGACATGCGGCTTGAGCGAGCCGTCCTTCTGGAATGCGCGAAGCGCTGAAATCTTTTCCAGCCCCGGCCAGTCCTCGTGCTTGAGCATCACGCAGGACGGTGAGTCCATCACGATCTTGCGGATCACGGCGGGGGTGAACACCACGGTCAGGGTCAGCGGGTAATCCTGCAGCACCCAGGGAATCTCGGTGCCGATGGCTTCCTGGGCCTGCTTGAAATAGCCGGTGATCTGGTCGTCGGTGCGCAAGTGCGGCGGCGGCGCGATCATGACGCCGGCAGCACCGGCATCCATCGATTTCTGCGCCAGCGAGCGCATGGTGGCAAAGCCCGGCGCGGAAACGCCGACGATGATCTGCATGGTTTTGGCGCGTTTGACGAAACGGATCGCGACCTGTTCGGCCTCGGCGGCGTCGAGTTTCGGCGCCTCCCCCAGAATGCCGAGCACGGTGACGCCGTCGCAGCCGACCTCGGCATAGAAGTCGGTGAGCCGGTCGATCGATTTTTCGTCGATGCGGCCGTCATCGTGGAACGGCGTCGGCGCAATCGCGAAAGTGCCTGCGGCGGCGGGGGTGAGTTTTGTCATGGGTGCCTCTAGAGTTGTTTCCCGTCATTCCGGGATGGTCCGAAGGACCAGACCCGGAATCTCGAGGTTCCGGGTTCGCGCTACGCGCGCCCCGGAACGACAGTTAAGCTAAAACCTTCTTGCGCCCATCTTGATCTCTTCGTCGGTGAAGAAGATCTCGCTGGCGTGGTCGGCGATGTCCTGGGCCTTCCAGCCCTCGTGCGGCGGCTTCCAGCCCGGCTTTTCCATCATCCGCATCTCGCGGACCCCGCGCGGGCCGGAGACGCCGAGCGTCTTGCCGGTCTGGTCGCCCGACAAATCGCTGACCATGTATAGCACGGCCGGCGCGATGCCATCAGGCCCAAGGGCGGCCTTGGGGTTCTCGATATAGCGCGGCAGGTCCGCGGTCATCCGGGTCAGGGCGCCCGGCGCCAGGGTCCAGACCCGGATGTTGTATTTGCGGCCTTCGATCGCCAGCACGTTGGAGAGGCCCCAGATACCGCCCTTGGCGGAGCCGTAATTGCTCTGGCCGAAATTGCCGATCAGTCCCGAGGTCGAGGACGTATTGACGATGACGCCGCCGCCGTTCTCGCGCATCCAGCGGAATACCGGCTGGGAAACGCAAAAGGTGCCCTTCAGATGCACTTTTAGAACTTTGTCCCAGGCGGCTTCCGTCGCCTTGGCAAAGGTCTGGTCCAGCAAAATGCCGGCATTGTTGACCAGGATATCCGCGCGACCGAAATTCTTGATGGCGTCGTCGAACACCGACTGGCCGCCGGCCATGGTCGAGATGTCGGCGCCGTTGGCGACCGCCTTGCCGCCCTCGGCCTTGATCGCCTCGACCACCTTCTGCGCCATGGACTGATCGCCGCCGGAGCCGTCGCGCGGCCCGCCGAGGTCGTTCACCACGACAGCCGCGCCCTCGCGCGCGAACAGTTTTGCGTAGGCCTCCCCGAGCCCGCCCCCCGCGCCGGTGATGATGGCCACCTTGCCGTCGAGTAGTCCCATGGTTCACTCCCTGTCGGTTGCCGTCATTCCGGGACAGCCCGCAGGGCTGAACCCGGAATCCGGAGATTGTTGAGCTCGAGATTCCGGGTTCGCGCTGCGCGCGCCCCGGAATGACGATCGAACCCAGCACGCGTCTTGCCGCTCTTGATCACCGCGACGTTGCGCGCCTTCACTTTGGCCTCGAACGAAATCACATTGCCGTCCTTCCAAAGGTCCATGGTCACGGTCTCGCCGGGATAGACCGGCGAGGAAAACCGCGCGACGTGCTGGCGGAAGGCTGCCGGGATCGTAATCGGCATAGGTCTGCAAGATCCCGCGGCAGGTGATGCCGTAGGTGCACATGCCGTGCAGGATCGGCGCCGGAAAGCCGGCGCGCTTTGCGAATTCGGGATCCGAGTGCAGCGGATTGCGGTCGCCGCAGAGGCGATAGACCAGCGCCTGGTCCGGGACGCGTGGCGATATCGACCGATTTGTCGGGCGCGCGGCCCGGCACCTTGTGCGGCTCGGGCTGGCCTTCGGAAGGCCCGCCAAAACCGCCGTCGCCGCGGGCAAAGCGCGAGGCGACCAATGTGGCCAGCGGCTCGCCCTTCTCGTCGCGCAGCACGGTCTTGTGCCGGATCACCGCGCCCTTGTCCTTGCCCTTGTCGAACACGTCGAGCACGGTTGAGTTGGCGGTGATGTGGGCGGCGGTGGCGAGCGGCTTGTGAAAGGTGATGTCGCGCTCGCCATCGACCACCATGACGCGGTTGAGGTTCATCTCGCCGGGCCCGGCGCCCCAGGCCGCGACCGACGCAAACGTCGGCACCACCTTCAGCGCGCGCGGCGTGGCGGTCGGCCTCGTTGACGAAGGCGAGTTCCTTCTCGTCCATCGGGATCGGCGCCCATGCCGATGCCATAGGCGTACAGCATCACCTCGCGATCGCCGTAGGCATATTTCTGGCCGAGGTTTTTCAGCGCCATCAGCTCGTCGTACTTGATCGGCATTTTGTCTGCTCTCCCCCGAAACCTTTTTCTTTGACGGCGCCAGTCGCATCGCCCTCTCCCCTTGTGGGAGAGGGCATCTCTGCCGTCAGCAACAAACTCACCTGGGTGAGGGGTTGGCTCGGCGAGCAGATTGCCCGCGGAGAGAACCCCTCATCCGCCTTCGCTGCGCGCAGGCACCTTCTCCCACAAGGGGAGAAGGGAAGAAATCACACCGGCGTAAAGAACGGCAGCGGCGCGCCGTCGGTGGGCTTGAACACCACTTTTACCTTCTGGCCGATCTTCAGCTTCTCCAGTTCGCAGTCGACGATGTTGGTCTGCAGCGAGGGGCCTTCCTTCAGCGTCACATAGGCGATCGCATAGGGCCCGGTCGGGGATTTGCGCATCAGGCTGTACGTGTAGATCGTCGGCCTCGCCCGAACTCTCCTCCCACACCGTCTTGTCCGAAAAACAGAACGGGCAGATCGAGCGCGGGAAATAATGCGGCTCGCCGCAGGCGGTGCAGCGCTTGATCAGGAATTTGCCCTGTTTGGCGGCTTCCCAGAACGGCGCGGTTTCGGGATTGCCCTGCGGGGTCGGATACTTCTTTGCTTCGGCCATCATGCACGCTCCAGGATGCAGGTTGAGGCGGCGTGGCGCACGCCGAGCAGGCCGCCGGTGCCATGCGCAATCGCGAGATCGCAGTTTTTGACCTGCACCTTCGGATGCGCTTCGCCGCGCAGCTGCCGCACCGCCTCGATGATCTTGGTCATGCCGCCGCGGTTGACCGGGTGATTGCTGCAGAGCCCGCCGCCGTCGGTGTTGAACGGCAGTTTTCCCACGCCGGAAATCAGATTGCCGTCGGAGACGAACTTGCCGCCCTCGCCCTTCTTGCAGAAGCCGAGGTCTTCCAGCTGCATCAGCACCGTGATGGTAAAGCTGTCGTAGATCGAGGCGTATTTTATGTCCTTCAGGCGTGACGCCGGCTTCCTCGAAGGCGCGCGGGCCGGACCAGACGCCGGCCGAATAGGTCAGATCGAGATCCTTGCCGCCGCGCGGGCCCTTCATCGCCTCGCCATGTCCGATCAGCCGCACCAGCGGCTTCTTCAGGCTCTTTGCAATTTCCGGCGTGGTGACGATCAGCGCGCCGCCGCCATCGGTGACGACGCAGCAATCCATCCGGTGCAACGGATCCGAAATCATCGGCGAGTTCAGCACGTCCTCGACGGTGACGACGTCCTTCAGCATCGCGTGCGGATTGTATTGCGCGTGATGGGAGGCCGCGACCTTGATCCAGGCCAGCTGTTCGCTTGTCGTGCCGTAGTCGTGCATGTGGCGCATGGCACACATGCCGTAGACGTTATGTGTGGTGGCCCCATAGGCCGCCTCGAAATCGGCCTCGGCGCCGGCGCACGCGGCGGCATCGGGCCGGTGCGCGGTTTGCCCGCCAGCGTGATCAGCGCGATCGAGCATTTGCCGGCGGCGATGGCTTCGGCGGCGTGGCCGAGATGGACCAGATAGGAACAGCCGCCGGTGTCGGTGGAGTCGAAATGGCGAACCTTCAGGCCGAGGTAATCGACCATCGGCATGGCCCCGCCCGGCGCATCGCCGGCGCAGAAATAGCCGTCGATATCGGCTTTTGTCAGCCCGGCGTCCTCGATCGCTCCCTTGGCGACCTCGGCATGCAGTTGTGCGGTGGATTTATCCGGTGCGTGCCGGGTCGGATGTTCGTAGATACCGGCAATGCAGGCCTTGCCCTTGATGGTCAATGCGTTCTCCGCTGGCGTTTCTTGTTTCCAGCGTTTTTCTTGGCCTGTCGGGGCAGGCTTGGCAAGCGCGGAAATATTCCGCGGGGCGAGACCAGCATACCCAGTGACCCTCGTCCTGAGGAGCGGCCTCTTGGCCGCGTCTCGAAGGACGACGATGGAGCCGGGCTCTCATGGTTCGAGACGCGCGAAGACGCGCTCCTCACCATGAGGGATCAAATACCTACTCCGCCGCGATCTGCCGTGGCGCGGGCGGCGGGCTGACGAGGTCGGCGGCGAGTTGGGCGTAGCGCGCCCTGGCGTCGCGCACAGCCTTTTCCTTCACCGGGCCGTAGCCGCGGATGCGGTCGGGAAGCGATAAAAGTTCGATCGCGGTGTCGAGCGTGACCGGCGACAGGAGGCCGAGCACGGTCTCGACGTCCTTCTCGTAAGCGGCGATCAGATCGCGCTCGAGCTTGCGGTCGGCGCTGTGGCCGAAAATGTCGAAGGCGGTGCCGCGCAGGCCCTTCATTCTTGCCAGCAGGCGGAACACCGGCATCATCCAGGCGCCAAAGCTGCGCTTCGAGCGGACGGCCCTGTGCGTCTTTGGCGCCGCCGAGCAGTGGCGGCGCGAGATTGAAGTTGAACTTGAAGTCGCCCTCGAATTGGTCGCGCAGCTGCTTTTCGAAGCGGCCGTCGCTATAGAGCCGCGCCACTTCGTACTCGTCCTTGTAGGCGAGCAGTTTTGCATAGTTGATCGCGACCGCGCGCGGCAGGGCTTCGCCATAGCCGCCGTCGAGCGCGGCGTTGCGCACTTTTGTCACCAGGCCGCGATAGCGCTCGGCGAGCGCGGCGTTCTGGTAGTCGGTCAGGAGCGCGCTGCGGTGGGCGATGATCTCGTCGAGCGACATTTCGTCCAGCGTCTTCACCGCCGCCGTGTCGTCCTGGCCCTTCATCATCGCGACCAGTCTCGCCGGATCGGCGGCGGCGAGGCGTCCGAGCCGGAACGCCTGGGTGTTCATCTTGATCGGCGACGCCGTTGACCTCGATCGCCTGCTCGATCGCCTTGGCCGACAGCGGCAGCATGCCCTTCTGATAGGCATAAGCCCATCATCATCATGTTGGTGGCGATGGAATCGCCGAGCAGCACTTCGGCGGGCTTTGTGAAATCGAAGAACGAGGAGTCCTTGCGCAGCGCCGTTTCCAGCACGTGATTGACCTTGCGGGCCTGGAAATTGAAGTCGCGATTGAGGATGAAATCGGCGATCGGAATGAGGTGGGTGTTGATGACGCCAAAGGTGCGGCCGGACTCGCACAGCGTCATGGTTTCCTTCGCCGCCGCCACCACTTCGTCGGCGGCGATCACGAGATCGGCGGTGCCGGTGACGATGCGCGAACAGGTGACATCGGCGGTATGTTCGGAAAGCCGGACATGGCTCAGCACCGCGCCGCCCTTTTGCGCGAGGCCGGACATGTCCAGAATCATGCTGGCCTTGCCCTCGATATGCGCGGCCATGCCGAGCAGCGCGCCGATGGTGAGCACGCCGGTGCCGCCGACGCCGCCGACGGCGACGTTGTAGGGCCGCTCCAGCGTCGGCCGTGACGCAGGGCTCCGGCAGATCGCCGATATCGCCGACACCGGCCGGCGCGCGCTTGCGCAGCTTGCCGCCGTCGACGGTGACGAAGGACGGGCAAAAGCCCTTTACGCAGGAATAGTCCTTGTTGCAGGTCGATTGATTGATGGTGCGCTTGCGGCCAAGCTCGGTCTCCAGCGGCTCCACCGAGATGCAGTTCGACTGCACCGAACAATCGCCGCAGCCTTCGCAGACGGCGGGATTGATCAATGACGCGGCGCGCCGGATCTTCCATGGTGCCGCGCTTGCGGCGGCGGCGTTTTTCGGCGGCGCAGGTCTGCACGAACACGATGGCGGAGGCGCCCTTGACCTCGCGCAGCTTCTTCTGGACGGCGTCGAGTTCGTCGCGATGCGCGGTCTTGGTGCCCGGCGCGATCTCGGCAGCGGGATAGGCATCGGGATTTTCCGAGACGAGATAGATTTCGCGGATGCCTTCGGAGTGCAGCTGGAAGGTGATCTGCTGCGGCGACAGGTCGCCATCGACATGCTGGCCGCCGGTCATCGCGGTCGCATCGTTATAGAGGATCTTGTAGGTGATGTTGGCGCCGGAGGCGACCGCCTGTCGGATCGCGAGGCTGCCGGAATGGAAATAGGTGCCGTCGCCGAGATTGGCGAACACGTGCTTTTCGTCGGTGAAGGGGGCGACGCCGACCCACGGCACGCCCTCGCCGCCCATATGGGTGAAGGTCTCGGTGTTGCGGTCCATCCAGATCGCCATGAAGTGGCAGCCGATGCCGGCAAAGGCGCGGCTGCCCTCGGGCACTTTGGTCGATGTGTTGTGCGGGCAGCCCGAGCAGAAATACGGCGTGCGGGAGATCGGCGACGCCGGCTGCATCTGGCTGGCAAGGCGGCCGTTGAACCAGTCGGCCTTTGCGCGCAGCATCGCGGCGATTTCGGGATTGAGGTTGAGACGAAGCAGGCGTTCGGTGAGCGAACTGGCGAGCGATGCGACGCTGAGTTCCTCGGCGAACGGCAGAAAGCGCTTGTCGTGTTCATCCATCTTGCCGACGATGCGCGGGCGGACGTTCGTGCAGTTGAACAGCTCCTGCTTGACCTGGTTCTCGACGATCTCGCGCCGCTCCTCGACGATGAATATCTCTTCGAGGCCGACTGGGCGAATTCGCGCACGCCCTGCGGCTCCAGCGGCCAGGGCATGCCGATCTTGTAAAGCCTGAGCCCGATCTTGGCCGCCACTTCCGGGGTGACGCCGAGTTCGCGCAGCGCCTGCCGGATATCCTCGTAGCTCTTGCCGGACGCCATAATGCCGAACCGGGCGTTCGGCGAATCCATGGTGATGCGGTTGACCTTGTTGGCGCGGGCAAAGGCGATCGCCGCAAAACCCTTGTAGTCCTGCAGGCGGCGGTCCTGGTCGTAGCGGTCGTCGGGCCAGCGCAGATTGAGGCCGCCGGGCGGCATCTCGAAATCGGTCGGAATGATGAAGGGTTTTAGTTCGTCGGATAGATCGATCTCGGCCGTGGTCTCCACGGTCTCGGTGATCACCTTCATGCCGACCCAGCAGCCGGAGTATCGCGACATCGCGATACCCGAGCAGGCCCATCTCGATCATTTCATGGATGCTGGAAGGGTAGAGATACGGCATCAGCGCGGAGATGAAGGCATGGTCGGACTGATGCGGCACGGTGGAGGATTTTGCGCCGTGGTCGTCGCCGGCCAGGCACAGCACGCCGCCGTTTTTCGCCGAGCCGGCGGCATTGCCGTGCCGGAACACGTCGCCGCAGCGGTCGACGCCGGGGCCCTTGCCGTACCAGATGCCGACCACGCCGTCATGGCGGGCGCCCTTCGACAGATTGAGCTGCTGCGAGCCCCAGATCGCGGTGGCCGCCAGGTCCTCGTTCACGCCGGGCTGGAATTTGACGTTGTACTGCTCGAGATGTTTTCGCGCGGCGAATAGTTGCTGGTCATAGCCGCCGAGCGGCGAACCCCGGTATCCCGTGACGAACCCCGCGGTGTTGAGGCCGGCGGCGCGGTCGCGGCGGATCTGGGCCATCGGCAGGCGGACCAGCGCCTGGATGCCCGTCATGAAAACGTGGCCGGAGCCTTGGGTGTATTTCTGATCGAGACTGATCGGACCTTGGTTGATTCCCATTACCACCCTCTTTGAGCCGCCAAGCGCCTGGGGCTTTTTAGCCAGTCATTATCCTCAGGTTAGAACCAGTCTATGTCGCTTTCCGCTGATAGCGCACCACAAATCTCCGCATTGGAGCCCCGCGTCCAAAGATCGCAATTTCGTGCCGGTGCGCCCGGTCAGGGTTTTCGGGTTGTGTCGCCAGAAGGCTTTCCCGCGAAACGACGTGACGCCCTCGCCGCGGCGCCAGATTGCGCGATGCGAGCGCATTCATGCGACGGCGTTGCGCTTTTGTGCATTGCGGTCGACATCGTCGGCGCGAACTGCCCTGGCCGAAGGCGCGGCGCAGGTGATTGATGCCTACCGGGCCTTTTGTCCTCGCTGAAAATGAATTTCGGCATTTCCCACCTGTAGCGGATCGCCAGCAGGCGCAACGTCAAGCCCGAGCACGAAGGTCAGCGCTGTCAACACATCGGATTGAGCTGCTTGCCGAATGCCGACGTAGTAAAACAGCCCGGTGACGATCGAGATGCTGGCGTAGAGTTCGGCGCGAAACAACAGCGGGACGTCGTTGCAGAGAATGTCGCGGAGCACGCCGCCGGCGCAGCCGGTGATCATCCCCGCCACCACCACGATCAGCAGCGGCATCGCAGGATCGACCTGCGCCGCGACGTCACAGCCGGCCATGGTGAGGACCACCAGGCCGATGGCGTCGAGCACCAGAAACGCCGCGTTCAGCCGATGCACCACGCGGGCGATCAGGATGGTGGCAGCGGCCGCGCCCGCCGTCAGCAGCAGAAAGGACGGGTGTTTTGGACCCAGACCAGCGGATAGTGGCCGAGCAGGACGTCGCGGATCGTGCCGCCGCCAAGCGCCGTGATGCAGCCGAGCATGCAGACGCCGGCCCAGTCCATGCTGCGCCTTCCCGCGGCGAGTGCCGCCGTCATGGCCTGCGCCGCCATCGCCACCAGCAACAGCGCATGCAAGGACGGTATCGCCTGGCGGCAGGGCCCACATCGCAGCCTCGTGGATATGGTTTTGCGGAACTTACGTGCCGGGTTCAGCTCTGAACAGGATGAAAACAGGGCTGTTGCAAATCAGACCCGGCGAGACGGCCCCATCATTTCCAGGATCGGCAATGTGCCGCGCGGCACGGCGCGGTTGGAATGCGGCGGAGTCCTCTACGGGGCTATTCTGGCTGGCATCCAGCTTTTCGGCCAATTCCCGCCATGCCTTTGCCATTTGCAACAGGCGCGCCTTGTCCCCGGGATGTACGCACACCGAGGCCAGCGTGATGCACTGCTCGACATACTCGTAATATTCGTCGGCTGACGACATCGACGAAGACCCCATTTCCTTCGTAATTTCGCAACGAGCGATTTTGTTCCCGAAATTCTGCGGTCACGATCATGAAATCACGCCGAACAGCGGCACGCCATCGGGCGTTTTCCTCCGGCAAAGCTGGAGGCGACACCATGAAAGACGCGAGAACGTACCGGGAATATGCGGCGGATTGTATCCGCATGGCGCAATCGATGAACGCAAGCGACCGCGAGATTTTGCTGAAGATGGCCAAGGCTTGGGAGGATCGGGCGCGGGACGCCGAGAAGAAGGCGGAGGGCGGTCGGTGAAGCGTCAACCGGTAGCCTTCGACACTTGGCTCCGGCTGGGCACATGGCTCCCGGCTGGGCTGGGCGGAGCCCCAGCCGAAGATACCGTTGTCATGGAACCCGGGTGGTCCATTCTGAACAGCCGGAAAGTTGCGGGTTCCCGGAACCCTCGCCGCTCCCGGAGGTTGTCGCGGGGCTAACGGGAGAACTTTCCATGGCCTACAATCCGGACGATCCCTATCGCTCCAACCCGACCGACGACGAGATTCGTCGCCAGGCCCGCCTTGAGAGCGAGCTCCAGGCCGATCCCGAACTCGCCGAGGGTCCCGCCAGCAGCGGCAAGGTCGCGATGTTCGCCATCGCCATCGCCGTGGTGCTCGGCATGGTTTTCTACGGCCTCAACAACACCTCGTGAACCAGGCCGGAACAACGCCGACGACCTCGACCGCGCAGAATACCACCGAACTCGCCACCCGCGGCCCCTACCGGCATGCGTGACGTGACCCCCGGACCAACACCGAGCCCGGCATGACGACCGGCGCAGCACCGGCGCGACCGCAGGGGCCGCCGGCACCGGCACCGACGGGCGCCGAAGTTGATCGATCAGCCAGCCCGCCGGCCAACCCCGCCAGCAAGTAACGGACTGGTCCTGGATCTGAAAACAATTCGCCGCGCCGGGCATAGCATTTGCCCGCCGCGGTTTTATGTGCGTGTTCGTCAGCCGAACATCTTGTTCAGGTCGCCGCCGGGATAGCCGCTGGCCGAGTTCGGTGAACGTCCCCTTCTCCGCCATCTCCTTTGCCGACCGCATGAAGCCGCCCCACGCCGCGCGCGCCAGCGAACCGCCGACGCTGATGCGGCGGACGCCGAGATCGGCGGCCTCGCTAAGGCTCAGGGCCGGAGGCGCCGATCAAAAGGTTGACCGGCTTCGGATGCACCGCCTTCACCACCGCCGAAATCTGCTCCCTGGTCTTGATGCCCGGCGCATAGAGGCAATCGGCGCCGGCTTCGGAATAAGCCTGCAGCCGCTCGATCACCATCGCGAGATCGGCTTGCCCAACCAGAAATCCCTCGCAGCGGCCGGTCAGCAGCACGCCGCTGTTGTCGGCATCGATCGCAGCCCGCGCCGCCTTGATCCGCTCGATCGCGAGTATGCGGTCAAACAGCGATTTTGGGGAATCGAGGGTGAAATCCTCGATCGACAGCCCGGCCACGCCGGTCTTGACCCCGCGCGCGACATTGGCGCCGACCTTGCCGGCTCGATCGCAAAGCCACCCTCGAAATCGGCATTGACGGGCAGATCGACCGCCGCGCAGATCGCGGTGAGATGCGCGCACATGTCGTCGAGCGTGACGCGGTTGTCGGATTTGCCGATGGTCCAGGCAAAACCCGCGCTGGTCGAAGCCAGCGCCTTGAAGCCGAGATGCTGCAGCGCCTTGGCGCTGCCGACGTCGAACGGGTTGGGAATGATGAAACATCCGGATTCGTGCATTTTCCTGAACGTCGCGCGCTTGTCTGAAGTCGTGACCGGCATCGTTGCTCCCATTTGTTTTTCATTTTCGTCATGGCCAGGCTTGACCCGGCCATCCACGCCCTTCTTGCTGAGATGAAGTAAGAACGTGGATGCCGGGTCAAGCCCGGGCATGGCGAGCTTCAACCATACCAACGTTATCACGCCCGCGCCCGCAGCTAACGGGCCTCGTGCACGGCGCGGCTGTCCCTTGGCGCCTGCTCGCGCTCGTTCATGCCGTAGTCGCGGATCACGCCTGCAATCCGCAGCCGGTAATTTTCGAAGATTTTCGCGCGGCCCTTGCCCTGGGTCTTGCGGTGGCCCGGCATGTTGCGCCAGGCCTCGACGGCGTCTTCATCGCGGAAGAACGACAGCGACAAGATCTTGCCTTTTTCGGTCAGGCTCTCGAACCGCTCGACCGAAATAAACCATCGATGGTTTGCAGCAGCGGCCTCAGCTCCGCGGCGAGGTCAAAATATTCCTGCCGGTGCTCCGGCTTTGGCCAGACTTCGAAAATCACCGCAATCATATTGCGCGCTCCTTGCGCGTCGGGACGACCTACAATTCACCTTTCGCAAAAACGTCCGCTCCTCCGCAAGGATGAATTTGTGCTCTTCCGCAAAATTGAAGTTGGCCATGCCTTCGCTGTCGGCGCGCAGCCGCGCGCGATAACTTTCATAGGCGGCCAGGCTTTCGAACGAGATCAGCGCGAAGGCGATGTTGTTGGTGCCCTCATGCGGCATCCAGTAGCCCGACCAGATCGCCGCCGCATTTCGGGATGATGGTGAGCCAGTTTTTCGAATATTGCTCGAACATCGCGCGCTTGAACGGATCGAGCTGGTAGCGGATGAAAACGGTAATGGTCACGTGAATCTCCAATGTTTTGCAGCCGTCATTGCGAGCGCAGCGAAGCAATCCAGCTTGCCACAGAGAAAGCTGGATTGCTTCGTCGCTTCGCTCCTCGCAATGACGAGTTCGGGCATGTGAACTCAGATCCGCAAACATATATCCTTGATCGACGTCGATGCTTCGTCTAGCATCGAACTATGAAAGCAGGTCCTGACATCGCGATGGTCGCAGCCCTGGTCGGCGATCCCGCGCGCGCCAACATGCTGACAGCGCTGATGACCGGCCGCGCGCTGACCGCGAGCGAGCTGGCGCACCAGGCCGGCATCACGCCGCAGACCGCGAGTTCGCATCTCTCGAAACTGGAAACCGGCGGGCTGATCGAGCAGGAGAAGCAGGGCCGCCACCGCTATTACCGGCTCAGCGACCCCGATGTCGCCGGCGTGCTCGAAGGCCTCGCGGGACTTGCCGCGCGCGCCGGCCACATGCGCGTGCGCACCGGGCCGAAGGATCCGGCGCTGCGCCGCGCGCGGATCTGCTACGACCATCTCGCCGGCGATCTCGGCGTGCAGATGCTCGACAGCCTGAAACAGCAGAGCCTGGTGCGCCAGAGCAAGCAGGCGATCGAACTCACCGCCGAGGGCGAGCGCTTCATGGCGAAGCGCGCTGCAGATATCGGCCGACACGCTGGCCCATCCGCGCCGCCCGGTGTGCAAGGCCTGCCTCGACTGGAGCGAGCGGCGCCATCATCTGGCGGGCACGCTGGGGGCTGCGATCATGACGCGGTTCACCGAACTGAACTGGGCCGCCCGCGATCCCTCGCCCGGCAGCCGCGTCGTCAAATTTTCCCGGACCGGCGAAAAACGATTCGCGGCACTGTTCGGCGTTACGCCGGACTGATCGTCCGGACCTCAGCATTCATGCCGCGTTCAGGTCGCCAAATTAAGGTCGCACAATTGTTCGAGGTGCTGGAATCGTTCAGTGTTTCGAATCGAACCGGCCGAATCCGGTCCGGCGCCGCGGCCATGCGGCCTTATTGGAGGGAGAAGACATGAAGTTCCTGATTGCAGCCGCCGTTGTTGCGACCACGGTCGCGGGCTTCGGCGCCAGCGCCAATGCCGCGCGGCGGATGCGGCCCCGGCTGGCACCGCGGTCCCTATGGCGGCTGCGTTCGCAATGCCGTGGTGGTGCGACCGGCCCCGGTCGTGGTGGTGCGACCGCCGGTCGTGTACCGGCCGGCTCCCGTCGTGGTGGCGCCGCGCGGGCGCATCTGTCCCTATGGCTTTGTCTGGGCCTACGGACGCTGCCGTCCGGTCTGATCGCGGCGCAACCAGTGACGGCAAAACCCCGCTTGATGCGGGGTTTTTTGTGCCGTTTGTCGTGCGGTCGCGGAATCGGGAGGACGGAAATTCCGTCCCCCCGCGGCTGGATGATGTGCGCCCTACCAGTAGCGGCGGCGCCAGTACCGGCGACGCCAGTACCGGCGGCGGCGGCGGTGCCAGCCCCAATGGCGGCGGCGCCAGCCCCAGTGCCGCCTGCGCCAACCCCAGTGGCGACGGCGCCAGCCCCAACGACGCCGGCCCCAGCCACGGCCCCAGCCGCGATGATGGCCGCGCCCGCGGCCCCAGCGCACCTCTTCGGGCGTGAGGCGATCGACCTCGTCGCCGGTGGCGACCGCGGGATGGGCATCTCCATCGCTTGGCTGCGGCGGTTGCTGGCCGGTGATCGGTTGCGGCATCAGCGGCGCGGCTTGCGCGCTCGCGGCCAGCGCCGCTGCGCCGGCGGCAAATCCAAAGGCGAGTTTCAGAAAATGGCGGCGTTCCATGACATCTCCTCGATGCGGCAATCCTGGAGTGATGCGAGAAGAGTTTGATCGCGGCGAGATGAATGCTCGCTGAACCATGCGCGTCGTTCCCGCGAACGCAGGAACCCATACGCCGCGGCCGCTCAGCCAAGAGCCGGTGGTCGACCATCAGCGCCGGTGATTATGGATCCCCTGCGTTCGCAGGGACGACGAGCAAGATGGAGCAATGCCCCCACTCAACCGTCACAATGCTATGCTGATATCCGACCGCGTATTTCATCTGAAGGTAACGACCATGCCGACCCGTCATCGTTCCGCGTTGCTGTCAGCGCTGCTGGGCCTCGCCTTCATCGCTCCCGCACTCGCGCAAGGCCCGACGCTGCCGGCCGAAGCTCAGATCGGCCCGCGGCCGTTTTATCTGGTCGACAGGATGAAGAACGGACCGCTGAAGCAGAAGCTCAGCCAGTGCACCGGGCCGTTCCGCAAGATCAGGCTTTTCCATCGGCCACCGCGGTGCTGCGATGCAGTTTCCCGAGCATAGCCGGGAATCCTACATCGCGGCGGCGCGGATGGGCGCCGGCGTGATCGAATGCGACGTGACGTTTACAAAAGACCGGCAACTGGTGTGCCGGCATTCGCAATGCGACCTGCACACCACCACCAACATCCTGTCGGTGCCCGCGCTTGCCGCCAAATGCACGCATGCCGTTCATCCCGGCCAATCCCGCCACCGGCCGCAAGGCGTCCGCAAGATGCTGCACCAGCGACATCACGCTGGCCGAGTTCAGGACGCTCACCGCCAAGATGGACGGTTTTAATCCGAACGCCATCACCGCCGCCGAATACCAGAACGGCACGCCGCGCTGGCGCACCGACCTCTACGCCAACTCCGGCACGCTGATGACGCATGACGAGAGCATCGCCTTGATAAAAAGCCTCGGCGCCAAATTCACGCCGGAACTGAAAGCGCCCGAGGTCGTGATGCCGTTCGACGGCGACTACAGCCAGGAAAAATACGCCTCGCAAATGCTCGACGCCTACAGGGCCGCGGGCATTCCCGCCGCTGACGTGTTCGCCCAGAGTTTCAGCCTTGCCGACATTCTCCATTGGGTGAAGACCGCGCCGGATTTTGCGGCGCAGGCGGTGTATCTCGAAGACCGCTACGAGCGGGGCCTCGACGCGGCAAAACCCGAGACCTGGAAGCCTTCGATGGCGGAACTGAAGGCGGCCGGCGTGAAAATCCTGGGGCCGCCGATCCATCTGATGCTGGCGCTGAACGAAAAAAGCGAGATCGTGCCGTCGGAATACGCCAAAGCCGCAAAAGCCGCGGGCCTCGATTTGATCGGATGGTCGCTGGAGCGCGACGGCCCGCTCGACCGGGGCGGCGGCTTCTATCACAAATCGATCAAGGCCGCGGTCGACCGCGACGGCGACACACTGACGGTGCTGGATGTGCTGGCGCAGCAGGTCGGCATCCGCGCCATGTTTTCGGACTGGCCGGCGACCACGACGTTTTATGCCAATTGCATGGGGATGAAGTAAGGGACGTTGGAGCCGCAGGCTGACCCCGGGACGACGGCGCCGACGCTGCTATGCCCCAACCTCCTCCGCCAGCACCAGCACCTCGCGGGTGCGGGTGACGTCCGGCCAGCAGCGGTCGAATTCGGCGACCAGCGGTTTTAGCGCATCGCCGCCGGTGGCGCGCTCCAGCGCGGCCTGGTCCGGAAACTCGTACATCGCCAGATGCAGCGCGGGATCGCTCGCGCTCCAGAACCGCCGCGCCTTGCTGATGCCGAACGCCTTGGTAGCATCGGGCAGATGTTCCTTCTGATACCACTCATCGAACGCCTTGCGCTTGGCGGGATCGGCGACGGTGGCGCGGACGACAAAACAGGCTTTGGGCATGGGCGGGCTCCCCTGCAAATCAATTTCCCTCGTCATTCCGGCGCATCGCGCAGCGATGAACCCGGAATCCGGAGATGGTTACGTTTAAGATTCCGGGTTCGCGGCTCACGCGCGCCCCGGAATGACGGACACATCATACCCTAAACCCAGCCGCCGCGCGCCATAATCGCCGCGCACAGCAGGATCAGGCCGATCGCCAGCAACTCGCCCTGCAGAAGCTTGCGGATCAATTCCAGCCGCGTCGCATCCACCGCCGGCACCTGCCCCGCCCGCAACGCGCCGCGCCACGACGAAAACTCCCGGGTCGGCACGATCGACAGCAGCCCGATCGCGATGAAAATCGAAAACTTCGCCATGAAGGCGTGGCTGTGGAAATAATACTCCGACCCCTTCTCGAAGAAAAACACCCGCAGCAAGCCGATCACCAAGAGCGCACCGGCGGCAATGCCGAGCACCGTATCCGTCGCCAGCAGTTTTCGCGCCGACGCCAGCGTCAGCTCGCCGCGGATCAGCGTGAACTCGACCGCGACGGCGGCGACCAGCGTGAAGGCACAGAGGTGATGGAGGAAGGCGAACAGAGTGGACATGGTTACGGATGCCACGTGATTTTGTGCGGCGGTCGAAAGCTAATTCCTTCCCTCTACAACGGCAAATTGTCGTGCTTCTTCATCGGTATCTCGACCTTCTTGTCCCGCAGCATCGCCAGCGCCCGCGCGATCCTTCGCCGCGTCGAATGCGGCATGATGACGTCGTCGATATAGCCGCGCTCGGCGGCGATGAAGGGGGACAGAAAGCGGTCTTCGTATCCCTTGGTCCGCGCGGTGATCTTTTCGGCGTCGCCGATGTCGCCTCGAAAAATGATTTCGACCGCGCCCTTGGCGCCCATCACGGCGATCTGGGCCGTCGGCCAGGCGTAGTTCATGTCGGCGCCGATTTCCTTCGACGCCATCACGTCGAACGCGCCGCCATAGGCTTTTCGCGTGATCACGGTAACCAGCGGCACCGTGGCCTGCGAAAACGCGAACAGCAGTTTGGCGCCGTGTTTTATCAGCCCGCCATATTCCTGCGCGGTGCCGGGCAAAAAGCCGGGCACATCGACGAAGGTGACGATCGGGATGTTGAAGGCGTCGCAGAACCGGACAAAGCGCGCGGCCTTGCGCGAGGCGTCGCAGTCGAGCACGCCGGCCAGCACCATCGGCTGGTTGGCGACAAAACCGACGGTGCGGCCGGCGATGCGGCCAAAACCGGTGACGATGTTTTTCGCAAAGGTCTCGGAAATTTCGAAGAAGTCGCCCTCGTCCACGACCTTGAGGATCAGTTCCTTCATGTCGTAGGGCTTGTTCGGATTGTCGGGGATCAGCGTGTCCAGCGACATGTCGACGCGTTCGATGTCGTCAAAACTCGGCCATTCCGGCACGCCGTCGGTGTTGTTGCTGGGCAGAAAGTCGATCAGCCGGCGCATTTGCAGCAGCGTCTCGACGTCGTTCTCGAACGCGCCGTCGGCGATCGAGGAGCGCGTCGCGTGCACGCTGGCGCCGCCGAGTTCTTCGGCCGTCACCACCTCGTTGGTGACCGTCTTCACCACGTCGGGACCGGTGACGAACATGTAGCTGGTGTTCTTGACCATGAAGATGAAATCGGTCATCGCCGGCGAATAGACGTCGCCGCCGGCGCACGGCCCCATGATCACGGAGATCTGCGGGATCACGCCTGACGCAATGACGTTGCGGCGGAACACGTAGGAATAGCCCGCGAGTGCCGCGACGCCCTCCTGGATGCGCGCGCCGCCGGCGTCGTAGAGCCCGATGATCGGCGCCCTCGCCTTCATCGCCATGTCCTGGATTTTTACGATTTTTTGCGCGTGGGTTTCCGACAGCGAACCGCCGAACACGGTAAAATCCTTGGCGAAGACAAACGTCTTGCGGCCGTTGACGGTGCCCCAGCCGGTGACGACGCCGTCGCCCGGCACCTTCGTCTTCTCCATGCCGAATTCGACCGAGCGGTGCTCGACGAACATGTCGAATTCCTCAAAACTGCCCTTGTCGAGCAGAAGCTCGATGCGCTCCCGCGCCGTCAGCTTGCCGCGGGCATGCTGCGCCTCGATGCGCTTCTCGCCGCCGCCGAGCTTTGCCCCCGCGCGCCGTTCCTCGAGGGTGTCCAGGATGTCCTTCATGTGCGTCCGCCCGCAATTGCCGTGAGATTTCAGGGCGTTCTAGCACGGCTATCTGCGGACGGGAAACGCCGTTGCGGGCGGGTTAGCCGCCCGCCGGGGATGAATTGACAGCCCAATCACCGCTTGTTCTAGTTGCCCAAAGCCGCCTGCGGCACAATAAAACGACGGGAGAGACCGATGCGAACCGGCATGCGCGCCATCGTGGCCATCTCGATTTCTTATATCGCCGTGCTGGTCGCGGGCATCGAAACCAGCGCGCAGTCGCTGCCAAAGCAAGTCGCGGCGCGGGTCGAGATCCACGCCATCCCCTCGCTGACCATTTCAGACCAGCAATTCCTGACCGGCGACCCCAATGGCAAGGCGGTCACGGTCGCCGGTGCGTTTCGAATTGCGCAAGGCACCGGCCGCCTCCCCGTCGTGATCCTGATGCATGGATCCGGCGGCGTGCCTCCCACCATCGAAGCCTGGACGCATCAGTTCAACTCCATGGGCATTTCTACCTTCGTGATCGATGGCTTAGCGGCCGCGGGCTCACCAACGTCAACCAGAACCAGGCGCTGCTCGGCCGGCTTAATTTCATCATCGATATTTATCGCTCGCTCGAAATTCTCGCCAAACATCCGCGGGTCGATCCTGATCGAATCGTGCTGATGGGATTTTCGCGCGGCGGCCAGGCCGTGCTCTACGCCAGCCTCGAGCGCTTCCACAAACTCTGGAACAAATCCGGCGCGCAGTTCGCGGCTTATATTCCGTTCTATCCGGACTGTTCGACCAGCTACGCCACCGACACCGAGGTCGCCGCCCGCCCGATCCGGATTTTCCACGGCACCCCTGACGATTACAATCCGGTCGAGAGCTGCAAGGCCTATCTGCAGCGCCTGCAGGAGGCGAAACGCGATGTGGTACTCACGGAGTATCCGGATTCAGCACACGGCTTCGACGCCGGCCTGCTCGGCCTCTCCACCGGGCGGTTGCCGCCAACGCCCAGACCGCGCGCAACTGCCACCTCAGGGAGGGCGACGGCGGCGTCTTGATGAATTCGGACACCAAGGCGCCGTTCAGCTACAAGGACGCCTGCATCGAGCTCAACCCGCATGTCGGCGGCAATCCCGCCACCGCGGAAGCCGCGCGCAAGGCAGTGAGCGAATTTTTGCAGGCGCTGTTGAAGCTGGGGTAGGATTAATTCGAGCGCGACGGCGTTTCAAGCCGTCATTGCGAGCCAACGGGTCGGCGCGAAGCGCCGCCCGATGACAGGCTCCGCGAAACAATCCATTCTTTCCTTGCGCGGCAAGATGGATTGCTTCGTCGCAAGGGCTCCTCGCAATGACGCTGTTAGATCGTCGTGCTGCTTCTTCCTACCGCACTTGCTACGGCTGCAGCACCGGTCGCGTGTTCGGCGCCGGCGCCGGCTCCATCTCCGCGTGCTCCGGCAGTTTGTCGCCATGCAGGGCCAGCGGCGGGCCGATCCAGAGCGGGTCGGCCAGATGGTCGCGGCGCGGATTTGACGTGTTCGGATGCACCAGAATGCTGAGGCTTCCGTGGTTGAGCATCAGCCACGGCACCAGCGTTGCAAAAAACTCCGCGGCGAAGGCGACCTGGAACATGGCCTGGTCGTGCGGACCGACTTTTGCGTCATGCCAGCGGCCGAGCGTGACGGAAAAGCGCTGGTCCATCCAGTCGCGCAGCCGCTCGGCCTCCGGCCGGGTCGCGGCCGGGTCGTAATAGACGTGAGCGTGGTAACTCGCGATCTCGCCGGTTGATCGCGGGGCAGCATGGTCAGGCAAATCCGTCATCCCCGTTCCTCCTAGGCGATGATCTCAGATCGCGCCGATATCGCCAAGGCATTGCTGCGCCAGCTTCATGCGGGCGGCCTGATGCCGCGGTTCGCGGCAGTCGATGTTGAGCGCGAACACGGTATTGGCGCTGCCCTTCTCGGCCCAGCCCACCAGCCAGCCCGAGCGACGGTTTTCCGAGTTCGGCGCCCAACAGACCGGTCTTGGCGCGGATCACGGCATCGCCGGCTTTGGTCACGGGAAGGATATCGCGCACCAGTTGCTGGCTGCGCGTCGAGACCGGAGCGTGCCGCGCCGCAGCCGGTCGACGAAATCGATCTGCTGGACCGGGTCGATGCGCAAGCTCCCGGTAAGCCAGAACTGGTCGATGCCGCCGCCAATATCGCGGTTGCCGTATTCGAGCAGGTCGACATGCCTTTTCATTCGCTCCGCGCCGATGCGCCGCGCGATCTCCTGATACACCGGAACGACGGAAGCCGCGATCGCCGAGCGCAGCGTGTGGTCCTTGTTCCAGGCTTCGATGCTTCTGACGACACCGTCCCACTTGAAAATATCCTTGTCGGGATCGCCGACCACGCCGGTCTCCAGCGCGATGATCGAATTCGGAATTTTGAAGGTCGAGGCCGGCAGCTGCGGCTCGCCCGACCGCTCCTTGTCGCTGGCGACGATGAGATATTCGTCGACCTTGTAGCCGACAAATGTGCCGGAGGTTCCCTCGTCGGCAAATCGCTTCGCCAGATCCTCGCGGATTTCGCTGCGCTGAAAGGCGACATTGGCCAGGGCGCGCGAGGGGATGAGCGCGCTAGCCGCAAGGAACCGCAGAGCATGGCGTCGATTGATCAAGAATTTGTCTCCAATTACTGCTTGCGTCGTGCCCAAGGCATGATCGAAACTGCGGAGCGTATGCGCATCGACTGGAACCGTCATGAACACCGACAAGACAATCTCGGTCACACGGCAATATTTTGACGCGTGGAATGAAGCGGATGCAGCAGCGCGTCAAGCGCTGTTGGAGCAATGCTGGTCGGAACACGCTGTCTACGTCGACCCGACCGTCCAGCTCACCGGGCGCACCGCCCTGCTGGACCATATCGCCAAAGTCCGGAATGGACGGCCCGGCGCCCGGCTCGAATTGATGAGCGGGATCGACGTGCACCACAACGTCCTGCGTTTCCTGTGGCGGCTGGTGAGGGCCGACGGAACGGCGGGGGATATTTCGATCGACTTTGGCGAAATCGGCCCGGACGGACGGCTGGTGAAGATGGTCGGCTTTTTCGGTCCGGCGCCCGCGGCCTGACCGCGGCAAGAGCCGGCCTAGCGAATGCGCCCCGACAGCCGCAGCACGAACACCAGCACTTCCGCCACTGCCTTGTAGAGCTCTGCCGGAATTTCGTCGCCGATCTCGACATGGGACAGCGCGCCCGCCAGCACCTCGTTCTCCTCGATCGGGATATCGTGGGCCTTGGCGACCTCGACGATCCTGGCGCCGATCGAGCCCTTGCCCTTGGCGACGACGCGCGGCGCGCCGGTCTTGTCGTAGTGCAGCGCGACCGCCAGCTGGCTCTTGAGGTCCACGCTCATAGCGCGCGATCCAGGAAATGCCCGGCGGGCGCGGGTTTCGATTGCGGCGGGGTGCCGTCGCGGATCACGATATCGCCCGGTTGCAGCTCGGCCTTGCCAGCGCCTGGCTGAGCTGTGCCGCGCCGGCGCGCAATTGCGCCGCGGTCGCGGGCCGTTCCGCCCACATCCGCACCGACGTGGTGTCGCCGGTCAGCGACACCAGCGCATGCACGGGGCCTGCCGGTTCAACGTCGAGCGAGAACCGCGCCCGCCACACCCGTTTGGCGGCCTCGACTTCGTTGCCGCCATCGCGGGCGATCTCGAATTGCGCCATCGCCGTTCCCTGCGGCGTCACGAACGGGATTTCGAAATTCCATCGCGGCGCAGCCGGATCGATCCGCGCCGCCGCATTGTCGACGCGGTCCGGCAGCGAGGCCACCTGCAGCAGGGTCTGGCGCGCGATCGCGGCATCGGTATCGGCGAGCAATTGATGGGCCGCGGTCGCGAGCGGTGCGTCCGGCGGGAGCGACGGCAAGGCGATGGGTTGCGCCGCCGGCTGCGCGCCGCGGAACGGCGGCGGCGGGGTGTTGGTATGGAAGCTGACATCGTCATTGGGCAGCGGCTGCAGCGCGGCCCTGGGGGCAGCGGGATTGCCGATCTCCTGCACCCCCTCCAGCAACAGGTTCAACGCGGCGCCGGTCGCCACGCGCGAGCCGCCACTCAATCCGGGGCTATCGCCCGAGACCGCCAGCCGCGCCTGCGGCAGCAGGACTTCATGCCCGTCGCTGCCGGGCGCAAGTGAGCTGGAGCTGGAGCTGGAGCTGGAGCTGGAGGGAGCCGGAGTTGGAACAGGAGCCGGCGTCGATGTCGCGAGCGGCACCGCTGCGGAATCGGTGGCGGCCGCAGCTGTTGCGCCGAGCGATGACAGCAGGGTCTGGCGTAGCACGATCAGCGCCGCCTTGAGGTCGGGCGCGCCGCCGGCCGGCGCCGCCGGTCCAGACGCCAGCGAGGCCTCGAGAAACAACCCGGATTTCTGAAAGGCGTTTTTCACGGCCTCGCCGGTGAGATGGGGGTCGAGGCTGGTCCGCTGCGCCAGCAATTGCGTCACCGCGGCCTGCAGGTTCGGCGGCAGCGCCTTCGCGCCCGCGACCGCCTCCAGATTGGCGAACAGCGGCGCCAGACCGTCCTGCTTCGAGGCAGCGGTCTGCGAGGCCACCGAGACCGCCACCTTCTCCAGCGGAGTCAGTGTGTTCTTCGCCGGCGCGATGTTGAGCTGGGGATTGGCCGCGGCATCGGCCCGCGCACCCGGCGCCAGCGTGACGCTGTCGGTAGCTGCGCCGGCGCCCTGCCCGACCACGGCGAGCCGGATGCCGCCTTCGCTCTGGGATACCGCAAGCTTCAGGGCCTGGCCCGCCTGCAGCGGCACTTCCGACAGCACATCGATCACGATATTCGCGATCGATATCCGCACCAGATTTTCGGCCAGCAATTGCAGCACCCGTGGCGTCGATCACCGTTCCCGGCTGCAGCGTCAGGTCGCGCGAAGCACCCTGGACGGCAACGACGGAAAGGATCGGGTTGACGGAAACAGACATCGGGCGGTCTCGCTGGACTGCAAACGCTAGCCCAGCGGCGTAAACCTCTCGTTAACCGGTGCGAGGATTCAAGGCCTGGAGTATGCCGGCGGCGGCCCTGAAATCGATCAGCCGGGCGGCGCGGCGGGCCGCCACCTCTTCGTCCACACCCCATTTTTCGATGTTCCAGTCCTCGTCGACATGGGCGGCGGCCCAGACCCGGTCGGCATCGAGCACGCCATGCAGCAGCGCCAGCGCCAGCAGCGCCGAGCCCGTCAGTGTCGTCACCACATGCAGCGCCGCGATCGGCCAGGGATCGGCCGGGAATGCGTCACGCGCCGCCGCAATCGCCGGCTCGGGCTGGCGGACATGGACAATGCCCTCGGCGAGGATGAAATGCGCGCCCAGCGTCTCCGCCGCCCAGAACAGCACCGGATCCCAATGGCGGGCTTCCCGTTCGACCAGCGCCTCCGGATGGCCGGCGCGGTAGAACAACAAATCCGAGCCGAGATATTTTGCGACGTCGTCGGC
Organism: uncultured Alphaproteobacteria bacterium; assembly: GCA_963706975.1. Classification (GTDB taxonomy): domain Bacteria; phylum Pseudomonadota; class Alphaproteobacteria; order Rhizobiales; family Xanthobacteraceae; genus Bradyrhizobium. The sequence goes on from CAVPOL010000010.1 coordinate 50,062, forward strand.
GACCGCGTCGACGCGCTCGACCACGCCATCGACCACGCTGTTGGCGAAGCGGGTCATCGGCATGGTCAGGGGATCGATGAATTCCTTTTGCGCGTCCCATTCGGCGGCGATGGCCTCGGCGATCTTCCGGGTCGGCGCCGTCAACGCCCGTTTTGAAGGCGTGCGCACCGGCTTGTCGTCCAGCGTGATCGCAAAGCCATCCGCGGATTCGACAAATCCGCGCATGCGCGTAAAAACGCTGCCGCGCGCGGTCCGCGCGTCGTGCGGCGCACCGCCTCCTCCGGATCGAGCCCGGACTTTCCGGCCACGTCATCGAATAATTCACGCATGCGGTTTGCCGGCCTCCGTGGCCAGTGCTAGTTTTCGCGGGCGAGAATACGATAGGGCGCGATGCAAATAAAGCTGGCGGCGACAGCAACGCTGTTTGCGGCGATCCTGACCGCGCTCGCCGGCGCGGGCCCTGCTCAGGGCCGGGTTCCGCTCGCCGGAATCGCTGGTCATGAACGTCTACGCCTATTATGGCGACCGGTCTTCCGAACTTTCCAGCGGGCTGCCGCGCGACGCCGCCACCGCCCGCCAGTTCTTCGACCGCAGCCTGCGGGCCGCATGGATTTCGTCGAAGGGCCAACCTTACGATTTCCTGGTCCAGAGCGCGATCTGGAAGCTCGGCGCCGTCTCGATCTCCATCGTCCGCAAGCAATTCGACAAGACCTATGTCGCCGCCGGCTTCGCCAACCAGGACCGCGCCGTCACGCTGAATTTCATTGTCGTGAACGGCCCGGACGGCTGGGTGATTCTGGATGTCGAGAGCCCGCACAATTCATTGCGGTTTGGCGCAATACAGGAACTAGCTGTCGCAGATGCGCGTCAACCGATCCTGTTCAGCGTGCTTCTGATGCTGGTGAATATCTCCCCGATATCCTTTCGCATCGAATCCAGCTTCTGGAAATTCTCGAAAACGCGGGAAATTCTCTGATCGACCTCGAGTTTGCTTTTGGAGAGCGTCTCCACGCGCGAGCTGAGCTCCTGATCGCCCTTGATTTCGATCTCGCCGAGGGTTTTGGTCAGGAGGTCGCGGCTTGCGTTCACGTCCCCGATCAGGGCCTCGATCCCGAATACCGGTGCCTGCAGGGGCCCAAGTTCGGCCTGCGACCTCGTCAGGTCCTCCTTGAACTGGTTCAGCGTCGCCGACGACTCCTGCAACTTCCGCAGACGCAGACGCGACTGTATGATGAAATCGCTCACCGCATTCTGGCGATCGACGAGGCTTCTGCCCGCAGAATCGGTCTCGACCTCCGCCAGCGAACGCTCCAGATGCGCCTGATGTTGGCGGAGTTCCTCGAAGTCCAGCCGGATCGCATCCAGGATGTGGAAGGAATCATCAAGGCGTGCAACGCGTTGCTGGACTTCGAGTTTGTCCCGGGAGAGCGCCTCCACGCGCGCGCTGAGCTTTTCGTCGCCACGGGTTTCGAGTTCATCGAGAGTCGCGGTCAACTGCTCGTGACGTGAACGCAGTTCGGCGATCAGCGCATAGATGCCCGATTCCGGTGCCCGCAGGGGCACCAGCTCGGCCTGGGATTTGTTCATTTCTTCCATGAACCGGTTCAGCGTTGCCAGCGTCTCCTGGCAGCAAGCCCTGGCGCCTGTGGACCGACGTGACGTCGCGTTCCAGTTCCAGCATGCGGTCGGCAAGACTGTTCTTGTTGTCGTCGGTCTCGAGATTGGTGAGCGACCTGTCGAGCTGACGCAGCCGGTCCTTCAGTTCGCCGAATAGCGGCTCCATCACCCGCCGCTTTTCGGCCACGGTACCGATGACCTCCCGGAGTGCCTGCTGGCGACGCCGGATCTCGTCGAGCCGGCTCTGCAAATCGCCGGCGTCGCTCCCGCTCTTCTGCAAGGCTGCCCTTTGCTCGGTCTCGCCAAGCGTTTTCTGAAGCGAGGCGATTGCGTCTTCGGGATCGGTCTGGACGAGATGCTGGACCGCCGTGTCGAACTGTTGCTGCGTTTCGTGCGCGGCCAGGGTGCCCTGACGGAGGCCCTTGAGACGATCGCGCAACCATCGGTTCTGGCGCGCAAGGCTCCAGGACTGCCAGATCGACGATCCGATCAGCGACAGCGTGGTGAACAGGATCGCGGCGAGCGCGAACCGCTGCGGAGCCGGCAACGCCTTGAACTGAATTGAGATCTGGGCCGGATCAAGGTTGAGTGTAGCGCCTGCAAAAAATGCCGATGCAATCAGCAACGCTATCCACGCGACGATGGAGAACCACATCTTACTCTCTACTCAACATTGCACGCGGATCGGGGCAGGCTGGATTTCGCGACTGAACTGGAGTTGGCTTCAAAGGGCCGCTTGAGCGCGGCTTCGCATTATTCCCGCCATCCTATCGGCTTTGCCGGGGCTGCGGTAGCGGGTGCGGGGCAACGACCCGCGCCTGGGCTCTCGAATACAGTTAAATGGTTAAATGGCCCGTTTGGCACGAAACGGACGGGGCGCTTCAACCGGCACGTGTCTGCGGCCACGAATGGACCTGGAGAAGCGGTTTTTGCCGAATCCGGGCGGCAGCGACGCCGGCGGGTGCCCCGTCAGGGTCTCTGATAGATGGTCCGGCCCGCCCGGATGGTGGTGGCGACCTTGGCGAGGTTGCGGATGTCGTCCATGGGGTCGCCGTCCAGAATGACCAAATCGGCGTCGAACCCGGGTTCGATCCTGCCCTTCTTCACGGCCTTGAAATATCGAGCCGGGTTGGTCGTCAGGGAAGCCAGCACCTGTCGTTCCGACAGTGCCCGGCGCATCAGTTCGTATTCGAGCGAGGTGTCGTAGATTGTCGTGAAGCCGACGTCGGTGCCGAACAGAACCGGACCACCATTGTCCGAAAATGCCTTGAGCTGGTTGACGCCGGTCTCGACCAGCCGGGCGGCCACGCCGGGATCCAGCACCACGGTGGTCCACAGCGACAATGTGGGAATCAATGCGATCCCCTGCGACTTGAAGCGGGCGAGTTGTTCGCTGCTGTAGACCGGCGCTCCGGCGACGGTGTGAGCGAGCACGTCGGCTCCGGCTGCGATCACCGTGTCGACGCCCACATGGTTCTGCGGATGGGCGAATACCGGGTTGCCCCCGGCATGCGCCACATCGACCGCGGCCTTGGCGACGGCTGGGTCCATGTTCACAACGGGTTTGCTGCCCATGAACGAGCCAGTGAACAGCTTCATGCCGTCAAGGCCTATTCCGTAACGCCCCGCGCGTCATCCCCGCGGACTCCTCCGGCGTTGCGGCCTGCGGCAGCTGCGCTTCGGGAGGCAAATAAACGGGATGACCGCCCTTGGGCAAGATGCTCCCGGCAAGCAGGATATCGGGGCCGGCGATTTCACCGGACTTGATGCGGCGGCGCAGCGCCAAGGATTGGCTCGGGTCGGAACCAAGATCCCACACGGTCGTAAAACCCCACCGTGTCAGCATCTCCTGCATATGTTTTTCGAGCGCGGCAACCGGCGCGCTGGCCGCGTTTTTCCATACCGCCTGCGTGAAATGGACATGACTGTTCCAGAAGCCGGCAACGACGGTCTTGCCGGTGCAGTCGATGACCTGCGCATCCTGCGGCAGCTGGATTTCGCTGCGGCTGCCGACCGCCGTGATGGTCCCATTGGAGGCCAGAACGACGGCATCCAGCAGCGGGGCGGCGTCCGGCGATTGGTAGACCCTGCCTCCCACCAGCGCGAGGGTCTGCGCGTTGGCGGCGACACTGACGAACGTCGCCGCGCCAAACAGAACGAAGAGAAGCGCGGTGCGATGCAGATTCCTGATCATATGCGAAAGCCTCTTGCATGCCGGTGGCCCGGATCGCAGAGCTGGAGTAGCTGGACCGGACGATACCCGATCCGTGCGACCTCGCCTTGACAGTTCTTGCTCTGCTCAGACCGTATCGACTAACGGCGCATCGATGCCGCGACGCCCCGTCATTCCTCCGGCGCGTTCTCGATCGGATCGAAGCGGTCGGCTTCGAGGCCGAGCAGGTTCCAGGACTGCAGCATGTGCGGCGGCAGCGGCGCCGACGCATCGATGGTGCCGCCGCGCGGATGTGGGATCACGATCCGCCGCGCCAGCAGATGCAGCCGCTTCTGCAGGCCGCCCGGCAATTCCCAGTTTTCCTTGTTGAAATATTTGGGATCGCCGACGATGGGATGGCCGATATGGGCCATGTGGGCGCGCAATTGATGCGTCCGCCCGGTGACCGGTTTCAGGGACACCCAGGCCAATTTCTGCGCTGAAGTTTCCACCACCGCGTAATAGGTCACGGCATGGCTGGCGCCCTCGTCGCCATGCCTGGCGATCACCATGATGGTGTCGTCCTCGCTCTCTTCCTTGGCGAGATAGGTCGAGATGCGGCCCTGCTTCGGCTTCGGAACGCCGGCCACCAGCGCCCAGTAGATCTTTCGCGCCGAGCGATGGCGGAACGATCCGGTCAGGGCGGTTGCGGCAAAGCGGGTCTTGGCAATCAACAGGCAGCCCGAGGTTTCCCGGTCGAGCCGGTGCACCAGCCGTGGCTTCTGGCCCTTGGCGTCGCGCATCACTTCCAGCATGTCGTCGACGTTTCGGGTGATGCCGGAGCCGCCCTGCACCGCCAGCCCCGCCGGCTTGTTCAGCACCATGACGTCGGCGTCCTCGTAAAGGATCATGTCCTTGAGCGCCTGGAGCGTCTTGTTGGCGGCTTCCGAAAGTTCGCCCGCGACCTTGGGCGTATCGAGTTTCAGCGGCGGAATGCGGATGCTCTGCCCCTCCTCGATGCGATCCTTGCTGTCGGCGCGCTTGCCGTTGACGCGCAACTCGCCTTTGCGGACGATGCGCTGGATGTGGGAGAACGACAGGCCGGGAAAACGCGCCTCGAGAAAGCGGTCGACACGCATGTTGTTTTCATCAGCGGTCACCACCACGGTCTGCACCTTGGTCGGCAGCGGCGGCGGCTCGGGAACGACCTTTGCGGGCTCGGGAATGAACGGCGGCGGTTTTGGCGTACGCGGCGCCGACGCCGCAAATCGCGCGGCCGGCTTGCCGCTCGGGCGATGCGGCGGCCGTTCGGCGGCCGAGCCGCGGTATGGCCGCGCGCCCTTCGGGCGATCGCCCTTGGGCTTCAATGGTTTCTTGACGCGACGGCTCATGATGTTGCGGCTCCGAATGAAGCCGTTGGGTAGCGCAAAAGCACCGAATCGTCACGGCGAAATCGATACCAATCTGGCGCCGGATCGGCCATCTTGGGCAAAACAAGCGAATAAAGGGAGGCATCCGGGATGACGATGATGAAATCGGCTTTGGTCATGGCCGCGGTCATGATCGCGAGTGCGGCATCGGCGCAGCAAGGCCCGATGCCGGCGGAGATCGCAACGAAATTGCAGGAACTCGGCCGCGTCATCGATCCGCCGAAGACCGCCGCACTTTACGCGCCGCTGCAGCAAAAGGAGCCCTATCAGGGCGTCCGGGTCGAGCGCGACGTCAAATACGGCCCCGCCGACCGCAACCTGCTCGACGTCTTCGTGCCGGAGACGGCGGACTCAAAGCGCCCGGTGCTGATCTTCGTCCATGGCGGCGCCTTCACCGCGGGCAACAAACGCGGACCGAACGCCAGCCCGTTCTACGACAACATCATGCTGTGGGCGGTGAAGAACGGCTTTGTCGGCGTCAACACCACCTACCGGCTCGCCCCGCAATCGCCATGGCCGGCCGCCGCCGAGGATCTCGCCAATGTGGTGCAGTGGGTCGCCGACAACGCCGCCTCGCGCGGCGGCGACCCGGCCCGCGTTTACCTGATGGGCCACTCCGCGGGCGCGGTGCACGTCTCGAGCTATGTGTCGCATCCGAAATTCCACAAGGTTGGGGGTGGCGGATTGGCCGGCGCAATCATGGTGTCGGGACTGTACAATCCGACGGCGGAGACGGTCGGCGAACCCGAAAAAGCCTATTTCGGCACCGATCCCACGCTTTACGCCGAGCGATCCTCGCTCCGCGGTTTGCTCGCAACCAAACTGCCGCTGATGATCGCGGCCGCCGAACTGGACCCTCCCCGTTCCACCGGGATTTTGACCTGCTGAAAGACGCTGCCTGCAAGGGAGCCGGTGGATGTCCGCGCGCGACCATGTTGCCGCAGCACAGCCACATGTCGGAGGTGTATGCGATCAACACCGGGGATGAGCGGCTGAGATGAGATACTGGAGTTCGTGAAGACAGGAAAATAGCTGACGTGACGACCCGCCGCGCTCCCGGCGCAGCCAAAAGGCGCTATGATTGACCGCATGAAAGTCGAAGAAATCGCCGAGGCCGTTGCCAAGCTGTCGCCGGATGAGCTCGCTCGCTTCCGCCGCTGGTTTGCCGCTTTCGAGGCGGGACGCGCCGATCATGCCGTCGAGCTCGAACTCCACCGCAACCAAGCTCGGCCGCTTTGCCGGCCGCGCGCTTGCTGAATTGAGAAAGCGCGCGAAGGATCGCGAGTAGGCGGATTGGAGGCGCGGCCGCCGAACCGGCCCCTCCCCCGTTCCACGGGCAAATCGCAGCCAGCACTCACTTGCATTGCGCGCTGTTACGCAAGGCGATCAGGTCGGTGTTGGCGTTGCGCGACGGGCGTTGCCTGATGGCTTCGTCCGCCGCGGCGCAGGCCGCAGCGGGGTCGCCGTTTTGCAGCCGGGCCCAGGCCAGATTTGTCCATGCGTCGCCGAAATCCGGAGCGTCCTTGACCGCCTGCTCCAGCACCGGTTGCGCGTCCTGCGGCCGCTTGGCGATCAGAAGCGCCCGGCCAAAATCCGCGTTGAGCGTTTTCAGCGGATTCGGCTGCTTGCTCGCAATCCTGAACAGCTCTTCGGCGAAATCGAGGTCACGGAAGCGAATTTGGGCGATCGCCGCGAACCCATGGTAGACGCGGCTCTGTTCAGGAGCCAGCAGGAACGCCTGATTGAACCGCTGGGCGGCTACCGCAGCATTGCCTGCGGCGATCGCCCGCCATCCACGCTTGGTCGTTTCATCGAAGGCCTTCTCCGGCGTTCCCGCCGCCTCGATCACGGCCTTCACGAAACTCCGGTCCGCGGCCTGCTGTGCGGCATCCTTGACGACAAATCCGAAGAACGGCTGCTCGTTGAGCGGCGCGGAATATGTTCGCTTCGTCACCTGAACGCCGGGCGCAACCTCGACGGTTTCGGCCGCTGCCGGATGGATCGACAGCAGCATCGCCAGCCATCCGGCGGCTCGAACTGCCAGCTTGAAACGCAGGGTGCGATTGTTGCGAAGACCACTCATTCGCGCCGGCCTCCTTCTCGTTCCCTCCGCAACTTCGTCCAGTAATCCAGCCGCTTCCTGATCTCGCGCTCGAAGCCGCGATCGGGCGGATCGTAAAACGTCTGGTGGCCCAGCGCGTCCGGGAAGTACTCCTGGCCGGAAAACGCTTCGGGCGTGTCGTGGTCGTATTGGTAGCCGCCGCCATAGCCTTCCGACTTCATCAATTTGGTCGGCGAGTTCAAAATGTGTTTTGGCGGCAGCAATGAGCCGCCCTCCTTCGCCACCCGCATCGCGGCGCCAAAGGCCTTGTAGGCGGCGTTGGATTTCGGCGCGGTGGCGAGATAGATCACGGCCTGCGCGATCGCGAGTTCGCCTTCGGGATGGCCGAGGAAATCATAGGCATCCTTGGCGGCGTTGCAGATCACCAGCGCCTGCGGATCGGCGAGTCCGATGTCCTCCACCGCCATGCGGACCACGCGCCGCGCCAGGAACAGCGGATCCTCGCCGGCGTCCAACATGCGGCAGAGATAATACAGCGCCGCATCGGGATCGCTGCCGCGCACCGATTTATGCAGCGCCGAAATCAGATTGTAATGGCCGTCGGCCGACTTGTCGTAAATCGGCGCGCGGCGCTGCAGGATCTCCTGCAACTGTTCCGCATTGAAGGTTTCGTTGGCGCGTGCGGCGCGCCAGACTTCTTCGGCCAGGGTCAGCGCGGCGCGGCCGTCGCCGTCGGCCATCCGCACCAGCACGGCGCGGGCCTCGGCATCGAGCGGCAGCGTCTTGCTCTCGATCTTCTCGGCATGGGCGAACAGTTTTTCGATCGCGGCGGCATCCAGCGAATGAAACACCAGCACGCGCGCCCGCGACAGCAGAGCGGCGTTGAGTTCGAACGAGGGATTTTCGGTGGTGGCGCCGACCAGCACCACGGTGCCGTCTTCCATCACGGGCAGAAAGGAATCCTGCTGGGCGCGATTGAACCTGTGCACCTCGTCGACGAACAGCAGCGTGCCCTTGCCCATCTCGCGCCGGGCGCGGGCGGCGTCGAACACCTTTTTCAGGTCGGCGACGCCGGAAAAGACCGCTGAAATCTGCTCGAAATGCAGTTCGGTGGCGTCCGCCAGGAGCCGCGCCACCGTGGTCTTGCCGGTGCCGGGCGGGCCCCAGAAGATCAGCGAACCCAGCGTGCGCGTCGCCAGCATCCGCGTCAGCGCGCCGTCGGGCCCGAGGATGTGGTCCTGTCCGACCACGTCGGACAGGGTTTTGGGACGCAACCGGTCCGGCAGCGGCCGCGGCGCATCCTGCTCCATGCCTGCGGCCGCGAACAGGTTGGTAGCCTCGCCTGGACGCTTCGGGCTCATCCGCCGAGCGTGACGTTGATCTTCTGGCCGCCGCGCACCACGATGATGCGCCACAGCCGGGCGCCCTCGCGCGTCGCTTTTTCGAGGTCGCTGGTTTTTGCTATTTTCTGGTTGTTGACCGCCACGATGATATCGCCCCTCTGAAAACCGACGCCGGCGGCGGTGGCGCCGTCGGCAAGATGCGGTCACCACCACGCCTTGGGTGTCCGCATCGAGCCGCAACTCGTCGGCGACCGCCGGCGAGATATTGGCGACCCTGGCGCCCTGGAACGGCGAGCGCGAGGTCAGCACGATCTCGTCGCGGCCGGTGTCGGGCGCGGTCTCGAGGGCAACGTTGAGCTTCATCGTCTTGCCGCCGCGCTGCACCTCGATTTGCGCGGCGCCGCCGAGCGGACGGGTGGCAAAGCGATAGTCAAATCCGTTGGGATCGTCGACCGTCTGGCCGTCGATGCTGACGATCAGGTCGGACAATTTCAACCCGGCCTTCGCCGCGGGGCCATTGGGCGTGACATTGGCGACCAGCGCGCCGGAGGGCACGCGAAGGCCGAGCGTCTCGGCGATCTCCGGCGTCACCGCCTGCAGGCGCGCGCCGAGCCAGGGCCGCTTCACCGCCTTGCCGCCGCTCTTGGCGGAGGCGACCACGACGCGCACCATGTTGGCGGGGATGGCAAAACCGATCCCCTGCGAGCCGCCGGAGCGCGAGATAGATCGCGGTGTTGACGCCGGCGAGCTTGCCGGTCATGTCGACCAGCGCGCCGCCGGAATTGCCGGGGTTGATGGCGGCATCGGTCTGGATGAAGAACTGGTAGTCGGTGATGCCGACTTGCGTCCGCGCCAGCGCCGAGACGATGCCGTGGGTCACGGTCTGGCCGACGCCGAAGGGATTGCCGATCGCGAGCACGACGTCGCCGACCAGCAATTCGTCGGAATTGGCGAAATCCAGCGTCGCGAATTTCTCCTTGCTGTCCTTGATGCGCAGCACGGCGAGATCGGTCCGGCTGTCCTTGAGCACGATCTCGGCCTCGAATTCGCGCTTGTCGGAGAGCGAAATCTTGACCTGGTCGGCGCCCTCGATGACGTGGTTGTTGGTCACGACCAGGCCGGAGGCATCCACCATCACGCCCGATCCCAGCGAGCGCTGCATCTGCTCCGGCTGCTGGCCGGGCACGCCGAAGAAGCGGCGGAAGATCGGATCGTCCAGCAGCGGATTGCGGTTCTGCACCACCTTGGCGGCATAGACGTTGACCACGGCCGGCTGCACCCGCTGCACGATCGGCGCATAGGACAGTTTCAGTTCCACGGGGGAAGCCGGCACGCGCCGGTCCTGCGCCATTGCCGGGGCCGCAGCCAACAGAACGAACAATGCCGAAAAGATGCGAGCAGCAATCATGAAGAAATTCCCTGGGATCGATCCGGCAAATATAGGCTCCCCGGCGGCCGAATAGAAGGCAGAGGCAGGGCCCGGATACGGGCCGGATCCGCGGGCCGAATTCGAGCGAGGCCGTCCGGACCGTGACCGAATACTTGCAATTCCCGGGATGAACCAGCAGGTAATGCGGCAAATCGGCGTATTGCCGCCGGCCATCAGGGAGAACCGCGCATATGAAGGCCGTCGGCTACCAGAAGTCGCTTCCCATCGACGATGCCAATTCATTGATCGATTTCGAGACCGCCAGGCCCGAGCCCGGGGGCCGCGACATCCGCGTCGCCGTGAAGGCTGATTTCGGCCAATCCGGTCGACTACAAGGTCCGCAAGCGCGCGGCACCGCCGGAAGGCGAAACCAAGATTCTTGGCTATGACGCCGCCGGGATCGTCGACGCCGTCGGTCCCGATGTCACGCTGTTCAAGCCGGGCGACGAGGTGTTTTATGCCGGATCGATCCTGCGCCAGGGCACCAATTCCGAATTTCACCTGGTCGATGAGCGCATCGTCGGCAGGAAACCGAAGACGCTGTCATTTGCGCAGGCCGCCGCCCTCCCCCTGACCTCGATCACCGCCTGGGAATTGCTGTTCGACCGTCTCGGCGCCGTACCCGGCAAAAGCGTCGATCCGCGCACCCTTTTGATCATCGGCGGCGCCGGCGGGGTCGGCTCGATCCTGATCCAGCTCGCGCGCCGCCTCACCGGTCTGACCGTCGTCGCCACCGCGACCCGGCCCGAGTCGCAGAAATGGTGCCTTGACCTCGGCGCCCATGCCGTGATCGATCACGCCAGACCGATGAAGCAACAGATCGAGCAGCTGAAACTGCCGCCGGTGGCCTCGTCGCCAGCCTCACCTTCACCGACCAGCACTACAAGGCGATCGCCGATTTGATGGCGCCGCAGGGCAAGTTCGGCCTGATCGACGATCCCCCGGAATTCACCGTCAGCGCCTTCAAGGGCAAGGCGATTTCGATCCACTGGGAATCGATGTTCACGCGCTCATCGTTCCAGACGCCAGACATGATCGGCCAGCACATGCTGCTCAACGACGTCGCCGACCTCATCGACAAGGGCGTGTTGCGCACCACGCTGGACCAGACCTTCGGCACCATCAACGCCGCCAACCTCAAGCGGGCGCATGCGCTGCTGGAAAGCGGCAAATCGCGCGGCAAGATCGTGCTGGAGGGGTGGTAGGCGTCCACCAACAACGAGCCGGCGCCGTCAGGCTGCCGCAGGCTCGCTGCCCAGGATCATGCGACAGCGCCGACAACAGCCGGTCGATCTGCTCGTCGGTGCCCACGGTGATCCGCAGATAGTCCGAGATGCGGGGAGCGGAAAAATGGCGGACGATCACCGCCCGTTGCCGCAATGCTGCGGCCAGCGCAGCGCCTTCATGTGCCGGATGACGTGCAAAGACAAAATTGGCGGAGGACGGCAGCACGTCGAAACCAAGCCGCTGAAGTCCGAGGGTGAGCCGCTCGCGGCCTTCGATCACGCGAAGCCCGGCTCTGTTGAAAATGGCCTTCGTCCTGCAGCGAGGCGATGGCGCCGGCCTGGGCGGGCCGGCCAAGCGGATAGGAGTTGAAACTGTCCTTCACCCGGGTCAGCGCCTCGATCAGGTCGGCGTCGCCGATCGCATAGCCGACCCTCAGCCCGGCCAGCGCGCGCGATTTGGACATGGTTTGAACGACCAGAAGGTTTTGGTGGGAGGCGACCAGCGGAATCGCGGTCTCGGCGCCGAAATCGACATAGGCCTCGTCGATCACCACGGGCGCGTCAGGATGTTGCTCCAGCAGGGTAGCGATCTCGGCCCGCGACAACGCAATCCCCGTCGGCGCGTTCGGATTGGGGATGATGAGCCCGCCGGCCGGCCGGCGATAATCGGCAACGCGGATTTGCATGGCCTGATCGAGCGGCACGGCCTCGTACTCGATGCCGAACAGGCGGCAATAGACCGGGTAGAAACTGTAGGTGATGTCAGGGAACAGCAACGGCGCATCGTGCTTCAGCAGCGCTGCGAAGGTATGCGCCAGCACCTCGTCCGAGCCGTTGCCGACGAACACCTGCTCGGGCCGCACGTGATGATAGGCGGCCAGCGCGGCCCGCAGCGCTGACGCCTGCGGGTCCGGATACAGGCGCAGCGTATCGGCCGCCTCGCCGCGGATCGCTTCCAGCGCGCGCGGGGACGGAGCGAACGGATTTTCATTGGTATTGAGCTTGACCAGGTCCGCCATGCGGGGCTGTTCGCCCGGCACGTAGGGCCTCAAATCATGCGTCAAGCTGCTCCAGAATCGGCTCATGTTTCGGTCCAGATCGCTGCAATCCTGCGCGCTCACTTTGCGTCACCACGGGATGACGCTTCGGCCAAAATCCTATTTCCTTTGAGCCGACGCCTGCAGCGCCTTCCAGTCGAATTTTTCGGCGAGCTGCAGGGCTTCGCCTTCGGTGACGCCTTCATAGACGAAGCTGAACATGGCGTCCTTGCCAAGCGCCACCACCAGCGCACCCGTCTTGTCCCTGGTGTTGAAGGTCTTCAGGACGGGCATGCCGCGCATGGTCTCCGTGATCATGTGACCTTCGGAGGTCTGTACCTTCATCCCGGTCTGGATCGGCGCCAGCGCGCCCTCGGCGGCCTGCCCGATGACCACGGAGGCATGAACCTGTGCCGTGCCGCGCTCGTAGTCACGGGCTGCGGTGGTCACGCTGGCATCCGACATCTGCGTCGACATGCCCTCCGGCTTCTTGCCCTGCCAGCCGGCGAGATCAACCAGAAGCGGCAGGATGCGCTGAAACGGCTGATCGGCCCGCAAGGCCGAATGCGGCCAGAGCACGAAAAGCATCGAAAGAGCAGCAGAGATCACGTGCAGCGGCTTGAACATTGTTCCCCCAACAAATTCTCACGCACCCACCATAACGCTGACTTCGTGGCCTGAGAAGTGCCGCCCCCTTGATCGAGACGTCGATCGACACTGTCCGCCCAAACAAAAAAGCGGCGCACATGGCGCCGCTTTTCAAAACCATTTGAGCGAAGCTTACGCCGCTTCCGCGGCCTTCTCCTGCACCGGGCCGGAATCGAGGCCCTTGGCGTCGACGTCGCGGTCGACGAATTCGATCACCGCCATCGGCGCGTTGTCGCCGTAGCGGAAGCCGGCCTTGATGATGCGGGTGTAGCCGCCCTGGCGGTCCTTGTAGCGGGCGGCGATGACGTCGAACAGCTTCCGGACCTGATCGAGGTCGCGCATCTCGGAGATCGCCTGGCGGCGCAGCGCGAGGCCGCCCTTCTTGCCGAGCGTGACCAGCTTCTCCACGATCGGGCGAAGTTCCTTGGCCTTCGGCAGCGTGGTGACGATCTGCTCGTGCTTGATCAGCGCCGCGCACATGTTGGCGAACATCGCCTTGCGATGCTCGGCGGTGCGGTTGAGCTTCCGATGAACCTTGCCGTGACGCATGTTGAATTCCTCTGTCGTTATTCTGTCGCGACGGCTCGTCGGACAATGTTGCTCAGGTGGGCCGCCTGCGTTCGCCCCAGTCATTCCGGACGCAGCGAAGCGGCGATCCGGAATATCGCAGATTCCAGGCGCGATGCTCGTGCATCGCCCCGGAATGACGATATCAGTAGTGGTCTTCGAAGCGCTTGGCCAGTTCGTCGATATTTTCCGGCGGCCAGCCCGGCACTTCCATGCCGAGATGCAGACCCATCTGGGCCAGCACTTCCTTGATCTCGTTCAGCGACTTGCGGCCGAAGTTCGGGGTACGGAGCATTTCCGCTTCCGACTTCTGCACGAGGTCGCCGATATAGACGATATTGTCGTTCTTCAGGCAGTTCGCCGAACGCACCGACAGTTCGAGTTCGTCGACCTTCTTGAGGAACGCCGGGTTGAACGCGAGATCGGGAATGATCTCCTGCGCCACTTCCTTGCGCGGCTCTTCGAAGTTCACGAACACGTTGAGCTGGTCCTGCAGGATGCGCGCGGCATAGGCCACCGCGTCATCGGGCGAGATCGCGCCGTTGGTCTCGATCGTCATGGTCAGCTTGTCGTAGTCGAGGATCTGGCCCTCGCGGGTATTCTCGACCTTGTAGGAGACCTTGCGGACGGGAGAGAACAGGCTGTCGACCGGGATCAGGCCGATCGGCGCGTCCTCGGGACGGTTGCGCTCGGCGGCGACGTAGCCCTTGCCGGCGGCGACCGTGAATTCCATGCGGATCTCGGCGCCCTCGTCGAGCGTGCAGATCTGCAGGTCGGGATTGAGCACCACGACATCGCCGACGGTCTGGATGTCGCCGGCGGTGACGACGCCCGGGCCCTGCTTCTTCACGACCATGCGCTTGGGGCCTTCGCCCTGCATCTTGATCGAGATGTCCTTGATGTTCAGCACGATGTCGGTGACGTCCTCGCGAACGCCCGAGATCGAGGAGAACTCGTGCAGCACGCCGTCGATGTGCACCGACTGCACGGCGGCGCCCTGCAGCGAGGACAGCAGGATGCGGCGCAGCGCGTTGCCCAGGGTCTGGCCGAAGCCGCGCTCGAGCGGTTCGGCGACCAGGGTCGCGAAACGGTTGCCGTCGGTGCCCGGCGTCACCTGGAGCTTGTTCGGCCGGATAAGTTCTTGCCAATTTTTCTGGATCGTCACTGTTTCACCCATGCCGTCTAATCACTGGCGTTGGAGAACGCGGATCAGTCCGCGTCAAATACATTGCAAAGTTCATCGCGGGACGGCCAGGCCGCCCGCGGTCGAAAAATCAGACGCGTCGGCGCTTGCGCGGACGGCAGCCATTGTGCGGGATCGTGGTCACGTCGCGGATCGAGGTGACGGTGAAGCCCGCGGCCTGCAGCGCGCGAAGCGCCAATTCACGGCCCGAACCGGGGCCGGCCACTTCGACTTCCAGCGTGCGCATGCCGTGTTCCTGCGCCTTCTTGGAAACGTCTTCCGCCGCAACCTGCGCGGCGTAGGGGGTCGACTTGCGCGAGCCCTTGAAGCCCATCGTGCCGGCCGACGACCAGGCAATGGTGTTGCCCTGCGCGTCGGTGATGGTGATGGTCGTGTTGTTGAACGACGAATTCACGTGCGCAACGCCGGATGCAATGTTCTTGCGTTCGCGGCGGCGTACGCGGGTGGCTTCCTTGCCCATTCCAAAACCTTTCCTATGATCTCAAACGCCGCCGTAATGCCAGCGGCTACACCTCAGAAGCGAATGGCGAATGGCTGATAGCGAATAGAAACTATTCGCCACTCCCCATTCGCTATCCGCAAAATTACTTCTTCTTGCCGGCGATCGACTTGGCCGGACCCTTGCGCGTGCGCGCGTTGGTGTGGGTGCGCTGGCCGCGCACCGGCAGGCCGCGGCGATGACGCAGGCCGCGATAGCAGCCGAGGTCCATCAGGCGCTTGATGTTCATGCCGGTCTCGCGGCGCAGGTCGCCCTCGACCAGATAGTCGCGGTCGATCACTTCACGGATCTGGAGCACTTCCTGATCGCTCAGCTGACTGACCCGGCGCTCGCCGGGGATCTTGACCTTTTCCATGATCTCGGCAGCGTTCTTCTGGCCGATGCCATGGATGTACTGGAGCGCGATCAGGACGCGCTTGTTGGTCGGGATATTCACACCGGCAATACGGGCCACGCAGTCTCTCCTGTCGCCGGTCGTAAGGACCGGCTGTGTTTTTAGCTGTTTTGGGCGGGTGTTCACAAACGCGAACACGACGCCCGTTCCCCTGGTTTCCTCGGGGCCCGGCATCGTCTGAAAAACTATCCGACTGGATACCGGGCTTATTAAAGGATTCAACTTGGTTTCGTCAACCGTCTCTAGCGTTTAGCTCGCTTTTTCGTGACCTTTTTTGTGGCTTTTCTGGCCTTGGCGGGGTGCGGGCCCTGGAGGCAGCCTTGGCCTTGCGGGAAGCCTTTTTGGCCCGCTTTGGGGCCGGTTTTCCGGCTTTTGCAGCCGGTTTGGCGGCCTTTTTGGCGGTGCCTGCCGCCTTGGCTGACGCGCCCGGAGGCCTTTGCAGCGGACTTTTTGGCGGTTTTCGCGGTCCGCCTGGCGGCCGCCGCCTTCTTGGCGGCCTTGGCCTCCTCCGCCGCCTGACCGCCGCCAGGATCCGGTTGATCTCGCGGGTGACCTCCTCGATGGTCATCATGCCATCGACCGTCAGCAGCTTCCGCCGGTCCGAATAGTAGTGAATCAGCGGTTCGGTCAGCGAACGGTAGCTCGCCAGCCGCTTCGAGAGCACTTCCGGGGTGTCGTCGATTCGCACCTCCTCGCCGCGCGCCCGCATTTCGGCGACACGGGTCTCGACGCGGCTGAGCAGCGCGCTTTCGTTGACGCGCAGCTCGACCACGGCATCGAGCTTCATGTGCTTCTTCTTCAGGAGCTCATCCAGCGCCTCGGCCTGCGGCACCGTGCGCGGAAAGCCGTCGAGGATAAAACCGTTCTTCATGTCCGGCTGGTCGAGACGGTCGGAAATGATCGCCGATCACGATATCGTCCGGCACCAGCGCCGCCGCTGGCCATGATGTCCTTGGCCTTGAGGCCGACCGGCGTCTGCGCCGCCACCGCGGCGCGCAACATCTCGCCGGTCGAGAGCTGGATGATGCCGTGCTTTTGAACCAGCCGCTGCGCCTGGGTGCCCTTGCCCGCCCCCGGCGGCCCGAGAAGAATCAGTCTCATCGAAATTCGCCCCCCGGCGCTCGGTGAGCGACTTCCGCGCACCACTTGTAGTTCGATTTCAAACTGCCGCGCTCACGTCAGCGACGGCGGCCCCGCAGTTTCGACTTCCTGATCAGCCCTTCATACTGGTGCGCCAGCAGATAGCCCTGCACCTGCGCCACCGTATCCATGGTCACGCTGACCACGATCAGGAGCGAGGTGCCGCCGAAATAGAACGGCACCGAGGCGTAGGAAATCAGGATTTCAGGGATCAGGCAGACGATCGCCAGATAGGCGGCGCCGAGCACGGTGACGCGCGACAGCACGTAGTCGATATATTCGGCGGTGCGCTCGCCGGGGCGGATGCCCGGAATGAAGCCGCCATGCTTCTTCAGATTGTCGGCGGTCTCGGTCGGGTTGAACACGATCGCGGTGTAGAAGAACGCGAAGAACACGATCAGCGCGAGGTACAGGAACAGGAACAGCGGACGGCCGTGGCTGAGCTGCGTGTTCAGCCACTGAAACCATTCCGGGCCCTTGCCGGCATTGAAATTGGCCACCGTGGTCGGCAGCAGCAGCAGCGACGAGGCGAAAATCGGCGGAATCACGCCCGAGGTATTGAGCTTGAGCGGCAGATGCGAGGACTGGCCCTCGAACATCTTGTTGCCGACCTGGCGCTTCGGATACTGGATCAGAAGCCGGCGCTGCGCGCGCTCCATGAACACGATGAAGGCGATCACGACCACCGCCATGATGATCACGAGCAGGATCAGGCCGGTGGACAGCGCGCCCTGGCGTCCCAGTTCGAGCATGCTGGCGAGCGCCGAGGGCAGTTCGGCGACGATGCCGGCGAGAATGATCAGCGAGATGCCGTTGCCGATGCCGCGCGAGGTGATCTGCTCGCCGAGCCACATCAGGAACATGGTGCCGCCGGTCAGGGTGACCGAGGTCGAGATCAGGAAGAACATGCCGGGTTCGCTGACCACATTGCCGGCGCCCTGAAGCCCGATGGCGATGCCGTAGGACTGGAACGCGGCCAGGATCACCGTGAGATAGCGGGTGTACTGGTTCAGCGTCTTGCGGCCGGCCTCGCCTTCCTTCTTCAGCGCCTCCAGCTGTCGGCGACACCGTGGTCAACAGCTGAATGATGATCGAGGCCGAAATATACGGCATGATGTTCAGCGCGAAGATCGCCATGCGGTTGATGCCGCCGCCGGCGAACATGTTGAACATGCCGAGGATGCCGCCGGCCTGCGACTTGAACACCTGCTCCCAGATGTTGGGATCGATGCCGGGCAGCGGGATGTAGGTGCCGAGCCGGTAAACCAGCAGCGCACCCAGGGTGAACCAGATGCGCTTTTTCAGTTCTTCGGCTTTGCCGAGCGCCGAGAAATTCAGGTTTGCCGCAAGTTGTTCCGCTGCTGAGACCATGTTTGGCTTTCTCCCGCGCCCCTCGCGCCGTCACGTCCCGGGCGGGACATTCAGCAGACGCCGGACATTATTTGGTGCTCGGCTTCGATAAGTCCATCGTCCTGTCGTGCCGCAACGCCCGCTCATGCGGGCGATGACGCAGATGTTACGCCGCCTCGCCTTCGTCCTTCTTGGCCGGGGCCAGGATTTTGACCGTGCCGCCGGCCTTCTCGACCGCCGCGATCGCGGTCTTCGAGGCGCCGTGCACCTCGATATTGAGCTTGGCCTTGATTTCGCCGCGGCCGAGCAGCCGGACGCCGTCCTTGGCGCGCCGCACCACCTTGGCCTTGACCAGCGATTCGACGTTGATGGTCTGCCTTGACGTCGATCAGCTTGGCGTCGATCGCATCCTGCAGCCGGTCGAGATTGATCTCGGCGAACTCGAGCCGGAAGATGTTGTTGAAGCCGCGCTTCGGCAGCCGCCGATGGAGCGGCATCTGGCCGCCTTCGAAGCCCTTGATGCGCACGCCGGAACGCGCGGTCTGGCCCTTGCCGCCGCGGCCCGCAGTCTTGCCCTTGCCCGAACCGATGCCACGGCCGACGCGCATGCGCTTCTTGCGCGAGCCGGCGTTGTCGGCGATATCATTGAGCTTCATCGCCCTGTCTCCTTGTTTGTCTACTTCTCGTCGACGACGCGGACGAGATGTTGAACCTTCGCGATCATGCCGCGAACTGCAGGCGTATCCTGCAGCTCGGTGACGCGGCCGATCTTGTTGAGCTTGAGGCCGATCAGCGTCGCACGCTGCGAGTGATGGCGGCGGATCGCGCTGCCGGTCTGCTCGACCTTGATCATCTTTGCGGCCTTGGCCATCGTCATAACTCCGAAAGCGCTGATAGCGCGTGTTGTTATTCAGCGACCACTTCAGCGTCGCCGCCGACACGGCGCGACTGCAGGGTGGACACCTTGATGTTGCGGCGCGCCGCAACCGAACGCGGCGAATCCTGATGCTTCAGCGCGTCGAAGGTGGCGCGAACCATGTTGTAGGGGTTCGACGAACCGATCGACTTCGCCACCACGTCCTGGACGCCGAGGCTCTCGAACACCGCGCGCATCGGGCCGCCGGCGATGATGCCGGTACCCGCCGGCGCCGCGCGCAGATAGACCCTGCCCGCGCCGTGACGGCCGGCGATGTCGTGATGCAGCGTGCGGCCTTCGCGCAGTGCGACCCGCGTCAGATTGCGCTTGGCCGAATTCGGTCGCCTTGCGGATCGCCTCGGGCACTTCGCGCGCCTTGCCGTGGCCGAACCCGACCCGGCCCTTCTGGTCGCCGATCACGACCAGCGCCGCAAAGCCGAAGCGCTTGCCGCCCTTGACGACCTTCGCCACACGATTGATGTGGACGAGCTTGTCGACGAACTCGCTGTCGCGCTCTTCCCGGCCGCCCCTGTGGCCGCCACCGCGTTCGCGTTCACCTGCCATGGTGTTTTCCGATCCTTAAGAGACTTGCCGCGGAGGGCGTCCGTTCAATTCCAAAACCTTAGAAGCTCAACCCGCTTTCGCGCGCCGCATCCGCCAGCGCCTTGACGCGCCCGTGGTAGAGATAGCCGCCGCGGTCGAACACCACCTCGGTGACGCCGTTCTTGACCGCGCGTTCCGCCAGCAGCTTGCCGACCGCCTTGGCCGCATCGATGTTGGCGCCGGTGTTGCCGGTCTCGCGCATCGCCTTCTCCAGCGAGGAAGCCGAGGCCAGCGTCTCGCCCTTCAGGTCGTCGATGACCTGGGCGTAGATGTGCTTCGACGAGCGGAATACCGACAGCCGCGGACGGCCGCTGGCGGTGCGCCGCAGCGCCAGCCGCACGCGATTCTTGCGCCGGTCGTTCGTGATCTTGAGTCTCGACATTGCCGGCTCCGTTACTTCTTCTTGCCTTCCTTGCGGAAGATAAATTCGTTGGAATATTTCACGCCCTTGCCCTTGTAGGGCTCCGGCGGACGATAGCTGCGGATCTCGGCGGCGACCTGGCCGACGCGCTGGGAATCGTTGCCGTTGATGATGATCTCGGTCGGCTTCGGCACCGTGATGGCGATGCCTTCCGGGATCGCGTAGACGACGTCGTGGCTGTAGCCGAGCGCGAGCTGCAGGTTCTTGCCCTGCAGCGCGGCGCGATAGCCGACGCCGGTGATCTCGAGCTTCTTCTCGAAACCCTTGGTGACGCCTTCCACCAGGTTGGCGACCTGGGCGCGCGCAGTGCCGTACATCGCCTGCGCGCGGTTGGTCTTGACCCGGGGTGCAACCTTGACTTCGCCGTTCTCGAACTTCACTTCG
>CAVPOL010000011.1:0-153164 GCA_963706975.1 uncultured Alphaproteobacteria bacterium
CATCGGACTTCTTTCTCGCACGATCAGCGACTTCCGCAAGCGGCATTTGAAGGCGCTCGGCGCGCTGTTCCTGCAGGTTCTGAAGTTGTGCGAGACGGCAGGGTGGTCAAACTCGGCCATGTCGCGCTTGATGGCACGAAGATCAAAGCGAACGCGTCGAAACATAAAGCGATGAGTTATGTGCGCATGAAGAAACGCGAGGCGGAATTGAAAGCCGAGGTCGCTCGCATGCTGGCGGCCGCCGAGGCGGCGGATTCCGGAGAGGACGAGACTTCGGCGAAGACAAGCGCGGCGACGAGATGCCGGATTGGGCCGGCGACAGGCAGAAACGACTGGCGAAGATCCAGCAGGCGATGGCGGCGCTGGAGGCCGACGCCAGGTTGGCGGCGGAGGAAGAGCGTCGCATCGAGGCCGAAAAGGAACAGCAGCGCCAAGCCAAAGGCCGCAAGAAGCCGGGCAAACCGGCGGCGCCGCCATCGGACCAACCTGATCCCAAGTCGCAACGCAACTTCACCGATCCGGAAAGCCGCATCATGAAGTCGAAGGATGGCTTCGTTCAGGCCTACGATGCACAGGCCGCCGTCGACGCAGGCGCCCAGATCATTGTCGCGCACGAACTGACGCAGTGCGGCAACGATCAGGGCCAGTTGGTGCCCCTGATCGAGGCCATCGAGAACAATCTCGGCCGCAAGCCGGATCAGGCCTCGGCGACTCCGGCTACTGCAGCAAATCCAATCTCGAAGCGCTCGAAGCACACGGCGTTGACGGCTATGTCGCGCCCGGACGCGCCAAGCACCCGACAGGAGCGAACGGAAAAATCGGCGGACCGCTGACCCAACGGATGCGAAAGAAGATCGACGACGGCGGCTTCGAAACACCCTACCGATTGAGAAAGCAAGTGGTGGAGCCGGTGTTCGGACAGATCAAACAGGCTCGCGGCTTCCGCCAGTTCCTGTTGCGGGGCGTAGAGAAAGTGCGCGCCGAATGGGCCATGATCTGCACCACCCACAACCTCCTGAAGCTGTTCACCCTCGCAAACGCAGCCTCCGCCGGCTAAAACAAATGCCCGAACGCCCTATCTGGACGGGCTCCTAGGACCCCCGGTTTTGTCAGCCTCAGCCGTGCGCCCATAGGCCATCCCCCAGAGGGGACGAGGGGTAGGACCTTCCTCTGGCCTATAGGGCGGCTTGGTGGAGCCCCTTAGTACCTAGGCGTTTACCTGAGGTTTTCGCTAGGGGCAGCAAATCTCTCCTAAGCCCTTGATTATATTGGCGCGCCCGAAGAGATTCGAACTCCTGACCCCCAGATTATAGTCTGATGATCAAGAAGCCGACTACGGGACGCGCCGAATGGATATCAGGAACCTGATTAGCCGGTCAACCAAACCCGGGGACGAGTCGACGTAATCACATCGTGTCTGCGATCGAAGATCGAAACGAACTTTGTACGAGCGTCATTCGCAATGGGTATAGCCGACACTGGATGCTCGACAGCGCCCCGGCGCGCGCAAGGCTCTCGTGCGATCAGTAGGCCCTTGGGTGATCAATTGGACGGGTAGAATCCGATCGTGCAAAAGGCGGTGAAAGCCGATCGCAACGCTCGGCCCATGGCATCCTAAAGCAAAGTTTTGGCGTGATTGAACAATCAAGGCTCATGGCGTGCCGTTGACACAGTGTCTGCATGCGCTAAGTGTGAGCTTGCATCCTGAGAGGACCTGACGGTCCCGCCAACCAGCCTTAGACCGGCAACGGTGGCACGACGATGTGGCCCGCAAGGGCAACAGTAGGTCGCCAGCCCTCCAGATGCACGTGACAACTCGGAGGGTTTTTTCATGCCGCAATCACGACTTAGGTATCTCGATCGGCGCAGGAACTCTGCTGTCGACGGCGTTCGTCAACCCGCTCGGTCCTTCATTCGCGGGACAAGCCGACCCCCGTCGGTATCGCCCCTGCGGGTTGCTCAAGCCATGCACTGCTATGACAGAGGCATCGACCAATGACTGTTCTGGAATTCCCCCATCTCTCGGCCATCAACGCATTGCCGAAGGGCCTTCTCTATCCTCATCAGTCCGATGGCGTTTCGTTCCTGATTTCCAAGGGCCGCGCGATTCTCGGCGACGATATGGGGCTCGGCAAAACCCGCCAGGCCATCGTCGGCATGCAGATCGCAGCGCCAACCGGGATGATCCTCGTGGTCTGTCCCGCCTCGCTCAAGCTCAATTGGCGGCGCGAAATCAGGATGGTCGATCCCGCGGCCAGGATCGAGGTACTGGGCGTAGCGGATGGAGCACAGACCGATCCGCGCTGGGTGATCGTGAACTACGATCTGCTCGCCAGGAATGCCGAGCGTCTGCATGGAATTCAGTGGGCCGGCGTCATTCTCGACGAAGCGCATTTCATCAAGAACAACAGCCAGAGAACGTCACATTGCCTCAAGCTGCTGGGCGTCTCCAATAATGCCCGTGAGCCCGTCATCGGACCGCGACAGGTTTACCTGCTCACCGGCACACCCCTCACCAACCGGCCGCGAGATCTGTTCAATCTCCTGCGCTGCGTCGGCCACCCTGCCGCAAGGAGCTTCCTCTCCTTCGCAAAACAGTACTGCGATGCCTACAAGAACGATTACGGCTGGGTCACAACCGGGGCATCGAACCTCGAGGAACTGAACCTCCTCATGAAGGAGGTGATGCTCCGTCGAAAGAAGGACGAGGTCCTCGATCTGCCGCCGAAAATCCGCAGCTGGGTTCCGCTCGCGGTCGAGAATGCAGCCGCCCTGAACGCACAGAGATCGTTCGCCCAATGGTTTGCGGGATCGGACGCTTCACGGCCCAACGACAAGGACTTCCTTGCCCGCCTCACCAAGGTCCGGGTCGCGCTTCACAAGGCCAAGCAAAAGGCCGTGGAAGAGCGGATTCGCGACGTGATCTCGACCGACCGCAAGGTGGTGGTGTTCACGGCCTTCACCGACGGCCTGAACAAGCACAAGGCGGTCTTCAGCGGTGAATGCGTCACGATCTCGGGTTCAGACAACGCCGAGCAGCGCATGCAGGCAGTCGACCGGTTCCAGAACGACCCCGAGGTCCGTGTCGCGATCTGCAATATCATCGCCGGCGGCGTCGGCATCACGCTGACGGCCGCAACCCATGTGATCTTTCAGGATCTCGATTGGGTTCCGGCCAATCATCTCCAGGCGGAGGATCGCGCATACCGCATGGGTCAGACCGAGCGAGTCACCGTGGAATACATGCTCGCGGACGGCACACTCGATGTCTTCATCGCCGATCTGCTTGAAGCCAAGCTTCGGCTGATCAATGCGGTCGAGGCGGACGAGATACCGAGCACGTCAGTTCTGGACGAACTTTATGCAAAGCTGCGCTCGCTTGGTCCGGCGCTGATGCAGGAGAACAAGGCGTTGCAGGCCACAGGTGAAATCCGCGACCGCCTCGAGGCGCTGGCAAAGACTAACCTTCCCCAAACGCCCGACGCGCCTCTCCTTGAGACCGGCGTCCATGAATTCAAGAGCTCTCGTGATCCCAGCCAGGTGTATCGCGTGACCTTTGGGCGCGCCGGTCATCTCGAATGCACCTGCGAAGGCTTTCGGTGGCGCGGAAACTGCAAGCATGTTCGAGAGGTTAGAGGAATTTCATAAGCAATCCGGCATTCGAACGAGGTTTCCACGTCCGGAACTTGACAGCGGACCTTTTGCGACATAGTGCAACATACTTCGAGCGGCTACAACCGCCGGAGAGAACACGCAGCATGTCCGTCCGCAAGCGCACCTGGAAAACGAGAGCGGGTGAATCGAAAGAGGCCTGGATCGTCGACTATGCCCAGGACGGCGAGCGGCATATCAAGACCTTCGCCCGCAAGAAGGAGGCCGATGCCTATGCCCAGCAAATCGGCGTCGACATACGGGCTGGTGTCCACACGCCAGTATCCAAATCTATCACCGTGGCGCAGGCGGCTGAGGACTGGATCAAGTCCATTGCGCTGGAGGGGCGCGAGGCTTCGACGCTTGCGCAATACCGCCAGCACGCACGCCATATCACCGACCGCATCGGCAGCTACAAGCTCGCGGGCCTCACGACTCCGCGGCTCAACAGCTTCCGCGACGACTTGCTGACGACCCTGTCGCGAGCGATGGCGCGCAAAGTCTTGGGAAGCCTGAAGTCGCTGCTACGCGATGCCCAGCGACGCGGCAATGTCGCCCAGAATGTTGCCTTGGCCGTCAAGAAGATCGATGCCGACAAGCGCGGCGAAGGCAGGCTCAAGGTTGGCGTCGACATTCCAACCACGGACGAGATCAAGGCGATCATCGCCGCGGCCGGGAATTGGCGGCCGCTGCTGCTGACTGCGATCTTCACCGGCTTACGGGCGAGCGAGCTACGCGGGCTGCGATGGTCCGACGTGGATCTGAAAACGGGCGAGCTACATGTCCGGCAGCGCGCCGACCGCTACAACGTGATCGGCAAGCCGAAGTCGAAGGCCGGTAACCGCACTGTGCCGCTCGGACCGCTCGTGATCAATGTGCTGCGGGAATGGAAGCTCGCCTGTCCGAAGGGTGAGCTGCACCTCGTATTCCCGACAGCGAGCGGGCAGATCGCAGGCCACAACAACGTCGTGCGCGCACTCAACGCGACGGTGCGGGCCGCCGGCCTGACGGATCGCAAGGGGAAGCCGAAGTACACTGGCCTGCACGCGCTGCGACACTTTTATGCGTCCTGGTGCATCAATCCGCTCGACCGTGGAGGACAGGGCTTGCCGCCGAAAGTCGTGCAGACACGGCTCGGGCATTCCTCGATCGTGATGACGATGGATACTTACGGTCACCTATTTCCGCCTGGTGATGACGCTGATAGGCGGCTCGCGGAGGCCGAGCGCGCGCTGCTCGGATGAACGCGACACAGACGCGACATAGCCCGTGGTATTGCATTCGGTCTGGGCCAATCCCGACCATATTACCTTAAGAGATTAATTTGACGCGTTGCCTGTAAGCCCGATAATGCTGACGATATGCCGTCGAGTTCTCAAGCCTGCCGATCCTGCAGCTTGCGCTTTCGCCACTGCCGCGGTTCTCCTTGCCAGCCCTGTGGTCGGCTACGGCCCCATGACCCGCGCGCAGAGCAAGCAGGAAGTCGTGCAGTGGACACTACGCAGACAATCCTGGTGAACATCAATGCCGCGAAGCTGACGCCGACGCTCCGTCGCGTCAGACAGGTGCCGGCAGATGGCACGTCGCCGTCGCAATGCACCGCATACAGGAGCCCGAGCGGGTTCCCATGGTCCCGCAGGAATTGGCGGCGGAGTGCCAAGAACGTCGCTCCGACCGACTGACCTTCGAGAAACGCATCGAAGAAGGCACTCGCCCAGTGCTGCGCGAACAGCGCTGGCGTGACGCTCTCTGTGCCGATTACGCCCCGCGCTCCCTTGGACATGAAATAGGGGACGAAACCGTCGTAGAAGGCGGGCGACAGGTCTGCGATTCGCAGGCATTGATGAACACGAGCGGCCCCAGGCAGCATGCGCTTTGTCGGCGCATCGAGCTTTAAGTCCCCGAGCGTGATCGACGAGTCCAGTGTCAGGCTTGCTGCGTCGAGCCCGCCGGGTTGGTCCGGTCGCACGGCTTGGGCGTGACAATAGAAATAGATGACCTGCTCGCTCGCCGCCGGGTCGTTCAGCGCGGCCACGAGCTCCGCCACCGTGTTGCGGCGGCGCACGGAGATGCGCCTCTTGGCGGCGGCTGCCTCCCAGTAGGCCATCTGGTCACCGACGAGGCTGAGGTTCATGTCGGCATCGATGCCGGCATTCACGTTGAGGCTAACGCTAAGCTTGGGTTGGTCGCTCGGCATGTCGCTACTCGCGTCGATCAACCCCGGCTGCATGGGGATCTGTTCGACGATGTGCCTCATGCCCACGAACTTGTCCCAGCTCAGTGTTGCGCCCGCTGAAGCATCGCCGATGTACAGGCAGGCCCAGGGAATAGGCGTGCCGCGCGTAACGACCTGGAGGGTGAGAGGCTGACCGTCCGCTCGGAGCTTGCGAGCCAGGAAATCACCGATCGCGTGGGAGTCAGGTCGGCATCGGGCCCGTAGAACATGTTGTTGAAGAGGAGGGCGCTGGCCCGCGCCAGCGTTTTGAGCGCGAAATCCTTCGCGTCCACCGGGATGTCGATGCCGGTCTGAAACACGGGATTGCCGGAGGCATCCGCGAAGGTGATGACTTTCGTCAGCTCTTCGCGGAACTGGTCGACCGCGTTGGCGAGGAACGTCTGGTTGAACGCCAGGGTCGCTCGGCCCGATACGCTGCCCCAGGCGATGCAGTCGAACCCGCTGCCGAACGGCGCGAGCGAAACGCCGATGTCGCGCGCACCAGTGTGCTCCACGGCGGAAAGCGGCCGACCCGCGGTATTGATTTTGAGCTCGGGTTGCGCCTCCTTTCCGACCTGAAACGTGAGGGTGAGCTGCTGCAGGAAGTTGCCGTCGAGATGGAGAATACCTTGATCACGCACGGACCGTCGTGAAGTGGAGAGATGCCGAACCGCACAGGTTCGATCGATGGGCCGCGGCGAGGCAGGATCAAGTCCGCGTGGTCGGGGCCGTCTCGAAATCGACGCTGTCAACCTGGACCGCGAGGCCGACACTGTCCTGGTCAACCGCGAAATTGAGGTCGGCCAGGAGCGTCGACACACCGCCGGGCTGCGTTTTGGCAGCGATGTCAACGGCAAGTTTGAGCGTGTACCACAAAGAAACAACGAGCGGCTCATCGGCCCGCCGACCGTCGAGCTCGGCGTTGATCCAGCGCGGCGGGGTGTCGTCTGCCCGTGCGACGCCTGTGGGCTGGCCGACGACGTCTGGCGCCGAGGGCGCGGCCGGCCCAGGATAGCCGTCCGACGCGGCTCGTTCGGTTGGGGACAACCCGAGCAAGCCTCCCCGAAACGTCTTCCTTCGGGGCGCAGCTGTCCCCGGGGCGGCGGGTTGGGCGGTCTCGCGAGATTGGATCTGAGGATGAGAGAGGTCGACCTCGAACGCGTCCGGGGTGGCACGCATCGCTTCCCACAGCACGTGGGCGACCTCCGGATGCACGATGTCGCTATGCGCGCCAGAGAGCCCGCCGCCGTTCCGGATGACGTTGCTCGCCTCAAGATTGTACAGGGTGCCGCTCTTGAAAGAGTAGACATGGTCGGCCGACCCCATCGGCAGGTCGATGGCGTTCGCTCCCTGCAAGCCGAAGGCACCAACTCCGCCGTAAAAGGGGCTGTTCCTGCCCGAGGACATATTGCCGGGCGGCCCGGGCTCCCAATGGATAGATCTTGCCGACCGCCGTATCCCGGGTCGACCGCGTAGTGATGATTGGGCCGCGTACCAGTTTCTCGACGACGATGCGGCGGAAATATCCGGAGCTGGATCGAGATGGAATCTCGTCGGCATAGGACCACAGCGACATCGCGCCCTGGACCAGGAAGAGCGAGCCGACGGGGATCCGGGCGGATGGATCGTCGGGAGCGCCAGCCACGGCGGCCGAGACCACGATGCAGCCGAAGCTGTGGCCCATGAGATGAATCGACCTGCCTTTAACAGCCCGAATGGTTGTGAGAAGATCGCGTGCGCCGCGCTCGCCGAACTGCCTGGCTCGGTCCTTCATCTTCCAGAACGACAGCTGCCGAAGCGGCATCAGCAACGCCTCGCGAACAGCCTCCGGGCTCCAGGCCGGACCGCCGAGCAGGAGAGAGCCGGAGGCCTCGCCGTCCGGAAGCAGCCCTAATGTCTTGGCGTCCCTGAGGATCGCGTTCGGATCGAATGGCGGGTGGTCATGACCCGGAGCGTTGTCGCGGGTGCTCGCGGCGAGTCCGGCTTCGTTCGCGAGCGTCATATAGGCGGCCTCCAGATCCGGCGGCAGGGATGCGGTCGCGATGTTGCGCGTCGTAGCCGCCAGAATGCTGCCGAGTGCGGCCCGCGCGGCGGGTGTGGCGGCCAGGCGCTGCGCCCAGGCGTCCGCCTCTGCATCGTTCGGCCCGAGTACAGGCTGCACGGGCCGCGCGTCGGTCTCGTCGCCCCAAGGCAGACTCGGCCAATGAAGGCCGATCACCAAGGGCTGAACGGCCTAACGGAGCGATCGGTGTCCGGCGTCCGACCTGGCTGCCGCCGCGATCTCAACCCAAGCGTCGTATTCGGCGCGCGCAGCCGGGAGGTCTCCCTTCCATCCGTGGCTCATCAGGAGGACGTGTGTGTAGGCGGCGGTCGGGTCGCGCAACAAACGCGCGATCGTCTCGCTCTGCCGTTGACCGTCCGGTTCAAGCCGTTCGATGCCCTCTTCGTCGAAGCTGACGAGGTGGTATTCACGCGAGGAGTCGAGCTTGATCAGAGGCATTGTCTGAACCTCTCGCGGATCGTCGTCAGATACTTTGACGTTCGAAGGCGACTTCCACGTCGTCACTTCGCTACTAGCCACCAGCTAAGTCAAGGCTGACACATTCCTGTCGATTAGAACGTTTTCTCGCCGGACTCTTTAACCGGACCGGAGCGATAGCGCGTGACGGATCCCTGGAGCCGCTGCTGCCCCATCCGGTGCAGCTCGAATTAGCCGAAGACTCATGGGCGGAGGCTATCCTCGATCTCGCGTGGTGTGAGTGCAGGCCCGATCTCGGCTTGGTTGACCCGCGCGATCAGACGCCGAGTTACTCGCGGCGCATTGCCGTTCGCAGTTTCTCTACAGATAAAATGGGTTTCGGTTTCCAGATAATTTCCTCGCTTAAATCGATTGAGCTCGGGTCGGAGATGCAAGCAACTTACGATCATAGATCGCGATAAGCTGTGTTGCTTGATCTCAGCTTATCGCTAGAAATATCCCAGCGCCCGCCGGGTAGCACTGCCCTGAGTCCGATTTCGATCGATGCCGCTAATGATGGGACTGAGCGCGTTCAACGTCGCGCTTTGATCGTGCCCTGCAAACACTCTGAGAGTCGAAACGATCTCATGGAGATTAGAGATCAATCTGACGATTGCAGGAGGATGCGTAGATCGCAGAGCTATCGCCGAAAGTTGGTGACGGCGGGAATCGGGAAGGCGGCATATCGTGGGGGTGCTTGACGCCTCCACTTCTCCACCGAAGGAGCGATATGCCGTGTCGAAAGATAACATCATCCAGCTGATTCAGCCAGGAAACGTCGAGGATCAACTCACTGAAATCTTGCGCAATGGGGCGCGTTGCCTGCTCGCCCAGGCGGTAGAGGCCGAGGTTGCAGACTTTATCGGTAAGCATGCCGATTTGAAGACCGAGGATGGCCACCAGCGCGTCGTCCGCCACGGTCACCTGCCGGAGCGCGAGGTGATGACTGGCATCGGCCCGGTCGCCGTCCGCCAGCCGCGTGTACGTGATCGCGAGGTGGACGCCGTCAATCCCGACCGCATCCGTTTCTCTCCATCGATCCTGCCGCCCTACATGCGCCGGTCGAAGTCGATCGAGACGCTGCTGCCGATCCTTTATCTGAAGGGGATCTCGACCGGCGACTTCTCCGAGGCGCTGGCGGCGCTGCTCGGCAAGGATGCTGCCGGGTTGTCGGCATCCGCCATCGGCCGCCTGAAGGACGGCTGGCTCGACGAACACACCGCGTGGCAGAGGCGTGATCTGTCGGCGAAGCGCTACGTCTATATCTGGGCCGATGGCATCCATCTCCAGGCACGCCTCGAAGACGAAAAGCAGTGCATCCTGGTGCTGATCGGCGCGACGCCGGAAGGCCGCAAGGAACTGGTCGGCTTCACCGATGGCGCCCGCGAGAGCGCGCAGGACTGGCGCGATCTGCTGCTCGACCTGAAGCGGCGCGGGTTGGAGGTGCCGCCGCGGCTTGCCATCGCCGATGGCGCGCTCGGGTTCTGGAAGGCCGCCGGTGAGGTCTGGCCGAAAACGCGCGAGCAGCGCTGCTGGGTGCACAAGACCGCCAACGTACTCGCCAAGCTGCCGAAGAGCCAGCAGCCGAAAGCCAAACGCGCGTTGCAGGAAATCTGGATGGCCGAAACCAAGGCCGTCGCCGAGCTGGCGTTCGACGCCTTCATCGAGAGCTACACGCCCAAATACGAGAAGGCGGCCGACTGCCTCGCTAAGGATCGGAACACGCTACTGGCGTTCTACGACTTCCCGGCCGAGCACTGGAAGCACCTGCGGACGACCAATCCCATTGAAAGCACCTTCGCCACCGTGCGCCACCGCACGATCCGATCGAAGGGCTGTCTGTCCAACAGGACCGCGCTCGCAATGGTCTTCAAATTGCTTGAGGGTGCACAGAAAAGCTGGCGACGGCTCGACGGACACAACCAGTTGCCAAAACTCGTTCTCGGTGTGACATTCAACGACGGGATCGAGGTCATCGCCAAGCCGACCGACCGTCAACCCGCAACCGCCGCCGCCTGACCGGCCCGGCCGTCACCAAAAATTGGCGATAGCTCTAGAAGTCGCGACATAGTCAGGATTTTCGAGTTCATGCACATTGCTTTTCAGAAGGCCTAACAGGCACGCCGCGAAGGTGATAACGTTCGACGATGTCAAGCGTAGAGCTAGATTGGGTGACGCTCGGGAGGTTCCATTTGATTTTGTTCGCAACCGATTCGATGGTCGGGCTAAGCGCAAACTTAGAGTTTGTGTCGCAGCAGACCGATCGGCATCGATTTCCACGGCTTGTATGCTGAGATCGCCAAGGACGCCGCCAACCTGATCGAGCCTTGTTAAGCCAAGGACTTCGGCCA
The DNA here is from genome assembly GCA_963706975.1 of uncultured Alphaproteobacteria bacterium. Taxonomy (GTDB): domain Bacteria; phylum Pseudomonadota; class Alphaproteobacteria; order Rhizobiales; family Xanthobacteraceae; genus Bradyrhizobium. The sequence continues at coordinate 10,736 of CAVPOL010000011.1, forward strand.
AGTAGTCTGTGTGACCATTCCACACATGCGCGAATTCATGCTCGATCATGTAGCAAAGCGCGATGCCCCAGATCCTCGCCGCCAACTCTTCTCGGGCCGGGCATCCTAGCGAAGCCGTGTCCCATAGTCGACTTCGTCGCAAGGAGGCAATCTCACGCGGGAAAACATGTCGTCTGCACCTCGTCGGGTCACCAACAAGGGGAAATAGGTAGGGTTGCGAGAGGAGTGCCCATATCGCTGCATTCAGCAGCGATCAAGAGACCGGAATTGAACGGATCAAACTACATCGCCGCGGAGGTAGCCCAAGCATTGAACTCGGGATTGCTGATGAAGCCGATCTCAATCTCCATCGCTCCTCCCCGATCTTGAACCACCAAACATCTTGTTCCGAAATACTTGTGAAACTCCGTTCGCAACGTAGCTTCGATCTGATCGCCATCGACGGGCAGGGCCTTGAAGCCTCTTCATCGCATAGACGCATAAATTCGTAGTGCAATTCACGTCTTACATTTCCTGCGACGTGTTCGCGCTGAATTTGCTCGACGATGCGAACGAACTTGTCGAAATCTTGAACTTTATTTCGACTTTGCGCGCGAGTGAGACGGCGATCGAATTGAACATCATCGGGGTCCTTTCAGACAGGCTAGCATTACAGTTGCCGTTTTGCTTTGAAGTGCGCGCGTTGGGCGGCAGCCTGGTGCGCTCTGCGCCAGCAGGACCATGCGATGATGTGTGCGGGTTGAATACGCTTCCGAGCGAGTCTGATGGCAATGCGGCGGACTTCCTGGATTGACCAACGGATCAATGACGGCGTGGCGATGCGTTGGCTTTTGCCGTGGTTCGGCGGCTGGTTTTTTTTGGCGGCGGCAGATTGGCGCGATGGCGGATCGCCGCCATCATGGCGAAGGCGAGCATCACCATGGAAACGTGGCGATGCCAGCCATGCCAGGATCTGCTCTCGTTGTGATCGAGCCCGAACTCGTTCTTGGCGGTCTCAAAACTGTCCTCGATGGCCCACCGATGGCCTTCGACCGCCACCAGCGTTTCAATAGATGTTCCCGCCGGGCACCAGGTGGTGAAGAAGGCGAGATCGCCATCGGCGATACGACGACGGATCAGCAGACCGCGGGTCCAGAGCCCCGGATTTGCGTCGTTTGATTCTTCAACTTCCAGATCAGCCAATTCGAGGTAGCACCAATCATGCAGCCGCGGTCCTTTGGTTCCGGTCCCTGCCGACAGGCGCTTCCAGTCGGATGAGCGCCGCGTCCGGGCGATGTCTGCGGCTGTACCGGCGACCGGCGGTCGTTTGCCCCAGGATCGGAACACATGAGTGCTGCTGACCCCGAGCACGTAGCCTTTGCCTGCCCGACGTAGCTGCTGTTCGATATCGCCAACACCGTAGACGGTGTCACCAGCGACCCACTGGAACGGGACAGACGCAGCTATCGCGCGTGCGACCATTCTCGTCGCAAGCTTTGGTTTGGTCGCAAAGCCGACATCGGCAGGCACATATGCGGCTTTCAGACGATCCGGATCGTCGGTCCATTCCTTCGGAAGATACAGCGCGCGATCGATGAACGCATGACCGTGGCGCGAAACATAGGTAGCGAAGACGCCGATCTGGCAGTTCGTGATCTTGCCCGCCGAACCAGTGTATTGCCGCGCCACTCCGCATGACGCCTTGCCTTGTTTGAGAAAGCCGGTCTCGTCGATCACCAGCACTGCATCGTCATCCACCAAATGCTCGATGACATAGTCGCGCACGATATCGCGCAGGGCATCAGCGTCCCAATCGCCACGACCCAGAATTGCCTGCTGCCGCCACGGGCCGGGATCGCCAGCCGCCTCCGCGCGCATCCAACCGGTCTTGCGCGGCTCATCTCCGAGCAGACCTTCCAGGAAAAGCCCTGCATTCGTCGCAACACGCTCTTGCGTGAACAACGGACGTATCCGTTGCTTGATCTCTCGAAGCGACGCCGCCCACAACGCAAGCGTCTCCTCAATCGACGCTGCTTGCGTCCACGACCTCCAAATCATGGTTGCCCATGGATTCAGACATTTCCCAAGAGCGCAACTGTAATGCTAGGGCTGAAAGACACGGCGCTCACAGAATCCGTATGGCCGCGCAGTATACGGAGCTCGAATCCCTTGTTTGAGATTCCAAATCCTGACTGTGGGCTGAATGCAATGCTGCGACTCTTCCGGTATGACCCGTTTGGAGCACCAGGTCCGGGCGCTCGCATGCAGCAACAGTCGGGCGATTTACGTCCGGTATTTGCGGCACTGCACCCCCTTGTGGGACATCATTGTCGCAGCTCGGCCTAGAGCCGCCCGGAGAAGGTTCTATCAACGGCCGTCGGTGGCGCCCGGACGAGACCATAACCAGAAAACCCAGTGACACCGTCATAAGCCGGTAAAAAAAATATGCCGGCGCCCCCCTTAAATCAGCTAGAGCATCGCATTCACAAGGCGATGATGATCAGCTCAAAGACGTTCGAAATAAAAGACACGAAAAGTGTTGGTTGTCAAACCTAAGCGTGAAAATTCGCGCGAGCGCTTTGCGCCGCTGCGTGTCTCGCGGACAGTGCCACATCTGTCGCACTGCTGATGTAGATGAGTTGGCAGTTCGTCGCGCGTGATGTCTGATATCCAAATGCGCTGCGTTACTACCGCAGTCGTCACTTCACAATTCCGCGCGATCGGACCAAGCGGCACTTATGCAACTTCTAGTTATTGCCAGTACGCGTGCCTTAATCTTCCCGAATGGTCGAGACCGCGTTCAATACTGACCAAGGCTAGGGTGGGCATGTCCAGCAAATCGGCGTCGACATACGGGCTGGTGCAGTATCCAAATCTATGACCGTGGCGTAGGCGGCTGAGGACTGGATGAAGTCCATTAGGCTGGAGGGGCGCGAGGCTTCGAAGCTTGCGCAATTCCTCGATCGTGATGACGATGGATACTTACGGTCACCTGTTTCCGCCTGGTGATGATGCCGATAGGCGGCTCGCGGAGGCCGAGCGCGCGCTGCTCGGATGAACGCGACACAGACGCGACATGGCCCGTGTCACGGAGTCTATCCGATCGGGACAAAAATTCTAAATAACATATTTATTTTCAAGAGCTTAATCTGGCTGGGGCGGGAGGGATCGAACCTCCGAATGGCGGAATCAAAATCCGCTGCCTTACCGCTTGGCTACGCCCCAACAGGCTGTCCGGAATGCGGCGGGGCTGGCGCACCCTGCGGATTCCCTCCGGCAACGCCGGTCTATAGGGGGAGTTGAGCCATTTCAACCGCCCGGGGTGCGAATTTCCGGCCGAATCGGCGCCGGCCCGCGTTGCGGCGGATATAATGCAATTTGTCGGGCCAACCGGGTGAAATGCGGTCCCGAAACGCTCCGCCTCGCCATACCGTAACTGGCCCGATTTCCTCCCCTCCGGGAGAGTTGAGAGCAGGCTGTTTTCGTGGGAATACGGCAGCCCGGACTTCCCGTTTTGAAGCGAGACACCGCCATGACCTACCGCGCGCCCGTCAACGACATGCTGCTGGCCCTCAACCACGGCGCCGGCCTCGCGGCCGCCGTGAAGGCCGGCCATTACGGCGATTTCGACGGCGACATCACCGCCGCGGTGCTGGAGGAAGCCGGAAAGTTCGCGTCCGACGTGCTGGCGCCGCTCAACCGCGTCGGCGACGAACACGGCATCAAGCTGGAAGCGGGCAAGGTCACGACCGCGCCGGGCTGGCCCGATGCCTATCAGCGCTGGACCGCGGCCGGATGGAACGCGGTGTCCGGACCGGAGGCGTTCGGCGGCCAGGGCCTGCCGCTCGCGATCAATGCCGCCTGCACCGAGATCTGGAGCGCGTCCAACATCGCCTTCGGGCTCTGCCCGCTCCTGACGCTGAGCGCGATCGAGGCGCTCGACGCCCATGGCAGCGACGAGTTGAAGCGGATCTATCTGGAAAAACTCGTGTCCGGCGAATGGACCGGCACCATGCAGTTGACCGAGCCGCAGGCCGGCTCCGATGTCGGCGCGCTGCGCACCCGCGCCGAGCGTGCGCCCGACGGCAGCTATCGCATCAAGGGCACGAAAATCTTCATCACCTATGGCGACCACGACATGACCGACAACATCGTACATTTCGTGCTCGCGCGCCTGCCCGATGCCCCCGCGGGCACCAAAGGCATTTCGCTGTTCCTGATCCCGAAGTTCATGGTCAATGCCGACGGCTCGCTCGGCGATCGCAACGACATCCATCCCTCCGGCGTCGAGCACAAGCTCGGCATGCATGCCTCGCCAACCTGCACCATGACCATGGGCGACCATGGCGGCGCCGTCGGCTACCTGATCGGCGAGGAAAACCGCGGCATGCTCTGCATGTTCACGATGATGAACCAGGCCCGCCTCGGCGTCGGCCTCGAGGGCGTCGGCATCGCCGACCGCGCCTACCAGCAGGCGCTGGCGTTTGCGCAGGAACGCCGCCAGGGCCGCGCCATCGGCAAGACGGGCGACGGGCTCGATCCCATCCTCGTGCATCCCGACGTCAAGCGGATGCTGATGCAGATGCGTGCGCTGACCGCAGCGGCGCGCACGATCTGCTACGCCACCGCGGTCGCACTCGATGTCGCTACCCGCGCGACCGACGCAAAAGTTCGCGGCGAGGCCGCGGCGCGCGGCGCGCTGCTGACGCCGATCGCAAAAGCGTTCTCCACCGATATCGGCAACGAGGTGTCGTCGCTCGGCGTGCAGATCCACGGCGGCATGGGTTTTATCGAGGAAACCGGCGCCGCCCAGCATTATCGCGATGCCCGCATCACCTCGATCTATGAAGGCACCAACGGCATCCAGTCGATCGACCTCGTGACCCGAAAACTCGCGGCCAATGGCGGTGCTGCGGTCTGGACACTGCTCGACGAACTCGCCGGCGTGGTCGGCAAGGTCGAAGCCTCGAACGATCCCGCTTTCGGCACCACGGGCGCAAAACTGCGCGACGCGCTGGGATCGCTCGAGCGCGCCAGCAAGTGGCTGCTGGAGCGGGTCACCTCGGCGCCGAACGACGCGCTGGCCGGTGCGACGCCCTATCTGCGCCTGTTCGGCTCCACGCTCGGCGGCTGCATGCTGGCCGGCGAGGCGCTCGCCGCCCGCGATCTCGGCGACGGCCAGGGCGACCCGCAGCGCTACGTCACGCTGGCGCGGTTCTTTGCGGAAAATATTTCGGTGCAGGCGGGCTCGCTGGAGCGCACGGTGATGGACAGCGCGGAAGCGGTGAACGGCGCGGACGCGGTGCTCTTGGGGTGAGCTGCTTCGCAAGGCGCCCGCCACAACAAGACTGTCGTCGCCCGGCTTGACCGGGCGATCCAGTACGCCGCGGCTTCTCGATTGAACACGACCGTCTCTGGAATACCGGGTCGCCCGGTCTGCGCCGGGCGCCTGATGGAGAAGAAGCGCGAACTGGTGCGCCAGGCAGGTGTGGACGCGCTGATCGACGGGATTGTCGGTGTCACGCTGACACACCTATCGAGTATGCCTGCGCGGTGTGCGCCCCGTGGTGATCTTGCGATCAGGCGCAGCATCGAGCGGGTCGTGTTCGAGGTGCGCACCGAGATAGCCAAACTGTGTCAGCAGATGGCTGACAAGAACGGTGAGCCGCCGCTCGATTGACAGGACTGACGACGGGTGTCCGCTGCCCCGAAAGCGACCAAGCAGTCCCCGACTTCTGAGGTCTAAGACCAATCAATCCGACTGTATCGCAACCGGCGCTGGTCCATCTCTTCGCGAAGTTTCTCCGCGTATTGTTTCACTCCCTCGCCAGCAAATCGATATCGACCACCTGACTGCTTGTCCATTTCAACTTGCTGCCGAACGTTTTCATAAAACGCCAAAATCCGCTCGTCTTTCATTTGTGAGAAACTCATAGCTCACGCCTCCACACCAACTCAAAACTATTGTTTAGAATTGCGCCTATATCGCCAGCCCGATAGGCGTCAAGCCAATCGACGGCAGCCGCCATTGGATCAAATGTCATTGCGTGCTTGTCCCTGTTAGCCGGGACTTAGGATCACTCCAGTGAGCGGATTGTGAATATGCCGTTTGGCATATTGGTGTTGCCTGCCGACTCACATTGGATAGGGCAACTGCGGGTGCATGGCAGGAGGCTGCCAGCATTCGCAGGCTCTATAACGCAGTCGCAGTATCATGACAGAACCGCTCCTGGTGTTGGCGGGCGCATGCACCGTGCCCTCGCGGCCGCACCCATCTACACGAACGCTGTATGGGCAGCGGGAAAATATCGCGATTCGTAACCGCGAACAGATACGCGAATTTTGCCAGTTCCTGACTCATGAGTGGGGAGGAAACCGTCAGCATTCCTATGCCGTTCCTTTCAAAGGAAAATCGCGGGGATGGTCCCGGGCGGTCAATCATAAATGGTCGGCAGTTGGCCTATCGGATGCAGTATCGAAATATGCTTGGAGCGGAAAAACCTTTGCTGAGAGCAAGGCCGAATTTGATCGCTTCGCTGCCGATCTACAGTCTGCTATGCAACGGCAGTCCAATAATGATGTTTGCGACATCTTGCGCGCGATAATGCATTGGGCCGGCGCAGATAATAAGCATCGACAGAGGCGCACGTTTGAGTGGATCGAACACAACGCGGATGAGATTTCCACCACGCTTTCGAACGTAGTCGATCTGATTAAGGACGAACAGGCCTCGCTAGATTCGTTTGACGGTGCAAATCTGACAATGAACTCGACGATGGCGAAGATCGTGAGCCTCGCCGATCCCGAACAGAAGCTTGTGGCCTACGACGGTCGTCTCGGTGGTGCGCTCAGCTTCTTCGTTGCCAAATTTGCGGAAGAACGAGAAATTCATCAAGACGATGTTACCGAACAACTGCTTTTCGCCGTGGACCGAGAGCCCAAACGGAACCCCGACACGAACCGCATTCATTTTCCGGCATTGTTCGGCAAAGCCAGGGATCGCTGCCATGCCTCGATGGTGCGATGGGCATCGCAACTAATCTGGCAAGTCGCGAAAGAATGTTGTGCAAGCCCGAGAGAAATCGAAGCTGCCCTGTTTATGTGGGGATATAGCGTTGCAGGTGAACCTGAACACTAAGGCAGGCTCACGCGAAGGCCCACGAAGCCGGAGAGGTAAAGAGCGACCGCCTTCATCGCGCCCGAATCGCTGTCGCAACTGATGCATTCGATCCTTTGAGTGAGCAGAACAATGGAGCCTACAAAAACCCGCGAATGGACCGACGAGGAGATCAAGCTACTGATCAAACTTGCGCAGCGGAAGGAACGAGTGCCTGCGATGGCGAGAGAACTTGGACGTCACATCGCCTCCGTTAGACGACGGGCTCGAGAATTGGGTTTGCTTCTACCGCGAGGCAGAGGGGTGGAGTAGCTTTAGCTTTCTCGCGACGTAATGGCCCAACGCGATGTAATCGACAAAAAAATGGCTCGCTGTATCCGGACTATCGAAAGGCAGAACCAACGCTTCTCCGAGGCTTTCAGCGACCTGGTCACCAAAGGCCACGCCTTCATGAGTGCGAAGCGATCCGAATGTACGGATTTCGTGCTCCTCTATAAAGCGATCGATAGCTTCTCTTGACGTCCATAAGGAAATGCAATCAACCGCCCCCTCCATAAGTCAGAGCTTCATGATCTCGATTGCGGTCAGGTAGTAAAATCTCCCCGCGACGGATCGGCATCCGCCACGAATCTCGCCCGCCCCCAAAGCGGCCGTCTCTCCACTGCGCTCCGCCAAACCCGCGACCGTCAGCACAGCGGCACTGGCGCTGCACTTCGATTGCAGGCGGGCCTACATCGGCAAGCTCGAAGCCGAAGGCGTGATCCAGCGACAAGGTGACGGCTACCCGCTCGATCAGTGCCGCGTTGCCTACCTGCGATACCTCCGGCGCGAGCGTCAGCAGTATTTTGCCCGACGGGCTAATTTGTCGCAGATGCGGTGCGTGAGACAGGTACGGGCACGACGGGCCCCAGACGTCACTTTGCGAGGTCGATCCCAATCCCGAACCGCCATCGGCCGCAACCTGCATGACGGGGCTATGAATACTCCTGTCGAGTCAGTTTCCGTAAGAGCCGCGACGACTCGGCTCGCCTCCGTCAAATGCGAGGATTGCTGTCTCGGGATGTAGCTGACGCATTTGCTGCGCAGCTCGTGCATTCATCCGGGACTTGCGTTCCAAATGACGCCTGCGGGATTTTTCGGCAGCCGCACCACGATCATCGCCGCCTTCAACCTTCGATTCCCGGGGGGCCGGCAATTTTTCCGGCTCGGTGGGAGACTGGACCTCAGAAGTTGCGACGACGACCTTCGATGGTTCAGGCGGACGTGCCGGCTCTGCGGACGCAGGCAGTATCACGCGCACCGGCGTCAGGTCTTGCGCAGTCAGGCGCGGTTGATAGCCGGATGGTTGCTTGACAGGTGAACCAGCGAGCATGGAGTCAAGGCCGAAGCCAACGATCGAAATTGTGAAAACGGTCAACGCCCCCGTTAAAAGGACGCGCGCGCTGCCTGACATGCTCTGATCTCCAATGTGTCAGGTAACGCATGCACGGCAATGCCGTTCCGTGTTCGGGAAAATATGCAATCAACGGATAATGAAAAAGGCCCCGCCGGAGGCGAGGCCTTTGGTATCGAAGCAGCCGAGGCGCTAGTTGTAATCCGAGTATTTAAACTGCGGCAGCGCCTTTAGCTGATCCTTCGTCCCGCTCATCCTGGCGTGATCAGGCGTCCAGTCGTTGGCGGTGCGTGCGGTTGCTGCTGTCGTAGTCGTGGCCGTCGTATTTGCCGGCGCGGTGCCGGTGCCAGTCGTTGTTTCGCGTGTGGTCACGGGAGCCGTCGAACTGGTCCGGACCGGCTCTTCCACGAACTTGATCTTGTCCATCGAAACGGCAATGTCGTGCTCGCCCATGCCCAGGAACCCGCCAATGCCGATAACCACCGCATTGACCTTGCCGTTCTTATCCAGGAGCAGTTCGTTGATGTCGCCCAGATTCTCATTGGCTTCGTTGTAGACCTTCAGGCCGATGAGTTTTGACGCGCGCCAATTGTCCTTGAACATCATCTTGGTCGTTGCGACTGGCGCCGCGGTGTCCGCTTGCCGAGCGGTTTGGGCATAGACCGGACCACTGATGACAGCAACGCTCAGAAGTGCGGCTGAAACGATTTTCTTCATTCTATTCTCCTGGGACAAGTTGTAAGGGTCCACTTAGAACGGAGCATGGAGACGAATGTTCCCGGAGTGAACGCGCGGTTTTCAGCCAACGCACATCAGCGCGCCTTATTCACGGCACGCACGTCGGAAGGGCCGCAGATCGCTCCGCAGCCTTTCCTTTCGCTTGTTGAGAAAATGTTACCAGCGCGGGCCGACGCCAACGCCCACTCCTACGCCGCCCGGTCCCACGCCGATGCCGACGCTGGGACCACTGTCGTAGTATCCGCGGCGTTCGATGTAGCGCTCGCGCGGGGCATAATTATAACTGTCGCCGTAGTCCCGCTCGATCACGACGCGCCGACCACCGCGGGTGCGGTAGCAACGGCCAAACTGGTCGCAGACCAATCGCACGTTTTCGACGCCGTTGTCCGGCAGCATCGAAGGGTTGACTGCGAGCGGCGCTGCGTTGGCTCCGGACGAGAGCAAGGCACCAACGCCGATCGCCAGAGAAATCACCACGTTCTTCATGACTTGACCTCCTTCAATCCGATACGTCCCAACCCATCGGATTGTCGAATGTTCCCGAGGTTATCTGGCGTCGGCGGCCGGAGAGCCATTCAACCTCCCGCGGGTTACCGCATGTTCCCCGGAACAATTGCGGCATTCCGCTGGCTTTCCTGCAGATCACAACCAGAGGAACCCGAAATGAAAACACGCTTTCTCATGAGCACGACCGTGGCTGTTGTCTTCGCCACCGCGGCATTCGCGCAAGCGCCGAACTGAACGACGACCAGCCCCACCACGCAAACCCAGACGCCAGCACCCCCGGCTTCGACGACCCCAGCGCCGACGACCCCGAAAGCACCTGATACGACGACGGGCAGCTAGGCGCCTTCGGCACCCACCTCGACGGCTCCCAGCCCGTCCACCAGCGCTCCGCAGGCGCAAACCACCGCTCCCGCATCTCCGAGCGGCACGTCCCAGCCGGCCCAGGCGCAGACCAGAAACCCGCCACCGGCCGCCGGCCAGGCGCAGCAGGCTCAACCCGGCGGCGCCGCGCAGCAGCCTCCGGCCAGCGGTACCGCACGCGGCTCAACGTGCAGCCCATCAACAACGTCAAGTTCTCGCTGACCGTGGGAGCCACTGTTCCCCGCGACGTTCGTTTGCAGACCGTGCCGGCCGACGTCGTGGACATCGTGCCGCAGTATCGCGGCTACAGCTTCTTCGTGGTGCGCGACGAAATCGTCATCGTCAATCCGTCCACCTACCAGATCGTCACCGTGCTGCCCCGCTCGGGCGCGGCGAGAGTCGCGGCGCCAGAGTCAGCGCCGTCGCGCTCAAAGGCGTCGTTCACCGACAGGGATCGCGACGTGGTTCGCAAACACGTCAAGACGAGAACAACCGAACGCCAGACCACGGGCAGCACGGCAAAGGTGGTTATCCGCCGCGGCGAGCGCCTGCCGGATGCGGTCGAGTTCGAGGAATTTCCGGATACGGTGTACCGGGAAGCTCCTGCACTGCGCGAATACCGGTACATCCATCGCGAGAACCGGACCTATTTGGTCGATCCGGGCGAGCGCACGGTGATCGAAGAAATCGACTGAGGCGATCATACCGAAGGATTGAGGGCGGCCCGGTGGGCCGCCTTCATTTTTGATGCCAAGGCTTCCGGGGCCGTTCCGCCGTCCACTCGGCACAATTTGAGATGCATTGCGCCTTTTAACGTTACCCGAACAATTCAATTCCAAACGCGAGATCACCATACTTGAAACGCTGCGCTCGGCTAACAGATCTTCCAATTCAACGTTACAAAATGATGACGGAGGGCCCGATGAGCGGCGACACTCTGGCACAGACAAACACCACTTTTGGACTCCGCAAGGTCGCTCCTCGCGTGTGCGTTGTCGATGGCAAGAAACACCTTCGAGCGTTTCTCACCGACATCCTCGAGGATCTCGGTTTCGTCACCAGCGAATGTGCGAAGGCCGACGACCTGGAAGAAATCCTTGCGACTGTCGTTCCGGATCTCCTCCTTATCGGAGTGTCGGTCGACGGAATCGATGCCAGCAGGATCCTTCAGATACTGGTGCGCCGGGAGTTCGACGGCAAGGTTCTCGCCATCGGCGCGCGCGCGTCCATCATCGTCACGGCAATCCGGCAAGTCGGCGAGGAATACGGCCTGGCAATGCTGCCGCCGCTCACGACGCCTTTTGCCGCGGGATCGTTGCGCGAACGGATCGCCATGCTTCTCCCGGATCACCCGGTACCCAGCCCGGCAATTCACGTTTCCGAAGCCCTGCACGCCGACTGGCTCGAATTGTGGTATCAACCGAAAATCGATGCCCGCACACTGGTGCGCTGCGGCGCCGAAGCGCTGCTACGCATGCGGCATCCGACCTGGGGCGTGGTCCCGCCAGCATATTTTTTGCCGGAAGACGACGACCCGCATTTCCGGCACTTGTGGAAATTCGTGATCGACCGCGCCATCGAGGATTGGCGCTATTTGCTGGAACAGCAAAGTCCGTCAGATATCTCGATCAATCTGCCGGTTTCCTTTTTCTGGAGTCACCAGGCCGTGTGCGATCTCTGCCGGCGGATACCGACGCATCCTGCGTTCGGCGGCCTGCTCATCGAAGTCAAAAGCGCCGAGGCAATCGAAAATCTGAACATGGTGATCGATGTCGCAAGGGAATTGCGCCTTCGCAACATTGCGATCTCGATCGACGATGTCGGCGCCGATTGGCCGGCGCTGATGGGGCTCGAAACTTTTCCCTTCGCCGAACTCAAGGTCGATCGACAATTCGTCACGGGCTGCGCCGACGACCGATTGAAGCAGACGATATGCCGCAGCATCATCGACCTCGCCAAGGGTTATGGCGTCCGCGTCGTCGCTGCGGGAATTGAAACCCGGGCTGATTTCGTTGCTGCGAATGAAATGGGATTCGACCTGGTGCAGGGTTACCTGTTCGGCAAGCCCATGGGGCTGAAGAAATTCGCCCGCTCTACTCTGGTCAATCCGGTGCTGGCGTCAATGTGACACGGTGCATTGCGGCGGTCGGTGTGCAGCTCGCAGGATGGGCTGAGCTTCTCGCGAAACCCATCGCCGCTTCCGAAACCTGATGGGTATCGCTTCGCTTCACCCAGATAGGTCACCGAGTGAGGCTAACATTCACGACCAGCGAGAACTTCTCGCGAATGTGTGAAGTAAACGTGTGAAGTCTTTCACATCGCCACTTCGCTGGACGGGCTAGTCCCTCTCAGGCTGATTTAATCATTTCTGGAGCTGGTCATGACCGAGCACCATGTTCATAACGCACCATTCAGCAAGAGAACTGCAAACCGGATCGCCAGAAGGCGGCTTTCGCGTGCGATTATCACCTGTGGCTTGCTGGCTGCCGCGCTGATCGTAGTGATTTTCAGCCCGCAGAAGTCCGGGTTGACGCAAAGGGCTTCCGTCGAGTTACGCCGAGAAGTCAGGCCATTCCAGCGGCAGAGCTCACGAAGATCGCGCCGGCGGACGTGGTTGGCACGGGCGTGACCTGGTCACCCCTTACCGGCGGCGGCTCGAACTGATCGAGCCGGCAGAACTCGCAGGATGGGTTGAGCTTTTAGCAAAACCCGTCACTACTCTGGCGAAGCATCGAAACATGATGGGTCGCTTCGCTCAACACATCCTGCGCGCCAGCCCTTGCGGGCAGGCCGCATAGCAGACGCGACGGATAATGCCCGCTGCCGCGCAGGCGAACGCCGCGGTGTCCCGCGCGGGAGACGTGTGGTGGCAGCGACGCGAGGTCGCACTTCCCCTGGTGGTGCTTTGATGGACTACTCCAGTCTCGGCGAAGCTTCGGGACGGCCCGCGGGCTCTGGAGAAAGTCATGGCGAAAGCGCTTGAACTCGAGATGTCCGCCTTTCTCAATATACAACGAAACCTTTGCGACCTACGATGGCGACCAAATCGCCCAGCTTTACTGTGTCCCCACGGTCACCATGCGGGGAGACGGGTCGATACATTGCTTTCAGTCCCGCGAAGAGATTGCGCGGTTCTTCCAGGGGGTGGTCGATACCTACCGGGGCGAGGGCGCCATCGGCGGGACCATGCATGATCTGGAGGTCATTGCCATGGGCGAGCGCGGTGCTTTCGCGACCGTGACATGGAAGAATTTGCGGCCTGATGGAAGCCTGGCAAGGCAGTGGCGGCAGTCGTACAACGTCGTTCGCTTCGCTGAAGGCTGGCGCATCCTGGCGACGAGTTTCCACGTGAGCGCGCTACCCGAGAAGTGACTGATGCAGCCGTAGGCCGGGTTAGCGAAGCGTAACCCGCCACGGGAGCACGGCGCGGTGAAACGTGGTGGGTTACGCTTCGCTAACCCACCCTACAAATTGCGCTACCCGATCGGCTTCAGCCCCGCCTCGATCTCCGCCCGCCGCCCCTCCAGAAACGGCGGCAGCGCCAGCTTTTCGCCGAGCGCCGCCATCGGCTCGTCGGTGGCAAAGCCCGGGCCGTCGGTGGCGATCTCGAACAGGATGCCGTTGGGCTCGCGAAAATACAGGCTGCGGAAATAGAAGCGGTCGATCTCGCCGGAATTGGGGACGCCGAGTTCGGACAGGTGTCGCGTCCAGCCGTGATATTGCGCCTCGTCGGGCGTGCGGAACGCGACATGGTGCACGGCGCCGGCGCCTTGCCGCGACGGCGGCACATCCTTCTGCTCCAGCACATGCAGCTCGGCCGCCGGGCCGCCCTCGCCCATCGCGAACACGTGGATGCGCGCGCCGTGCGCGGCATAATCGCGCACGAGGCGCATGTTCATGACCTCGGTCAGCACCAACGCGGTGCGCGACAGCTCGTGCACGGTGAGCACGATCGGGCCGAGGCCGCGGATCTGGTGCTCTGCCGGCACCGGGCTGCGTTCCCAGGGCGAGGCCGGGCCCTCGCCGCCGTCGTCGACCAGCACCAGCCGCTGGCCTTCGCCGTCCTCGAACGGCAGCGTCAGCCGGCCGTCGACCTCGATGACCTCGCCGGTATGGGCGCCCGCCAGCCTCAGACGGTCGCGCCAGTAGCCGAGGCTGGTCTCGCCGGCGACGCGCAGACCGGTGCGGGAAATGCTGTTGGTTCCGCGCCGTTCGGGGGCGGCCGGAAAATCGAAGAAGGTGAGGTCGGTGCCGGGATTGGCCTTGCCGTCGGCGTAGAACAGATGATAGGCGCTGACGTCGTCCTGGTTCACCGTCTTCTTGACCAGCCGCATGCCGAGCAGGCCGGTATAGAACGCCAGATTCTCGCGCGGCTTGGCCGAGATCGCGGTCAGATGGTGAATTCCGGTCAGCTGCATGGCATCGTCCCTCGCGCGTCGTTGCGTCACGTCGAAAACCCGTCAGGGCCGGATTTGGCCGCCACGGCCGATCATGTAGGGTATACTTGAAAAACTCGCCAGCGGCGCCCTCGCCGCGCGTAAGGACAGTTTCATGACCGGGCACCTGACCATATCGGACGAAGACGCCACGCGCGTGATCGAGCTGCGGCGGCCGGAAAAGAAGAACGCGATCACCCAGGACATGTATCGGGCGATGAGCGAGGCGATCGACACCGCGCAGCACAATCCCGATATCCGCTGCCTCGTCATCACCGGCGGCTCCGGCGTGTTCACCGCCGGCAACGATCTCGAGGATTTCCTGAAGGACGGCACCTCGAATACCGACGCGCCGCGCGCTTCCAATGCCATCAAGTTCCTCTATTCGCTGGCGCACAACGCCAAGCCGATCGTGGCCGCGGTCGACGGCATCGCGATCGGGATCGGCACCACCATGCTGTTCCATTGCGACTACGTGCTGGCCTCGACGTCAGCGACGTTCTCGACGCCGTTCATCCATCTGGGCCTGGTGCCGGAAGGCGCCTCCAGCCTGCTGATGCCGCGCGCCATGGGCCACCAGCGCGCCTTTGCCACCCTGGTGATGGGCCGCACCGTTACTGCCGAGGACGCGCGCCTCGCCGGTTTTGTCAACCAGGTGGTGGCGCCCGGCGACACCGAGGCCGAAGCGCGAAAAGTGGCGCGCGAGATCTGCGCATTGCCGGCCGAGGCGGTGGCGATCTCGCGAAGGCTGTTGAAACCGTCGCCGGAAGACCTGACCCGCCGGATCGACCAGGAGAGCCATCTGTTCGGCGAGCGGATGCGTTCGAAGGAAGCGGTGGCGGCGTTCAAGGCTTTCTTCTCGCGCAAGAAGGCGTGATGGTCGCGAAAGGCAGTGAGCTTTGCAGCGCTTCCGGACCTCATCCTGAGGAGCCGCGCGCGCTTCCGCGCGGCGTCTCGAAGGATGGCAGCTTGCACGGCCGTCGCCCGCGGCCATCCTTCGAGACGCCTCGCTACGCGAGGCTCCTCAGGATGAGGTCCGGGGAGATAGCTTCATGAGATACCGGCTCCGTCAGATGCTCGTGGTTGTGGCGATGGTGCTGGCGCCTGGTCAAGCGTCCGCCCAGACCGCGCCGGCGCCGGTCGAGCTGCGCATTCTCGCCATCAACGATTTCCACGGCTATCTGCAGCCGCCGCAAGGCGGGATCCGGATCGTCGATCCCGACGACAAGGCAAAGAAGATCATGGTGGCCGCCGGCGGCGCCGAGCATATGGCCACCGCCGTGAAACAGCTCCGCGAGGGAGCGAGAAACAACATCTTCGTCGCCGCCGGCGATTTGATCGGCGCCAGCCCGTTCCTGTCGGCGATGTTTCACGACGAGCCCACCATCGAATCCCTCGACATGATGGGGCTTGCGGTCGCCGCCGTCGGCAATCACGAATTCGACGAGGGCAAGGACGAACTGCTGCGGATGCAGAAGGGCGGCTGTCATCCGGTCGACGGATGCCAGGGGCCGCATCCGTTCCTCGGCGCAAAGTTTCGCTATCTGGCCGCTAGCACGTTTGACAGGACGGCCGGCAAGACGGTGTTTCCCGCTTACGAGATCAGGGCGTTCGACGGCATTCCCGTAGCCTTCATCGGGCTGACGCTAAAAGGCACGCCGAACCTGGTCTCGCCGGAAGGCGTCGCCGACCTCGAGTTCAGGGACGAAGCCGACACCGTCAATGCGCTGGTGCCGGAATTGAGGGCGCGCGGGGCCGAGGCCATCGTCGTGCTGATCCATGAGGGCGGAATTCCAGCCGGCGACTATAACGAATGCCCGGGCATTTCCGGCCCGATCGTCGATATCGTGAAAAAGTTCGATCGCGCCGTCGACGTCGTCGTCAGCGGTCACACCCACCAGGCCTATGTCTGCGAGATCGACGGCCGGCTGGTCACCTCAGCCGACAAATACGGCACCGTGGTCACCGCGATCGACCTGAAGCTCGATCCCGTCACCCGCGACGTGATCAGCGCCCGGGCCGACAATGTCATCGTCCGCAGCAATGGCTTTGCCAGGGATCCGCAGCAGACCGCGCTGCTGGAATCCTACGACCGGCTGGCTGCGCCGATCGCCAGCCGTCCGGCGGGATCGGTCACCGAGACGCTGTCGCGCACGCCCAACGCGGCCGGCGAGAGCGTGCTCGGCGATATCGTCGCCGACGCCCAGCTTTTCGCGACATCGGCCGAGACAAAAGGCGGCGCCGTGATCGCCTTCACCAATCCGGGCGGCATCCGCAGCGATATCACGAAGAAGGACGAAGGCGGGGTCAGCTATGGCGACGTGTTCGCCAGCCAGCCATTCCGCAACCAGCTGTTCACGCTGACGCTGACGGGTGCTGCGATCAAGGAGGCGCTGGAACAGCAATGGCTCGACCCAAGGCGCCCGCGCATCCTGCAGGTCTCGCGCGGCTTCAGCTATGCATGGGACGGATCGAGGCCGATCGGCGACCGCGTGCTCGCCGATCGGATGTCACTGAACGGGCAGCGCATCGATCCAACGCAACACTATCGCGTCACCGTGAACAATTTTCTCGCGGTCGGCGGCGACGGATTTGTCGCCTTCAAGCAGGGAACGGCGCCGCTGGTCGGCGTCTACGACGTCGACGCCCTCTACGCCTATTTCCAGGCCAACAGCCCGATCTCGCCCACGTCGGCCAACCGCATCGAGCGGCTGGACTGAAGCGAGGCAAGTGCCGATTATTGGCGAGTTCGCTCGCTGCCCATGCTTCGAGACGCTCGCGTCGCTCGCTCCTCAGCATGAGGTCTTTGTGCTGCAACAAATCAAACCTCATCCTGAGGAGGCCACGTAGTGGCCGTCTCGAAGGATGGGCAGCAATACCGATCTGTGATTCCAGGTACTGGCCCTTTCCGAACCGGCGCTGACCGCCTAGATTAGCCGCTTCTCGAAAGCGCGCGAGCGCGCCAGGACCCTGCATGACCACGCTGCTTCTCACGCATCCGGCCTGCCTCGACCATGCCACCCCGCCGGGCCATCCGGAGCGCGCCGACCGGCTGCGCGCGGTGGCCGAGATCCTTGGGCAGGAGCGCTTCAACGCGCTGGTGCGCGGCGAGGCGCCGGAGGGCAGTCTCGATTCGGTCACGCTGTGCCACAACGAGCACTATGTCGGGGAATTGCGCCATATCGCGCCCTCCAGCGGCCTGATCTATATCGACGGCGATACCTCGATGTCGCCTGGCACCTGGGAAGCCGTGATGCGCGGCGTCGGCGGCGCGGTCACGGCCACCGACGCCGTGATGTCGGGCAAGCACGACAATGCGTTCGTCGCGGTGCGGCCGCCCGGCCATCATGCCGAGATCAACAAGCCGATGGGCTTTTGCTTTTTCGACAACGCCGCGATCGCGGCGCGCCACGCCCAGCGCAAATACGGCATCGCGCGCGCCGCCGTGGTCGACTTCGACGTCCATCACGGCAACGGCACCCAGGATATTTTCTGGGCCGACCCGACCGTGATGTACTGCTCGACCCACCAGATGCCGCTGTTTCCCGGCACCGGCGCCAGCGGCGAGCGCGGCGAACACGACAATATCGTCAACGCCCCCATGGCCTCGGAAGACGGCGGCGCCAAATTTCGCGCCGCCTTCGAAAACGTGATCCTGCCGCAACTGCGCAAATTCTCGCCCGAGCTGATCATCGTCTCCGCCGGCTTCGACGCGCATTACCGCGATCCCCTGGCCTCGCTCAACCTGAAGGCCGAGGATTTCGGCTGGGTCACGCAGAAGCTGATGGACGTCGCCGATTCCAGCGCCGGCGGGCGAATTGTCTCGGTGCTCGAGGGCGGCTATGACCTGCAGGGCCTGAAGGAATCGGTCGCGGCCCACGTCACCGCATTGATGGGCGCCTGACACCTCGCCACACTACGTCCACATGAATCAGGTTCAAGTCTGCGTCGGGACAGGGCGCATCCGGGGAAGCAAGATGGCCGAAAACACCCAGATCGACGTCAAAAAACTCTCCTTCGAGCGCGCGATGGAGGAACTCGAATCGATCGTCACGCGGCTCGAGGGCGGCAAGGTGCCGCTGGAGGAATTGGTGGCCATCTACGAGCGCGGCGAGGCCCTGAAGCGGCGCTGCGAGGAATTGCTGCGCCAAGCGGAGGCGCGCGTCGACAAGATCACCACCGATGCGAGTGGCCAGGTCACCGGCACCGAGCCGCTCGACGTTCAATGAATCCTGCGGTGATTCCCGCAATGATGCCTGCGGCGGGGCGAGAGCCGCGTCGCTCACCGGCAACAGGTGAGAACAATAGGCGAATTCGGCCCCGAACGACCCGACCGGGCCCGAATTAGCTCTTGGCGCATACCGTAGCCTGATATAGTCCGGCGACCAGTTGGGGACCACTCTTACGTGCGCGTTCAGCACCGCCATATCATCTATGTGCAGGGATACGATCCCCGCGGGCTTGCGCAGTACTATCGCATGTTCCGGACCGAACTGCGGAAGTTCGGCCGGTTGTATCAGCTTGGTGCCACCATCACCCGCCCGCAGACCTCGCCGGACGGCGAGACCGCCTCCTGGACCATCGAGACCAAGGCCGACAACTGGCAGACCCGCACCAGCTACGATTTCCTCAGGTTCGAAGACCTGATCCAGCGCGACCTCGCAGCCCCGATCTGGAGCACCGTGTTTCACGCCGTATGGATCTACTGGCGGCTGGTGTTCAGCGGCACCATTGCGCGCTTCTTCAAGGCGCATTGGCGGTTCGCGACCTTCATCACCTATCCGCATTTCCTGCTGCTGCTGGAGGCAATCGGCTGTTTCGGCGTCGCATTCGTCTTCGCAGAGGGCCTGGAAGCGCTCGGCGTTCCCGATCTCTTCAGCATGGCCGCGATGGCCGCGGTGTACGTCGCCCTTCTCGGCTCGGTGCTGAAATACACGGAAAACGCCACCTATCTGCTCTATCTGCTGTCGGACACGATCTGGACCTGGGAATTCTCGCACCGGCAGCGACCGGAATGGGATGAGCGGATCGACCGCTTCGCGCAATATCTGGTGGACGTCGCGCGCGCCGGCGACCCCGAAAAGCGCGCCGGCGACGCCGAGAAGCGCACTGGCGACGCCGAGGAGATCGTGATCGTCGGCCACAGTTCCGGATCGTTCCTGGGCGCCGAAATCCTCGCGCGCGCGCTCAAGCTGGATCCGGCGCTCGGTCGGCACGGCCCGCGCGTCGTGCTGCTGACGATCGGCGGCAATTTCCCGATCGTCGGCTTCCATGCCGCCGCCAGCGATTTCCGCGATCACCTGCGGGTGCTGGCGATCGAGCCGTCGATCGACTGGATCGACTGCCAGTCGCGCAAGGATGTGATGAATTTCTATCCGTTTGATCCGATTGCCGGCCACGGCATCGACGCCGGCACCTCGCGACGTAACCCCACCATTGTACCGGTACGGTTTCGCGAAATCATAAAACCCGAGCACTACAACCTGTTCCGCTGGCAGTTCTTCCGGGTCCATTTCCAGTTCGTGATGGCCAATGAGCGGCCCCATGCCTACGACTTCTTCATGATCGTCTGCGGGCCGGTCCCATTAAGTGAGCGTATGGCTAATCCCGAAGCGGCGCTGGCGATCGCGACCGGCGACGTCACCGCGCGGGAATGGGCCCTGAAGAGGCTCGAAATGGCCGGCAATGGCCAGCCGGATGCCGCCGATTTAGGCGAATTGGAACCTTCGGCGCGCCGCCGGGGTTGAACTGGCCCCGCGCTTGCAGGTTCCACGGTCGCCGCGGGTTGGCTTTGGCCGTGGCTTTAGTGTAATGCTTGGAGCCATATGGACTGTTGAAACCCGGCTGCCCTCCTTTTCCGGCGGCGGTAAAGGTTTCAAATGACTGGCAAAAATGACTGGGAAGGGCGAAGCCGCCAAAGGTGATGCATATCACATTGACCGATCCGGAACGCATCTAGGCCTTTCCATCAGGCCGGTAGCACCCGGCCCCGGGTTTTTCGCTGCGCAGGATTTGCGCAACCCATCTCACGTCGGGCGGCTGGGCCCGACATGCAAAATTGGAATATCGCTGTGACCACATTCAGTAAAACACCGCTTCTCGACACCATCCGCACCCCGCAGGATCTGCGCCGGCTCAAGGTGGAGCAAGTGAGGCAGGTCGCAGACGAACTGCGCCAGGAAACGATCGATGCGGTCTCCGTCACCGGCGGGCACTTTGGGGCCGGCCTCGGCGTCGTGGAACTGACCACCGCGATCCATTACACCTTCGACACCCCGCGCGACCGCCTGATCTGGGACGTCGGCCACCAGGCCTATCCGCACAAGATCCTGACCGGCCGCCGCGACCGCATCCGCACGCTGCGCACCGGCGGCGGATTGAGTGGTTTCACCAAGCGCACCGAAAGCGATTACGACCCGTTCGGCGCCGCCCATTCCTCGACCTCGATCTCCGCAGCCCTCGGCATGGCCGTGGCGCGCGATCTCTCCGGCGGCAAGAACAACGTCATCGCCGTGATCGGCGACGGCGCGATGTCGGCGGGCATGGCCTATGAGGCCATGAACAATGCCGGCGCGATGAATTCCCGGCTGATCGTCATTCTCAACGACAACGACATGTCGATTGCGCCACCGGTCGGCGCGATGTCGGCCTACCTGTCCAGGCTCTACTCCGGCAAGACCTACCGCACGCTGCGCGAGGCCGCCAAGCAGCTGGCCACGCATCTGCCGAAAATCATTTCCAACCGCGCCAACAGGGTCGAGGAATATTCCCGCGGCTTCATGATGGACGGCGGCACGCTGTTCGAGGAACTCGGATTCTATTATGTCGGCCCGATCGACGGCCACAACCTCGACCATCTGCTGCCGGTGCTGCAGAACGTGCGCGACATGGAGACCGGTCCGGTGCTGGTCCACGTCGTCACGCAAAAGGGCAAGGGCTACGGTCCGGCGGAAGCCTCCGCCGACAAGTATCATGCCGTGGTCAAATTCGACGTCGCCACCGGCACCCAGGCCAAGGCAAAACCGAACGCCCCCGCCTACCAGAACGTGTTCGGCGCCAGCCTGGTCAAGGAAGCGCAGAAGGACGACAAGATCGTCGGCATCACCGCGGCGATGCCGTCGGGCACCGGGATCGACATTTTCAACAAGGCGTTTCCGGCCCGCACCTTCGACGTCGGCATCGCCGAGCAGCATGCGGTGACCTTCGCCGCCGGTCTCGCCACCGAAGGCTACAAGCCGTTCTGCGCGATCTATTCGACCTTCCTGCAGCGCGGCTATGACCAGGTCGTCCACGACGTGGCGATCCAGAGCCTGCCGGTGCGCTTCGCGATCGACCGCGCCGGCCTGGTCGGCGCCGACGGCGCCACGCATGCCGGCTCGTTCGACAACGCCTATCTCGGCTGCCTGCCGAATTTCGTCATCATGGCCTGCTCCGATGAATCCGAACTGGTGCACATGGTGGCGACGCAGGTCGCGATCAACGACCGGCCGAGCGCGCTGCGCTATCCCCGCGGCGAGGGCCGCGGCATCGAGATGCCCGAGGTCGGCATTCCCCTCGAGATCGGCAAGGGCCGCATCATCCGCGAGGGCTCCAAGGTGGCGCTGCTGTCGTTCGGCACCCGCCTTGCCGAATGCGAAAAGGCGGCCGACGAACTCGCCGCCCACGGCCTTTCCACCACCATTGCCGACGCCCGCTTCATGAAGCCGCTCGATGTCGATTTGGTGCTGCAGCTGGCGCGCGACCACGAGGTGCTGCTCACCATCGAGGAAGGCTCGATCGGCGGCTTCGGCTCCCATGTGATGCAGACGCTGGCCGAGAACGGCATGCTCGACGGCGGCCTGCGCATGCGCGCAATGGTGCTGCCCGACGTGTTCCTCGACCATGACTCGCCGACCGCGATGTACGCCCGCGCCGGCCTCGACGCCAAGGGCATCGTCGCCAAGGTATTCGAAGCCCTGGGCAAGGATTTCAAGGCCGAAACGGTCAAGCTGGCCTGAGCCTCGCGAGCACCGCTTTGGCGCCGGTGAACCATGAAAATCTACCTGGCAGGTCCCGATGTGTTCCTGCCCGATGCCGTCGAGACCGGCCGGCGCAAGCAGGAGATCTGCGCCCGGCACGGGCTGATCGGGCTCTATCCGCTCGATAATGCAGTCGATCTGTCGGCAGGCGACGCCTCACTCCGGATTTTCAGGGGCAACGAGGCCATGATGAACGGGGCCGATGCCATCATCGCCAATTTGACGCCGTTTCGCGGGGCGAGCGCGGATGCCGGGACGGTCTATGAACTCGGCTACATGGCCGGACGCGGAAAACTCTGCCTCGGCTATTGCAACGATCCCATCGCTCTACGCCGATCGGGTGCGCAAGTTCACTGAAGTGACCTCGCGAGGCAGCCGGCTGGTTGATACGGACGGACTGACGGTCGAGGATTTTGGATTGCCCGACAACCTGATGATGATCCATGCGCTCGAACTGCGCGGCTGATCCGCTGGTGACGCCCCGGCAGGCGCCCGCCGATCTCTGGCACGACCTGACCGCGTTCGAGGTTTGCGTGCGCATGGCCGCCGAACGCCTCCCCCCTCCGCCTGCATCGAGCTGACCTTGGCGAAACAGACCGCAAAACCCCCTTCCCGCAAGCGTGCCGACATGCTGCTGGTCGAGCGCGGCCTGTTCGAGAGCCGGGCGCGGGCACAGGCGGCGATCGAGGCGGGCCTCGTCATCGCCAATGACAGGCCGGTGCAAAAGCCATCCGAAGCCATCGCAGCCGACGCCGTGATAAGTGCGCAACCCGCGCATCCCTGGGTCTCGCGCGGCGGCGTCAAGCTGGCCGGCGCGCTGGAACAATATCCGATCGAAATCGAGGATCACATCTGTCTCGACGTCGGCGCATCGACCGGCGGTTTTACCGAAGTGCTGCTGGCGAACGGCGCCAGCCTGGTGTTTGCCGTCGATGTCGGCCGCGGGCAGCTGCATCCCTCGCTGCATGGCCACCCCAAGATCGTTTCCATGGAGGAGACCGATATTCGCGCCTATGAAGGCAAGCGCCTGCCGGCGCGGCCCGACGTCGTCGTGATCGACGTCTGCTTCATCTCGCTGAAGGCGGTGTTGCCGGTGGCGCTGTCGCTGGCGGCCGCGCCGATGCATCTGCTGGCACTCATAAAACCGCAGTTCGAGGCGCCGCGAAAACATTCCAAGCGCGGCATCATCCGCGACGCGATCGTGCATCAGGAAGTCTGCGACGATATCGCGGCGTTCGCAGCCTCGCTCGGCTGCAGCGATATAAAAGTGTTTCCGTCCCCGATCGCGGGCGGCGACGGCAACCTCGAATTTTTCGTCGGCGCGCGCCGTGGTTGAACGCCTCGCCATCGATCACGTCGGCCATCATGGCGACGGCGTCGCGATCACCGGCGGCGGCGCCATCTATGTGCCCTATACGCTTGCGGGCGAGACGGTCGAAGTTGAGCCGGTTCCGGGTCGTCATCCCGACCGCCGGCGCCTGCGGCAGGTCGAGGTCGCGAGCCCGGAGCGGATCGCGCCGTTCTGCCCGCATTTTGGTGTTTGCGGCGGCTGCGCGATCCAGCATTGGCAAGGCGAGCGCTACCGCGCCTGGAAGCGCGATCTGGTGGTGGAGACGCTGGCGCGGGCCGATCTGGCCTGCGAGGTGTATCCGCTGGTCGATGCCCATGGCATCGGCCGCCGCCGCATCACCCTGCACGCGCGGATGGGCACGCATGAGGTGCTCAAGGTCGGTTTCGCCGCGGCAGGCTCGCACGACATCATTCCGGTCGATCGCTGCCCGATCCTCGATCCCGGGCTCAGTGGCGCGCTCGATGCGGCGTGGGCGCTGGCCGAGCCGTTGATCGTGATCGGCAAGCCGCTCGATATCCAGATCACGACCACCGACAGCGGGCTCGACGTCGACGTGCGCGGCTCCGGACCGCTGCCGACGGCGATGATCGCAAAACTGTCGGGTCTCGCCGAAAAACATCGCCTGGCGCGGCTGACGCGGCATGGCGAACTGGTGCTGATGCGCCTGCCGCCGACGATTTCGATCGGCTCCGCGCAAGTCACGCTGCCGCCGGGTTCGTTCCTGCAGGCCACCGTCGCCGGCGAGGAAGCGCTGGCGGCGCTGGTGTCGGAGCATTGCAAGCGCTTCAAGACATATCGCCGACCTGTTTTGCGGGGTCGGCCCGTTCGCGCTGCGGCTGGCGGCAAAATCGCGGGTGTCGGCCTTCGACAGCGACGCCGGCGCGGTGGCGGCGCTGCAGAAAGCGGCGACTTCGACCTCCGGCCTGAAACCGGTGAAGGCCGAGGCGCGCGACCTGTTCCGGCGCCCGCTGGTGCCGCAGGAATTGCGCGACTACGACACCGTCGTGTTCGATCCGCCGCGGCAGGGCGCGGAGGGCCAGGTCAAGCAGCTTGCGGCGAGCAAGATTCCCGTTGTGGTCGCGGTGTCCTGCAACGTGGCGACCTTTGCGCGCGACGCGCGGATTTTGGTCGAGGGCGGTTACCGGCTCGAAGGCGTGACGCCGGTGGATCAATTCCGGCATACGCCGCATGTCGAACTGGTGGCGCGGTTCAGGAGGTGATGCCCTCGTGTCCCGGACGCAGTGCAGCGTTCTTCACGCTGCTCCGCAGAGCCGTGACCCAGATGGACCCCGGATCAGCAGCGCACCACCATACGCGTCGAAGACGCGCGTGAACGCGCTTACGGTGCTGCGCAGCATCAGGGGAACGCATTCCCCTCACCTTCCCCACCGGTCCTGCCAGATCTTCTCGCCGACCATGCAGTTGACTCGCGGCTCCTTGCCGGCCGCCGGGATCACCGGACGCTCCGGGTGTCAGGCCCGGCGACTTCGAGCAGCAGCTTGGTGCGGATCGCTTCCTTGAACTTCTCGCGTTCCTTGATCGTGACCACGAACGAGCCGGGGCCGCCGATCACGCAGTCCTCGTAATAGTAATCGAGGTTGTCGATATCCATGGTCGAATAGGACGGCTCCTTCACCATGATCGGCAGGCCGTTGATGATGATGCCCTTCTCCAGCGCGGCATCGCGCGCGAGCGTCACCGGCGAGCCGTTGTTGTTGGGGCCGTCGCCGGAAATATCGATGACGCGGCGCAGGCCGCGATGCGGATTCTCGTCGAACAGCGGCATCGCGAAATTGATGGCGCCGGAGATCGAGGTCCGCGACGCCCGGCGGATCGGAGTCTTCATGATTTCGGCGGCGACGGCGTCGGCGGTTTCCGGGCCGTCGATAAGCCGCCAGGGAATGATGATCTTCTGGTCGCTGGAGGCCGCCCATTCGAAATAGGTCACCGAGATCTTGCCGTTCGGGCCGGTCTTCAGAGCCTGCAGGAACTCCTTGGAGATAATGGCCTGCGCGTAGCCCTCGCGCTGGATCGCCAGCTCGTCCATGTCCATCGAATAGGAGACGTCGACCGCGAGCACCAGTTCGACATCGACCGAGGGAACCGCTTCCTTGCTGGCCAGCCGATGCTGACCGATCTGATTGCCGGGACCAGGCGCGGCAATGCCCGCAACATCCCCTCCGGCCATCGCCCCCGCGACAAGCACCGCCCCGATCGAGACATACCAGCGCATCAGCGGCCCTCCCGTCGTCTGGCACGATATGGTGACACGCAAATTGCGTCGCGAAAAGCGGGAACATCGGCTTTCCCTACACATTCAGGTCAGCTGAACGGTGGCACTGGACTGCTGGAATGCAGCCCGGTTGCGGCCCGTGCCGCCACAGCAATGCCCGATTTGAACGAATGGGGCAGCAAAAGCGACTGATGTGGCACGCCGCGACTGCTATATCCGTAACGCCAGCCAACCCGGCCTCACCATGGTTACACCGCCAGCGCTACCTGCAAACGACGGCGGGCCGTCCCGGCTGCGCGCAATCGTGGTGTGGATCGGGTTGTTCGCACTTGTCTGGGCCATGATCGTGTTGCTGCTGTCGTGGTCGCAGGAGCCGGAGGCGCCCGTTGTCGCGGAAACCAGCCCGCCGCTGACGGTCGCCTCGGCGGGCGAGACCTGCCTGCGCCTTTCCGAGAATGCGAGGGAATACCTCTCCCAGGAAGCGACGCGGCGGCGCCAGGAGTTGCGGCGCGCCAGCTGCGAGATGGCGTTCGCGGCGGAGCCGGACAACCTCCAATTCAAGGTGCGGGTGGCGCGCGCGCTGCCGCACGAGCAAAGGGCGGAAGAGCTCGCCCTGCTGCGCGAGGCGGCCGCGCAGGGCAGCGCCGAGGCCAATTACGAGATCTATGAAATGCATAAATCATGGGACCGCGGCGATCTCGACAAGGTGCCGATGGTGCCAAGGGCCGAAGCCGATCGGGCCTTGCGCAAGGCAGCTGAACTCGGACATCCCTTCTCCACCCAGATGCTGGGCGATCCTGCTCGACCGCGGCGGCACCGTGAAGCGCGATCCCGTCGCCGCGCGCTACTGGGCGGAGCGCGCGCTCGAGAACCCCGCCAAGGATTCGAGCCGTGGAGACCTCGCGGTATTCCTCGGAAGCCTGCTGGCGGCCTCGAACAAGCCGGAGGAACGCGCCCGCGGTCTGGAGATTCTCGAACAACGCAGTGTGCCCGGGTACTACCAGTACGGCGCCAGGACCGCACTGGCGCGCGCGATCCGCAAGGACGACCCGGCGCGCGCGCGGAAGCTGCTCGAGGAGGCGCGCAGCCCCGATCCCGGCGGCGCAACGCCGCTGCTGGCGGAAATGCTAATCGCGGGCGAAGGCGGCCCGGCCGACCCTCAGCGCGCGCTGAAACTGCTGAAGGCCCCGAGAGACACCGTCGGCGTGAAGGGCGTGCTCGGGCAAGTCTATCTCGAAGGCAAACTGGTGCCGCGCGATGTCCAGGAAGCGGTGCGCCTGATCGACATGGCCGGCCAATGGAGCCTCGACGCGCGCCAGCAGGTCTTGCAGTTGCTCGCCGCCAACCCCGAGGTGCGGGTCACGCATCCCAAGTCGACACTCTACTATGCGGCCGAGGCCGCCGAACTCGACGAACCCGGGGCAATGACCGCGCTGATCGAACTGAAACTGTCCGACAAATGCCCAGTTTCAGGACCGGCCGGGAGCCTGTAAACT
Source organism: uncultured Alphaproteobacteria bacterium (assembly GCA_963706975.1). Taxonomy (GTDB): domain Bacteria; phylum Pseudomonadota; class Alphaproteobacteria; order Rhizobiales; family Xanthobacteraceae; genus Bradyrhizobium. The sequence continues at coordinate 38,364 of CAVPOL010000011.1, forward strand.
GATCGAGACGGCCGTCGGTCGCGGCGATCAATCCATGGCACCACGCCTTTCGGAATGCCGCGCCAACTGATCCGGCGCCCGCGCCGTCGTCGGGAGCGCAGGCCGGCATGATCGATACCGTTGCCAAACCCAAAACCAGGGTCAAAATCAAAACCGAGCGGCCGCGGCTGCACAAGGTGATCCTCGTCAACGACGACTTCACGCCCCGCGAATTCGTCGTCACGGTGCTGAAGGCGGAATTTCACATGACCGAGGACCAGGCCCACAAGGTCATGATAACAGCGCACCGGCGCGGCGTCTGCGTGGTCGCGGTGTTCACCAGGGACGTCGCCGAGACCAAGGCGACCCGCGCCACCGACGCCGGCCGCGCCAAGGGCTATCCGCTGCTGTTCACCACCGAGCCGGAGGAATAGGGGCGGTTCCGGCATGCACCTCGACGGCGCCTCGACGCGCGCATGTGTGCAATTTTACTGATCCTCCCCACCAAAGTTTTGACTTTTCGCTAGGCATGGTGGCGCCCATGACAACAGCGCTCCGCAAGCAGATCCTGAAGCCATCCCTGCCGCAAGTCACGTTCGGGCCGTTGCGCTTCCTCGAAGCGCTGCCCTGGCTGGTGATGGCCGCGGCGATGCGGGTGATCGCCTTCGGCGGCGGCGCGGTGGCGCTTCCCGCCACAATGGTCGCCGCCATCGCGGTGCTGCACGCCTTCCTGGTTGTGGCGCAGCGCTCGATCGAACTCAATGACGGCCAGACCGGGATCGGCGAACTCGATTTTTCCGAACAGTTCCGGCTGTCGCGGGAAGTGTTGTGGCGGATCGGGCTGTTGATGCTCGGGGCAGTCTGCGCGGTTCGGGTCGCCGGATACACGTCGTTCGCGCCCAACATGATGGGCGGGCTCGACGGCATGGCCTTCGACCAGTGGACCGATATCGGCAAATTCTGGAGCGCTCTCATCGCAGCCCTGGTGCTGCTGATGATCGTCGATGCCGAACAAAATCGCGGCGAGGTCAGCTTCGCGGCGCGCTCTCGGCGAATTCGCCCGGCGGGCCCCGTGGATCGGCGCTGCCGTCATCGTACTCGGCGCGGTCTATCTCGGGCTCGGCCTTTGCCAGGGATGGGTGCGGAGCCTGATCTGGAAATTTCTGGCAGGTATCGTCGGCGAGCCAGTTCATCAAGAACCTGATCTACTTCGTGTTCATCTTCTCGTTCGCGATGCTGCGGCTGATATGTGGATCACTTTGCTGATCCTGACCTTCGGCTTGAAGTTGTCTCTACCTTCGCAGCGGCGCCTAGGCCGCCGGCGCCTCGTCGATCCGCCCGTAGACTCGCTCGGCCCTGGAAAATCCCGCGATCGGGAACTCGCCGAGATCGTCCCAGCCGCCGGCGCAGATGCCGGCAAAGCCGGTTGACGCCACGATGGTGCGGCCGAGTTGGCCTGCGATCTTTTCCAGCCTTGCCGCCAGATTTACCGCGGGGCCGATGCAGGTGAAGTCGAGCCGGTTGCCGCCGCCGATATTGCCGTAGAGGATCTGGCCGACATGCAGGGCGACACCAAAGCGAAAACGCTCGACCGTGTCGCCGACCGGATAGTGCATCGCCTCGACGCTGGCGCGGGATTCGTGGGCGGCTTCCAGCACGTTGCTGCAGACCTGCTGGCCGTCGCCGACATATTCGTCGATCGGAAACACCGCGAGCAGCCCGTCGCCCATGATACTTCAGCACTTCGCCGCCATGCGTCCTGATGGTGGCGACCTGGCAGTCGAAATAATGGTTCAGGATGTCGACCATGGTCTCGGCCGGCAGCCGGTCCGACAGCGACGTAAAACCGCGCAGATCGGACAGCCAGATCGCGGCGTTCATGGTCTCGGTATGGCCGCGGCGGATCTGGCCGTTCAAAATTCGTTCGCCGGCGCGGTTGCCGACATAGGTGTCGAGCAGCATCGACGAGGTGCGTCGCCAGGCTGATGATTTCGACAACCCGCGCCAGCGGCGCACCAGCGAGCGCAGCGCGTCGAGCTGGCCGTCGGTGAAGCCGCCCGGCTGCTTCGTGGTCCAGCTCGAGGCGTGCACCGAGCCATCCGTGAACAACAGCGGCAGCGCGAGATAATCGGTGACGCCTTCGGCGCGCATGTCGGCAATGATCGGGAAACGGCTGCTTTCGGGATCGTCGACGCGGGCCCTCACCTCCTTGCCCTGGAGAAAGACAATCGACAGCGGGCTGACGAGAAATTCCGGCGCTTCGAGAATGTTGAAATCGACCGTACCGACCTCGACCTCGGCGCCCGGCCGCCAGATGAAATTGCGGCCGAAGATATCGGGATGCAGGGTGCGCACGAAGACGCCGACACGCCACAGCGGCAGGCCGGCCGCCACCAGCCCCTCGCAGGTATCCGCCATCATGCGGGCTGGGCTCGCCGAGGAGCGCGCGCCGTCGATCAGCCAGTCGGTCAGTTTCTGCATTTCGGGAAGGTTCATGGGAGTCCATTTGGGTGCAAGCCAGGCGGACGTCAAGGCGGGGGAAGAAGCGCCTACGACCGCGTGACCCGGCGACGCAGCTGCGCTAGCCTCTTCCCCAACAAACAGGGGAAGCGTCATCGTGCACGACACCATCATTGTCGGCGGCGGCTCGGCGGGCTCGGTCATGGCCCACCGGCTCTCGGCCAGAAGCGCCCACAAGGTCCTCCTCTGCGAGGCGGGCCAGGATACGCCGCCCGGCAACGAGCCTCCGGAAATCCGCGACAGCTATTCGGGCAAGGCCTATTTCGATCCGCGCTTCCACTGGACCGAGCTCAAGGTCACGACGCAAATCGTCAGCCACAACAACCCCGAAGCCGACCGCCCGCCCTTGCGCAAATACGAGCAGGCGCGCGTGCTCGGCGGCGGCTCCTCGATCAACGGCCAGATGGCCAACCGCGGTGCGCCGACCGATTACGCCGAGTGGGAGGCGCGCGGCGCTTCGGGGTGGAACTGGAACGACGTTCTGCCTTTCTTCAAGAAGGTCGAGCGCGACCTCGATTGGGACGGCCCCTTCCACGGCAAGGACGGCCGCATTCCGGTGCGACGCATTCCGCAACAACACTGGACCGGGCATAGCCAGGCGATGGGCGAGGCCTGCAAGCTCGCCGGCTACGCGTTCCTGCCCGACCAGAACGGCGAATTCGTCGACGGCTATTTTCCGGTGACGCATTCCAACCAGGACGAGCAGCGCGTTTCGGCGGCGATGGGCTATCTCGACCGCGAGACCCGCAAGCGCAGCAATCTGACGATCTCGACCGATACCGTGGTCAGGGAATTGCTGTTTGAGGGCACGCGCTGCGTCGGCGTCAAGGCGCTGGTCGACGGCCGCGAACAGGAATTTCGCGGTCGCGAAATCATCCTTTCCTGCGGCGCGATCCATTCGCCGGCGCATCTGTTGCGCGCCGGCATCGGCCCGGTCGGGCATCTCAAGGAGATGGGCATTCCCGTGCTGATGGGGCTGGCCGGCGTCGGCCAGCGGCTGATGGATCATCCCTCGATCGCGCTGTCATCCTTCGTCCGCCGCGGCGCGCGCATGAACGAGCACACCAGGCGCCACGTCCAGGTGGGGCTGCGCTATTCGTCGGGGCTTGCCGGCACGCCGGCCGGCGACATGTTCGTCGCGGTGCTGAGCCAGTCGGCCTGGCATGCGGTCGGCGCGCAGATCGCCTCGCTGCTGACCTTCGTCAACAAGACCTATTCGGAGACCGGACAGGTCAAGCTCGCATCGCGCAACCCGCAGGCCGAGCCGGTCGTCGAGTTCAATCTATTGTCCGACCGGCGCGACCTCGAACGCCTGATGAACGGTTTTCGCAAGATGGCGGCGCTGCAGATGAGCGCGCCGCTGCAGGCGGTCACCGACAAGCCGTTCCCGGCCTCCTACACCGACCGCGTCCGCAAGATCGGCGTGGTCAACACCAGGAACAAGGTCCTCACCTCGATCGCCGCCATGCTGATGGACGGCCCGGCGGCGCTGCGCCACGCCATGATCGACAATTTCATTGTCGAGGGATTCACCTTCGAACAGGTGATGACCGACGACGAAGCGCTGGAAGCCTTCGTGCGCAAGGCGACGATCGGCGTCTGGCACGCCTCCTGCTCGCGTCGGATGGGCCGCGCCGACGATCCGATGGCCGTGGTCGATACGCAAGGCCGCGTCAAGGGCGTGCAGGGCCTGCGCGTGGTCGACGCCTCGATTTTCCCGGTGGTGCCCTGCGCCAACACCAATTTCCCGACGCTGATGGCGGCGGAGAAGATCGCGGCGGCGATGGGGTGAAATGCAGCCCGTTCTCCGGATCGACTGGGAGCAGGCGCTGGCGGGGGAAGGCGAAATGTCAAAATATCGAAAACGAGCCCATGCAAAAGGAAGGTGGCGTCGCGGCGTGGATGCCTTGAACGCAAAAACACTTTGACACGTCGGGCAAATCACCGGCACTATTCGATCCTCACGCATTTTGTCGAACGCCCGTCTGCCGTAGCCCACGCGTGCGCTCGCGGGCCGCTTCGGTCGAAGCAACCCCCGATGATGATCGCGGTGACGCTGTCCCCCGGGAGGGGTAAGGAACACACCCGATCTGCTCCTTGCGTTTTGGGCCTCGATGGGTTTTAAGCCCGGTAACTTCACGACCACAGGCGAACGAGAAGCGATCTGCGTGGTTTTTGCCGCGTTTTGGACCGCCTTACGCAATCCGCGTACCGCGTGCGTTTCAAATCCGTTTCCAAGCCCTCACACAAAGGTATTTACGATGGCCAAGATGACCAAGAACCAGCTGATTGATGCAATTGCGGAGGGAACGGAGGTTTCCAAGGCAGACGTAAAGGCCGTCATCGAGCAGATGGCGACGGTAGGTTACAAGGAACTGAATGAAATCCGGCGAGTTCGTCATTCCCGGCTTTGCCAAAATGTCGGTGGTGAACAAGCCTGCCACCGAAGCCCGCAGCGGCATCAATCCTTTCACGAAGGAGCCCATGCAGTTCGCGGCGAAGCCAGCCAGCAAGTCGGTCAAGGCGTCACCGCTGAAGGTCGCCAAAGACGCTGTTTGAAGGTGGCCGCGAAGCGGGCGGCGCTCAGCCCGAGTGCGAGTGACCCGAAGGCGCAATCGACGCCGATCGCATGGATGGCCGGCCATGCGTTCGAGGATTACGCTAACGCTAATCCGCCCTGCCGCGCTACCCGCCCACCTGCCCGCGGTGCCTTAAAAAATGATCTGCCAGCACGCAGGCCATCATCGCTTCCCCAACCGGCACCGCGCGAATTCCCACGCAGGGATCGTGGCGTCCCTTGGTCAAAATATCGGTGTCGGCGCCTGACCGATCCACGGTGCGCCGCGGCGACAGGATCGACGAGGTCGGCTTGACCGCAAACCGCGCCACTACCGGCTGGCCGGTGGAGATACCGCCCAAAATGCCGCCGGCGTGGTTGGAAAGGAAGCTGACGCCCTGGTTGCCCATGCGCATTTCGTCGGCGTTTTCCTCACCCGACAATTCGGCGGCGCCAAAGCCGTCGCCGATCTCGACGCCTTTTACCGCGTTGATGCTCATCAGCGCCGCCGCCAGATCGGAATCGAGTTTTGCATAGATCGGCGCGCCGAGCCCGGCCGGCACGCCCTCCGCAATCACCTCGATGACGGCGCCGATCGAGGAGCCGCTCTTGCGGATGCCGTCGAGATAGGTCTCGAAGAACGCGGCCTTGTCCCTGTCCGGGCAGAAGAATGGATTTTTGGCGATCTCGTCCCAATCCCACTTCTCGCGGTCGATCTTGTGCGGGCCCATCTGCACCAGCGCGCCGCGCACGGTGACGCCGGGCAGGATTTTTCGCGCGATGGCGCCGGCAGCGACGCGCGTCGCGGTTTCGCGCGCGGAGGAACGGCCGCCACCGCGATAGTCGCGCAGGCCGTATTTCGCCTCATAGGTGAAGTCGGCGTGGCCGGGGCGAAACTTGTCCTTGATGTCGGAATAGTCCTTGGAGCGCTGGTCGGTGTTCTCGATCAGCAGTGCGATCGGCGTTCCCGTGGTGACCTGCACGCCGGTCTCCGGATGCGCCATCACGCCGGACAGAATTTTCACCGCGTCGGCTTCCTGGCGCTGGGTCGTAAAACGCGACTGGCCGGGACGGCGGCGGTCGAGATCGAGCTGGATGTCCTCGTTGGTCAGGGGGAGCTGCGGCGGGCAGCCGTCGACCACGCAGCCGATCGCGATCCCATGGCTCTCGCCAAAAGTCGTGACCCGGAACATGTGGCCGAAAGTGTTGAAGGACATGCGTTGTGCTCGGAACCAGGGGATCGCGCCGTGTGGTAACGCGCGTGGTGCAAGGGGTCAAATACCGTCTCGTTCGTCATGGCGGGGCTTGTCCCGGCCATCCACGCCCCTGCTAACCTAACAGAAGACGTGGGTGCGCGGGACAAGCCCGGCATGACGGAGGAGTGGTCTGGCGGGCCCCGGCTTAACCATATTTCGTCATCTTGCCGTCCTTGAACACATAGACCACCCCCTGCCCGATCGGTATTTCCGAGGCCTCCGATGGCGTTGCGATGCGCTGTGCGACCATCAGCGCCCGCATGGTGCCGCCATGGGCGACCGTGACGGTGTCGCCGGCCAGTGAATCGAACCATTGGCGCATCCGCATGGTGACTTCGGCATAGCTCTCGCCCGAAGGGGCTGCGATGCCCCATTTGTCCTCGCGGCGGGCAGCAAAGGTGGCGCCGTCGTGCAGCGCCATTTCGGGCAGCGTCAGGCCTTCCCACTGGCCATAGCCGATCTCGCGCAAACGATCGTCGATGGCATAATCGTCCGGCGGCAGTTTCAGCGTTTCGCGCACCAGCCCCATGGTCGAGCGGGCACGGCCGAGCGGGCTCGAAACGAACGGCAGCGCTGACATCGCGTGGCCGTCGCGGGCGATCAGGTCGGCGAGAATGTTTCCGGCCGTCACCGCCTGGCTGCGGCCGAGCTCGTTGAGCGGAATGTCCTGCGAGCCCTGAAAGCGGCCTTCGGCATTCCACGCGGTTTCGCCATGGCGGATGTAGTAGATGGTGGGCATTGAGGACTTCTTGGGGCCACAAGGAAAGTCGTCATCCTGAGGTGCGAGCCCTTGCGAGCCTCGAAGGATGGGAGCGACGAACAGCATGCTTCGAGGCGCGTCGAAGACGACGCGCACCTCCCGAGTGAGCGCGAAGCGCTCATCCGGGGATGACGGCGGTGTTATTCCTTCGCCAGCGAAATATCCGGCGCGTCCGGACGCTTCATGCCGACGACGTGGTAGCCGGAATCGACGTGGTGCACTTCGCCGGTGACGCCGCGCGACAGGTCCGAGAGCAGATACATCGCGCTGTCGCCGACTTCCTCGGTCGAAACGGTGCGGCGCAGTGGCGAGTTGTATTCGTTCCATTTCAGGATGTAGCGGAAATCGCCGATGCCGGACGCCGCCAGCGTCTTGATCGGCCCCGCCGAGATCGCGTTGACGCGGATGTTCTTCTCGCCGAGATCGGCGGCGAGATAGCGCACGCTGGCTTCCAGCGCCGCTTTCGCCACGCCCATCACGTTGTAATGCGGCATCCATTTCTCGGCGCCGTAATAGGTCAGCGTCAGGATCGAGCCGCCGCCGGTGAGCAGCTTTTCGGCGCGCTGCGCGATCGCGGTCAGCGAGTAGCAGCTGATCAGCATGGTCCTGGAAAAATTGTCCGCCGTGGTTTCGAGATAGCGGCCGTCGAGCTGGTCCTTGTCGGAAAAGGCGATGGCATGCACGACGAAATCGATCTTGCCCCACTTCTCCTTCAGCACATCGAATACCGCATCGATGGTGGAGGGATCGGTGACGTCGCAATGCCCGAGCACGAGCCCGCCGATCTCCGTGGCCAGCGGCTCGACCCGCTTCTTCAGCGCGTCGCCCTGCCAGGTCAGCGCGATCTCGGCGCCAGCGGCGTGGCAGGCTTTGGCGATACCCCAGGCAATCGAGCGGTTGTTGGCGACGCCGAGGATCACCCCGCGCTTGCCCTGCATCAGACCCTTGACGTGCGACATCCGGTTTTCCAATCGATGTTTTGGGATTTGGAGGTACACCAGCCCTCCGCGGCCGGTACAGCCCAAATCGTCCCGGCTGGGCCTGCCGTGCGCTAACCCTGGCGGCGGAATAGTTCCGCACGCTGGGTGTTATGTTGTAGTAGGCGTTGGCGTAACCGCGATCCGGCGTCTGCCCCAAGAATCGCTTGAGAAACTGTTGAAGATCCGCTGACATGACCGCATTCCGTCAGAGTGTCGAAGCCATGATTCCGGCGCTGCGCCGCTACGCGCGCGCGCTGGCGCGCGATGCCGATATCGCCGACGATCTGGTGCAGGACACGCTGGTGCGGGCGCTGCGCTCGGAGCGGTTGTTTCTCGGCGGCGACGTCCGCAGTTGGCTCTATACGATCCTGACCAACCTCAACAAGAACCGGCGGCGGTCGCTGGCGCGGCGGCCGCAATTCATGCCGCTGCTCGACAACAATCCCGACGCCAGCGGCACCGAGGCCGAAAGCCGCGACATCGCCCGCGCGCTGGCGACGCTGGTGGAGGAGCAGCGCTCGGTGCTGCTGCTGGTGATGCTGGAAGGCCTGAGCTACCGCGAGGTCGCCGAGATCCAGGGCGTGCCGATCGGCACCGTAATGTCCCGGCTTGCCCGTGCCCGCGCCCATGTGAAAGCCTCGCTGGAGGGCAGCCGGCCGGCGCTGCGGCGGGTGAAGTGATGGCAGGATTGATGCATGTGGTTTGGAGCGAAACGAGTTGCAGCAAAATTATTTCGAGCCCTGACGCGATGATATTTCGACCAAGACAGAGACAACGACGATGACTGATCCGAAAATTCCCGTCACCGAAGACGAACTGCACGCCTATGTCGACAACGAACTGCCGGCGGAGCGCCGCAGCGATGTCGAGACATGGCTGGCCGCGCATCCCGACGAGGCCGAGCGGGTGCAATCGTGGCGCGCGATGGCGGAAGCGCTGCATGCGCGTTACGATTCCGTCGCCGACGAGCCGGTGCCGAAGCGGCTCGATATCGAGCGGCTGGTGCAGCAGCCGCGCAAATGGTTTTATGGCGCGATCGCTGCCACCCTGGCGGCGTTCGTCGCCGGCAGCGGCGTCGGCTGGGTGGCGCATGGCGCGGCGGCGGCGCCCTCGGCGTTCCAGAGTTTTATCGTGGATGCGCTGGATGCGCATCGGCTTTACGTAGTCGAGGTCCGTCACCCCGTCGAAGTGCCCGGCAGCGAACGTGCGCATCTGCAGGCATGGCTGACAAAACGCTGCGGCTGGGACGTCCGCGCGCCGGAACTCGACGCCACCGGCCTGAAGCTGGTCGGCGGCAGGCTGTTGCCGGGCCCGACCGGTCCCGCCTCGTTCCTGATGTATGAGAGCGCCTCCGGCGAACGTTTTACGATCTACACCGCCAAAGCGACCGAGACGACGCAGATGCGTTATTCGAAGCAGGAAAAGGACGGCGCATTGTTCTGGTCGGACCGCGGCGTCGGCTACGTCGTCAGCGGCTCAAGCGACCGCGAGCGCCTGATGCAGGTGGCGCGGCTGGTCTACGACCAGGCCGAGAAAAGCGGCGGGTGAGTCCGCGGGTTGCGCCATCGGGCCCGCGCGCAGCATATCGTCGGGCGCGCGTTCGCGCGACCCGCTGGCGCGGACCCGTTGGCTCCGTCCGGACTACGAAGCGCTCGCGCCTGATCAACCGAAATCGCTGCGCGGATTGTACGGGTGTGAGCTTCGCCACTTTTCCATCAACGCTTCCAGTTCGGCGTCGTTGCCGTCGGGCAGCATGATACGGGTGGTGACGAACAGGTCGCCGCTGCCGCCGGCCTTCGGCAGCCCCTTGCCCTTGAGTCGAAAGGTTCGCCCGCTCGAGGTGTTTTTCGGGATCGACAATTCGACCGCGCTGCCGAGCGTCGGCACCCGCACCTTGCCGCCGAGCACGGCCTCATAGAGCGTGATCGGCAGCTCGACGCGCAGATCGCTGCCGTCGACCTTGAAGAAGGCGTGCGGCGAGATGCTGACGGTGATCAGGAGATCGCCGGGCCGGTGGCCGGGCGCGCTCTCGCCCTGGCCCTTGAGCCGGATCTGCTGGCCCGCAGCAACGCCGGCGGGAATTTTGACATTGAGCTCCTTGCCGGTCGGCAGCCGGACGCGCTTCTCCACGCCCCTGACCGCCTCTTCCAGCGACACCGTCATGGCGACCGACAGATCGAGATCGACCCCGATGCCGCCGGTCTCGAATTCGAAGGCAGCGCCGGTCCCGGCCGCGCGGAGCGCCCGGCGCCGCCGAACATGCTGTTGAGGATGTCCTCGAAGCCGCCGCCGCCCGCGCCGCCGGACGCGCGAAAGGTGTGGGTCTCGAAGCCACCCGGTCGCGCCGCGCGCACCGCCGCCGGGAAAACCCTGGAAGCGCGGCTTGCCTTCGGCGTCGATTTCGCCGCGGTCGAACTGCTTGCGCTTGTCCTCGTCGCCGATGATCTCGTTGGCCGAGTTCAGTTCGGAAAACCGCGCCTGGGATTTCGGGTCGTTCTTGTTGGCATCGGGGTGATGCTTCTTGGCGAGCTTGCGATAGGCACTCTTGATCGCCGCAGCGCTGGCGCCCCGCGGCACCCCCAAGACCTCATAGGGGTCGCGCATCCGTCACGTCTCCTTCTAGGGCGTTTTCGAGCGAAGCGGGTACCGGTTCGCGGGAAGAAAACGCGTCGAACAAATGGGAAGTTGGATCATAGACCATGGGCTGTCAGCCCGCTTCAGCCTTCATCTGGGGTGCCCGTGGTATTTTTGCAACGGGTGAGCTCGCGCTAGCCCCGTCTCCACGGCTTTAGCGTATGAATTTCCCATCGGCCATGGGAGCCTTGGCAGGCGGCGCCCTGCAACCAGCTTTCGGTGCGGCCGTTGACCCAGCTTGCCAGGAAGTCCCGGCAGGTGCGTCCATCCGAGGAATAGGCTTGGGCCAGCGGGGTCACCGAGCCCCGCGCCCCGGTCTCGGGGTTTTCCCAAGGCTGGCTGGAATCCTTGGTCCCCTTGGTCAGCACGTCGGAGGCGGCATTGCGGGTGAAGGCGAGATCGCTCTCGGTCGGCACCGGGTTTTTGGCTGACCCAAGCGACCCCGTCGCGATCTCGTTGTCTGCCATCCTGGCCAAGGCGCCGTCGCCGCGCGAAAAACTGCAGCCGCCCGAACCCGAGCCCGATCAGAATCAATGTCATCACCGCGCCCGCCGGCCGGATCGCCGATAGGCCAATGCGTCCCCATGTCCTATATAGGACGAACCTGCATGGGGACTGCAACGCGCTCTGGGACGCGGGCGGACGCAACTCGGAACTCCTGACATGACCGACACAACCTCCATCAAACACCCGACACCGTTAACATCGGGTGATTTTACCGCCGCCGAGGAGCCGTTTGCGCTGTTCGGCGAGTGGTTTGCGGAAGCCGTGAAGTCCGAGCCGAACGATCCCAACGCGATGGCGCTGGCCACCGTCGACGCCGACGGGCTGCCCGATGTGCGGATGGTGCTGATGAAAGGCTACGATACCGACGGTTTTGTCTTCTACAGCCACATCGCCAGTCAAAAGGGCCGCGAACTCGCCGCAAATCCTAAGGCCGCTTTACTATTTCACTGGAAGTCGCTGCGCCGTCAGGTCCGCATCCGCGGCAACGTGTCGCCGGTGACGGAAGCGGAGGCCGACGCCTATTTCGCCACCCGCCCGAAACAGGCGCAGATCGGCGCCTGGGCCAGCAAGCAGTCGCAGCCGCTGGAAAGCCGTTTTGCCTTCGAGCAGGCGATCGCCAAGGTGGCGGCCAAACACATCGTCGGCGAGGTGCCGCGCCCGCCCGGCTGGAGCGGCTGGCGGATTGCGCCCGTCGCGTTTCGAATTCTGGCACGACCGCCCGTTCCGACTGCACGACCGCATCGAATTCCGCGCGACGCAGGCCGCGAAGGCCGTGGACCAAGACGCGGCTCTACCCGTGAGCGTCATGGCGCTGAAACGCGAAGCGCGCCTTATCTTAGGGGAGACCTTCATGCCGACTTCCATCCAACACGCCGCGGCGCACGCTGCTCCTGACCGGGGCCAGCCGCGGCATCGGCCACGCCACCGCGATCCGGTTTTCCTCCGCCGGCTGGCGCGTCATCACCTGTTCGCGGCATCCTTTTCCCGAGGAATGTCCGTGGGGCGCGGGGCCCGAGGATCACATCCAGGTCGACTTCGCCGACCATGACGACACCACGCGCGGCAATCTCCGAAATCCGGCAGCGGCTGGAGGGCGGCGCGCTGCACGCGCTGGTCAACAACGCCGCGATCTCGCCGAAGGCCGAGGGCGGCAAGCGGCTCGGCTCGATCGATACCGACATCGAGACCTGGAGCCACGTGTTCCGGGTCAATTTCTTCGCGCCGATCATGATGGCGCGCGGCCTGATCGAGGAATTGAAGGCGGCGAAGGGCTCGGTGGTCAACGTCACCTCGATCGCCGGCTCCCGCGTGCATCCATTCGCGGGCGCGGCCTACGCGACCTCGAAGGCGGCGCTGGCGTCGCTGACGCGCGAGATGGCCTCCGATTTCGGCCGCGTCGGCGTCCGCGTCAACGCCATCGCGCCGGGCGAGATCGACACCTCGATCCTGTCGCCCGGCACCGAAAAGATCGTCGACGCAGCAGATCCCGATGCACCGGCTCGGCACGCCGGACGAGGTGGCAAAGATCATCTACGTGCTGTGCACGGAGACCAGCTCATACGTGAACGGCGCGGAGATCCACATCAACGGCGGGCAGCACGTCTGACCGTCGTTGTCATCTCCGCGCGCGCCGGCGCACCGGATGACGAGATGCAATCAATCCGCGTAAAACTTCCGTGGCCCGCTAGCGCAGCATCGGTGCCTCGATATTGAACGCGCTGGAGCATTCGTCCTCGTTCTCGCCTGTCGAGCAGCGCCGCGCCGCAATGCCGGCACACCCGCGCCGAAATGCGCGGGCGCCTTGCCGGCGGCGTTGCGGCCCCGTTGATAGCGCGCGAAATCGAGGACGTTGCGCCATGGCGTTACGAATTTTTCAACCATTGCTGTCTCCTCGCGGCCTGAGGCAGCCTTTATCGCAGACAAGTTTCGCTCAAACGTTCAGCGCAACGCTCAAATTTTAGCGGAGAAAATGTGGCGGGATCCGCAAGTATGCACGCTTCGTGGAAGAGCGCCGATGCCTTCACAGATAAGTGCCTACAGCCACTTCTTCCATCTGAAGAAAAAGTACGGCCCGACCGCCGCGACCAGCATCATCATCAGCGCCATCGGATAGCCATGGGCCCATTCCAGCTCCGGCATCATCTTGAAGTTCATGCCGTAGATCGAGGCGATCAGGGTCGGCGGCATCAACACCACCGCCATCACCGAGAACAGCTTGATGATGTTGTTCTGCTCGAGATTGACGACGCCGAGCATGGCGTCGAGCACGAAGGTGATCTTGTTGGAGAGGTAGGAGGCGTGGTCGGTCAGCGAGGCGACGTCGCGCTGCATGGTTTTCAGCTGCTCGCGCATGTCCTTGGACCATTTGACGCCTTCCACCACGGCCGACACGAACGTGACGACCCGGCCGATCGAGACCAGGCTCTCCCGGACCTTCGAGGTCAGGTCGCCCTTGCGGCCGATCGCGATCAGGATGTGCGAATAGCGCTTGGCGTGGCCGTGGCGCTCGCTCTCCGGCTCGAAAATGTCGTGGCTGAGACCTGGTCGATGTCGGCGCCGGCGCGCTCCAGAATGTCGGCGCAGCGGTCGATCACCGCATCCAGCAATTCCATCAGCACCATTTCGCCTGTGATCCCGGGCGTGCAGCAGCGCGCCAGCTTGTTCTCGACCAGCGTGAAAGGCTTTGGGGTCGTCGTAGCGCACCGTCACCAGGCGATGGCCGGCAAGGATGAAGGTGACCGCCGTGGTGCGGGGGATGTCGGTGTCGGACTGGCACATCAGCGTCGCGGTCATGTAGCGCGCGCCGTTCTCGATATAGAGGCGGCTGGAAATCTCGATCTCCTGCATGTCCTCCCGGGTCGGAACCGCGATTCCGGCCAGCCGCTCCACGGCCCGTCTTCCTCCGGGGTCGGCTTGAGCAGGTCGATCCAGACCGCGCTTTCCGGCAAGCGCGGCGAGATCGGCGGCGACGGACTTTCTTCAGGGCGAAATCGGAAGGGACGAACACTGAGAACATGGGGGACTCCGGAACCGGGCACGTCGACGCAGGCCCCAACAGGACTTAGCGCGATTCTGGCAAGCGCTTCATGACGGCCGCATTAACCCGCCGTCCATCATTGTGGCGGCGGGATGGCGGCAGCGCGGCAAAGATTGGCGACCGTGGCCGGCACGAAAAACCAGCCTTAACCGCAACACTTGCGGCAGAAACGACAAGCCGGCAGTTTGCAGCACTGGAAAGTACCTAACTCTGGAATTATGGCGGTTTCAACATAATGCGATAGATGGAGTTGTGGCGTTCGGAGCGCCTATCCTGCTGCACGCGCAAGACTTTTCGATTGGAACTGGACATGCCGTCGCTGAAAGCATTGTTGGGAATTCTGGCCGCCGGCCTGACGTTGTCGGGCTGCATGCAGGCCACAACTACCAGGCCGCCCCCGAGGCAATCTCAAGCCGCGCGGACAAGGCCCAACTGGCAAAGCGACGTACGCCAATGTCCCGGTGGACGAGCCGTTCCGCCGCGCCATCGTCGATTATCATCGTCGGGAGCTGCCTGGCTCGATCGTCGTCGATTCCGACAACCATTATCTCTATCTGGTGCAACACGGGGCAAGGCGATCCGCTACGGCATCACCGTCGGCGAGGAAGCACTGGCTTTCTCCGGCATTGCCCGTGTCGGCAACATGGCCGAATGGCCGAAGTGGACGCCGACCGCGGACATCCACAAGCGTATCGAAGGCCTGCCGGCCTCGGTGCCCGGCGGCGTCGACAATCCGCTCGGCGCCCGCGCGCTCTATCTGTACCAGGGCAACAAGGACACCCTGTTCCGGATTCACGGCACCAACCAGCCGGAATATATCGGTACCTCGATCTCCTCGGGCTGCATCCGCATGACCAACGAGGACGTCATCGACCTCTACGGCCGGGTGAAGCAAGGCACCATCGTCGTGGTGCTCGAACCCAAGCAGGGCGACTCGCCATACAGCTCAAAGCGGGCCGTTCATATAGCGGCGGCGCGCAGGTAACCGCCGCTTCTGCCGGCGGCGGGTCTGGCGTTGCGCCCGGGTCGCCCCAAACAACTCCAATCACGGCGGCGGGATGGCAGCTCGGTGGCGGGGGTTTGGCAAAGTGCTGCAAGAAAGACACAGCCAGCGCATTGCATCGCGGGACAGGCCTCTAAATGCTGGGAATTAAGCGCTGATTCCAACATAATGGACAAATGGAATCGTGGCGTTTGGAGCGCATATTGCTGCGCGAGCGCAAGAGTTCGATTGGAACTGGAAATGCCGTCGCTGAAAGCACTTTTGGGAATTCTGGTCACTGGCCTCGCGCTGTCGGGCTGCATGCAGGCCACGACGTATCAGGCCGCCCCCGAGGCCAATCTCAAGCCTGCGGACAAGGTCCAGCTGGCCAAGGCGCGTTACGTCAATACCCCGGTCGCCGAACCGTACCGCCGCGCTATCGTCGACTATCACCGTCAAGCGAACAGCCGGGCTCGATCGTCGTCGATTCCGACAATCACTATCTCTATTTCGTGCAGACCGGCGGCAAGGCCATCCGCTACGGCATCACGGTGGGTGAGGAAGCGCTGGCCTTCTCCGGCATCGCGCAAGCGTCGGCAACATGGCCGAATGGCCGAAATGGACTCCTACCGCCGACATCCACAAGCGCATCGAAGGCCTGCCGGCTACGTGCCCGGCGGCGTCGACAATCCGCTCGGCGCCCGCGCGCTCTATTTGCTACCAGGGCACATAGTGACACCCTGTTCCGGATCCACGGCACCAACCAGCCGGAATATATCGGCGCCTCGATTTCCTCGGGCTGCATCCGCATGACCAACGAGGACGTCATCGATCTCTACAGCCGGGTCAAGCAAGGCACCATCGTGGTGGTGCTGGACCCCAAGCACGGCGACTCGCCGTTCAACTCAAAGGTGGCGCTGCAGGGCGGTGGCAGCGCCATCACGCAGTAGGCAGTCAACCGGCTCCTCGCCAGCATCCAGCCCGATCAAAAGCGCCGGTTTTGCCGGCGCTTTATCGTTGGCGTCTCGCTGTTGGCGGGCTCCGGCGCGGCCGCATCGGATTTGGCGGCAGCTGCCTCCGGGGTCGGCTTGTCGCTGCTTTTGCCCGGCTCGGACTTGGCGGCGACCTCGCGCGGCGGCGCCTCCTCCGGACGCTCGGCCGGCAACAGCGGCGCGACCTGCGGCAGCGGGTCCCACACATTCCACTGGCAGATCCGGTAATTGTTGCGGCGCTCCATCAGGTCGAGATGGATGTGGTCCTCGTGGTACCAGTCCGAGCCCGGACCCAGCACCGTGGAAAACCGCGCGCAGACCGAATGCAGCACGGCTTCGCGCGGTTTCCCGCGACACCGTGCGGTCGGTCAGCGAAATCGACTGGCCGTTGGCAAGCTTGATGCGCGCGGACGTCCAGCGCATTGGCGCGGCCGTGTTCCGACAATCGAGCTCCGGCGACACGGTTGCGGCCGCGGCATTCGAACGAGTCGAAATTGTCGAGATCGCTGATCGCTGCTGCCGAGGCGGGCGGCCAGAGGCGCCATGTCGGTGCGGATCCAGTCGGCGATCGCGGTTGCCATGTGCACAGCGCAGGATCGCCGCAGGCTTCACCGAGACCTGCCGCTTGTCCGGCAGCACGACCGCCTCCAGCCGCACCAGATCCTCGCCGCCGCAGCCGCCGGGGCCCTTGATATCGGGGATGCTGGGGGCGATCGCGATCGCCTCGGTCAGCGCCAGCCGGCAGGCCGAGGGCGGCGGCGGTGCCGGCATTTCGGTGGCCTTGTCGGCCTCGGCGGGCGGCTTCCCGGCTGCCGCCGGTTCGGGCTCCGGCTTGGCGATTCGGCTCCGGGGGCCTCGGCCGGGCGCGGCTTGGGCAACGGAACCGCGGCGCGGGCGATCGTCGCCGCCTCGGCGCGGCTTCGGCGTCCGCAGCCCGAGCAGGTCGCCCATGGCTCGGGTGCGGACCTGCGCGCCGCCGTCAGCTGGATCGGCCCGCATGCCGAGCACCGCGAGCGCAGCGACGGTAACCATTGCCGCTCGCACGGCGGCCAAGGTTCCCACAAGGCCATTTCCGGCTTGCTTTCTCCGCGCTAAAGTTCATGGCAATTCATACCGTCGCCAATGCCCGCCGGCGAGGCGCAAGAAACACCTGATCAGGAGGGACGATCGTATGCTTGGTTTGATGCAAGACTGGCCTTTGCTTTGTCACCGGATTATCGAGCACGCGGCGAAGTATCACGGCACGCAGGAAGTCGTCACGCGGTCGATCGAAGGTCCCATTCATCGCACCAATTATGCCGCAAATTCACGCCCGCGCGCTGAAAGTCTCGCAGCGGCTGGAACGCGACGGCATCAAGCTCGGCGACCGCGTCGCCACCATCGCCTGGAACACCTGGCGCCATCTCGAAGCCTGGTATGGCATCATGGGTATCGGCGCGATCTGCCACACCGTCAACCCGCGGCTGTTCCCGGAACAGATCGCCTGGATCATCAACCACGCCCAGGACCGCATGGTGATGATCGACATCACCTTCGTGCCGATCCTGGAAAAGATCGCCGACAAGCTGCCCAGCGTCGAGCGCTACATCGTGCTGACCGACAAGGCGCACATGCCGCAGACCACGCTGAAGAACGCGGTCGCCTATGAGGAATGGATCGGCGAAGTCGACGGCACAGTTCGAGTGGAAGAATTTTGACGAGAATACCGCCGCTGCGATGTGCTACACGTCCGGCACCACGGGCGATCCGAAGGGCGTGCTGTACTCGCATCGCTCCAACGTGCTGCACGCCCTGATGGCCAATTCGATCGACGCGCTCGGCACCTCGGCCAGCGACACCATGCTGCCGGTGGTGCCGCTGTTCCACGCCAACAGCTGGGGCATCGCGTTTTCGGCGCCTTCGATGGGCACCAAGCTGGTGATGCCCGGCGCCAAGCTCGACGGCGCCTCGGTGTATGAACTGCTGGACACCGAGAAAGTGACCTACACCGCCGGTGTGCCGACCGTCTGGCTGATGCTGCTCAACCACATGGCCGCCAACAGTCTCACGCTGCCGCACCTCAGAGATGGTGGTGTGCGGCGGCTCGGCAATGCCGCGCTCGATGATCAAGTCCTTCGTCGACATGGGCGTGACGGTTCGCCACGCCTGGGGCATGACCGAGATGAGCCCGCTCGGCACGCTGGCGACGTTGAAGCCGCCGTTCGCGAACCTCACCGGCGAGGAACGGCTCGATATCCTGCAGACCCAGGGCTACCCGCCCTACGGCGTGCAGATGAAGATCACCGACGATGCCGGCATGGACCTGCCGTGGGACGGCAAGACCTTCGGGCGGCTCAAGGTCTCCGGCCCCGCGGTGTCGAAGGCCTATTTCCGGGTCGACGCCGACATTCTCGACGAGCAGGGCTATTTCGACACCGGCGACGTCGCCACCATCGACGCAGCACGGCTACATGCGGATCACCGACCGCTCCAAGGATGTGATCAAGTCCGGCGGCGAATGGATCTCGTCGATCGATCTCGAAAACCTCGCGGTCGGCCACCCCGCGATGGCGGAAGCCGCCGTGATCGGCATTTATCATCCGAAATGGGACGAGCGTCCGCTTTTGATCGTGCAGCTGAAGCAGGGCCAGAGCGCGACGCGCGAGGACATCCTGAAGTTCATGGACGGCAAGATCGCAAAATGGTGGATGCCCGACGACGTCGTCTTCGTCGAGGGCATTCCGCATACCGCCACCGGCAAGATCCTGAAGACCGCGCTGCGCGACCAGTTCAAGGCGTATCGCTTCCCGAACGCCGCGGCGTGAGGACTACCGTCATGGCCGGGCGTCGTCCCGGCCATCCACGTCCTTTGGACACGAAGCCAAGTCTGGATGGCCGGGTCAAGCCCGGCCATGACGATTTTGGGTCATTAGCCAGCCCCCACTCCGCCCTTGAATTTGCCTGCCTTCCGTGGTCTCAAACGGGCTCGTTTGCAGCAGGGCGCCAATTGCCCGGCAGGTTCCAACCCGGCAGATTTCCTTAAAGATGGCCCGCAGGTTTTCCGCTCCCTATCAGTCGGAGCCCGTGTCCAGCCTCGCCTCGTGGGCGCGCAACCTCGCCGTGTTCTCGGTCATCGCGGTGCTGGTCTCGATCTTCATCGTCCGCTTCGGCTTCCTCGAAATCAAGCCGGCGCTGGCGACGTTTTTCGGCGCGCTGGCCATTGCCGGGCTTTCCATCCTGGTCGGGCTGGCCGCCTTCGTCGCAATCTGGCAGAACGGCTCGCGCGGCATGGGCCGCATCCTGCTGGCATTCCTGATCGACGCTGTCGTGCTGGCCTATCCCGCCTATCTCGGCCTGCAATACCGCCAGCTGCCGCCGATCCACGACATCACCACCGACCCGATCGATCCGCCGCGGTTCGAGGCGCTGGCGCGCTTGCGCACCGGCGAAGGCGCCAACACCGCCGTCTATGCCGGGCTCTACTCCGCCGAACAGCAGCGACTGAACTATCCCGATATCGAGCCCGTCGAGCTCGAGGTCCCGGCCCTGCGGGCCTATGAGGTGACGCTGGCGCTGATCAACAAGCGCAAATGGCGGATCGTCGACGAGCGGCCGCCGCAACCGCGCCGCGAGGGCCGCATCGAGGCGATCGCGCAAACCCTGATCATGGGATTCCGCGAGGATGTCACGATCCGGATCAAGCCCGACGGCGAGGGATCGCGCGTCGATATCCGCTCCTCGTCGCGCTATTTCGAGAGCGACCTCGGCAGCAATGCCGCGCGGGTGACCAAACTGATCGACGACATCAACAATGCGGTCGACAACGCCAAGCCGGTCGCAGAAGAAGCCGCAGCCGCCGCCCAAGGCGCCGGCGAAGACGGTGAAGAAGTGACGGCTCGGGCCGTCAGGCCACGGCCATCAGCGATAGATGTTCCCCCGATCACCGGATCGCCGTCGGTCGCCACCACGCCGCGCGCCGACCAGATCCTCCAGATGCGCCAGCACGGAATAGCCGGCCGCGCCCGTCAGCCGCGGGTCGATGCCGATATAGATCGCGCGCACGAGGGTCGGAATGTCGGCCTCGCCCTTGGCGAGGCGGTGCAGGATCGAGGCTTCGCGGGCCTGGCGATGGCGGATCAGGAACCGGACATAGCGCTGCGCGTCCGGAATTTCCGGGCCGTGGCCGGAAAAATACAGGTCTTCGTCCCGCCCGTTGAGCCGATCGAGCGAGGCCATGTAGTCGACCATCGATCCGTCCGGCGGCGCCACGATCGAGGTCGACCAGCCCATCACGTGATCGCCGACGAAACTGATCTTTCGCTGGCCCCAGGCGAACGCCAGATGATTGGCGGTGTGGCCCGGCGTCGCCACCGCTTCCAGCGCCCAGCCCGCGCCTTCGATGACATCGCCATTCCCTACCTCGACATCGGGCCTGAAATCGCGGTCGGCGCCGGACTCCGACGACATCTTCTCGCTCTCATAGCGCGGCCTTGAGGCGCGGTGCGGACCCTCGGCATAAACCGGCGCGCCGGTGGCGGCCTTGATCCTCGGCGTGTTCGGCGAGTGGTCGCGATGGGTGTGGGTCACGAAAATATGCGACACCGTCTCGCCGCGCACGGCATCGAGCAGCGCTTTTGCATGGGCTTCGTCATCGGGGCCTGGATCGATGATCGCGACATTGCCCTCACCCACGATGTAACTGACCGTGCCGGTGAAGGTGAACGGGCTCGGATTGTTGCACAGCACCCGCCGCACGCCGGGGCGGACCTGCTCGACCACGCCGGGTTTCAACGGGAAGTCGCGGTTGAACGGGATGTCGTCATTGTCGGCCATGGGCGGTGCCTGTACGGTGCGCCGCGCTTCGCACCGAACCCTCATGCTGAGGAGGCCCGCAGGGCCGTCTCGAAGCATCGGGCACGATCTGTCGCGCGGCCATCCTTCGAGACGCCCGCGAAGTCGCGGGCTCCTCAGGATGAGGTCGGAGTATGTTGCTTACGAAAACGCCTGAATGCCGGTGATGGCGCGGCCCAGGATCAGCGCGTGGACGTCGTGGGTGCCTTCGTAGGTGTTGACGGTTTCCAAATTCGCGGTGTGGCGCATGACGTGGTATTCGATCTGGATGCCGTTGCCGCCGTGCATGTCGCGGGAGGTGCGCGCGATATCGAGCGCCTTGCCGCAATTGTTGCGCTTGACGATCGAGATCATCTCCGGCGCCATCTTGCCGTCGTCCATCAGCCGGCCGACCCGCAAGGAGGCCTGCAGGCCGAGCGCGATGTCGGTCTGCATGTCCGCGAGCTTCTTCTGCACCAGCTGGGTCGCCGCCAAGGGACGGTTGAACTGCTTGCGATCGAGCGTGTATTGACGGGCGCGGTGCATGCAGTCTTCGGCGGCGCCCATCGCGCCCCAGGAAATGCCGTAGCGGGCGCGGTTGAGGCAGCCGAACGGGCCCTTAAGGCCGGAGACGTTGGGCAACAGCGCGCTCTCGGGCACCTCGACGCCTTCCATCACGATCTCGCCGGTGACGGAGGCGCGCAGTGAAAGCTTGCCCTGGATCTTCGGCGCCGACAGGCCCTTCATGCCCTTTTCCAGGATAAACCCGCGGATCTGGTTGTTGTGCTCGGCCGATTTCGCCCATACCACGAACACGTCGGCGATCGGCGCATTCGAAATCCACATCTTGGTACCGGTGAGACGGTAGCCGTCCGACGTCTTCTCGGCGCGGGTCTTCATGCCGCCGGGATCGGAGCCGGCGTCGGGCTCGGTCAGGCCGAAGCAGCCGACCCACTCGCCGGTGGCGAGTTTCGGCAGGTATTTCTTGCGCTGGTTCTCGTCGCCATAGGCATAGATCGGGTGCATCACCAGCGAGGACTGCACCGAGTTCATCGAGCGGTAGCCGGAATCGACGCGCTCGATTTCGCGCGCCACCAGGCCGTAGGCCACGTAGCTGGCATTGGCGCAGCCATATTCCTCCGGCAGGGTGATGCCGATCAGCCCGAGTTCACCCATCTCATTGAATATCTCGCGGTCGGTCTTCTCTTCGAGATAGGCCTTCGTGATGCGAGGCAGCAGCTTGTCCTGCGCGTAGGCGCGCGCGGTGTCGCGGATCATGCGCTCGTCTTCGGTGAGCTGCTCGTCGAGCATGAACGGATCGTCCCACTGGAACTCGACCGATGCCGGCTTGTCCTTGGCCTGAGGGCGCACGCTCATGAAAATTCCTTTCGTGTCACTGCATTTATTTTAAGACGCCGCGGGCAAGAGCGCAATTGAATTGGGCTCTCAACGTCATTCCGGGGCGATGCGAAGCATCGAACCCGGAATCTCGAGATTCCGGGTTCGCATCTGCGATGCGCCCCGGAATGACCAACGCACTATCCTTCAAGCTGCTCGTTGGAGACGATCTCGATGCCGAAGCCGGACAGTCCCTTGTAGTCGTGCACCGACGACGTCAGGTGACGGATCGAGGTAACGCCGAGATCGCGCAGGATCTGCGCGCCGACGCCGACCTCGCGCCATTGCTTGTTGCGGTCGGCTTCCGCGGATTTCTCCTCCGGCAATGGCGCGACCGGAACCCCGGCGGCGCCGTCGCGCAGGTAAATCAATACGCCGCTGCCGTTCCTTTTGAAATGTTCCAGCACCGCCTGCATGCGCTTCGGCCCGGTGAAGATGTCCTTGACGATATTGGGCTTGTGAAAGCGCGTCAGCACGTTCTTGCCGTCGCCGATGCCATGATAGACGAAGGCGACATGGGCGATGGAATCGAACGGCGAGCGGTAGGCGTAGCCCTGCAACGGGCCGATCGGGCTGTCGGTGGTGAAGGTCGAGACCCGCTCGATCAGTTTTTCGCGCGCCTGGCGGTAAGCGATCATGTCGGCGATGGTGACATGCTTGAGCTTGTGGGCGGCTGCGAACTGGACCACCTGCTCGCCCTTCATGACGGTGCCGTCGTCGTTCATCAGTTCCGAGATGACGCCGACCGGCGGCAGGCCGCTCAGCTTGCAGAGGTCGACCGCGGCCTCGGTATGGCCGGAGCGCAGCAGCACGCCGCCATCGCGGGCGATCAGCGGAAAGATATGGCCGGGCCGGGCAAAATCGTTGGCGCCGGCGTTCGGATTGGCCAGCGCGCGGCAGCAGGAGGCGCGCTCATCGGCCGAAATCCCGGTGCCGTTGTCGGGCTTGTAGTCGATCGACACCGTGAAGGCGGTGGTGTGGTTGGATTTATTGTGCGCCACCATCGGATCGAGCCGCAGCCGCCGTGCGTCCTCGGTGGTGATCGGCGCGCAGACGATGCCGGAAGTGTGGCGGATGATGAAGGCCATCTTCTCGGCGGTGCACAGCGACGCCGCGACGATCAGGTCGCCCTCGCCTTCGCGGTCGTCATCATCGGTGACGACGACGAGTTCGCCATGTGCAAAAGCGTGAAGAACTTCCTGGATCGGATCGGCCATTTTATCGGGGTCTCGCTTGCTGTGGGGGGAGCATTAGCCGGACTCGGAACCCCGCGCCAGCATCATTACGCAGGGCAGAATGCCCCTCCGGGCATCGCCGACCGGCCGTCTCAAATCGAAGCAGGGCCGGAAAAATCGTTGACGAGGTCCGGTCTGCCTCGCCATGGTCATGGCCATAAGAACAAGAACGGGCGCCGGGAAGAAACATCATGGCATTTCCCTTCAATTTCCGTCCCACGGCATGGGCCGCGGCTGGCGTGCTGGCGGCCGTCGCGGCATTTTCGCACCTCGCGTGCGCCGCCGAGGAATGGCCGACCCGCGACATCACCTTCTACGTGCCTTATGCGCCCGGCGGCTCCACCGATCCGATCAGCCGCAAATATGCCGAGTTGCTGGAGAAGCAACTCAAGGTCAAGGTGATCGTCGAGAACAAGCCCGGCGCTTCCGCTACCATCGGCACCGGCGCCGTGATCCGCGCAGCACCGGACGGCTACACCATGGGGCTCGGCTCCAACTCATCGCTGGCTTATCAGCCGCTCGAAATGAAAGGCCTGGCGTGGAAATCCGCTGACGACTACCAGTCGATCGCCAAGCTTTCCGACCTCCCCGCGATCCTCGCTGTACCGGCGGACTCGCGCTGGAAGAATTTGGACGATTTCATCGCGGAAGCCCGGGCCAATCCGCGCAAGCTGAAGGTGTCGGTCTCGGGCCTGCGCTCGGCCAACGATATCAATGTCCAGCAGCTCAACAAGCTGGCCGGCCTGCGCATCGTCACGGTGCCGTTTACCGGCGGAGGCGGCGAAGCCACACTGGCGGCACTCGGCGGCCGGGTCGATGGCACGGTCGGCTTTGCGCCGGGCATGAAGGGCCAGATCGACGCCGGCAAGCTGCGCGTGCTCGCGGTGTTTCAGCATGGCAAATACGACCTCTTGCCGGACGCCAAGCCGATCGGTGAGACGCCGTGGAAGGAGACATTTCCAGCGGCCTATTACGTCGTTGCGCCCAAGGGCCTTCCGAAGCCGGTACTCGACAAGCTGCTGGCGGCCTCCAAGGTCATCGTCGAAAGCGACGAGTTCAAGAGCTTCCTGAAGCTCAACGGCTATACCTGGGATCCCAAATACGGCGACGACATGAAGAAGGAATTGGCCGATTACGACGGCAAGTTCCGCGCCATCATCAAATTTCTGGACGACGACAAGTGACGCTGGTCCGGAGTTTTCAGCTGGCGCCGGCACGGCGTGTGGCCGGTGTGCTGGCGCTGCTGCTGTCCGCGATCTACGCGGTCGATGCCTGGCAGACGCTGTCGATGGGACGCTGGCACAAGCCGGGTGCTGCGATCTTTCCCATTGCGGTCGGGCTGCTGCTGGCGATCTCGGCGGTGTCGGTGCTGCTGGAGCGGCATGGCGGCGCCGCGGATCCGATGCCCACGACATTCTCGCTGCCGGCGGGAAGCGACCTGAAACGTCTGCTGCTGGTGCTGACCGCGTTCGCGATCTATTTCCTGGCGATGCCGCTGACCGGTAACATGATCGCCTCGGCGGTTTTTCTTTTTGCGACGATGTGGCTGCTGTCGGATGATCCGGACAAGTCGATGCTGCGGCTGGCGATCTATGCCGCCGTCAGCGCGCTGGTGTTCGAGCTGTTCTTCGTGCGGCTATTGAAGGTGCAGATGCCGGCGGGGGTTTTGAAGCAGTGGCTATTTTGAACTTTCACCCAGGAGTGCCCCCTCTCCCATGGGGAGAGGGTTGGGGTGAGGGGGTACGGTCTATCGATAGACCAGATCCCCTCACCCGGCGCTGCGCCAAAGCCGAAGCTTTCGCTTCGGCGTCCCTTCTAAAAACGGCCGCCGATGGCGGCCTGTGCCTCTCCCAATGGGAGAGGTGAAGGAAGATCGCACCCATGAACTCCCTGCAAGGCCTGCTCTATGGCCTCTCCGTCGCCGTTACGCCGGCCAACCTGCTCGCCGCCTTTGCCGGCGCGTTCGCGGGCACCGCGATCGGCGTGCTGCCGGGCCTCGGACCGGTGGCGGGCGTGGCGCTGATCCTGCCGCTGACCTTCTCGCTCGATCCGACCGCCGGCCTGATCATGATGGCCGGCATCTTCTACGGCTCGATGTATGGCGGCTCGACCACCGCGATCCTCTTGAACATCCCCGGCGAGTCCGCTTCCGTGGTCACCGCGATCGACGGCTATCAGCTGGCAAAAAAGGGCCGCGCCGGGGCCACGCTGACCATCGTCGCGGTCGGCTCCTTCGTCGGCGGCACGCTGGCGGTGGTCGGCGTCATGATGTTCTCCTCGCTGCTGGCCAATGTCGCGATCCTGTTCGGGCCCGCGGAATTTTTCGCGCTCACCGCCGGCGGCCTCGTGGTGATGTCGCGGATCTCGGGCGGCACGCTGGCCTCTGCGCTGCTGCCGATGACGCTTGGCCTGATGCTCGGCACCGTCGGCCAGGAGGCCGTGACCGGCGAGACCCGGTTCACGTTTGGCCTGCCCGATCTCGCCGAAGGCGTGTCTCTGGTTCCCGTCGTGGTCGGGCTCTACGGTCTTGCCGAATTGATGCTGCTGATCGAGGACAAGGTTCATGCCGCCGCAAGGCCTGAGTTGGTGGCGATGCGCGACTTGCTGCCAACCCGCACCGAATGGAAGCGCGCGGTGCCATCCTGGCTGCGCGGCACCTCTTTGGGCTTTCTGTTCGGCCTGGTGCCCGGACCGGCGGCGACACTGGCGTCGTTTGCGTCCTACCGGCTGGAAAAGGCGACCTCGAAATACGCCTCCGAGATCGGCTCAGGCGCGATCGAGGGCGTCGCGGGACCGGAGGCCGCCAACAATTCCGCGGCCACCGCCTCGCTGGTGCCGCTGCTGGCGCTCGGAATTCCCTTCACGCCGATCGCAGCCCTGATGATCTCGGCGATGCTGGTACAGGGTATCCAGCCCGGGCCGCTGCTGATCGCCCAGCATCCGGAAATTTTCTGGGGCCTGATCGCGTCGGCCTATATCGGCAATGTGATGCTGCTGCTTCTCAACATCCCGATGGTCGGGGTCTGGGTCAGCCTGCTCAGGATTCCGCACTTTCTGTTCATTCCGCTGCTGCTGGCGCTGTCTGTCATCGGCACCTACAGCGTCCGCAACAGCATTTTTGACATCTGGGTGCTGCTCGGCGCAGGCCTCGTCGGCTACGCCTTCAACAAGCTGAAATTCCAGCTGGCGCCGCTCGTGGTCGGCCTGATCCTCGGCCCCAACATCGAAAAGCATTTTCGCGAGGCGCTGTTTCTAAGCCAGGGCGATCCCTGGGTCTATCTCGAAAGCCCGATAGCGATCGGGGTGTGGCTGCTGGTCGCTGCGGTCCTGATCCTCGGTTTTGTCGCGCGCCGACGCGCGGCATTTGCCGGAGCGATGGCGCAAGAGAGCAGTTTGTAGGTCCCGTGGACTGGATGGAGCCACCGGGTCGCGCGAATGCGCGCCCGATGACTCAGCGCAATCCGGGACGGCCTCGCCGCCTGCGAGACTCCCGGATTGCGGTCCATCCGGGCTAGGGGTGAAAACCTCTACGGCAGCACTTCCTTCCGTTCCGCCAGTTGCGCGTCCATTTCGGCGCGCTTGTCTTCCAAAAGGCCGGCGGCGGAGGCTTCGATCACCGTGTAGAGTTCGTGGGCGTCGGTAAGCCGGGTCACCGTCACGTAATCGGCTCCGGCGGCGTAGAGGTCGGTGACATCGGACAACAGGTCGGCGGTGGCGACGATCTTGGCGGTCGGGTTGAGGGTGCGGACGTGGCGGACCAGTTTTTCGTTGTTGGCGCCCTTCAGAAGCGAATCCGGAATGCTCAATATGATCAGCTCCGCCTTGCCGACCCCGGCATGCACCAGCGTATCGACATTGCTGATGTCGCCGTAGATCACGTGCAGGCCGCGGTCCGCCAGCGTCCGGAACACGTTCGGATTGAAGTCGATCACGGTGATCTGATCGAGAAAGAACGGGTTCCGCCGCTCGATCTCGCTCAGCAGTGCGCTGGCAGCACGGAAAAAACCGAGGATCACGACCCGCCGCGCCGCGCCGTGACCCTCCTCGTGACCGGCTTCGTGGGCATGGCTGTGATCGAGGTCGCGCAGGCCGATCCGCTTCAGGGGCGCGATGGCTGCCCTCGTGAACTCGTCGCTGCGCAT
Source organism: uncultured Alphaproteobacteria bacterium (assembly GCA_963706975.1). Lineage (GTDB taxonomy): Bacteria > Pseudomonadota > Alphaproteobacteria > Rhizobiales > Xanthobacteraceae > Bradyrhizobium. Next base: position 66,152 of record CAVPOL010000011.1, read on the forward strand.
GATCGCGAATGTGCTCAACACCGCCAGGATCACGAAGGCGAAGGAAACCGCGCTCGCGGTCTGGGTCTGGATGTGGCCTGCGACGATGCCGGTCTGGATCACCACCAGCGAGAATTCGCTGATTTGCGCGAGGTTGATCGCCGGCAGCAGGCTGGCGCGAAGGCCCTGCTTCATCAGGTACAGCGGCGCGAAGGTCGTGACCACGCGGCTGGTCACGGTGAAGGCGGCGATGATCAGCGCCAGCCCGATCACCGACATGTTGGGAATCGGGATCGTCATGCCGAGCGCGACGAAAAACAGCGTGATGAAGAAATCGCGCAGTGTGGTGACCTTGGCGGTGACGTCGAGCGCATAGGGGAAGGTCGACAGTGACACCCCGGCGACCAGCGATCCCATCTCGCGCGACAGATGCAGTTTCTCGGCGATCTCGCCGATCAGGAAACACCACGCCAGCGCGCCGAGCAGGATCAGTTCCGGGCGGCGCGCGATCTGGTGAAACAGTTTTGGCAGCACGTAGCGGCTCAGCACCAGCGCGGTCGCCACCAGCGCGGCGACGCGGCCGACCGAGAGCAGGATCACGCTGACCTGGAGGTTGGCGAGGCTCGGCTGCACCGCCAGAAACAGGATCGCAAAGATGTCCTGCAGCACCAGCACGCCGAGCGTGATCCGGCCCGGCAGGGTGTCGAGTTCGCGTTTCTCATACAGCACCTTGACGATAATGACGGTGCTGGAGAGCGTGCAGGCGATGGTCAGATACAGCGCGTCGAAGCCGCCGCCGCCCATCTTGAGCCCGATCCCCACGAAGAACAGGATGCCGAGCAGGCAGCCGCCGACCAGTTGGCCGCCGGCGGCGAACAGGATCACCCGGCCGGCGCGCACGATCTTCTTGAGGTCGATTTCCAGCCCGATCATGAACAGCATGAAGATCAGGCCGAGCTCGGAGATGACGCTGATCAATTCCTGCGATTTGACCCAGCCCATGCCGAATGGACCGATGAAAAACCCAGCGATAAGGTAGGCGAGGATCAGTGGTTGCCGGAAGAAATGGGCCAAGAGCCCGAGCCCCCAGGCAAACAGGATGCATAAGGTGATATCGCCAATGAGCTCGTGCATGAATAAGGCCCCCTCGCCGCAACCTAAAGGCCCGGGCGCGAAGGTCAAACCAGTAATGTGTCATACTTGGAAGGGCTGTTATGTTCTCGCGCTGGTGGCGTGCCTCTTGGCTTTCGCCCCCGCCCTGCAGGCGCAGCCGGCCTCCACGATCGAGCAAGTTTTTGCCGGCTCCCTGACCGCAATGCCGTCGGAAAACCTCGGCGTGTCAGGCGCCTTTTACGTCCCGGTTTATTCCAGCGTCTCGATGAGCCAGGGCAAGTTGCGGGCGGATTTCTCGGTGACGCTGAGCGTCCACAACGCCTCGGAGACCCGGCCGCTGGTGTTGCGGCGAATCGCCTATTTCGACACCACGGGCAAGATGGTGGAAAACTACCTCAAGACCCCGATTGCGCTAAAACCGTTCGCGACGGTCGAGGTGTTCGTTCCCACCACCGATGTGCGCGGCGGAACCGGCGCCAATTTCCTGGTGGACTGGGCCGCCACCGGCGAGATCGCCGAGCCCGTGATCGAGGCGCTGATGGTCGGCGGGCTCGGCAGCGGACATTATGCCTTTACGACGCAAGGCCGGCCTGTGAAGGTGGTCGGCAAGAATTAGACTTTTCACGAGAAACCGGCGCAGCCGGCCCTGCAAACAAGAAAATCAAACGGGGATGACGTCCATGACCTCTGCACCATTCGACTTCGCACCGTTGCTGCCACCGGGATTGCCCGCTGCGGCCGCGAAGTGGACCGGCCTGGCAAAGTACAGCTTTGTCGGCGGCAACAACGATCCCGACGCGGTCCCGGTCGAGGGGCTGACCGAGGCGATCAATGCCGTGCTCAAGCGCGAGGGCAGGACGCTCGCCACCTACGGGCTTGCCAGCGGTCCGCAGGGTTATCGCCCCCTGCGCGAATTCCTGACCAGGAAACTGAAGCGCGACGCCGGCATCGATTGTGTCGCCGACGACATCCTGATCGTGTCCGGCTCGCTGCAGGCGCTCGACCTCGTCAACGCCTCGCTGCTGGCGCGCGGCGATACCGTCATCGTCGAGCAGGACACCTATCAGGGCGCGCTGAACCGGCTGACGAGGCTCGGCGTCAAGGTGGTCGGGATTCCGCTCGACCGGGACGGAATGCGGATGGACCTGCTGGCCAAGACGCTGGCCGACCTGAAGACAAAGGGAATCACGCCAAAGTACATCTACACCATCCCGACGGTGCAGAACCCGACCGCTACCATCATGCCGGAAGCGCACCGCGCCGAGCTCTTGAAGCTTTCGCAGCAATATGGCGTGCCGATCTTCGAGGACGATTGCTATGCCGACCTGACCTGGGACGGGAAGCGCCCGCCGGCAATTTACGCGATGGACAAGACCGGCAGCGTCATCCACATCGGCTCATTTTCAAAGTCGATCGCGCCGGCGTTGCGGGTCGGCTTCATCGTCGCGCCCTGGGCGATATTATCGCGGCTGCTGGCGCTGAAGACCGACGCCGGTTCCGGCGCGCTGGAGCAGATGGTGCTGGCGGAATATTGCAGCCCGCATTTTGCCAACCACGTCCCAAAATTGACGCACGGCCTGCGCGCCAAGCTCGACACGCTGATAGAAGCGTTGAACGAGCAATTTGGCACTGCTGCCGAGTTCGAGGATTCCAGCGGCGGGATTTTTCTGTGGGTGAAACTCCCCGACAACGTCGATACCTTAAAACTGTATCAGGCCGCGCTCGCCGCCGGCGTCGCCATCAATCCGGGGCCGGAATGGTCGACCGACAAGGCCTATGCCGGCAGCCGCCTGCGGCTGTGTTTTGCCAGTCCCTCGCACGAACAGATCCGCGAAGGTGTCGCGGTTCTCGCCGAGGTGTGCCGCAAGGAGTTCGGCGTGCCGGCGCGGATCGCCAATGTAGAAAAGGCGCGCGCGTAGCCGGCCGCCGTTGGCGGCGGTCACTCGCGCTTGATGCCCGCGTCGGCGATCAGTTTGCCCCATTTGACGCTTTCGCTCTGAATGAACCTTGCGAAAGCCTCGGTCGATGACGGAGCGGGTTCGGCGCCGAGCACGCGGATTTTTTCGGCGGCGGCGGGATCGCTCAGCGCCTTGACGAAGGCGGCGTTCAGCCTGCCGATAATCTCGGGCGGCGTGCCGGCAGGTGCGACGAGGCCGAACCAGCCGACGGATTCGAAATCGCTCAAACCCAGTTCGGAAAGCGGCGGCACGTCGGCCAGGAACGCCACGCGCCTCGGCGCCGATACGCCGAGCGCCGTCAACCGTCCCTCGCGAATCAATTGCTGCGACGCCGGAATGTCGAGAACGGCGAGCGGAATGTGGCCGGCGAGCACGTCGACCGCGGCCGGCGCGGTACCGCGATAGGCGGCCAGTTGAACCTTGATGCCGGCCTTCTGCGCGAACAGCGCCGAGGTCAGATGCATCGCCGTGCCGTTGCCGCCATGCCCGATCGTGAGCGCGTCGGGGCGGGCTTTGGCGGCGGTGATGACGTCATCGACCGACGCCAGTTTCGATGCTTGCGATGCCACCAGCACGAAGGGAATTTGCGCCAGCAGGGTGACCGGCGCGAGATCCCGGATCGGATCGAAACTCATCGCCGCGCGGTTGAGATGCGGGTTGACGGTGAGCACGCCGGCCGCGGCGACACCGAGCGTGTAGCCGTCGGGGGCGGCCTGGACCACGGCGGCAACGCCAATATTGCCGCCGGCCCCCGCCCTGTTCTCGATCACGACCGGCTGGCGCAGATCTTCCGCCAGCAGCGGCTGCAGCGCGCGGATCACGATGTCGGCGCTGCCTCCGGGCGGAAAGCCGACGATGATTTTGACCGGCTGTTCGGGCCACGCCTGCGCCAGGCCGGGTGCAGGCAGCAGCAGGAAGGCGAGGCAGGCAAAACTGCAAAGCGCCGTTTGCCGCAATCTCCGAAGCATCTGCCCTGTTTCCATCCCGCGACACCGGACCTTCGAAGGTCAGCGTCGATTATGCACGATCGTCCCGCAGCGACAAGCGAGCCGATCCGGGCGGCGTCCCGTCACCTTGGAGTTCGGCATCACCCATCGACGTGAAACTCGACGTTGACCTGACCGCTGCCACTGGAGGGAAAATACTCGCAGAGCTGTTCGGCGGCGCCGTCAAAACCGTCCCAACCGAGGGCTGCGAACAGCATGATGGTGTCGGCCATGCCGCCCTCGCCGTTGCACTTGACGGCGTAGTCCGGAAGCATATCGACGAATTCGCGATAGCGGCGCTGCTGCCACAATTCGAGCACGCGCAGGTCGACCTGACGGTTGAACTCACTGGCGACCGACGTCCATGCCTCGGGACCCAGCTTCTTGTTGGGCCACAGCCGGTGCGATAGCGATCCCGAGGCGAGAACGGCCACCCGCTCACCCGACGTTTCGATCGCCCGCCGCGTCGCCTCGCCCAGCAGGCGGCTTTCCTCCAGCGAGGTGAACAATGGCGAAGCGACCGAGACCACCCTGGCCCAGCCGTCGGGGTTCATGTAGTGCATCGGCACGATAGTGCCGTATTCAAGCCCGAGGCTCGGAATCTGGTGCGCGATGACGCCGAGCCCGGCGTCGCCGGCCTGTTTCGCGATGGCTTCGGCAAGCGCGGTGTCGCCCGGCAGGTCGTAACGCAAATCCCGGATCATCTGCGGGGCCTCGTGGCTGGTGAACGAGCCCTGATGCCGCGGATTGGCGTTGATGTGGTAGCCGAAATTCGACAGCCAGTGCGTATCGAACACGACAAAGGTCGAGACGCCGCGGTCCCTGGCGCGGCGGCCGAGTTCGCGCAGCGCGCGCACCGCGCCCTCGCGCGCTGACTTGAGCGGGCTGCCCGCGACCTCCGACAGCATCAGCGACGGGACGTGGCTGACCTTGGCGGCGAGAACAAGCTGTCCCATTGACATCTCTCCCGTTACGAGGCGGGCTCGAAGACGCTCTCCCCGCAGCGGAACGCGTGCGCGATCCGGAGCAGTAGCACGATGGACACGTTGCCCTTCCCGGCCTCGATCCGGGCAATGTAACGTTCGGAAATGCCGGACCTGCGGGCAAGCTCCCGGCGCGACATCTTGCGGAGCCTGCGCGTATCGCGCACGCGATCGCCGAGCTGGATCAGGAACTCGCTTTCCGAACCGGGGAATAATTCGTCGGGCGGAGCCGCCTGAGCGCCCGGGCCGGCGGGCGCCTTCGCCTGAAATTGTGTTTCGCTGTGTACCACCGCAGGCTCACCCCTTGCGCCCGGCATGGTTGCCGGGCGCAGGGGCGATCGCATTGATCCGGATCAAATCACCAGTCCCGGCCAACGGCGGACCGGCCGGCTTGTCCTGCTTCAGTCAGCGCACCGAGAACGGCGCCTGATACGGCCTGCCGAACGGCACGCCGTTGATCACGGTCTGCACCGGCTTCAAGAGCGCCTTGCCGTCGCGCTTGTTGTTGCGGGTATCGACGAACGTGACCTGGCCTTCCGCCAGTTCCATGATCGCGACATCGCCGGGCGCGCCGACCTGCAGGGTGCCGAGCTTCGGCGCCCGGTTGATGATTTTTGCGGGCGCCGAGGTCGCCATCGCCACCACCTGCTCCAGCGTGAAGCCGAGCGTCATGAACTTGCTCATCACATTCGGCAGATACGGCATGCCCGGCGAATTGCCGGAGAAGACGTGAATGTCCGACGAGATGGTGTCGGGCGCGCAGCCGCCGGGAATCGCCACCTCGGCCACGGTGAAATCAAAACTGCCGCCGCCATGGCCGACATCGAACATCACGCCGCGCTGCTTGGCCGCGAGTGCCGCCGGCAGCAGCTTGCCGTCCTGCACGATGTTGGTGAAGGCGCCGGCAATGTTCGGCGCCCCGGAATAGGCATGGGTCAGCACGTCGCCGGGCCGCATCAGGTCGAGGATCTGCGACATCAATTCCCTGGTCTCGACGCCGCCGATATGCACCATCATCTTGGCCGCCCAGCCCGACAATTGGCAGGCCTGGATGCCGCGCTTCAGCGGCTCGAGGCCGTGTTTTGCGATGACGTTCTCCGACATTCGCACCTTGACGCCGAGCAGAAAATCCTGGTTTTCCGCCAGCGCCATGGCGCAGGCTTCCATCTGCGCGTGGTCGATATTGTAGAGTTCGGCCACCGGGAATCCCGACAGTCCGTGATTGGCGATATGCACGAAGGCATAAATACGCGCGCGCGACTGAGCCACGATATAGCGGCGCAGCGCCGCAAGGTTGTTGACGCCGGCATCGCCGGCCGAAACCGTCGTGGTGGTGCACTGGAATTGCGCCAGTTCGTCGGCGGGAATCCCGATCGCCGAACCGTAGGGATAGACATGGCTGTGCAGGTCGATCAGGCCGGGCGTGACCAGCTTGCCCGAGGCGTCGATGGTCCTCGAGGCGCGGGCGGCGGGGATGTCGGTCTCGACCGCCTCGATCATGCCAAAGCGGATGCCGATGTCGCGCTTGCCGCGCAGCGACTGGCTGGGATCGAGCACGTCGCCGCCCTTGATGACGAGGTCGAACTTGTCGTTCGGTCCCATCGCGGCGTTGGCCCGTCCGGCCACGGTGGCCATTGCGGCCGATCCCGTCAGTGCAAGAAATTTGCGGCGTGAAAACCCGGCCATGGCAGCGCTCCCCCGATATGATTTTTATCGATGGATGATGCGCCTGGCTTCGGCGTCGCGCAAGCCGCGATCGATGGGCGTGCGCCCACGCGAAATGAATGCCGGCGCTGGCTTCGCTTGCTGCATTGCCATAGTCTTCACCTGTCAAGATAAAGGGCCGCAGAGCCCGAACGGGAGACGTCCATGGCTGCATTTCGAACTGTCGCGACCGCACTGTGCCTGCTCGCTTCCACCGCCGCCTTCGCCGCCGACCCCCTGCCCCGCGCCAAACCCGAAGAGGTCGGCCTCTCCAGCGAGCGGCTGGCGAAGATCGGCGCGACGCTGAACGCCGATATCGAGGCCGGCCGGATTCCCGGCGCCGTGATTGCGATCGCGCGCCGTGGAAAACTGGTGGCGCTCGACGCCTACGGTTTTCGCGACAAGGCGGCCAATGTCCCGATGACCACCGACACCATCTTCAACATCGCCTCGATGACGAAACCGATGACGGCGGTCGGCGCGTTGCTGCTGTATGAACAGGGCAAGCTCCTGATCGACGACCCCCTCGCCAAATATTTTCCGAAGTTTTCCAGTATGAAGGTCGCGGTGCGCGACGCCGGCGAGCCGACCGCCGATGTCGTGCCGGCCAATCGTCCGATCACGATCCAGGATTTGATGCGCCATACCTCGGGGATCGTCTATGGCGGCCGCGGCAATTCGCTGGTGCACAAGATGTACCCGGCCAGCAGCAGCGTTTCCGCCGGCGAGTATGACGGCCCGGCCTTCATGGACAAGCTCGCGACGCTGCCCCTGCTGCACCAGCCCGCCACCGTCTTTGATTACGGTTTCGGCCTCGATGTACTCGGCCTCACGATCGAGCAGGTCAGCAAGCAGTCGCTCGGACAATATCTGCAGGCCAGCCTCTTCGGGCCGCTGGGGATGACCGACACCGTCTTTTCGATTTCGCCGGACCGGGCGGCGCGTTACGCAAAGCCGCTGCCGATCGATCCCGATACCGGCAAGCCGCAGGCGCGCATCCCGGAACTGACGCAGGCCGCTGAAATTCGAATGCGGCGGAGGCTGCGCCGCCTCGACTGCTTCCGACTATCTGCGCTTTGCGATGATGCTGATGAATGGCGGGCGCTCCGGCGAAATCCCGGCTGCTCGGCCGCAAGACCGTCGACTACATGCTGTCCGACCAGCTCGGCCCCAACATCAAGAACCAGGTCGGCAATGCCGATCCGACCCGCGCCGATTACGGATTTGGGCTCGGGGTCGCGGTGCGCGCGACACCGGGCGTGGTGCGGATGATGGGGTCGGTCGGCCAGTTCTCGTGGCCCGGCGCCAGCGGCACCGACTGGTTCGCCGATCCGAAGGAGGAACTCGCCGTGGTGTATCTATCCGCGGCGCCCGGCCCGGTCCGCTGGCACTATCGCCAGAAGATCAACGCGCTGGTCTATCAGGCGATCATCGATTGATTTACACGCAACGGATGCGGCCGTTGCACGTTAACGATTGCTAAACGTCCGTTCAGAAATCAGGCTTCTGCATTCTCTTCGGGTTCCCGGGGAACATTCCCCATTGTGCAATGTTCTATCCGGCACAACCGAGGAGGACACTCTCTATGAAGAAGTTTGGATACGTACTTGCCGTACTTGGCGCCATCGTCGTCGCCGCGCCGTCGATTGCCAGCGCCGAGACCGTCATCATCAAGCGCAGCGGCCACCATCACGCCTATGGCCATCACCACGGCCATTACGGGGCCCGCGCCCAGATACATCGTGACCGCGGCTGGCATCGGGGTTGGCACCGTGGCGGCGACCGCGTGGTGGTCGTCAAGAAGAAGTATCGTTATTGAGCTCACCGAAGGAAATGGCCCCCGCAAGGGGCCATTTTTTCGTGAGCATCCACAACTACTACCCTCACCCTGAGAGACCGACCGAAAAAGCAGCTCGCATTGTTCGCGCTGTTTCGTCATGACCGGGCTTCGTCCCGGCCATCCACGTCGTTATTGCTTAAGTGAAGCAAGGCCGTAGATGCCCGGGACGAAGCCCGGGCATGACGACGTTCGTTATAGTGTCGGTCCTATTGGCCGCAGTTGAGCCAGACTTCAGGATGAAGTCGGTTATCGCTTCAAGGCAGCTTTTTTCGCCCTCGGCGCGAACTCCACCACGCCGAAGATCGCCTTGTGTTCTTCGTTGGGCCGCGCTGAAAAATTCGGATCCAGCGGATAGGTTATTTCCCTGGTGTCCGTTATGCGGGTCAATATATCGGCTGTCGGCCGAGCGGGGCTGTTTGCAAGCAGCCGGTCAAAGCGATTGGAGAAATTGCTGTCGGCGCAGCATGTTGCGAGATTGGTGCTTATCTGAAGCGGGCCGAAGTCCGAAAAAATCGGATCGAAGGTTGCTCCCTTGTCGCTTCCGCCAAGTTCGTTCATGTCTCCTGCCATGATGAGGTTCATTCGCTTCAAATCGGCAGTCTTCCCGACCACACGCCGAATATCCGCTTTGAACTGCGGAAGATTCCAGCTTTTTATGCAGCTCTTGTAATCGTGAGAATGACAATGCGGCATGTGCGTGATCACGAACAGCACCTTGACCGACGTCTTCTTGTTGTTGAAGTAGGCAATATTATACGGCCTTCCCTCTTTCTGACAGCCGCCAGACACCCAGCCGTTCTGCGGAGCTCCACGCCCCGTTGAATTTACCAGCGGATTTCTGAAGGTTTGACCCGGTCACCAATTCCCAATCCGCAGAATAGTCCAGCTGCGTCACGTCAAACTGGCATTCGCTCCGGATCATGGTCCAGCCGGATAACCCCTCGTTTTTCAGCAGGATCGAGATATCTCCATCGACCATTTCTCCATCGCCGTTTTTACCCTTCAGCTCGGACTGCTCCAAAGCGATAAAATCGACCGGAGGATTTTGCCTGGCTCTGTTTTTCACCTGCCAGGCAATGAGCTGTACCTGCAATTTGAGAATTGCAGATGGCGCATCCGAAATCCATGCGCCCTGATGATTTTTGACATTGTACTGGATAACGCCGACAGGTTGCACAATTTGCCTGATTTGCGCTCGAGCGATGCCCGGAAAAAACAGGCTCAGGAAAAAAGCATAAAGGAAAGCTCGCGACGCTATATGGCGACCTGACACATCCAATCTCCTCAAAAAAAAGCAAACGTCCAATTCTCTTGTGGCCAACCTTGTAGAGACTCTTGAAATTGCGACACGTAGCGCGCGTGACGCCAGTTATGTGCAGCCTCGTTTATTTCGGCGCGCTTGACAAGGTCGAGCCGTCGCGGCGCGGTGATCCGGGAGCTTCGTTACTGAGGCTGACACACCGAAGGAAAATGGCGCCGCCGCAAGGGGCCGTTTTCCTTGTCCATAGTGCAGACGCCAAACTCTTCCCTCTCCCCTTGTGGGAGAAATGCGGACGGAAATATTGTCATGATTCAATGGCTCGACGTGCCCGTGTAAGCCGGTGTTAAAATTCGCTGATGCTTTCATCATAGCGGAATTGCCCGCCCGGCGCACGATCCATGGCCATCTGGCGACGGCGCACTCGGCACTTGCCCGATGCCGCAAACGGGATCACGGTGCGCGCCCATGCGCAGCTTGGTCACCCGTACGCCGATGCAAACCGGATACGGTGGGGTTCGGCATGTCGCGGTCTCGCTCGCGCACGTGCCCGCGCTGGTCGATGGAGTGAAATACATGGAGCCGCCAGACGTACCGCGCCTGGAAGGCAGCCAGTTGCGACGCGCGCCGCCGTTGCGCTTCTTGGTCAAGCTGGCGGTGCGATACGAGAGCGCCAAAGAACTCGGCAAGCGGCTGCGCCGCCGCTACCAGCGGCAGCTACAGCGCGGCGCGATGTCAAGGCAAGAAGGCTCACCCAGCATTTTCAGAGAAATCCGCCATGGCTCCCGAAGAAGAGGCCGCCCGGAGGCGGCCCCAACTCACAATCTTGCGACGGCGGATCAGTGTTTCCTTACATCGCGAATGGCGTCCGCCAAGCGATCAATAAAGCTCGTTACCCAACTTTCCTCATTAACCGCCGATTCTACGATCAACTTCATCTGCTCATCGTCTGTCAGGGAAACGAGGGGCGGTGTTATCTTCTCTTGATAAATAATCATTGGGCGGTCCCTTCCTTATGAACCAAGTATTCCCAGGATAGATGGTTCCCCCACGCCCGATTGCAGAACGGATTGATGCGCCGTTATGGCCCACCACGCGGCCACCACGCTGGGACATTCTTGTTGGTTGAAATGAAGAGGCCTGAGGCGGCCTCTTCATTTCAGACCACTGGCCGTTCGAAGTCGCGGTTCCTGCGTTGGCTTCGCCCGGCGACATGCTTGTTGGAATTTACCGGCGGTAAGTGCGCAGGTCGATGTCGGGGATGGGGGTCGGGTTCTGAATGGTCCCGGCGCGGTGCGCGCCGCCTTGCGTTCCATTGGACACACGTCCACGGGTTTGGGGGCGCGGTGAGTCGTTGTCTGTGATTTTTGCGCGGGTGGGGTCGCTGGTGTTCGACTTACCGCTCTTGGCGGAGTCTCTCGCCCGGGCGAGGTCGGTCGGTATTGCCAACACGAGAACCGCGCCGCAGAGCAGCGCGCCGGACAAACGGATCTTCATTTGTTTCCTGGGGTACTCGGCACAGTATGAGCGCCGATTTCGCACATCTTACAGATCAAATTGGGCCAGTGGGGATTTTAAAACCAGCCACCCGGGATCGAAACAGGCCAGTATTACCCTGCCTATCGGAACAGATCGGAAATCCAGGACATTTCCCGAACATGTCAGACGGTGCAGCGGCGTCCCGCGCCATGATCCACGCCATTGCCGATGGCCGAGCGATCCTCGTGCCGGAACTCGTTCGATCTGGCCGCGCCTGCATCGGCAGCGAAGGCGAAGGTCACCTCTCGCACCGGCACCACCAGCCGCTCGTGCCACCCTCTCCCACAAGGAGAGGGGAAGTAACTCAATCCCACGCCGGGGCAAAGCCGGGATTGACGCAGCGCTTGTTCTTCGGCAGCCCGGCGATCGCCTTCACGTCCTCGTCGTCGAGGCCGATACTTGAGCGCGTCGAGGTTGGCCTTCTGGCTTTCTGCCCGCGATGCCTTCGGGATCGCCGCCACGCCGTCCTGGTCGAGCAGCCATTTCAGCGCCACCTGCGCTGCGCTGGCGCCATGCTTGCGGCCGATCGCCAGCAGCGTCTGTTCGGAAGCGGCGCGGCCCTGCGCCAGCGGGCAGTAGGCCACCAGCGGGATCGATCTGGCGGCCATGTATTGCCGCAGCGGCGTCTGGTCCAGCATCACGTGATATTCGACCTGGTTGCAGGCGATCGGCGCTCCGATCTCCTCGACCACGGTTTTCAGCAGCGCGATGTTGAAATTGGCGACGCCGATGGCGCGGGCGCGGCCGTCCTGCTGCAGTTTCATCAGCGTTTCGAACATCAGTGGCAGGTTCATGTTCGGGGCGGGCCAGTGCACCAGGTAGAGATCGATCCGGTCGAGCCTGAGTTTTTTCAGGCTGGCGTCGAACGCTCGCCGGATCGCATCCGGCGCCAGATTCTCGTTCCAGACTTTGGTCGTGACGTGCAACTCCTTGCGGGCGACGCCGGAGGCGGCGATCGCCGCGCCAATGGCATCCTCATTGCCGTACATTTCGGCGGTGTCGATATGCCGGTAGCCGAGCCCGAGCGCGCTTTCGACCGCTGCCCGGCAGACATCGCCCTGCATGCGGAAGGTGCCGAGCCCGAGCCGCGGCATGCTGATGCCCTGGGTTTGCAGATGTTCCATGAATACTCCTGAGGGCTTGAAGCGCGGGTCATCCACCGGCGATGCCGGGTGAACAGGCGCCCTATCGGGGGGAGAGACAGCGGGTTCGTGGTTTGATACTCTGCCCGCAGGGCGACATGCAAATCAAGATCGGATCAGGACTGCAATGGAGAAGGCGTTACGGCGTTGGCTCGACTCCCACGGATTGTTCGCGATCGCCGCCACCGTGCTTGGTATCATCATCGCGCTGTCCCTGCTGCTCGTGCTGGGTGGCTATCTGATCTTTTCACCGAACGGTGGGGCCTGAACAGTCCCACGACGATCAGGAATGCTGCGCCAGGATCCTGGCCCGGCCGCGCATCGGGGCGCGGCTCGATATCGACCGACCACAGGTCGCGGTTGTCGACGTCCTCCAGCGTCACCGTCATGACTTCCGTTTGGATGCCGGCGCGCTTGGCAATCTCGCATTCGCGCCGCTCCGGCGGGCCGTCGCCGAGCGCGATGGCGTCGTCGCTCATCAGCCCGATCGGCATATCCGCGGCGATCAAAAAATCATGGCACGGCAAGGCTGCACGGGCCTTGTGCTGCAGTGCTGTGGTTTTGGGAGTCCTTGCTGGTGGCCTCAAATATTGAACCAGCAGACGGCGCCGGGTCAGGCCCTGTTTCGCGTGAATTGCAATCGGCATCCAGCCCCCTCGTCGAATCACGACGAAGGGTGCCTGCCCAGTTTGACTCTGGGCCGAAGGTCTCTTGACTGGGGGCTTAAGGTCTTGCGACGGGCGGATGACTCGGCAGGAAGGCGCGGATCAGCGCCGCCAGTTGCAGATGCCGCCGGACCTGCAGGGCCAGGTCTGGATTCGCGTATCGGACGCCTGCGCGTCGAGCGGATTGCCGTGGCGCCGAGTCAGCTTGGTACGCGCCGCGCCGCGCGGTTTCTCGGCGGGGTGTTGCGCAACGCGCGGCCGGGAAGTTGCGCTCTTTGGTTCGGCCTTTGGCTGCGCGCGCGCCTGCGTCGCTGGACTGGCGCGATCGTCCGTTGCCTCGGTCGCCACCGGCACCTCGGTCGCCGCCGGCGCGAGCCGGGTTTCGGGAGCGAGCCGTTTTGGCGACAGCAGCGCCTTCGAAAGGTCGAGGCTGAGGAACTCGTTCGCACGGTACTCCTCCGCCGCGGAAAAACCGCTCCAGCCGAGCAGTGCGGTGCAGAGGACGGCGGCGAAAACGCTCTTCGGGCCCATACGCGAGGCCTCCTGAAACAATAAAAACGGAACCTACACCTCATTTAGGAAGCGGGCGGCGCAATTCCAGATGATGTCGCCGATAGGGTTACCGCGCCGGTTCCAGATCCTGTCCAAGCCCGGTTAACGATGTCGGCGGCGGCAGGGGTCTCAAGGAATGTCCCGAGCACAGCGATCACTTCGGCCGGCTTGTCGTGCTGCACCCAGTGCCCCGCCCCTTCGATCTTCACCAGTTCGGCATGCCGGAAATGCCCGAGCACGCCGGCCTTTTCGGGATCCGGCAAGAAACTCTCGCCGCCGGCGACCAGCAGCGTCGGACAGGCAATCCGCGACCACAGCGCGATGTTGTCTTCCAGCGACAGCCGGTATGGCGCGCGTGCCCGCAGATAGGGATCGAACTTCCAGCTGTAGCGGCCGTCGGCATCCTGCTTCAGGGCGTGGGTGGCCAGATGCAGCGCCTGCCCAGGCGTCAGCCGCGCGTTGCGGCCCCGCATGCGCTCGGCGCCTTCGGCCACGGAATCGTAGCGGTGAATTTTGCGGCCTGCCGCCTTGTCGAGATCGCCGGCCCATTCGGCGATGCGGACCTCGATCGGCTTGACGCGTCTGGCCGGGAAATTGGTGACGCCGTCGAGCACGGCCAGCCGCGACACTTTTTCCGGAAAAGCCCCGGCATAGGTCAGGCTGACCATGCCGCCCATCGAGTGCGCGACGATCGCAATCCGGTCCAGGCTTTCGGCTTTCGCCAGACCCGTCAGATCGTAGACATGATCGGCTAGGCTGTAGCTGCTGCCTTTGGCCCATTCGGAATCGCCGTGGCCGCGCAGGTCCGGGGCGATGACGTGAAAGGATGCCCGCAGCGCCTGCGCCACGGGATCCCAGCTGCGAGAATGATCGAGGCCGCCATGGATCAGTATCAGCGGCGGCGCCGACGGATTTCCCCAATCGCTGTAATGAAGCCGAAGTCCCTGGGATTTGTAGAAGCGCGCGTGCGGCGCGTCCGATGATGTATCCATGGTATCTACTTAAGGGTTGGCTCGGCGCGGGTCCAGTATGCTGGAATGCGGGCCGCCGCCGACGATGATCACTTGTGCACGAGGTTCGGTGGGAGTGTTCAGCTCGCTATTCTGAGGTGATCCCGGCATCCTTGACGACTTTGGCCCAGCGCAGGCGATCCCTGGCGACCAGCGCGGCCAGTCGTTCCGGCGGGCCACCCCGGGCTATCAAGCCTTGCCTGTCGAGAACCGCCCGAACGTTCGGCTGCGCCAGGATCTCGTTGAAAACCGCATTGTAGCGGTCAACGATGTCCTTCGGTGTACCGGCCGGAGCCAGAACGGCATACCACAAATCGACGTCAAAATTGCTGACACCAAGTTCGGCCAGCGTCGGCACCTGCGCCGCCTGCGGCGCCCGGCCCTGGCTTCCGACAGCCAGGATACGGATCTGACCGGTTTCCGCGAGAGGGAGCGCGGTGTGAACCGGCAAAAACATTGCCGAAACGTGTCCGCCCGCGAGGTCTTTCACGGCGCCGGCGGAGCCCGCATAGGGAATGTGTGTCAGATTGATCTTCGCCGTCAGCTTCAGGAGCTCCATGGCAAGATGCTGTGGTGTTCCCCGGCCGGGGGAAGCATAGTTGATCTCGCCCGGCTTGCTGCCGGCAAGTGCGATCAGCTCCGCAAACGTGCTGACGTTGAGCGAAGGATGCACGACAAGCGCCAGAACACCCGTCGCGATCTCCACTACCGGCACGAAACTCTTCTCGGGATCGTAGGGGATCGAGCGAAAAAGGCTCGGATTCATCACAAACGTATTAGGGGTCACAAGAAGCGTCTGGCCATCCGGAGCGGCGCGCGCCGCGGCATCCATACCGATGTTGCCGCTCGCACCGGGCTTGTTCTCGACGATCACCGCCTGGTTCCAGCGCTGCCGCAATTCCTCACCGAGGATGCGCGCGAGCAGATCGGGCCCGGTGCCTGCCGTGAACGGAACGTTGAGCCGAATTGGTTGCTGCGATTGCTGAGCCAGGCCTTGCCTCATTGGGGCTAAGGTCATGGCCAGCATCCCCAGCATTGCGCGGCGCGAATGCGTGGAACGAACGGGCATGGGTTCTCTCACTATCCTGGCCGTGGCGACCGAAACCAAACTTTCGAAGAAGCCCAAGCTAATCGGCCTCGCCTCAGTGAGGAAGGATTTTCGAAGCGCGGTCTGCGTGAGGGAGCAACGCGTTGCCACAGCTCGTCAGCCTCGGGGCGGTGGTCTCCTGCAGCTTCGGCACCGCGCCGATGCCGATGATCGTGCCGCCGGAATCGCCGGTGTTCGAGGACGCCCTGCCGGCGGCCACCATCATGGACTTCATCCCGCTCGAAAACATTCCCACCTTCGGTCTGTGCACGAGCATGGCCAATCCGGAGGTCGCCGCGGCGACGGCGGCGGCCTTGGGCGTGCTGACGCCGATGCCATGTATACCGGTTACGACATCGCCATGGTTCCCCGGCGCGCCCACGGTCTTGATCGAGGGAATCCCGGCCTTGTGCACCGGCTCGATGTGTCCGTGCGACTGGCTCGGCGAGATCACCATCGACGAGCCGGGCCAGGAAACCGCCTCGACCGACGCCTGACCCCGCACTTTCGCGCTATAGCGCGGTGCCTCGATGCGTGCGCCAGTGCGAGGAGGCGGCCGGCCTTCTCGGCACCTCTGCCGACGTGATACTGGCAACTTGCGGCCACCATCATCCCGGCTCCCGGGCGCCATATGCCATTATCTTCAACCACCGGGTTTCGGCGGTTGAACCGGTGGCCGGCCTTGAAGATGCTCGGGAAAAAAGGCAAAAAGCCCCATGAAATCTTGGTCGGAGTGGCAGGATTTGAACCTGCGACCCCTGCGTCCCGAACGCAGTGCTCTACCGGGCTGAGCCACACTCCGACAAGAACGCGGCTTATAGCCTTGGGTTTCGCATACCGCAAGAAGCCGAATTGAGGGCAGCTATCCCTGTGAATTTAGACCTGAAAACGCGGATTTGGCCCGCCGGCGAGGCCGCCGTGGCCGCGGCCGGCCGCTGCCTTGCCGAGGGCGGGCTGGTCGCGTTCCCGACCGAGACCGTTTACGGCCTCGGCGCGGACGCCACCAATGCGGCGGCGATCGCGCGGCTTTATCAGGCCAAGGGCCGGCCCGCCTTCAATCCGCTGATCGCCCATGTCGGCCGATCTCGCCGCCGCCAGGCGGATCGCCCGGTTCGACGCCACGGCGACCGGCTCGCCGAGGCGTTCTGGCCGGGGCCGCTGACCCTGGTGCTGCCCAAGTCGGAGGATTGCGCGGTCGCCGAGCTCGCCACCGCCGGGCTCGACACCGTCGCGATCCGGGTCCCCGCCCACCCGGTCGCGCTGGCCATCCTGCGCGCCTTCGGCGGGCCGGTGGTGGCGCCGTCGGCCAACCTGTCCGGCCATGTGTCGCCGACCACGGCGCGCATGTGCAAGGCGACCTTGCGGGCCGGATCGACCTGATCGTCGACGGCGGGCCGGTCGCGGTCGGCGTCGAATCCACCATCGTCGGCTGTTTCGATCCGCCGATGCTGCTGCGGCCCGGCGGGCTGCCGCGCGAAGCCATCGAACGCGTGCTCGGCCGCGCGCTGCTGGCTGCCGCCGGAGGATCCCGACGCCAGACAGCGGCCAGCCGCTGGCGCCGGGCATGCTGGCCTCGCATTACGCGCCGCGCACGCCGGTGCAGGCTCAATGCCGAAGCGATCAGCCCGGCGAGGCGCTGCTGGCGTTCGGTCCCGCCGTCTGCCCGGCATGGAGGGCGCGGCCGCGGTGCTGAATCTGTCGGCTCGGAGCAATGTCGATGAGGCCGCCGCCAATCTTTTCGGCTATCTTCGCAGCCTCGACCTCAGGGCGCGCGCGCCATCGCGGTCATGCCGATCCCGCATCACGGGCTCGGCGAAGCCATCAACGACCGGCTGCGCCGCGCCGCGGTCGGACGGGACTGAAGCGAACGCCAGCGAAGAACACCAAGCGACAAGAACAAGTGACAGCGATGAATATCGTCCAGCCCGCGCCGCCGCCACCGCTCGTCGCCCGACCTGATCGCGCGCTTCCGCGCCATCGTCGGCGACAAATATGCGGTCACCGATGCGGCCGACATCGCGCCCTACGTCACCGAGGAGCGCGATCTGTTTCGCGGGCGCTCGCCGCTGGTGCTGCGGCCGGGCTCGACGGCGGAAGTCGCCGCCATCTGCAAGCTTGCCAACGAACACCGCATCGCGCTGGTGCCGCAGGGCGGCAATACCGGCCTGGTCGGCGGCCAGACCCCGCACAATGGCGAGGTGGTGGTCTCGCTGCGGCGGATGGACAGGGTCCGCGACCTCGACACCGCCTCCAACACCATGACCTGCGAGGCCGGCGTGGTGCTGCAGATCGCGCAGCAGCGCGCCGCCGAGGTCGACCGGCTGTTTCCGCTCTCGCTCGGCGCCGAAGGAAGCTGCACCATCGGCGGCAATCTCTCCACCAATGCCGGCGGCACCACGGCGCTCGCCTATGGCGTGGCGCGCGAGATGTCGCTCGGGCTCGAAGTGGTGCTGGCCGACGGCCGCATTCTCAACGGGCTGTCGAAGCTGAAAAAGGACAACACCGGCTACGACCTGCGCAACCTGTTCATCGGCGCCGAAGGCACGCTCGGCATCATCACCGCCGCGACCCTGAAACTGTTTCCGAAGCCGCGCGCGGTGGAAACCGCCTTTGTCGGCCTGCAAATCGCCGGATGACGCGCTGAAGCTGCTGTCGATCGCGCAGAGCGAGGCCGCGGGCGCGCTCACCAGCTTCGAACTGCTGGCCGACATCGCCGTCGATTTCAGCGTCCGCCACGGCATCGACATCCGCCATCCGCTCGACGACCAAGCATCCCTGGTACGTGCTGATGGAGCTGTCGTCGCCGCGCGACGACGCCCGCGCCACGCTGGAAGCGATCCTGGCCCGGGGCTTGGAGGACGGACATCGTCGACGACGCCGTGATCGCGGCCAATCTCGGCCAGCGCGGCGCGTTCTGGAAACTGCGCGACGAGATGTCGGCGGCGCAGAAGCCGGAAGGCGGCTCGATCAAGCACGATATCTCCGTGCCGGTCGCCGCGGTGCCCGACGTTCATCGAAGAGGCCAATGCCGCGGTGGTGAAACTGATCCCGGGCTCGCGCCCGGTGCCGTTCGGCCATCTCGGCGACGGCAACATCCATTACAATGTCAGCCAGCCGGTCGGCGGCGACACCGCCGACTTCATGAGCCGCTGGCACGACGTCAACGCGGTCGTGTTCGAGATCGTGCTGCGGATGGGCGGCTCGATCTCGGCCGAGCACGGCATCGGCGTGCTGAAGCGCGACGAACTGCCCGACGTCAAGGACAAGGTCGCGATCGAACTGATGCGCGGCATCAAGGCGATGCTCGATCCGCACGGCATCATGAACCCCGGCAAGGTGCTGTGAAGCTCCGCCTGCAAAGCCGGTCGCCGCGCTCGTCCATCGCGCCGATCGGGGACGCCGATGTCGCTGATGTCATCGCGCTGTGGCAGCGCTGCGGCCTGACGCGGCCGTGGAACGATCCCGCCGCCGACATCGCGCTGCGCCCGCAAGGGAGCGAATGCGACGGTGCTGGTCGGACGCGACGGCGGCGCGATCGTCGCCACCGCGATGGTCGGCCATGACGGCCATCGCGGCTGGGTCTATTACGTCGCGACCGATCCGGAGCATCGCGGCAAGGGCCATGGCCGCGCGATCATGACAGCGGCCGAGGACTGGCTGCGCCAGGCCGGCATCGCAAAATTGCAACTGATGGTGCGGCCGGACAACACGAAGGTTCAGGCGCTTCTACCAGTCGATCGGCTATGGCGAACAGCAGACGCATCATCTTTGCGAAATGGCTCGACGGCCGCGCGCTGACGCCGTAACCGAAAACGTCAGCAAACATGACCGTTTCCGACCGCATCCGCGTCAAGGACGTCCGCGTCCTCTCCGACAATCATTACACGCTGAAGACCACCACCTTCGAATGGCGGCGCGCCAATGGCGAGTGGCAGACGCAACATCGCGAGACCTACGACCGCGGCAATGGCGCCGACGCTACTGCCCTACAATCTGGCGCAGCGCACGGTGGTGCTGGTGCGGCAGTTCCGCTATCCGGCCTACGTCAACGGCCATGACGACCTCATGATCGAGGCCGCGCGCCGGCCTGCTCGACAACGAAACGCCGGAGTTACGAATTCGGGCCGAGGCCGAGGAAGAAACCGGTTATCGGCTCGGCGAGGTGCACAAGGTGTTCGAAGCCTTCATGAGCCCGGGCGCGGTCACGGAAAAACTGCACTTCTTCGTCGCGGAATACGAACCTCAATGAAGATCGGCAGCGGCGGCGGCATCGCCGACGAAGGCGAGGACATCGAGGTGCTGGAACTGCCGATCGATCCGGCGCTGGCCATGATCGCCGACGGCCGCATCGCCGATGCCAAGACCATCATGCTGCTGCAATATGCGGCCCTGAATATTTTTCGTTGAGGCAATTGAACACATGCGCATCGCCCTGATCCACGCCCTGAAACATTCGATCGTCCCGATCGAAACCTCGTTCGCCCGGCTGTGGCCGGAGCCGGCCTGATGAATCTGCTCGACGACAGCCTGTCGGCGGATCTGGCGCGTGACGGCCGCCTCACCGACGCGATGACCGAGCGTTTCCTGTCGCTCGGGCGCTATGCGGCCCGATACCGGCGCCGACGCCATCCTGTTCACCTGCTCGGCGTTCGGCCCCTGCATCGAGGCGGTCGCGCGCGCGCACGCGCCGATGCCGGTGCTCAAGCCCAATGAAGCGATGATCGAGCAGGCCGCCACAAAGGGCCGCCGGATCGGCTTGCTCTCGACCTTCGCGCCGACGCTGGCGTCGATGCCGCCGGAATTTCCCGGCTCCGTCCAGATCGTGCCGAAGCTGGTCGAAGGCGCGCTGGCGGCGCTGGATCGCGGCGACCGCGCCGAACACGATCGCCTGGTCGTGGAAGCCTCGCGCGATTTGCGCGACTGCGACCTGATCGCGCTGGCGCAATACAGCATGGCGCCGGCAGCGGAACTGGTCGCCGCGGCGTCGGGCCGGCCGGTGCTGACGACGCCTGACAGCGCGGTGATGAAGCTGAAGCAGTTGCTCGGCGGTGAGCGGATGAGTACCGCAGGGCTGGACAAAGCGAAGCGTCGCCCGCCGAAACGTTCAGGGACCAAAAAATGCGTGGGCACGGCGCAAGCGCGCGCGTTTGCACCACCCTACGATTCCGTCACGCCATCCGCGTCGACGGACGTCGAGAATCAAAACAAGCTCCCCTGCCCGTCATCTTCCGTCGTCGCCGCCGCCGTCTTGCGCGGGCTGGCCTTCTTCGCGGCTTCGGCGCCTCTGCGCTGCCCGCTCCTCGTCGGTGATCGGCAGGATCAGTTGCGCGTCGTCATTGGCGACGCGGTTGACCCGTGTCGAAATCTCGTGCCAGGCGAACTCGCCCTCTGGCGGGCGCGGTCAACAGCGCCATCACGCCCTCCGCCGCTGTCATCGCGGCAATCGAGCCAGCGTTCGAAATCGCTCGGCAGCGATGGTCACGGGCACGCGGTGGTGCAGCACGCAGAGATCGGGACTCGCCGGCGCGGTGACGATCGCCACGGTGTCGAGCTCCTCGCCGTTTGGGCCGACCCAGGTTTCCGCCAGCCCCGCCAGGCCCATCGGCGCGCCGTCGCGGCGATGGATGAAATACGGCCGCTTGGGCTTTTCCGAGCCCTGCCATTCGTAATAGCCGTCGGCCGGGATCAGGCAGCGCCGCCGCCTGATCGCATTCTTGAAGGCCGGCTTTTCCGCACGGTTTCCGAGCGCGCATTGATCAGCAGCGCGAATTTTCTGGGGGTCCTTGACCCAGGACGGCAGCAGGCCCCAGCGCATCAGCCGGAAATGCCGGATGCCGTTCTCGACGATCACGACAGGGATCGGTTGCGTCGGCGCAATATTATGCCGCGGCGGGAAATTGGGCTGCTCGAGGTAGCCGAAAATCTGCCGCAGGGCCGCCGGGGGCGAGGTAATGACGAAGCGTCCGCACATTCTGTGGTCCAGATAGGCATCCGTTCAGGTCCTTTTAACCCCAAACGTTAACACTGCGCCGGATGACCACGACCGGCTGCCCAAATCCGCTGTTCCCGATCGCCCGGCGCCAGCCAAGGCTGGCGGCGACGACGCCGCGCGGGCAGCGCTGTTGCGGGCCGCCAACATCAATCCCCGTACCGGGCTTGCCACCGATTATCTGAATCATTTCAACGAAGCCATCATGCTGCTCGAGATGGTTCCGGACATGCCGGAATGCGCCGAGGATTTCCTCGGCTGGCATCCGCTGTCCTATGCCGAGCACTTCACGGCGTCCAATTTCAAGGCGCGCGACCTCGCGATCTCGGCCTATGATTCCGCCGATCCGAAGATCCGCGCCGAATTCGACAATATCACCGGCGCCATGACCTCGATCCTGACCGCGGTGAGCGATGCGATGCGAGAGGCCACGCAGGACAAGACCCGCGCCACGCTGGCCGAACAGGCCACCGGCTGGGTCAAGCCGCTGGTGATGCTGGCCGGCGGCATCATCAATGGCGACCGCGAGGCCGACGTCGACTACATCATGACGCACTGATCGCCGTGACGTCCCCGGTCGCAGCCGACCCATCCCCAGCTTGCGGTCAGCGCCGCGATCTTTCGAGACGGCAAGATCCTGCTGGTGCGGCGCGCCCGCTCGCCGGCAAGGGGTTTTATTCGCTGCCCGGCGGCCGGGTCGAATTCGGCGAATCGCTGCACACCGCCCTGCATCGCGAGGTCGACGAGGAAACCGGGCTGAAAATCGAGATCATCGGCCTCGCCGGATGGCGCGAGGTGCTGCCGGGCGCCTCGGCGGCGGCCATTATGTGATCATGTCGTTCGCGGCGCGCTGGACCGGCGGCGAGCCGGTCCTGAACGACGAGCACGACGATTTCAAATGGCTGGCGCCGGACGGCCTTGGCGATCTCAAGACCACCGGCGGCCTGCAGGAGGTCATCGAGGCGGCCCGGGGCTGATCGGCCCTGATCGGGACCTAGTTCGGCTGCCGGTCCACGGCCGTCCAACGCCTTGCTTCCAGCGCATTGAAAAGGCATATCACGGCCGTCCCGGAACCCTTCATGTCCAAGCAATTTCTGGCCTTCTGTCATCCTGATCTCGGCATGCCTGTCGGGCCCGGCGCGGGCCCAGGATGCGGCCGCGCCGTTCGACGGCGACCTGCAGCGGCTGGCCGAGATCCTCGGCACCCTGCATTATCTGCGCGGCATCTGCGGCACCAATGAAGGGCCGAAATGGCGCAACGAAATGCAGGCGCTGATCGATGCCGAAACCCCCTCCGGCGACCGCCGCGCCCGCATGATCGCGGGCTTCAATCGCGGCTATAACGGGTTCCAGCAGACCTACCGGACCTGCACGCCGGCCGCCTCGATCGCGATCCGCCGCTATATCGAGGAAGGCTCCAAGATCTCGCGCGACCTGACCGCGCGCTACGCCAACTAGGCGGGAGGCCGTTTGACCAGCATGGCAACGCAGATCGAAGAGACCCCAATGCCCGCCATCTATTTCGATCTCGATGGCACCCTGACCGACCCCAAGATCGGCATCACGCGCTCGATCCAGTACGCGCTGCAAAAGCTCGATCTCCCGGTCCCGTCGCAGGACGAACTGACCTGGTGCATCGGGCCGCCGCTTCGCGACAGTTTTGTCATCATGCTGGGCGGCGAGAAGCACGCCGATCTCGCGGTATCGCTTTATCGGGAACGGTTCGGCGATGTCGGGCCTCTACGAGAACAGCCTCTATCCCGGCATCAAGGACGTCCTGACGACGCTGGATCGTGCGGGCCGCCGCATGTTCGTCGCCACCAGCAAGGCCGCCGTCTTCGCGGTGCGGATCATCGACCATTTCGGCCTGACCGGTCATTTCGAACGCGTGTTCGGGGCGGAACTCGACGGCACCCGCGTCCACAAGACCGACCTGCTGGCCTATGCGCTGGAAACGTCAGGCGTGAAGGCGTCGCAGGCCCTGATGATCGGCGACCGCAGCCACGACATGATCGGGGCGAAGAATAACGGAATCGGCGCGATCGGCGTGCTGTACGGGTACGGCAGCCAGGAGGAACTGATCGCGGCCGGCGCCAGCCACGTCTGTGCGACGCCGCAGGCGGTTCTCGACCACATCCACCGGCCGCTTCGCGGCGCGCCGGGCCGAGGTTTGACAGGTTCCGGCTGTGTTTTGAAAGCCCGTCAAAGGCCGGAAGCAGCGTTAACCTTTCCTAAAGAAGTGGCCTAGGCGGCTCCGCGCTGCGTGTTACACCTTGGCGCGTCAGACGCGATCCGCCCTGGACCGCGCGCACAGCCCGTTGAGTTTCATGAGCCATCCAGCCTCCTTCACTGCCGCCCGCGACCCGCTGCCCGACCACGAACAGAAACAGGCGGCGCTGGGTTATCTCAACGAGGCCTGGGCGGAAGCGCGGCACGACGGCGTCGATGGCGACTGCCTGGCGCAGGCCAGCCTGTTCGCGGCGTTCGCCGAACTGGTCGGCACCTATGGCGAGGACGCGGTGGCGAAATTCGTCGAGGGCCTGCCCGCGCGCGTGCGCAACGGCGAGTTTTCGATTTCGCTGGCGAAGCAGTAAGAGCCGCTCGCGCTTACGCGCGCCGCACCACAAAAACCGTCACGGCTCTTGACCGGGCGAGCCAGTATTCCAGAGACGTTCGTTTTCAATCGAGAAGCCGCGGCGTACTGGGTCCCCCGCTTTCGCGGAGGACGACGACTGAAGTTGATGCGGCACCTTCCCGCTCGATAGCGCAGAACACTACCCCTCAGCGTCTCCAGAAACCGCACCGGTTCGCCGCTCGACGGCCCGACCAGTTCGCCCTGCCACATCACGCGGCGGCCCCGACAAACGTGCCGACCGGCCAGCCGGTGACGCGCACGCCGTGATACGGCGTCCAGCCGGCCTTCGAGGCCACCCACTCATTGGTGATGGTCTCGCTGCGCTTGAGATCGACAATCGTGAAATCGGCATCGTAGCCGGCGGCGATGCGGCCCTTGCAGGCGATGTTGAACAGCCGCGCCGGGCCCGCGCTGGTGAGATCGACGAAACGCTCGCAGCGACAACCGCCCGGCATTGACGTGATCGAGCATCAAGCGGCACCAGCGTCTGCACCCCGGTCATGCCCGAGGGCGAGGCCGGATAGGTTTTTGCCTTTTCCTCCAGCGTATGCGGCGCGTGATCGGAGCCGAGCACGTCGATGATGCCCTGCTCGATGCCGCGCCAGATTCCTTGCCGGTGATCGGCCGAGCGCACCGGCGGATTCATCTGGGCGCGGGTGCCGAGCCGCTCGTAGCATTCGGGCGCCGCCAGCGTCAGGTGATGCGGCGTCGCCTCGCAGGAGGCGACATCCTTGTGGTCGCGCAGAAACTCGATCTCCTCCTTGGTGGAGATGTGCAGCACGTGGATGCGCTTGCCGGTCTCGTGCGCGAGCTTGACCAGCCGCTGCGTCGCCATCAGCGCCGCGGTCTCGTCGCGCCAGACCGGATGCGAGCGCGGATCGCCCTCGATGCGCAGCCCCTTGCGGTCGTTGAGGCGGTATTCGTCCTCGGCATGAAACGCGGCGCGGCGTTTGATCACCTGAAAAATCCGGCGCAGGCTCTCGTCATCCTCGACCAGCAGCGCGCCGGTGGAGGAGCCGATGAACACTTTCACGCCGGCGCAGCCCGGCGCGCGTTCCAGTTCCGGCAAATCCTCACATTGTCGCGGGTGCCGCCGATGAAGAAGGCGAAATCGCAATGCATGCGGTGGCGGCCGCGCCTTCACTTTCGCGGTGAAGGTCGCTTCCGTGATGGTCAGCGGATCGGTGTTCGGCATTTCGAACACCGCCGTGACGCCGCCCATGACGGCGCTGCGCGAACCGGTTTCGAGGTCCTCCTTGTGGGTCAGGCCCGGCTCGCGAAAATGCACCTGGGTGTCCATCACGCCGGGCAGGATGTGCAGCCCCTTGCAGTCGATCACCTCGGCGGCCGAGGCCTGCCCGAGCGCGCCGATTTCGGCGATGCGGCCGCCGATGAGGCCGATATCGCGCACGCCCTCGCCGTCCTGATTGACCACGGTGCCGGATTTTAGAATGGCGTCAAAGGTCTGGCTCATTGATCCTCATTCGCTCGATCCTCATGCTGAGGAGGCCCGAAGGGCCGTCTCGAAGCATGAACGCGTCCGTGCTCGCTGCCATCCTTCGAGACGCGGGCTTCGCCTGCTCCTCAGGATGAGGTCATCCGAGCGCGGGCCTTGTTCCCGGCACCTTAGCGGCTTACGTCCTTAGTGATATCCGGCACCGGCGTTTCCCCAGGAAACTGCCGGAACACGTCGCAAGAGAGTTCACATGAAGGCAGCGTTTCTTCCCGACCGGGGCGTGGTCAAGGTCAGCGGCGAGGACGCGCGCAACTTTCTCAACGGCCTCGTCACCACGGATGCGACGCTGCTGCGTCCCGGGCTCGGCCGGTTCGGCGCGCTGCTGACGCCGCAGGGCAAGATCACGGCCGATTTCCTCATCACCGAGGCCCCCGCCGGCCATGGCGGCGGCTTCCTGATCGACTGCCCGCGCGCACTGGCGCCGGGGCTTTCGCCGCCAAGCTCGGTTTCTACAAGCTGCGCGCCAAGGTGGCGGTGGAAAACCTGTCGGACAGCCTCGGCGTGCTGGCGGCCTGGGACGGCGAGCCCGCCATGAAGCCCGATCTGGCCTTTGCCGATCCGCGCGGCTGAATGCGCTGGGCTGGCGAATTCTGGTTCCCGAGGAGCTGGCGCAAAAGGTCGCCGATCTGATCGGCGCGGAATTGGTCGACAGCGTCGGCCTATGACGCGCACCGGATCGCCTCCGGCGTGCCGCGCGGCGGCCTCGATTTCATGTATGGCGATGCGTTTCCGCACGAGACCAACATGGACCGCCTGCACGGCGTCGATTTCGACAAGGGCTGCTATGTCGGCCAGGAGGTGGTATCGCGGATGCAGCATCGCGGCACCGCGCGCACCCGCACCGTTCGGATCATCCTGGAGGATTTCTTCGCCGGAACCGGGCACGCCAATTCTCGCCGGCGACAAGTCGGTCGGCACCATCGGATCGACAGCGGGCCAGAACGGTCTCGCGCTGATCAGGATCGATCGCGCCGCCGATGCGCTCGATGCCGGGAACGCCGCTGACAGCGGGCGGACTCGGGCATCCGCCTCGCCGAGCCCGATGTCGTCCGTCCCGCGCCGAAGCAGACCGTGGCATGACGCAGATCAGCGCGCCTGCATGCCGACGGCCTGACGCGGTGCCCGTGGCCGGGCGAAGACCCGTTCTACATGGCCTATCACGACACCGAATGGGGCGTGCCGGAATATGACGACCGGGCGCTGTATGAAAAACTCATCCTCGACGGTTTTCAGGCCGGACTGTCGTGGATCACGATTTTGCGCAAGCGCGAGAATTTCCGCAAAGCCTTCGACGATTTTCAGCCCGAGAAGATCGCGCGCTACAGCGAGAAAAAAGTTCACGCGCTGATGAACGATGCCGGCATCGTCCGCAACCGCGCCAAGATCGAGGGCACGGTCGCCAGCGCAAAGTCCTATCTGAAGATCATGGAAGAAGGCGCCGGCTTCTCGAAATTCCTGTGGGACTTCGTCGACGGCAAGCCGAAGGTCAACAACTTCAAGACCACCGCCAGCGTGCCGGCATCGACGCCGCTGTCGATCAAGATGTCGAAGGAGTTGCAGGCGCGCGGATTCAAGTTCGTCGGCCCGACCATCGTCTACGCCTTCATGCAGGCGACCGGCATGGTCAACGACCATCTGGTCACCTGCTTCTGCCACGAGGCCTGCGCCGGCAAACAGCGCAGCCCCCGCCTCAAAGCCAAATGACGTCGCGAAAACCCGCCCCGCTCGCTTCCACCCGGGTCTGGCAGCGGATGTTGTCGGGGCGCCGGCTCGATCTGCTCGACCCCTCGCCGCTCGATATCGAGATCGCGGATATCGCCCATGGGCTGGCGCGGGTGGCGCGCTGGAACGGGCAGACCAGCGGCGCGCATATCTTCTCGGTGGCGCAGCACACGCTGCTGGTCGAAGCCGTGATGCGCGAGCAGACGCCGCGGATCGACGTCAGGCTTCCGGCTCGCGGCCTTGCTGCATGATGCGCCGGAATATGTCATCGGCGACATGATCTCGCCGTTCAAGGCGGTGCTCGGCGGCGACTACAAGGTGGTGGAGAAGCGACTGCTGGCGGCGATCCATCTCCGCTTCGGACTGCCGCCTGAGATGGCGGACGACATCACCCAGGCGATCAAGGCCGCCGACCGGGGCGCGGCCTATCTCGAGGCGACCGAGCTTGCGGGCTTCGCGCAAGCCGAGGCCAAACGCCTGTTCGGCAGGGATCCCGGCCTGCCGCCGGCGACGCGAGCAGGACTATCTGACGCCATGGACCGCGGCCAAGGCCGAGAAACAGTTCCTGGCGCGGTTCGCGCGCTGCACGATCATGAACATCGACTGCCTGAACCGGCTTTCACCACCCCACGTGCGGGCCTATAATCGCCTCGACCAAAAGGACTGCCATGATTCACGTCTGCTCGCTCGCCGCACTTCCCGACACCGTCAAGGCCACCGGGGCCAGCCATGTCCTGACCGTGATGGCCAATGTTGCCCAGGTGCAGCGGCCGGAGTCGGTGCTGCCGGCCAATCATCTCAAGGTCCAGATGGACGACATCACCGAGCACATGGACGGCTTTCTCGCGCCGTCGGATTCGCATATCGAGCAGGTGCTGAATTTCGTGCGCGGCTGGGATCGCGGCGCGCCGCTGGTGGTTCACTGCTATGCCGGCATCAGCCGTTCGACCGCGAGCGCCTTTGCCGCCGCCTGCATGCTCAATCCGCATCGCGACGAGATTTCGATCGCGCGGCAAATTCGCGCGGCCTCGCCGATCGCCTCGCCGAACCGGCTGATCGTCAGCCTGGCGGACAAGGCGCTGGGGCGCGAGGGACGGATGCTGCGCGCGCTCGATGAAATGGGGCCGGGCAGCATGACCGTCGAAGGCCGCCCGTTCCGCATCGATCTCGATTGAGCGCTCGCCGGCTGATTTTCAGCCGGCTCGTTTGAACTTTTGCCGCTCGAAATGACACTCAAGGGACTGCAGCGGATCGCCGCGCTTGCCTGTGGCGGCATTTCGCATGTCTAATTCATCCGCTGCTGAAGGATCGACGCGGTAAGCCCCGAGGCCCGGGCCGATCGCCTGGAGGCTTGATGTTCGATTTGCCGTTCGATTTTTTTTCGCTGGTGATTGCCATCGTCGCGGTCGTCTTCGCGCGCAAGGCGTTCAACCAGGTGGCGGTTTTGCGCGCGCGGCTGGACCTGATGGAGCACCTGGCGGCATCGGCGCCCGCGGCGCCGGTGACGGCGCCGGTCCCGCCGCCCCTCCCGCGTGAAGCCCCGGCGGACCAGCCAGCCGCAAGCGAGACCCGTTCCGAGCCGAGCCAGACCGCCTCCGCCACCGATCGCGCCGGCAGCCCCGCCACCGATTCCGCCCACAACTCCGGCCCCCGCCCTGGAACAGGGTCCGGGCTTGGAGGAACGCCTCGGCACCCGCTGGGTGGTCTG
The DNA here is from genome assembly GCA_963706975.1 of uncultured Alphaproteobacteria bacterium. Classification (GTDB taxonomy): domain Bacteria; phylum Pseudomonadota; class Alphaproteobacteria; order Rhizobiales; family Xanthobacteraceae; genus Bradyrhizobium. The sequence goes on from CAVPOL010000011.1 coordinate 95,538, forward strand.
GGTCGGCGGTCTGACGCTGGCGCTCGGCGGCTTCTTCATGGTCCGCTATTCGATCGAGGCCGGGCTGATTTCGGACAGGCGTGCGCACGCTGCTCGGCGGCCTGTTCGCGCTGGCGCTGCTGGCCGCCGGCGAATGGACCCGCCGCAAGGAGAGCATCTCGTCGATCGCAGCACTGCCGATCGCCAACATTCCCGCGATCCTCACCGCCGCCGGCACCGCGGTCGCCTTCGCGACGGTGTACGCCGCCTATGCGCTGTACGATTTTCTGGCGCCCGCCACCGCCTTCATCCTGCTCGGCATGGTGGCGCTGGGCACGCTCGCCGCAGCGCTGCTGCACGGCCCGGCGCTGGCCGGACTCGGCATCGCCGCCGCCTTCGTCACGCCGGTTCTGGTCTCTTCCGACGAGCCGGACTTCTGGGCGCTGTATATCTATCTCGCCATCGTCACCGCGGCGGCATTCGGGCTGGCGCGAATCCGGCTGTGGCGCTGGCTCGCGGTCACCACCATCGTGTTCGCGCTGCTGTGGACCTTTCCCTGCCTGCAATGCGGCCCGTCGATGGTCGCGCCGCATGCGTTCCACGTGATCGCTGGATTCATCCTCGCCGCCCTTCTGGTGGTCTGCGGCTTCATGTTCGGCCCGGCCGACGAGGACGGCCGGATCGAGCCGTTCTCGTCCGGTTCGCTGGCGGCCTATCTGCTCGGCGCCACCCTGATCGTGCTGAACAGCTTCCATGCGGATACCGCCATCACCGTGTTCGCGATCATGGTCGCCGGCACCCTGTTCGTGGCCTGGCGCGCGCCCTCTGCCACCGGCGCGGTCGGCGCGGCCGCCGCCTTCGTCTTCATCGTGTTTGCCGAATGGGCGGTGCGCGGCAATCCGGACATGCTGGTGCTGCCGGGCGGACCGCTGCCCGGCATCGGCCCCGCCGCCACGGACGCTTCGGTCACGTCGCACCTGATCGCCGCGGCGTCTTCGCGGCCGGTTTCGGCATCGCCGGCGTGCTGGCGCAGGGCCGCTCCAACAATGCCACCATCCCGGTGGTGTGGTCGGCAGCGGCCGTGTTCACGCCGCTGGCGCTGCTGGTTGCGCTCTATGCCCGCATCGCGCATCTCGACCGGTCGATCCCGTTTGCCATTCTGGCCGTGATGCTGGCGGCCGCGTTCGGCGCCGTGACCGAACACCTGACAAGACGCGACAACCGGCCGGGACTGCCGATTTCGATCGCGCTGTTCGCCACCGGCACCCTCGCCGCGCTGGCGCTGGCGCTGACCTTCGCGCTCGAGAAAGGCTGGCTCACCATCGCGCTGGCGCTGATGTGTGCCGGCACGGCGTGGATTTCGCTGCAGCGGCCGATTCCATTCCTGCGCGCGCTGGCGGCGATCCTGGCCGGCATCGTGCTGCTGCGGATCGGCTACGAGCCGCGTATCGTAGGCCCTGCGGTCGGCGCCACGCCGATCTTCAACTGGCTGTTGTGGGGCTATGGCATTCCGGCGCTGTCGTTCTGGGCTGCCAGCCACTTCCTGCGCCGCCGCGGCGACGATGCGCCGCTGCGCGTCGTCGAGTCGGCCGCGGTGCTGTTGACGGTGCTGTTGGTGTTCATGGAAATCCGCCATGCCGTGAACAACGGCGATGTCTACCGCGACACCGCCGGGCTCACCGAAGTCGCGCTGCAGGTGTGTTCGGCGCTGGCGATGGCGATCGGGCTGGAGCGGTTGTGGATCCGAACCGGCAGCATCGTCCATGGTGTCAGCGCAACCGTGCTCACGCTGTTCGCGGGGGCTGCTGCGGTGGGCGGCCTGATGATCCTGGAATCGCCGATCCTGTCGCCGATCTATGTCGGCGGCGTATTCATCAATTTGCTGCTGCTCGGCTACGCCCTGCCCTCGGTGCTGGCGCTGCTGTTGTCCTATGCGGTGGCCGGACGGCGGCCCGCCGCCTACGGCAACACCATCGCCGCGGCCGCGCTGGTGCTGGCGCTGACCTATGTCACGTTCGAAATCCGCAGGCTCTATCATGGCCCGGTGCTGACCCGCGGCGTCACCACCGGGGCCGAACAATACACCTACTCGATCGCGTGGCTGGCGTTCGGCGTGGCGCTGCTCGGCATCGGCATCTTCTTCAATTCGCAGCGTGCCCGGCTTGCTTCCGCCGTTGTGATCGCGCTCACGATCCTGAAGGCGTTCGTGATCGACGTGTGGACGATATCGGGCGTCTATCGCGCGCTGTCGTTCATGTGTCTGGGCGTGGTGCTGATGGCGATCGCCTGGCTATACCAGAAAATCCTGTTCCGCCGGCAGGCGCCGCCGGCGACGCCTGCCGCTCCGTCAAGCGCCTAGGCCTCCGGATCCTGCTGCGCCCCTGGTCCGGCGCGAATAATCCTGTCCATCCACCGTGACCGGGGATGGGCGCAGACATTTTCTGAACACAGTTTGGAACTCAAAAACGTTGCCGCGGCAATATTCTTGCTGAAGCATCGCTCGAGACATGATCGGAGAAGTCGGCGATGAGAGCGCTCGCTCGGATGGCGTGCATGACGATGATCTTCGCATTTTTCGCCGTCGATGCTTCGTTCGCCCAGCAGGCGGCGACGGGATGCGAGTTCGGCGCAAGGGCCGAACGCGGCACAAACCCTGCGTTGCCGTGGCGGCCTCATCATCGTTGCCGAGCAGGGCGCGAAATACACGTTGCAGAGCCTGGACAAGCGCGGTGAGGTCACTGCCGTCGACCTTCAGGGCAAGGCGGTGCTGATCGATGCCCCCAGGCAGCACGGCAAGAGTCGCTTTCGGGTCACGACTCCACAGGCCATCGCCGCGGTGCGCGGAACAAAATGGGCTGTCGACGTTCAGGATTCCAGGACGTCGGTATTGGTGCTGGCGGGCCAGGTCGCAGTGCGGCGGCCGGTCGGCGCCGGACAGGTCCTGCTCGGTCCGGGCGATGGCGTCGATGTCGATCCCGGGAACGATGCTCTCGTCGTCAAGCGCTGGCCGCAACCGCGCGTTGCCGCGTTGCTCGCACGCCTTGGACAATAGTCTCCGACCAATGATTTTGGACAATGATCTTCTACCGGCAAGGCTCTCCAGACACTGCTTGCGCTGGTGCTGTCTGCGCTCTGGGCCTCGCGCTGGGATTGGGTCACTGGAACGGCGACGTCCAGTTTCTTGACCGCGCCGAAGCCGCGCTGACCGATTTGCGCATGCTCGCGCGCGGTGAAAAGGCAGCGCCCGGCCTCGTCACCATCGTCGCCATCGACGATGACACCGTCGCACGGCAAGGCGGCTATCCGCTGCCGCGTGCCGAACTCGCCGCCATTGTCGACGCGATCGCCCGCCTGGAGCCGCGCGTCGTCGCCATAGACCTGCTGCTGCTGGACCACGGCAGCGACGACGGCGATGCGGCGCTGGCACTTGCGCTTGAGCGACGGCCAGCCGTGATTGCTTCGGCGGCGGTGTTCCCGAGCGCAACGCAATTGATGGAGGCGACGGTGGACAGTCCCCTCGCCCGACTGCCGCAGGCGGACAAATTCCTGCTGCCGCTGCAGGCATTCGCCGATCATGCCGCGGTCGGCGTGGTGAATTTGACTACCGACCGGTCCGGAACCCCACGCGGCGTTCCCATGCTGTTTCGGACCGCCGGGCAAAGTCGAATTGTCGTTCCCGTTGCGGGTCGCTGCACTGGCGACCGGCGCCGAGCCGGAATCGAGACCGACAGCCTGTCGCTGGGGCAGCGAAAAATCCGGACCGACATCGATCATGTGGTCCCGCTGGCCTATTACGGCCGCCATGGCACGATCCGGACCATCAGCGCGGCGGCGGTGCTGAACGGCGACATCGCGCCCGACGCCGTCCGGGACCGGATCGTCGTGATCGGCGCGACCGTCACCGGCGGCGGCGACGTCTTTGCAACGCCGTTCGATCCGGTCATGCCCGGCGTCGAAATCATTGCCACCAGCATCGCGAATTTGATGACAGGGGACGGGCTGGTACGCGACCGCACCACCCGGCTCGCGGACGCCATCATCGCGATCGCCTTGACGCTGTTGCTGGTGGGATTGCTGGCCTGGCGGCGCAACGCCATCGGCCTGGTCTCGGTCGTGATCGTGCCTGCGATCTGGCTGGCCGGCAATTTCGCGGCATTCTCGCATGGCATCTGGCTGAGCGCGGCGCTGCCGGTCGCCGCGGCCGGCCCTCCGGCCATTCTGTTCGGCGCGGTGCAACTGTGGCTGAACCGGCGGCGGGCCCAGTATTTCGCGATGAAGAGCGACCTGCTGCAGCAGTTCCAGGCGCCGGCGCTGCGCAAATGGCTGACCAGAAATCCGGATTTCTTGCTCGAGCCGGTGCATCAGGACGCCGCGATCATCTTCATCGACCTGTCCGGCTTTACCTCGCTCAGCGAAACCCTCGGCATGGATGCGGTACTGGCGATGCTGAACGATTTTCACACTTTGGTCGACCGCGAGGTGGTGGCGCGCGGCGGCGTCATCACCAGCTTTCTCGGCGACGGCGCCATGATCCTGTTCGGCCTGCCCGAGAGCACCGCGGACGACGCCCGCAATGCCGCGCTGTGCTGCGTCGACCTCTGCAACCAGGCCGAGCGATGGATCGCATCGCTGCCGCGGTCGATCGCATCGCGCACCGGCTTCAAGATCGGCGCCCATTTCGGCCCGATCGTCGCCTCCCGTCTCGGCGGCGGCAGCTATCAGCACATCACCGCGACCGGCGACAGCGTCAATGTGGCGAGCCGACTGATGGAGGTTGCCGCGCGGCAGAGCGTGGCGCTGGCACTGAGCGACGACCTGCTGCGCCGCGCCGGCCGCGAATGCGCGCTGTTTGAATTCGGCGTCCTGACCGGCCCCCGGGAGACGCGGATCAGGGGACGCTCCCGCGCGCTATCGGTGTGGCTTTGGCGAAACGATGCCGGCGGACCCGATGGTGCGGCTGCGCCCGACGCCGTCAGGCCGCCCGCACCGAATTGAGAAACTTGCCGACCTCGAGTCTTGAGCCGGTTGCAGTCGCCGGACAGCGACTGCGCAGCGGAGAGCACCTGCGCGGAGGCCGATCCGGTCTCGCCGGCGCCGCGCTGCACGTCGGTGATGTTGGATGAGACTTTCTGGGTGCCGTGCGCTGCCTGCTGCACGTTGCGGGAAATTTCCTGTGTCGCTGCGCCCTGCTGCTTCCACCGCCGCGGCGATGGCCGATGAGATCTCGGACAATTTCTCGATGGTGCCGCTGATTTCCTTGATGGCATTGACCAAGTCCTGGGTCGCAGCCTGGATGCCGTTGACCTGCAGGCCGATCTCGCCGGTCGCCTTGGCGGTTTGTTCGGCCAACGCCTTGACCTCGGAGGCCACCACGGCAAAGCCGCGGCCGGCCTCGCCGGCGCGCGCCGCCTCGATGGTGGCGTTGAGCGCCAGCAGATTGGTCTGCCCGGCGATGGTGTTGATCAGTTCGACCACGTCGCCGATCCGCGCTGCCGCCTTCGACAATTCGCTGACGCGGTCGTTGGTGGTACGGGCCTGACCGACGGCATCCCCCGCCATCCGCGCCAATTCCTGAACCTGACGGCCGATCTCGTTGATGGACGACGCCATTTCCTCGGTCGCCGATGCCACCGACTGCACATTGGTGGAGGCCTCTTCGGAGGCGGCCGCGACCGTGGTGGTGAGTTCCTGCGCGTGTTCCGCGGTCGAGGTGAGTGTACCGGCGGACGCTTCCAGCCTGGTCGACGCGGCGGATACCGTTTCGACGATCTCGCCGACCGCGCTCTCGAAATCATCCGCCATCTTGTTCATGTCGGCCTTGCGCCGGGCAACCCCGCGCGCTTCCGCTTCCTTCTGCTCGGCCTCCAGCGTCTGCCGCGCCACCGCATTGCTCTTGAAGATCTCGACCGCCTTGGCCATCTCGCCGACTTCGTCGCGACGGCCGATCCCGGGCACCTCGACGTCGAGCTTGCCGCCCGCGAGATCATTCATCGTCACCGTCATGCGCTGCAGCGGCCTGGTAATGCCGCGCGTGACGAACATCGACACCGCGAGCGTAACCAGCAGCACCAGTCCGGCGGCCCATAGCGCATGCTGGGTAGAAGCCCAGGTCTGCGCATTGAGGTCGTCGATATAGACACCGGTGCCGATGACCCAATTCCATGGCGCAAAGCCGGCCACATAGGACAGCTTCGGCTGGGGCTTGTCGAAACCAGGCTTCGGCCACTCGTAGGGAACGAAGCCCGCGCCGTTCTTCTTGACGACGTTGACGAAGTCGACGAACAGGGCCTTGCCGTTCGGATCCTTGAACGTCGAGATATCGTTGCCGTTCATCTCAGGCTTCATCGGATGCATCACCATGCGCGGATGCATGTCGTTGACCCAGAAATAGTCGTTGCTGCCGTATCGGAGCGTCGCGACCCGCGCCAGCGCCCGCTTCTGCGCGTCGGCAACCGCAACGTCGCCCTTCTGCGCCGCCGCGTGTTCCTCCTTGACGATGCCGAGCGCCAGTTCGGTCAGATGCTTCAGTTCGATCTGCTTCTGCGCATTCAGGCTCGACGCCAGTTCCCGCGAGTCGACGATGGTAATGCCCACGACGCCGATGAAACTGAGAATGATCAGCGCAGCGATCCTGCGGCCGATGGTCATCCTGAACTGGCGCAGCATTGCAAACGACATCTTCGTTCTCCGCTGAATGGCGGCATCCAGCTGGATCCGGGAGTGGACGTCGCGGAATGCACCGGCGCGTGATGACGGCCGTCAGCCAGCAATACAGGCCGGGTTGCATTTTTGAGTTAACGGGGACTTGGTAGGACTACGTGGATTTGCCCACAGCGGTGCCGCGCATTGCGACCCATGGCCGCGCGCATTTCAGCGGCGATCGTCTGGTTCAACCCGGTAAAAGCCTTCGCGGCCCGCAGCGCGGCCTTGTCAGGCCGCCCGCACCGTGTTCAGGAACTTGCCGACTTCGAGCTTGAGGCGATTGCTGTCGCTGGACAGCGACTGCGCTGCGGAAAGCACCTGCGAGGACGCCGATCCGGTTTCGCCGGCGCCGCGCTGCACGTCGGTGATGTTGGCGGAGACCTCCTGAGTGCCCTTGGCCGCCCGCTGCACGTTGCGGGAGATTTCCTGTGTCGCCGCACCCTGTTCCTCCACCGCCGCTGCAATGGTCGAGGAGATCTCCGACAATTTTTCGATGGTGCCGCTGATCTCCCTGATGGCGCCGACCAACTCCTGGGTCGCCGCCTGGATGCCGCTGATCTGCTGACCGATCTCGCCGGTCGCCTTGGCGGTCTGCTCGGCCAGCGCCTTCACTTCGGAAGCCACCACCGCAAAGCCGCGACCGGCCTCGCCGGCGCGCGCAGCCTCGATGGTGGCGTTGAGCGCCAGCAGGTTGGTCTGGCCAGCGATGGTATTGATCAGTTCGACGACGTCGCCGATGCGGGCGGCGGCCTTCGACAATTCGCCGACGCGGTCGTTGGTCTTGCGCGCCTGATCTACCGCCTCGTTGGCCATCCGGGCGGATTCCTGGACCTGGCGGCTGATCTCGTTGACCGACGACGACATCTCTTCGGTGGCGGAAGCCACCGACTGCACGTTGGTGGAGGCTTCCTCGGAGGCGGCCGCCACGACGGTCGTCAGTTGCTGAGCGCGCGCGGCCGTCGAAGTCAGCGTGCCGGCGGAAGCTTCGAGTTCAGTCGATGCCGAGGACACGGTTTCGATGATCTGGCCCACCGCGGACTCGAAGCCGTCGGCGAGCTTGATCATCTCGGCCTTGCGCTGCTGGGCGGCAGCCTGGTCCTGCTTGATCTTGGCTTCGGCTTCCTCCTGCGCTTTCCGCGCCGAGACCACCTTGAACTTTTCGACGGCGCCGGCGACGTCGCCGACTTCGTCCTTGCGGCCGAGGCCGGGCAGCACCACGGCGAAGTTGCCGCCGGCGAGTTCCTCCATGGCCACGCTGAGGGCGCGCATCGGGCGGGCGATCGTGAAGATGGAGAACACGCACGTTCCGATCAGCAACATCGCCATGGCGATGCCGGCGATCAGCGAGGCGCGCTCGACCGACGCTTCCGTGTCACTCGCCGCAATGCGCGCTTCGTCGCTACGGCGCCTGCCATGCTCGGTGATCTTGTTCGCGATCGCCTCCATTTCGGTGGTGATCGGAAGTGTCACGTCCTTGCGGATACGGGCGATCTCGTCGGCGAACTTGCCGAGTTGCGCGGCGGCGTCGGCGCCGCCCTCACTCGCTCCCCGCCTGGCTTCGACGGCCATGGCTTGCTTGCGGATCGCGACCAGTTGATCCTTGCCTTTCTCGAAGGCGTCAGTCAGCGCCTCGAGTCTCGCGATCCGTTCACGATTTTCGGCTGACCTCGACAGCTTTTTCAGTTCGCCCGCGAATTTGAGTACGGATGCCTTGCGCTCAGCAAAGTATTCCAGCGCCTTCTCCAGGTCAGATGAATTCATTGTCAGCAGGATATCGCGAGAGCCGAGTGTCATGCCCCGAACCGATGCCTTTGCCTCGCCTGCATTTTGTGCGACGGCCTGCTGCCGCGCCGCGGCCTCGCTGGCTTCACGGATGTTGGCACCGCCGGTGATTTGCAGATAGATCATCCCCGCAGACCAGCAGGATGCTCAGCGCCGAAGCGATCGCGAGCTTGGTTCCGATCCGCAGATCCTGGATGATGCTTGTCATTTAATTCCCCCGAATCTGCTTCGTTCCGGCAATCGAATTTTCTGTTTGAATGATCCAACGGTCGGCGTCGAACGATCTGCGCCGCAGTTAGAAATACGAGGCCAAGTTCCAAGTTAATCTTAACAATGAGTAAGTAAGACTACGTAGAATTGGCTGCCCCGCATTTTCCCCGCCTGGTGCGACGTCACCAATACCGGCACGCCGTGCCAACGGTTAATCGCGATCTACAGGCGTAGACGGCACGACGCGACGGTCCTCGGCGTCGCGCGGCTCATAACGCTAGCGCAAGCGACGCGGGTGATCTAACTCACCGCCTCCGCCACCAGGCGGATTCGAAACACCGGCTGTTTGGTCTCGTCCAGCAGTTCCATCCGCCATTCGGCGTTTTGCTTGAGGCTGCGCGAAATGCCGCCGACGAGATTGGCGCAGACCTTGGTCATCTCGGACCAGGCCGCTTCGCGGCTGTCGAACTCGGATCCGTGGTCGGAAGCACCGGAATAGCGTCCCTGGCTGATCCGGAAAAAATACAGTGCCATGATTGAACTCATGTGTTGGCCGTCCCCGCCAGCAAAATTGAGCGGGAGTCGCTACCAGCACGTGAAATTATCGGACCGTAGGAATACGGCGCGCCGCAGATGAATCTCGATGTCGGGTAAAGCGCCGACGCCTGATCACTCGGTCGAGGGGCGCAGTTCCGGAGCGCTTTCCGGCTTGGTCGGTTCGGCCTTCGGCTCGGACTTGACCGGCTCGAGCCTGGCGCTTTGGACCGAGGGTGTCTCGACGCGGGCGGTGACTTCGACCGAGCCGGTCCGTTCCGGCGGATGCAGCGAGCGCGGGCGAGCCACGGAGCGGGCCATCAGCATCTGCTGGGCGCCTTGATGACGGAAGTCGCAATACGCAAATCCCATGCCCGACACCGAGCCGCGAAAGCTGCGATCGTCCTTCTTGTCGAGATTGAAGCAAGGCGAGAACGGAACGCCCTTGATCGTGGCGCAGACCGCCTGGCCGCGAACCTGCAGCGTGTTGCCGGGCAGCCGCAGATGGCGCACCGGCCCCGCGCCGGCAAACTGCACGGCGCCCGCAGCGCCCATGTCATCGAGGATGCGGCCGGCACCGCGAGTGCCGTCGAAACAGGTAAAGGCGAAAACCTTGCCGGCAACGAACCTGCGCGCCTCATCGGCGTTCATCTGTCCGGCCAGAGCAGGAATAATCGCCGCAACGGCCGCAACAGTCCCCAACAACAAACGCACAAGCATGCTGTAACTCCGAACTGACTGAGCGCGGGGTAATCGCCTGATCTCTCTTTACCCGCTGCTTACCATACCAACCGTGGCGACATTGAAGCAGCTTGGTTGGTAAAGTCTGAACGCCGTTAGAGAATTTTTACCACGATTCGACCGCGGACCTCGCCCGCGAGGATTTTGGCGCCGGCGCCGATGACCTCATTCAATCCAATTTCATGAGTAATTTCAGTCAGTTTCGCGGGATCCAGATCGCTGGCGAGACGGCCCCAGGCGGCCTTTCGCCGCTCGATCGGGCACATCACGGAATCGATGCCGAGAAGGCACACCCCGCGCAAAATGAAGGGCGCCACCGAGGATGGCAGGTCCATTCCGGCGGCAAGGCCACAGGCGGCGATGGCGCCCTGATATTTGGTCATCGAGAGCAAATTGGCCAGCGTGGTCGAGCCGACGCTGTCGACCCCGCCCGCCCAGCGCTCCCTGGCCAGCGGTTTTGCGGGTCCCGACAATTCGGCCCGGTCGATCACCTCGGCCGCACCAAGGCTTTTCAGATAGTCGGCCTCCGCCATGCGGCCGGTCGAGGCGATGACGTGATAGCCGAGCTTGGACAGCACGGCGGTCGCCACCGAGCCGACACCGCCGGCAGCACCGGTGACGACGACAGCGCCGGATTTCGGGGTAAGGCCGTGCTTTTCCAGCGCCAGCACCGACAGCATCGCGGTGAAACCGGCGGTGCCGATCGCCATCGCTGATCGCGTCGACATGCCGTCCGGCAGCCGCACCAGCCAGTCGCCCTTCACCCGAGCCTTTTCGGCATAGGCGCCGAGATGGGTCTCGCCCATGCCCCAGCCAGTACAGATGACCTTGTCGCCGGCTTTCCACGAAGCATGCGACGACTGCTCGACGGTACCCGCAAAATCGATACCGGCGATCATCGGAAACCGCCGCACCACCGGCGCCTTGCCGGTGACGGCGAGGCCGTCCTTGTAGTTCACGGCGGAATATTCCACCCGCACCGTGACGTCGCCTTCCATCAATTCGGCTTCGTCGAATTGGGTGAGCGCGGCCGTGGTGCCCTTTTCCGCCTTGTCGATCCTGATCGCCCTGAACGTTCCCACGCTGAACTCCCCGTGTCTTTGGCTCGGGGATGTTTAATGCATGATCCGGAAAAGTGGAAACCGGTTTTCCGTAAAGATCATGCTCAAACAATAAGTATCAGGCCGGTTGCGCAACCGGGCGCGCCACCGGCGCCTCGACGATCGGCAGGTTGATCAGCGCCGACAGCAGGCCGAACAGCACCGACAGCCACCAGATCGCCGTGTAGGAGCCGAACTGCTCGAACACGATGCCGCCGAGCCAGACGCCGAGGAAGCCGCCGACCTGGTGGCTGACGAAGGCAAATCCATACAGCGTCGCGAACCAGCGGGTGCCGAACATCAGCGCTACCAGCGCCGAGGTCGGCGGCACCGTGGACAGCCAGGTCAGCCCGGTGGCGGCGCCGAACACGATCGCGGAGAACGGGGTGATCGGAAACGAAATGAAGGCCACGATCGACATCGCCCGCGCGAAATAGAGTGCCGACAGGATGTAGCGCTTCGGAAACCTGTTCTGCAGCACCCCGACGCTGAGCGAGCCGATGATGTTGAACAGGCCGATGGCGGCGAGCACCCAGCCGCCGGTTTGCGCCGAGACGCCGCGGTCCGACAAATAGGCCGGCAGATGCACGGTGATGAAGGCGAGCTGAAAGCCGCAGGTGAAGAAGCCGAGCACCAGCAGCACGTAGGAGCGATGGCCGAAGGCTTCCGCCAGCGCCGTCCGGAACGACTGCTGGTCCGCCGCGGGCACATTGGCCGTGGTCGCGGGCGGGGTCATCAGCGCGAACGACAGTGGAATGATCAGCAGCATCAGGCCGGCAAACACCATCAGCGCCGACTGCCAGCCGAAATTGTCGATCAACGCCACGCCGAACGGCGCGAACAGGAATTGCCCGAACGATCCGGCGGCGGTGCCGGCGCCGAGCGCGATGCCGCGCTTCTCCGGCGGCAACAGCTTGCTGAATGCCGACAGCACGAGGTTGAACGAACAGCCCGAAAGCCCGAAGCCGATCAGCACGCCGGCGCCGATATCAAGCGACAGCGGGGTGGTGGCATAGCGCATCATCAACAGGCCGCCGGCGTAGAGCAGCGCACCGACACACATCACGCGCAGCACGCCGAAGCGGTCGGCGATCGCGCCGGCAATTGGCTGGCCAAGGCCCCACAACAGGTTCTGCAGCGCCAGCGCCAGCCCGAAAACGTCGCGGCCCAGTGCAAGCTCGCGGCCCATCGGCTGAATGAAGAAGCCGACGCTGGATCGGGGTCCAAAACTCAGCAGCGCGATCGCGCAACCGCAGATGATGATCACCAGCGGGGTTCGCCAGCCGATGCCCTGGGACGGGCGGAGTTCGCTGGCGGTGACGGTCATGCAAATTCCCCGGGCTGGCGTCGCGATCCGGCAGACCGCGCACGCTGCAGGGAGTTAATGCATTCGCATGAAAATCCCAACCCGGCAAGTCGCGGAATTTCAGCAGGGCAGCAATGCAAACCGGCCCGAGCCGGGTGCAGCGGCGCTAGCGCCGCGCCGTCGCTACCGAGATCTCCGCCGAGCTTCTGGCGGCTTCGGCGAGTTTTGCGGAGATTTCCGCGGTTTCCGCCGACGTACCCCAGCTCGGCGCTTCGCTGCCGTCGCCCCAGGCGCGCGGCCGGTAGAAGGTATGGACGCCGAATTTGTACATCTTCTTCATCTCGCTGACCCAGGACGGTCGCACCCAATAGGCGTGGTAGTGGGTGGATTTCGCCACTTCCGGCAGCCAGAGCTGACCGTCGAGCATCGCCTTGGCGATCTTTTTGGCGCGGTCCCACATGTCGGGTTCCTTGACCACGTCCCGATTGTTGTCGCAGGCGAAGGTGAACTGGCAGGCGAGATGGCGGTGCTTGTTCTGGTACACCACGCCGCACACCGTGTTCGGATAGAAGCCGGAGAAGGCGCGGTTCAGCACCACCTGGGCGACCGCGATCTGGCCGCGCACGGCTTCGCCGCGCGCCTCGAAATAGATCACTTCGGTGAGGCACTTTTCCGATTTGGCGCGGGACTTGTCGTCGAGCAGGCCAAGCCGCTCGGCAGGCGTCCTGGCGCGCTGGTTGTCGGCATTGACTTCGCCCTTGGGCGCGACGCTGACGCCGCTCTCGGCCGGCAGCACCGGCTCGTCCGCCGGCGTCGGCAGCGATGCGAGTACCTTCATATCCGGGTCGGGCAGCGCGCCCGGCAGCACGATCATCGGCTCCTCGCCGGGCTGCCAGCGCTCCATGCTTTCGGCAGAGCCGAACGACGAGCTGCCGAAAAACAGGCTCGAGGTCTTGAACGAGAAGTTGTCGCGCCTGGGCGCGGGTTCGACAGCCGCAACGGATGGCCCGTTGAGCTCGTCGAGCGGCTGGGCTTCGGGCGACTTCGAGACATCGTAATGCGGCGAGCGGCGGGGCGCTCAGGGCTGCCGCCAGTTCCGGATCGAGCTTGGCGGGCTCTCTGGCGGGAACCGCGTCGACGGTCTTGGCGCCCATCACGGAGGAATTCGAATTCGCCGGATCTTCCCTGGTGGGCTCGGCCTGCGCGGGCGCAGCCTCTGCGGGCGCGTCTGTCGGGGGTGGCAGACTGACGAGGCGATCGCCCTTCAGGGTGCGGTCGACCTTGGGGAAGTCTTCAGCCTGGTAGCGAAGCGGCGCCTGCACGATCGGATTGCGCGTCAGCGAGCCGGTAATGGAGATGTCCCTGGCTGTCGAGACTCGCCAGCCGATAGGCCGCGCTCTGCGGCGACGAGGTTCCGATCGGACGGCTGAAGCTGTAGGTGGCGACCTGGATGGTGCTGGCGGCGGAGAATACCCGCTTCTGCCAGCGCTCGGCGACACCCGGCTGCCGGGCCAGCAGCGCGGCGATATCCTGGTATCCGAGTTCGTTCGGCAACAATGCGAAGATGCAGAGGCCCAGATTCCGAAGGGCGCGAAACGCGCGCCCTTCGGCCGGTTACGCATGACTGACATCGATACGCTCACGCAACACTTACACTGACCGAACTTCAGTACATCCGTGCAATTCGATCTTTTTTGTTGATATCGAATTTAGGTTGCGAGGGAGTTAATCGGCGTTGGCGCGCGAGATACACGCAAGCAAGCGCTGCGATTTTGCGAAATGCGATCGAAAGGCTTGGTAAACAGCCGCTCGAACGAAGTGGTAAATATCGCGTCAACGAAAAATGATGGAGGAAGTTTTGTGGCCGCCCGTATGCAGTATGCACTTCACCGTGCAAATACGGCAGTCATTCCGGGCTCCGTCTCATGATCTTCGGAATGATCGAAAAATGTCTACGCCTGGCTGGCGACCGGCTTGCCGAGTGCGGCCTGCGCCGCGGCCAGCCGCGCGATCGGCACGCGGTAGGGCGAGCACGAGACATAGTCGAGCCCGATCTCGTGGCAGAACGCCACCGATGCGGGATCGCCGCCATGCTCGCCGCAGATGCCGACCTTCAGATCCGGCCGGGTCTTGCGTCCGCGCTCGACGCCGATCTTGACCAGTTCGCCGACGCCGTAACGATCCACCGAGATGAAGGGATCGATCTCGAGAATTCCCTTGGCGATGTAGGTGCTCAAAAATCCCGCGGCGTCGTCGCGGCTGATGCCGTAGGTGGTCTGGGTCAGGTCGTTGGTGCCGAACGAGAAGAATTCCGCGGTCTGCGCCACGTCGCCGGCCATCAGGCACGCGCGCGGCAACTCGATCATGGTGCCGACCTGGTAGCCGAGCTTCTTGCCGGTCTCCTTCATGACCGACTGCGCGGTGGCGTCGATCCGCGCCTTGACCAGGTCGAACTCGGCCTTGGTCGCGATCAAGGGCACCATCACCTCGAGCCCGACCGCCTTGCCGGTGCGTTTCTCCGCTTCGACGGCGGCTTCAAAAATCGCGCGCGCCTGCATCTCGGCGATTTCCGGATAGGCGATCGCAAGCCGGCAACCGCGAAAACCGAGCATCGGATTGAACTCGGCGAGATCGCGGGCGCGGTCGGCCAGCCGGCGCGGATCGGTATTCATCGCGCGCGCGACTTCCTCGATCTCGGCCTGGGTGTGCGGCAGGAATTCATGCAGCGGCGGATCGAGCAGGCGAATCGTGACCGGCAGGCCCTTCATGATCTCGAACAGTTCGACGAAATCCGCCCGCTGCATCGGCAGCAGCTTTGAAAGTGCCGCGCGGCGGGCCTGCTCATCCTCGGCCAGAATCATCTCGCGCACGGTGCGGATGCGCGTTTCCTCGAAGAACATGTGCTCGGTGCGGCACAGCCCGATGCCCTCGCCGCCGAATTTGATGGCGGTGCGGGCGTCATCCGGGGTGTCGGCGTTGACGCGGACGCCGAGTTTGCGAACCTGGTCGGCCCAGCCCATCAGCGTGCCGAACTCACCGGACATCTCCGGCTCGATCATCGCCATCCGGCCGGCCAGCACCTGGCCGAGCGAGCCGTCGATGGTGATGACGTCGCCGGTCTTGAAGGTGCGCCTACCGATGCTCATGGTGCCGCGGCCGTAATCGACGCGGATCGAACCGCAGCCGGAGACGCAGGGTTTTCCCATGCCGCGCGCCACCACGGCGGCGTGCGAGGTCATGCCGCCGCGGGTGGTCAAAATGCCTTCGGCGGCGTGCATGCCGTGAATGTCTTCCGGGCTGGTCTCGATCCGCACCAGGATCACCTTGCGGCCATCGGCCTGCAGCTTTGCCGCTTCATCGGACGAGAACACGATTTCGCCGGAGGCGGCACCTGGCGAAGCCGGCAAGCCGGTGGCGATGACGTCGCGCTTGGCAGTGGGATCGATGGTCGGATGCAGCAACTGGTCGAGCGAGGCCGGGTCGATCCTGGAAATCGCTTCCTTCTTCGAGATCAGGCCCTCATTGGCGAGTTCGACCGCGATGCGCAGCGCTGCTTTCGCGGTGCGCTTGCCGCCACGGGTCTGCAGCATCCACAATTTGCCCTGCTCGACCGTGAACTCCATGTCCTGCATATCGCGGTAGTGCTTTTCCAGAAGCGTATAGAACTTCGTCAGTTCCTTGAACGCCTCGGGCATCGCGATTTCCATCGACGCCTTGTCGGAGCCGGACTCCTTCCGCGCGTATTCGGTGATGTCCTGCGGGGTGCGGATGCCGGCGACGACGTCCTCGCCCTGTGCGTTGATCAGGAATTCGCCGTACAGCTTGCTCTCGCCGGTCGAGGGATTGCGGGTGAACGCCACGCCGGTCGCCGAGGTATCGCCCATATTGCCGAACACCATGGCCTGCACGTTGACCGCGGTGCCCCAGGATTCCGGAATGTCGTGCAGCCGCCGATAGGTCACCGCGCGAGCATTCATCCAGGATGAAAACACCGCACCAATCGCGCCCCACAATTGGGCGTGCGGATCCTGCGGGAAATCCTTGCCCGTTTCGCGCGCCACCGCGTCCTTGTAGCTGCCGACCAGATCGATCCAGTCGTCGCCGGTGAGGTCGGTGTCGAGCGCATAACCCTGGCCGTCCTTGAAGGTGTCGAGGATGTCCTCGAAATGCGAATGCTCGAAGCCGAGCACGACGTCGGAATACATGGTGATGAAGCGGCGATAGCTGTCATAGGCAAAGCGGCGGTCGCCCGACAGTTCGGCCAGCGCCTCCACCGTCTCGTCGTTGAGGCCGAGATTGAGCACGGTATCCATCATGCCCGGCATCGAGGCGCGGCCGCCGGAGCGGACCGACACCAGCAGCGGATTTTCGGCATCGCCAAAAGTCTTGCCGGCGAGCTTGCCGACATGATCGAGCGCCTTCTCGACCTGCGCCTTCAACTCCTGCGGGATAGGATTTGTCGTGCGCGTAGAAATAGGTGCAGACCGAGGTCGGAATCGTGAAGCCGGGAGGCACCGGCAGGCCGAGATTGGCCATTTCGGCGAGGTTGGCGCCCTTGCCGCCGAGCAGATCGCGCAGGCCGGCTTTGCCTTCGGCCTTGCCGTCGCCGAAGGTGAACACCCATTTGCCGGATTTTGACGGCATGCGGCCACGGGCTTGCTCGCCACAGCTTTTTTGGCGGCTTTCGGCGCCGGCTTGGCCGGGCTCTTCTTCAGCGCCTTGCGGGCCGCCGACTGGGGGTGCGGCCTTCGCCTGGGCGGGCGAGGATGGCTTTGATTTCGCTGCGATTTTCTTCGACTTCGATGCGGCTTTGGCCATGACTGCAAATTATCCGCGAGGGGAAGGAGATTGCGCGCCTTACACCACTTTGGGGGGTTCCGCGCAAGGCGCGAGTTCCCGGTTTTGGACCTTACATCTTGAACATCTTGAACAGTCCAAGGCCCGCCAAACCGGTGAAGATCAGGTAGATCGCGACCATCAAATTGAGGAAGCGCGGCATGATGAGAATGATGATGCCGGCGATCAGCGCCACGATCGGCTGGATATGGGCAGCGGTGATGGTCATTGAAAACTCTCCAGGATTTTCGTTTGCGGGGAAATCGAATCGAGGCCGGATTTTATCCTGCGGCGCGGTTCCACGATAGGAGACGCCTGCGTCTTCAACGGGTTCCGCCGCCTCCCGAAAAATGCCTGAAAATTGCAGCGGCCGCCGGCGCTATTTTCCCGGAACAATGCCGCACGCGATGAATTGGGACGAATTGCGCGCTCTGCAAACCGAGCGCGACAGCATGTGAAGGAGAAGGTCATGCGGAACCAGATACTTGCCATTGCGACAATCGCGGGCGTGCTCGGCGCACCGATCGCGGCGCAGGCGCAGAGCGACACCGTCGGCATCGTGCGCGGCAACTCCGTCATCATCGAGGACGGCGCCGGCATCGCCGTCGACCAGCGCCCGGCGTTCCGCGAATATGTCATTCGCGAGCGCGTGCCGGCCTACACGATCCCGGATCGCGTGGTGGTCGGCGGCGTGCTGCCGGAAGCCGGCGTCACCTATTACGACGTGCCGCAGAGCTATGGCTCCACGACTTATCGCTACACCGTGGTGAACGGGCAGACCGTGCTGGTCGAACCGCGCACCCGCCGCATCGTTCAGGTGATTGATTAGGGATCAGGTCGCCTGAACGGATTGTCCGGTAAGCCGCAGCGGCGCTTTTCCGGACATCAAGGCCCCGTCCGGTCTCCCCCACCGGGCGGGGCTTTTGTTTGTCGCACTGCCGTCATTGCGAATGAGAATCCGTAGCCCGGATGGAGCGCAGCGCAATCCGGGGCCATTGTTCTTGAACCGCCGTCCCGGATAACGCTGTGCTCCGTCGGGCTACGGAAGTCGCAATGAATCGCTCCATCCAGACATGACTTCAAGTCTCGCGGCGCGAGTTCGCCCGAGCTTTGCGTTCGATTGCCACCCTCTGAAACAAGAGGGCGCAGGGAAAGCCGGGTGCGCGCTGCACCCGCGGTCTCGTGTGCAATGTAGTGGGTAGAAAGCGCACACGAGCATACAGGTTCAGCGGAGGCATCCCGGCTTTCCCTGCGCAGTGGTTTCTACCGGCTTATAACGCGCTCGCCCCGGTGACCGGGCTTTCTTGCCACCGTCATCCGCGAGAAGTTTTGCTTCCCGCGAACTTGAACACCAGCGTCGGGGTGTCAGGCCCACACGATCTTTGCCGTCCGCTCGAATTCGCTCGTCAGTCGCAACTTCCGCGTCCACCGCATCCCACCGCACGTTCGTGACGATCGCGAACCGCCCCTCTCATCGGGTGGGACGGGTGCAATATAGCCTGATTTGCCATTTCTGAAAATCAGAATATTGTGATCGAGGGAGGGATTGACAGACTTTTGGGTGATTTGCCCGACGTGGCGGAATTCAGCCGAAATCCGGCATGCCGATTCCCCAGGAACCGGGAGACAAGTCACCGCCGGGGCGAATTCCCGGCGACGGTCCGTCCGCTATTTTGCCGATCTGTATTGAATGAGCGCTTTCGCCGCCTGCGCAGCGGTCGCCGCATAGCTGCGGTCGCGATGAATCAGGATCAGCGAAATCGCACCTTCGGACAGCAGCCAGACCTCGCGCGCGCGTTCGCGGGGCTGGCTGATGCCGGCTCTTGCAAACAGCTCGGCGAGATGCGCTTCCAGCATCGCCTTGTGGCGACGTGCGATGACGCGGGCGGGATGTCCGGGGAGGTCGGCAAGCTCAACGACGAGGCGGGTGAAACCTGATCCCGCCCAACGAGGCTTGTCCGACCAGACCGCAAGATCCTTGAACAGCGTATCAATGATGGCTTCCGGCGAACCGGCAAGATTATCGCCAAAGGTGCGGAAAGCGGCAAGGGCCAGGCGGTGCTGCGATTCGAGGACCGCGGCGAGCAGCGAATCCTTGCTGGTGAAATGATAGTAGAGCGTGCGCTTGGTGACCGTCGCGGCGGCAGCTATCTCGTCCATGCTGACGCGGGTGTAGCCCCTGCGACGAAACAGCAGGTAGGCGGCGTCGAGAATGCGCTGCTGGGTTGGTTGAGAAGAGCGCGGCATCGGGCTTTTCCTCGAATGTATACCGGGTAGTGAATTTACACGAGCGCGCCGCCGGGCTGAAATGAATTCACTCCTCCACTACATGGAAGGGACGATCATGATGTTTGAACGGCTGACGCTTCGGTCGGTGAGCGCGCGGCCCGTCCTGGTGCCGTTACGCCGCCCGGTCGTGTCGAAAGTCGGCCTGTTCAGCCAGTGGCCTGTTATCCTGATCGATCTCGTGACCGAAGAAGGTATCGTCGGCCGAAGCTATCTGGAGCCGTATCTGAAGCATTCAATGCGGTACATCGCGGCAGCGATCCACGATCTGGCAGCCGCCCGCATTGGTCAGCCAATCCATCCACTGGATGATTTTCAAGCGGGGTTGAAATCGCTGAACCTTGTCGGAAACGAGGGCATTTCGATGATCGCCGTGTCGGGCCTCGACATGGCGGCCTGGGATGCGATGGCCAAGGCCGCCGGCATGCCGCTGGCGGTGTTTCTCGGGGGATCGCTGGGGACGGTTCCCGCCTACAACAGCAATGGCCTTTGGTTGAACGATGTCGCGTCGCTCGGCGGCGAAGCGCGAGAACTCGTTGGCGAGGGCAACTTCAAGGCGCTGAAACTGCGCCTCGGCCGCGAAAAGCTCGCAGAGGATATCGCAGCGATCGATGCGATTCGCGCTGCAGTCGGCGAAGACATCAAGCTCATGGTCGATTTCA
Source organism: uncultured Alphaproteobacteria bacterium (assembly GCA_963706975.1). Classification (GTDB taxonomy): domain Bacteria; phylum Pseudomonadota; class Alphaproteobacteria; order Rhizobiales; family Xanthobacteraceae; genus Bradyrhizobium. Next base: position 115,676 of record CAVPOL010000011.1, read on the forward strand.
ACCAGGGCCTGAGCCTTGGCGACGCGCTTCACCGCTGTCATGCGCTCGACGGGCTGGGGCTCTACTGGTTTGAGGAACCCATTGCCTACAACAATCTCGCTGGCTACGCCCAGCTTGCACGCGAGCTCAAGACACCGGTTCAGCTTGGAGAGAACTTCTACGGGCCACGTGCGCTGTATCAGGCGTTGGCGTCGGGATGCGGTGATTATGTGATGCCCGATTTGATGCGGATCGGCGGTGTGACCGGCTGGCTGCGCAGCGCGGCGATTGCAGGCGCGGCAGGCATCGAAATGTCGACGCACCTCTACCCGGAATTCTCCGCGCATCTGATGCGCGCCACGGAAACGGCGCACTGGCTCGAATGGCAGGACTGGGCCGACCCCATTCTCGCCGAGCCATTTTCGATTGCCGATAGCTGCCTCGCCATCCCAAATCGACCTGGTGCAGGCGTCGATTGGAACGAAGAGGCCGTACGGCGATATCAGTATGACGCATGACTTTCCGACACGATGTCTGCGTGCGGAAATTCAATCCTGTATCTTGGAAAAATCCGCCACTGCCCGCGTCGCGGCGCGGATTTCGTTCAGCAGCCTCAGTCGATTTTCACGCACCTCGGCGTCGTCGTCATTGACCTTCACCTTGTCGAAGAACGCATCCACCGCCGGGCGCAACTTTGCCATCGCACTCATCGCGACTGGCAAATCTTCCCTGGCGACCGCGAGGCTGGCTTCCGCCCTTCACTTGATCGATTGCCTTTGCGAACGTCTTCTCCTGATCGAGACCATAGAGCCAGCATCGGGCGCGCCAGTCATAAGTCCTTGCCGTCCTTCTTTTCCTCGATGCGCAGAATATTCGCGGCGCGCTTGGTGCCGGCGAGCAGGTTCTTGCCGTCGTCGGTATCGAGGAATTTTCCCAGCGCCTCGACGCGATCGACGATTGAAACGAGCGGATGACCTCCGACCATGGAGCCTGAGCTTAAGGCCGCATCCACGAGATCGTGCCGCGCCTTTTGATCCCGCAATTGAACTTTAAGTCGATCTTCGAAGAACGACATCAGAGAATCACTCTGCTGGGAGGCGTCCACTTTCAAGTAAGCATACGAACTCTTGAAGTGACTTTCGACTACTTCCCGCAGATCGATTTTGATCCGTCGTTCGAGAACGATTCTGATTACCCCCAAGACGGCCCGCCGCAACGCATACGGGTCTTTGCTCCCCGTCGGCTTTTCATCGATCGCCCAGAACCCAACCAGCGTATCGATCTTGTCCGCCAGCGCCACCGCAACGCTCACCGGATCGGTCGGCACACGATCCGCCGGCCCCTGCGGCTTGTAATGCTCCTCGCTTGCCGCGGCGACGGACGCATCCTCGCCCTGCGCCAGCGCGTAATACTTGCCCATCAGGCCCTGCAGCTCCGGAAATTCGCCGACCACTTCGGTCAGCAAATCCGCCTTCGCCAGATGCGCGGCGCGCTTTGTCTTTTCGACATCGGCGCCGACCAGCGGCGCGATCTCGGCCGCCAGCCGCTCGATCCGCTTGATGCGCTCGCCCTGGGTGCCGAGCTTCTCGTGAAACACGATGCTCTCGAATTTCGGCAGCCGGTCTTCCAGTTTTGTCTTGCAGATCGGTCTCGTAGAAGAATTTCGCGTCGCTCAACCGCGCGCGGATCACGCGCTCGTTGCCGGCGATGATGGCCTTGCCGCCGTCGGAGGCCTCGATGTTGGCGGTGAGGATGAACTTGTTGGTGAGGCCTCACCCGCCGCGTTTTGCCGGCGTCATTCCGGGATCGCTGACCACAAAACACTTCTGGTTGTTGCGGATGGTGGCGCGGATCACTTCGCCGGGGATCGACAGGAATTCCGGATCGAACGAGCCCATCAGCACCACGGGCCATTCGACGAGTCCGGAAACTTCGTCGAGCAGCACCTGGTCCTCGACCAGCTCAAAGCCTTGCGCGAAGGCCAGTTGCTTGGCGTCGGTGAGGATGATGTCCTTGCGGCGCTGCGGGTCGAGCACGACTTTGGCGTCCAGCAGTTTTGCTTCGTAATCCTCGAAGCGGCGCACGGAGATTTCTGCCGGCGCCATGAAGCGGTGACCCGACGTGGTCTGGCCGGCCTCGATGCCGTCGATGGCAAACTTCACGATGTCGGGCGATTCGGTCTCGAGCCCGAAGGTGGCGATGATGGAATGCAGCGGCCGCACCCAGCTCAGCGCGCCCGCGCGCGCGGAGCGCTCGCCCCAGCGCATCTGTTTCGGCCACGGGAAGGTTCGGATGATCACCGGCAAAATGTCGGCGAGCACGTCCAGCGTGGCGCGGCCGGGCTTTTCGATCAGCGCGATGTAAAAGTCGCCCTTCTTCGGATCGCGCTGGATTTTTGCCTCGTCGAGCGATTTGAGCCCGGTGGCTTTCAGAAAACCCTGCACGGCGGCGTCGGGGCCGCCGACGCGCGGGCCCTTGCGCTCTTCCTTGAGGTCCGACTGCCGCGCGGGAATGCCGTGCACGGTCAGCGCCAGCCGCCGCGGCGTCGCGAAGGCTTTTGCGCCCTCATAGACCAGGCCTTCGGCGACGAGCTTGTCGGTCACCATCTTGCGCAGATCCTCGGCCGCCTTCGCCTGCATGCGCGCGGGGATTTCTTCGGAAAACAGTTCGAGCAGGAGATCGGGCATCACTTACCCTCCCCTGGAGGGGGAGGGTCGCCTGCCGGCGAGGGCAGGCGGGGTGGGGTGACAGTGATGATGTCGTGGATGGTCTCAAGCACAGCGTCGGTCCTGCTCATCACATCGTTGTTCCAAAATCGTATCACTCTATAGCCTTCCGATTGCAGCCAGCGCGTCCGTTCGTCGTCGCGGCGAAGCCCCTCATCTTATCCGTGCTGCGATCCATCGACCTCGACTATCAACCGCTCCGCCAAACAGGCGAAATCGGCAATGTACGGACCGATGACCACCTGCCTCCTGAAGTGACTTCCCTTCACATCCAATCTTCGCAGATGCCGCCAGAGAATTTGCTCGGCGACCGTTGTGTTTGCGCGCAACCGGTTTGCAGTCTTTCGCTTGAAGTCGCTGATTGGCTTCCTTGCCATATCGCTAGCACTTTCACCCCACCCCGCTCGCCCAAGAATGGGCGAGCGACCCTCCCCCTCCAGGGGAGGGTAAGAAGATCACGCCGCCCTGCCCGCTTCGGTGTGGACCCAGGCTTCGCCGCAGGCTTTGGCCAGCTCGCGCACGCGCATGATGTAGCTCTGCCGTTCGGTCACCGAGATCACGCCGCGGGCGTCGAGCAGGTTGAAGGCATGGCTGGCCTTGATGCACTGGTCGAAGGCCGGCAGCGCCATCAGGTGTTCTTTTTGGTTGCTGCCATCCTTCCAGCCGGCGGCGAGATATTTCTTGCAGGCCTCTTCCGCCATCGAAAATTGCTTGAACAGCATGTCGGCGTCGGAATGTTCAAAGTTGTGCCGGGAATATTCCTGCTCGGCCTGCAGGAAGACGTCGCCGTAAGTGACCTTTTCCGCGCCCTCGCGGCCATTGAAATTGAGGTCGTAGACGCGGTCGACGCCCTGCACATACATCGCGAGGCGCTCGAGCCCGTAGGTGAGTTCGCCCGCGACCGGCGCGCATTCGACGCCGGCGACCTGCTGGAAATAGGTGAACTGCGACACTTCCATGCCGTCGCACCAGCATTCCCAGCCCAGCCCCCAGGCGCCCAGCGTCGGGCTTTCCCAGTCGTCCTCGACGAAGCGGATGTCATGCAAGGCGGAATCGATGCCGATCGCGGCGAGCGACTTCAGGTAGAGCTCCTGCAGGTCCGGCGGCGACGGCTTTATGATCACCTGGAACTGGTAATAATGCTGCAGGCGGTTGGGGTTTTCGCCGTAGCGGCCGTCCTTCGGCCGGCGCGAGGGCTGCACATAGGCCGCCTTCCACGGTTTTGGCCCGAGCGCGCGCAAGGTCGTGGCGGGATGGAAGGTGCCGGCGCCCATTTCCATGTCGTAGGGCTGCAGGATCACGCAGCCCTGGTCGGCCCAGAACCGCTGCAGAGCGAGGATAAAGCCCTGGAACGAGCGTTCCGGGCGCATGTGGGCGGGAATGGCGTCCATCGGTTCAGATTCGGCTCTGCGAGGGGGGAAGCGCGCGGGACCGTATCGGCGGGGGGACCCGGAATCAAGGCAATGGGGGGAACTTAATGCCCTCAACGCTCGTGCTGGCGAAGCCGGCGCGCCGAAATTGCCAACGGCCTCCACGAGATCGTGAACAGCCACTCGGCGCGGCTTCCGCTACAGTCATTCCTGCCTTCACGCTTGCTCGCCGGCTCTCATGGGTGGTGCCCCACCCTGAGGCCGGCGCAGGTGTTTTTGGGGGGCGAATCAAAGCATTCCGGGCTGCAACCTCCTCATGGTGAGGAGCGCGTCTTCGCGCGTCTCGAACCATGAGAGCCCGATGCCCATCCTTCGAGACGCGCGCAAGGGCGCGCTCCTCAGGATGAGGGCCGGTGGTGTGTCGGATGCCGGCCAGTCACCCCGGCCGATAGGCGCCGGTGGCGGGGTCGCGGCGCAGGGTCGGGATATCGCCGGAACGGGCTGATTCGGCGACCCGGGCCAGCCGCGCTTCTTCCAATTCCCGATTGACCCTCTGGGCGGTCTTCCAGGCCCAGCGGACCACGGCCAGACTTCCAAGGGCGCCTGCGAATGCGATCAGCGGCGGCATCGGTCGATCCTCGTCCTTCATGCGTCAGCCCCCATGCCATTGTTGCGCAAGCGGCCTCTGCCCGCAATCGCCTTGTCCGGGACCAAATGGCGCGGGCGGCGCCGGTTTCAGAACCCGAATTTCGCCCAAATTGCCCGTGTCTCCAGCGCCGAAATCAGCTCGTCCGGCAGGCCGGCCATGCCGCCCATCGATGCCAGCGTGCCGGCGCCGGCGGATTTGCGGCCCAACAGGCCCGACAGCATGCCGCTGGCGGGCGCAATCACCGGCGTCAGCACTTTCTCGCCGTAGCGGGCGCGCAGCACCGAGCGCAAATCGCCGATGGCGTCGGCAAGGCCGAGCGAAACCGAGGTTTCGCCGGCCCAGTATTCGCCGCTGAACAGATCGTCGTCGGCGCCCTTCAGCCTTGCGCCGCGGCTCTGCTTCACCAGTGCGATGAAGATGGCGTGGATCTCGCGCTGCAGCGCCTTGACCCGCGCGACGTCATCGGGGTTTTCGGGGAGGAACGGATCGAGCATCGCCTTGTGGGCGCCGGCGGTATAGAGCCGCCGCTCGACGCCGATCTTCCTGATCAGTTCCTGAAAGCCGAAGGTGCCGCCGACCACGCCGATCGAGCCCAGGATCGAGGACGGATCGCAAAAAATCTCGTCGCCGGCGCAGGCGAGCATGTAGCCGCCGGAAGCGGCGACGTCCTCGACGAACACCAGCACCGGCAAGTTCTTTTCCGCCGCGAGCTGCCGGATACGAAGATAGATCTGGCGCGACTGCACCGGCGAGCCGCCGGGCGAGTTGATCACCAGCGCCACCGCCTTGGCATGTTTGGTGGCGAAGGCGCGCTCCAGGGTTTTGGCGACGCCGGAAAGCGACATGCCCGGGCGCAGCGGCGTCACCGCTCCGATCACGCCGGACAGCCGGACCACCGGCACCACGGCAGCCCCACGGCGCAGCCGCGCGGGGACCCACTCCATCACTTTTTCGTACCAGCCGGTGGTCGCCGCACGATCGCCAACAAATTCTGCCATCTTGTTACCTCTGCTTAACCATTTCTTATAACGCTGCTGGCATTAACTTGGATGGAACACCTCTTGCATCCAGGCGTTTTATTAGCTGCAACGGTGCAGCGGAGAAGAATATGAAAATCTATCTGCTGATCCTGCTGATTGGCGCCCTTTTGACGGCGATTCATTTCACTTCCGTGCCCGAGCAGCAGTCGGAAACGCTTCCGCAATAACGGGCCCGCTCGAGGCGCTCAGGGGTCCGCCAAAGGCAAGACCCCCTTCCCTGCAAGAATATCCCGCGCCTGTTTGTTGGGCACATCAGACTCATCATTGAGCATCAGCGCCGCATGAATTTGGGTCGGCGCCTTGCCACCCTTGATGGCACGAACGAGCAGACGAATCGCCGGCTTTTTCACGTCAACGTGAACCGGCAGAATCGCGAGACTCCCAAAACCGCGATCCAGCGCCGCCAGCACTTCGCCAAGTCCGTCGGCGCGCCAGATCAGGCTGAGCACGCCGCCGGATTTCAGGAACTCGTCGCGCGGCATGAATCCAGTCCTGCAGCGTCGAGGCATCAGCCACATGGGCCATGGCGCGGGCCTGGTCCGGCGACGCGCGGTGCCGCGCGGCAGTCGTTGAACGGCGGATTCATCAGCACGATGTCGGCGCTGTCGGGGTGAAGTCCGGCGGCGGCAAAGCTGGCCGCCGAAGACGCCACATCGAGCACGATCGTCTCGGCGGCAATCCCATTGGCGGCGGCGTTGTCGCGCGCCAGCGCCGCCAGCGCCGGCTCGATCTCGACCAGCACTAGTTCAATGCCGGCGACGCGTCTCGCCACGGCAAGGCCGGCGGCGCCGACGCCGGCGCCGAATTCAACCACGCGATCGCCCGGCCGCGCCGGCGTCGCGGCCGCCAGCAGCATGGCGTCATGGCCGGCGCGGTGGCCGGACCTGGGCTGGCGCAACAGCAATTGTCCGCCGAGAAATGCATCCTCGGTGAATTCGTTCGCCGTGACGTCGTGCGCCGGTTCAGTCATCGTCCCGCAGTTCGTGGGCGAGCCCGGCATCGCTGAGAAGCTGGCGCGCCTCGCGGTTGTCGTCGTCGTGCACCAGAATCCGGCGCGGCAGCATGCCGAGCGAGCCCTCGATCACGCTCATGTTCTGGTCCAGCACCAGATGATGGATATTGGCGCCGTCGAGCAGCGCACCGACCGCCGAAACCAGCACGATATCGTTGGTTCGAACCAGTTCCCGCAAGTTTGCCACTCCTGTGCCGTCCGGCCGCGATGCCGCAGGGACGGTGTCAACCGCTTCGTGCGCCTTGCCTGCTCTTGCCGCATTACCCGGCAGTTTCTATTGTTATATCCGAGGATAGTCCAAATTGGGCAAAAGTGGAGACCAGCGTGGCGGTTATTGTTCCCTTCGAGAGCCCATCGAATGCCTCCATCGATCAGCTGGTGGGGCTCGTCGCGGCCGACATGGAGCGCGTCAACGCCACCATCCTGTCGCGGACCGGCTCCGAAGTCACGATGATCCCCGAGGTCGCCAACCATCTGATCTCTTCGGGTGGCAAGCGGCTGCGGCCGATGCTGACCCTGGCGATGGCCAATCTCACCGGCTATTCCGGCGACGGCCACATCAAACTCGCGGCCGCGGTCGAGTTCATGCACACCGCCACCTTGCTGCATGACGACGTGGTCGACGAGAGCGAGCTTCGGCGCGGCAAATTGTCGGCGCGCATGCTGTGGGGCAACGAGGCCAGCGTTCTGGTCGGCGACTTCCTGCTCGGCCAGGCCTTTCGCATGATGGTCGAGGTCGGCTCGCTGCGCGCGCTCGATATTCTGTCGTCGGCCGCCGCCACCATCGCCGAGGGCGAGGTGATGCAGCTGGCGGCGGCGAAGAACACCGCGACCACCGAGGACGAATATCTCGCCGTGATCCGCGGCAAGACCGCCGAACTGTTCGCCGCGGCCTGCGAGGTCGGCCCCGTGATCGCCAACCGCCCGAAGGCGGAGCAGACCGCGTGCCGCTCGGTCGGCATGAATCTCGGCATCGCGTTCCAGCTGGTGGACGATGTGCTCGACTATGGCGGCAAGGCTGCAAAACTCGGCAAGAACATCGGCGACGATTTTCGCGAGGGCAAGATCACGCTGCCGGTGGTGCTGGCGTTCCGCCGCGGCAATGACGGCGAGCGCGCGTTCTGGATCAAGGCGCTGGAGCGCGGCGAGATCGGCAATGCCGATCTCGACCACGCCATCGGACTGATGACGAAGCATCGCGCGCTGGAAGACACCATCAACCGCGCCCAGCATTACGGCGCGATGGCGGTCGACGCGCTGGCGCTGTTCCCGGCTTCGCCGATGAAGACCGCGCTGGAAGAGGTGGTGGCGTTCTGCCTGGCGCGGTCGCATTAGGTGAGCGGCGCGAATTTCTGGCTGTTCCTCGCCGCCGCGCTGATCATTGCCGCGATTCCGGGTCCAGCCATCCTCTACGTCGCGGCAAGAACGCTGTCGGGCGGCCGCAAGGCGGGAGTGGCCTCCACCTTCGGCACGGCGCTGGGCGGACTTTTTCACGTCATCGGCGGCGGACTCGGCGTCTCGGCGATCATTCTTGCCAGCGCGGAGCTTTTTGCCGTGCTCAAATTTGCCGGCGCGCTCTATCTGATCTGGCTCGGCGTCAGGGCGTTTCGCGAGGCCGGCCATGCAGTGCCCGAGCCGGCGGCGCCGAGCAGCGCGAAGCGGGCCTTTCGCGAAGGCATCGTGGTCGAGGCGCTGAACCCGAAGATGGCAGCCTTCTTTCTCGCGTTCATTCCGCAGTTCATCGATCCCGCAGCCAGCCACCCTGCGCTGCAATTCATGGCGCTGGGCCTGATTACGGTTGCGCTCAACACCGTCGCCGACATCATCGTGGTCGCGATGGCCTCGCGGGCGCGCGCGACGCTGGTGGGCCGGCCGGTTTTTCTGCAGCGGCTGCGGCAGGGTTCCGGGCTTTTCATGGCGGGCCTGGGGTTATCGCTGGCGCTGGCACGGCGGCCGGCGGCGAGCAGACTAGCTCAACAAGCATGTAGCCAGCTCAACAAAAACGTAGGACGGGCAGCGGTTTCCTAGTCTAGCTCAAAACCCCCGAATGCACCCACCAGCCGGGATGATCGAGCCTGGATCTTCTGCGCGGCGCGCTCCGCGTCGGCGGTGTTTTCGTAGATCGCAAAGCAGGTCGCGCCCGAGCCCGACATCCGCGCCAGCCAGGCGCCGTTGGTGGCGTTGAGCGCGGCCATCACCTTGCCGATCACGGGCTGGATCCGCATCGCGGGGGCTTCGAGATCGTTGACGCTCATGCGGCGAGCACTTCGACCCATTCTTCCAGCGATGCGCCCGCTTCCGGCCAGGCGGTGGCCGCGCAGCACGTCGGAAAAGCCGACCAGCAACTCGCCGTTGCGCAGGCCGAGCGCCTTAAACACGTCTTTGGTCGCGACCGGAATGCCCGGATTGACCAGCACGCAGGGCATTTTGGGCAAGCGTCAGCGGCAGCAAGGTTTCGCCGACGCCGGTCATGACGCAGGCCTGCGAGGCAGGCACACCGGCACGTCGGCGCCGGTCAGGCGCGCGACCTCGATCAGGCGGGGATCGTCGAGCGAAAGGCCGTTGGTCCTGGCGAGCAGCCGCAGCGCTGCGGCGGCATCGGCCGAGCCGCCGCCGATGCCGGCGGCGACCGGCAGCACCTTGTCGAGGACGAAAGCGCCGAGCTTGAGATCCGGCACGCGCTCGTCGCAGCAGCTGCGCCGCCTTGAACACCAGATTGTCAGAAGTCTCGCCGCAGGCCTGCGCCAGCGGCCCTGTTGTCGCAAGGTCGAGCCCGGGGCCCGATGTCAGCGTCAGGCGGTCGGCGCAATCGGCGAACGCCACCACGCTTTCGATGTCGTGATAGCCGTCGACGCGGCGCCCGACCACCCGCAGGGTCAGGTTGACCTTGGCACGCCCGTCCTCCACCAGCGCCGGCATCGGCGACCAGCCCTTCGATCACTCGCCGCCCTCAGCCGCCCTTGCCGTCTTCTTTTTTCTTGTCGGCGGAGGCCGCCGACGGAGGATGGGTCGTCCGGCAGATCCGTTTTCGATCTTGGCCTCGATCTTCGGCAGTTCTTCCGGCTCGGGCTTGAGGTCGCGGGCGTGGGCCCACTGGAATTTGGCTTCCAGCGTGCGGCCGACGCGCCAATAGGCGTCGCCGAGATGGTCGTTGATGGTGGGATCTTCCGGCTTGAGGTCGATCGCGCGCTCGAGGTGCTTCACCGCGTCCTCGAAATTGCCGATGCGGTAATAGGCCCAGCCGAGCGAGTTCGACGATGTAGCCGTCGTCGGGGCGCTGATCGACGGCGCGCTTGATCATCTTCATGCCCTCGTCGAGATTGATGCCCTGGTCGATCCAGGAATAGCCGAGATAGTTCAGCACGTGCGGCTGCTCCGGCTGCAGCTCCAGCGCCTTGCGCATGTCGGCTTCCGCCTTGCTCCACTGCTTGGAGCGTTCCTGGCAGATGCCGCGGTAGTAATAGGTCACCCAGGCGCCCTTCTCGTTGCGGTCGCCGGCATCACGTCGATGCCCTGCGTGTAGGTCTGGGCGCAGTCGGCGAACCGCTTGCGGCCGCGCTCGATATTGCCGAGCGCCATGATGGCTTCGATATCCTTCGGATCTTCGGTCGTGACGCCCTTCAGGATCTTGATCGCCTCCTCGCTGCGGTCGGCGGCGTCGAGGTTGGTCGCGAGCTGGATCTGCGCATTGCGCTTCAGCGGCGAACTGGCCGGCATCCGCTCATAGACCTTGATCGCCATCTGCGGCTTCTTCACCGAACTCATAGAGATCGGCCAGCGACAGCAGCGCCAGCGGATGGTTGGGCGCGAGATAGAGCGACAGCTGCAGATAGACCAGCGCCAGATCCTCGCCGCCGCGCCGGGTCAGCGTGGCGCCGATGCCGTACAGCGCCTCGGCGGCGCCCGCCTGCGGCGAATCGACCAGCGGCGGCAGCTTCTTGCCGGCCTTGGTCTCGCGCAGGCCTTCCAGCACCAGCGGATGCCGCGGCAGCTTCTTGTCGAACGCCTGCGTAGATGGCCGCGGCCGCCGCCGGATCCTTGCCCGCGACAGCCAGCGCGCATAGGCATCGGCCACCCGCAGCATGGAATCGTCGAGCTTGTAGGCGCGCTCGAGGCGGGCGCCCGCTTCCTTTTCCTTGCCGGCGAGTTCCAGGATCATGCCGGAATGCATGTCCTTGAAGATCGGATACCACTCCGGGCCGGTCAGCTTGTCGATATTGGCGACCGCGGCCTTGATGTCGCCGGCGCCGTAGCTGGCCCAGCCCGAAAGCAGCGTCGCGACCAGATCGGTGATCGGTCCGCGGATCGACTGGTTGATGTTGATCTGCGCGGTGGCGTATTTCTTCTGCTTCAGGTCGCGCACGCCGACCACGAGGCGGGCGACGCGATTGGACTTGTCGATGGTCAGGATGCGGTCGGCGAGCTTCACCGCCTCGTCGATGTCGCCGTCGGCGAGCGAGGAGATGAAGGCGCGGTCGAGCAATTCGTTGTTCTTGGGATCGGTGCGCAGCGCCGAACGATAGAACGCCGCCGCCGAATTCGCATCGCGCTCGACACTGGCGTGACGGGCGGCCAGATAGCTGCCCGACGTGGTCAGCGACTTGAGATCGCTCTTGCTCGGAAACTGCGCCGAACTGTCGGCGGTGTGATCGGGCGTCTGCGCCAGAGCCGAGCCGGGCACCGCCAGCGTGGCGAAGGCAAGTGCGGCAAGGGTCTGGCGATTGAACCGAATGGAAAGCATCAAGGTTTGCCCTAGCTCCAGAATTTCAAGGATCGTCTCGAATGCGAACCCTGCCGGCGGCATCAAGGCCACGCGACAATGCCGCGTTTGGCGTTGAACCGCAAGGATCGGGGGTGGCGAATCGATTGGCAGAAACGGCCCCTGATATCGCCGGTTTGGTCCATCCTTTGGCCGGCCGGACCTGAAAAGGCTTTCAGTGTGGCGGTATCGTGGCCGGAAGACTTGTCAGCACCTCTGTCCCAACCCAAAGCCGGCGCCGACTCACGCAATCGTGGTCACATCGCCTCGTAATTGGGCCCGCCGCCGCCCTCCGGCGGAACCCAGGTGATGTTGCCGTTGGGATCCTTGACGTCGCAGGTTTTGCAATGGACGCAGTTCTGGGCGTTGATCTGGAACCGCGGGCCGGACGCCTCCTCGACCCATTCATAGACCCCGGCCGGGCAATAGCGGTTGGATGGGCCGGCATAGACGTCGTGTTCGGAGGGCTTTTGAAGGTTGATGTCGGCGACCTTGAGGTGAACCGGCTGGTCCTCCTCGTGGTTGGTGTTGGACAGGAATACCGACGACAGCTTGTCGAAGGTGAGCTTGCCGTCCGGCTTCGGTCGCCGGGATCGGCGCGTGCGCCTTGGCCGGGTCGAGCGTCTTGCGGTCGGGCTTGGCGTGAGACAGCGTTCCGAACAGCGAAAAGCCAAACAGCGTGTTGGTCCACATGTCGAGGCCGCCGAGCGCGACGCCAATGATGGTGCCGAACTTCGACCACAGCGGCTTGACGTTGCGGACCCGGATAAAGGTCCTTGCCGACCGCGGAGTCGCGCCAGGAGTTTTCGTAGTCGACCAGTTCGTCATTGGTCCGGCCGGCGGCGAGCGCCGCGGCGACGTGTTCGGCCGCCTGCATGCCGGTGCCCATGGCGTTGTGCACGCCCTTGATGCGCGGCACGTTGACGAAGCCCGCGGCGCAGCCGATCAGCGCACCGCCGGCAAAGGTCAGCCGCGGCACCGACTGGTAACCGCCCTCGGTGATGGCGCGCGCGCCATAGGCCAGCCGCTTGCCGCCTTCGAACAGCGTGCGCGATCGCCGGATGGGTCTTGAAGCGCTGGAATTCGTCGAACGGCGACAGATACGGATCGTCGTAATTCAGGTGCACGACGAAGCCGACCGCCACCAGATTGTCGTCATAGTGATAGAGGAACGAGCCGCCGCCGGTCGAATTGTTCAAGCGGCCAGCCGAACGAATGCTGGATCAGGCCCTTCTGGTGTTTTGCCGGATCGATCTGCCAGACTTCCTTCAGCCCGATGCCGAATTTCGAAGGCTCGCTGTTGGCGTCGAGCGAGAATTTCGCGATCAGCTGCTTTGTCAGGCTGCCGCGCGCGCCCTCGGCGAACAGCGTGTACTTGCCGAGCAGCTCCATGCCGCGGGTGAAGGAATCCTTGTGGGTGCCGTCCTTGGCGATGCCCATGTCGCCGGTGGCGATGCCGCGCACCGCGCCGTTCTCGTCGTAGAGAACTTCCGCCGCCGCAAAGCCCGGATAGATTTCGACGCCGAGCGCCTCGGCCTTCTGCGCCAGCCAGCGGCACACCATGCCGAGCGAGCCGATATAGCAATGATGGTTGTTCATCAGCGGCGGCATCGCGAATGTCGGCAGCGGGATCGCGGTGCCTGCGGTCATCCAGTAGAACTTGTCGGTCTTGACCTGGGTCTTGAGCGGACAATCGGCGTCCTCGCGCCAGTCCGGAATCAGCTTGTCGAGCGACACCGGATCGATCACCGCACCGGACAGGATATGCGCGCCGACTTCGGAGCCCTTTTCCACGACGACGACGCTGAGATCGGCATTGAGCTGCTTCAGCCGGATCGCGGCTGCGAGGCCGGACGGCCCGGCGCCGACGATCACGACGTCGAATTCCATGGATTCGCGCGGGGGTAGTTCTTCGGTGCTCATGGTCTGGTCCCGGCCCGGTTGAGAACGGCTCTAAACGTCCGTTGTTTCCGATTTTTCGGCCGAGAACAACCATGGAAATGCGCCGCCGGCGGTTTCGCTGCCGCGCGATCCATCCTAGATTGGGCCGATGCCCCTGACATCCAGCCATGACGCCTGAGACCGCCCCCACCATCCAGCAATTGCTGGCCTTTTATCTGGAGGCCGGGGTCGACTGCGCGCTGGCGGATGAGCCGGTCAACCGGCTGACCGATCCGGATATGGCCCCGGCGCCGGCCCAGGCCGAGCCGCGCGAGGCGCCGCCGCCGAGAACGCTCATGCAGGCGCCGGCGGTGGTTCCGTCCCCGCGCGGCGATACGGCAGCGCCCGAAGCCGCGATCCAGTCGGCGCGCGAAGCGGCGCGGACCGCGCCGACGCTGGAGGCGCTGCGGGCGCTGCTGGAAACGTTTGAGGGCTGCGCGTTGAAGAACACCGCGACAAGGCTGGTGTTTGCCGACGGCAATCCGCAGGCGCGCGTGATGTTCGTCGGCGAAGCCCCGGGCCGCGAGGAGGACATCGAGGGCCTGCCCTTCGTCGGCCGCTCCGGCCAATTGCTCAACCGCATGATCGCGGCGATCGGCCTCGACCGCAGCAAGGCCTATATCGCCAATGTCATTCCCTGGCGCCCTCCCGGCAACCGCACGCCGACGCCGCAGGAAACGCAGATCTGCCTGCCGTTCATCCAGCGCCAGATCGAACTGGTAAATCCGGACGTGCTGGTGACGCTCGGCAATCCCTCGACGCAAACGCTGCTGTCCACGCGCGAAGGCATCATGAAGACCCGCGGAAAATGGTTCGACTACGACACCGGCACACGGACGATCCGCGCGCTCGCGACCTTCCATCCCGCGTATCTGTTGCGGTCGCCGTCCTACAAGCGGATGGCGTGGCAGGATCTGCGCGCGATTGCCAAGGCGCTGGAGCAGACACAGTCCTCATCCTGAGGAGCCCGGCGCAGCGCAGCGAAGCCGAGCGTCTCGAAGGATTGGAGAGATGCGGTGATCTTCCCCCAAAAAAGTGGACAGGGTTCAAGCCGATTTTAGCTCCATCTCGATCGGGCTGATATAGCCGATGGCCGAGTGACGCCGGTTTTGGTTGTAGAAGCCTTCGATGTAGGCAAAAATGTCTCGCTCGGCCTGATTTCGGGTTTCAAACTGCCGGCGATGGACGAGTTCGGTTTTCAGCGTGTGGAAGAAGCTTTCCATCGGGGCGTTGTCGTAGCAATCGGCCCTGCGGCTCATCGAGGCCCGGAAGCCGGCGGCCTGCAGGATCTGTCGGTACTCTGCGGAGGCATATTGAACGCCGCGATCGGAATGATGGATCAGGCCCGCGCCCGGGCGCTGTTGCTTGATCGCCATCCGCAAGGCAGCCAATGGCAATTCAGCGCGCAGATGATCGGCCATTGCCCAGCCCACGATGCGGCGGCTGTAAAGGTCGATGACAGCCGCCAGATACAACCATCCCTGACCGGTCTCGATATAGGTGATGTCGGCGAGCCAGATTTGATTGCGCGCGGCGGCCGAGAATTTGCGGTCAAGCAAATTCGGGGCGATGGGAAAGCCATGGCCGCTATCGGTGGTGCGGCAGCGCCTGGGCTTGACCATGATGGCCCGAATGCCATGGTAGCGCATCTGTCGTTCGATCCGGCCGCGGCTTGCGCCATGCCCTTTCGTTCTGAGCTCGGCGTGAATGCGCGGGCTGCCATAGCGGCCATGGCTGTCGCGATGAACCCGCTTGATGTTCGCCAGCAACTCGCGATTGGCAACCGATCTTGAGCTTTCCGGACGTGAACGCCAGGCGTAGTAGCCGGCCGGCGAGACCTCGAGCACACGGCACATGACCCTCACCGGATAATCGGCACGGCGATCTTCGATGAAGCGGAATCTCATGTCCGGGGTCCAGCGAAGATCGCGATCGACTTTTTTAAAATGTCGCGCTCCATGCGCAACTGCTCGTTTTCCCGCTGCAACCGCGCAATCGCGTCAGCCTGGTCCGCCGACGGCAGCGCCGCCTGCGATGTGGGAGCCGCGGCGCTGCCGTCGGCTCGCGCCGCATTCCTATCCGCTACCCATCGGCTCAGTACAGAGCCGTCAAGTCCGAGTTCCTTGGCTACCGATTTCGCCGAGCGACCGCTGGAGAAAACAAGATCAACCGCGCGCCGCTTGTAGTCGTCCGAATAGGACCGCCGTGGCCGTTTAGACATTTGACACCTCCTGGCCGTTCAAGCCTACTACAGGTGTCCACCGACTTGGGGGAGGTCCAGCGGGCTCTCATGGTTCGAGACGGCGCAAGCGCGCCTCCTCACCATGAGGACGATGGAATCACGGCCCCTTCGGCCGCACGATGGCCCAGCCGATCCGCAATAGCGGCTGCCGTCCGGTGACCAGCCATTCGAACGAGCGCGGCACTTCCGGCACCAGGCCCGGAAACCGTTTGGCGATGTCGGCGGGCGGCGTGCCCACGGTGTCGGAGGCGCGCCAGACCACGACGCCGCCGGTTTCGCTAAATTTGGCCTGGCTGAGCCACGGCGTCCGCTCCGGGGTGGCGTCGAGCAGCAAATGCGGCCGCCCGCGGTCGAGCGCGATCAGGCTCGCCAGCTGCGGGTCGCCGGCCACCGACCGCAGCCGCTGGTTGGTGCGGCGCTCAAAGCTGTCGCCGAAGAAACGCGCGATCGAGGCGGCGGGGAACGAGGTCGCGACTTCGTTGGCGCCGGTCCAGGGCAGAAACAGCGAGGTCGCGATCACAACGAGCGCGGGCGCCACGACGGCGGCGGCCCAGACCGTGCGCAGCAGCCGCTGACGCCGCAGATGGACCAGATTGCCGGCGGTAACGATGACGGCCAGGCCCGACATCATCAGCGCGATGCCGGCGCCGCCGACGACGCTGTCGAGATCGAACAGGCCCGCGATCAGGCTTCCCGCCAGCGCCGGCGCGATGGCAAAGAAGAAGACGAAATGGCGGGCCAGCGGATCGACCGGCGGCCGATAGATGATCGGCGCCTCTTCCGGCTTGCGGGCGAACCAGCGCGAGTTGAGCAGCGCCAGCAGCAGGATGCCGGACATCGCCAGCAGCAGGCCGCCGAGCAACCAAGCCCAGTGCAGCGCCCTGCCGCCGAGGACGGCGACGTCGGGCCATGCCGGCCACACCAGCGTATCGGCGCGGATCAGCCAGATCGCATAGGGCAGCGCCAGCACGACGATCACCAGGAGCGCAAACAAGGGGTCGAACGACATCAGCACCCGCCGTCCGCGTCTGGTGGCGAGCGCAAATCCCGCGATCAGCAGCAACAGGCCGATCGCGGCGGAGGTGGTCAGCAGCAGAAGCCCGGCTTCGATCGACCAGGCGAACCATGCGTTGTGCCGGTTCTGGCCGATCAATTGCCAGGAATGCAGCAGCAGCAGCGCCCATAGCGGACGCGCCAGCACCAGCGGGCCGAACTCGACGCCGGGCGAACTGAAGGCCAAAACCGTCATCGTCAGCAGGACCGCGAGCACCGCCTGCTGTCCGCCGACAATGGCGCGCGCCAGCCGATACAGCGTCCAGAACATCACGATCACCGCAGAGCTGCGCCAGCAGATAGACGCCGAACATGTGGTTGCCGGCGGCGCGGAACGCGATATCGGCGAGCCAGAACGCCAGCGGCGGACCAAGATCGGTCCCGACCTGGTATTCCCGGCCGAACGCCAGCACGGTGGCGACGTCGCCGGGCGGGCTTCGATAGAGCGCCAGCGGCAGGATCAGCCACATCGCCGCCTGCAGCAGCACCACCAGCCACACCACCAGCCGCGGCCGGGCGCGGATCAATTCGACAATCAGCGAGGTGAAGCGCATCAAACGTCCGAAATGCCCAGAAATCCGGCAGCCCGCCGGCCTTATTCGATCCCGAACGTGTGATAGAGGGCGTCAGCCGGAGAGGCAACTGGCGGCGCTGCAGCGTACTTCGGCAAGGACGATGGCGGACAGCCCGGCGAGGCGGTTCTGCCGCATTCTCGGCGCGTCAGGCAGATCCGCGTAAACGGTCGCGTTCGATGCTTGCCGGATGATGTTTTTGCCGCGCCGCCACCACGGGCGCGAAGAAGCGGCGGTGATGGCCGCTCGGTCCGAGCCGGTCAACGCCTCGAGATGTTCGGGAACGGCATAGCCCTTGTGGGATCTCGAAACCATAGCCCGGGCAATCCTGCGCCAGCGCGCACATCAGCCGGTCGCGCGTCACCTTGGCGATGATCGAGGCCGCTGCGATCGACAGTCACCAGCCCGTCGCCGCCGATCACGGCGTCGCAGTCGCAAGGCGTAGTCGAGCCGGTCGCGGCCGTCGACGAAGACATGCTTCGGCGTCTCCGGCAGCGCCTGCACCGCGCGCTTCAATGCCCACAGCGAGGCCCGCAAGATATTGTCGCGGTCGATCCGCGCCGGCGAGGCGAAGGCGACCGAAAACGACGCGGTGGCGCAGATTTCCTCGAACAGTTCCTCGCGGCGTTCCGCGGTCAGACGCTTGGAATCGTCGATGCCCTTGGGAATCCGTTTGGGATCGAGCATCACGGCCGCCGCCACCACCGGGCCCGCCAGCGGGCCGCGCCCGGCCTCGTCGCAGCCCGCCACCGGCCAGATTCCGCGCTTGATCAGCGCCCGCTCGCGCCGAAAACTCGGCGGCGCGACCGCGATCACGCCCTTGGGCAGTTTGGGAGGTGCTTTGCCGGATTTTTCCCGAATCATGGCCGGGATGGTGGGCAAGCGGGGCCCGCCGCGCAACCGGGAACTGGCCGCGCGGCCCGCATTTCACCGCTCTCAACATGGCCGTTCGCTGCCAGGAGCCAGCGCATCTGAAGCATGTTTCCATGCTCTACAGCTGTGTGGCCGCCCCTTTGGGGATGTCGGGGTTGCCGGTTGCCTGCGCGGCCGGGGATGCTTCGAGCCTGGCTGGTTCGGCGATCCTCGGCGAACCGTCGGCAGGTATCTGCTTCCTGACAAAGGGTTCGATGAAATCTGCGCCCGCATAACCTGCCGCAATGAAGGTGAGCAGGAATTTAGCGTCGGACGTCAGCGGAAAAGTTACGGTCAGACATGCGAGCGCGCCGGCCGTAAGGCTTATGATGAGCGAGGCCACGAACACCGGCCACCGGAAATTCGCGGCAAAGCCGGCGCCGCCTCCAGCCGTGAACTCCTGGGACTTCTTCAGCCCGGCCACGGAACGGACGACCTGACGGAGGGCGCCCATCATGCCTGCGAGAAAAACAAGCGAGATCCAATTCGCTGCGGTTTCCGGTGTCATTTTATTAGCCCTCACTGCTCTTGCGCCGACGAAAGGTCGGCATGCGACGATCCTCCGCAGAACCCGTGAGCGCAGCGTGAGAAGGAAGGGCCAGCCCGGCCGCAGACGCGTCATCGGGAATTGCATCCGCTGCCGACGAGCGGATCGGCGAGGCCCGTTGCGTCACCGGGAGATTCACGATCAAATCACGCGGGGGAAACTAAAAAAATTCATCGAACCAGGGGGCCAGGGGCATATGAGTGGGCATGGTGGGGGTTCTCGATCGCACGGGCGCGCGGCGTCAGCACCGGCGTCGGTGTCGGCGCCGCTGGCTTCGCGAGCATCCATGAAGGTGGCCTCGCCAGCATCCTTGCAGTCCCTCCGCACGGACCGCAGGGACCGATCAAGATTGCGGGATTTCGGCACTTTCTGTGTGACTCGGATAACTTGCCGCCCGACAAGCAGTTCAAGGTCGACGGCAAGGATCCGCTCAGATCGGAGGCCAGCATCGAGCGACTGCGGTTTCTGATGAACCAGCTTGCCAAACGCATGCATTATGCGCCCGTGTGGGAAGGCAACGAGGGCAATCCCGGCAATCCGGAAAATGAGGATGTTCCGGCCGGTTATACCTACCTTCTTCAGCTTGTCGCGCACGATCTCGTTCAGACGACGTTCCCGCTCTCCATCCTCGAAGACACCACGACTGGCGTGCGCAACGATCGCACCTACCGGCTGAAGCTGGACACGATCTACGGCGCCGGACCCGAGGTATGCCCGTTCGCTTACGTAGGTTCGCCTGATCCAAAGAATGGTGCGCGTTCGCGGCTGCGTACGGGTGGCGGCGGGGTCAACGACGAAGATCATACCGAAATGAAGCCGAAGGGCCGCGACATCGGGCGGTTCGAAGGTGAGAAGGACGCCAACAACAATTCACCGGGACTGACCGAAGTGCTGGTCGCCGATCCGCGCAACGACGCTCATGCGATCCTGTCGCAGCTCACGGCCTTGTTCCATCATCTGCACAACGGCCTGATGAGCCGCCTGCGGCTGCCGAAGGAGAAAGACACGGCAGATTCGGAAATCGAGGCCACCTTCGATGCTTTTCTTTGCGCCCGCGGCGCGGCGACACTGATCTATCGCAACATCATCCGCCACGATCTGATGAAGAGGGTGTTGAACCCTGAAGTCTACCGTCTGTACAATGTAGCCCGGCCCGACTTCCTGAGCGAACAATCCGTTGAACTGCGCGAAGGCCGAAGCGAGACGGGGCCGACTCCACGATCGCCGCATCGCGGGTCGCTGGTGCCTCTTGAATTCACACATGGCGCGTTTCGCTTCGGACACGCGATGGCACGCGATCGCTACGTTATCAATCCTGGTCACGAATTCCCGCTTGCCGCCGCCATTCGCGCGACGTCCCATTGGCGGCCCCATGAAATGCCACTACGGCGAAAATGGATCATCAGCTGGTCGCATTTCTTCGACATTCCGAAAAGTCCTCAGCGACCGCAACCCAGCGTCCGTATTGGCCCTCACTTCAGCGGGCAACTGCGCGACAATGGCTTGTTTCCACCAATCGACCGCGTTGGAAAGTTTGGCCTCATGTATAGAGACCTGATGAGCGCGGGATTTATGCGCCTGTGGTCGGTGAACAGTCTGATCGAGGAAATCCGGTCGCGGCGGCGTGAGCTGATCGAAAGCAGCGAGTTGCTCAATAAGCCGTGCTATCGGGCACAGCGGATCCGCAACTGGCTGGAGCAGAAACCGGGCCAGTTGACCGAGGCCGATATCCACACCCTTTCCCATGAGCCGCCGCTGCCCTTCTTCATCCTGTTCGAAGCCGCGATGGGCCCAAAAGATCCGAAACAGCGGGGCAAGACGCTTGGCGTGCTGGGATCGATCATCGTCGCCGAAGTGATATTCGGCGCCATGCTTGAGGATGAACTGCCCGCCGCCCACGCATCGACCAGCCTCAAAAAGGCGCTCTCGCAGCTTTCTACGAGCATTTACACGAAAGACCGCCTCGAATTCGTACCGGAAATCGCGACCATGGGCGAACTCGTCGAATTCGTCGCCGATATCGCCCACCTGACCAAAGCCTGCCCAACATTTCTCTGAGCAACCCGGCATTCTCGCCGCACCAACCGAAGGAGACCAAGATGAAATTTGAGATGTTCGATGTCGTGAACTATGAAAACTGGGGCGATCTGGTCAAGAAGTGGGCGCGGGAGCCGAGCACGCGTCCCGCCAACATGGCGGAATTCGTCGATCAACTCGACAAAGCCCGAGTTGAAGCCACGTTTCCGCATGAATACACGGACCTGTCTTTCATCGAGGCCTCCAGCACCAGCAAGACGCTGATCATCAAGCTGCCGCCTCCGGACCTTATCACCAACGCCGAGACGGCAGTGAAATCTGGAGGTTACCAGCTCCCGGACTTCTACGGAGATGATATGGAAAACTCCGCCTTGCGGCCCACTACCGACAAGCTGGTGTTCCATTCCAAGCGCGTCGGCGAGTACACGATCAAGTTCTGCGGCTGACAACCGCAGTACGGGGTCTCACCACGCTTGATGCTCCAGGCCGTCGACCGGGACGCCCGCGCCGTGAATTCCATCGCGCAGGCGTTCCCAGTCCTCGCGGCGGGCGAGCGGATGCGCGTGCAGCAGCCAGCGGGCGATTTCGAGGTCGCCCGGCGCCTTGCTGCCGTACCATGTCGAGCGAATGGTGTTGAGAAACCGTTGTGCCTCGAACCGGGCTTCGTCGGTTCTGCCAAGATGGAACAGCGCCGCCACCTTCCAGCCGCCAAGCGTCTTGGCGACGTTGTTGGAGCGATCGATCCCCTCGATCGCGTCCTGGTAATTGCCGCGCAGGAACTGCAGTACCGCGCGATAGGGCCAATACAGCGGAGTTGGCGCCCACGAAACCTTGAGTGCTTCGGCCAGCAGTTCGTTGCCGTGATCGACATTGCCGCAGAATCCCTGGCAGGATGCCGCCGACAGCAAGGTCCAGGGATCGTTGCCGTTCAGCTCGCATGCCAGGTCCACATGGACGGAAGCCTCGGCGTATTGCATCAGCATCGCCTGCGACCACCCGAGACAGAGATGTGCGCGTGAATTGACCGGATCGAGCCGGACTGCATTTCTGGCAAGCTCGAGCGTGGACCGGGCTTTCGGCAGGTCGCGAAGCAGCCCCGGAAACACGAAATGCTCGGTGTTGTTCATCTGGACCAAGGCGCTGTAGCAGGGCGAGAAGTTCGGCGCGATCGCGATCGCATCCGACAACAGGCCGACCGACTTGCGCCAGTTCTCGGCACTGAAGCTTCCGAAGCTCGCCTGCGCCCGAAGCCATCGGTCGTAGATATCCAGCGGGACGTCCGCAGTGGCAGCCACGCGCATCAGGCGTTCGGTGGACAGATAGACGTTGACCGAAACGGCGGTGCGCTGCACGATTCGCTGCTGTACCTCGAACCAGTTTTCCAGTTTCAGTTCAAAACTGTCGCTCCAGATGTAGAGGCCGGTGTTGGTCTCCCTCAGGGTCAGCACCATGCTGATCGTATCGCCGGCCTGGTAGGCGGTTGCCGCGATGCTGTAGCGCGATGCCGAAGCGTGTTCTTCGGATGACTGCTGCTGGGGAGCGCTGTCGCCGACATACCATTCGCGGAATTTGGTCAGACAGGCGATGAAATGGTGGCGGAACCCGAACACGAGGTGGGCGCGGTCGGGGCTCACTCCGTTCATGCTGAACGGATCGACCAGGATGGCTATCTTCGCAGCGGTCCGCGAAAAAGCCTGTGACTGTCCCGGCGTCTCCAGGGCGTTCGCTGCCGGCGCGCCGTCCGGTCCGGCAGACGTCGGCGTCGGCGACAAGGCCGCATCGTCAAATTGCCCGTTCTTGATATCGGCGACCAGTTGCTGGGTCTTGATCGAGGGCTCCATCCCGTATTCTTCGTCGAGGATGTCCCACAGCGTCTTGTAGACGCGCAGCGCGCCGGACAGGTCTCCTTCTTCGGCGCGCGCCTGCATGGCGTAGCGGCACGCTTCCTCGTGGGTCGCGATCGAGACTGACGATGGCCTCTGCCAGCTGCCGCCGGTTCGCCGCATCGAGGCTGACATTCTTGAGGCCGGCCTCGAGCGCGCGCAGGATCCGGTCATGGAAGTTTTGCCGCTTGGCCAGCAGCCAAACGCGAAACGACGGGTCGATATCGTCGAGCCCCACGAGCAGGGTTTCCATGAGCCGCGACGACGTCATCAGCAGGGGATGCGCGTGCTGGGCTTCGGCGTCGCGCAGCGCGTCCCAGAGATCGACGCTGAGCCCTTCGCGTTCCATTTCCACGACGAGCTTTTCGATCTGCAGACCGTCGTATCCGGCCTCCAGAAACGTCTCGCGCAATTCATGGAGAACCTGGCGAAGCGACGCGCGAGCCTTCTGCTCGTCGAACTCGCTCCATAGCAGTCCGACCAGGCGCTCGCGGGTCTCCTGCTGCCGGTCGCTCAGTGCCAGATAGCCGAGAACGGCACGCGATTTTCGCCCCTTGATCCGGACTTCGCGGCCGTCGAATGCCACCGAAAGATTGCCCAGGACAGAAATTTTGAGGCTTCCGCGCGGCTTCAGTCCGGCCCTCACGGCAGGCCTCGACAAAGTTGCTCGATCGCTCAATTCCGATCTGCCCCCGATGCATCGCAATCACGGCTTGAACAACTATAACAAACTAATTCCGCGTGTATAGGCATCGCCTCCGCCGGTCCGGTTGCGCGCAGCTGCCAGTCGCCCGGTTGCGATCTCGCAAGGCTCCGCCTGGAGCGCGGGCGCGGCTATCCGGACCACCGGAATGCCGAAGGCCGGTCGGGTCAGATCGATCGCAAAGGTCTCGATCCCGTTGCGCGACAAGCGCTCGACCAGTGCCTGAAGCTGCTGCGCTGGCGTCTGCCCGATGATCCCGGCGACCTGACGGGCGGGTGCGGCCGGATGCAGAAGTTCACAGTTCGCCGTATCGACCAGGGTGCTGCGGGCGATATGCCGGCGGTCGTGTTCGTTCAGGGCCTGATCGCCTCCCTCGCGGCGCTTTGCCTCCACCACGTCATAGGCCAGTTCCATCTGGCACATCTCCATCAGTGCCGAGCGCGCCGCGTTCTGCAGGGCCGGACGGGCTGCCAGCCCGCAGGCGAAACCGCTGCCGTCGACGCGGCTGGAGATCGCCACGATGCTGGGGACGTCGAGGTCGGTGGTAATATCGAGCAGCCAGGTTCTGCGGGTGTTGGTTGCCCCGCGGGCGTGCGCGACCAGGGCTGCGGCGGTAGCGACGGCGCCGCCTTCGAGCGCAACCAGGCGCCCGCGAACACCGCCTCGCCACCACAGGCTGGCAGCATCCCGTTCGACCAGCTCCAGCATCCCATGCAGCGCAGCCGCTTCGAAAGTGGTACCGGCGGCGCAACCGGAGCTCAGGCTGAACGGCGGGACCAACGCGCTGCGCTCTGCCGTACGGCGCAGGCAGAGATCCGCGGGAAACCGCACCGGCCGGCCGCTCGACATCTGCACGGCTTCGATCCAGTCGATTTTTTCGGACCTCGGTCCCGTCGATGCACGCAAAAACGCTGCCAGCATTTCGCCGGAGGCGGCATCGAAATCCGCAAGGCCATGCTCGATCGTGGCCTCCTGAAGCCGATCATGAGCGGTTTCGAACTGGGAAAGATATTCGACCCCCTCCCCGATGCATGATTCGAAAGCCTGGCGAAGCGACAGGCCGGCACCCGACGCACTCGAGGACGCCTGATGCAAATGGGCCTTGTCCAGACCGGCCGCGGACAGCTCGGCGCCGAAGAAGGTGACGCCCGGAGCATCCGGGGATTCCAATTGAAACACCCGGGTAAACCTGCCTGCGGCCTCAAGCAGCGCAACGCGGTGCCGCACTTGATCCGGCCGCTTTTCGTCGACCGGAAGGTATTCGAGTTTCTCGAGGATGGCTTTCGCGTCGCTGGCGCCCACCTCGCTGCCACGGTCCGGAATGGCCCGGCCGGTCGCAAGGCAGGCCGCCAGTTGCCTGAACAGGTTGACCTCCGCACCTGTCGATTCCTGCATCGGTCGAACTCCCTCCAGGCGCAACGCCACCTGGTTCCATCATGCCATCAATTTCCGGGAACAAACGCCGGAAAAAACCTTCTTGCGCTTGCACTGTGGGTTCCGTTGACCAATTCACGCTGGCTTCACGCCGCGCGCCCGATGATCGGCCATCGATCGCAACGAGGTTTTGGGTGGCGCACCTGGCATGCTAAAAAATGGTTTTGTTGTTGCAATGGCTGCTGAATTCTCGTTCGCGGTCTATGACCGCCCGGTTTCTGTCCTGCGCAAGGTCAAGCAATGGATCATCGTCTCGCGCTGCGGCCCGAATTCGGAATTCATGACGGTCGCAAATGCAGAGGGCAAGCTCACCCCAAACGCCGATGCTCCCATCGGGCTCGCTCCGATCAAGACGGCCGTGGGAATTCTGCTGTCTGAAACGGCAGACGAGAGCACGTTCCTGCTGGTTCGACAGCGACCGCTCCAGCTTCCGATCGCCGGGTCATTTTTTCCCGCCGATGGCTACATTCGGATCTTCGAGACCCAGGGAATACTTGGTTTACGGAGCGAGGGGCGGTACGCCCATAGCCTCGGGCGCCTCGCCAGTCGTTCGATCCGCAAGGATGTACCGGATCCCGCGCCAAACGCGAGGGGGGCGATGGCCTTGCACATCGAGGGAATCCGGCGCAATTGGATCGGTGAGTTCCACTCATGATAGACGTGCCTAAAACAAACTCAACTGCTGCCCGCTGCGCTTCGGCCGGGCAAAATGGTCCGTCGTCAGTTTCGAGCGCCTCTTGTTGAGCCCGAGCTTTTCGCAGGCGATCTCAAAACGGCGGCCGATCATCCAGGCCATCGGCCCGGTGCCCTTCATCCGGGTGCCCCATTGCGAGTCGTAGTCGCGGCCGCCGCGCATGTCGCGGATCAGGGTGAAGACGTGGCGGTAGCGGTCCGGATAATTCGCCATCAGCCATTCGCGGAACAGGTCGCGCACTTCGAGCGGCAGCCGCAGCAGCACGTAGCTTGCTTCCCTGGCGCCGGCATGGGCGGCGGCATCGAGAATGCGCTCGATCTCGACATCGTTCAGCGCCGGGATCACGGGGGCGACCATCACGGTGGTCGGAATGCCGGCTTCGGACAATTGCCGCAGCGCTTCAAGACGCTTGGCCGGCGTCGAGGCCCGGGGCTCCATGGTGCGCGCCAGTTTCGGATCGAGCGAGGTGACCGACAGCGCGACTTTTGCGAGATTGCGCTTCGCCATCCGCGCGAGAATATCGATGTCGCGCGTCACCAGCGCCGATTTGGTGACGATGCCGACCGGATGGCCGGCGCCGCTCCAGCACTTCCAGAATGCCGCGCATGATTTTGCGGTCGCGCTCGATCGGCTGATAGGGATCGGTGTTGGTGCCGATCGCGATCATGCGCGGTTCGTAATCGCCCGCCGCCAGTTCCTTTTCCAGAAGCTGCGGCGCGTCGGGCTTGGCGAACAGCTTCGATTCGAAGTCGAGCCCTGGCGACAGGCCGAGATAGGCATGGGTCGGCCTGGCAAAACAATAGACGCAGCCATGCTCGCAGCCGCGATACGGATTGATCGAACGGTCGAAGCCGATATCGGGCGAATCGTTGCGGGTGATGACTTTTCGCGCGGTATCGAGCGCGACTGATGTCTTGAACGAGCGGCAGTTCGTCGAGGCTCTGCCAGCCGTCGTCGAAGGCGACCCGCGCCTCGGCCTCGAACCGGCCGCTGTCGTTGGATTGCGCGCCGCGGCCGCGCCGCCGTTCGCGGTCGATCGCAACCGCGAGTTCTGGAAAAGGGGTGGGAACACCCGCCGGCTCGGAGGGCGCCGTGACCGGCGGGTGTTTGAGGGCATGTGAGGATGCTCGGCTCATGGCGAGAACATAGCAGTCCATGAGAACAAATCAAGAACGATAGTGCCGAAATCGCGAAAACGAGCCATGCAAAGTCGAAAGCCCGGCTCGCAGACTCGTCTTCGCGAGCATCGGGCCAAGGCTCGGTCCTCACCACGAGACCAGCGCCTTGCCGCAAAAAGCTGCACCCGGCGGGCTGCTTTGGATATGACATAGTGATAACAGTGCGGCGTAATGCCGCCTTGAGGTTTCGAAGTACCGTCCATGCTGAGCGTGATTATCCCGACCGACGGCCTCGAACAGCCCGCCGTGGCCACCCTCGCCGCCCTGGTGCCGGGCGCGGCGGCCGGCCTGGTGCGCGAGGTGCTGCTGGTCGATCGCTCCGGGACCGGCGTGATCGAGCGGGTGGCCGATGTCGCGGGCTGCCGGTTCCTGGCGTTCGAGGGATCGCGCGCGGCGGCGCTGGCGGCCGGCGCCGGGCAGGCCCGCTCGCCCTGGCTGATGTTTCTGCATGCCGGCGCCGTGCTGGATTCCGGCTGGATCGAGGAGACCTCGCAATTCATGCAGGGCGTCGCCTCGAGCGGCCGTCCGCGCGCCGGGATCTTCCGCTACGCCCGTTCGCCCTACGCCGATACGCGGCTGCGCGACGGCTCAAATTCGTCGCCCGCATGATCGCCGGGCCCTCGGCGGAACAGGGCCTGTTGATCGCCCGCGACCATTACGACCGGCTCGGCGGCTACGCACCGGACGCCCGCCGCTCCGAGGCGCGGCTGCTGCGCCAGCTCGGCCGCTCCTCGCGCACGCTGCTGCGCAGCCGGATCAGTGGTGGCGTGAGGCAGTCAAGATACTTGCCAAAGTCAAATAATTATTTGACAATGGCAAGTATCGAGGTGAGACATGGGCCTGACGGAATTCCGACGACCGGATCTCAGCGGTACGCGCCTTCAACCGCTTCTACACCCGCAAACTCGGCGTGCTCGACCAGCAACTGCTGAAAAGCCCGTTCTCGCTGAGCGAGGCGCGGGTGCTGTACGAACTGGCGCACCGGGAAGATGCGGCCGCCAAGGAGATCGGGATCGAGCTCGGCCTCGATCCCGGCTACCTCAGCCGGATCATCCAGAAATTTTGCGAAGACGGCCTGATCACCAGAAGCCGCTGCCGTCGGACCGGCGGCAATACCAGCTCGGCCTGACCGCCAAGGGCGGCAGGCCTTTGCGAAACTGGAACGCAGTATCGCAGGACGATGTCGCAGCAATGCTTGCCGCCTTGCCTGACGGCGACAGTCGAGCGGCTGATCGGCGCGATGGCGCTGATCGAACAACTGCTCGGCTCGCCCGCCGCGTCCGCTTCGACCGCCGTGTTGCGCGAGCCCCGGCCGGGCGACATGGGATGGGTGGTGCAGAGCCACGGCGCGCTCTATGCCCGCGAATACGGCTTTGACTCCTCGTTCGAAGGCCTGGTGGCGAAGATCATAGCGGAATTCCTGGCCTCGTTCGACGCCTCGCGCGAGCGCTGCTGGATCGCCGACATCGACGGGATGCCGGTCGGCTCGGTATTTCTGGTCCGGCACAGCGACGAAATTGCAAGACTGCGACTGCTGCTGGTCGATCCGGCCGGGCGCGGACAGGGCCTCGGCCAGCGGCTGGTCGGCGAATGCATCGCGTTCGCGAAAGCCTGCGGTTATCGCCAGATCACGCTGTGGACCCAGAACAACCTGCTCGCGGCGCGCAAGATCTACCGGGATCACGGCTTCGCGGTGGATGGCGAAGCGCAAGCGTCGCAGCCGGCCCAGCGAGTTCTGGGCCGAGCCGGGACTCCGTGGATCGACGAGAACCTGGGCGCGCGAGTTGTGAATTGAGTTTAGACCGACGCGCCCTTGGCCTTCGGCCGGCGCAAATGCTCGTCGAGCCGCGGCATGATCTCGACGAAATTGCAGGGCCGGGTCCGGTAATCGAGCTGCGGGGCCAAAATGCCGTCCCAGCCGTCGCGGCAGGCGCCCGGCGATCCCGGCAGGCAGAAGATGTAGGTGGCCCCCGCGACGCCGGCGGTCGCGCGGCTCTGGATCGTCGAGACGCCGATCTTGGCATGGCTCAGCATGTGGAAGGCGATGGAAAAACCGTCCATGCGTTTTTCGAACAACGGCTCGACCGCTTCCGGCGTGACATCGCGGCCGGTGAAACCGGTGCCGCCGGTGGTAATGATGGCGTCGATGCCGGGGTCGGCGATCCATCGCCGGATGATGATGCGGATCGCGTCGACATCGTCGACGATGATCTCGCGCGCCGCCAGCACGTGACCGGCGGCGGTAAGGCGCTCCGCCAGCGTGCTTCCGGATTTGTCATCCGCCAGCGAGCGGGTGTCGGAGATCGTCAGCACCGCGATGTTGAGCGGGATGAATTGTTTTGTTTCGTCGATGCTGGACATGACGCATTTCTCTTCTCGTCATGCCCGGGCTTGTCCCGGGCATCCACGTCTTTCAGGCCGCCAGAATGCAAAGACGCGGATGGCCGGGTCAAGCCCGGCCATGACGGTCAATGCCTGGGCGCGATCATAAAGTGCCCGCCGCCAAACGTATTGCAGGCTTCCACGGTGCCCTTCTGGTAGCCGGTCATGAACCACTGCTTGCGTTGCGCGGCGGAGCCGTGGGTGAAGCTGTCCGGCACCACCCGTCCGGTGGACTGGCGCTGCAGCGTGTCGTCGCCGATCGCGCTCGCCGTGGTAAGCGCCGCATCGATGTCGCCGGCTTCGAGGAAGCCCGGACGCTTCTTCTCCTCGCGGTTGACCCAGACGCCGGAAAAGCAATCGGCCTGCAACTCGACCCTGAACCTGCAGCGCGTTGGCTTCCGCCTTGCTGCCGGCCTGCTGCTGCGCCTGCTGCACCTGCGGCAGGATGCCGGGCAGGTTCTGGATGTGATGGCCGGCCTCATGGGCGATGATATAGGCCGCGGTGAACTTGCAGGCATTGCCCGAGCAGCCGCGGAAGCGGGTCTCGACCTGGCGGAAAAATCCGGTGTCGAGATAGATCTGCTTGTCCGGCGGGCAGTAGAACGGCCCCATCGCCGATTCCGCCCTGCCGCAGCGCCCGCCATTGGTGGCGTTCTTGAACAGCACGATGCGCGGGCCGCTGTAGGTTTGCCCGCGTTCCCGGAAGATCTCGCTCCAGCGATCGTCGATCTCGCCGAGCACGCCGGAAATCATGCTGCCCATCTCGTCGGTCGGCGCGCCGGTCTTCGCAGGCGCGGAGCGGCGGTCGCTCTGGTAGCTCGGCGACTGGCTGCCGCCGGTGAGGATTTCGGCGCCGCCGATCAGGATGCGCGGATCGATGCCGAAGGCGTAGCCGACGATGCCGAGCACGATGATGGTGCCGATGCCGAGCCCGCCGCCGCCCATCGGCAGCCCAAAACCGCCGCCACCGCCCATGCCGCCGCCGTCGTCGCCGCGACGGTCTTCGATGTCGTCGCTGCGGCGGAAATCATCGTAGCGCATTGCGGTATTTCCTCATCCAGTCTGCTGTCGGGGCCTCGGCCGACACTCAACGCGCCAGACAGGTAAAATTTCCATCCTGTTAATCAATAACCTGCCCGGCAATTATTGCCTAGTGGCACACCAGCCGAGGCGCCTCGCTCAATGTCATGCGATGAGGTTTTCGATTAAGTCGATTTTTACTTTGCCCGGTCAATGTATCGCCAGTCGGTTGTTTAGTCCCGCGTCGCCGACAGCGTCGCCTGAGTCAGAGTAATTGAGTCATGGTTGTGTCGCGTCGCGGGGCGTCTGCAAGGGCGCCCCGCACTAAATTTGAGTCCCCGAATCGAGTGCTCGTATCGTCGTAGGCGATTGCGTCGCCGAGATGTCGAAGCTTGCGGCAGGCTCCGTCGATCTGGTGTTCGCCGATCCGCCCTACAATCTGCAGCTCAAGGGCGATCTGAAGCGCCCCGACGAATCCCATGTCGATGCCGTCAACAACGACTGGGACAAGTTTTCGTCCTTTGCCGCCTATGACGATTTCACCCGCGCCTGGCTGCTGGCCTGCCGCCGCATCATGAAACCGTCGGCAACCCTGTGGGTGATCGGCTCCTACCACAACATCTTCCGCGTCGGCTCGATCATGCAGGACCTCGGCTTCTGGGTCCTCAACGATATCGTCTGGCGCAAGACCAACCCGATGCCGAATTTTCGCGGCCGCCGCTTTACCAACGCCCACGAAACCATGATCTGGGCGGCGCGCGACGAAAAGGCAAAAGGCTATACCTTCAACTACGAAGCGCTGAAGGCCGCCAATGAGGACGTGCAGGCGCGTTCCGACTGGCTGATCCCGCTCTGCACCGGCGACGAACGGCTAAAGGGCAGCGACGGCAAGAAGGTTCATCCGACGCAAAAGCCCGAAGGCCTGCTGGCCCGCGTGCTGCTGTCGTCGTCAAAACCCGGCGATCTCGTGATCGATCCGTTCAATGGTACCGGCACCACGGGTGCTGTGGCAAAACGCCTCGGCCGCCGCTACATCGGCTTTGAGCGCGACCAGACCTATGCCACCGCCGCCGAAGCGCGCATCGCGGCGATCGAGCCATTGCCGGAAGCGACATTGGCCCCGTTCATGACCGCGCGCGACGCGCCTCGTGTGGCCTTCTCCGAACTGATCGAGCGCGGCATGATCTTGCCGGGGACCAAACTGGTCGATTCCAAGAAGCGCCACGGCGCCCTGGTGCGCGCCGACGGCGCCATCATGCTCGGCGACAAGGTCGGCTCGATCCACCGCATGGGCGCGGTGGCGCAGGGCTCGGAGGCCTGCAACGGCTGGACCTTCTGGCATGTCGAGACCACCAGGGGCCTGAAACTGATCGACGAACTGCGGGCCGAAATCCGCAGCGAGATGGCGGCAGTCTGAAGCCGCTATCGCGGCCGGCGGAAATCGTCGAGTTCGCCCTGCGATATTTTCCCGTCCTGGTCGGCATCGATCTTGCGGAACAGCACTTCGCCCGCGGCCTCGTAGTCCTGCCGGGTGAGTTCGCCCCCGGCGCCGGACTTCAGTGTCAGCGCCCGACGCGTCCGCTCGGCTTCGCCGCCCGAACCAAGCATTCGCATCTCGGGGCTTGTATGCTTGCCCGCTTCGGTGACGCTGACCTTGCCGTCCCTGTCGGTGTCCAGCGCCATGATCGTTCGAACCGTACCGTCGATCTTGTCGGGTCCGCTCATTGCCGATCTCAGATGGTAGCTCATGGCCCGGCGGATTTCGTCTTCCGTCACCGCGCCGTCGCCATCGAGATCGTATTGCATGACGAACTGCACTGACAGGTTGCGCATCATGACGGTCTGCATCAGCGCATGAAGGTCGACGTCGCGCGGCGTGATGATGCCGTCGCGGTCGGCATCGAGCTTGACGAATTCCCGGCGCAAGCTTTCGAAATAGCGCTGCTGCGTCAATCCGGAGAGCGGCAGTGGCAGTGGGGAGGCTGGAGCCGGCGGAGCCGGCGGCGCTTCAGGCGATGGCGCTGCAGGCTGCTGCGCGGGAGCAGAACCCGGCGCGTTCAGTGCCGCCGCCAGTAACGCGGCAGCGACCAGACGAAACACACGCGAGACTGGCACTGAATGAGAATGCATGAGCCCTCCGAGCTACCCCGCCGACATTATCCCGGATCTGCGAATGCCCATCGGAAATCCCGGTTTTGCGCGTCGATATCCACTCCGCGATGCCAGCCTTGTGATTTCCGCAGGCCGCCGCGCCATATTCCGCCTTGATTGGTTGCGATATAATCCGGCATCCGAAGTCACACAGGCCGTCGGTTGCGGCCGGGATGTATTCCGATGCGATCCCGCGGATCCGAGTCATTTCTGGTACTGCCGCTGCTGCCGATCTTCATTATCGGCCTGCCGCCGATGCTGCTGCTGAGCTTCCTCGGCTTTGCCGGCTTCGTCATCCTCGGCATGCTGCTGATCTGCGTCGGCCTCTCCGATCGACTGGAAGCCAATCACGACTTCAACCAGGAAGTCATCGTCCACGGCTATGCGAGGCGGTCGGAACGCACCATCCAGGCGTCGAATCTGCATTCGGCCATTCGTTTCGCGACGCTGATGAATGCGGCGGGCGCCGGACTGATCGCCGTCGGCGTGATCGGCGTTTTCTGCTTCGGCTGACCGCCTGGCCGGGCCCCTCACGAACTCTTCGGTTGCGCATTCACGTAGCGGAGGTCGAGGCCGGAGGCGAGTTCGCGCGACGAGTGCTGGAGCTCGTGCAGCCTCCGAACGTCGTTGCGATCGGCCGAGTGGCCGAGTCGGTCTTGGCATCGATTCTCGGTCAGGCCGGTCCCTACGTCCGGCATCCGGCGAACGCCGGCGCCGCGGAGTTCGCCGACGGCATGCGCGAGCTTCTCGCCTGAGACAGGGTTACTCGACGACGACAGCGCCTGGATCGACGCGTCCACCTCGTCCTCGTAGAAATCGGCGGACTTGGCTCGCACTTCTCGAGCTCGAACCCTGACCCTGAGCCGGTTCCGGCGGCCTCCCGGACGCCCGCTCACCTCCCCCGCAACGTCACCACGGAATCACCCAATCTGGGGTAGGGAGCACGAGGGCTGGCGCCGATTCCTGTCCGGCATCCGCATGCACCCATCCCACTGCGGAAGGAGAACCTCCTCATGTTCAAGCGGATCCGGCAGCGTCTCGACGGGAACACCGAGCAGGGCTTCACCCTGATCGAGCTCCTCATCGTGATCATCATCATCGGCATCCTGCTCGCGATCGCAGTGCCGTCCTACCTCGGGTTCCGTGATCGCGCGGCCGACAGCTCGGCGAAGGCAAACGTTCGCGCAGCTCTGCCTGCGGTCGCAGCGTTCTACGCCGACAACGGCGCATACACGGGTATGACGGAGGCCGCCCTCCAGGCGATCGACCAGAACGTCAGACCTTGATGGAGCCCCGGTCGTGACCGCGACGACGTACTGCATCGACAGCACCGTCAGCGGCAGCACTTGGAAGATCTCCGGGCCCGACACCACAGCCGCGGTCGCGGGCGCCTGCTAAGCGACGACCCATCTGGCGAGAAGAAGGGCGCGGGCAACCGCGCCCTTTCCATTGGTACGCCCGGCCGGACGCAGGCCGCGAGCTCTACAAACGGCACCGCGGCGCCGAGGGTGCGGTCCCGGGCTCAGAAGAGACCGAGGTAGCTCTCCAGCAGGCGCTCTCCGAAGAACAGCGCAACGACGGCGCCGAGCGATAGGAACGGCACGAGGGGGACGCGGTTCGAGACGATCCTGTTCTTGATGTCGATGGCGGAGAGCGTGACGAGCAGCGCGCAGAAGCCCACCGCGAGCGCGGCGTACGCCGTCGGCCCGAAGGCCGCGACGCAAGCGACCGCCAGCACCGCCGTGGCCGCCTCGACGGCCGGATAGAGGGAGGAGATGTGCGCCGAGCAGTGCCGGCACCGTCCTCGCAGGAGGAAGTAGGAGAGCACGGGGATGTTGTCCCGCCACGGAATCTGGCTTTCGCAGGTCCCGCAAGAGGACGGAGGGAACAGCAAGGAGCGGCGCGCGGGCACGCGGGCGGCGACGACGTTGAGGAAGCTTCCGAGCGCGAGGGCGGGAGCGAGCGCGGCGACTGCTGCGGCGGCGTTCACGTCGTCACTCGGGCCGGTCGAGGCGTCGAAGGACGACGCACCCGCGTTGGACGTCGCCGGCTCCCGCCTCGACCGCATGCTGAAGCACGGCGTTCAGATCCATTCGTCTCGTGCATCGGCACGGGCGCGGCTCCGCTTTACATCAGGGAACCGGAGGAGTCATGCGCGCCAGTCGCGCGAGCGCGCGTAGCGGCGGGCGAGCCAGGCCGCGAGCCTCGGCTCGGGTGCGCCAGGTCGCCGCTCAGGAGCCCCGCCACCGCGTCGAAGACTCCTGGCGCGCGCACGGCCCAGAGACAGGCTCGCGGGTAGCGATCGGCCACTCGTTTGGCCTTCCACGACGCCGCTGCGTGGCGGTCGAGCGCCGCTGCCAATGCCGCTTCGTACTCCTCGGGCCGGCCCGCGAGGATCGCCTCCGAGGCGAGCCGGGCCGAGACGAAGGCCTCGTAGATGCCGTCGCCGGAGAGGGGATCGACGAGCCCCGCAGCGTCGCCGACCAGGAGTATTCGACTCGCTACCGGGGGACGAGCCGAGCGGTCGCATCGGCAGCCGATGCCCTCGAACCTCCGTGAGCGCGTCCGGATCGACCCCGTGCGCGCGAGCCAGCCGGGCGAGGTGCGACCGGAGCTTCGGCCCTTCGTCGAGCCACCCGCCCACGCCGAGGTTCGCGTGGTCTCCCTTGGGAAAGACCCAGCCGTAGCCCCCCGGAACGACGCCGAGCTCGACCCAGGCCGTTCCGCGATACGGCCGGGATCGAGGAGCTCCCAGCTCACGTTTCCCTCGAGCGCGACGCCGAGCCGAATGTCGGCGCCGAGCCCGAACGTGCGGGCGACGATCCCGTTCGCGCCGTCTGCGCCGACGACATACGAGGCCTCGATGCGGAGCGCCCGACGAGCGCGTGAATGGTCTCGTCGGTCGAGACGATCTCGCTCACGCCGCGCCGTCCCGAAACTCGACTCCGGCGGCGGTCGCCTGCTCGGCGAGGAAGGCGTCGAGCCGCCGGCGCTGGGTCATGAGAATGACGGGGCTCTTGCTCCTTCGCTCCAGCCCGCGGCGATAGCCGGCTCGAAGCACGAAGCCGTCGACGACGTGCTCGACGACCGGCGAGACGTCGCAGGGAGCGTGCTGCAGCGCGCGGCCCGTGAGCCCTCCGCCGCAGGGCTTGTCCCGCGGGAAGCGGGCGCGGTCTGCGAGCAGGACTCGCGCGCCGCCGCGCGCGAGGCGGAGCGCCGTTGCCGACCCGGCGGGTCCTGCGCCGACGACCAGGACGTCGAACCGCTCCACGAGGCGGATCGTAAGCACGAGGCAGGGGCCGGGCTACAATGGCCGGCCCTCGCAGGGGTTCCCGAGTGGCCAAAGGGGGCGGGCTGTAAACCCGCTGGCTCAGCCTTCGGAGGTTCGAATCCTCCCCCCTGCATCGCGTGGGGGAACCCATGGTTCCCCCGCCGGCCCCCCTCCCTCAGCGCTCTGCACAGCTCGATCTGCAGGACGCGCCGGGCGAGCCCGGCTCCGGTCGCGGAGCATAGTGCGGGGTGGGGGCGGCGGGCCGGGCGCCGGATCAGCGCTGTGCCGGGGCTGCCGGCGGAGGCTCATCGTCGCCTTCAGGGCCAGAAGCGGAGTCGCGGGGATCTGAATCAGCCCACGCGTCGGCCGGTCGAGATCGAAGGTGACGAGGACGAGGAAGCTGACGATCACCGCAGCGGCGATGATCGGGATGAGGCCCTTGCCGAGCACCGACAGGTAGAGAGCGAGGAGGCCCAGCGCGACTGCCGCGCCGAGCAGCTCGAGCCAGAGCACGGCGTCGGGCACGCGGTTGTTCAGCCCGGCGAGCCGAACGGTCTGCTGGTCGATCATGTCGTTGAGGCTGTCCACGTAGAGGCGTGGCGCGCTGTCGCGCGGGTGAGCGTTGAGGCTCTCGCCGGCGAGACGCCAGAGACGGCGCTGCAACTGTCCCTGCTGCGCCGCAGTCGCGCCGATCGCTGCGCTACCAGGGATCTCGTACGTAATGCGGATCGCGAGGTCGTTGTAGCTTCGTAGGAGCCCGAGCGACCGGCTGCGCTGCGGCTCCGCGATCGTCTGTGCCCGGAGGTACGCGGTGCCGATCGTGTTGCGTCGGTCACGACGTCAGCTCGGCGATCCTGGTAGCGGCCGACGGCGAGGAGAGGCCGAAGGCGAGAATCAGGCCGACCACCCCCAGCAAAGCTCCTTGGAGAGCACCGATGGGCTCGCGATACATCTCGGAGTGGCCCCGCAGGTAGCGACCGGCCAGCACGCCGAGGGCGGATGCGCCGCCAACGACCGCGAAGATGAAAAGCCCGAGCTCCCAGCTGCTCAGCGAAAAGAACACTGCCACGCAAACTAGGGCGCTCGGCGGATGGTGCTGGAAGGTCGCCGGGCGTCGCTCGAGCGCGACAAGTCGGGTGCGCGCTACGCAGTCAGTCCAGCTCGACGCCGGGCCTGCGGTCACACCTTTCGTGAAGGCCGTACTCGGCAAGCGCGGGAGAGACCGCCATTCGAGACTCCGAGACTTGGCTACATCCCAGGCTTCGCCCTCTTAGCTCAGTCGGTAGAGCACCTCCATGGTAAGGAGGGGGTCGACGGTTCGAGTCCGTCAGAGGGCTTAATCTTTATAGAAATACCTGCAAATCGGCAGGTTGTGTTGTCTCCCTAGAAGCGTGGAGCACCTCCCTTTGCGGGAGGGACTCCGGCGAGAGCTCGGTTGCCGAAAAGGGGCCGGAACGGCTTGGACGAGCGCCTTCTCGCCGACTCCACTCCCTCCGACGGGCACCTCGAATTCTTGGGGCTAGGTCTTGGGAAACAGATCGGCCTGTCCGCACCCTTGCTCGGTCGCGAAGCGGCTGCGGGAGCTGCGGCGGCGGCGCTACCGCAGCGACGGACCGCTCGTATAGGCATCGCTGACGCTCTCTAACTGACGGGAGGTGAGCGGGATTCGTTCGTTACCCGCTTATGAACGCGGCCTGTCACGCCGGAGGTCGCGGGTTCGAGTCCCGTCGCTCCCGTCTCCAAAAACCTCTGCAAAACACTGTATTACGTTGCCTGGACAGGCACGAACTGCGGGTCTGAACTGCATCGTTCGCTGCCCGGTCCCGCTTCGCGCGCGGAAGGTCGCCCAAGAACTACCTGCAAATGGGCCGTCATTGCTCCTCACCGATCACGGCCGATCGAAAGCAGGGGCGGAAAACCGGTCATGCCTCCCC
>CAVPOL010000012.1:0-109992 GCA_963706975.1 uncultured Alphaproteobacteria bacterium
ATGCTGAAATCGACCAGCGTTTGGAAGGGACGGCGCAGGTGTCCTTCTGGCACCAAACGATCGCGCTCGACAGCACAAATGTCCGCTGTTGGCAGATAGTGTTGCAAACAGTCTTTTTGGGGGACGAACGAAATTTTTTAGAGGTGCTGATGCGTTTTACGAGCGGCGACGTGAGGGACCATTTCGTATCATCCCAAGTCGACCAGTGACCTCTGTAGTGGCGCGCCAATTTGAACAACGGCGCGCACTGGTGCTCCTCACCTTTGTCTTTCAAGGCCCGCACAGTCCACTGCTGGAGCCAAAGCCGACTAAGCTACCTTCGAATGCGATGTCGGCTATTGGCAGATTTTGTTGCAAAAGTCGAAAATCGAGCGACCCCGAAAATCTCGCGAAAGTTGAAATTTTGACTTCTCCGCCGCCGGGTCGCCTTTCGACGCCACTACAGAGGTCACTGGTCGACTTGGGATGATACGAAATGGTCCCTCACGTCGCCGCTCGTAAAACGCATCAGCACCTCTAAAAATTTCGTTCGTTCCCCCAAAACGACTTTTGCAACACTATCGGCACTTAGCCGACATCACTCATCGGCCGTATGTCCGCTTGCGCCAAAAGCGGTCATTGGTGACGGCCAATCAGGTGGTTGAAGCGGTTTTGTAGTTTGATTGGGAACCCTAATTCCCCAGCCATCACGTCAATTCGGCAAACAGCCTGGCGAACCGCCCTGCAATCGCGTCCCATTCGTATTCAGGATTTTGCGCCGCCTCAAACGCTGCTTGCGCCAGTTGTTGGCGGTGTTGCGGGTCGAGGTAGAGGCGGTTGAGCGCCTTCGCCACGCCGTCGGCGGAAACCTCGCCCATCTCCAGCGAGGAAAACTCCGGGATGTAACGCCTTGCCGGCGGGATCATCTCCGCCCGCCCGTTCCAGACTTCGGCGCAGGCGCTGTGGGCCGGAACGATCTGGGCCGCGCCGGCGGCGCCATGCTCGCAGCTGACCAGCCCCCAACCTTCTCCCATCGACGTGTTGATGCCGACGTCGCAGGCATTGTACAACAGGTTCAACGCGCGATCGTCAACGACGCCACCGGCCAGCGGGTTCAGGTGCACCCGCTCCCGGACACCAAATCGCTCAACAAGCGATCTGATTTGCTCCCTCTCCAGCTCGCCCGTGATCGCTTGGTGCAGACACAGGCGGACATTGGCCGGCTTGCCGGCGGCGAACCTTGCAAAGCCCTCGACGGTCAGATCAACGCGCTTTCTTTTGTCGAACCGGCTGGCGTTGAGGATGATGAAGGAGTCATGCAGATCCTCAAGGCCGGCAAATACCTCCCGCTTGGCCTCAATACGCCCCGGCGAGGCGAATGACGATCGCAGCAGATCCGGGAACGGATGGAAGTGGTTGCGGTCGACACCATGCGGAATGACTTCAACGGCGGGAAATGCACCCTCGCCCCGTTTCTCGGCGCAACCGGTCAAAGGCGCCTTCAAACTCCTTGCGGGCAAAATCCGTGTAGACGATGACCCGGTCGGCATGTTCGAGCGAGGCCGCATCGTCCTCGTTGCGGATATTGCCATCGAGCGGGATGTAACAGGCGATCTTCAGGCCATCCCGACAGGGTCCGAGGATCCGCAGGTAATGGTCGAAGTACCAGATGTCGTGGAGAATGAAGACAAGCCCGGGTTTGATTTCGTCGATCAGTCTCCTGGCCTGAAAGGCCGCGAAGACATCGCCGCCGTTCAAATTGGTCGGATAAACGGTCAGACCACGATCATGGATTTTTCGCCGGAATAGCCGATGCCCAGGTAGTGGATCTCGTGGCGATCCGCGAGCCGTCGCATGATGCTGTGCATCACCCGCGTCAAACCGGTGCCGTGTGCGTTGAAGCCGATGGCGATGATCTTCATGCGGGAGCGCGAATGACGCATCGGCGCGCTGACTTCATGTCCGCCGCCCCATCTCGGATGTTCCGGATAGCGCACGCCGGGCCGGCTCGCGGGTCGCGAAGAACAACCCCAGCCCCTCGATCGCGCCGGTCGGCCTTCGGTGACGCTGAAACGTGACGGTGAACCCCGCTTCCTCCAGCAGCTCGACCAGCACATCGATCGTGAACGTCGCGGCACTGTCGCGAGAGAAGACGGGTGTTTTCGACAGACGATCCTCGCTGATCTCGAGAAATTGGCCGCCGATCTCGTGAAACTCGCCGCAGATTTCGCGGATCAGGTGAAGCCTCCGCGAGGTCAGCAGAATTGGCCATTCGGCGCCCTCACAGTCCAGCTTGAGCAATCGCACCTCGCGCTCGCCGCGCCGGGTCATGAGGTCGACGATTTCGTCAAACGCGACCTTGGCCACGGGCTCGCCGCTTCCCCAGATCACCGAGCCGTTTCCGGTGTTGAGGATTCCCTCCATGCCCATGAACGACTTCGGAAACGGATGGTAACCGTCGAAATACAGTTCATCCGTGTTCCGGTCAGACCGCCACGCAGCGCCCCGGACAAGCCGTACGCAACCACCGTCGATATGCGGTTTCAAATTCACCGCTGCGATTTCGAGATTCGATCGATCCGGCTCGATGCAGTACACGCTTCTGCAACCCCGCGACACCACGGCCTCCGCGAATGAGCCGATATGCGCCCCGACATCGATAACGATGTCGCCAGGCTCGAAGCAGGACGGAAGGTGATACTCGTTGACCACCACGACCTGGTTGAAAATCGCCTCGTCGAGGGTGCCATTGCGAAACTTCCACGCCTCGATCATGAAACACCCGTTACGCAGGCCCCGCCCAACTCAACATCCACCGCACCGATGATGTGGCGATTGGCGCCGACGTCGGCGGCGGCCGCGTCGATCGGAAAGCAGAAACGACACAAGGATCGGTCAGTCCACGCGCACGGGCGTGGACTGCCGACCGTTCGAGGTGCGGATGAGGCGACTCGATCGCTCACCGAACGCCTCCGCCGCTCAAGCCACTAGGGAGACTTGAAGGTGTAACTGTCGCAAAGCGAGTAAGGCGGTTTTCCGTCTGGCTGCGTCATCAACGACATCAGCAGCATCGCCTGAACGCTGGTGTAGGAGCCCATCTCATAGCTGGGAGGCACCGGCTCGCCGGGCTTGCGCGGACCGCACTGTCCGCTAAGAACATAGGTCATGCGGCCATAAGAGCCGCAACTGAGGACGGCATTGATCTGCTCCAGCTTCTGCAACTGCCGACCGGCGCCGTACTTCACCAGGAAATCGTACAGCGGTCCCTGCGGTACATGGAGCGTGCTGAGGTATTGCGTAGCGACGGCAAAGAGATATTGGGGGTTGGTCATGTAAGTCTCGATGCCGGCCGGGACCGTCGAGTTGCTCGTCCCCGGCACCACCCAATCCTTGACCATTTTCCGCGGGTTCATCGCATCGATGATGACGAACCAGTAGCTATCGTCCTGCGCGTTGGCTGGCCACAACCCGGTCTGCTTGCCTCCGACATCGATGATGACCGAAGGCCGGTTGTTTGCCCAAGGGGTGGCCTGAACGGTGTAGGCGAGCATAGGCGACATACCCATAATCCATTCCTCCCATTTGACGCCGACGGAAATTCTCTTTCAACCCCCGATCACCCCGAAGCCTCCATGTATACTCATGGTTTTTCTGCTTCACCGCAAGGGGGGTGCGCTGCCGAAGAATTCGTCAGCGACGTTTTGCCGGCGCGCCCAGGCACCGACCGGGAAATGCACGCTCTAAGCGCATCAAATATCTCGTGAATTGCCGGATTGCGCGTGGCACTGGCGTGCGATACCTTCACGCCGTCGGCAGTGTCTCGCTCAACGAAATATCCAGCGCGCTGCTCGGCATGTATTCGTGCCAGCGGATGGTCAGCTCCACACGGGCGCGGCCGGCGCGCAGGAAGGCACGGTGGATGAAATCGGGAGAATTGAGAATTGGGGACTTCCTTGAACTCCCAGTCTCCTCACTTCCTGTCTCACCCGCTGACCGGCGGCGTCCCGTGGGTATGAAACGAACTCGATCGTCTTCAGCCCCCAGGCCTGGCCCTTCTTGCGTTCCTCCTCGGTCCACACGATCGGCTTCCAGTCCGGCGCCAGGATGAGGCGGGCGCCGGCGTTGGCGACTTCGACGCGGTTGCCGCCGGGCTCCCAGACATAGAGGAAGAAGGTCTGCTGGATCGCGTGCTTGTGCGGCCCGGTTTCGATGTAGACACCGTTTTCAAGAAAAATGTCGGCGGCCCGCAAAATGTCCTCGCGGCTGTCGAGGGCGTAGGTGACGTGATGGAAGCGGCCGGGCGTGCCGGAATAATCGCGTGAATAGGCAAAATCGTAGCTCTTGTTCGACATCGTCATCCACATCGCGGCTTCCGTGCCGTCGTTGAGGACGATCTGCTCGGTCAGCCGCAGGCCGAGGTAGTTTTCGAAGAACAGGCGGTTGGCCTTGATGTCGACCGCGAGGCAATTGAGGTGGTCGAGGCGGCGGACATTGATGCCGCGCGCAGGATAGCGCTGGGCCTGGTTCTTCAGCGCCGGCTTCAGTTCCGGCGGCGCGTCATACCATTCCGTCTCGTAATAGAGTTCGACGATGTGGCCGTCGGGATCGCGGCAGCGATAGGTCGGCCCCTGCCCCATGTCGCCGTCGATCCAGCCGATCTCGAAACCGGATCCCTTCAGCGCTGCGACCCGCCGCTCCAGTGCCTGCTGGCTCCGGGCGCGCAGCGCCATGTGCTCCATCCCCGACGTTTTTGAGGCGGTCAGCTTCAGCGAATAGCGCTCGTAATCGTCCCAGCCGCGCAGGTATACCAACTCGCCCTTGCGGCCGGACACGGTCATGCCCATCACGTCGACGAAGAATTTCAGGCTCTCGTCGGGCTTTGGCGTGAGCAGTTCCATGTGGCCGAGATGGGCCATATCGAAGATCGGTTCGGGGGTCATTGCGACATTCCTTCAAGAAGCGGTCGCGTTACATCGTCGAACAGCTCGTCGACATCAAAGGCGCGCGGAATCAGTCCCTGCTGCGCAGAGTAGCGGATGATCAATTCGAGCGAGCGGCGCACCTCGCCGGCGCTGAACCGCGGCGCGGCGGGCGCCGGCGCTGCACTCTGTTGCAGCAGCCTAAAAACTTGGCGCACCGCTTCCGGATGCTGCCTGGACAGGCTCTCGCTGACTACCACCATATGGTTGATCGGCACAATTTTGTGCTTTTCAAACCATGAATTTTCTTCCCCCGCCACATCCGCGAACAGCGGTTTCAAGTCCGCATGCTCCACCTTCTCGCCGAGGACCGCATCGAGTTCGCCGTCGACCAGCATCCGGACGATGGCCTTGCCCGGCGGCGCGCGCTTCGTCGTATCGACGAATTCGGCGACATGGGCATCCTCGAAGCTGATCCAGTCGATCGAATCGAGATCGACGCCGTGGTCGTTGGCCAAAATGCCGCGCAGCCAGGCGCCGGTCGTGGTGGTGAAGGAGCGGATGCCGACACGCTTGCCGTTGAGATCAGCCGGCTTCAGAGTCCCCTGCTTCGCGTTGTACAGCGCATACGCATGCTGAAACCGCGCCACCACGACGTTCGGCAGCAGCACCATCGGCTTGCCGACGCTTTTCGCCATTAGATAGGTAACGATCGCCATCTCCGAGACGTCGAAGGCGGCTTCACGCACCATCGGCTTGAAGCCTTTGTTGGTGGGCGAATAGTCGGCGAAATCGAATTCGATCAAATCAGATTTGATCGCGCCCTTCTTCAGCGCCGCCGTCCCAGAATGGTCGCCAAGCAATGTGCGCAGCCGCATCGTCATCTCAGTCGACCTCGGGTTCGTCGACATAGACGAGGCCGGCCTTCGCCAGCGCTTCGCGCATGTTGTACATGTCGAGCCCGAGCTTGCCTTCGGCGAGCTGCTTGCGCTTGCCCTCCTCGTCGGCGGCGCGCTTTTCGCCTTTTGCCAGCACGTCGGCAACGTCCTTGCGGCTGATAACGACCACGCCGTCGTCATCGGCCACGACCGCATCGCCGGGCATACAGTGACGCCGGCGCAGACCACGGGCACGTTGACGGCGCCGAGCGTGGCCTTGACCGTGCCCTTGGCGGAAATCGCCTTCGACCAGACCGGAAAGCCCATCTCACGCAGCGACTTGGCGTCGCGGCGCGCCGGCATCGATGATCAGGCCGGTGACGCCGCGCGCCATCAGCGAGGTCGCCAGCAGATCGCCGAACATGCCGTCGGTGTTGTCGGCGGAACAGCCGACCACCAGGATGT
Organism: uncultured Alphaproteobacteria bacterium; assembly: GCA_963706975.1. Classification (GTDB taxonomy): domain Bacteria; phylum Pseudomonadota; class Alphaproteobacteria; order Rhizobiales; family Xanthobacteraceae; genus Bradyrhizobium. The sequence continues at coordinate 6,242 of CAVPOL010000012.1, forward strand.
CGCCGGGCTTGCACTGCTCGACCGCGACGTGGATCATCCAGTTGTCGCCGGGATGCGCCAGCACCGTGACCGCGGTACCGGCGGCCTCGGCGCCCGCCCACACCGGGCGCAGATAGGGTTTCATCAGTCCGAAGCGGCCATAGGCTTCGTGCACGGTCGAGGCGCCGAGCGCGCCCAGCCGCTTCACCATGCCGGCATCGGCGCGCTTGATGTTGCGGACAACGATCGTCTTCATGCCAGTTCCTCCAAGGCCATCGGGAATAGCCGCTGATAGGCTTCGCCATAGGTCATGGCCTTGCCGGAATTGCGCCCGCCCTGCATGCCCCGCTGCAGCGCCACCCGCTCGTAATACGCCCACAGATGTTTTTGCGCCGCCAGGATCTCGAACGTCTTGCGCTTGAGCTCCCAGACCTCGTCGATGTTGAGGATCACCTGCGGCTTGAAATTGCACATTTCCGGCTGGTGCGGCTCGAACAGGAACACCGGCGGCGCGGCGTAGGTGTATTTGGCGCCGGGCTTGTGGCCCATCGCCTGCGCCACCACCCTCGTCTCCTGCGCAAAATGCGCGGCATCGGGATGATCGAAATTATAGGGATCCTCAAGCGCGTGGGTCAGCACGAAGGACGGGTTGAGCTCGCGGTAGATATCGACCATGCGGTCGAAATGGGCTTCGGTCAGCCGCAGCGGATAGTCGCCGGCATCGAAGAATTCGATTTCGGCACCCAGCATCTCCGCTGCCGCTGCGCCTCGTCGCGCCGGCCGGCCTTGACCTTTTCCAGCGTCGCGCCCGTTTCCTTCCAGGCGAACTGGCTCTCGCCGCGCTCGCCGAACGACAGGCAGGCGATCTTGATGCGATAGCCTTTCCTGGCGTGCAGCGCGATGGCGCCGCCGGCGCGCCAGACGAAGTCGCCGGGATGCGCCGTGACCACGAGGCCGGTCTTGCTTGCGTTGGTCATATCGTGAATTTCCTCCACTCGCTGATTTGATTTCAAGGTCCCGTCGCCCGCCGTCGTGCGCAACGGCCCGCGACGTGCCTATTGTTTCTCGATGCCCGCCTGTTCGATCACCCTGGCCCATTTTCCGATGTCGTCCTTCAGCCGCTGTCCGATTTCCTCGGGTGAACTGGCCCTGGCCTCGATGCCGAGTTCGAGCGCGCGCTTCCTGAGTTCCGGATTGTCGAGCACCTCGCGCAATGCCGTGTTCAGCGTCGCGATCGCCGAAGCCGGGGTGCCCCTCGGTGCAAAAATCGCGTTCCAGGACCGCGCCTCGAAATCGCCGCCGCCGGCCTGCTTCACCGTCGGAACATCAGGCAGGAACGCGGTGCGGACCACTCCCGAGGATGCCACCGCGCTCACCGCCCGGTCGGCGATGTACGCCTGCACGGCGCTGTAATTTTCGATCGCCAGCTGGATGTCGCCGCGCAGCAGCGCGATCAGCACATCCGGCGAACTGCGGAATGGAATAATGGTAACGTCGACGCCGGCGGTCGATTTGAACAGCTGCGCCGAGAGGTTCTGGGTCGAGCCGACGTTGATGGTGCCGACATTGAGCGCGCCGGGCCTTTGCTTCGCCGCACCGATAAAATCAGCCAGCGTCCGGTACGGTGAATCCACCTTGGTCAAGAAAATAAAATCGAAAGTGCCGAGACTCGAGACCGGAACAAAATCCGTCAGCGGATCGAAGTTCAGGTTCCTGAACAGCGAAACCGAGATCGCGGTGCCGTTGCTCAGCAGCGCCAGCGTGTGGCCATCAGCCGGCGATGACAGCACGGCGCGGGCGGCATTGATGCCGCCGGCGCCCGGCATGTTCTCGATGATGAAGCGCTGCCCGAGCTTTTCACCCAGCTTTTCCGTGACGATCCGCGCGGTGACGTCGGCGACCCCGCCGGGGCCGAACGGCAGGATCAGCCGCACCGGCCGGTTCGGATAAGTTTTCCGCGCGCGCGATGTGCGGCATCAGCAGCAGGGCGGCCAGGGCCACCAAGCCTGGTATCGCAACCCGATGTGTGAAAGCCGCGCGCGCATCAGAATTCAAACAGGATTGCGGGATTATCGACCAGGATCTTCTGCTGCAGCGCCGGTTCCGGCGCAAACAGCGGAATGAGATCGACGAGATCGCCATCGTTCGGCATCGCCTTGACGTTGGGATGCGGCCAGTCGGTGCCCCAGATCACGCGGTCCGGCGCGGTCTCGATGATCCGGCGCGCGAACGGCACCGCGTCGTGGAACGGCGGTCCAAGCGACGAAACCCGCTCGCAGCCGCAAACCTTGACCCAGCATTTTTCGTCGCGCGCCATCAGGTCGATCAGCGTCCTGAACGGAAGCTGGTCGAGGCCGATCAGCGGCCTTTACCCTGCCAATATGGTCGATGGTGTAACGCAGAGGCAACCGCGCCAGCATGGCGGCATATTCCGGCAAATCGATCGCATCGAAATGCAGATCGACGTGCCAGCCCATCGGCGCGATCATCTGGATAATGCGATCGAAGGCCCGCATGTCGGGAACACCACCGAGATGTCGAACAAAATTGAACCGGCAACCGCGAAAGCCGCCCTCGTGCAGAGCGCGCAATTCGCGCTCGCTCATTCCGCCGTCGAGATTGGCAACGGCCCGGTAGGCGCCGCCACTGGCGGCGATGGCATCGAGCGCGACGCGGTTGTCGGTGCCATGCACGCTGGCATTGACGATCACGGCGCGGCCGACGCCGAGCTTGGCATGCAGGGCCCGAAAATCTTCCAGTGGCGCATCGGGCGGCGTGTAGGGCCGATCCGCCGCATAGGGATATTTCGAGTCCGGCCCGAAGATATGGCAATGCGCATCGCAGGCCAGCGCAGGCAGCTTGAATGACGGAGTTCTGGTGTCCGGATCGGGTCCGGGAATAGTCGGCTTGAGCATGGTTGCGATGGCCCGGTCGGGCTTGGCCTTTCCCTGGCCTTCAGGTCTTGTTGGGTGCCGCGGATCGCGACGGCGCGGGCTGATCGAGCGGCGGGGCCTGGAACGAAGCCACGGTCGAGCGCACCAGCTGTTCGATGGCGTGGCCGGCATCGGCGCCGTCGGCGCCGCCGCGCGATAGCCGCGACACCCGGCCGGGCGTCACCAGCGCGTAGTAGAGCGCGCCGAGCAAAAAATGGCTGCGCCAGACGATCTCGGTGCGCGGAATATGCGGCAGGCTTTCGTGGATGGCATCGATGAAGGCATGGCTGGTATCGTCAAAGGTCTGCGCAATGATCTGGCGCGCGACTTCATTGCCCTCGGCCGACATGACCGCGCGCAGCCGCGTGAACCGCGCGCCGCCGCCGGCCAGATCGCTGCCCGAGGAGAATGCCGGCAGCACATAGGCGCGAACGATGGCTTCCAACCGGTCCTGCAGATCGCGCACACGGCGCGCGGCGGCCAGCAATTCGGAGCGCCGACGGTTCATCGGCCCGCAGTGACGCTGGTATATTTCCAGCAGCAGGCCGTCCTTGGTCTTGAAATGGTAGGTCACGCTGCCGGGATTGGCGCCCGCGGCCTGGGCAATGTCCCAAATCGACACAGCATTGAAACCGTTGGTCGAAAACAACTCTTCGGCCGCAGCGAGGATCGCCTCCCGCAAATTCGGCTTGCGGGCCGCGGGGGTCTTGTGGGAGGGTTGCGCATCATACTATTTGTACTATCGTACAAAAGATGGGGTCAAGTCAACAAAGAGCATGGGTGACGCTACGAACCCCGTTGCGCGGCCAAATTAGCGATAGGAGCACATGGCAATCGCCGTCCAGGACGCAACCTTGGGCCCCGCTATGGGGCGCCTTCGATGAGGCGGAACCAAGCCGCTCTGATTTCCGGCACCATCTTGTCCTGAAACGTCCTCTTGACCTCCCGCAGCGTCGCCTCGCTGTAGAATTGCACTTCAGGAAGATAGGGCGGATCCTTCCGCCTGATATGATCGTGCCAAAGATCATATTCGTAGAACGGCAGCACACCCAGAAAGACGTTTCGATCCTGCGCAGCCACGACGAAGAGAATACGCCTGTCCTTGTCGGCCTCCGCGAACTGAGTTTGGACTCGATTCCATTCGAAGAAGCAAAAATTCGTTCCGGTTGCAGGCGGATCGAACATGATCGTTTGAACGAGTTGCACGAAAACCAAGCTGTTGTCGCAGGCTTCTTCCAGTTTTTTCTCAGTCACCGTGTTGTCGTACTGCGTGTGCGGAAAATAAAACCCCTTCATCCGCGGCTGCGACAGCAACCGTTGTACCGCCGACGCCAGAAGATTCTGTTTCTTGCGGTCCGCTTTGTTGTATTCATCGACACCGATTTCCGAGATGATGAATTGCTGATAGGCGGTATTGATCGGGTTGTCGCCCGCCACGCCGGGCGGATAGCGTGACGTAAAGGAGAGAAAGTAGTCATACTCCAGCTTGATCATCTTCCAGGCGTCGTCGAAATAGCGTTGCCGCGCCTCCGTCCATCGGGGTCTGTATCCGGCAACAATCAGTTCGTGGCACAGATCGCGCTGTTGGTTATTGCCCCGAGTCTGGATCAGAAACTGTATCGCCTTTTGAACGACCTGCTGCGGCGGCATTTGCCGTTCAAGAACGGTCTCCAATTTGGTCTTGGCAAGCTCGACGCGGTGACGCTCGGCCAGGAAAGAGGCGTCCTGAGCAAATTCCGTGCAAAGTTGCTGGAATGCAGCGACGTTGGGCAAGCTCGCGGCCAGGTTGCCAGCATAGAGTCGGATCAGGTCGTCATGGTAGTCGCGTGGCATCGTTCGCCTCTCCCGCAGGCTTGCCGCTACTCAATTTGAGCCGTTCGATTTCACCTTCGCGCTCCTTCAGGGTTGACGTCAGCTTTTCAATTTCGTCGTCTCTTTTCTTCAAACCATACCGGAGCCGTTCCACTTCATCATCCAGCATCGCCAATTGAGTTTCGTCGCGTGCAGACTTGAGGCGTTGTTCGCGCGCTTCCTCCGCGCGACCGACCAGCCTGGTTTCGCGCAACAGCTGATTTAGCGATTCCTCCTCCTGTGCCGATCGGCGCTTTTTCTTTTGCAATCGCTCAATTTCGCGCTCGCGTTCCTCCCGTCCGCTCGATCCCTTGGCGGTGAATTCCAGATAAAGCCTGTCGACATCCTCGATCTCGAACACCCGCTTGTAGAGATCCTGGGCGTTAGCGCCAAGGAAATCCTCCGGCAGCGTATCGACGTAAAATTTTCCCTTACCTGGCCGCCTGCGCAACACCGAGACCTCGCCCTTGTCGCAGCCCGCAACGATGGCCGGGCTGTGGGCAGATACGATGAATTGCACGTTGGGAAACCTTCGCGTGAGCATTCCCAGCAGTTTCTGCTGCCAGCTGGGGTGCAGATGCGCATCGATCTCGTCGATGAGCACGATGGCCGCTCCGGTCGATATCCTGTCTTCGCTCAACTCCGGCCAACGCGAATGCAGGAAGCTGTAGATCAGACCGAAGATGGCGACGATCGACAGGGTCCCCTGCGATGCGGACTGGATCGGAATTGCAACATTCTGGGTGCCGCCGCTACGGACCAGAATTTCGAAACCACCGGTCCCCACTCTCTTGATTTCCTCGAAACGGAATTCCCTATCGTCCGTCAGCTCACCGACGACATCCTCCACTAGGCGGAAAATCTGACGGTCGAAACCTCGCGCGCCCGTAAGGCCGACAGGCTCAAGATAATCGAGACACAATTGCGTCAGCAAATCCTGCACGATGTTCTCATATGGCTCCTGCGTCAAATAATTCCGTGCGCCGCTGCTTGCCAGTTCCTCGCTGGTAGACGCCGCACCCGATACGGTCCGACGTGTGCGATTGAGAAACCGGGAATCGGGAATTGCGAGCATGGGAATTTTGCCGACGGGTGCCCTGGAATCTTCGAAATATGTAGCGTCTCGGGCAATCTCTTCGGTGTTGCCGTTGCGCGTCACTTCCACCCGTAGCCGCCCGCCGGGGCCAGAGCCCGATCCCGCGGATGATTTATCAATTTTTGCGAGAAGCAGCGCGCTGTAGTCGGAGTCCCTTTGCAGCATGGCCGTCAGGCTCCGGAACAGCAGCGTCTTGCCGTACCCGTTCTTGCCCAACAGTACGTTGGTACGCGGCGCAAACCGGTAACCGCCATCCTCGAAGAACTGGATATCGCGCCATTCGAACGCCTTGAGAGCGAACTCGTCCATCAGATTGCGCTGAAAAAGGCGCTCTTCGAGTCCAGCGCGTTCGGATCGAATGCGCTCGACATCACGAAATGTGGGATCTCCGGCCCGCGCGGTATCAGCCTGTGATGATGCGCGCTGCCGCGCCTGCATGACAAGCCGAAGGCCGAAGATGGAGGATACCTGAAGCGCTAAGCCAACAGACATGACTGCGTAGCCGGTCCAGTGCCCATCGAAGAAGAGAAGAAAAAAAATGCCCGCGAGGTAGTACAGTGGCGCCAGACCTGCGCTGCGCAAGAAAACCCGATATCCGGTTCACTATCGAGTTGCTCTTCCGAAAGGTCTTCTAGGCCGGGCACAAAAGATGACAGCTGGATCCGGCCCAGCCTGATAAGAATTCCATCCATCCTCTGATACACGGAATGTGACGGCGGTTCTTTGGAGACTACTGCCATGACAAGAAGCTTCTTAATAATTTCAGCGAACGATGGATGGCAACGCGTCCAACAACCACTGTGCCATGGCCGCGTATGGTTCAAACGGAATTCCCTTTGGCAAATTGTCGCCGAAGTTTGCCCGCCAAACACCCTCGACGTCGAGAATATCCCGGTTCCGCAAACCGCCGAGCAACGTCTCAAGAGCGTCGGGCTCAGGTGTCATTCCCGGCCACAAGCACTTGCCCGCCGGATCATGTTCGAGCAGGCGGGCAGCAGCGCCGCCGCCACTCTTGAATGCGTAGAACTCTCGGCAGGCTTGGGAGGGGCCAGTTAACGCGGTCATGTAGAAATATGCTGGCTTCGTCGCGGACTCCTTCCATTCCGCCGATGGCTATCATCGCTATTGGCGGTCTCAAGCCGTGCCGCGAGGGGTGCCCCGCCCCCAGCATCTGCTGGCGCATCAATCGGAGACTTGGCCCGGGATCAACATCCGTGCGACCCGAAACCCTCGGAGTCCATTCGATCGTTGACCATCCCATCCTCACCATCTCGGTGGTTTCATCGGGCAACCGGCCATCGTAGAACCGGGACTGGAAGGTGACGACAGGCCGGAGATTTCGCCCGGGATCAGCGGCAAAGTACTCGCCTGCCACTGCAGCGACGAGCGGCGATACGCTCGGATGGCCGCCGAACAACAGCCGCCCTTTCCGGGCAAAAACCGCCCTGGCGACGCTGACGATGGCTTCCTCGATCTCGGCGGATTTGGCGCCCTCGACCCACCCCTCTCGAACCGGGACGCTCGCCGAAAGAAAGATGACATCGCCCTCCTTCATGGCCAGTCCCCCTTGGCCAGCCGGCGCGCAAAATCCTGCAATTTTCCCTCGTCGAACAGCAGGCACTGGCTCACCTCGCGCAGCCAGCGAAGTCGACTCTGACCATCCGGTTCAACAGCGGATTGTGGGCCCACAATAATGGCACGCGATCCCGGCGTGGGACTGGTTCGCGCAAGATGCGCGCCATGAAGTGAACGAAAATCGTCGACCTCCGGAGGGCGGGTCGTCAGCCAGATGATATGTTCCTGCGAACCACAAATCACACGCATGGCTCCGACAGCTCCGCCCGTGGCTTTGACGCCATTCTCAGCATTCAACGCCGCGATAACATCTCCCCTCAGTCGGTGCCGTCGTCGGAACAATGCCTGGGCGTGGCTCGTCTTGACCCGCGCCACGACGCGACGGATGGCCTCAGTCGTGAGTTCGGGCCATTCATCGACCGAACCGGAGCCTGAGGGGTCCGCAACGGATCTCGGAGGTCCGACAAAATCCGCCGCCGTCAAACGTTCGCGCGCATCAGGTGCGATGGAAGCGAGCGCTGCATCGTCCTTTACGTCAGGCATCTGCAACGCAAGCATGCCCAGACGGTGCCGTTTGGCAAAATCTATCTCATGCTGCGTCCACTTCGAAACCCGAAGCGACTTGGATTCCAGCAGGACGACCATGGATTTGTCCTGCAACTGCTGGCTTAACCTCCGCTGGAAATCATATCCCGGCGGAATCGAAAAGCGGTCCAGGAACACATCAAACCCTTCGTGAACCAGCCGGTCGAACAATTGCAGCGCGGCAGGCAGGGTCTCCAGCCGCCGGTAGCTGATGAAAACCCGGCTTATACTGGAAGTTATCTCGGCACGAGCAAGGACTGATGGAAGCACCTCCGCGATCGTATTCTTCCAGGTCGAGGCGTTGATGCGACGCAGCAGATGTTCGTCTCCGATTGTCGGATCGAATTGGTCTTCATACTTGCCGGGCTGCGGGACCACCATCATGCGCGATTGATCGTCGTCGGAACCCCAAGTCTCGTACCATCGTTGGTCCTGGAATCGGCAATCGTTGCTGCCGACCAGCACCAATAGTTTGAGCCGGTCCGATTGCGCCGACGGCGCCATGTCGGCGGGCGCGGGGCAGGAGTTGAGTTCGACGCGCGTTATCTGCGGACTCGATCCGAGCAGCACCGCTTCCAACTCGGCGGCGAGATCACCAACGAGCCTGCGCCCGGTGTCCGATCCCGATGATACTATCGAAATCCAGCTGCGGCGCGCTGCCGGAACGCCCGAGAACCCAAGGCAACGAAAGCCGCCTTCCGCTGTTTCCATCTGCAGAACGATTTCATGCTCCGCCTCGGCCACTTCGCGTTCTCCCAAGCGTAGCGCAAACCAGCCAACCATCAAGATCAATCACAAGGATTCTTCGGTTGAACCTGGTGGATCACACTACCATTGGGATGATTTGGGTCGCAAGTACCTCGCTTGCCAGTCGTTACCAAGGCTGCGATTGCCGCTCGGCTGCCACCCGGAACTTTCAACAGACCGACGTGCTTGTAGCCCTATCTCGCATTCGCCGGCGCGTTCATATGCCACAAATCCGCGCGCCAATGCACCACAGCGACGACGCCTACCGCGGCCAAATCGTCCCGTCTTGCCGCTCGACGCTTGCCGCATTGAGGCAGCCGGTCGGCACCCGGCTGCGCCTGTGAAATGTCATCCGGTTATCGCATGAGCGCGAATGACGATTTTGCCGCAGTTGCAAGCGAAGGTTGAGTGTGATTTGCTTTGCTTGTTCCGATTAGCGGAGGCAACCCATCACGCCGGTCTCGATCAAACTCACCTGGAGTGCCGATGTAATACGCTGCTTCGCAATTCCTCGCTGCGCACCCTGCTCTCGGTCCAGGCGCCGCCTTTGTTGGTATCGTTTGTCATTGCATCGCTGTACTTCAGAGGTTGGGGCTTCGCCCGGGAATGCCTGGCGTTTCTCGCGCTCTGGTTGGTGCTCGATGCCGGCTACACCTACGTCCGATCGATCCTGTGGAAGAACTCCGACACGACCTCGATCCCGACGAAATAACGCCGGCCGAAACGACCCGGGTTCGGCAGCCTGCCTCTACCGTGCATTCGCCGGCGCATGCACGTGCCAAAGATCCGCGCGCCAATGCACCACCACCGCCATCATCAGCGCCAGCCCCGCCACCGCATAGAGCGTGGCAGTGGCGGCAAAGCCGATTTCGCCAATCAGGCTGCCGGCGGCGAGCAGGCCGAGCGGCAGGCTGTAGATCACCAGCATGCGCACGCCCATCACCCGGCCGCGAAAATGTTCGCTGGCGGTGCGCATCAGGATCACCGCGAGCGAGATCATGCACAGGCTCTGGGCAAAACCGGCCAGCGTCAGGCAGACCATCGCGACCGGCACGCTCTGCACCTGTGCGAACACCAACAGCGTCGCGTACCACATCACGGTGGCGGCGATCATGAGGCGGGCGACGCGCAGGCCGCGGATCAGGCTGAGCGCGATCGAGCCGACCAGCGAGCCGACGGCAAAACTCGCCGAGAGATAGCCGAGCCCGGTCTGGTTGGTGCCGTAGATATCGCGGGCGATGTAGGGCAGCAGGCCGTTGGTCAGGGGATAGGCGGTGAGGTTGGCGAGGAACGCGATCCAGATCACCGCCAGCATCCGCGGGCTGGTCCAGACATAGGCGACGCCTTCCTTGAGGTCGCGCATCGGCGAGCGCAGCAGTGCTGCGCCGGTGGCCTCATCGGCCGGGTGCGGCTTTGAAGGCGCCACCACGCACAGCGTCAGCAGAGTCGATACGACATACAGGCTGGCGATCGCGACATAGGCCGGGCCCATGCCCAGTGCTGCGAACAGGCCGGCGCCGCTCAAGGCCCCGGCGATGCGCGCGGAATCCATGGTGGTGCGCGACAGGCTGATGGCGCCGATCAACAGATTCTGCGGCATGATGGTGGCGACCAGCGCGCCGCGCACGCCGAGATCCGACGGGCGGACCAGCCCCATGATCGCGACGATGATCATGACATAGAGCGGGCTCAGATAGCCGGTCAGCGCCAGCACCATCAGCACGGTGGCCAGCACCGCATAAGTCGCACGCATCATCGCCAGCAGGTCGCGGTGGCCGATGCGGTCGCCGACCACGCCGAACATCGGCGCTATCAGGGTGCCGACGAAATTGAGCGAGGCGAACACCGTCAAGAGCAGCACTGATCCGGTCTCGACCAGGATGTACCAGCCGAGGATCAGCGTCTCCATCTCGAACGCCCAGGAGGTGAGCAGGTCGGCGGGCCACTGGAAGCGGTAGTTCCTGACGTGGAAGGGAGCGATCGCGGACGGCCGCGCCAGTCCGCTCAAGATTCGACGCCGCGATTCATCGCGTTCCACCCTGCCCGGTTTCTTGTTGTTCCAACAACGGGTTGCCCCGCGGAGGAAATTGCTTCCTTGAGGGATACAGCCTGGGTATGGCGTGGTCAATCGCAGCGCAGGCATGCACGAAGGATGCCGCACTGCACGAAAGTCAATGCTTCCCATCCTTCGAGACGCTTGCTTCGCAAGCTCCTCAGCATGAGGTTTGGCTTGCTGAAACACCCCCAACCTCATGCTGAGGAGCCCGGCGAAGCGCAGCGAAGACGGGCGTCTCGAAGCATGGGCAGCAAGCGACTGGACCTCCCCCAATCTGACACCTTATAGCTGAAAGTTCAATACGCCACCTCCTTTCGGACGACTAACCTCTTTCTCCACGCCTCCGAAATCGTAGCAAGGAACTCGGACTGACGGCTCTGTACTGAGCCGATCGTACGGATAAGAATCGCGCGAGCTCAAGATCGGTTGCCAATCGCGAGTTGCTGGCGAACATCAAGCGGGTTCATCGCGACAGCCATGGCCGCTATGGCAGCCCGCGCATTCACGCCGAGCTCAGAACGAAAGGGCATGGCGCAAGCCGCGGCCGGATCGAACGACAGATGCGCTACCATGGCATTCGGGCCATCATGGTCAAGCCCAGGCGCTGCCGCACCACCGATAGCGGCCATGGCTTTCCCATCGCCCCGAATTTGCTTGACCGCAAATTCTCGGCCGCCGCGCGCAATCAAATCTGGCTCGCCGACATCACCTATATCGAGACCGGTCAGGGATGGTTGTATCTGGCGGCTGTCATCGACCTTTACAGCCGCCGCATCGTGGGCTGGGCAATGGCCGATCATCTGCGCGCTGAATTGCCATTGGCTGCCTTGCGGATGGCGATCAAGCAACAGCGCCCGGGCGCGGGCCTGATCCATCATTCCGATCGCGGCGTTCAATATGCCTCCGCAGAGTACCGACAGATCCTCCCAGACTCACCGATCTCACATCGTGAGTATCAGATCGGATAATGCTGCGGGCCGGTCTCGATCGTGATCCACCTGAGTTCGGTGAATTCGGCGATGCCGGCCTTGCCGCCGAAGCGGCCGTAGCCCGAAGCCTTCATGCCGCCGAACGGCATTTGCGCCTCGTCATGCACGGTCGGTCCGTTGACATGGCAGATGCCGGACTCGATCCGCTTGGCGACGCCGAGCGCACGCGCGATATCGCGGCCGAACACCGCCGCCGACAGGCCGTACTCGGTATCGTTGGCGACCCGCACCGCCTCATCGACGCCATCGACCCGCACGATGGTCACGATGGGGCCGAACGATTCCTCGCCATAGATCCGCATCGCGGTTGTGACGTGGTCGACCACGGTGGCCGACATCAGCGTGCCCTCGACCTTGCCGCCGGCGACGACGCGGGCGCCCTTGCCGACGGCGTCCTTGATCAGGCCCTGAATGCGGTCGGCAGCATCGGTGCCGATCAGCGAGCCGAGCGGCGCGTTGCCGGTGCGGGGATCGCCGGCCACCAGCGTTTCCGCCTTGGTGGCGAATTTGGCGACAAAGGCGTCGGCGATCTTGTGGTCGACCACGATGCGCTCGGTCGACATGCAGATCTGGCCCTGATTCATGAAGGCGCCGAAAGCGGCAGCGGCCACCGCGGCATCGATGTCGGCGTCGTCGAGCACGATCAGCGGCGCCTTGCCGCCGAGTTCGAGCAGTACCGGTTTTAGATATTTTGCCGCGGTCAGCGCGATGATGTGCCCGACGCGCGTGGAGCCGGTAAAATTGATGCGGCGGACCGCGGGATGACCGATCAGTGCCTCGATCAGGGCCGGCGCATCTTCCGGCGCATTGGTGATGACGTTGACGACGCCCGGCGGCAGCCCCGCCTCGCGCAGGCATTCGGCGATCAGCCGGTGGGTGCCGGGGCAGATTTCGGAGGCCTTGAGGACCACGGTATTGCCGCAGGCCAGCGGCAGCGCCAGCGCGCGGACGCCGAGAATGACCGGCGCGTTCCACGGCGCGATGCTGAACACCACGCCGGCGGGCTGGCGGATCGCCATCGCGATGCAGCCGGGCTTGTCGGACGGAATCACCTCGCCGGAAATCTGCGTCGTCATCGACGCCGCCTCGCGCAGCATGTCGGCGGCGAGTTTGACGTTGAAGCCGGCCCAGCCGGCGGTGGCGCCGGTCTCGGCAGCCATCAGCGCGATGAACTGCGGCGCCTTGCCGGCCAGCACATCGGCTGCCTTCAACAGTATCATGCGGCGCTGGTTGGGGCCGGTCGCCGACCAGGCCGGAAACGCCGCCGCGGCGGCGTCCGCGGCGCGGGTCGCATCCGCGATCTGCGCTGCAGCAGCGCGGGTCGCGATGTCGCCCGTGATCGGATTGAGGCGATCGAAGGTCACGCCGTCGATAGCTTGAACGTCCTGTTTTCGAGCAGCAGGCTGATCTGGTTCATGGTCGTCTCCTCCAGTTGCATCCGCTAATGTTTTTGGTTGGCAGACCGCGCCGGCCAGCCGCCGAGATAGGCGCGCTGCACGGCGGGGTCGGATTTCAGTTGTGCAGCGCTGCCGCTGCCGACGATCTTGCCGTTCTCGATCAGATAGCCGCGATCGGCGAGCGCGAGGCTTTCCTTGGCGTTCTGCTCGACCAGCAGCAATCCGACGCCGGTCTCACGCACTTTTCGAAGTGCGGCGAACAATTCGCGCACCATCAGCGGCGACAGGCCGAGCGAGGGCTCGTCGAGCAGCAGAATGTCCGGGTTCGACATCAGCGCGCGGCCGATCGCCACCATCTGCTGTTCGCCGCCGCTCATGGTGCGCACCATCTGCGTCAGCCGCTCGTTGAGACGCGGAAACAGCGACAGCACCTGCTGCCGCCTCTCCCCCTCGCCGTCGCGGGCGCGCCGGGGATTGGCGCCCAGCAGCAAGTTTTCCGCCACCGTCAGTTCACCAAAGATGCCGCGGCCTTCCGGCACCGAGGCGAGGCCCGCTTCCACGATCTCGTGGGCGGCAAGCCGCGACAGGTCGCGGCCGGCAAGATCGATCCGCTTGCCGGGAAGGCTGGGAACGATGCCGGCAATGGCCTTCATCAGCGAGGTTTTGCCGGCGCCGTTGGCGCCGAGAATGACCACGATCTCGCCACGGCCGACGCTGAGCGCGGCGTCGCTCAGCGCGCGGTGCTGGGCATAGGTCACGCTGAGGGCGGATATCTCAAGCATCGGCCGGCGCTCCGAGATAGGCTTCGACCACGACGGGATCGGACAGCACCTCGTCCGCACTGCCTTCGGCGATCCTGCGGCCGCTGTTCATGACCACGCAGCGATCGCACAGCGAGCGGATCGCATCCATCACATGCTCGACCAGCAGGATCGAAAGCCCCTCGTCCTTCAGCGAACGGATCAATTCGATTCCGATCAGCAATTCCGACGGATTGAGCCCGGCCAGCCATTCATCCAGCATCAGCAGCCGCGGTTTCAGCGCGAGGCTGCGCGCGAGTTCGAGCCGCTTGCGGTCGATATAGGTGAGTTCGGACGCCGGACGCGCGCCCTGCCCGGCCAGCCCGACACGCTGCAGCAGCCGGTTCGCTGTCTCGTCGATCTCGGCGCGGCCGAGATGCGGCTTGTGAAACGCCAGCCCCGCCTTGACGTTGTCGGCGCAATTCATGCCGTTGAGGACGCGGACCAGCTGAAAGGTGCGCGCGAGGCCAAGACGGGCGACGCGATGTGAGGCCAGGCCCTGGATCGGCTGCCCGGCAAAAAGGATGGTGCCGGAATCCGGACGCAGCACGCCCGAAATCAGGTTGAGCGCGGTGGTCTTGCCCGAGCCGTTCGGACCGAGCAGCCCGACGATTTCGCCGGATCGTACGGTGAGATCGAGCGCATTGACGGCGACCAGCCCGCCGAAGGCGCGGGTCAGCGCCCCGATCTCCAGCACGGGTGAAGCTGACTGCATCACGTCGGCACCTTCTGCGCGATCGCTGCGTCGCGGCCGCCAGCCGCCGAAGCGTTCCCAGAGGCCGACCACGCCTGATGGCAGCGCGTAGACGATCAGCAGGAACACGATGCCCATGAACAGGGTCGAGGTGCTCGGGAAACGCGCGGTCAGGAACTCGAACAGCAGCGTCAGCGGCACCGCGCCGAGCACCGGTCCCCACAGCCGGTGCGCGCCGCCGAGCAGCGCCATGATCACGACCTGAAACGAGATCGTCGCATTGAACGCGATCGACGGCTCGATATAGGTCCATCGCGGCGCCATGATCGCGCCCACCAGCGCCATCGCGGTGGCGCTGATGGTGAACAGCGCGACCTTCGCCACCGTGGTGTCGATGCCGCAATGCTGCGCCACGGTTTCATCCTCGCCGATGATGCGCAGCGCAAAGCCGAGCCGCGAGCGGGCGATGAAGAAGCCGATCGAGGAACACGGCGACGGCCAGCGCCAGCAATTGCCAGTAGATATCGCGCTGGGTGATATCGACGAACACGTAACGTCCGAGCACGCGGGATTTGTTGACCTCGAACCAGACCACGAGCTGGCGCACCAGTTCGGCGAGACCGAAGGTGAAGATGACAAAATGCACGCCGCTGAGCCGCAGCGTCGAAAGGCCCACGATCGCCGCCATCATGGCGCCGATCACGGCGGCGATCGCCAGCACCAGCGGCCAGCTCAGGACTTCGCCGAGCACGGCCACCGTATAGGCGCCGACGCCGAAGAACGCCGTGGTCGCCAGCGACACGTAGCGGGTCGGACCGGAGAACATGCCCCAGGCGGTGGCGAGAATCGGTGAACTGCAACAGGCTGATCGCCAGCGCGAGATGATAGGCATTGATCCAGGCGGGCAAAAACGCCAGCACGATCAGGCCGGCGAGCATGGCTGCGCCGAGCGTTGCGCGCCACGGCGTCATCGCTGCGCCCGCCCGAACAGGCCGGCCGGTTTCACCAGCAGCACGCCGAGAAACAGCGCGAAGTTGACCGCGAGCGTCAGCCCGGGATCGATGAAGGTTGCCACCAGCGCCTCGCTGAGCCCCAGCGCCAGGCCGGCGACCAGGCATCCCAGCAGATTTCCGACACCTCCCATCACCACGATGATCAGCGCCTTCATCGTGAACACGACGCCGGAGGTGGCGCTGAAGGTCAGGAACATGCTGATCAGAACGCCGGCAGCGGCGACCAGCGCGCCGCCCAGCGCAAACGCCAGCGCCGATATTTTTGCGACATCGATCGCGACCAGTCGGGCGGCTGCGGGATCGACCGCGACGGCGCGGATCGCGGTGCCGATGCGGGTGCGGGTCAGCGCGAGATAGAGCGCGAGGCCGACGATAACGGCGAGACCGAAGGCGATCAGCCGGTTCAGCGCCAGGGTTTCGCCGAACACGGCGACAGGAATGGCGAGATAGGAATAGCTGTAATAGGCGCCGCCGAAAATCGCGAGCATGATGCCCTCGGCGATGAAGGCAATGCCGAACGTCGCCAAAATGCTGTCGACCTCCAGCGCGTCACGGGTGCGCGCACGCCGCACCAGCGGCGTGAGCAGCACCCGATAGACGAGGTAATTGACGGCAAAACTCAGGGGGATGACGAACGCGAGGCCGGCCAGCGGGCTGAACGCCCAGCCCGCGAACAGCCCATAGGAGGCAAAGGCGCCCGCCACCAGCACCTCGCCATAGGACAGGTTCATGATCCGCGCCACGCCATATTGGAGCGTCAGCCCCATGGCGATCAGCGCGTACATGCCGCCGAGCATCAGCCCGGTGAGGACCGCGTTCGTCATCTCGGTTCAGGCGCAAGGTCGCAGTGACGGCGTGTCACTGCGCCTTCCAGGCCGGCTTCGGCACAACAGCGGCGCGGGCGCCTTCATTGCCGGCCGGGCCGACGCCGTAGAATTCGCCGCCCTGCCATTGCCCGACCCACCAGTATTTCGTCGGCATGTTGTTCTCGAGCTTGACCTTGCCGATCACGGTGTCGAACGTCCCGGTCTGCAGATCCTTGATCACGGCTTCGCGATCGATCTTGCCGACACGCTCGATCGCCTGCTGCAGCATTTGCAGGCTGGCATAGGTCACCGCACTGGCCCAGCGATCCGGCTCCGCGCCCTTGTCGGCCGACGCCTTGTGCCGCGCCAGATAATCCTTGATCGCCGGGCTGTCGCCGCTCCAGCCGCCGATGCCCATGACACCCTCGGCGTTGGCGCCGAAACGCGCCTTGAACAGCGGAAACGCGGTGCCGACGCCGGTGTAGAAGATCTTCGGATTGAAGCCGGCGATGCGGGCCTGCTCGGTGAGACCCAGCGTGTCCGGCGGATAGCTGAAGGAAATGTAGACGTCGGGATTCAATGCCTTGATCTCGTTGATGACAGGCGCGAGATCCTGCGATCCCACCGGATAGCTCTTGTCGTAGACCAGTTTGAATTTTGCAGCGGTCAAGGCCGGGCGCGCCGCGGCCGACAAGTCGATGCCGAAACCGTCGGCGACGCTGGTCATTGCCACGGTGTCGCCGATCTTGCCCTCGGTGCGCAGCTTCGTCAGCAGGTCGACCAGGGTCTTGGCGGCATCGGAGCTGGTGCCGAGCAGCCAGAAACTGTTGGGCCAGCGTTTTGCCAGTTCGGGGGCGCGGTCGGTGACCGCAGTCGCCGCCAGATGCGGGTAACCGGCCTTGTTGAAGATGGCGCCGACCGCGAGATTGAGACCGGTGCCCCATGGCGGCAGCAGGAAATCGACCTTGTCCTGGCTGATCAGGCGCTCGAGCGCCTTGGCGGCTTCCTCGGCGCTGGAGCGGTCGTCATAATGAATGACCTCGATCGGCACCCGCTTGTCGCCGAGCTTGAGGCCGCCGGCGGCGTTCACTTCCTTGACCCACAGATCGTAGTTCGGGATCGTCGTGACCGCGGCGCCTCCGGCGTTCGGCCCGGTGCGCGAGATCGCGTAACCGATCTTGACCGACGCCGGCGTCTGCGCGGCCGCATCGAGCGCGGAGGCCGCGAGGCCCGTGATCGCGAGCAATCCCGCCGCAAGGCGGGCGACTGGTGACACCATGTTCTCCTCCCAGAGATAATCCTGTCGCTCACCTTGATGGCGTTCGACGCGGGAGAGCCTAGTCATGCGCCATCCTGTGGGAATTGGACGGATGCGGGGAAAGATTGTACTAATCCGTCCAATATGCCCGTCGATGGGCGACGGATTGTCTCAGGTGTCGCGCGATGCAAAGGATTTCGGGCCTGACCGGGCTGGTCGAGAGCGGGGCCCCAGCCCTGCAGGCGGAGCAATTCGGCGGTGGGCTGGCGCCGCGCCATTGGGTGGTCCGCCCGAACGTTTCCCGCCGTTCGCACCTGCTTTTAATAGCCACCCGGAACGGATCCGCTTTGCTGCGCGGAACCAGCATGACGCTCGACGGTCCCGCTTTGCTGTGGCTGCCCAGCGGGACCGAAGGCGATTTGCAGGTCGAAGCCGGCGGGCGCGGATACTTCCTCGGCGTATCGGAGGATCTGCTGACGCGGACGGTGGCTGCCAGTCCCGAGGCGCTGCACCTGCGGCGCACGATCGACCGGCTGACGATGCTGAGCGGGCCGCCGATCGCGCAGGCGTTCGACGCCATCGCCAATTCCTGCTTCATGCTGGTGCGCGAGTTGCGTAATCCCGGACGCGGCAGCATGACCATGATCTCATCCCATGTGCTGCAGCTCAGCCTGCATCTGTGGCGTTCGGTGGTCTCGGACGAAACCGGCAGCGAGGCTGCGCAGCGCGGCGACGGCCCCCGGCTGGTCGGAAATTTCCTGCAGCTGGTCGAGTTGCATTACCGCGACGGCTGGCCGGTCTCGCGCTATGCGGCGGCCCTCGGCGTCACCGAAGACAAGCTCCATGCGCATTGCAAGCGCGAAAAAGCCCGCAGCCCGCGCGCCATCGTCCACGAACGGCTGGTTCACGAAGCCTGCACCCGCCTGCAGCAACTGGATCTGCCGGTCGAGCAGATCGGTTATGGCCTCGGCTTTCGCGACCCCGGCTATTTCAACCGCTTCTTTCGCAAGCACCGCGGCGACTCCCCCGGCGCCTACCGGCGCCGCGCCCGGCTCGAGCAGGCGAGAAGCGGCCCGTTCTATGCGGCATGGCCATAGCGGGCCGCGCACCAGCAACCTCTTCGGTGTTGGTAAACCGCAAGTTAAACGGAATCCGGCACAAGAAACCCGATAGGCGCCAAAAACCTCGATTTTTCAGAGGAATCCACCGATGCGCCGCGCCGGGCGGGCGGTCCAGGAACAACCCCAGAGCGCGATATCGCGGATTTAGCCAATCCGGAGCTGTGGGCGTTTAACCGTTTCTCCAGCGGCTGTCGTCATAGTACGCAGCAGACGCACCCTTCATGACATGCCAGGTTAGACAACTGTGACATCCTTCGGACGCGTGATTTCGGTACGTGGATCCCTCGCCCGGGTCGGACTTCTCTCCGTCAGCCAGCTCGGTCTTGCGGAGGTGCGGGCCACCGTCGGCCGCTTCGTCAGCATCCGCTGCTCCAATTCCACCATCGTCGCCATGATCACCGACGTGTCCTGCGAGGCTCTGCCGAGCGCGGACAATTACATCGCCACCGCCGGCGTCGACCTGCTCGGTGAAATCCTCGGCGGCCCGGAGCGCCCCAAATTCCAGCGCGGCGTCACCAATTATCCGACCATCGGCGACGCCGTCGACCTCATCACCAATGCCGAACTGCGCACGGTCTATGCCCCGACCGGCTCCGACCAGATCAATGTCGGCACCCTGCAGCAGGACCCCTCCGTCATCGCCTATGTCGATGTCGAGGAAATGCTCTCCAAGCATTTTGCCGTGCTCGGCTCCACCGGCGTCGGCAAATCCAGCGGCGTGTCGCTGCTGCTCAACGAAATCCTCGAAATCGCGGCCGCATTTGCGCGTCTTCCTGCTCGACGTCCATAACGAATATGGCCGCTGCTTCGGCAGCCGCGCGCTGGTGCTCAATCCGCGCAATCTGAAACTGCCGTTCTGGCTGTTCAATTTCGAGGAAATCGTCGACGTGCTGTTCGCCGGCCGCCCCGGCGTGCCCGAAGAGCTCGACATCCTCGCCGAAGTGATTCCGATGGCGAAGGGCATCTATACGCAATACCAGAACGCCGACCGGGTCGGGCTGAAGCGGATCGATCCCAAGGCGATCGGCTACACCGTCGACACCCCCGTGCCCTATCGCCTCGTCGACCTGATCTCGCTGATCGACGAGCGCATGGGCAAGCTGGAAAACCGCTCGTCCCGCATCATCTATCACAAGCTGATTTCGCGGATCGAGACCGTGCGCAACGATCCGCGCTACGCCTTCATGTTCGACAACGCCAATGTCGGCGGCGACACCATGGCCGAAGTGATCAGCCATCTGTTCCGGCTGCCCGGCCAACGGCCGGCCGATGACCATCATGCAGCTCGCCGGTTTTCCGGCCGAAGTCGTCGATTCCGTGGTGTCGGTGCTGTGCCGCATGGCGTTCGATTTCGGACTGTGGAGCGACGGCGTCTCGCCGCTGCTGTTCGTCTGCGAGGAAGCGCATCGCTACGCTTCCGCCGACCGCAACATCGGTTTCGGCCCGACCCGCAAGGCGGTCAGCCGCATCGCCAAGGAAGGCCGCAAATACGGCGTCTATCTCGGCCTCGTCACCCAGCGCCCGGCCGAACTCGACGCCACCATCATCTCCCAGTGCAACACGCTGTTCGCGATGCGGCTGGCCAACGACCGCGACCAGGCGCTGCTGCGCTCGGCGGTGTCGGACGCCGCCGCCAATCTGCTGTCGTTCGTGCCCTCGCTCGGCACCCGCGAGGTGCTGGCGTTCGGCGAAGGCGTGGCGCTGCCGACGCGGCTGCGCTTCAAGGAAGTGCCGCAGCATCAACTGCCGCGCAGCGAAGCCACCATCGCCACCGTGCCCTCGGTCGCCGCCGGCCACGACATGCATTTCGTCGGCGCGGTGCTGGAGCGCTGGCGCGGCGCCACCTCGCATCGCGACGTGCCCAACGATCCGACCATCAACGACCGCCCGGCCGCCCGCACCATGGAGCCGCGCACGGTGGAAGCGCCGATGCTGCAGCCGTCGATGGGCCTCGATCCCGACCGGTTTTCGCTGCTGAAGAAGCCGCTCGCTGGGCCGCTCAGATCCCGACCGTCTTCATCGCTCATTGCGACAGCAAGCCGCTTTGCGCGATGAGCTTGCGCGTGTCGCGCTGAGCATGCGCCATCGACTAACCTTCCGGTGCCACCGCCATCGAAATCCGCCGCCGATCCGCGGGCCAGCCGGATTCTCCATGACCCAGCCGGCCGCCAAACGTTTCCGGTTCCCGCGATCGACAAGCCTGCCGGACGACATCCGCAGCCGCATCCTCGCCGTGCAGGAAAAGTCCGGCTTCGTGCCGAACGTGTTCCTGACGCTGGCCTATCGGCCGGACGAATTCCGCGCCTTCTTCGCCTATCACGACGCGCTGATGGACAAGGACGGCGGGCTGACAAAGGCCGAGCGCGAGATGATCGTGGTGGCGACCAGCGCCGCCAACCAGTGCCATTATTGCGTGATCGCGCATGGCGCGATCCTGCGCATCCGCGCGAAGAACCCTGCTGATCGCCGACCAGATCGCCGTCAACTACCGCAAGGCCGACATCACGCCGCGCCAGCGCGCCATGCTCGATTTTGCCATGAAGGTGCTCGACCGAGGCGAACCTGGTTTCGGAAGCGGATTTTGCCGCGGTCGCCGCCACGGTTTTAGCGACGACGACATCTGGGACATCGCGGCGATCGCGGCGTTCTTTGCGCTGTCGAACCGGATGGCCAATGTCACCGCGATGCGCCCGAACGACGAGTTTTACATGATGGGCCGGCTGCCGAAGTAGCGCAGCCTCGCCCGAACCGGAGATAATCGCCTTGCTGGATTGGCCCGAGATCGTGCTGCGTCTCGGCGTCGCCACGCTGGCCGGCGGCCTGATCGGTCTCGATCGCGACCTGCACGGCAAGCCGATCGGCCTGAAGACGCTGGGCCTTGTCGGCCTTGCCACCGCGATGGTGGTGATGCTGGCGCTACCCGAAGGCGGCGCCGCGCAAATTTCGGACGCCACCAGCCGGGTGATTCAGGGCATCCTCACCGGGATCGGCTTTCTCGGCGCCGGCGTGATCGTGCGCGGCGAGCATCGGCTTTCACGTGTCACGGGCTGACCAGCGCCGCCTGCGCATGGCTCGCGGCCTGCGCCGGCATCGCCTGCGGCGTCGGGCACTGGCGAATTGTCATCGCCGGTCTTGCCCTTGCTGGCCTGCTGCTGCTGGCCGGCCACCCGCTCGAGCGCTGGCTGCATCGCACACTCGGTGGCAAGGACGAGGCGCCGGAAGCGTCCCCGGTTTCGCCGACCGGACAAGCCACCGTCCGCCTGAAAGTCAATCGTCCGACGCCGGCCCGCACCAGCCCGGCAAGTAAACCGCGGTCCTTGCCTTTGGCCAGCGCCAGCGCCTTTTCCAGTGCCTTGTCGAAATCGGCTTCGACGCGCTTGCGCGACAGATTGCGGCGCAAAAAATCCGCCCACAGGAATTCGCTGAACGGCGTGGTGTCCTTGGCGAACCCGCCGATCCGGCGCAGTTCGCCGGCGAGGCTGCGGAACGGGTCGTCCTTGAGGTCCGCCACGGTGTGGGGAATATCACGAAAATGCCGGCGCTCGCCCTTGGCGTCGTAGGGATAGACCCAGCGCTTGTTGTCCATCACGCCCCAGAACGCGTCGCGATCGACCATGGTGAGATCGGCGATCACGCTGACCAGAATGTCCTTCACGCCTTCGTCGTGCAGCGCGCGCGCCAGATGATGATGGTCGACCACGTAATGGCGCTTGTCCGGCCCGAGCACCACCGGGATCTGATGCTTGCCGAGCAGCTCTCCCTGCTTCTTCAATTGTGTGTTCGCGCCACCGCTTGCGCTTTTCCTTGACCTCCCGCATGCCCACCGTCATCTGGGTCGGACGCAGCGAGAGGATCGGAATCGGCTGAAGGACGGGTTCGCGCGTATTCGCCATGAGCTGAACTCCCGGGCTGATCGGCAAAAATCGCTCTGAAATGCCGGCCAATATGCCACGGCGGCACAGACGCTGCAGTGCAAAACAACGTCCGACCACAGGCGAGGCGCTCGGCATCGCATCGCCGCACTTCGTAAGGCGGCCCAGGATCGATTACGCCAGGTTCCATGCACCTTGCGGGAATGACCGCCGCGTTCGGCCATGCCAAAATTTTGCGTGAGGGCTGCGACGGCATGCTAAACAAGGCGCAAGGATTTGCCGGAACCGGCAGCAGTGAAAACCCAGCAACCCATTTCGTCGGACGACGAGCACCGCGTGCTCAAGTTCCGGCCGCGCACCTGGCGCATCCGCCCGGGCAAGCCGCGGCAGGACGCCGGACAGCAGGCCCAGGATCTGTCGCGCTTCGAACAGGCGCGGGAGGAGCCGGACGATTTCCGCCATCGCATGCTGGCCAACCTTGCGGCCGTCGCCTTCACCGTCGCGCTGACGGCGATCGGAATCTGGCTGGCGATGAGCATTGCCGATCTGCGCAAGACCCAGGACTGCGTCCTGATGGGCCGGCGCGACTGCGCCCACATTTCCACGCCGCGAACCTGACCATTTGAGGCTCGCTTTTAGGGTTTTCTGGCCCGTTTCGCCTCAAATCCGCGGTCCACGGCTGCCAGGCTCCATTGAACTCAGGGCCTCGCTCCGATATACGGGCACTCGACTCCGGCTGGGGGATCGGGCATTCCGGGGCGCCGCACCCTCGTCCCACGCCGTCCCGAATTTATCTCCAATATATCAAAGGCTTAATGATGTCTTCTACATTCGATCAGATCGCCACGATTATCGCCGAGACCTGCGACATCCCGCGCGACACGATCACGCCGGAGAGCCACGCCATCGACGATCTGGGCATCGACAGCCTCGATTTCCTCGACATCGCCTTTGCCATCGACAAGGCGTTCGGCATCAAGATGCCGCTTGAAAAGTGGACCCAGGAAGTCAACGACGGCAAGGCCACCACCGAGCAGTATTTCGTGCTGAAGAACCTCGCCGCGCGGATCGACGAACTGGTCGCGGCCAAGACGCGCGGGCGCCTAATCGCCCGCCATGCAACTCGATTATTTCCAGCTGATCGACCGCATCGTCGACCTCAATCTCGAAGCGAAGACGATCACGGTCGAGGCCCAGGTCCCGCAAGCACCACACCATCTTCGAGGGGCACTTTCCGGGCTTTCCCGATCATGCCCGGCGTGCTGCTGACCGAAGCGATGGCGCAGAGCTCCGGCTGGCTGATGCTCGGCGTGACCAAGTTCGAGCGCATGCCGTTCCTGGCGATGGTGAAGGAAGCCAAGATGCGCGGGTTTCGTCAGTCCCGGCCAGCTGTTGACGATCGAAGCGAAGATCGAGCACGAAGGCTCGGGCTTTGCCGTCACCTCGGCCAAGGGACGCGTCGGCAAAGAATTGAAGTGCAGCGCCGACCTCACCTTCCGCCAGATCCCCTTCCCCGATCCGTCCTTGCGCGTCCACATGGACGCGGATGGCCGCACAAGATCGGCTTTCCGCTGCAGGCGATGACGCCATGAGCGAGCGCAAGGAAGCCTGGATCACCGGCATCGGCATGGTGTCCTCGCTCGGCGAAGGACTCGACGCGCATTGGGACGCCCTCAACGCGCAGCGCGTCAATGTCGACGAGAAGCGCTTTGCGCCCTACATCGTGCATCCGCTGGCGCCGGTCAGCTTCGACACGCAGATCCCGAAAAAAGGCGACCAGCGCCAGATGGAAGCCTGGCAGCGCATCGGCACCTATGCCGCCGGCCTTGCGCTGGATTCCGCCGGCGTCAAGGGCAACCAGGAAATCCTCGGGCGGATGGACATGATCGTCGCCGCCGGCGGCGGCGAGCGCGATGTCCCGGTCGATATGGCCATCCTGCAGGCCTACATCAAGGGCAATGCCGGTCCGGCCTTTCTCAACGAACGGCTGATGAACGATTTGCGGCCGACGCTGTTTCTGGCCCAGCTCTCCAATCTGCTCGCCGGCAATATCGCCATCGTCCACGGCGTTTCCGGCACCTCGCGCACCTTCATGGGCGAGGAAGCCGCCTCCATCGACGCGGCGCGGATCGCGCTGGCGCGGATCGAATCCGGCCAGAGCGACATCGCACTGGTCGGCGCCGCCCATAATGGCGAGCGGACCGATCTGCTGATCCTGTACGAATTCGGCGACTTCAACCTGAACGGCAAGTATGCGCCGGTCTGGGCGCGCGACAAGGACCATGGCGGCTTTGCGCTCGGCTCCGCCGGCGTGTTCCTGGTGATCGAATCCAGGGAGCATGCCGAGGCGCGCGGCGCCAAGCCCTATGCCAAGCTGAGCAAGGTGGTTTCCGACCTCGCGCAGCGCAAGCAGCCCGGCGCGATCACAAAATCGCTGGAAACGCTGTGGTCGAAGCTCGGCGTTGCCGGTGACAACGGCGCGGTGATCACCGGCGCCACCGGCGTCGAGCCGGTGACATCGGAAGAAAAAGCCTTTCTGCGCGCGCATCCCGGTGCTGCCGTGCGCGCCACCGGAACCTCGTTCGGCCACACCCTGGAAACCCAGTTTCCGCTCGGTCTTGCGCTGGCCGCACTTTCGATCTCGCGCGGCGCGCTGTTTCCGCCCAACGACCCGACCGGGCTTGAGGTTGAAATGTCGGCGCCCCGACCCAGATTGTGGTCGACGGGAGCCGGCCACTGGCAGGGCGAGGGCATGGCCCTGGTCGAGGCCATCAAGTAAATTCTGCAAGTAACGTGCGGCGGGATCGACGGGGACATCATGACAGCACCACGCGACAAATTCGGCAGGCCGATCGTCGTCGTTACCGGCATGGGCGTCGTCACCTCGCTCGGCGCCGGCAAGGCCGACAACTGGAAGAAGCTGACCGCGGGCGAATCCGGAATCCGCACCGTCACCCGTTTTCCGATCGACGGCCTGAAGACGACGATGGCCGGAACGGTCGATTTCGTCACCGTCGAGCCCTCCTCATCGACCGGCCTGACCGAACGGCTCGCCGACATCGCCGCCGAAGAAGCGCTGGCGCAGTCCGGCATCGGCCGCAAGGGCGATTTTCCCGGGACCGCTGTTCCTCGCGGTCGCGCCGGTCGAGGTCGAATGGCCGCAGCGGCTGGAAGTCGGCCGCGCCGTCGGCAAGCCGGATTTCGACCGTCACGACGTGCTGTGCGATCAGCGGCGGCGGACAAGTTCGCGCACTACCATCATCGCTTCATGTTCGGCTCGGTGGCCGGACATCTGGCCGAAAAATTCGGCACCAAGGGATCGCCGATCTCGCTGTCGACCGCCTGCGCGTCGGGCGCCACCGCGATCCAGCTCGGCGTCGAAGCCATTCGCCGCGGCGAAACCGATGCCGCGCTGTGCGTCGCGACCGACGGTTCGGTCAACCAGGAAGCCCTGATGCGGTTTCTCGCTGCTGTCGGCGCTGTCGACCCAGAACGATCCGCCGCAGGCCGCTTCAAAACCGTTCTCGAAGAACCGCGACGGTTTTGTCATGGCGGAAGGCGCCGGCGCGCTGGTGCTGGAAAGCTATGACTCCGCCGTCGCCCGCGGCGCGACCATCCTCGGCGTGGTCGCCGGTTGCGGCGAACTGACCGACTCGTTCCACCGCACCCGCTCCAGCCCCGACGGCAAGCCGATCATCGGCTGCGTCCGCAAGACGCTGGCCGATGCCGGCATGACGCCCGAGCAGATCGACCACATCAACGCGCACGGCACCGCCACGCCGGAAAACGACAAGATGGAATTTCTGGGCATCTCCGCCGTGTTCGGCGAGCGCGCCATGCAGATTCCGGTGTCGTCGAACAAATCGATGATCGGCCACACCATCTCGGCCGCCGGCGCCGTCGAAGCGATCTTCTCGCTGCTGACGCTCGAGCATCAGCGGATTCCGCCGACCATCAATTACGAAATTCCGGATCCCGCGATCCCCTTCGACGTGGTCCCGAACGTCGCCCGCGACGCGCGCGTCACCGCCGTGATGTCGAATTCGTTCGGGTTCGGCGGCCAGAACGCCTCGCTGATCCTGACGCGCGAACCGATCTAGCGGCCGGCCACGCTTGTTCCGATGAGCCATCTGGTCCTTCGCACCAAGCTCCGCCTCCGCAACGCCGCCAAGCCGCTCGGCGACGCCGCGGTCGGCGCGTTGACGATCGGCATGCTGCGCACCACGCGCTTGTTCGACCCGATCAAGACCGCGAACCGGCTTCGGCCGCGCCTTGCGGTTCATCGGTCCGCGGCTGCGCGAAGACCGCATCGGCCGCGAAAATCTGAAAGCCGCCTTTCCGGAAAAATCTCCCGAGGAAATCGAGAAAATCCTGGCCGGCGTCTGGGACAATCTCGGCCGCATCGGCGCCGAGTTCGCCCATCTCGACCATATCTGGGACTATGACATCAATCATCCCGAGCTGAGCCGGGTCGAAATCCCGCAGCGAACCCACGAATTGTTCGCCCAGCTCAAGAACGACGGCAAGCCGGCGCTGATCTTTGCCAGCCATCTCGGCAATTGGGAATTGCCGGCGCTGGCCGCGGTGGCGCATGGCCTCGATGCCGCCATCCTGTTCCGCCGCCCGAACAGCCAGTCCGCCGACCGCGCCATCGAAAAAATCCGCGCGGTGAAAATGGGCACGCTGATCCCGGCGGGCCGCGAGGCGCCGCTCAAGCTCGCCGAAGCCCTGCAGAACGGCCAGCACGTCGCTATGCTGGTCGACCAGTATCTCACCAACGGCGTCGACGTCACCTTCTTCGGCCGCAAGACCAAGGCCAACCCGATGCTGGCGCGGCTGCTGCGGCAGGTCGACTGCCCGATCCACGGCACCCGCATCATCCGCCTGCCCAACAACCGCTTTCGCGCCGAATTGTCGGAAGAAGTAAAGCCGGTGCGCGACGCCCAGGGCAAGGTCGACATCGCGGGCACCATGCAGGCGGTCACCTCGGTGGTCGAGGGCTGGATCCGCGAATATCCGGACCAGTGGCTGTGGCTGCACAGAAGGTGGCGGTAGCGCTACTTACCTAATCGCCGCATTCGGACACGACCAGGTTCGATAACAGAAAAATGGCCAGCCCAATCATTGCGTGCCATGATGAGGTCGGTCAGTTGCTGACCAACACCATCAGGCCGCGGCATGGGAACGCGCAGCAAAATCACACCGCATTGCGGTGGCAATCGCGATGTTCTTGCCAGTTCACCAAAGTCCTTGTCGAAGGTGAGCAGAATCCGGTTTTCGCGAGCGGCTCGCGCTAACACCTCCGGATCGCTGCTACCCGGAGCCTCTACCCTGATCCAGGCGACATCATTTCCGGCAGCCCGAAGCGCCTCTATCGCCGCGCCGGGAACATTCTCATTGGCGAGAAACCGCATCTCACGCCGCGCTCGGATGCACTCTCTCCGTGCTCAGCACGTCACGCGCATGAGGCGAGACAGGCGATGACGTCATCGTGTGAAAGATTTGGGTAATTCGCCAGGATATCGGCCTCACCCCAACCCTCCGCCAGCAACCCGATGATGAACTCAACCGAGAGCCTGGTTCCAAAAATAACCGGCTTGCCTGCAAGCACGTCTGGAGACAGCGACGATACGAGGATGGTCGGTCATGGCAGATTGGTCGCTCTGATATCCGGAACAATACTACCCTAAATGGGCACTTCGCGCGATCCCAAAATCTCCGGTGCGCCCGAACGGTGGTATCGAACAGAGTTCTGAACCTGCTGCGATTTTCCGGGCGTCGCAACCGCGCGACCTACCTCCCCGTCTTCACCCGGGTCCACAGCCGGTTGATGACGCGCTGCGTCGCCGGGTCGCGGGCGGTGATCACGAACAGGTTCTTCATGCGTCGCCTCGTCCGGATAGATGTTCTTGTCGTTCAAAATCTTGGGATTGATCAGCTTCTGGCTCGCCAGATTGCCGTTGGCATACGACAGGAAATCGGAATTCTTTGCCGCGACCTCGGGCCGGTAGAGATAATTGATCAGCTCATAGGCCTCCGCGACGTTCTTCGCATCGGCCGGGATCGCCAGATTGTCGAAGAACATCTGCGCGCCCTCCTTCGGGATGGCGTAGCCGATCTCGATGCCGTTGTTGGCTTCCGCGGCGCGGCTGCGCGCCTGCATGATGTCGCCCGACCAGCCCACCACGAAGCAGATCTCGCCGCTGGCCATGCGCGCCGAGATATTCGGAGGAATGAAATTTGCGCACATAGGGCCTGATCTTGCCGACGAGATCGGCGGCCTTGTCGAGATCGGCCTGCTTGGTCGAATTCGGATCGAGCCCGAGATAGCTCAGCGCCGCCGGCAGGATATCGTCGGCGGAATCCAGCATGTGAATGCCGCAGTCCTTGAATTTCGACAGATTCTCCGGCTTGAACACGATTCGAGGTCCCAGCTGTCGATCTTGGCGTCCGGCCCGAGCATCTTTCTGCGCCATCTTGACGTTATAGCCGATGCCGGTGGTGCCCCACATGTAGTTGGCGCCGTAATTGTTGCCGGGATCGTAGGTGGCGAGCCGCTGGGTCACCACCGGCCAGGCGTTGGCGAGGTTCGGCAGCTTCGACTTGTCGAGCTTCAGAAACACTTTTGCGGTGATCTGGCGCTGCAGGAAATAGCCGGTGGGAACGACGACGTCGTAGCCGGATTTGTCCGGCGAGCAGCCGCGTCTCCAGGGTCTCGTTGGCGTCAAAGGTGTCGTAGACGACCTTGATGCCGGTTTCCCTGGTAAAATCCTCCAGCACCCCCGGCGCCATGTAGTTCGACCAGTTGTAGAAATTGACGGTGCGCTGCTGCGCTTGCGCGGGCGAGCGCAACAGGACCGCGGCGCCAGCGCCGATCAAGCCAATGGAACTGCGCGGTTCGGTCGCGCATCTCGCCTACCTCTTGCGGCGATGCACCGCGTCCGACAGGCGCTCCAGCGCGCGTGTCGAGCGTTGCGTCCTTCTTGGAAAAGCAGAACCGCACCACCGACGTCACCGGATCCTCTTCGTAGAAAGCCGACACCGGGATCGCCGCCACCTTGTAGTCGATGACGATGCGCTTGCAGAACGCCTCATCGGTCTCGTTGAGGCCGAGCGGCGACAGATCGACGGTGAGGAAATAGGTGCCCTGCGATTTGCAGCACGGGAAAGCCGATGCGTTCCAGTCCCTTGGTCAGCCGGTCGCGGCTGCGCGCCAGTTCCTTGCGCATGCTCGAAGAAATAGTCCGCCGGCTTGCCGAGCCCGTAGGCGACCGCGACCTGCAGATTGGGCGCGGTGGTGAAGGTGAGGAACTGGTGCACCTTTGCCGGCCACGCGCAGGAGCGGCGGCGCGGCGCAGACGAAGCCGATCTTCCAGCCGGTCAGCGAAAAGATCTTGCCGGCGGAGCCGACCTTGATGGTGCGCTCGCGCATGCCCGGAATGGTGATCAGCGGGATATGCTCGCGGCCGTCGAAGACCACATGCTCCCAGACCTCGTCGCAGATCGCGACGGTGTCGAACTCCTGGCAGTACCGCGCCAGCAATTCGAGGTCCTCGCGCGGATAGACCACGGCGGCCGGATTGAGCGGATTGTTGAACAGCACCGCCTTGGTCTTGTGGTTGAAGACGCCGTGCAGCGCCTCCTCGGTCAGCCGCCAGTGCGGCGGCTCCAGCCGCACCAGCCGCGGAATGCCGCCGGCCTGGCGGATGATCGGCAGATAGGAATCGTACACCGGCTGGAACACCACCACCTCGTCGCCGGGCTCGACCACGGCCAGAATGGCCGATGTCAGCGCCTCGGTGCCGCCGGACGTCACCATCACCTCGGTCATGCGGATCGAGGGTCAAGACCGTGCCAGCGCCCGTAATGCGCCGCGATCGCCTGCCGCAGCTCCGGCAGGCCCATCATCGACGGATACTGGTTGTAGCCGTCCATCACGGCGTCGGCCGCGGCGCGCCTGATATCCTCCGGCCCGGGATCGTCGGGAAAACCCTGGCCGAGATTGATGGCGTTGTTGTCGCGCGCGGCCTGCGACATCGCCTCGAACACCGTGACGGGAAGATCCGCAAAAACCTTGTTCATGGACGTCATGGAAAGGTCAGCCGCCGCTCTTGGTCGGCAATCCCGCTGCCTTCCAGCCCAGCATGCCGCCGGCGAGATGCTTGTCATAGGGCAAGTCCTGCGGCCTGCGCCGCCAGCGACGCCGTCACCGAACGCTTGCCGGAGCGGCAGGCGAACACCACCTCCTTGCCCTGCGGGTCCGGGATAGCGTCGGGATCGAAGGTCGACAGCGGAACGACGAGGCCGTCGGGATAGGCTTCCACGGCCACCTCATTGGGCTCGCGGACATCGACCAGCAGATAGCGTCCCTCCGCCATGCCCTTCGATACCTCTTCCGGCGTCAAATCGTGCACCTGGTTCGCCACGCAAAATCCTCCCAACGATCTCTTATCACGAGCGCATTCGGTCAGCCACCGATTGCCTGTCTGCGGGCGCCAACGTCGCCTCTGGCGCGGCGAAAATCAAGCGCCGGGAGGCGGTTGGCCGGCGCGGGCCGGCTAGATAATGACCTGGGTTCCGACCTCGACCACGCGCCCGGTCGGGATCTGGAAGTAGTCGGTGGCGTCGTTGGCCGACCGGCTCAGCGCGATGAACAGATGATCCTGCCATTGCGGCATGCCCGAATGCGGCGACGGCTTCAGCGAGCGCCGCGAGACGAAGAACGACGTCGCCATGATGTCGAACTGCCAGCCGAGCTTGCGCGCGATCACCAGCGCCTTCGGCACGTTCGGCGATTCCATGAAACCGAAGCGCAGCCGTACGGTGGAGAATTTGTCGCTGATCTTTTCCATCCGGACGCGCTCGGCGATGTCGACGCGCGGCGTCTGCGCGGTCTCGATGGTCAGGATCACGTTGTGCTCGTGCAGCACCTTGTTGTGCTTGAGATTATGCAGCAGCGCGGTCGGCACGAAACTGGGGTCGCTGGTGAGGAACACCGCGGTGCCCTTGACGATGTGGGGCGGACGCTTTTCCAGGCTCTTGATCAGGTCATCGAGCGGCACCTCGATGCGCCGCGTCTTCAGCGATCAGGATCGCGGCGCCGCGGCGCCAGGTCCAGACCATGCACCGCCATCAGCGACGCCGAACAGCAGCGGCACCCAGGCGCCTTCGAACAGCTTCAGCAGATTGGCGGTGAAGAACGTCATGTCGACGACGACGAACGGCACGATCACCGCAGCCGCCGTGGCCGCGTTCCAGTTCCACAACTTCCAGATCACGACGAAACCCATGATGCCGTCGACGACCATGGTGGTGGAGACGGCGATGCCATAGGCGGAGGCCAAGTCCGCTCGAGGTGCGGAACAGCAGCACCAGCAGCAACACGCCGATCAGCAGCAGCCGGTTGACGCGCGGCAGATAGATCTGCCCGGCATGGGTCTCCGAGGTGTAGCGGACCTCGAAGCGCGGCAGCAGGCCGAGCTGCACCGCCTGGCGGACCAGCGAAAAGGCGCCGGTGATCACGGCCTGGCTCGCGATGACGGTCGCCGCGGTCGCCAGCACGACCAGCGGCATCAGCAGGAATTCCGGAACCATCCGGTAGAACGAGTTCTCGATCGCCGCGGGATTGGCCAGCACCAGCGCGCCCTGGCCGAAATAGTTGATCAGCAGCGCCGGCAACACGAAGATAGAACCAGCCGGCCTGGATCGGCTTGCGTCCGAAATGGCCGAGATCCGCATACAGCGCCTCGCCGCCGGTCACCGCGAGAAATACCAGCCCCAGCGTCACCAGGCCGATGGTGCCGTGCGAGAGCAGGAACTGGATCGCATACCAGGGGTTGATCGCCGCCAGCACCGACGGGATCGTCGCTGATATGCAGCAGGCCCAACACCGCCAGCGTGGCGAACCAGACCATCATGACCGGCCCGAAAGCCGCCGCGACGCGGGCGGTGCCGCTGCTCTGCACCGAGAACAGCGCCACGAGGATGAACACCGTCAGCGGCACCACGTAATGGTGCGAGCGCCGGCGCGGCGAGCTTGAGGCCTTCGACCGCCGACAACACCGAAATCGCCGGCGTGATCATGGAATTGCCGATGAACATCGAGGCGCCGATCACGCCCAGCGCCAGCAGCGGCCAGCTTCGCCGGCCGAGCGCGCGTTGACCGAGCGCCATCAGCGACAGCGTGCCGCCCTCGCCATTGTTGTCGGCGCGCAGCAGCAGCAGCACGTATTTCGCGGTGACGACGATGAACAGCGCCCACAGGATCAGCTGAAGAACGCCGAGCACGATCGTCGCGCGTGACCGGCCCGCCATGCGCCGCCGCGTGGACCGCCTCGCGAAACGCATACAGCGGCGAGGTGCCGATATCGCCGAACACCACGCCGATGCTTCCCAGCGTCAGGGCCCAAAAGCCGGTGGTGGCCGGCGCCCTCAGGGGCTTCGGTGGATGGGACGCTGAGAGTCATGACGCTTGAGAACGCTCTGTCGGTTGATTTGATCCGGGCCGGCTATCGACGCTTTCCTGCAAAGCTTGTCAACCGATCCACCCTAGCACCGCTAGCGTGACGGGGTTGAAATGCGGTCCGCACAGAAGTCGAAGTTGGCTTCGCGACGGAGCCTTGCAACAAGCGGCCGTATCATCATTGGTATGGCTGCGGTTCGACCTAGGGCTTCAGGCCCGGCGGCAGCGGCGGATCTTCGCGCATCAGCGTGATGGTGACGCGGCGGTTGGCGGACAGCGTCGGATCGTCGGGAAACAGCGGCTGGCTGTCGGCCTTGCCCGAGACCGCAAAGACGTGGGCGGGCGGCAGGCCTTCCCGCTCGAGGATCTGACGCACCGCGTTGGCGCGGTCCGCCGACAGGTCGAAAGCGCCATAGTCGCTGCGTGCCGGCACGAAGCCTGCCGCGGTGTGGCCGACGATCGAAACCCGCAGCGGCGTCGCCTTGAGCGGGCCCGCCAGTTTCTGGATCAGCCGGCGGGTGCGGTCGTAGGGCACCTTGGAGCCGTCGGCGAACATCGAGCGGCCGTCCTGGTCGACGATTTCCAGGTTGAGGCCCGGCATTGGTTTCCTCGAACATGATGTGCTTGGAGATTTCGGTCAGTTCCGGCATGTCCTGCAGCGCCTGGCGCAGCGACGCCGAGGCCAGCGCGAATTCGCGAGTCGATCTTCAGCTTGGCGCCGGCGACCTGCGCTCTTGTCCTTCTCGGCAGGACCCGGATTGGCCGAGGCTTCCTCGGGGATTGATGTTCGCGGTGTTTTTCAGCTTGGCCCGGGTCGGCAGGCCGTCGGTTTCGATGATGCCGGAATAGCGGCGTCTCGATCTGCACGCCGAAGGCCTCGCGCATCGAGCCGGCGACGATTTTCAGCTTGTCGTTGTCCTGGTTGGAGAACGCGACGAGCATCACGAAGAATGCCAGCAGCAGCGCCATCAGGTCGGCAAAGGTCACGAACCAGCCGTGTCCGCCATGCGCTTCTTCGCGTTTTTTCTTGGCCATGATCTATGTTCCGCGCCCGATTGCCGCCGCTTGTCAGGCCGGAACCGGCTCGCCTTCCTCGTGGCGATGTTTTTCGGGCAGATAGGCCAGCAGCATTTCGCGCACCAGCGTCGGGCTCTTGGAATCGCGGATCATCAGGATGCCGTCGATGATCAGCGTGCGGTTGGTTTCCTCGTCGATCAGCTTGCCATGCAGCTTGTCGGCGATCGGCAGGCAGATCAGGTTCGCCACCACCGCGCCGTAAAGCGTCGCCAGCAGGGCCACCGCCATGAAGGGACCGAGCTTCGAGGGATCCGACATGTTCGAGAACATCTGCACCATGCCGAGCAGCGTGCCGATCATGCCGAAGGCCGGCGCGCAGTCGCCGACGGCGCGATAGATCTTCGAGCCTTCGTTCAGGTGCAGCAGGAAGTTGTCGCGATCGCGCTCGAGATTGTCGCGGATGAATTCGAGGTCGTAGCCGTCGGCCACGTAGCGAATGCCCTTGGCGAGGAACGGCTCGCTGGTTTCGACCTTTTCGAGGCCGACCGGACCCTGCTTGCGCGCGATCTCGGCGATGCGGGCCAGTTCGTCGACCAGGTCGCGCGCCGACAGGCTGCTCAACGTAAAGGCGAATTTGGCGCCGAGCGGCAGGCCGTGGATCATCGCCGACAGCGGGAACCGGATCAGCGTCGCGGCGAACGAGCCGCCGAAGATGATGATGACGGCATGGATGTCGTAGAACATCCGGAAGTCGCCGCCCATCAGGATCAGCGTACACAGCACGATCGCGCCGGCGATCAGGCCAAGCAGTGTGGAGATATCCATTATTTACTCCGACGCGTACGCACTCGACCGGCCGTCCTGGACGGTGGCGCGGCCCATCCGGAGCCGCGCAACCGAAACCCTACGTCGCCGCCATTAAAGACGCGTAAAGGTTAAGCGACCGCGGGCGAAATCATGCCACTGCGCAAGGGAATCCGACTCCCTTCCCCGCCCGTCGAAAGGTATTGCTAACCATAAAGGCGGGCCGCCGCCGCTACGCCGCCATGTTGTGCTGTTGCCAGCGCAACAGAGTATGGCCGGTGGCCGTTCGGCCGGGTAGATGCGTGCTGATCGGCAATGCAGTTCGGCGAGGCCCGTCAGCTCGAGGCTGAGCGCGCGCAACCGCTGGCGGGCATCGGCGTCATAGGCCTGCGGATTGGCCTTCGCCTCGTTCATGCCGTTGAAGAACAGCCCGGACTTGCCGGCGACATCGTCGCCTGCGGCGAGATGCAGGATCGCGTCGCCGCCCTGCTCGACCGTGGAAATCGGCGCGATGCCGCCGGCGCGCACCATGGTCGTGTTCATGTAGGTCGCCGGATGCAGCGAATTCACCGTCACGCCGCGAGCCCGTCGAGTTCATCGTGCGAGATCGATGGTGAACATGATCTGCGCCAGCTTGCTCTGCGCATAGGCGCGGCTGCCGCTATAGCCCTTGGTGATCATGACATCGTCGAAATCGATCGGGTGCTGGCCGAGCGAAGCGACATTGACGATCCGCGAGGGCGCGGCTGGCCTTCAGCAATGGCAGCAGCAGATGCGCGAGCAGGAATCCGGAGAGATAGTTCACCGCAAAGCGCAACTCATGGCCGTCGGCGCTGGTCTGCCGCTGCCGGTCCCTCGTTCTGCGATCCGATCCCGGCATTGCTGATGAAAATGTCGAGCCGCTTGTGGTCGGCCATCACGGCTTGCGCGAGCTGCCGCGTACCCGCGAGCGAGGAGAGATCGGCCTGATAGAAAACCGGCATCGCCGCGCCCGGCCCGCTTGATCTCGTCGACCAGGCCAGCGCCGCGCTCCCGGTCGCGGCCGTGGACCAGCACCTTGGCGCCGTGCGGCGGCAAGCCTGCCGGCAACATAGCGGCCGACGCCGTCGGTCGAGCCGGTGATCAGGACCGTCTTGCCGTCCATCGTCCATGCCGACAGCGCCCTTGCGTTCACTGCGCCTGCACGCCGATCCCGGTCGACTTGATGATCGGCCACCATTTGTCGATCTCGGCTTTCTGGAATGCGGCCAGACCCTTCCGGCGTCTGCTGCGCGCGCGGCGCGACGTCGAGCCCGAGTTCGGTAAACCGCTTCTGGATCGCCGGATCGGCCAGCGCCTCGACGGTGGCGGCGTTGAGTTTGGCGATGATCTCCTTCGGCGTGCCCTTCGGCGCCCAGAAGCCGAACCAGCCCGACATGTAGAGGCCCGGCACGCCGGTCTCGTCCGATGTCGGAATATCCGCCATCGACGCCGAACGCTGCGGCGACAGGTTGGCCAGCGCCTTGATCTTGCCGCCGCGGATTTGCGGCAGCGCCACCGCGCCCTGCACCACCAGCAGGTCCACCGTGCCGGAGACGAGGTCGGTCATGGCCGGGCCGGCGCCGCGATAGGGAATGAACTGCACCTTCTGCTTGGTGAGCTTCTCGAACAGGACGCCGGTGACATTGGCCGCCGCGTTCTGGTTGACGAAATTGATCTTGCCGGGGTTGGCCTTCATCCAGGCCACGAGGTCGTTCAGATTGTTGGCCGGCAGATCCTTCTTGGCGACCATCAATTGCGGATTGTTCGAGATCAGCGCGATCGGCTCGAAATCCTTTTCGAGATCGTAGTCGAGCTTGTAGATGATGCTGCCGACATGGGTGTCCCATTGCCCGATGTCGAAGGTGTAGCCGTCCGGCGCCGCGCGCGCGACGCGGCCGACGCCGATGCTGCCGCCGGCGCCGCCGACATTTTCGATCACGATCGGCTGTCCGAGCGGAGCGCGCATCCGTTCCGCCATGATGCGCGCGGCGGCATCGGTCGAGCCGCCCGGCGGGAACGGCACCACCAGCGTGATCGGGCGCGACGGATAGGTTTGCGCCTGCGCACCGACGATGCCGGCAAGAACCGCCAGCACCAGCGCACCGAAGAATCTGCTCATGACTGTCCCCTGGTGTTCGAACGATTCTCGACTTCTTGGTCAGTGAATTTCGGCCGAGCGCTTCAGCGCCTCCTTCAGCTTTTCCAGCGAAAAATCCTTGGCTGCGCGCGATATCGAGGATCGGCGTCTCGCGGCGGGCGCAGAGTTCGCAGGCATCCGGAATCTTCGCGGCGATATCGTGCGGGATCACGATCGCGCCGTGGCTGTCGGCGTGGATCAGATCGTCGGAGCGCACCGTCATGCCGGCAACGCGGACTTCGCCGCCAAAACTTTCGGCGTGAACCCAGGCATGCGACGGGCCGATCGAGCCGGCCAGCGCCTGGAAGCCCGGCGCCCATTGCGGGATGTCGCGGATCGAGCCGTCGGTGATGACGCCGAGGCAGCCGAGCGCCTTGTGCACGTTGCTCTGCACCTCGCCCCAGAACGCGCCATAGCCGACGTCGGGGCCGTCGATGTCCTGGATCACGGTGATGCGCGGGCCATGGCCGGTGCCGACATATTCGTAATAGGCGATGCGCCGCTTCGACTGCTCCTCGGCCGGCAGGCCGGATTTCAGCACCGAGCGGATCGTCACCGTGCGCGCATAGCCCACCATCGGCGGCAGATCGGGGAACGGGCAGACCAGCGGTTTGGTGGTGTAGCCGATCAGGCGGCGCTCGGGCGCGACGATCTCCATCGCGTTGCAGATGGTCGGGGTGTCGTAGCGCGCCAGCGCTTCGAGGACGGAGGCGGGCAGCGGCAGCGGATTGTCGTCACGGCGTTTCTCTCCAGATTTCTGCGGGCGGCGTTTTGAGGCCGCCCATTGCACCTGCCTATAGCCGAGATTGGGATCGAACCCAACTCGGCCGCCGCTCATGGCAGATATCTTCAGGAAAGGTCGCGGCCGTCGGGACGCAGCCGGTCAGTTCAGCCGGGCCGGACGGTCGTTCTGGTCCGGCTCGGCGACCGGCGGCACGAAAGCCGGCGCGGCGGGATCTGCCGGGCGTCGGCATCGGCCGGGGAGCCGCCGCCTGCGCCGCGGCGGCCGCTCGATGGCCGCGATACGACCGCCAGCCCAACGGCAGGCTCAGCAGATAAAGCACCGAACCCACCGACAGGATGTGCCAGGGATAGCCGATCAGCAGCGCGATGAAGAAGATCACCGAGACGAAAACCGGCAGCACCATTTCCGGCGGCACCCGCATCCGCACGGTCTTGCCGGAAAATACCGGCAGCCGGGACACCATCAGGAATGCGATCAGCAGCGTATAGGCCGCGGTCAGCATCGCCGGCGGCTTCGGCACGCCGAGGAAGGCGAGATAGATCGGCAGCAGCACCAGGATCGCGCCCAGCGGCGCCGGCACGCCGGTGAAGTAATTCGCCGCAAAGGCCGGCTTGTTCGGATCGTCCATGGTGGCATTGAAGCGCGCCAGCCGCAGGCCGCCCGAGATCGCGAACACCATGGCGGCGATCCAGCCGCCGTTGCTCGAGCTCGTGCAGCTGCCAGAAATACAGGATCAGGCCCGGCGCGACGCCGAAATTGACGAAGTCGGCGAGGCTGTCGAGCTCGGCGCCGAATTTCGACTGGCCCTTGATCATGCGGGCGACACGGCCGTCGATGCCGTCGAGCACGGCGGCGAACACGATCGCTGCGACCGCCAGCTCCATCCGCCCTTCGGTCGACAGCCGGATCGCGGTCAGGCCGGCGCAGATCGCCAGCAGCGTGATGACGTTGGGCACCAGCATCCGCACCGGGATCGGGCGAAACCGGCGGCGGCGCATTTCCGGGGATTTGGGATCGGCGGGCATGTCGCATCTGCCCATATATAGCAAGCGGCAGCCCGCTCCGCCATCGCGGCGGCCGCGGCGGCACGCGGCGAACCGCCGCCAGAAATGGTTAATCGGCGCGGAAGGTCCGGCCGCCGTCGCCGAGCCTGAAATCGGCCAGCACGGTCTCGCCGGCGACCGCGGTCTGGCCCTGCGGAAACCAGCGCCTTGCGTGCCTTCGGGCAGATAGACGTCGAGCCGCGAGCCGAACCGGATCAGCCCGAACCGCTCGCCGGCCCCGATCGATCTGCCCCTCGCGCACGAACGAGACAATTCGCCGCGCCACCAGCCCCGCGATCTGGATCACGCCGATGCGGCCGTTCGGCGTCGAGATCACCAGCGAGTTGCGCTCATTGTCCTCGCTCGCCTTGTCGAGTTCGGCATTGATGAAGGTGCCCGGCCGGTAGGCGATGCGGTCGATCCGCCCGGTCACCGGGCTGCGGTTCACATGGCAATTGAACACGCTCATGAAGACCGAGACCCGCAGCAGCGGCTTGTCGCCGAGCCCGAGTTCGGCCGGCGGCATCACCATCGAAATCATCGAGACGCGCCCGTCGGCCGGCGACACCACGATGCCCTCGCGCACCGGCGTCACCCGCACCGGATCGCGGAAGAACAGCGCGCACCAGACCGTCAGCACGGTGCCGATCCAGCCCAGCGGCGTCCAGATCCAGAACAGGAACAGGCTCGCCAGCGCAAAGCCGCCGATGAACGGATAGCCTTCGGGATGGATCGGCGGAATTTGCGCGCGGATGGAATTGGCGATGGACATCTGGATTTCACTGCCGATGTTTCCTCCCCCTGGCTGGGAGAGGCGTTGACACTATTCCGCGAAGCGGCGTGTCGCGGCGAGGACTCGATCATTCCGCGTCGGCCGGCGTCGGCCAGTCGTCGTCGACCGGCGGCGGCGCGCGGTTCGGCGCTTCGTTGTCGTCGGCGATCTGCGCCAGGTTTTCGCGCGCCTCCTCGGCCTCGCGCTGCCGGTTCCACATACTGGCATAAAGTCCGCCGGATGCCAAAAGCTGGGCGTGGGTGCCGCGCTCGGCGATCCTGCCCTGATCGAGCACGATGATCTCGTCGGCGCCGACGATGGTGGAGAGCCGGTGCGCGATCACCAGCGAGGTGCGGTTGCGCGACACCCGCTCCAGCGCGTCCTGGATTTCCTGCTCGGTGTGGCTGTCGAGCGCCGAGGTCGCCTCGTCCAGCACCAGGATCGGCGGCGCCTTCAGCACCGTGCGCGCGATCGCGACGCGCTGCTTCTCGCCGCCGGACAGTTTCAGGCCGCGCTCGCCGACCTGGGTCTCGTAGCCCTTCGGCGACATCCTGATGAAGCCGTCGATCTGCGCCAGCTGCGCCGCCTCCTCCACCTCGGCGTCGCTGGCGTCCCAGCGGCCGTAGCGGATGTTGTAGCGGATGGTGTCGTTGAACAGCACGGTGTCCTGCGGCACCATGCCGATCGAGGCCCGCAGCGAGGACTGCGTGACGTTCCTGATATCCTGGCCGTCGATCAGGATCTTGCCGCCGGAGACATCGTAGAGCCGGAACAGCAGCCGCGAGATCGTCGACTTGCCGGCGCCGGAGGGGCCGACGATCGCAACCGTCTTGCCGGCCGGCACCTCGAAGCTCAGGCCCTTGAGGATCTGCCGGTCGGGATCGTAGGAAAACCGCACGTCGTCGAAGCGCACATTGCCCGAGCGTCACGACCAGCGGCGTCGCGCCGGGCACATCCTTGATCTCGCGGGTTGCGCGACAGCACGTTGAACATCTTTTCGATGTCGATCACCGCCTGCTTGATCTCGCGGTAGACCATGCCCATGAAATTCAGCGGCTGGTAGAGCTGGATCATCATGGCGTTGACCATGACGAAATCGCCGACCGTGTTGGTGCCGTTGCGCACCCCGATCGCGCACATCAGCATGGTGGCGGTGAGGCCCGACGGTGAAGATCACCGCCTGCCCGGTATTGAGCACCGCCAGCGAGGTATAGGTCTTGACGCTGTTGCGCTCGTAGCGCTCCATCGAATGGTCGTAGCGCGTGGCCTCGCGCTGCTCGGCGCTGAAATATTTTACCGTCTCGTAGTTCAGCAGCGAGTCGATCGCCTTGGTGTTGGCTTCGGTGTCGGACTCGTTCATCTTGCGGCGGATCTCGATCCGCCATTCGGTCGCGACGTAGGTGTAGTACATGAAGACCACGACGGTGATCAGGGTGACCAGCACATAGCGCCAGTCGAACTGCCACAGCAGCACGCCCATCAGCAGCGCGACCTCGACCACGGTCGGCACCAGTTGCAGGATCACCATCCGCACGATCACCTCGATGCCGGAGCGGCCGCGCTCCAGCACCCG
Organism: uncultured Alphaproteobacteria bacterium; assembly: GCA_963706975.1. Taxonomy (GTDB): domain Bacteria; phylum Pseudomonadota; class Alphaproteobacteria; order Rhizobiales; family Xanthobacteraceae; genus Bradyrhizobium. The sequence continues at coordinate 47,588 of CAVPOL010000012.1, forward strand.
CGTCAGCCCGCCGGTCTTGCGCTCGAGGTGAAAGCGCAGCGACAGTTCGTGCATGTGGACGAAGGTGAGATAGGCGAGCTTGCGCACCGCATGCATCGCCACGCCGGCGAAGATGCCGTCGCGCCATTGCGTCAGCACCGCCATCAGCACGCGCAGCGCCGCCATAGCTCGACGGTCATCAGCAACGGCGAGCGCGATCAGCCACAGCGTCCAGTTCGACGCCTGCCACCGGCGCGGTATCGGCGCCGGTCAGCGCATCGATCGCCCATTTGAAGGTGAACGGCACCGACAGCGTCGCGAGCTTGGCGACCAGCAGCAGCACCATCGACCAGACCACGCGCATCTTCAGATCGGCGCGGTCGCCGGGCCAGATATACGGCCACAGATGCGCCAGCGTCCCGATCAGGGTCGCCTGTTCGATCGACCTCGTGGCGAGTGGCCGGCGCCTCGTCGGGCGCCGCGCGGGCGAATCAGCATGGGCCATCAAGAGCGCCCTGGGGCCAAACGGGGCGCCGATCCGCCGTTGCCGTGATTTTCGGTTGGTCTGCATTCTGCCGGTCATATAGAGCGTTTGAACCGCCGCGTACACCCTCAAGGCGAGCAATTCTTTCGCGATTTCACCTATTTGCGGGCCAATTCGACCGGCTTTGCGAATCCTGCCGGTCTTGACGCCTCTACGCTGCAGTGCCACATGCCCAATATGAACAAAATCAAAACCGTTTGTGTCTATTGCGGCTCCGGCCCCGGCACAAATCCCCGCTTTGTCGAAGCTGCCATCGCCTTCGGAAAAGCGCTCGCCGACGACGGTATCCGCCTGGTCTATGGCGGCGGCTCGGTCGGGCTGATGGGCGCGGTCGCCAAATCCGTGCTCGATCACGGCGGCGCGGTCACCGGCATCATCCCCGAATTCCTGACGCGCCGCGAAAACGCGCTCAAGCACGTGCAGGAATGATCGTCACGCCCGACATGCATGAGCGCAAGCGGCTGATGTTCGAGCACTCCGACGCCTTCGTGGCGCTGCCCGGCGGCGTCGGCACGCTGGAGGAACTGGTGGAGCAATGCTGACCTGGCAGCAGCTCGGCCGCCACAGCAAGCCGATCCTGCTCGCCAACATCGACGGCTTCTGGGAGCCGCTGCTCGCGCTGCTCGCGCATATGCGCAGAAACCGAATTCATCCGGCCCGAATCTGCAGGTCAACATACTCAAGGCCGAGCGCGTCGAGGACATCCTGCCGCGCCTGCGCGCCGCCGCCGCGCGCGCGGCCGATGGCGGCAAGGAGATGGCGCCGGAAGTGGCGAGCAGGCTCTAGGCGGTTATTCGGCCTGATCATTCCTTCGGAAACGTCACCGCCTCGATGCGATTGCCGTCGGGATCGATGACGAACGCCGCGTAATACTTCACACGATCATGCGGCCGCAGTCCCGGCGCGCCGTCGGAGCGGCCGCCGGCGGCAAGCGCGGCGGCGTGGAACGCATCGACATCGCCGGTCGATTTCGCGCGCAGGCAGATGTGCGTGCCGCTGCCTCCGGTGCCACCGGCGCCATGCCGGCGCGAAAATTGATCCAGAATTCCGGATAGGTTTTGCCGAAGCCGATGGTCGCCGGCCGCGTCACCAACCGCGACAGGCCGAGCGGCGCCAGTGTTGCTTCATAGAAGCGCGCGGACCGTTCGAGGTCGCTGACGCCGACGGAGACGTGGTCGATCATGAGAGATGCGTCCTCGTGGGAACGGCCTTTTTTTCTGGTTCGCTCATCGAGCATTACCATGGCTGCGACTTCGAACGAAGTGATCCCGTCGGATCTGGCGAAGGCCTGCGTCGATCGGGCGTGGCGCCAGGGCGTGGAACTCGCGAGACCGTGACCGGCGAGCCGTGAACGCACTCCATTCTGGCGGCGTCCCATCAGCGCCCACGACGGGCGCGACAGGAGCCGAAAATGTCGATCAGAACAGACGCCGACAGATTTATCTTCGCCGACACCAAGCCCACGTCCGACGATCACGTAGGCCTCGACGACGGCCTGTTGCTGCCTGCCGTCCGGCCGGACGACGGCCTCGACGATGGCCTGCTGCTGCCTGCCGTCCAGCTGGACGACGGCCTCGACGATGGCCTGTTGCTGCCTGCTGTCCGCATGGACGACGGCCTGTTGCTGCCTTACTGAACAGCCCGCCTCCGCCCCGAAATACCGCACGGCCGGGCGCAGCCGGGAAACCCTGCGCGCGCGCCGGATCGGCAACACGCTGCTCGACCATGCAGCCGCATGATTTTCATGCTAGGATATGATCGTTCGAACCCGATGGGGGACTTGATATGAAACTTGTTGCCTTGGCCCTTTCGTGCCTCCTGGTTTTTTCAATGACTGCCGCCAATGCAAATGATGCGGACACCTTCAAGGCGATGGCAGCATTGGCCAACAAAGGAGATGCAGAGGCGCAATACCATGTTGGCATGATGTACAATAATGGCATCGGCACCCAAAAGGATCCCAGGCAGGCATTTGAGTGGTTTCAAAAATCGGCCGCATCCAACCACCCGCTGGGAGCCTACAAGCTTGGCTGTTACTATGCCGGGCAATTCGCGGGCGTTGTAACAACTGACCCAAATGAAGCATTAAAATACAAGCTTGTTTCTGCCAAAGCCGGTTATGCGCTTGCCCAGCACGATGTCGCGCTTCATTACGGCAGACAGGAAAATCTGGAAGAAGCGGTAAAATGGTTGAAGATGGCGAGCGATCAGGGGGATCCCGAGGCCCTCTACAAATTATCCGGTTCGTATTTCGAAGGAAAAGGAGCGCCAAAGGATTTATCCCTGGCGTATGCGTATTTTAAGCTCTCAAAACTGGCGCCCAAAAAAATAGTGAACGATATGGCTGCCATATTGTCCAAACCAGAACTCGAGAAAGCAGAAAAACTGGTTTCCGAATGGAAGCCACAACCGTCAGCTTTAACACTCAAGGCAAAGCGCGGTATCGACGCAGCAGAAGAACACTTGAAAGCCACCAGGAACTAGGTGCTCTCCCTTATCCCATACCATCCGAGGCGTGTACGCGGAGCTAACAACCGTTATTGCGAGCGCAGCGAAGCAATCCATCTTTCTTTTCGCTGAAGCATGGATTGCTTCGCTGCGCTCGCAATGACGATTGAGTACTCACGCCGGCGCGTTTGATTTCACCAGCTTGTAGACCACCGAATCCATCAGCGCCTGGAACGAGGCGTCGATGATGTTGGGCGACACGCCGATCGTGGTCCAGCGCTCGCCCGCCTCGTCCTCGCTCTCGATCAGCACCCGCGTCACCGCCTCGGTGCCGCCATTGAGGATACGCACGCGGTAGTCGATCAGCTTCAGGCCCTCGATGTATTTCTGGTATTTTCCGAGGTCCTTGCGCAAGCGCGACGTCGAGCGCGTTGACCGGGCCGTTGCCTTCGGCGGCCGAGATCAGCCGCTCGCCGGCGACATCGACCTTCACCACCGCCATCGCCACCGTGATGCGCTGGCCGTTGGCGTTGTAGCGCTGCTCGACATTGACGTCGAACTGCTCGACCCGGAAATATTCCGGCACTTTGCCGAGCGTGCGCCGCGCCAGCAGGTCGAACGAGGCGTTGGCGGACTCGTAGGCATAGCCCGCCGCCTCGCGCTCCTTCAATTCCTCGACCAGCCGCGCCAGTTTCGGGTCGCTCTTCTCGTAGGCGATGCCGGCGCGATCGAGTTCGGCGATACGTTGGAGCGGCCGGCCTGGTCGGACACCAGCACCTTGCGGTGATTGCCGACCGACTCGGGCAATACATGCTCGTAGGTCTGCGGATCCTTCAGCACGGCGGAAGCATGAATGCCGGTCTTGGTGACGAACGCGCTTTCGCCGACATAGGGCGCATGGCGGTTCGGCGCGCGGTTGAGCATGTCGTCGAGCGTCCGCGACACCTTCATCAGGTCGCCATCTTGTCCGGCGTAGACGCCGATCTCGAAGGCGTCGGAAAATTCGCTGCTTCAGCCGCAGCGTCGGGATCAGCGAACACAGATTGGCGTTGCCGCAGCGCTCGCCGAGGCCGTTCAGCGTGCCCTGGATCTGCCGCGCGCCCGCGCGCACCGCGGCCAGCGAATTGGCCACCGCCTGCTCGGTGTCGTTATGGGCGTGGATGCCGACGTGATCGCCGGGGATGTGCTTTGACCACTTCGCGCGACGATGGCTTCGACCTCGTGCGGCATGGTGCCGCCATTGGTGTCGCACAGCACCACCCAGCGCGCGCCGGAATCGTAAGCCGCCTTGGCGCAGGCCAGCGCGAACTCGGCATTTTCCTTGTAGCCGTCGAAGAAATGCTCGCAGTCGAGCATCACCTCGCGGCCCGCCGCCTTCGCGGCCTTCACGCTGTCGCGGATCGAGGCGAGGTTTTCCTCGTTGGTGGTCTCCAGCGCCACGCGCACCTGATAGGCGGACGATTTGGCGACAAAGCAGATCGCATCGGCCTTGGCTTCCAGCAGCGCCGCCAGCCCCGGATCGTTCGAGGCCGAGCGGCCGGGACGCCGCGTCATGCCGAACGCCGTGAAGCGCGCGTGTCTGAGCTTCGGCTTCTCGGCGAAGAATTCGGTGTCGGTCGGATTGGCGCCGGGATAGCCGCCCTCGACATAATCGATGCCGAGCTCGTCCAGCATGCCGCGCGATGATCTGCTTGTCATGCAGCGTGAAATCGACGCCGTTGGTCTGCGCGCCGTCGCGCAGCGTGGTGTCGAACAGATAAAGGCGTTCGCGGCTCATTGCGGAAGCTCCCGGCGCGGCATCGGCAAGCGTCTTTTGCATCGTGGTGTTGGCAAGCCATTCGCCGCTGACCGTCACGGTATTGCGCTGGGTCGGCACGTAGCCGCGCTTGGCGAAGAAATCCGACGCGCGTTGTCGCTGGCATCGACGGTGAGGATTTTGGCGCCGCGGCCACCGGCGAGTTTTTCCAGCGCGTCGCACAGCATGGTGGCGACGCCCTGCCCGGCCGCGCTCGGATGAACGAACAGCATGTCGATATGGTCGGCGCCCTTCAGCGAGGCAAATCCGACCGGCGAATTCTGCAGCGTGGCGATCAGCGTGAGTTCGCCCGCGAGCCGCTTGCCGAATGCTTCCTCGTCATCGGCGGCGCCGGCCCAGGCCTGCTGCTGCGCCTCGCTGTAATCGTCGCCCGTCAATTCCTCGATGCTGGCGGCAAAGATCGCCGCCAGCACGGGCGTGTCGGCCGCCAGGAACGGCCGCAGCGCGGGTTTGGGCAGAGCCTGTCCCATCGTCGTCAAAACACTTCGAACAGATTTTAGCGCCAGCAGCGATCGCAGCCGCGATCACGGCCCATTTGATGAAGATGTAATAGCGCCAGTGTTTCGGAAACGGCGTGTCGGGTTTTGTCATCGCGCGATCTCCCAGGTGGTGCCTTCCTTGGAATCCTTGATGACGACGCCCATCGCGGCAAGTTCATCGCGGATACGGTCGGATTCCCTGAAGTCCTTTCGCGCGCGCGCGGCCGTGCGGCTCGAAATCAATTCATCGATCTGCTTCGCATCGATGCCGCTTGCCTGCTGCTTGCGGCCGCTTCCATTCCGCCGCGCTCTCGGACAGGAAACCGAGGAACCGCAAGGAGGCGAGCGAACTGCGCCGCGATCCTGTCCGTTCCGGAAGCAGCACTCCGCAGAGCCGTGCAGCGCGGCGATCATCTGCGGCGTGTTCAGATCGTCCGACAGCGGCCTCGAGCACGGCATCGGAGGCTGCCCGCCCTTCGACGTCCGCGGCAGATCGTCGTACCAGTCGTCGAGCGTCCTCGTCGCTCTCCTCCAATCCCTTCAGCGTCCAGTCGATCGGCGAGCGATAATGCGCTCTTCAGCATGTTCAGGCGCAGCACTTCGCCCGGCCAGTCCGCCAGCAAGTCGCGGATGGTGACGAAGTTGCCGAGCGACTTCGACATCTTGTGCCTTCGACCTGCAGAAAACCATTGTGCATCCAGAAATTCGCCATCGCGCGCGTGCCGTGGAAGCGCAGCGCGATTGCGCGAGTTCGTTCTCGTGGTGCGGAAAGATCAGGTCGATGCCGCCGCCATGAATGTCGAAGACGCTCGCCGAGATGGGCGGCGCGCCATCGCCGAGCACTCGATGTGCCAGCCCGGGCGGCCCCTGCCCCATGGGCTGTCCCAGCCCGGCTCATCGCCGGACGACTGCTTCCACAGCACGAAATCGAGCGGACTCTTGCTTGTGGGCGTCGACATCGACGCGCGCGCCCGGCCGCTGCTCGTCGAGCTTGCGGCCCGACAGCGCGCCATAGTCCGGCATCGACTGCACGTCGAACAGCACTTCGCCTTCAGCTTCATAGGCATGGCCGCGCGCGATCAATTGCCTGATCAGCGTCACCATGTCAGCCTTGCCGTCGGCGCGCGGCAGCACGAAATCGGTCGCGCGCGGCTCGAAGCGTCGGCGGCAGCGAGCCGAGCGCCGCCACGTCGTATGCGAATTGTGTCGCGGTCGCTTCCGTGACCTTGCGGATCGCCTCGTTCAGCGGCAGTCCCGGAAAATCGCGCGCGGCGCGCGCGTTGATCTTGTCGTCGACGTCGGTGATGTTGCGGACATAGGTGACGTGATCGTCGCCATAGAGATGGCGCAGCAGCCGGAACAGCACGTCGAACACGATGACCGGGCGCGCATTGCCGATATGGGCGAAGTCATAGACCGTCGGCCCGCAGACATACATGCGCACGTTTTTCGGATCGAGCGGCGTGAACGGCCGCTTCTCCTTGGTCAACGTATCGTACAGGCGCAGTTCCATGGATATCCCGTCCCTTGCGGCCGGGCGTCCAGTGATCTCGTGTGAGAAAAGACGGCCTCAGCCAGCGAATCGCTAGCTCATAATCTCGCGGCAAATGCTGCAGATGGCGAGGAAACCGTTCATGGTCCACCATGGGGCAGCCCGGGCGACGCCGTCAAGGCCGGAACGGCCCATTTGGCCCAATTTCGGCCGCGCAAACGCGCCGCGCCCGCCCATGGTTAATCATTCTTAACCTTTTGGGTTTATCTCGGCGCCAGTCGGTCCACCCTCATTCACCGGTGCAGCATGCGATTCCTGTCAGCGCTCTTGACCTGCGTGTTCCTGCTCGCCGCGTCGGCGGCGTCGGCCGACAGCCGTGTCTTCATCATCGCCAACCAGGCCGATGGCTACGGGTCGACCAGTGCCTCGCCAAGGGCGAGAAATGCGGCGCCCATGCCGCCCGCTCCTATTGCCAGTCGCGGGATTTCGCCCAGGCGACCTCCTACCGCCGCGTCGATCCCGATGAAATCACCGGCTCGATCCCGAAGGCCGTCGGTGGCAATTGCAATCATGCCGGCTGCAACGAATACGTCGCCATCACCTGCCAGCGCTGACGGTTGAACTCACGGCAGGCTCGGCCTCCGCCACACCGGCGCCCCGGAAACGACGTGACGATGCCCCCGAGAAGCGGGTATGTGAGTGCCGCGATTGGCCGCGCTTTTCGGTTTCCCGGCCTGCGTGGCTATCGTTCTAATGGCTGGATATGCGTGAAACGCTGATGACTTCCTTTTCCACCGGATCTTGCGCCGGGCTTTGGCCTGCGCCGCGCTGCTCGGCGCGGTCGCGATCAGCGTTGACGCCTTCGCGCAGATACCCGGCGCCGCCGCCGCCGCCGGCACAGGGCGGAGCCGACGCTCAATCCGATGTGCCCGCGGCTGGAAGCGCAACTCGCCACCATCGAGCGACGGCAACGGCGATCCGGCCAAGGAAGAGCAGATCCGCCGCTACCAGGAGGCCGCCTCCAAGCAGCAGGCCGAACTCGACCGCGTGACTCGCAGGCCAAGCGGATGGGCTGCGACAGTTCCGGTTTCTTCTCGCTGTTCTCGGGCCAGTCGGCGCAATGCGGTCCGGTCAACAACCAGATCCAGCAGATGCGCGGCAATCTCGACCAGATCACCACCAGCCTCGAGCGGCTGCGCGGCGGCGGTTTTGGCGGCGCCGAGCACGAAAGCCAGCGCCGTTCGGTGCTGACCGCGCTGGCCCAGAACAATTGCGGGCCGCAATACGCCAATGCCGCACGCGGCGGCGGCAATTTTCTGGACAATCTGTTCGGCGACCGCGGCAATCCCAGCGCGCCGCCGGCTGGCGATTTCGGATCGCAATCGGGCACCTTCCGCACCGTCTGCGTGCGCATCTGCGACGGCGCCTATTTCCCGGTCTCGTTCGCCACGGTTTCTGCGCGTTTCGGCGACGACGAGAAAACCTGCAAGGCACTGTGTCCGGCGACGGAAGCCACCCTGTTCGCGTACCGCAATCCCGGCGAAGACATCAACCAGGCAGTCTCGATCACCGGCCAGCCCTATTCGGCGCTGCCCAATGCGTTCAAATTCCGCACCGAGTTCAATCCGAACTGCGGCTGCAAGGCGGCCGGGCAGACCTGGTCCGACGCCCTGAAAACCATCGACGACAAGGCCGCCGCCGAGCAGCAGGGCGACATCATCGTCACCGAAGAGAGCGCGAAGAAGATGGCGCGGCCACCGGCGCCGAAGGCGGCTCCGGCGGCCAAGAAGGGCGCCACGACCGCCACCGCGCCGGCAGCTCCCGCAGCAGCGCCGGCACCCGAGGCATCACCGCCGCCTGCCGATTCGACCGCTACCAAGGACAGGCCAATCCGTTCGGTGGGCCCGACCTTCATCCCGACCAACCCGCCGCGCTGAAAGCTTCTCTACTCGTAGCCGGATGGAGCGTTGGAGCATCGGCTGGAGGCGGTGCTTGAGCAGCAGCGCGGGGCCGTCGCAAAGCCTGCGGCTGCGTCAACGAGTGATGCAGCGCTGCAACTGTCTTTGTTTCGCGGGCCGCCGGCAGCGCGCCACGGCATGGCCCATTGCCGATGTCCGATTCTGGGGCAAAGGTGACGTAGTCCGGTCGACGGCCAATGTCGCATTTTGCACCCGAAACGGACATTGACCCAAGACCAGCCCATCCCGTCTACTCAACTGCGTGGCTGCAGCAGCGCGAGTGTAAGACAATGCTGACACAAATTTACGAGGTTGCGACACCTGCGGAAGCCGAGGCGATATCGGCAATCGGCGTGGATCATGTCGGCGTGCTCGTCGGCGATGGTGCCTTCCCTCGGGAACTTCCGGTTCAGAAGGCGTCAGCCATTATGAAGATGATCCGGGCCCCGTCCGTACTTTCCGCGCTGTTCCTCTCGGCGGATGTCGCTCTTATCGAACGGATGGCAGGGGAGCTTGATCCGCCCATCGTTCATCTTGGCGCATCAAGCGAATTGCTCACGCCTGATCTTGTCGTGGCGCTACGAAAGTCCCTGTCAAAGTCCAAGTTCATGCGCAGTGTACCTGTCACGGGACCTGAGGCGGTAGGTGTGGCGCAAGCATATGACGGAGTTGTCGATTGGATCCTGCTTGACAGTTATCGCACAGGTGATGTGCAAATCGGCGCGCAGGGCGTGACGCATGACTGGAGCATCAGTCGAAAGATAGTGGAGAGTGTTCGTACCCCAGTAATACTTGCTGGCGGCCTCGGACCAGACAATGTCGAAGAAGCTATTCGGTCGGTGCGACCTGCCGGTGTTGATTCGAAAACAAGAACCGATCACGAGGGCACTCACACAAAAGATCTTGGGAGGGTAGAAGCCTTCTATCGCGCTGCGACGAGCGGTTAGATCGCACTTCTCTTCTTGGCACGAAACGGACCTCACGCGCAGTCCGACCGAGTCCGCTTTTGGGAGCAGAGCGGACGGCGGCTTCGCGGCTGTGAGGACTGCTTTTGACCCAGAGCGGACATCGATCTGCCCTAAAAAAGATCTAGCTTTACCACCTATGCTGTCGGCGCTGGTTCCCACCGCAAAGGTTTGTGATGGAAAGGGCAAGGTTTGGTAAAGCCAGGATTTCCGCTTTTGGCAGCACTCGGAGTGCTGCAACCTACTTGGTCGAACTTTCAATAGTCGCCGCGAGTTACATTGGCCTTGCCGAGTCCGCGCTATTGCTACCCGCGATTAATCCGGCCGCGACACCGTTGTGGCCACCAACCGGGTTCGCGCTCGCGCTGGTCCTGCTGCGCGGCTACCGGATTTGGCCCGCGATTTTAGTGGGGTCTCTTTCTCCTTACCTCATCGACGGCCGATCGCTCTTGGAGTTGGGCTCCGTCGGGATCGGTACTCTCCTCGCTGCGTTTGCCGGGACATGGCTGATTAGTCGCTGGTCGAACGGTCACAGACGTTTGGTACTCCCTCTAGTATCGCAAAGTTTGCAATCATTTCCTTTGCGCCGACCACGATGATTAGTTCGACCATCGCCCTGGCAGGATTCATTCTCGCCAACAAACTAAGTTTTTCCGATTCTGTCGTCACCTGGTTAACCTGGTGGCTTGCAGACGCGGCTGGGACCTTAGTCATTACTCCGGTCGTCGTGCTCTGGGCGATGATGCCTTTACGTAGTTTTTCCAAATGGAACCTGTTGGAATCGATCGCAGTCTCTATTCTCGTGGGCGTCATCGGAATCGTTGCTTACAGTCCGCTCATCGGCAGTAACCTCATCAGCGACGACCTCAACGTGCTGCTGCCCTATCGGAGTCTTCTTGGCTTTCTGGTTTTACTACCGTTGATGTGGGCTGGTTTGCGCGGCAACCAACGCAACGTCGCCACTGCCGCGCTCATTTTCTTCGGAATTGCGGTGTGGGGTTTCTCGGTGGGTAGCGATCCATTCCCGAAAACGGATCCGAATGGAGCCCTATTATCGTTACTCGTGCTCTCGATCAGCGTATCAGTGCCGCCTCTCGCTTTAGCTGCAGCAATTGCGACACGCCAAGACACCGAAGCCCATTTGCTTTCTGTGCAGGACCAATTGAACCGTCAGATTGAACGGAAAAATTTGTCGCTCAACAGCGTTAAACGCCACTTCCAAATTCTAATCGAAGGCGTCGTCGACTATGCAATTTTTGCGCTCGACAAAGAAGGGCACGTTGCAAGTTGGAAGAGCGCCGCACAAAAAATCATGGGCTACACCGCGGAAGAAATCATCGGCAAGCATTTTGGGATATTTTATCGACCGGATGAGCGCCGCGCGGGCGCACCAAACCGCGCATTGGAATTGGCTATCCAAAGCGGCAAGCACGAAGTTGAGGGTTGGCGCATCAGAAAAAATGGCACGCCGTTTTTCATCACCGGCTCGGTCTCTTCGAGCCGGGATGACGCAGGAAATTCGCTCGGTTTTATCAGTATACTCCGGGACGCAACCGAGCGACGCGATGCGGAGGAGAAACTGGTCCAGGCACGAGAGCAACTCGCGATGTCGCAGAAGATGGAGGCAATCGGCAAACTGACCGGCGGGATTGCGCACGACTTCAACAATCTATTGATGATCATTGGAGGTAGTGCTCAGATCTTTGCACGCCTACTTGATCCGAAACTGCCAAGAGCAATCGAGGCCATACAGACCGCGGCCAAACGCGGAGAAACTCTCACGCGCCAATTGTTGACATTTTCTCGTCATCAGCATCTTAGCCCGACGGTCGTCGATTTGAATGCTTCCATAAAGAACATGCGGACGATGATTGAAAGCTCGCTGCGCGGGAACATTGTGTACAACGAAAATATTGGTGACGGTGTTTGGCCGGTTAAGGTGGACCTCGCCGAACTAGAACTTGCGATTGTCAATATCGCCGTCAACGCCCGCGACGCAATGCCAAACGGCGGCACGTTCACGCTATCCGTCAACGACGTGACGATAAATCAGGAAATCGGCGATAATCGCCTTAAAGGAGCCTTCCTTGCGATAGCGTTTAGCGATACGGGCACTGGTATTCCGCCAAATCTTCTGTCCAAGATGTTCGATCCATTTTTCACAACCAAAGAGGTCGGCAAAGGAACCGGGCTGGGTTTGTCGCAGGTTTATGGTTTTGCGCACCAAGCCGGCGGAACGGTGACGGCAGACAGCAAGGTCGGACAAGGGACAACGATTACGGTCTATTTACCGTCTTGTGCGGACGAGCAAATCACCAGCAAAGAGGACTCCGCTGCTAAAACAAGAACACAGCATTCGCAACGGCAGACGGTCCTCGTTGTCGACGACAGCGCTGAGGTGGCGGAAGTGACATCCTCGCTGTTCGAGCATCTGGGCTATGAGACCATCTATCGAGATTCGGCCGAAGCGGCATTAGAAGCTGCTTGAAGCCGGTACGAAGATCGATCTCGTCTTCAGCGATATCGTCATGCCAGGGACCATCGACGGCGTCGGGCTTGCGAGAGAAATCCGTTCGCGGTATCCCAATTTGCCGGTGGTCCTTACGACCGGTTACAGCGATGCGGCAAACGCAGCTCCCTCAAGTATAAGAGTACTACGTAAGCCGTTCGATACCGAGGCGCTAAGAGATTTTATCCATGATATTACGCCTCCGAGACTATTGAAACCATCCGGCGTGCCGCTGGCGTCAAGCACGGCTAGCGCTTTGCGCAGAAGTTGATCGACAGTCGCCCGGCACGTAACCGTATACTCAGAGGCGAAAAACCATCCGACATGCCGGTTCAGGCACCAACCAGGCATGATCTCACCATCAAACTAAAAGCTGCCAAAGCGCTGGGCCTCGCAATACCACCGTTCTCGCTCGCGCCGACGAGATGATCGAATGAAACCGCGACTTCCGATACTGGCACGAAACCGACATGGCCGGCCTGGTCGGCGATGTCCGGTCTCGGGGGTGGAACGGAAGTGGGATTTCGGGACCGTCAGGTCCAGAGTCTGACCCAAAGCGGACATCGATAGCCCCCTTCCGCAAGACCGACTTGGGCAATTACTATGCCGTCTTCTGAGCCTGGAGGCAGGTATGAGGCGACGGGAATTCATCGCAGCTCTTGGCGCCGCCGTGGCGTTGCGCTCGGCCGGCGCACGCGCGCAGACGGCTAAGCTTCCGACTGTCGGATTTCTAGGGATTCAAACACGGGCCAACCAAGAAAGATGGACCACGGCATTTGTTCAACGGCTGCGCGAACTCGATTGGATCGAAGGACGTACTGTCTTGATCGAGTATCGATGGGCGGAAGGCAGCGGCGATCGCATGTCCGAAATCGCCGCCGAGTTTGTCCGACTGAAGGTCGATGTGATCCTTACCGCGGGAACAGCAGCAACTCTTGCGGCTAAGCAGGCCACATCGATTATACCGGTCGTCTTCACGACGGTGGCGGACCCGGTGGGAACAGGCGTGGTCGGGAGTTTTTCACGACCCGGAGGCAATATCACCGGCCTATCGAACCAGTCGGCGGAAATTGCCGGCAAACGAGTCGCACTGCTGGGCGAGATTGTTCCTAATTTGCGCCGGTTAGCAATCCTCGCAAATATCAGCAGTCCTATCGGGGTGACGGAGACAAGCGAAACTCAGTTAGCAGCCCAGACCGTCGGGGTTGACACTGTTGCGCTCGCAATCCGGCGAGCGGAGGAAATCGCCCCCGCCATCGAAGGGATTAAAGGTCGCGCAGATGCGCTTTACATTGCGAGTGAAGCGCTCATGAACACCAACCGATTTCGAATCAACAGCTTGGCGCTAGATGCTCGACTGCCCACGATGCACGGCGAGAAGGGCTATGTCGAAGCTGGCGGTCTGATGTCCTACGGAGCAAGCTTTACCGATATGTACCGACGGGCGGCGGAATACGTTGACAAAATTCTGCGGGGAGCGAAGGCGGCTGACCTGCCCGTCGCGCAGCCGACAAAGTTCGAACTGGCGATCAATGCAAAAATTGCTAAAGCACTTGGACTAGCTGTCACGGACAAACTGAATTCGCTCGCCGACGACGTGATCGAATAGGTCATTGGTTGCTGCAGCGCATTTTGGTCGCTAATGGCACTTAATGGACATTGGGGCGCTGCCCTGCCACGTCCGCTATTGGGGGCGAAGCGGACATCCCCACGCTCCGACCACTGCGCATCGCGTTGTTGAGGTTCAGCCTCGGCGGTGGTGCGACCAGATCGGGCCGCTCCCTGGCGCTGATAACGCCTGTGCGCGCGGCACCTGCGCTGACGTAACGGCTGCATTACGCTGCGCGCCATCCGGGCTACGAGAGCTGAACGCCTACCCCTCGAACGCTTCCGCCGATGCGCGGCCGGCGCGCGACAGCAGCGCTTCGTCGGGCTTGGCCAGCGCCTTGCCGGTGTCGCGGAACTTGTTGGTGATGGGATAGCGGCGGTCGCGCCCAAAATTCTTTTGCGTGACCTTGACGCCCGGTGCGGCCTGGCGGCGCTTGTATTCGGCGATGTTGAGCAGGCGGTCGATCCGCGTCACCACGGCGGGATCGAAGCCGGCGGCGATGATGTCGGACAAGCGGCTCCTCGCGCTCGACCAGCCGCTCCAGAATGCCGTCGAGCATGTCGTAGGGCGGCAGCGAATCCTGATCGGTCTGGTTTTCGCGCAGTTCCGCCGTCGGCGGGCGGGTGATGATGTTGACCGGGATCACTTCGCCCGACGGGCCGAGCGCGCCGTCGGGTTTCCATGAATTGCGCAAGCTCGAGAGCCGGAACACTTCGGTCTTGTAGATGTCCTTGATCGGATTGAAGCCGCCGTTCATGTCGCCATACAGCGTGGCGTAGCCGACCGACATTTCCGACTTGTTGCCGGTGGTGACCACCATCGCGCCGGTCTTGTTGGAAATCGCCATCAGCAGCGTGCCGCGGGTGCGCGCCTGCAGATTTTCTTCGGTGATGTCGCGCGGCAGGCCGGCAAACGTGCCGGACAGGATTTTTTCGAATCCGTTCACGGCATCCGCGATCGGCAGCACCTCGTAGCGGATGCCGAGCGCGGCGCGAGTTTTGCCGCGTCGTCGAGCGACACCTGCGCTGTAAACCGGAACGGCAGCATCACGCCGCGGACGCGCTCGGCGCCGAGCGCATCGACCGCGATCGCCGCGCACAGCGCCGAATCGATGCCGCCGGAAACGCCGAGCAGCACGCCCGGAAATCCGTTCTTGCCGACATAGTCGCGCACGCCGAGCACGCAGGCGGCGTAATCGCCCTTGTCGCCGTCGACGACCGGCGCCACCGGTCCCGAGCAGCGCCAGCCGGCGATGTCCTGTGCCAGACCAGGGTGGTGATGTTTTCCTCGAACGCCGGCAGTTGCGCCGCGACCGAAAGATCGGCATTCAGCGCGAACGAGGCGCCGTCGAACACCAGTTCGTCCTGGCCGCCGATCTGGTTGAGATAGACCAGCGGCAGCCCGCTTTCGGTGACGCGGGCCACCGCGATCGACAGCCGCAAATCGTTCTTGTCGCGCGCATAGGGCGAGCCGTTCGGCACCACCAGGATTTCGGCGCCGGTCTCGGCGAGGCATTCGACGACGTTTTCGTAGTCCTCGGACTCTTCCAGCCAGATGTCCTCGCAGATCGGGACGCCGACGCGGATGCCGCGGATCGTCACCGGGCCCGCGGCGGGTCCGCGCGCGAACAGGCGCTTTTCATCGAACACGCCGTAATTCGGCAGATTGGCCTTGTAGCGGATGGCGGCGATGCGCCCGCCGTCCAGCAGGGCGCAGGCATTGTAGAGCTTGCCGTCCTCGACCCAGGGGCGTGCCGATCAGCACCGCCGGCCCGCCATCGGCGGTCTCGCGCGCCAGCTTCTCGACGGCCGCGCGGCAGGCGGCCTGGAAGGCTGGCTTCAGCACCAGGTCTTCCGGCGGATAGCCGGCGATGAACAATTCCGGCAGCACCAGCAGATCGGCGCCGTCGGCCTTGGCCTGCGCGCGCGCGGCGCGGGCTTTCGCGGCGTTGCCCGCGACATCGCCCACGATCGGGTTCAACTGCGCCAGCGTAATCTTGAACTGGGCAGGTTCGGTCATTACCCTGATGGTGCCCTGCACAAGCGCAAACTGCAATTGCATGCTTCAGATCACGCCTATGCGTTCAGCGATGGCGAACAGCCAGAACAGGCCGGCCATGACAAGGGCGACGCCGACCGCCGCCGAGCCCATGTCCTTGACCCGGCCGATCTGCGGATCATGCTCGGTGGTGAGGCGGTCGGCGAGCTTTTCGATCGCGGTGTTGAGCAACTCCACCACCAGCACCAGCACCACCACCGCGACCAGCTCGACGCGCCGCATGGTGGTGGCGCCGATCAGCCAGGCCAGCGGCAAGGCCAGCGCCAGCGCGACGAGTTCCTCGCGAACCGCCTGCTCCGAGCGGATGCAAAGGCCAGGCCGTTGCGCGTGTTGATGCGTGGCCCGCCAGAATCGCAGCAATGCTACAGCCCCGCTGCGGCCGGCATCGGCCTGCGCCTTGCCGCCGCGCTCCTGCTTCAGCAATTCGGCGATCAGGAACGCCATGTCGATCGACTGCTCGGCATTGAGGCGGGGATCGCAGACCGTGTGATAGCGGTCGCTGAGGTCTTCATGGCTGATGGCGCGCGCGCCGCCGACGCATTCGGTGACGTCCTGCCCGGTCATTTCCAGATGCACGCCGCCGGCATGGGTGCCTTCCGCCGCGATGGATGGTGAAGAACGACTTCACTTCCGACAGGATGCGGTCGAACGGGCGGGTCTTGTAGCCGGAGTTCGAGGCGATGGTGTTGCCGTGCATCGGATCGCAGGACCACACCACGACGCGGCCCTCGCGCTGCACGGCGCGGATCAGCTGCGGCAGATGATCGGCGATCTTGTCGGAGCCGAAACGGTTGATCAGCGTCAGCCGTCCCGGCTCGTTGTCCGGATTGAGGATGTCGATCAGTTTCAGCAGCTCGTCCGGCTTCAGCGACGGGCCGCATTTCAGGCCGATCGGGTTCTTGATGCCGCGGAAATATTCGACATGGCCGTGATCGAGCTGCCGGGTGCGGTCGCCGATCCAGATCATGTGGCCTGATGTCGCGTACCAGTCGCCGGTGGTGGAATCGACCCGGGTAAACGCCTGCTCGTAGCCGAGCAGCAGCGCCTCGTGGCTGGTGTAGAAATCGGTGGCGCGCAGCTCCGGGTGGCTTTCGAGATCAAGGCCGCAGGCGCGCATGAAATTCAGCGCATCGGAGATGCGGTCGGCCAGTTCCTTGTAGCGGCGCGACTGCGGCGAATCCTTCAGGAAACCCGAGCATCCACTGGTGCACGCTGCCGAGATTGGCAAAGCCGCCGGTGGCGAAGGCGCGCAGCAGGTTCAGCGTCGCCGCCGACTGCCGGTACGCCATCAGCTGGCGCTGCGGATCGGGCGTGCGCGATTCCGGCGGTGAAGGCGATGTCGTTGACGATGTCGCCGCGGTAGCTCGGCAGCTAGACGTCGCCGATCTTCTCCATCGGCGAGGAGCGCGGCTTTGCGAATTGCCCGGCGATGCGGCCGACCTTGACCACCGGCACCGCGCCGGCATAGGTCAGGACCACAGCCATCTGCAGCAGCACGCGGAAGAAATCGCGGATGTTGTTGGCGCCGTGTTCGGCAAAACTCTCGGCGCAGTCGCCGCCCTGCAGCAGGAACGCGTCGCCCGCGGCGACGCGCGCCAGCGCCTTTTTCAGGTTGCGGGCTTCGCCGGCAAACACCAGCGGCGGAAAGGTCGCGAGCTGCGCCTCGACATCGGCCAATGCCTTGGCATCGGGATAGTCCGGGATCTGCAGGCCGGCCTGGCGCGCCAGCTATCGGGTGTCCACCGCTCGGACATGGCGTTAACTCCTGAGCAAAAACCGCTACTTATGGCAGGCAGCGAAGGGCCGGGTTATACACAGGCTGTCGAGAACCGCTAGAGCGCGATGACTTCAGGAAAGTCACGCACCCTATCCTTTTGTTTGGGCATGATGTTTTCCGAAGCCGGCTTCGCGTTGCGGGATCGTGCACCGGGATTCAGCCGTCGGACAACCCCTTGCGGCAAAAGCCGAATTCGCATTTGTTAAGGGCGAATCACGAAAGGCGGGAGGAAATCGGGGTTGGCTGAGGCTGCGCTGGACGACGTCTTCATCGACGACATCACCTTCCCGCGCGGCCGACGGGTATCTGCTGGGCGCCACGCTGTTTCTGCCGCGCGGGGCGAAGCGCCATGCCGTGCTGATCAATTCGGCCACAGCGACCCCGCGCAAAATCTACAGGGGGTTTGCCGGCTATCTGGCGCGGCGCGGCTGCGCGGTGCTGACCTATGACTATCGCGGCACCGGCGACAGCAGGCAGAAGGCGATGACCGGCTACAACCAGCCTAAATCGCTGGCCGGCTTCAAAGCCACGATGTCGGACTGGGCGGCGCTCGACGCCACCTCCGCGGTGGCCTGGATGCGCGAGCGCTACAAGACCCTGCCGCTGAACTATGTCGGCCATTCCTTCGGCGGCCAGGCGCTGGGCCTGCTCGCCAACAACACCGAGGTGTCCCGCGCCCTGTTCATCGCGGCGCAGGCCGGCTACTGGAAGCTGATGGCCTCGCCCGAACGCTATCGCGTTTATGCCATGCTGAACTTCGTCGGCCTGCCCCTGACAAAACTGCTGGGCTACACGCCGGGCTGGGCGGGCTCGGCGCAGGACCTGCCGCAAGGGCGTGTTCGAGCAATGGGTCGGCTGGGTCATGAGCGAGCGCTATCTGTTCACCGATCCCAAACTTCCGGGCCTGTCGAATTTCGCGAACTACAAGGGCGCGCTGCGCGCGCTCTGCTTTTCCGACGATCCCTGGGCGACGCGGCCGGCGGTCGGATTGCTGTGCTCGGGATTTACCGCGATCGAGCCCGAAATCCTGACCATCACGCCGGCCGATACCGGCGCGGCCAAAATCGGCCATTTCGGATTTTTCCGCCCCGAGCACCGCGACACGCTGTGGCGCGGTGCTGCGGAATGGATCGAGGGATAGGGTTAGAAGCGTGCCCCCGCGTCATCAGGACTCGTCGTCCTCCGCGAAAGCGGAGGACCCAGTACGCCGCGGCCTGTCAATTCAATCACTGACGTCTCTGGAATACTGGGCGGGGTCGCCCGGTCAAGAGCCGGGCGATGACAGCGGAGGGTTGTCAAACAGCTTAACCGCCGTTCGCGCCGCTGCGTTTTGTCGCGGTCTCCTGCGGACGCTCCGCCCATGTCGTCGCAACCGTCTTGCGCGGCGAGGCCTTCTCGCATTTCAGACAGCGCAGCTCGGGGCCGGCCGGTCCGGTCGGTCATTGCCATCAATGGTTTGTTGCATTTGGCGCAGCGGGAGATGTCCATGGAAAGTCATATGGCGCGGACTGGTTAAGATTTCAAGAAACAGCTGCGGACATTGCCAATGGACCAAACAGCACGCAGGAACCAAACCCGAAGAATTGGGTTTTGCATTCCATGAACGAGCCCAACCTGAACGTGATGGAAAATTCGATCCTGATGGCCTGGGATCTACCTCGACCGGTCGGGCGAGCTCGGCGAGCCCGCAATAGCGGCCAGGGTTTTGCTGGATGTGGTCCAGCGCATGATCCGCAAAGGCGAGCAGCGCCCGCTGATGCTCTCAAACCGGGCGATCGACGCCTACAAGCGTTTCAGGAGCGAACGGCATCTGATGCTGGTGTCATGAGGAAGAGCCGATGGACAACTTGAACATCACGCGTTCGCAGGACCGCTCCAAGATCAACATGCACGAACCGCACGAGGTGCGCTACTGGACCAAGCACCTGAACGTCTCGAAGCAGCAGCTGCAGAAAGCCGTCGACAAGGTCGGCAACGCCGCTGCCGCGGTGCGCAAGGAATTGGGGACGTAGCGCTGCCGTCGATCCGTAGGTGGCACGCTTCGATCTGTCTTCGCAGGGACGACGGTGTATTTTGGGTGCCGCGCCCACGGCCGCCCACCGCGATCAGGAAATGAACTTCAGGCCGTAGGTCTTGCCGCGACGCCAGACCACTTCGCAGGGCTGGCGCTTCGGATGCTCCGGCACCAGCGCCAGCTTGAACCTGTCCCTGACGTCGATCACCTGGTCGGTCGAGATCCTGGCGCCGCCCGGCGAAACGTCCAGCACCTGGCAGGCGCGCCGCGTCATGCCGTCGTCGACCGTAAACCAGGCCGGCCGCCCGCCCATCTGCCGGCGCGGTTCGCGCTGCAGCTTTGGCCTTTGCCCATCAACCGCCATGACATCACCGTGCGCCGCCGGATCCACGAGCCACCAGCATGAAGCGATCCCGTAAAGCCGGGCTTAGCGGATTGCCTTGCAATTTACCGGTCTGCGGTCTCGCGAAGCATCGCTGCGAGTGCTTGCCTGCATCCATCCTTCGAGACGCGCGCAAGAGCGCGCTCCTCAGGATGAGGACCGGTTGCTTCCGCAGCAACACATCAACTCCCTCATGGTGAGGAGCGCGTCGGGCAGCGCCCTTGCGCTGACCGGCGTGCGTCTCGAACCATCTGGCACATCACCCCTGCTGCCCATCCTTCGAGACGCGCGCCCAAGAGGGCACGCTCCTCGGGATGAGGACCGAGAGGGTTACCGCGCAAGCGCCTCAATCCTTCGGCTTGATCATGTTCGAGGCCATGAACCCCGCGACCGCGGTGGAATATTTTTCCAGTCCCTCGAAACTGAAATGCATGTCGTCATGTCCGTAAAACGTCTCGGGCTTCGATCCGAACTGCTGCTTCAAGGTCGCGGTCGCGTCGAAGTAAAGGAAGTGGCTGGCTTCGGCGTTTTTCCGCACCGAAGATCTGACGAGATCGTTCCATACCCGGCCCCTGGCGTCGGGCTTCATGTGCTGAAGGTGCGGGTGAGAGATGAACAGCACTTGGCTGCCGTCACGGGTGTAATCCTTCAGGACGCCTGAGAGCTCCTGCAGGTTTTGCCTGAAACTCGCCAGCGGCTTGGAATATTTTTGTTCGAGATCGGCGCCAAAATCCTTCGAATAGGAGAACATCGCAAAATCCGACCGGTATTTTTTGATCACCGCCGGCATGTGCACCTGGGAGTGCCACAGTTTTGCTGCCAGCCGCATCAGATAGAGCGGATGTTTGCGAACCTCCATCAGGCCGGAGCTGCATTCGTGCCCGATCGGCGACGCCTTGACGCCGACATTCTGCCCGCGCGCGTTGCGCAGGATCAGGTCGCGATAGCGGGCGTAGTCGTCGTACAGATCGGTCTCGTCGACATCGACCACGACATAGTCCGGACGCACCAGCGGCAGCAGTTTTTTCGCCTGCGGCACGAAGATCGCCGGAGAATAGGAGGTGTAGCCGGCGTTATAGACCTTCAGGCAAACGCCCCGCTCCTGCCTGAAATATTTGGCGACGTGATACGGTAGCGAGTTTTTGTCGTCAAAACCTTCCATGAAGGAATCGCCGAGGAACAGCACCGAAACCGGATTTTTGCACCCCTCCAGCAGCGCCGCATCGTCGATGATCCGGATGCCGTTGGCATCGAAGGCCCGCTGGTAGCTGAAGCCGGTCAGGTCGCCGTAGATGCACAGGCTCTGGTTTTCCGGTTCCGGCTTGTGGTTCAGGACGTCGGATTCCCAGTTCAGCCCGACGTTTTTCAATTCGAGATCGACCAGCGGACCGAAATATTGCTGGGCCCGCAGCCCGATTTCAAAAAGGCCGCCCCAGATCAGGACCAGCACCACGGCCTGCGCGGCGAAGTGCGCCAGCCGCCTCATTGAATTTCCCCGGAACGAAGCTGCCGAACAGGCACACGGACTCGCCGCAGGAACACGGTTTCCTCATCCTGCATGCGCACGCCTTGCCCCCGGTTTTTCCACAGTCTAACGCCCATTCCGGCTTTTTGCAGCCCGCCGGCTCACGCCGCCGCCTTGGTATGGCAGGCCGGTTCCTCCCCGCTAATTCTAGTGGCGTTGCGTAAGACCGCAAGGTCGGCTGTAATTGCGGCATCATGAGCACCAAATCGCGCGAAGTCATCTGGGGCAGCCGCATCCGGGGCGCGAAGATGCATGCCGAGCACGCCCGCGAAGCCGCCCTCAAGGCGGTGCGCGAAGCCGACCGCGCCGAGGCGGCAGCCTGGTCGGTGCGGATGGAAGGTTTTGGCGGCCCGGCGCAGCCCGCGCCCACGATCGCGCAATGCCTCAACGGCGGCCTCGGCTGGCTGGAAGTGGAGTGCAATCGCTGCAACACCCGCGCGAGCCTCCCGCTCAACGCCATCCGCCGCCCGCGCGACACGCCGCTGTGGAAACTGGAAGCGTCCCTAAAATGCCGGTCCTGCCGCAAGGGCCGCACCGCCCCGCCGGTGCACATGATCAAGCTGACGGCGACGCGCGAGATCACGCCGTATCGGTGGGTGCATCCGGAGGAGGAGCGGTGAGCGTCCAGCCACTCCAACCGCCCTTCCGGAGTGAGTGACGGTACGCCATTGACCATGCCCGACAGGCCCGGCACGATGTGCCCATGCGTTTCGAGATTCTGGGTGAAATCTCCGGCATCGAAACTTTCGCCAGCGGATCGGGCATTCGCGAGATCGCACGGCTGCGAAAGATTTATGGACGCGGTCGCTGGCGCAAACGCAAAGGCGTCGCCCGCGTGCGATTATCCGATGGCTCAATCCACGTCGCTGAGCTACATTGGTACGAAGCCACCGGGATCGGGCGCAAGGAATTCAAGATTAAGCAAATGATTTGAGATCATGGCAAAGACACCAGCAAAACAATTTTTCGTCTGTGTTGAAAACGACGGTTATGCGGTCTCGCTCGAGAAACGCAAAATTTATGTGGCCCTGCGCGATGCCGCCGCCGAAAAGCACAACATGCTTCGGATCGTCGATAAATCCGGCGAGGACTACCTCTATCCGAAAGCATTCTTCCGCCCGATTGCATTGCCGCAAGCAATCAAAAGGGCCGTGTTGGCGGCTTAGCTCGACACTCCGGCAACGCGCGGCCGACCGCGCTGAGACGGAGGCTTGGTTGGCGAATTTTTCTTCAGCCATTCGGACATTTATATTTTATTCAAGCCAAGGGGCCGTATGCAAACGAGGTGGGACGAAGCCATCGTGTTTTGGAATGGGTTCGAAGGTCGCTGGCTTCGATACAACGAGTTCATCTATCCTAATCGCGCGGTGACGGTTTGCGCGATGTCTCAGGCGGGCAACGGTGCCAAACGTCAGGCCGATCGAAATCTCGCCGTGCAACTGCAGCGCCTGTGCGCATAGTATGGTTTGGCCGGGCAAATGAGGGGCGCAGCGCACCTGGTTCGATCCGGATGAAGGCTTCACCCCACAAGGAGGAAAACCAATGACGACACCGGCAAATCCGCACATGGAGATCATCCATCACCCGAACCACGATAAGTCGGTGCTGATGCCGTTCGTGCCGGGCATCAAGATCAAGAGCGGGAAGATTCTCTGGCTCGCGGGCACCACGGCGCTGCCGGTCTATCACGACCATCCGCACAAGCGTGAGCAGATCCAGCAGTACATGACCGGCAATCTCGAAGAGCAGACCAGGCGCACGATGGACGGCATCAAGGCGACGCTCGACGCTGCCGGTGCCAGCTTCAGGGACGTGGTACACATGTTCGTGTTCCGCGCCCGCCCGCAGATTGGCGATATCGGCCGCGCCCAGGGGGTGATCAACAGCTACTTCGCGCCATTCAACCACAAGCCGACCTCGACCAACATCGCCGTGCTGGAGCTCGGCGAACCCGAGCAGTTAATCGAAATCCAGATGTTCGCGGTCGTGGATTAGGCGCGCGAAGCCGAGCAAACAGCCTCCCTCACACCTTCATCTCCCTCCCCTGATGCGCCCTCCCCCTCTTCGCCGCCGCCTCGCTATGCCCCGCGACCACGCGCACACCCTCGTCGATCCGCGCGACGATGTTTTCTGGCGTGCAACCCTGCAAAAACGCAACGCCGTTCTTGCGGCAGGCGGCCAGGATGCGGTCGCGCGCGGCCTGCATTTCCTCAGGATACGGCTCTGATGGAATGGTGCGGTAGCCGAGCGACAGGCTGAGGTCGCCGGGGCCGATCTCGGCAAAGCCGAGGCCCGGCACCGCCAAGATCTCCTCGCAGTTGGCGACGCCCTCTGGACTCTCCAGTTTGACGGCCAACAACAATTCGCCGTTCGGGTTGAGCGGCCAGGGCTCGCAGCGCTCCATGTAGTCTTCGGTCGAAAGACCCCACACGGGTGCGGCGGTGGTTTCCGAGCCGCGGCCTCTTGTGCCGATGCCGAGCCATTTCTTGCCGGCGGAGTCGGCGCCGCCGTCCTTTGGGCGGATCGCGCCCTGCATCCGCGCCAGCGGCGTGGGGATCGCGGGATCGACGCCGAGCACATGGTGCGGATAGCGGCAGGATTCCACGAAGGCGCGCACCGCGTCGGCGGTCTCGGCCTGGCACAGCAAAATGCCATGCGCGCCGCGGCCGAGGATCTGGCGAAACTGCCAGGCGTTGTGGCGCACATGCGCGGCGGCGATGCCGTTGACCGGCGCCTCGACGATGACCGCCGGCGTGCGGTGCCCCGAGCGCGTCGGCCCGGCCTCGGCCATGCCGCGCAGATATTCGGCGAGGCCCGCCATGTCGAAGGCGCCGTGCTCCATGCCGACATTCATGTAGTCGGCCCAGGTCGCGGCATCGATGCAGCCTTGCGCATGGGTCAACACATGGCCGCTGTGCGGGCCGTCATAATAGATCGCCTGGTCCTGCGCCAAAAGTTCGACGCAGCGATTGATCCGCATGGCCATGGATGGTCACCTCCGATAGCGCACCGTACTAGTGATTAGCCCCGCCGTCATTGCGAGCGCAGCGAAGCAATCCATCCAAGCAAAGAAGAATGGATTGCTTCGTCGCAAGGGCTCCTCGCAATGACGAAATGGGGCATGTCGGCCAGGTTCGAAAATCCAATTTCCTCAATCGATTCAACGAAGTGACCCGACGGGCAAATCAGCTGAAAGTCTGTCAAGCGCCTGCCGATCACAATATTCTGATTTTCAGAAATAGCAAATCAGTCTATATTGCATCTGTCTCACCCGACAAGAGGGGCGGATCGCGGTCGTCACGAACGTGCGGTGGGATGCGATGGACGCAAGAGTTGCGACTGACGAGCGCAATTCGAGCGTACGGCAAAAACGTGTGGGCCTGACACCCCGACGCTGGTGTTCAAGTTCGCGGGAGGCAAAACTTCTCGCGGATGACGGTGGCAAGAAAGCCCGGTCACCGGGGCGAGCGCGTGATAAGCCGTAGAGCCGTTGCGCAGGGAAGGTCGGATTGCCTCCGCTGGACCTGTATGCTCGTGTGCGCTTCTACCCACTACATTGCACACGGGACCGCGGGTGCAGCGCGCATCCGATCTTCCCTGCGCCCTCTTATTGTTTTGGAGGGTGTAAATCGAAGCAAAGCCCGGGCGCTCGCGCGCGGGACCGTAAAGGCATGTCTGGATAAAGATGTCTCAAAACGTCATTGCGAGCGAAGCGAAGCAATCCACTCTCCAGACGTTGATGGGGTCCCGTTGGCTCCATCCGGCTGCGCCGGCATCACCACAAAACGCAGTTGATAGGTTTGGGTTTGGCTTTCGCGGCGCCGATGAATCCCGTAGCTTTCACGACAAGGCCGTCGCACTGCGGGTGCGGACGGCCGCACAGGGAGAAGGGCGCCGACCCATGGTCAAGCCCGGCCGTCGCGGCGAAATCCGGATCCGTCGAAATCCCGACGGCAAGGAATGCGACGTGATCGTCGCCATTGGCGACCACGAGATGGTCGTCCACCTGCCGGACTACGGCAGGGCGGTGCAATGGGCCGAAATGGAAGCGAAGGCTTACAGGATCACGGCCAGGCCATGGGAAACGAACCCCGGCATGCGGCTTGCGAGTGGCCTCAACGTCCCCGAGGTTCGGCGGATTTCCGGAAATCACGATTAAACTTGTACTTCATACCCCAACGATGGGTTTGTCATCCGCACCGGGAGGCCGGAGATCGACCCGCCGATGTGCTAGGTTCCGCACGGTTTCTCGCGGGGTAAAGCTCCGATGACGGAAATTGTCAGGCTCTTCGAACTGGAAGCCGATTGCCGCCAGCGGGCGCAGAGCGAGCCCGCGCGGCAATGGTACTGGCTGGCGCAGGCCGCCATGTATCTGACCCGGGCGAATTTTGCAGTCGCCGAAACCTCCGCCGAGCCGGACGCGCCTGACATCAAACTGGCCAGTTGGCTGATCGGCGAGGATCACAGGCGGCTGCATTAGGCTTTGCGGCGGCACCCGTAATTTTTGGCGGTCACGCCCCCGCGGCCGGCTGGCCCGGCACCGGGTCATCAGCGACGGCATGCAGCACGAACGGTTTCAGCGCGCGCCCGGCAACGCCGGACGGAACCAGTGTCTTGCGACCGGCCCGTTTCGGCCGCGGCGCAGCCTGGTTTTCGGAAGAACGAAACAGCGCGTAGTCGCGCCCGAACAGCCAGCACGCCATCTGAAACACGCCATGGGTGATGAACAGGGCAGCCAGCACGTCGATCGAGTAGTGGTAGTGGCCGAGCAGCACGATCGCACCGAAGAAGGCGGTCAGCGCCAGATAGAACATCCGCCATGGCGGGATGTGCCAGAACGCGAGCGCCGCCAGCAGGGGAAGGCCGGTATGGCCGGAAAAGAACTGGTCGCCGCCGTAAAAAATCGAGTTGAGGAACGGCGCGGGCAGCTGCGGATCGATCGGCGACGGCGCCATGTGGGTCAGCGCCACGAACACCGCGCGCACCAGGAGGAACAGCGCCATGGCCTTGAGCGCGAACGGCAGGCGGTTCGGCCGCCAGGCCAGCAGCCCCGCGGTAATGACGAAGGCCGCGAAGGTGCCGTAGACGAACAGAAAGCGCATATTGTAGGGCCCGACGCGGCTCAGTACGAAATCGGTGACGGAGTTGCTGGCGTGGACCGTCGCATAGCTGACCGCGGCGAAGATCGCGATGGCGCTGGCGGAGAAGAACACCGCGCCCTCACAGACCGAGCGCAGATAGGCGCGATTGCCGAGCAGCGTGCGGTAAAGCCGTGCGGTGTCTTCGCCGCCCAGACTGGCGAGAGATCGTTGCATGGGAGCCTCGTTGCCTCGTTGCGACGCGATATGCGGCGCGACGCTAGTCCGGACCGGAGTGGAGGGAATGTGAAGTGGGCCACACCTCGCGGGATCGTGTGGTCAGGCTCGAGCATAGGCAGCTTCCTCTTCTCTCCTCCCCTTGTGAGAAGGTGGCGCGGACATCGTCCGCGCCGGATGAGGGGACTCCATGCGCGGATACCGAAGAGAAGTGGCCTGCAACCTTGAACAGCACGCCAATGCCGCATAGGCTTGTCAGGAACGCCTGCCAAACGATTTCAACAAGAAGCGGGATTTTTTACCGATGCGGCCCAGCGAGCGGCGCCCCTTCCCCCACCGCCGGGGCCTGATCATCGTCGGCACGCTGGCCACGGCGTATGTCGCCAGCCATTTTTTCCGCGCCTCCAACGTCACCATCGGGCTCGACCTGATGCGCGACCTTGCGATCGGGCCGGAGGCGCTGGGCGCGCTGACCGGCGCGTTCTTCTTCGGCTTTGCGGCGATGCAGATTCCCTGCGGTTTTTTCTTCGACCATTTCGGGCCGCGCCGCACCGTGGCCGCGATGCTGGTGCTGGCGACCATCGGCGGTGCCATTTTCACGCTGGCCCCCAGCTGGCCGGTGCTGCTCACCGGGCGGGTGCTGATGGGCGCCGGTTTCGGGGCCATGCTGATCGGCAGCATGGTGGTGATCTCGCGCTGGTTCCCGCCGGACCGTTTCTCCACCCTCACCGCCCTGGTGCTGTCGATCGGCCTCGTCGGCAACCTGATTGCCACCACGCCGCTGGCCTGGGCCTCGGAGGCGATCGGCTGGCGGGAGGCGTTCGGTTTCGCCGTCGCCTTTACCGGGATTGCCGCCGTCGCGGTCTGGCTGGTGGTGCGCGACGCGCCATCGGGCCATCCCTTCCTCGACCGCACGCCGGAGTCGCCGCGCCAGATGTGGCAGGGCCTGATGGAGGTGCTGCGCAACCCGCTGCTGCGGCCGATCCTGGCGCTGAATTTCTGCAGCTATGCCTGCACTTTCACCGTGCAGGGCCTGTGGGGCGGGCCGTTCCTGCGCGAGGTGCATGGGCTCTCCGCCATCGAGGCCGGCAACGTGCTGCTCGGCGCCGTCGTCACCTACCAGTTCGGCATGCTCGCCTTCGGCCCGCTCGACCGCATGCTGGACACCCGCAAATGGATCGCCGTCGGCGGCAATCTGGTGACCATTTCCATGCTCGCCACGCTGGCGCTGGCCGCAAAGCCGCCGGTCTGGCTGCCGGTCGGCGCCATCCTCGTGATGGGCTTTGTTTCGGCCGCCAGCACCATGGTGCTGGCGCATGGCCGCGGCATCATCCCGGACCGGCTGATCGGGCGCGGCATGTCGACGCTCAACACCGCCGTGATGCTCGGCGTCGCCGTCATGCAGACGCTGTCCGGCATCATCGTCGGCGCGTTCGAGCCGTTGGCCGACGGCGCCCGCAGCGAGAGCGCCTATCGCGCGCTGTTCGGCGTGCTCACGGTGGTGTTGCTCACGGCGGTTGCGATCTACAGCAGCTCGCGGGATGTCCGCCCCAGCGACGAAATGCGCGCGCGGGCGCCGGCGAAGGGATGAGTGAGGCGCGCGCCACGGGTCTCGAAGCGACCAGAACCTCATCCTGAGGAGCTTGCGAAGCAAGCGTCTCGAAGGATGGATACACGTTCGGACTCGCGGCCATCCTTCGAGACGCCTCGCTGCGCGAGGCTCCTCAGGATGAGGACCGAATTGGTTGCAGAAAGTGAATCCCTACTCCGCCGCGGCTTCCCGCACATGGCGGGCGGTCGGCGTGCGCATCGTCACCAGTTCCTCCGCCGCGGTCGGATGTAATGCAAACGTGGCGTCGAAATCGGCCTTGGTCGCCTTCATCTTCACGGCGATGGCCACAGCCTGGATGATTTCGGCGGCGGCGTCGCCGACGATGTGGCAGCCGAGCACGCGGTCGGTCGTGCCGTCGACCACCAGCTTCATCAGGATGCGGGTGTCGCGGCCGGACATGGTGGCCTTGATCGGCCTGAAATCGGTCTTGTAGATGTCGACACGGGAAAACTGCGCCCGCGCCTCGGTCTCGGTCAGACCGACGGTGCCGACTTCCGGCTGCGAGAACACGGCGGTGGGGATGGTGGCGTGATCGACCTGGACCGGACGCTTGCCGAACACGGTGTCGGCAAAGGCGTGGCCCTCGCGGATCGCGACCGGCGTGAGATTGAAGCGGTGCGTGACGTCGCCGATCGCGTAGATGTTCTCAACCGAGGTTTTCGACCAGCCGTCGACCGCGATGCCGCCATTGCGCGGGTTGATGGCGACGCCGGCGTTTTCGAGGCCGAGATTGGCCACGGCCGGATGCCGGCCGATCGCGAACATCACCTGATCGCTGGCGATGCTGGATCCGTTCGACAGATGGGTGGTGAATTCCGCGCCGTGCTTTTCGATCCTGCTCACCGTGCAGCCGGTGAGAATGGTGATGCCCTGCTTTTCCATCTCGGCGCGGACGTGCGTGCGCACATCCTCGTCGAAACCGCGCAAGATGTTGTCGCCGCGATAGATCACGGTGACGTCGCTGCCGAAGCCGGCAAAAATGCCGGCGAATTCCAGCGCGATGTAGCCGCCGCCCTGGATCACGATCCGCTTCGGCAGCGTCTCGAGGTGAAAGGCTTCGTTCGACGAGATGACGTGCTCGATGCCGGGAATATCAGGGCCATGGTTGGGGGCGCCGCCGGTGGCGATCAGAATATATCTGGCCGTCACCTGCTTGCCGTTGGCGAGACGCAGCGTATGGGGATCCTCGATCACGGCGCGGGTCTTCAGCACCGTTGCGCCGACCCTTTCGACATTGGTGGTGTAGATGCCCTCGAGCCGGGCGATTTCCTTGTCCTTGTTGGCGACCAGGGTCTTCCAGTCGAAGGAAGCCTGCGGGATGGTCCAGCCGAAGCCGGCGGCGTCCTCGATCTCGTGGCGGATGTGCGAGCCGATCACGAACAGCTTTTTCGGCACGCAGCCGCGGATCACGCAGGTGCCGCCCATGCGGTATTCCTCGGCGACCGCCACCTTCGCGCCGTGGGTGGCGGCGATGCGCGCTGCGCGGACCCCGCCCGAACCGCCCCCGATCACGAACAGGTCGACGTCGAATTCAGCCATGGTCACTCCTGTCTCAGGGCGAGCTGGCGAACTCAGATTTCCTTGCCGCGCTTGCGCATCTCGGCACGGAATTCGCCGTTGATGGTTTCGGCGAATTGCTGCGCCCAGTTGTTCATATAGGCGAGGCTGAGATTGATTGCCGCGGGTTCGGCGGTCAAAAGCTTCTGGCCGAGCGGCGACTTGTAGAAGGTGACGAGGTCCTTCAGTTCCTGCTCGGTGAACGCCTGGGCGTAGATTGCCGCCATGCCGTCGCCGATTTCCTTTTCGCGGCCCGCGAACTTCTGCGCGACGATCACCGCGACCTCGTTGAGGTCCTTCTGGTAGTTCAAATTGTTCTGCAGCAGCACGTTCTTGGTCTTCTCGACCAGGCCGGGCACGGCGCCGGCGTACATCTGGTTGGCGTTCTTCAGCACCAGGATTTCCCTGGCGGCGGCCATCGCGGCCGCCGTGCCCGGCTTCGGCGCTCCCGCCGCCGGCAGCCGCCGGCGCGGCCTGCTTCTGCTGGGCGCCTGCGACGCCTGCGGCCAGAACCAGTCCCGCTGCCAGGCCCGCGGCCGAAATGATTTCCGAGAGGCGATTCATATCAATTCTCCTGCATGGCGGACTGACCGCCTGAGATGACGGGGTTACCGCCGTTCAACAACGCGAATTCCCTGGGCGCCGGCCAGCACCGTCATGTTGGCGAGGCCGATGAACAGTCCGTGCTCGACCACGCCGGGTATGGCGGTCAGCAAGCCGGCCAGACGCGGCGCATCGGAAATCCGCTCCAAATGGGCATCGACAATCCAGTGGCCGCCATCGGTGACAAAAACGTGGCCGTCCTTGCCCTTCCGGGTCACCATTTGCCCGGAATCGCCGGTTTCCGCAAATGCCTGGCCGATGGCGCGCCGGGTGGCCGCCGAGGCCGAACGGAATGACCTCGACCGGCAGCGGAAAGCGGCCCGAGCGTATCGACCCATTTGCTGTCGTCGGCGATCACGATCATGCGATCCGACGCGGCTCGCGACGATCTTCTCGCGCAGCAGCGCGCCGCCGCCGCCCTTGATCAGATTGAGCGCGGGATCGATCTCGTCGGCGCCGTCGACGGTGAGATCGAGACCGGTCGACCTCGTCCAGCGTGGTCAGCGGCATGCCGCATTCGCTCGGCCTGGGTGCGCGTCGCCTCCGAGGTCGGCACGCCGACGACTTTCAGCCCGGCGCGGACGCGCTCACCGAACAGGTCGACGAAATGCTTCGCGGTCGAGCCGGTGCCGAGCCCGAGCTTCATGCCGTCCCGCACATCTTCCAGCGCGCGCGCCGCCGCCTGCCGTTTCAGATCGTCCATATTCACGCGCTGAAGTCCTTGTGCGAATGCACGGATCATGCGGACCGGGAGGGTCCGGCGGGGCATATCTAGCGTCGTTTTACCGCGAGGAACAGCGCTATCAACGGCCTTCGGCAAGTTGCATGGCTTCCCTCACTTGCACGATCGCGCGCGGACCGATAGCCATTTTCGCATGACCTCATCCCGCATCGTTGTATTCGATCTCGACGGCACGCTGGTGGATACCGCGCCCGACCTGATCAACGCGCTCAATTTCGTGCTCGGTCGCGAGGGCATGCCGCCGGTGCCGCTGAAGTCGGCGCGCAACATGATCGGCGGCGGCGCCCGCAAGCTGATCGAACGCGGGCTGGAACTGGACGGCCGGCAGATGTCGGTCGCGGAGATCGCCGGCATGATGGCCGATTTCATCGACTATTACGCCGCCAATATCGCCGTCGAATCGCGCCCGTTCGAAGGACTGGAGGCCGCGCTCGACGAACTTGCCGCGCGCGGGTTTCGGCTTCGCGGTCTGCACCAACAAGCTGGAATGGCTGTCGAAGCTGCTGCTGGACCAGCTCGGACTTGACCTCGCGATTTTCCGCGATCTGCGGCGCCGACACGTTTGGCGTCGCAAAGCCCGATCCGGCGATCCTGCGGCAGACGATGCGCGCAGGCGGGCGGCGATGCCCAGGCCGCGATCATGGTCGGCGATGCCGGTCCCGATGTCGGCGTGGCGCGCCGGGCCGGCGTGCCCGTGATCGGCGTCGAATTCGGCTACACAGACGTGCCGATCGCCGAGCTCAAACCGGACCGGCTGATCGATCACATGCGCGATCTGCCGGAGGCGGTGGAAAGCCTGATGCCGCCCAACAAAGATATCGATAACGTATTGATTTTATTGTATAATAACTCCATTAACCATTTCTTAACGATGTCATGTCCGCGTGGTTGCGCGCGATATCCCGACGCTCCTATGGTCGAGCGGGGATTGTGGCGTTCAGCCGCAGTAGAGTGACGATATGCGTCGTGTCATCGCGATTGCCGTAGCGGGAATGGGCCTGGCCGGTTGTTCCTCGTTTTCGCTGGACGCCTTCAAGTCAACGCCGCCGACGATCCAGGTGCAGCTCGAACTCGATTCCGTCGGGCGCCGACGCCAAGACCTCGCTCGGACCTGGCTGCAAGACACCCTGCTCGGTCGCGGTACCAACTGCGTCGAGGCCGCCTTCACCGTCACCTATACGATGAACAAGTTCCTGCCGGTCACCGTCCCGGTGCAGGTCATCATCACCCCCGGCGATTTCACGACGCCAGCGTCAATCACGGTCGAACCCAGCCCGGTGTTCGCGGAACTGAAGCCCGCGGGCCCGCCGCCCAAGGCGGTTCGTCGCCCGCCGCCGAAACCGAAAAAGCCAAAGCCCCCACCGGCTGACACTGCAGCGCCCGCGGCATCGCCGTTCCCGGCTCCGCCGCCGCCTGCCCCTACGCGCTGATTGCGTGCACCGCACCCTCTGCGGTTGCCGATTGAACAGTCATCGCAACGTGCCTAGATTGCGTTCGTGGCGCCCTCTCCCGCGGCTGCCTGTCCCGTAAAGGCAGATTGAATGACCGGAACCAATTCCCTCGCAGCGCTATCGCGTCCGATGACCGATCCGTTCGGCCGGACCATCAGCTATTTGCGCGTATCGGTCACCGACCGCTGCGACCTGCGCTGCTTCTATTGCATGTCCGAGGACATGACGTTTCTGCCGAAGGCCGATCTGTTGACGCTCGAGGAACTCGACCGGCTGTGCACGGCCTTCATCGCCAAGGGCGTGCAGAAGTTGCGGCTGACCGGCGGCGAGCCGCTGGTCCGGCGCAACGTGATGTCGCTGGTGCGCTCGCTGTCGCGCCACCTCGGCTCAGGCGCCCTCAATGAACTGACGCTGACCACCAACGGCTCGCAGCTGGCGCGTTTCGCCGGTGAACTGGCCGACTGCGGCGTCCGCCGCATCAACGTCTCGCTGGACACGCTCGACCGCGCGAAATTCAAGCGCGATCACCCGCTGGGGCGATCTCGACAAGGTTTTGAGCGGCATCGAGGCGGCGCGCGCGGCGGGCCTCGCCGTCAAGATCAACGCGGTGGCGCTGAAGAACCTGAACGAGGAAGAGATCCCGTCGCTGATGCAATGGGCGCACGGCAAGGGCATGGCGCTGACGCTGATCGAGGTGATGCCGATGGGCGACATCGGCGAGGGCCGCATCGATCAGTATGTGCCGCTGTCGCTGCTGCGCGCGCGGCTGGCCACCGCAATTCACCCTGACCGACCTGCCTGACGACACCGGCGGCCCTGCCCGCTACGTCGGCGTCTCCGAGACCGGCGGCAAGCTCGGCTTCATCACGCCGATGACCCACAACTTCTGCAAATCATGCAACCGCGTACGCATCACCTGCACCGGCACGCTGCACACCTGCCTCGGCCACGAGGATGCCTCCGATTTGCGCAAGCCGCTGCGGGCCTCGGCCGACGACGACCTGCTCTGCCGCCGCGATCGACCGCGCCATCGGCCTGAAACCGAAGGGCCACGACTTCATCATCGACCGCCGCCACAACCGGCCGAGCGTCAGCCGGCACATGAGCGTGACCGGCGGCTGAAATTGCCGGCGTTACCGGAGCTGTTACGCGCGATACGCATTTAACCGCCGCCGCAATTTGTCCATTTTCCGATTGACGCTGCCGCGCCGCGCTGAAATGGTGCGGCGGCTTTATGCTTGCACGGCCGGACAGGCCGCTGCGCTCTCGGCGCAGTCAAGACGGCAAAGGGGCAAGTCGGGGAGGACGATCGTTGCAATCGAATTGCAACAACGAGCCGTGGCGCCACGCGTCCGAAGCGCGGCGGCAAAGTGAACTGCGCTGAAGCGCCGGATCGTGCTCAACCGGCGACGGCACGGGAGAACATGATGCGTCCGCTACTGGCGCTCAGCCGCGGGATCGACCTGGCTCAACGAAAAGATCGGCAACGTCTGCAACGTTCTGGTTCTGGCGGCGTGCGTGGTCAGCGCCGCCAATGCGATGATTCGCTATGCGTTCGGCTACAGCTCCAACGGCTGGCTCGAGCTGCAGTGGTACATGTTCGCCATCCTGGTGATGTTCGGCGCGTCCTACACCTTCAAGCAAAACGAGCATGTCCGGGTCGAAATCCTCTATCTGATGCTGTCCGAGCGCGGCCAGCTCTGGCTCGATCTGATCGGCACGCTGTGCTTCCTGATCCCGGCCTGCCTGCTGCTGTCCTGGCTGTCCTGGCCGTTCTTCATGCAGGCCTACGCCGTCGGCGAGATCGTCGAGCAATGCCGGCGGCCTGCTGCGCTGGCCGATCAAGCTCGTCGTTCCCGTGGGCTTCGTGATGCTGGCGCTGCAGGGCGTATCCGAGGTCATCAAGCGCATCGCGGCGCTGCAGAACCTCGTGACGATCGACGCCAAATACGAGAGGCCGATGCAATGATCACGCTGGAAATGATGCCGCCGCTGATGTTCGGCGGCCTGGTTCTGGCGATGCTGATCGGCTTCCCGGTGGCGTTCACGCTGGCCGCGGTCGGATTCTCGTTCGGCTTCCTCTCGATCCATCTCGGCTTCTTCGATTTCGTTTTCCTGCAGGCTATTCCGGGCCGGATATTCGGCAGCGTGCTGTCCAACGAACTGCTGCTCGCGATCCCGTTCTTTACGTTCATGGGCGCGATCCTGGAGCGATGCGGTCTCGCCGAAGACATGCTGGATTCGATGGGCCAGCTGTTCGGCCCGGTCCGCGGCGGCCTCGGCTATTCCGTCATCATCGTCGGCTTCATCCTCGGCGCCATCACCGGCACGGTCGCGGCGCAGGTGATCGCGATGGCGCTGATCTCGATGCCGGTGATGATCCGTTACAAATACAACATACGCTACATCACCGGCGTGCTGGCGGCCTCGGGCACCATCACCCAGCTGGTGCCGCCGTCGCTGGTGCTGATCGTGCTCGCCGACCAGCTCGGCAAGTCGGTCGGCGACATGTATCTCGGCGCCTGGGGCCCGTCGGTCCTGCAGATCGCGCTGTTCGCCGGCTACACTTTCATGCTCGGCCTCATCAAACCCGACCACGTGCCGCCGGTGCCGCGCGATGAGCTGACGCTGCGAGGCTGGCCGCTGTGGCGAAAATGCCTGATGGGCATCATCCCCTCGGCCGTGCTGATCTTCGTCGTGCTCGGCACCATGATGCTCGGCCTTGCCACGCCGACCGAAGCCGGCGCCATGGGCGCGATCGGCGCCATCGTGCTGGCGGCGATCCACAGCAAGGACTTCAGCACGCACGGGCCAGAAGATCCTGATCGGCGGCGTCATCGCACTGGGCATCGCCGCCATCATCGGCGATTTTCCTGACGCGAGGGCCTGCTGTTCAAGCTCGCCTTCGTCGTCGCCTATTTCGCCGTCGTCTGGGTTTGCCTCGAGGCCGTGCGCATTCCCGAACTGCGCAACCTGATCAAGCAGGGCTACGAAACGCACCATGCGCCTTACCAGCATGGTGGTGTTCATCCTGATCGGCTCGACCTGCTTCTCGATCGTGTTCCTCGGTGTTTCCGGCGGGGTGTGGCTCGAACACATGCTGACCTCGCTGCCCGGCGGCGTCTGGGGCTTCCTGATCTTCATCAACCTCTTCATCTTCTTCCTGGCGTTCTTCCTGGATTTCTTCGAGATCGCCTTCATCATCCTGCCGATGGTCGCGCCGATCGCGCAGAAGGTGCTGACGCCGGTCGTCGGCGCGGACGCGGCGCTGATCTGGTTCGGCGTCATGCTCTGCGTCAACATGCAGACCTCGTTCCTGCATCCGCCGTTCGGCTTCGCGCTGTTCTACCTGCGCGGCGTGGCGCCCAGATCGGTCAAGAGCTCGGACATCTACTGGGGCGCCGTGCCCTGGATCGGCCTGCAGATGATCATGGTCGTGCTGGTGATCGCGTTCCCGTGGACCGTGACGGGGCTGCTCGACAAGCCGATCAGCGCCGACGACATCAGCAAGGTCAAGATCGAGATTCCGCAAATGGAAGAATTGCCGCCTATCAATTTCGGGCCCCCCGAAAAGCAGCCCTAGCGACCCCGCCGCCATCGATCCTGCCGCCGGCCCGAGTCGACGGCAGCGCCGTGGCTGCGTTCCGCAGAGCCGATATTCCCCTTCATTATCAACAAACTTCCAATTGACGGCGGCTTCTCGCGCTGGAATGGTGCGACTGCTTCATGCTAGCTCGGCTGGACAGGCCACCGTGCCTTGACGGGCGCGGTCAAGGCGGCATGGGCGTCATTGGGAGGGCTTTCGTTGCAATCGCTCTTGAAATTGAGCTGTGGAATCGACGCGTTCACCAGATGGCTGGGCAGGCGTTTGGCATGGCTGATCCTGGTGGCAGTGATTGTCGCCACGATCAACGCTATCGTCCGAAAGTCCTTCGACGTCTCTTCGAACTCCTGGCTGGAGCTTCAATGGCTGCTGTTCAGCGTCGTCTTCCTGTTCTGCGCGCCATGGACCCTGCTCGATAACGAGCATATCCGGATCGACATCATCAGCAACATGATGAAAAAGAGGCTGCGCGACTGGATCGATGTCGTCGGTCATGCCTTCTTCCTGATCCCGCTATGCATCGTCATGATCGTAACCGGCGGACCGTTCTTCATGCGCTCGGTTGAGGTCAACGAGCAATCGAGCAATGCGGGCGGGCTGCCGCAATGGCCCGCCAAGTCGCTGATCATCATCGGATTCACCCTGCTGCTGGTTCAGGCTATATCCGAGTTGATCAAGCGCGTTGCCGTCATGCGCGGCCTGATCCCGGATCCGCACGCAACCCAGGTGCCCGCGCTCGAGGCCGAGGTCGAGCATCTCATCGAGGCGATCGAAAAACGCTGATCGCCGGACGCGGTCGCAGGGGATTCCAATGTCATCTTTCATTATCGCCAATATGGCGCCGATCATGTTCGTAGCATTGGTCGTCTTCCTGCTGCTGGGTTATCCGGCGGCTTTCTCCCTCGGTGCGGTGGGTCTGATCTTCGCTTTCGTCGGCATCGAACTCGGCGAGTTCCGGCCCGACTTCCTGCAGGCGCTTCCCGAACGCGTCTACGGCGTGATGAGCAACGACACCCTGCTGGCGATTCCGTTCTTCACATTCATGGGACTGGTGCTGGAACGATCCGGCATGGCGGAGGACCTGCTCGACACCATCGGGCAATTGTTCGGCACTATTCGCGGCGGCCTTGCCTACGCCGTCATCTTCGTGGGCGCCTTGCTCGCGGCCACCACGGGCGTCGTCGCGGCTTCGGTGATTTCGATGGGGCTGATCTCGCTGCCGATCATGCTACGCTACGGCTATGACCGGCGCGTCGCATC
This sequence comes from uncultured Alphaproteobacteria bacterium, assembly GCA_963706975.1. Lineage (GTDB taxonomy): Bacteria > Pseudomonadota > Alphaproteobacteria > Rhizobiales > Xanthobacteraceae > Bradyrhizobium. The sequence goes on from CAVPOL010000012.1 coordinate 85,287, forward strand.
CGGCGTGATCGCGGCTTCGGGCACGCTGGCGCAGATCATCCCGCCTTCCCTGGTACTGATCGTAATGGCCGACCAGCTCGGCAAATCGGTCGGCGACATGTACGAGGGTGCCTTCATACCGGGACTGGTGCTCGCCGCCCTCTACGCGTTCTATGTGTTTCTGGTCTCGATGATCTTTCCCAAGGCGGCGCCGGGCCTGCCGCCGGAAGCGATCGGCTTTCGCGAGAAGGACGGAAGCCGCGGACTGGTTTCGCTGGGTGTGCTCACGGTCGCCAGCGTTGCCTTCGCCTGGTTCGCGATGCGGGGTTCGACGACGAGCGGCGCAGACTTCGTCGTGCTCAGCATGTTCTTCGCCATCCTGTTCGCGTTCTTCGTGGCGGTGCTGAACTGGATCCTCGACAAACTGACGGGATACCGCTTCCTGTCGGCCATGGCCCAGCAGACCACGTTCGTGATGGTCCCGCCGCTGTTCCTGATCTTCCTGGTGCTCGGTACGATCTTCATCGGAGATCGCGACGCCGACCGAGGGCGGCGCCATGGGCGCGACCGGCGCGCTGCTGCTCGCGATGCCGCCAAGCGCCGGCTGACGCTTCGACCTGATCCGGCAGGCCGACCGAATCGACCGCCAAGCTGTCGGCCTTCGTTATCTTCATCCTGATCGGTGCCCGCGTTTTCTCGCTGACCTTCTACGGCGTGAACGGCCATCGTCTGGGTCGAGCACCTGCTGACCTCGCTGCCCGGCGGCCAGATCGGCTTCCTGGTCTTCGTCAACGTCGCTCGTCTTCGTCCTGGCGTTCTTCCTGGATTTCTTCGAACTGGCGTTCATCATCATCCCGCTGTTGGGGCCGGTCGGCCGAAAAACTGGGCATCGACCTGATCTGGTTCGGCGTGATCCTCGGCGTCAACATGCAGACCTCGTTCATGCATCCGCCGTTCGGATTTGCCCTGTTCTACCTGCGCTCGGTCGCGCCGAAGGAATCCTACATCGACCGGGTCACCGGCAAGCGCATGGAGCCGGTCACCACAGGCCAGATCTACTGGGGCGCGGTGCCCTTCGTGGTGATCCAGTGCATCATGGTCGGGCTGGTGATTGCATTCCCCGCGATGGTGATGCACTACAAGGGCAGTTGGATCGACGGTCGATCCAAACACGATCAACATCGAGGTTCCGCAGATGGAACTTGCCGCCGCTGGATTTCGGCCCGCCGCCGAAGCAGTAGCCAAGCGAACGCAAAAACACCCCGGAGCAGAGGCTCCGGGGTTTTTCGTCGTCTGATGTCGGCGGCCGATCAGCCCCTCGGAGTTGCGCGCCATGAAGTTGTCGAAACCGAGCTCCGCGACCTGGAACCATTGGTAGCCGTTGTTCGAAAAGGCGGTCAGCGATTCCAGACCTTCTTGAAGTTGCGGATTGGCCGCGGCCGTTTCGGCGTAGCAATTCCCTTGCCGCCTTGAGGCAGGCGTCCATGACCGCTGGTGGAAAGGCATGCAGCTTGGTCCCGCCGGCGAGCAGCCTGCTTCAGCGCCGGCGGATTGCCCTGATCGTATTTCGCCATCATCCAGCTGTTGGCAACAATGGCCGGCCTGATCGAGAACGCTCTGATAATGCTTCGGCAGCGAATTCCATTTGTCGAGATTGACGAGGCCAGCAGCATCGGGCCGCCTTCCCACCAGCCGGGATAGTAATAGTTCGGCGCGACCTTGTTGAAGCCGAGCTTCTCGTCGTCATAGGGCCCGACCCATTCGGCGGCGTCGATGGTGCCTTTTTCCAGCGCGGGATAGATATCGCCGCCGGCGAGTCTGCTGCGGCACCACGCCCAGTTTCTGCATGACCGCGCCGGCGAAACCGCCGATGCGCATCTTGAGACCCTTGAGGTCGTCGACGGTCTTGATTTCCTTGCGAAACCAGCCGCCCATCTGGCAGCCGGTATTGCCCGCGAGCAGCGAGTGGACGTTGTAGCCCTTGTAGAACTCGTTCAGCAGCTCCTTGCCGCCGCCTTGCATGTACCAGGCCTGGTTGATGCGCTGGTTGGGTCCGAAAGGCACCGCCGTGCCGAAGGCAAAAGTCGGATCCTTGCCGAAGTAATAATAGGACGCGGTATGGCCGCATCTCGACGGTACCGTTCTGCACGGCGTCGAGCACCTGCAGGCCGGGAACGATTTCGCCGGCCGCAAATATCTGGATCTGAAATTTGTTGTCGGTGGCCTCGGCAACCATCTTGCACATCATCTCCGCGCCGCCGCACAGCGTGTCGAGCGATTTCGGCCAGCTCGCCGCCATGCGCCATTTGATCTCCGGCGTCGACTGCGCGATCGCCGGGGCGGCCATGGCGGCTGCGCCTGCCACGCCAGCCCCGGTGACCTTGATAAAGTCTCTTCGCTTCATTGATTGCTTCCTCCCTGTTTGTGCTTGTGTCCGTTGAACCTTCTTGCTGAGGCCTTGGAACAGCATGGAACATCCGGTCCCCGATATCCATGCCGAAATACGCGCTCTGCAATGAAAAAAAGCCCGGCCTTCTCACGAAGGGCCGGGCTCTCTACGACTTAAGGCCGTGTAACGCCCAGATCAGCCGCGGGTGCGCGAGCGGATCATGAAGCTGTCGAAGGTATATTCGGCAACCTGCCACCACAGATACTGGTCGGACCGGTAGGCCTGCATCGCGTCGATCGACTTCTTGAAGTCGGCGTTCTTGGCGGAGATTTCGGCCCACAATTCGTTGGTCGCCTTCAGGCAGGCTTCCAGCACCTCGTTGGTGAACGGACGAAGCTGGGTGCCGCTGGCGACCAGCCGCTTCAGCGCCGCCGGGTTCTGCATGTCGTAACGCGCAGCCATCCAGCTATTGGCGTTGGCGGTCGCATTGTGGATGATCGCCTGATAGTTCTTCGGCAGCGAGTTCCACTTCTCCAGATTGCAGAAGGCGTGAACCGTGGGGCCGCCTTCCCAGAAGCCGGGATAGTAATAGAACTTGGCGACCTTCTGGAATCCGAGCTTCTCGTCGTCGTGGGGGCCGACCCATTCGGCGGCGTCGATGGTGCCCTTTTCCAGCGCGGGGTAGATGTCGCCGCCGGCGATCTGCTGCGGCACAACGCCGACCTTCTGCATCACCTGACCGGCGATGCCGCCGATGCGGAATTTGAGACCGGAGAGATCGGCGACGGTCTTGATCTCCTTGCGGAACCAGCCGCCCATCTGGGTGCCGGTATTGCCGCAGGGAAAGCCGATCACGTTGTGCTTCTTGAAGAACTCGTTGGCGAGTTCGTTGCCGCCGCCCTGGGAGAGCCACGAGTTCTGCTGGCGCGCATTGAGGCCGAACGGCACCGCCGAGAAGATCGCAAAGGTCGGATCCTTGCCGACGTAATAATACGAGACGGTATGGCTCATCTCGACGGTGCCGTTGGTGGTCGCGTCAAGCGCCTGCAGGCCCGGGACGACCTCGCCCGCCGCGAACAGCTGGATCTGAAACTTGTTGTCGGTCATTTCCGCAACCTGTTTCGCGAAATGATCAGCGCCGCCGTAAATCGTATCGAGCGACTTCGGGAAGCTCGAGGTCATGCGCCACTTGATCTCGGGCGAGGATTGCGCGATCGCCGGCGAGGCCACCGCGGTGGCGGCGGCACCGGCCGCGGAAACTTTCAAAAAATCACGACGCTTCATTCAGGCATCTCCTTATTGGGGCATTTCCCAGATTTCCTGGAGCATTTCCCCTTTTGGCGACGCGCATTCGGCGTCGTCCGGAGGCGCTCTGGCGGGCGGTCTTTAACACGGAAATTCGCCAGCGGAATACGCAACAAAGGCATGACAGCACTGCTTACCCGAAAGTCGCATACGGCCCGGAAAATCGGCTCAGGCGGCGGCGATGGCGCCCTGGAGCTGGTCGCGGACCTTTGCGCCGATCGCGCGGTAAATCGCAGCATGCGGCCCATCCGGCTCGCTGTCCACCACCGGAGTTCCCGAATCGGACGTGGCGCGAATCGACATGTGCAGCGGGTATTTCACCCAGGAACGGAACGCCAAGCCGGTCCGCCTCCAGCCGTGCGCCGCCGTGACCGAAAATATCGGATCGCGTGCCGCATTGCGGACACTGGAAGTAGCTCATGTTCTCGACGATGCCGAGCACGGGCACATTGACCTTCCTGAACATGGCAAGCCCCCGCCTCGCGTCGATCAGCGAAAGGTCCTGCGGCGTCGAAATGATGATGGCGCCCTTCAGCGGCACGTTCTGCGCCAGCGTCAGCTGCGCGTCGCCGGTGCCCGGCGGCATGTCGACCACGAGGATGTCGAGGGTGCCCCAGGCGACGTCGCGCAGCATCTGGGTGATCGCCGACATCACCATCGGCCCGCGCCAGATCATCGCGGTCTCCTCCTCGACCAGAAATCCGATCGACATGATGGCGAGGCCGAAACGCGCAATCGGAATCATCTTGCGGTCGTCGTTCAAGGCAGGTTTTTCGTGAATGCCGGTCAGCCGCGGCACCGACGGGCCGTAGATGTCGGCATCGAGCAGCCCGACCCGCAAGCCGAGATCGCGCAGGCCCAGTGCCAGATTGAGCGCGGTGGTCGATTTGCCGACGCCGCCCTTGCCGGAGGCGACCGCGATAACGGCGGCGACGCCGGGAATTTCCGACTGTTTCGACATCGGCGATGCCGCGCTTTGCGGCGGCCGATGCGCCGAGACCGGCTGCACGCCGTGCGAATGGCGGTGCGGCGCCGGCGGCTTCGCAGGCGCCGAGCCAGGTTTGCGTTCGGCGGTCAGTGCGATCATGGCGACGGTGACGCCGGGAATGGCGCGCACCGCGGCCTCGGTCTCGGCGCGGACGCCTTCCCAGGCGCGGGCCTCGGCGGCATCGACATTGATCGAGAAGAACACCTTGCCGTCGCTGACCGATGATCGCCGAGAGCACATTGGCCTCGGTCAAGGCGACGCCGCGCGGCGACTTCACCTTGGCCAAGCGCATCCAAAACCTGTTGCTGCGTTACGGTCACGTCGCATCTCCTCGAGCCTCGTCGGTTCTGATTGTCTCAGAACCGGGCTCTATTCTTTGTTTTGGCGCAACTTCCCTGACGCGAACCGCAATCCACCCCGCATCACATGCGGGGCAGGCTTTTGCTCGAAGACGCCATGCAAGATTCGGATGCGACCCATAAAGCGTTGCGGCGCAAAAGGCTACCTCGCCCCGATGTCTTCCCGGGTCTCGACGGGGGCGGATCCCGCGCCCTGCTCCTTGGCGGACTCGTAGTTCAGTTCGATCATGACGCCGTTGGGGTCATCACGAAAATCTGCCAGAGTTCGCCGCCGGGAACCTGCCGGCTGTCATAGGCGAAGCCGCCGGACTTCCAGCCGCTGCTTCATGCCGTCAAACCCCGGCTGACGAAGGCGACGTGATGGACCACGCCGGAATCCGGCTTTTGCGGCTCCTCGGTCCTGGAAATATCGACCAGATGCACCACCGCCTTGCCCTCGCTGTACATCCAGGCGCCCGGGAAGGCGAAATTCGGCCGCGGCCCCTTTTCCAGGCCAAGAACGTCCTCGTAGAACCGGACCGTGTCGTCGAGCTTCCGGGTCCGGATATTGAAATGGTCAAGCACGCCCACGCTCATGCCCATGCGAAACACTCCCCTTTTTTTGTGAACTCGTTTGCAGGCCCGATCCTAGCACAAAACTCGCCGCGCGCGCCAAGCGAAGGCAGTTGCCCTCCATGCTGCAGCGTTTATTGTGCGCCTTCCGAACCTTCCGGGGGCCCGGTTCGAACACGAATCACCCCCCGATCGCTCCCCAGAACACAGTCCGGCTCATCCAATGCCGGCGAAACCCCAAGGTATGCTCACATGGCTAAAGTCGCTTTCCTCGGTCTCGGCGTGATGGGCTTTCCGATGGCAGGACATCTGGTCAAAAAAGGCGGCCACGAGGTGACGGTGTACAACCGCACCGCGGCCAAGGCCAAGGAATGGGCCGAGAAATTCGGCGGCAAGACCGCCGCGACGCCCAAGGCCGCCGCCGAGGGCCAGGATTTCGTGATGTGCTGCGTCGGCAACGACAATGACCTGCGCGCGGTCACGCTCGGCGCCGATGGCGGCTTCGCCGGCATGAAGAAGGGCGCGACCTTCGTCGATCACACCACCGCTTCCGCCGAAGTCGCGCGCGAGCTCGACGCCGCCGCCACCAAGGCCGGCTTCAAATTCGTCGATGCGCCGGTGTCCGGCGGCCAGGCCGGCGCCGAAAACGGCGTGCTCACCGTGATGTGCGGCGGCAGCGCCGATGCCTATGCCAGCGCCGAGCCGGTGATCGCGGCCTACGCGCGGATGTGCAAGCTGCTGGGACCCGCGGGCTCCGGGCAGCTGACAAAAATGGTCAACCAGATCTGCATCGCCGGGCTCGTCGAAGGACTTTCGGAAGGCATTCATTTTGCCAAGAAGGCCGGGCTCGACGTCCACGCGGTGATCGAGACCATCTCCAAGGGCGCCGCGCAATCCTGGCAGATGGAAAACCGCTACAAGACCATGAACGACGGCAAGTTCGATTTCGGTTTTGCGGTGGAATGGATGCGCAAGGACCTGTCGATCTGCATCGCGGAAGCGCGGCGCAACGGCGCCAACCTGCCGGTGACCGCGCTGGTCGACCAGTTCTATTCGGAAGTCGAGAAGATGGGCGGCAAGCGCTGGGATACGTCGAGCCTGCTGGCGCGGCTGCAGCGCTGAGTTTTGGAATCCGGCGATAGCTAACGGGTTTGCCCGCCATTGCGCTCGAGGTCGGCCGGCGGGGCCTGCCTCGGGCAAACGCTGATGGTCGAGCGGGCGAGGTTGGCGTCGTCGAGCGACTTGTAGGGACCGCTCTGGAACCAGAAGATGGTGTCGGGCAGGACCGGGTTGGCGGTGACGATCTCGCAAACATTGGTGGCGCGGTTGCCGATCACCCAGAAGCCTGCGTATTCCGGCCATCGCGCATGACACACGGCACTGCCGGCGCAGGCCAGTGTGCCAACAGCAATGATTTGATGGCCAGTGATTTCACCGTCCTGCTCCCTGCGCGAGTTTTGGTGGGTCACCCCGATCGATCGGCCAATCCCTGCGCCAGGATGATAGCGCGGCGCCGCGACGCCGCGGCCTAAACTTCCCGTTAACCTGACTATTCATGGTTAGCGCTGGTGCGGCGACCGGGAGGCGGTCAAGCTGCGGGAGCGTGCCAGGCTACCCCCCGGATTGCGCTTCGCTCCATCCGGGCGAGCCGCGCTACCAAGCCACCGGTCGATCATGCGCGGCTCAATCAGCTTGCGGGTGCGGTGGTCGATGTTGGCGGCGACCGCGCGAACGTCGTGCAGTTCTCGCCGCAATAGTCCGATTTCGGAAAGGTCGTTCACGGCAGCACCAAGCTCCTCGGCGAAAAGCCGGTCAAGGGTTGCTTGGCTCGCCTTTGCTCGGGGCGACACAGTTGATCAGACCGCCGCTTTATCGCGATCGGTTCGGGGTCTACGCCGACGCGGAAAAGCTACAAGAACGAACAGCGCCGATGTTGCCATGATGGGTGGCGCTATCCGCGCTGCCGTCCGTGCTTGGGATGAGCCTTACGTCTACTTCTTCGTCGGCTTGAAGCCGACACCGCCGGGATTGTAGAGTCCGGTCGACTGCTGCTGCGTCGTTTGGTTCGATTTAAAGCCGACACTGCCGGTCGCAGCACCGGCCGCGACCCCACCGAGGATGCCGAGGCCGATCGCCGCGCCGCCGCCGCGATAATAGCGTTGCGCGAATGCATCGGTCGGCGCAGCCGCGAGAGCAACCGCAACCGTGGCTGCGGCCGTGAGCGTTGTCAGGGACTTCATCATGGGACCTCCGTCCGGATTTATGAGTACACGCCCTTAGTGCGGCGCGGCCAAGGGTGCGGGGCGGTTCGGCATGCCGATGCCTCCTTTCAATGGCTCCTATCAGTCGTGCGAGGTTGGCAGCATCGTTCAATGGAAACGTCATTGCCCCTGATGATGTGTGACATTCGACACGTTGATTAAGCCGCGTGATCAGTTCGGCGTGAACAGCCGGTTGCCGCCGGATCGCAGTCGGTGCCGTGATTTGCGCACAATGCCCGCCTACCCCTGCCCGTCCTCGAGCCCGTATTCGCGATAGATCTCCAGCGGATCGACTTGGGGAAACAGCCGGCACTTGGCTTGGGCCAGATGCAGGCTGAGGCTTCCGGGCAATGAGCGGGCGTCCAGCAGCCTTCTCACTTCGTCCATATGGGTGCGCGGCTGATGTTTTGGCGGAAGCTGCTCAAGTGCCACGAACGCGGTTGCCAGGGCTTCCGTGATCACCCATTCGTCGTGGCCGGTTATTCCCTTTCTCGGCATCTGGAACCCCTGTTATCGTGGCGATATCGGCGGATCAGGCTGGCGCGCGGCGCGTAAAACCCCCGCCGCAAGAGGTTAATTTAACCTCCCGTTAACGTGATTCTTTAGCGCTTTAAGGTCACTCTTAATAATTTAGCGCCACAGATAGACAATGCAAAAGCCCGCGCTTATCGGCGGGCGGGATTTGTGTTGTTTGATGAGTAAATCCGCAGAAAAGCCCGAGATCGTCCAGCTTCCGGCCGAAACGCCGGTCGCAGCACCGGTCAACAGCCGGCGCCTGGCCGCGCAGCGGGTGCGCGAGGCCCGCGACAGGTTAACGTCGACCAGCGGAACCCGGCCTGCGTTCGACCGCGAACTGCTCCGGCAATATGCCCAGACCCGGATCTCGGCCTCCTATGTCGTGATGCTGCTGGTGGTGGCGACCGGCCTGTTGTTCGGGCTCTGGACGGATCCGGTTTCGGCCGCGGTCTGGACCTGCGGCATGCTCTGCATCCATGTCGTCATCATCCGCAACTGCAGGAAGTTTTTGGGCGAGCAGCCCTCGCTCGCCGCCACCCGCAAGTGGCGGACCCGGTTCGTGCTGCTCGACCTGCTCTATGGCCTGTGCTGGACCGCGATCCTGATCCACCCGGCCGGCCTCGACGTCGTCTCCAACACCATGATGATGTTCCTGATGCTGCTGGTGATCGCGGTGTCGAGCATGCTGGCGGCCAGCCTGCCGATCGCGGCACTGGTGGCGACCGCGCCGGTGACGGCGGCGATCGCGCTGAATTTCGTGCTGAGCGGCACCTTCGACAATTATGTCCTCGCCCTGCTGGCGCTCGCCGCCGAAGGCTATTTTGCGCTGCTCGCCCACCGCCTGCATTCGACCACGCTGGCGACGCTGGAGGCGCGCGCCGAAAAGGATGCGCTGATCGGCGAACTCGAACAGGCCAAGGCGATCTCCGACGAGGCGCGGCATCGCGCCGAATCCGCCAACGTCGCCAAATCGCGGTTTCTGGCGCAGATGAGCCACGAACTGCGCACGCCGCTGAACGCCATTTTGGGATTTTCCGAGGTGATGAAGAGCGAGATTTTCGGCGGGCATGCGGTGCCGGTCTACAAGGAATACTCCTCCGACATCCATAATTCCGGCGTGCACCTGCTGAACCTGATCAACGAGATCCTCGACCTGTCGCGGATCGAGGCCGGACGCTACGAGCTCAACGAGGAAGCGGTGTCGCTGGTGCATGTCGTCGCCGACTGCCATCATCTGTTGAAACTGCGCGCCTCCAGCCGCGGCATCACCATCCACGAGGTGTTCGAGCAGGCCATGCCCCGGATCTGGGGCGACGAACGCGCCACCCGCCAGATCGTGCTCAATCTGCTGTCGAACTCCATCAAGTTCACGCCGCAGGGCGGCGAGATCTGGCTGAAGGTCGGCTGGACCGCGTCGGGCGGACAATATCTGAGTGTAAAGGATACCGGCTCCGGCATTGCCGAGGACGAGATCCCGATCGTGCTGGCCTCGTTCGGCCAGGGTTCCAACTCGATCAAGTCGGCCGAACAGGGCGCGGGGCTCGGCCTGCCGATCGCCAAGAGCCTGATCGACATGCATGGCGGCACGTTTACGCTGAAATCAAAACTGCGGATCGGCACCGAGGTGATCGTCACCTTCCCGCCGGAGCGGGTGATGTCGGCGCTGGCGCCGATGGCCGAGGAAGCGCCGCCGCTGCAGCCGGAAACCGCCACCGTCACCGCCGAGGACCGGCGCCGTATTCGTACCAAGCCGATCATGAGCGCGGGCACCGGGCTGTGACCTCTATGCTTGCGCAAGCGGGAAAAACCGCATCACTATCCCTGGATGAGCAAAGACACGCCATGCATCGCAGTCTGCATGATCGATCCCAGAACCAGCCTTTGTTTCGGCTGCGGACGTACCCTGCCGGAGATCGCGCGCTGGCATCGCATGGACAGTGCCGAACGGCGGGCTGTAATGGCAGAACTCGCCCGGGCGCATGGAAGCAGGCCGGGCTCACGCCGATGGCGGCATCTGCAAAATCCGACTGAAGCGCTTTCATGACCACGGGAGGCGCGCCATGAGCCGCTTCCTGCTGGTGCTGTTGATGCTGGCGTTAACCGCCGGCGCCGTGGTCGCCTACAAGGATCCCGAACAGCTGGCGCGCGCCACCGACAGCGTGTCCGACATGCTGCGCAAGCGCGCCACGGCACCCGCGGTGCAGATCGCGCGCGGCCAGGGCGGCGAATTCGCGCTGCGGGCCAAGATCAACGGGGTCAGCGCGCCGATGGTGATCGATACCGGTGCTACCTCGGTGGTACTGACCTGGGAGACCGCCAAGGCGATCGGACTGCCGCTGGAAATGCTCGAATACGATGTCGACGTCGAAACCGCAGGGGGACACACCAAGGCGGCGCGGCTGACGCTGGACCGGCTTGCCGTCGGTAAACTGGTCGAGCGTTCGGTGCCGGCGCTGGTGGTGCCGCGCGGGCAGATGAAGACCAACCTGCTCGGCATGAGCTTTCTGGACCGGCTGGAAAGCTGGGGCGTGCGCGCCGACCGGCTGATGCTGCACGGCTATCCGTAAAGGCGCGATGGACCCGGGGTTAATCGGCGCGGACGTTCGACCACCCTCGCCTCACCTCTACAAAAAACTGCGAAAACAACCCCATGCAAAGAATGGCTGGGATGGCGGCGCTGGTCGCGGCACAAGATATGGTATGCCGCGACTTGTGATTCCAGCGAAACTCACGCCGCGATCGGGGCCACCGCACGGTCCTGCACCAGCGCGATCGCGTCACGCAGCACATTGATCCCTGCTCCCGACTTGACGCCGTTCTCCGCGAGATGCCGGCGGAAGGCGCGCGCGCCGGGCACGCCATGGAACGCGCCGACGAAATGCCGCGTGATCGAATGCAGCCGCGTGCCATGCGCGAGCTGATCCTCGATATAGGGTACCATCGCCTCGAACACGTCCTTCATCGTGGCGTAGCGCGCCGGTTCGCCAAACAGCTCCGGATCGGCCACCAGCAACCGCCACGGGTCGTGATAGGCCGCGCGCCCGAGCATCACGCCATCGACATGAGAAAGATGCGCCTTCGCCTCGGCGATCCCGGCGATGCCGCCATTGATGATGATGGGCACACCGGGCATCGCCGCCTTCAGCCGGTAGACCCTGTCATAGTCGAGCGGCGGGATGTCGCGGTTTTCCTTCGGCGACAATCCGTTGAGCCAGGCTTTTCGGGCGTGCACGATCAGAGCGTCCGCGCCGGCGGCGACGACAGAGCGCGCCAGCGTATCCAGTGCAATTTCCGGATCCTGGTCGTCGATACCGATCCGGCATTTTACGGTGACGGGAATGCCGACCGCGCGCTTCATGGCGGCGACGCCTTCGGCGACCAGCGCCGGCTCCGCCATCAGGCAGGCGCCGAAACGGCCGTCCTTCACCCGGTCAGAGGGGCAGCCGACATTGAGGTTGATCTCGTCATAGCCAAAATCCTCGCCGATCTTCGCAGAGGTCGCGAGATCGCGCGGGTCGGACCCGCCGAGCTGCAGCGCCACCGGATGCTCGCTGGCATCGAAACCAAGCAGCCGCGCCCGATCGCCATGAATGATGGCGCCGGTCGTGAGCATCTCCGTGTAGAGCCGCGCACGCCGCGACAGCAGACGGTGGAAGACGCGGCAATGCCGGTCAGTCCAGTCCATCATCGGGGCGACGGAGAAGCGGTGGTCTAACATGCTGTTTTCATTAGATTTTGCTACCAACTTCAATTCACTTTCGCAGGCGGTATCAAGCACCAGACCTAAAGCATTTTTGGTTCGTTTCACAGGCTTGATACGTGACTTGCCGATCCATACAAAATTTTGTATAGTCATCTTGATGAGTGATCCGAAGCCCATCTAGTTCCTGGGCAGCGCATTGGAGGATTTGCGCGCGTTCCCGAACGCAGCCCGGCGGAGAGGCGGGGTATCAGCTCGACCAAATCCAGCATGGGCGCGAGCCGACGACTGGAAGCCGATGAATACGGTTGGCCGAGGTGTAAGCGAAATTCGAACTCGAGACGCTACAGGAGCATTCAGAGTGTAGTATGTGGCGAAGTTCGACGACGCCGTGTACGTGCTGCATTGTTTCCAGAAGAAGACACAGAAAACGAGCAAAGCGGATATCGACCTGGCCGCACGGCGTTACCGGGATTTGCTAACGGAGCTTCGTCGATGAGCAAGAAACGCTTCGCCAGCGTGTGGGACGCGATTGAGGATACGCCGGCGCAGGCCGAAAACATGAGGCTCCGCTCTGCGCTGATCATGGCCTTGACGGATCATATCACCCGGACCGGGCCGAGCCAGTCGGAAGTCGCAAAACTGCTCGGCGTTACCCAGCCGCGCATCTCTGATCTCATGCGCGGCAAGATCGAATTGTTTGGTCTCGATACGCTGGTCAACATGATCGGGGCTGCCGGCCTGCACGTCGAATTGCGCATCTCGGACGCGGCCTGATCGAGAGCTAATGTAGGTCGGTAAGTCGCTTGCTGCCCATGCTTCGAGACGCTCGCGTTGCTCGCTCCTCAGCATGAGGGTGTTTTGTTTCAACAGGTTAACCTCATCCTGAGGAGGCCACGAAGTGGCCGTCTCGAAGGATGGGCGGCAATACCGATTTGTGATTCCGGGTACTGCGCCGGCCCGCCCCCTATTCGATCACCTCGTCGGCGCCGACCAGGAGCGCGGCCGGCACGGCAAGCCCTTGCGCCCGCGCGGTCTTCAGATTGATGACGGTGTGGTACTTGGTCGGTGCCTGCACCGGCAGATCGGAAGGCTTTTCGCCCCTGAGGATGCGGTCGACATAGGACGCGGCGCGCAGGTTGAGGTCGGCGCCGTCGACGCCATAGGTCATCAGGCCGCCGATGGTCGCGTAGTGCCGGAATGGATAGATCGCCGGCATGCGCATGGAATTGGCGAGCTCGACGACCAGCCGGCTGTTGAGGAACATGAAACCGTCGGGCATGACGACGAGCCCGGCGCCCGGGCGTTCCCCATGGGCCCTGAGCGAGCGTTCGATGTCGGCAGCACTCGCAACCGGCAGCGACACCGGTTCGACCGACATGGCGCGCGCGGCGGTCTCCAGATGCGGCCAGATCAGCTTCGTGCCTCCGCCGGGCGCGGTGCGCGGGTTGAACAGCAACGCTGCCCGGGTCACGCCGGGGGCAATCTCCCTGAGCAACTCCATCCATTTGCCGCCCATCTCGAAATCATAGGCGCTGAACCCGGTGATGTTGCCGCCCGGCCGCGACAGGCTCGTCAACAGGCCCTCGCCGACCGGATCGGTCACCTGAGCGAACACGATGGGAATGCTGGAGGTCTCGCGTTGCAGCGCGAGGCTGCTCGGCGTTCCATTGGTCAGGATGATGTCAGGCGCGATGCGCACGAGGTCCCGGGCCTGGGACTGCACGAGGTCGCGGTCGCCGCGACCCCAGCGCATCTCGACCTGAAAATTCCTTCCCTCGACCCAGCCGAGCGCATTCATCCCGCGGCGGAATGCGGCCAGCCGCTGCCGGGCGTCGACCTCGTTCTCGTCGGCGTTCAGCAGGATGCCGATGGCCCGCACCCGCTCGGACTGCTGCGCCGTCGCAGCGAACGGGCAAGCACCGAAGCGGCTCCGAGTGCAACGAAATCCCGCCGCCTCATGCCATCACCTCGTCGCCTCACCGCCGCTGGTTATAGACATCCAGACACACCGCCCCCAGCAGCACCAGGCCCTTGATCACCTGCTGGTAGTCGATGCCGATGCCCAGAATCGACATGCCGTTGTTCATCACGCCCATGATCAGCGCGCCGATCACCGCACCCGCCACCTTCCCGACGCCGCCATAGGCCGAGGCGCCGCCGATAAAACAGGCGGCGATGACGTCGAGCTCGAAGCCGACTCCGGCTTTTGGCGTTGCGGTGTTGAGCCTTGCTGCGAACACCAGGCCCGCGAGTGCGGCCAGCACGCCCATGTTCACGAAGGTGAGGAAGGTCAGCCGCTCAGTCTTGATGCCGGAAAGTTTTGCCGCCTTCTCGTTGCCGCCGACCGCATAGATCTGCCGGCCGATGGTGGTGCGCGCGGTGACGAAGCCATACAGCGCGATCAGGGCGATCATGATCACCAGCACGTTGGGCAGGCCGCGATGCGAGGCGATCAGATAGGCGAAATAAACGATCACACCGAACAGGACCGCGTTCTTGAACGCAAAGAAGCCGGTCGGCTCGACCTCGACGCCATGGCTGGCGCGCCGGGCACGCGTCTTGACGCTGACATAGACGAGGCCGAGCGCCAGTGCGGCGCCGATCAGGATCGAGGTCGGGTAGAGCGCGCCGGCGCCGGGAAACATTTCCGGAATGAAGCCGGAAGATAGCTTCTGGAAGGTCGGCGAAAACGGGCCGACCGACTGGCCCTGCAGCACGGCCAGCGCCAGTCCCTTGAACACCAGCATGCCGGCCAGCGTGACGATGAAGGACGGAATCCTGAAATAGGCGACCCAGTAGCCCTGCGCCGCCCCGATCAGCGCGCCCAGCGCGAGGCAGACGATGGTGGCCGGAATGAAATGCATGTCGTAGCGCACCATCAGGACCGCTGCGATCGCGCCGATGAAGCCTGCGACCGAGCCGACGGAGAGATCGATGTGCCCGGTGACGATCACCAGCAGCATGCCGAGCGCCATGATCACGATGTAGCTGTTCTGCAGCACCAGATTGGTGAGGTTGAGCGGACGCAGCAGGGTGCCGTCGGTCACCACCTGGAAGAACAGCATGATCGCGAGCAGCGACAGCAGCATGCCGTATTCGCGCAAGTTGGCTTTGAGAAACCCTGCATGCTTTCCTGCGTCGGCAAGCACGACCGTCTTGTCGCTCATGGCTGCGCCTCTCCCAACAGCTTCTCTTCCAGTTTTCGTTCCAGGTCCCGGTCGACCAGCCGCTCGCCCTTGCGAACGATGACCCGCATGATTTTCTCCTGTGTCGCCTCGGCGCGGTCGAACTCGCCGACAAAGGAGCCTGCGTTCATGACGCAGATGCGGTCACAGGTCCCGAGCAGCTCCGGCATTTCCGACGAGATCACGATGACGGCCTTGCCGGCATCGGCCAGCTCGTTGATGATGCAATAGATCTCGTACTTGGCGCCGATATCGATGCCGCGGGTCGGCTCGTCCAGGATCAGCACTTCCGGATCGGTGAACAGCCATTTCGACAGCACCACCTTCTGCTGGTTGCCGCCCGACAAATTGCCTGTTGTCTGGTAGACGTCGGAGCAGCGGATCCGCATCCGGTTGCGGTAGTCGTTCGCCACGTGCAATTCCCTGATGTCGTCGAGCACGCGGCTGGAAGCGACATTGTCGAGATTGGCCAGCGTGATGTTCTTGCGCACGTCCTCGGCGAGCAACAGGCCGAGCTGCTTGCGGTCTTCGGTGACGTAGGCAAGGCCGGCATCGATGGCGCGGCTCACGGTCGTAAGGTCGACCTCGCGGCCGTGCAGCAGGGCGCGGCCGGTGATCTTGCGGCCCCAGGAGCGGCCGAACAAGCTCATCGCGAATTCGGTGCGCCCGGCCCCCATCAGTCCGGCAATGCCGACGATCTCGCCGCGCCGGACCTGGAAGTCGACGTTTTTGATGACCTGCCGGTCGACATGCAGGGGATGATAGACCGACCAGTTCTCGACCTTGAGCACGGGTTCGCCGATATCGGGCTCGCGCTTCGGAAAACGATGCTCGAGGTCGCGATCCACCATCTTGCGGATGATGCGGTCCTCCTCGACCGCGCCGGCCTCGCAGTCCAGCGTATCGACGGTGCGGCCGTCGCGCAGCACCGTGATGCGATTGCGACCCGTGCCACCTCGCCGAGCTTGTGCGAGATCAGGATTGCGGACATGCCCTGGGAACGGAACTCGAGCAGGAGATCGAGCAGCGCCGCACTGTCGCTCTCGTTGAGGCTGGCGGTCGGCTCGTCCAGGATCAAGAGGCGCACCTCCTTGGACAGCGCTTTTGCAATTTCCACCAACTGCTGCTTGCCGACCCCGATATTGGTGACGAGCGTGTCCGGCGCCTCGTTGAGCCCCACTTTCGCCAAAAGCTGCTGCGACCGCCGGTAGACCGCGTCGCGATCGATCACGCCGAACCGTGACGGCGGGCTGGCGATAAAGATGTTCTCGGCGATCGAGAGCAGCGGGATCAACGCCAGTTCCTGATGAATGATGATGATGCCGAGCGCCTCGGAATCGTTGATGTCGCGGAACTGGCGCTCCTGGCCGTCATAGACGATGCTGCCGTCATAGCTGCCGTGCGGATAGACGCCGCTCAACACCTTCACCAGGGTCGACTTGCCGGCGCCGTTCTCGCCCACCAGCGCATGGATCTCGCCCTGGCGTACGGTGAAATTGACGTCGTCCAGCGCCTTCACGCCGGTGAAGGCCTTGCTGATGCCGCGCATTTCCAGCAGTGTCGTCATTCAGTCTTCCGGCATGGTCGCGTCGGGATTTTGGCCGGGCGCCCCGCGCAAAAACGCGTCCGGCCATCACAATAAAAGGCTGGCGCTTCCACGCCAGGCCCTTTGCCTCAATTGATCTGCGACTTCTTGTAATAGCCGCCGTCGATCAGGATCTTTTCCCAGTTGGTCTTGTCGACGACGACGGGTTTCAGCAGATAGGACGGCACCACCTTGACGCCATTGTTGTAGGTCTTGGTGTCATTGACCGTCACGGTCTTGCCGCTCAGCGCCGCGTCCACCATGTCGGCGGTCACCTTGGCGAGGTCCCGCGTATCCTTGAAGATGGTCGAATACTGCTCGCCGCGCAGCATCGACTTGATCGAGGGCACTTCCGCATCCTGGCCGCTGACGATGGGCATCGGCATGTTGCCGCTGCCGTAGCCGACGCCCTTGAGCGACGACAGGATGCCGATCGAAAGCCCGTCATAGGGCGACAGCACGGCGTCGACCCGCTTGTTGGTGTAGAAGGCACTCAGCAGGTTATCCATGCGGGCCTGCGCCACGGCGCCGTCCCAGCGCAGCGTCGAGACCTTGTCCATGCCCATCTGCTTGCTCGCACCACCAGCTTGCCGCTGTCGATGTAGGGCTGCAGCACCGACATCGCGCCGTTGTAGAAGAAGAAGGCGTTGTTGTCGTCGGGCGAGCCGCCGAACAGTTCGATGTTGAACGGGCCCTTGCCTTCCTTGAGACCCAGCGCCTGCTCGATCGACTGCGCCTGCAGCACGCCGACCTGGAAATTGTCGAAGGTCGCATAGTAATCGACGTTGGGCGTATCGCGGATCAGCCGGTCGTAGGCGATCACGTTGATGCCCTTGTCCTTGGCCTGCTTGAGCACGTTGGACAGCGTGGTGCCGTCGATCGCGGCGATCACCAGCACCTTGGCGCCCTTGGTCACCATGTTCTCGATCTGGGCGAGCTGGTTCGGAATGTCGTCTTCCGCGTATTGCAGGTCGGTACCGTAGCCGCGCTCCTTCAGCACCTTGACGATGTTGTTGCCGTCGTCGATCCAGCGCGCCGAGGACTTGGTCGGCATGGCGATGCCGACCGTCGGCTTGCCTTGCGCGAGCGCGGGTCCTGCAAGTGCGACCGAACCAAGTGCGATGGCCAATATAGTCGATCCGAGCAGTTTCATGTTTCCCTCCCAGGGTGTTGAGCATCCGTCGCGATTTGCTCTTGGCGCCGGCAAGATCCGGCGCGTCGTCGGGTACCATCGTCTCCGACGGGGAAGACAATGATCAATCATGCGTTGCAGTTCCGCAAGCATCATGAATCCTCCTGCGCATTGGTGCGACCCGGGTTCGTCATGCCGGACCGATCCTGACGCGAGGCTCAGCCCGCCCCCGTGCACCGACGTCGAGAATGAAAGTCCGGCCATGATGCCGGTCCGCAGCCCTGGCACATTCGTCCATTCCCTCCCAGGCCGTGGTGACCAGCAGCCGTTCGAAATTTTTGCCGACGAACACCGGGCAGCTCGGCTGCTTCGCCGGCACCCTGATAGAGCGGACGCGGTCGCCCTGCGGCGTGTAGGCGTCGATGCAGGACGCGCCCCAGCGCGCATTCCAGATCAGTCCCTCGCTGTCGACCACGGCGCCGTCGAGGCCGCCTGCCCCGCCGCTGTTGTCATAAAGCGGCGCGGGATCGCCGATCGGCAGGGCATTTTGCGGGTCGATGGCGACGCGATGAAGGATGCCTTCGCGGCTGTCGGTGAAATAGGCGGTTGCACCGTCGGGGGAGAAGCAGATCGCGTTCGGTATCGTCACTTCGCCATAGAGCCGCCGCAGTTCGCCCTGGTGATAGCGATAGATCGCGCCAGCCCCCTTCTCCGCCTTGCGGCCCATGGTCCCGATCCAGAGCGCGCCGCAGGGATGGACCCGGCCATCGTTCGAGCGCGTCGCCGCATTGTCGGCTTCCAGCGGAACGAGGAGCGTCAGGCGGCCATCGGCGACGTCGCGGATATAGAGACCGTTTTCGGTTGCGAGCAGTTGGCGCCGGTCGTCGATGCAAGCGAGCACGCTGGCCATGAAGGGAAGCGGGTGCGCGGTGACCGCGCCTGAGCCAAGGTCGGCCTCAAACAGCGTACGCTCGAGAATATCGAACCACCATGCGGTGTCCGTCGCTGGATCATAGGTGCAGCCCTCCCCGAGATGGCAATGCCGATCGCACAAGATGCTGGTTCCGACTTCTTCCACGCGATCTCCCTCTTTCTTGCGCGTCGTCAGTTCGATGAAAATCGATACAGCGAATGGTGGCGATAGGTCTGCCCCGGGTCGAGCCGCGCCGATGGAAAATCCTGACGGTTCGGCGTATCGGGATAGAGCTGCGGCTCCAGGCATAACGCGTCGTACTGGCGGTGAACCCGGCGATATTTTCCGGTTACCGTTCCGTCGAGAAAATTGCCGGAATAGAACTGCACGCCGGGCTGGTCGGTCCACAGCTCGAGCACGCGGCCGGAGTTTTGCTCCTCCACCCGCGCTGCGAAGCGCGGGGCGTCGCTGACGCCGCCGCGCAGGCAAAAATTGTGATCGTAACCCTGCCGGATATGAACCTGCTCATCCGGATCGCGAAGCCTTGCGCCGACGCGGTGCGGATTGCGAAAGTCAAACGGCGTAGCATCGACTTTTCGCGACGCACCCAGCGGAATGCCGGCCGAACTCACCGGCAAAAATTTGTCCGATGCGATGGTCACGAGGTGATCCAAAATGCCGCCGCCGGTCTCGACGCCGGCGAGATTGAAAAAACTGTGATTGGTCAGGTTGACGACGGTCGGCTTGTCGGTCACCGTCGAGAAGACGACCGAAAGCTCGGCGCGATCGGAAATGCTGTAGGTGATTTCCGTCTCCAGCCTGCCGGGATAGCCTTCCTCGCCGTCCGGGCTGACATAGGACAGCGCAACAAAAGGCGTTGGCTTTTCGCCGATGGCCGTGATGGTCCAGGGCTTGCGATCGAAGCCGGCCAGCCCGCCATGCAGCGCGTTGGCGCCGTCGTTCGCTGGCAATTGAAACCGCTGGCCGTCCAGTTCGAATGTGCCGTTGGCGATCCGGTTCGCGTAACGCCCGACGGTCGCGCCGAGAAAGCGCCGAACCGCAAGATAGCCTTCAAGGTCGTCGCGGCCGAGCACCACATCGGCAAGGCGCCCGGCACGATCCGCAGCGAAGATGGACTGGATCGCGGCGCCGTAGGTGATCACGCGCACCTCGAAACCGTTGTCGCCGCGCAGCCGCACCAGCTCGACCGCGGCGCCATCCGGCAGATGTCCGAAAATCTCGCGTGTGACCCGGGGTATTTGTGAATTGTCAAACGGCATCACGCTCAATCCTGGAACGGTTCGACGTCGCGGCGCCGGCCGAGCATGAAGGCATCCGCGACATGCTGTAGCGGCGCCAGATCGACATCGGACTGACCCGTGGCGATCAGTTCGACGAAGCGCCGGTAGATGCCGCTGTATTCAGATTTTTTCTCGTCGACCAGCATCCGTCCGTCATGCGCGAGACGGCTGCCGCCGTAAGACAGCATCAGGCGGCCGGCATCGGTCTCGACGTCGATGTCCCAGGTCTGCGGACCGGTCTGGCGAAAATCGAATTCAGCCAGGATCGGCACGCCCTCATCGTCCAAGAAAACGAGATCGGCCGCGATCGGCGCGGCGCGATTTTGCGGGAAGGACAACTCGGCCTGCTTGACGAAAAACGGCCGCGGCAGGATTTGGGTCACGATCGAGAGCGCATTGATGCCGGGATCGAACACCCAAAACCGCCCGGCTCCCAGATCCAGGCCTGGCCGGGGTGCCAGACCCTGACATTCTCCTTCCATGTCACGACAACCGATTTGATCCGGCGGCCGGCGAGGAAGGCCCGCGCCGGTTCAACGGCCGGGGCGAAACGGGAATGCCAGGTCGCAAACAGTGTCCGCCCGGTTCGTTTCGTCGCAGCGATCAGCGGGGTGAGTTCGCTGACGGTCGCGCCCGGTGGTTTTTCCAGCAGCACGTGCTTGCCGGCCTTCAGCGCGGCCGCCGCCAGCCCGCTGCGTACCTGGGGCGGCGTGCAGAGCGCAACGGCGTCGATATCCGGTGCTGCCGCCAGCAGTTCATCGAGAGTCGAAAAATGCGGGATGCCCTCGATGGAGGCATTTGGGTCGGCGATGGCGCGAAGTTCGATCGCCTCATTAGCCGATATCGCAGGAATGTGCCGATCCCTGACGATCTTGCCGAGCCCGACGATGGCGAGGCGCACGGGATTCGCCACGGCTTACTTGCCCCAACGCAGCACGAGCGGATCAAGACCGCGCGCGATCTCGATCAAACCGGCACGTGCCGCCGGATGCAGCGGCTGCAGCGGAAGACGGACGGTTTCGTGCCTGATCACGCCGCCTTCCTTCATCAGCACCTTGCAGGCGATCAGGCCGCACTGGCGGTTTTCGTAGTTGATCAGCGGCAGCCAGCGTTGATAGGCCGCCACCGCTTCGTCGCGGCGGCCGGCGAAGTAGCGGATCGATGATCTGGCGCATGCCGTCCGGGATAACCGCCGCCGGTCATGGCGCCGGTCGCGCCGGCGTCGAGATCGGCCAGCAGCGTGATCGCCTCCTCGCCGTCCCACGGACCTTCGATCGCTCGCCGCCGAGCGCAATCAACTCACGCAGTTTTGCCGCGGCCTGCGGCATCTCGATCTTGAAATAGGCGATGTTTTTCAATTCGCGCGCCATGCGGGCGAGGAAAGCGGCCGACAGCGGCGTGCCGGCGACCGGGGCATCCTGGATCATCACCGGAATCGAGATCGCATCCGAAACCGTGCGGAAGAATTCGTAAATGGCGTTTTCCCCGACCCGGATGGTGGCGCCGTGATAGGGCGGCATCACCATCACCATGGCCGCACCCGCGAGCTCCGCCCGCCGCGAACGTTCGGCGCAGATGTGCGAGGCAAAATGCGTCGTTGTGACGATCACCGGGACGCGGCCCGCGACATGGTTCAGCACGGCGGCGAGGATCAGGTCGCGCTCGGCGTCGGTCAGCACGAACTGCTCGGAGAAATTGGCGAGAATACATGCCCCTGCGAACCGGCGTCGATCATGCAGTCGACGGCGCGCCTTTGCCCGTCGAGATCGAGCCGGCCGTCGCCGTCGAACACCGTCGGCACGACTGGAAACACACCTTTGTAGGGCCGCTGAGCCGTGGAATTTGTCATGTCCCTCTTTCCGTCGTTGCTCTAGCCGGCCGCGCCATGGCGGCGCAGGCCGTTGAAGATCACCTCTTGCATCGCCGCGGCGGCCGCCTCGGGATTCCGGTCGGCGATGGCATCGACAATTCGCTCGTGGGCGGCGATCGTCATCTCGCGCTCCCGTTCCTCGGTCGGAGCGCTCAGCCGAAACGACGTGCGCAAGGCCGCCTCGATCACGGCGCCGATCGACCTCATGAAGGGGTTGGCCGAACAGGTCGCGACATCGAGATGCAGCCGAAGATCGGCATCGGCGAATTCAATGCTGTCCGAAGCAAAACTCCGCATCCTGGCAATACTGTCGCGCAGAACGGGGATCGCATCATCGGCCCGCCGCTCGGCGGCAAGGGCCGCGGCGCGGGGTTCTACCGCGAGGCGGATGTCGGCGAGGTCGCGGAGAAACCGTTTGTCGATTCCGGCTTCGAGGTGCCAGCCGAGCACGTCGGGATCGAACATGTTCCAGGCCGACCGTTCCCTGACCCGGGTGCCGACGCCCGCTTTCGAATTGAGCAATCCCTTGGCGGACAGCGTCTTGACGCTTTCACGCAATACGGTTCGCGAGACATCGAACATCGCGGTCAGCTCGGCATCGCGCGGCAGGCCGGTGCCTTCCGGATAGCGGCCGACGATGATGTCGATGCCGATGGTGCGGGTTACTTCCGCCTGGCTGGAATGGCCGCGACCCGGCGCAATCACGACAAGGTCGGACCTCATGGCGCTACTCCGGCGGTCATCGTGGCGGGCAGGGCTGGCGGGGATTCCTTGCCACATCTCGCCGTTCTTGCAAAGAAGTTTGTCGTATTAGTATGACTTATTGGGGAGGCATGGGGCGGTTACGCGGCGTGGCCTGCCAATTCGATCGCGCCGCGCTCGATCGTGATGGTGGTGTCCGCAAAAGTCTCCAGCAGTTTGGGATTGGACTCCGTGATCAGCAGGGTGATATCGGCGTCATGCGCGCGCAGCCGGCGCAGCGCTTCGGCGTAACGCTGCGCCAATACCGGCGCCAGCCCCTGAAACGGTTCGTCCAAGATCACGAGCCGGGTGCCGAGCATCAACGCCCGGCCCAGTGCGGCCATCTTGCCCTGCCCGCCCGACAGCGAGCCGGCCGGACGCGCCCTCAGCTCCGCCAGTTCCGGTAACACCGCATAGGCGCGATCCAGCCGGCGTTTTGTCTCTGAGCCATCGAGTTTTGCGACCCGTGCCGGCAAGAGGATGTTTTCCTCCACAGTAAAGGCCGAGAACAACCGGCGGTCTTCCGGCGCGTAACCGATACCGAGCCCGGGCCGGTTATGCGGCGCGATCTTGCCGAGGTCGACATCGCTGAGCTTCACCTCGCCGGCCATGTCGGTAAATCCCATAGTGGTGCGCGCGATGGTGGTCTTGCCGGCGCCGTTGCGGCCGATCAGCGCCACCGTGGCGCCTGGCGCGGCTCAAAGGTCACGTCGCGCAGCACGTGCACGCCGGCGATCCAGACATTGACCTTGTTGAAGCTGAGCATGTCTCAGATCCCGATCACTTCTCGCGGACAGTGGCGTCGGCCAGCACCTCGGCCGGCGGTCCGGTCATCTGGATTTTTCCCCCGCACTCCACACCGCGACCCGGTCGGCATAGCGGGTCACCATGTCCATGTCGTGCTCGACGAACACCGAGGTCACCCGCTGCTTGTCCAAAGCCGTCACCAGAATATCCATGATCGCGAATTTTTCCGAGGAGGCGACCCCCGAAGTCGGCTCGTCCATCAGGAGCAGCCGCGGCTTCAGCGCCAGCGCCACCGCGATATCGACCAGCTTGCGCTTGCCTTCGGGCAATTCGCCGGCCTTGCGGTCGGCGACGTCGCGGATGCTGACGAGATCGAGCAGATTTTCCATGTCGGCGCGCTCGGGCAAATCGTGCAGCGGGCGCATCAATGAGGTGCGCCCGCTGTGCCCGGCTGCCGCGATCAACAGGTTCTCGATCACGGTGTCGTCCAGAACGGTGCGGAAATCTGGAAAGCGCGGGCGATTCCGAAGCGGGTGATGTCGCGCGGCCGGTGTGCGGTGATTTCCCGCCCGAAAAACCGCACCGTGCCGGCCCTTGCGGCTTCGGATACCGCCGGTGGCGATATCGAGGAACGTGGTCTTGCCGGCGCCATTCGGCCCGATGATCGCAAGCTTCTCTCCCTCGAATACGTCGAGATCGACGCCGTGGCGGCGACCACGCCGCCGAAGCGGATCGCCAGTCCCCTCGCCTCGAGCAGGACAGTCGCCGTCATTGTAGACTTCATCCCTCGCGGCGCGCTGGCGTGTCCAAAGGCCGATCAGGCCGTTCGGCGCGAACAAAATGATGGTGATCAGCACCACGCCAGGATCAACTGCCAGGAGTTGGCCAGTTGGGCCGACGCATAGAAGCGCACCAGTTCGAACACCGCGGATCCCGCGAAGGCACCCAGCGCGTTGCCGACGCCGCCGAGAATGGCAATGAAGAGACGAACTGGCGGACTTCATCCATTGGCGAATTCCGGCGTGGCGATCTGCTGGGCGACGGCGACCAGCACCCCGCCGATGCCGCCGAGCGCCGCCGAGACGACGTAGCCGATCAGCAGGATGCGGCGGGCGGAGACCCCAAGATATTCCAGCCGCGTCTCGTTGGACTTGATCGCGCGCAGCATGTTGCCGGTCGG
>CAVPOL010000013.1:0-56984 GCA_963706975.1 uncultured Alphaproteobacteria bacterium
GAAGTCGCCAGCCGTGCCGCTGTCCACGCTGATCGCTGTCACGGTTGCAACAGCGCTTGGCCCCGAAGTCTCGAGCGTGTAGCTATGGCCGGTGCCGGCCGTCGTGTTGCCCACCGTGTCGGTCGTCCGCACCGACAGCGTGCCGGTGCCCGAGGACAGCGTGACGCCCGAAGCCGTAAAGGTTCCGGCTCCCGTCGTCGCATCAACCCAGGTCGTGCCATCCGCGCTGACCTGGATCTTCTCGCCAGCACCCAGCGCACCGGTAAACGTCCCGCTCACCGTCTGCGACGCCGCATTGGTGATGAAGTCGCCAGCCGTGCCGCTGTCCACGCTGATCGCTGTCACGGTTGCAACAGCCGTTGGCGCCGCCTGGTCCAGCGTGTAGCTGTGGCCGGTGCCGGCCGTCGTGTTGCCCACCGTGTCGGTCGTCCGCACCGACAGCGTGCCGGTGCCCGAGGACAACGTGACGCCCGAAGCCGTAAAGGTTCCGGCTCCCGTCGTTGCATCAACCCAGGTCGTGCCATCCGCGCTGACCTGGATCTTCTCGCCAGCACCCAGCGCACCGGTAAACGTCCCGCTCACCGTCTGCGACGCCGCATTGGTGATGAAGTCGCCAGCCGTGCCGCTGTCCACGCTGATCGCTGTCACGGTTGCAACAGCCGTCGGCCCCGACTGGTCCAGCGTGTAGCTATGGCCGGTGCCGGCCGTCGTGTTGCCCACCGTGTCGGTCGTCCGCACCGACAGCGTGCCGGTGCCCGACGACAGCGTCACGCCCGAAGCCGACCACGTCGATCCTGATGGCGTCGCATCAACCCAGGTCGTGCCATCTGCGCTGACCTGGATCTTCTCGCCAGCACCCAGCGCACCGATAAACGTCCCGCTCACCGTCTGCGACGCCGCATTGGTGATGAAGTCGCCAGCCGTGCCGCTGTCCACGCTGATCGCTGTCACGGTTGCAACAGCGCTCGGCGCCGACTGGTCCAGCGTGTAGCTATGGCCGGTGCCGGCCGTCGTGTTGCCCGCCGTGTCGGTCGTCCGCACCGACAGCGTGCCGGTGCCCGAGGACAACGTGACGCCCGAAGCCGTAAAGGTTCCGGCTCCCGTCGTTGCATCAACCCAGGTCGTGCCATCTGCGCTGACCTGGATCTTCTCGCCAGCACCCAGCGCACCGGTAAACGTCCCGCTCACCGTCTGCGACGCCGCATTGGTGATGAAGTCGCCAGCCGTGCCGCTGTCCACGCTGATCGCTGTTACGGTTGCAGTCGCCGTCGGCGCCGCCTGGTCCAGCGTGTAGCTGTGGCCGGTGCCGGCCGTCGTGTTGCCCACCGTGTCGGTCGTCCGCACCGACAGCGTGCCGGTGCCCGACGACAGCGTCACGCCCGAAGCCGACCACGTCGATCCTGATGGCGTTGCATCAACCCAGGTCGTGCCATCCGCGCTGACCTGGATCTTCTCGCCAGCACCCAGCGCACCGATAAACGTCCCGCTCACCGTCTGCGACGCCGCATTGGTGATGAAGTCACCAGCCGTGCCGCTGTCCACGCTGATCGCTGTCACGGTTGCAACAGCGCTTGGCCCCGCCTGGTCCAGCGTGTAGCTATGGCCGGTGCCGGCCGTCGTGTTGCCCACCGTGTCGGTCGTCCGCACCGACAGCGTGCCGGTGCCCGACGACAGCGTCACGCCCGAAGCCGACCACGTCGATCCTGATGGCGTCGCATCAACCCAGGTCGTGCCATCTGCGCTGACCTGGATCTTCTCGCCAGCACCCAGCGCACCGGTAAACGTCCCGCTCACCGTCTGCGACGCCGCATTGGTGATGAAGTCGCCAGCCGTGCCGCTGTCCACGCTGATCGCTGTCACGGTTGCAACAGCCGTCGGCGCCGCCTGGTCCAGCGTGTAGCTGTGGCCGGTGCCGGCCGTCGTGTTGCCCGCCGCGTCGGTCGTCCGCACCGACAGCGTGCCGGCGCCCGAGGACAACGTGACGCCCGAAGCCGTAAAGGTTCCGGCTCCCGTCGTTGCATCAACCCAGGTCGTGCCATCTGCGCTGACCTGGATCTTCTCGCCAGCACCCAGCGCACCGGTAAACGTCCCGCTCACCGTCTGCGACGCCGCATTGGTGATGAAGTCGCCAGCCGTGCCGCTGTCCACGCTGATCGCTGTTACGGTTGCAACAGCCGCTCGGCGCCGACTGGTCCAGCGTGTAGCTGTGGCCGGTGCCGGCCGTCGTGTTGCCCACCGTGTCGGTCGTCCGCACCGACAGCGTGCCGGTGCCCGAGGACAGCGTGACGCCCGAAGCCGTAAAGGTTCCGGCTCCCGTCGTCGCATCAACCCAGGTCGTGCCATCTGCGCTGACCTGGATCTTCTCGCCAGCACCCAGCGCACCGGTAAACGTCCCGCTCACCGTCTGCGACGCCGCATTGGTGATGAAGTCGCCAGCCGTGCCGCTGTCCACGCTGATCGCTGTTACGGTTGCAACAGCGCTTGGCGCCGAAGTCTCGAGCGTGTAGCTGTGGCCGGTGCCGGCCGTCGTGTTGCCCGCCGTGTCGGTCGTCCGCACCGACAGCGTGCCGGTGCCCGACGACAGCGTCACGCCCGAAGCCGTAAAGGTTCCGGCTCCCGTCGTCGCATCAACCCAGGTCGTGCCATCTGCGCTGACCTGGATCTTCTCGCCAGCACCCAGCGCACCGGTAAACGTCCCGCTCACCGTCTGCGACGCCGCATTGGTGATGAAGTCGCCAGCCGTGCCGCTGTCCACGCTGATCGCTGTTACGGTTGCAACAGCCGTCGGCGCCGCCTGGTCCAGCGTGTAGCTGTGGCCGGTGCCGGCCGTCGTGTTGCCCGCCGTGTCGGTCGTCCGCACCGACAGCGTGCCGGTGCCCGAGGACAACGTGACGCCCGAAGCCGTAAAGGTTCCGGCTCCCGTCGTTGCATCAACCCAGGTCGTGCCATCTGCGCTGACCTGGATCTTCTCGCCAGCACCCAGCGCACCGGTAAACGTCCCGCTCACCGTCTGCGACGCCGCATTGGTGATGAAGTCGCCAGCCGTGCCGCTGTCCACGCTGATCGCTGTTACGGTTGCAACAGCGCTTGGCCCCGAATGCTCGAGCGTGTAGCTATGGCCGGTGCCGGCCGTCGTGTTGCCCGCCGTGTCGGTCGTCCGCACCGACAGCGTGCCGGTGCCCGACGACAGCGTCACGCCCGAAGCCGAAAGGTTCCGATCCCGATGGCGTTGCATCAACCCAGGTCGTGCCATCTGCGCTGACCTGGATCTTCTCGCCAGCACCCAGCGCACCGATAAACGTCCCGCTCACCGTCTGCGACGCCGCATTGGTGATGAAGTCGCCAGCCGTGCCGCTGTCCACGCTGATCGCTGTCACGGTTGCAACAGCGCTTGGCCCCGAAGTCTCGAGCGTGTAGCTATGGCCGGTGCCGGCCGTCGTGTTGCCCACCGTGTCGGTCGTCCGCACCGACAGCGTGCCGGTGCCCGACGACAGCGTCACGCCCGAAGCCGTAAAGGTTCCGCTCCCGTCGTCGCATCAACCCAGGTCGTGCCATCTGCGCTGACCTGGATCTTCTCGCCAGCACCCAGCGCACCGGTAAACGTCCCGCTCACCGTCTGCGACGCCGCATTGGTAATGAAGTCGCCAGCCGTGCCGCTGTCCACGCTGATCGCTGTTACGGTTGCAACAGCCGTCGGCGCCGCCTGGTCCAGCGTGTAGCTGTGGCCGGTGCCGGCCGTCGTGTTGCCCGCCGTGTCGGTCGTCCGCACCGACAGCGTGCCGGTGCCCGACGACAGCGTCACGCCCGAAGCCGAAAGGTCGGCTCCTGATGGCGTTGCATCAACCCAGGTCGTGCCATCCGCGCTGACCTGGATCTTCTCGCCAGCACCCAGCGCACCGGTAAACGTCCCGCTCACCGTCTGCGACGCCGCATTGGTAATGAAGTCGCCAGCCGTGCCGCTGTCCACGCTGATCGCTGTTACGGTTGCAACAGCCGTCGGCGCCGACTGGTCCAGCGTGTAGCTGTGGCCGGTGCCGGCCGTCGTGTTGCCCACCGTGTCGGTCGTCCGCACCGACAGCGTGCCGGTGCCCGACGACAGCGTCACGCCCGAAGCCGAAAACGTCCGATCCTGTGGCGTTGCATCAACCCAGGTCGTGCCATCTGCGCTGACCTGGATCTTCTCGCCAGCACCCAGCGCACCGATAAACGTCCCGCTCACCGTCTGCGACGCCGCATTGGTAATGAAGTCGCCAGCCGTGCCGCTGTCCACGCTGATCGCTGTTACGGTTGCAACAGCCGTCGGCGCCGTGGTGTCGATCGTCACCGAAAGGCCGGCCGAGGCCAGGCTGGTGTTGCCGGCAATGTCGGTCTGCTTGACGGTCAGGGTGTAGCTGCCGCCCGACAATGTCGAACTGGTGATCGACCAGTTGCCGGACCCGTCCGCCGTCGCGGCGCCAAGAACGGTGGTGCCGTCGAACAGCGTCACCGTCGCGCCGGCTTCCGCACCGCTGCCCGTGAACACCGGTGTGGTCACGTTGGTGATGTTGTCGGTGCCGGACAAACCGGAATCCGACCCCGCCGCCAGGTTAGGCGTCGACGGCGCGGCCGGCGCAATCGTGTCTAGCGTGAAGCTCAGCGCCGCTGTGCCAATGTTGCCAAATGCGTCAGTCTGGCTCGCCACGATGGTGTGTGCGCCATCGGCCAGCCCGGTCGGCGTGAACGACCACACGCCCTGCGCGTCGGCGATCACGGTGGCGGCGATCGGGCTGCCATCGATCGTGAAATGCACCACGGTGTTGGCAAGGCCGGTTCCGGTCAGCGCAGCGTTTGAGGTAATGCTGTCGCTCGCCGACGAGCCGGAATGATCGTCAGACTCTCGGTCGCGGTTGGACCGGTGGTGCTCAGCGTAAAAACGACGGGCGTACTGGTGCCAGTATTACCGGCGGTGTCGGTGTCCTTGGCCACGATGCTGTGGCTGCCATTGCCGGACAGCGTGACGCTCGTGCTCCAGCTGCCGTCGTGCTGCACGATCGCGGTACCGACGGCAGTGGCGCCGTCGAGAACGGTGACGGTAGCCCCGGCCTCGGTGGCATCGACCACGCCGGTAATAATCTGTGTCGGTTGGTTTGTCGGGCCACCGGCGCTGGTGATCGCCACCACCGGCGCCATGGTGTCCAGCGTGAAGCTCAGCGCCGAGGTGGTCGAGCTGTTACCAGCCGCATCGCTGAACTGCGCCATCACCTGCTTGCTGCCGTCGGCCCCGAGGTCGCCTGCAGCCACTGTCAGGTCGACACTACCCGCCGTCACATCGGCTGTCGTAATGACGTGCGTCACCGCATGCGCCAGCGGCGAGCCATCCAGAAGCAGCTGGACCTTATCCCCGACGACTACTGAAGGATTCAACGTTACGGTAAAAGTGGGCGCCGTCGCCGCCGTAATGTTGTCAGTGTTCGAGAACGCCACAACCGGACTCGGCGTGCCGCCGCTGGGTGCCGTGGTATCGAGCGTAAAGCTCAGCGAAGCCGTGCCGGTATTGCCGAAAGTATCGGCTTGGCTCGCCACAATGGTATGCACACCATCGGAAAGACCGCTCGGCGTGAATGACCATGTCCCCTCGGCGTCAGCCATCACCGTGGAAACGATTGGACTGCCGTCGACCGTGAAATGCACCACGGTGTTGGCAAGGCCAGTGCCGCTTAGCGTCGCATTATTTGAGGTGATGTTGTCGCTTGACGTTCCGGTACTGAAGGCCAGCCTCGCGGTCACCGGCGGAGCCGTGGTGCCCAGCCGCGAAGTTACTGGGCTGTCGGTGCTGGCATTTATAGCGGTACTTGAAGTGGTTGCAACCGGAGCACTTGACGATGTAACGACGCGGCCTAACGAAGGGACCGAATTGACGGTCAGAACTTCCAAATCGGCGATCAGAATTTGAACTGCTAGACCTTTACTCTCAGCAGAGGGGTCCGTAGGAGGTGGGTCAGCCGGCGTGCTGCCGAGACTCGCATATTTCGTCTGCCCTGTATTCGTATTGTTGCTGCCACCGTTTTCGGTGTGCTGCGGGAAATTCGGGTTGATCTGCTTTTGGATATTGTAGGTCTCTATTGTCGCCTGGAACGCGCTGAATTCCTGGGCGATCTGGGCGGGTGTTTTGGTGTTCTGCTGAACGATGACGTCGGTCGCCGTCGGCGTAACTGACAGGGAGGGTCCATTGCTGGTAACCGTAGCGATCCGGTCCCCGGCGCTGCAGGTCGCGCCGGTTTGAGGGTCTCTCACTCCCGTCGGAACGCATTTGAACACCTCAACAGCGTGGACCTGTCCGTCCTGCTGATCGATTACCGAGATGTCTACTTTTCCGTCGCTCGAGGATATCTCCAGCTTTACCGCCGTGCCCCAAATCCCGACGACTGCCGCGGGCGTTGCCACCTTCATGTCGCCGGTTTTGGCGACTTGGCCGGCGACGAAGTTAGCAGCACCCTCCACAAGCGTGATGAACGACGAGTTCGACGTGCTGCCTGCCTCGAAGGTCAGGTCGTTCAACATCATCCGCGCATTGGCGTTGAGATTGAAAGCAGTACCATCGATAAGTACCAGACCGAGCGTGGACCCGCTCCCGGTTTGCACGACATCGCTCTGATAGACCGCATCGCCGACTTGAGCATCGATAGTTACGCCATTGCGAACGATACTGGCGCTGCCAGTCATCTTCGCGATATGTCCGACCACCTTGGCGGCGGCAGCGGTGCCGGCGGCCTGGGCATACTGGACGTGGCCAGTCAGGGCATCGACCACCCTGGGGTCGAGCGGCGCGCCGTCCGGCGAGACCAGTGACGGACGTTTGTCGCCATGAAAGTAGTTCGGCACCACGACGTGACGCACCTGATCGGAGATAATGAGATCCTCTGCCATGTGCTCGTAATTACCCGGAGAACAGAAGATGCGGATCGCGAACGGTGACGGCAAACTCATCATCCGGGTGAGAACCTGGATCGAGATGATTATCAAAGGTCGAAAGATGGTTGATGTTTCCAATCGCCCGAAGTTACCGGCGTAATTCACGACGCCCCCAAAACAAAGTTAATTAAATGTTAAAACATTAAACAGCGTATCATGCTGGACCGCATGAGAAAAGCCCTTCGATCTCAATCCGGGTAATGATCTGAGGGTGAAGCGTGCCTTGCCGGAGTTGCAATAGGGCGACGAGACGCTGGCGCTGCCGGTCATCTTGGCGACGTGGCCGACCACCTTGGCGCCGGGCGGGTTGCCGGCCTGGGCGTATAAGCCGTATGACCGGTCAGCACTTCGAATACCGTCGGATCGAGCGGCGCGCCCTCCGGCGAGAGCAGCGTTGGGCGCTTGTCGCCGTGGAAATAGCCGGGCACCACGACGCGATGCAACTGATCCGAAACGATCAGGTCGGCGCCCGACCGCGAATAGTCGCCGGAAAACAGCAGATGCGCGTCAGGAATGGTGACGCTGTGTTGCCATCCTGATCTGGCAGCGAGTCGAACTGAGGCCTGCACTGGAAAAATCGTCCGGCGAGCCCGATCAAAATTAACCGGCGTATTTAATGCGCCACCGTAAAAGTGAAAGAATGAAGTATCTGGTATCCGGCTCTTATAATCTTCATGGCGTGCTCGGAGCAACCAAACCGGCAATTTTTAATCCGTCGACCCTGCAAGGCTACGTAGAGATGAAAGCCGCTCATACTTGTCCTCACTTCTGGCAATACTGCATATTTCCCGGCATACTGTGTGACCCATTGTTACAGAACCGCGAGTGATTCCCGCGAGTTAGCCATATCCCGCGGAAAAGCTGCCCTACAACTCGGACTGTCCTTTCCGGCCCTTAATCGGCGGTTCTCGGCCCCGCGACGGGCCGATCTCTACAATTTTAAGCAAACTGGCGACACCGATTTCAGCCTGTTTCGCGCTTTCCGGCGAGCCGCCGGCCTTTAAGCCAAATAAAAGCTCCCCCGCCCATCCTCATCCCGGCGAAACGATCCGGTCACGAGCGGGCTGATGAGCCCACCGATGCCCGGACATGGGGCGTCAGATGGGAATTTTCGGTCAATCGCGCGCGTTGCGCGCCGTCATGCTTGCTGCGGCCTCGCCTGGTTCGGACCGGTGCAGCTTTCGGGCGGAAACGCTGAATTCGGCACGCGGCTTCGGATCCGATCGAAAGGTCGGCCGAGCCGTTCGGGCTGCTTGCCTCGCAGCTTCGCCGGCGGCGGATTGCGGGAAAAATGGCAGGGCGTGCAGCGCCGCTCGACGACGAGAGGGTGCAACTCGCGCTCTGCGAGGGCGACCTCGATCGTTGCGCCTCACCGGCTGCGCTGCAATTTCTGGCCATCGTCGACACCGCCCGGGCCCGCGACGGCCGCGCCCGGCTCGGCGAGATCAACCGCGCCATCAATCTTGCGATCAAGCCGATGGGCGACTTCGAACAATATGGCGCGATCGACGTCTGGAGTTCGCCGCTTTCGACCCTCACCCGGGGCGCCGGCGACTGCGAAGACTACGCGATCGCGAAATTTGTCGCGTTGCATCAGGCCGGCATCGCAACCGACGATTTGCGCATCGTGATCATGCGCGACACCCGCGGCGAGGATCACGCCGTTGCCGCAGCCAGACTGGACGGGTACTGGCTGATGCTGGACAATCGGCGCATGGTGATGGTCGAGGACGCCAATGTGAGGAATTACCGGCCGACCTTCGTGATCGATAACGACGGCGTCAAACGCTACGAGGAAGCGCCGATGCCTGTGATCGCCGATCGCCAATTGGTTTCGGATGCCACCGTTCAGGCTGCGATCGGAACCTCGCCGATGTAATGTCCGTGCGGCGACCAGCGTTGGATTCAAACAAAGTTCGTCGTCGCACATACATCCGTGTCGAGATCGCCATGGTGCAGCGCGTCCGGAGTGCGCACCATTTCGTCGGACGGAAAATCAAACGAGACAAATTTTCTCTTTATCTTTTTCATCGCTACCTTCGATTGACGCCATCCTCCCCGCAGGCATAGCATTGCGGCAGATCCGCTAGAGATCGCAAGGGAGGAAGATGATGACACGTTCGCCGCGCGTTGTTTCTGCTCGCCGCTTTTTCCGCTTCACCCACCTCAAATATATCGCACTGGCCGCCGGCCTCGCCGCTATCGCGCCGCCTGGCGCCAACGCCCAGACCACCGAACAACTGGTCAAGGGCGCGACCGATACCGCCAACGTGCTCAATTACGGCATGGGCTACAATCTGCAGCGCTTCAGCCCGCTGACCCAGATCAACAAGGACAACGTCAAGAATCTGGTGCCGGTGTGGAACTACAGCCTCGCCGACGACCGGGCCGAGGAGTCGCAGCCGATCGTCTATCAGGGCGTGCTCTACGTCACCACCCACTCCGCCACCATGGCGGTCGACGTCAAGACCGGCAAGCAGATCTGGAAGACCAAGGTCGAGTATCCACCCGAGACGCCGCGCATCGTGTGTTGCGGCATCATCAATCGCGGCGCCGCGATCCACGAAGGCAAGCTGTTCCGCACCACGCTCGACGCCCATGTCATCGCGCTCGACGCCAAGACCGGCAAGGAGCTGTGGCGCCAGAAGGCGGCCGACA
The DNA here is from genome assembly GCA_963706975.1 of uncultured Alphaproteobacteria bacterium. Classification (GTDB taxonomy): domain Bacteria; phylum Pseudomonadota; class Alphaproteobacteria; order Rhizobiales; family Xanthobacteraceae; genus Bradyrhizobium. Next base: position 9,610 of record CAVPOL010000013.1, read on the forward strand.
TCAAGGAAGGCTACTCGATGACGGTGGCGCCGCTGGTCGCCGACGGGGTGGTGATCACAGGCATTTCCGGCGCCGAGTTCGGTACCCGCGGCTTCATCGACGGATGGGATCCCGCAACCGGCAAGAAGCTGTGGCGGACCTACACGATCCCAGCCCCGACGAGCCCGGCGGCGACACCTGGAAGGGGACACCTGGAAGCTCGGCGGCGGCTCGACCTGGATCACCGGCTCCTATGACCCGGAACTGAACACGGTCTATTGGGGCATCGGCAATCCCGGGCCGTTCAATTCGGCGGTACGCCCGGGCGACAATCTCTATACCTGCGCGGTGCTCGCGCTGGAGCCGAAGACCGGCAAGATCAAATGGCATTACCAGTTCTCGCCGAACAACCCGTTCGACTATGACGCGGTCGCCGAGATGGTGCTCGCCGACATCAACGTCGAGGGCAAGCCGACCAAGGTGCTGATGGACGCCAACCGCAACGGCTTCTTCTACGTGCTCGACCGCACCAACGGCAAACTGCTGGCGGCCAATCCCTATGTGAAGGTCAACTGGGCCACCGGCATCGACATGAAGACCGGCCGTCCGATCGAGACCGACGTCTCCAAGGACGCCCGCGAAGGCAAGAAGGTCGTGGTGTACCCCTCGATCCTCGGCGGCAAGAACTGGGAGCCGATGTCGTTCAACCCGCAGACCGGGCTTGCCTATGCCAACACGCTGGCGTTCGGCGGCCGTTACAAGACCGAGCCCGCGACCTACAAGGCCGGCGAATGGTATCTCGGCATGGATCTGACGGACCTGTGGGAGTGGCCCGCCGCGGGCGAGCCGCGCGGTCACCTCAAGGCCATCGATCCCATGACCGGCAAGACCAAGTGGGAAGTGGGCAGCGCCATCCCGCGCTTCTCGGGCGTGCTGTCGACCGCCGGCGGCGTGGTGTTCTCCGGTCAGCTGACCGGCGAATTCGAAGCCTTCGACGTCAACGACGGCAAGAAGCTGTGGCAGTTCCAGACCGGATCCGGCATCGAAGGGCAACCCGTGACGTGGCAGCAGGACGGCGTCCAGTACGTCGCCGTCACCAGCGGTCTTGGCGGCGTCTATTCGCTGTTCTCGGGTGACGAGCGGCTGGCCAACGTACCCGCAGGCGGATCGCTGTGGGTGTTTGCGGTGAAGCAATAAGGCTCACGCGTGATCAAGCCATTGTGCTTCTGGACGGCGGCGTGTTTCGCCGCCGTCACCATCTCAGCCAGCGCGCAGACGCCGACGCCCGTTGCCGTGCCCCAACAAGGCGAGGGTGTCGATCAGGACAAGATCGATCAGGGCAAGGTTACCTATGCGCAGAAATGCCGGCACTGCCATGGTCCCAACATGGTCAGCGGCGGCACCGTCGCGCCCGACCTGCGCCGGTTTCCGGACGACAAGGAGCGCTTCTTCAAGGCGGTGAAGCTCGGCAAGAACGGCAAGATGCCGCCCATGGGCGACCTTCTGAACGACGACCAAATCGCGACGCTGTGGGCTTTTGCCGTCAGCCGGAGGACGCCATGAGCAACTGGCTGGCGATGTGCGGGGCGGCGGTGATGACAGTGATCGCCGCGCTCCCGGCGCGCGCCGATGGCGAGGTGCTAAAAGTCTGCCTCGACGAAAACCTGCCGCCGCTGTCGGCGCACCGCAAGGGCGCGCCCGACGCCGGCTTCGATGTCGCGCTGGCCGAGGCGGTCGCTGCAAAACTCGGCCGGTCGCTGAAAATCCAGTGGTTCGAGAGCAAGCTCGACGAGGATTCCAGCCCGGCGCTGGAAGCCAATGCGCTGCTCTCCGACGGCCGCTGCGCGCTGGTCGGCAGCTATGCGCTGACGACGGATTCGCTGGTGCCGCCCGGCCTCAAGACCGCAAAACTGCCGGGCTTCGAAGGCGCAGCGAGCGCCGACCGCCGGCGCCGCATCCCGCTCGGGGTGCTGGCGCCGAGCCAGCCCTACATCTATGCACCATTGACCGTCGTGCTCGGACCGAAGGCGCGCGACAAGAGCATCTCCGGCATCGCCGACCTCGCCGGGCTGCGCCTCGCCATCGAGAGCGGGACGCTCGGCGACGCCATCCTGATGACGTTCGACAATGGCCGGCTGATCGACAGCATCACCCATCTGGTCCCCGGCCGCGACGATCTGCTCGGCGCGCTCGATCGCGGCGATTTTGATGCCACGCTGCTCGACCTGCGCCGGTTCGACGCCTACCGCGCCGCCCATCCCGACACGAAACTTGCTGCATCAGGCTATTTCTATCCGGTCGGCGCCAACCGCGGCTATGTCGGCCTCGACAGCGACATGGCGCTGCTCGCCGCCGTCAACAAGGCGCTCACCGAATTGCAGGCCGCGGGCAGCATGGCAGCCTTCGCCACGGCCGCCGGCCTCACCTATGTGCCGCCGCGCGAGCCCGCGATCCTCAGCGATGTCTGGCTGAAGATATTCAAGAAGTGATGAGCCGTCATTGCGAGCGCAGCGAAGCAATCCATTCTTGTTTCGCTGCGGCATGGATTGCTTCGCTGCGCCCGCAATGACGGAGCCATACGTCAGGACTTTTGATCAATAAAAAAGGGCTGCGCGAGATCGTCGCGCAGCCCTTCGTCGTTTGAGAGTGCGACCGTCCTCAGAACATCAGGCCTTCCTTCACCAGTACCCAGCGGCCGTTCTTGATCTGCTGGACCTGGGTGACGGTGGTGGCGAGATGGTTGGTCTTCGAGAACACGGTCGGCGGCGAGTTGAAGATATCCTGGAACTTGTCGCCGAACTCCAGGGCATCAAGCAGCTTCTGGCCGGTGAGATCCTTGCCGGCCTTGTTCACGTAGTGCGCGAACGTCGTCACCGTATTGTAGCCGATGATGGCCTGGGTGTTGGCGTCGGAGCCGAACATCTTCTTGTAGTTGGCGAGCCAGTCCTTCACTTTTCCCTTCGCGGTGTCTTCGTAGGGAATTTCGAAGCCTGAAGCGGCATAGAGCCCTTCCACCACTTCCTTGCCGAGCGCCGGCACTTCGAGCACGTTGGTCGGGGTGGCGCCGAGGAAGGTGACGTCCCATCCGAGCTTCTTGGCTTCGCCCATCGCGCCGATGGTCTCGCGGATCACCGTGCCGAGCAGGACCATGTCGCAGCCGTCGGCCTTCATCTTGGCGATCTGCGCGCTGAAGTCGGATACGCCGCGCTTGTAGCTGGTAACCGAGGCCGGCGTCAGCTTCATCGCGGTGACCTGCTGGTTGAAGCCGTCGAGCACGTTCTTTCCGTACTCGTCGTCCTGATGCAGGATGCAGGGCTTCTTGAAATTCTTCGTCTCGATCATGTATTTGACCGCGGCGCGGGTGCTCTCGACATAGGGCAGCAGGTTGTTGAATTTCAGCCTCTCCTGCGGCTTCGCCGGATCGAACTTGAAGGTGAATTCGGCCGCGGTCAGCGGGAACAGCTGCAACACCCCTGCATCGAACAGCACGTCCTGCGAGGCCAGCACGGTCGGCGACCCCATCGGGCCGACCATCGCGAAGATCTTGTCGCGCTCGACCATCTTCTGCGACGCCAGCACCGCGCGCTTCGGATCGTAGCCGGAGTCCTCGAGGATCAGCTTGATCTTGCGGCCGTGAATGCCGCCGGCCGCGTTGATTTCCTCGACCGCCATCTTCATGCCGTTGGAAACCGGCACGCCCCAGACCTTGATCGGGCCGGACAGGTCCTGATGGGTACCGATCACGATCTCGGTGGCCGAGATGCCTTCATTGGTGACCTTGGTTTGCGCCGCGGCCGGCAGATGGGTCAGCGCAAGGGCGCTCACCGCAAGGCCCAACGCCCTTAACGATTTCGACATTGCAGTCTCCTCTTCGTTGGCCCGTGTTGAGCGAGGGGTGGGGGCCTTCTGGATCCCTCGCCGTTTTCAGACTTGTCTTGAGCCTATGCCACCGCCCGCTCGCCGCCATACATGGCTTCGATCTCGACCGCGTAGCGCTTGTTCACGAAACTGCGCTTCAGCTTCATGGTCGGTGTCAGTTCCTCGTCTTCGGGCGTCAGCTGGCGCTCGATCAGATAGAATTTCTTGATGGTTTCGACGCGGGCGAAGTTGACGTTGACCGCCTCGATCTCGCGCTGGATCAGGTCCTGGATTTCCGCCGCCCGGCACAGGCTGGCGTAATTGGTGAAGGGAATGTTGCGGTCCTGGGCGTATTTCTCGACATTCTCCTGGTCGATCATGACGAGGCAGGTGAGGTATGGCCGCTTGTCGCCGATCACCACGGTGTCGGAGATGTAGGGCGAGAATTTCAGCTGGTTCTCGATCTCCGACGGCGTGATGTTCTTGCCGCCGGAGGTGATGATGATGTCCTTCATCCGGTCGGTGATCTTGACAAAACCCTCATTGTCGATCGAGCCGACGTCGCCGGTATGCAGCCATCCCTTGGCGTCGATGGTTTCGGCGGTCTTTTCCGGCTGGTTGAGATAGCCCATGAACAGGAAGTCGCCGCGGATCAGGATTTCGCCTTGCGGGCAGATCATCACCTCGCCCCAGGGCGCGGCCTTGCCGACCGAGCCGAGCTTGACGCGATCCGGCGGCATCACGGTGGCGACGCCGCAGTTTTCGGTCTGGCCGTAGACTTCGCGCATGTCGATGCCGAGCGCGAGATACCAGCGGATCAGATCCGGCGCGATCGGCGCCGCACCGGTGAAGGCCAGCCGGCAGCGGTCGAGCCCGAGCATGCGGCGGATGTTGCGGAACACCAGCCAGTAGGCGGCCTGGTTGGCGAGCCGCAACGACAGCGGCGGGGTGTCGCCCTGCAGCTTGTATTCGGTCAGGCGATAGCCCAGCGCCAGCGCCCGGCGGTACATCCAGATCTGGAACGGGGTCGCATCCTTCAGCGCGATGGTGACGCCGGAATAGAATTTTTCCCAGACCCGCGGCACCGCCAGGAACGCGGTCGGCTGCACCTCGCGCAGATTGTCCGGCACGGTTTCCGGGCTTTCGGCGAAATTCATCACCGATCCCAGCGCCAGCGAGATGTAGTAACCGCCGACCCGTTCGGCGACATGGCAGAGCGGCAGGAACACCAGCCGCTCTTCGGCATCGGTGGAGGGAAACAGGTCGTTGGCGTGGCGCATCTGGTGGGTGACGCTGCGGTTGGAATGCATGGCGCCCTTGGGCGGCCCCGTGGTGCCCGAGGTGTAGACCAGGATGGCGAGGTCGCCGGCGCCGCGGCTTGCGATCATCTCGTCCCACAGCGTCTCGCGGCCCTGAAGGTGATTGCGGCCCAGCGCCGTGAATTCGGCCAGCGACATCACCATCGGGTCGCTGAAGCCGCTCAAGCCTTCCATGTCGAACACGACGATCTTTTCCAGCGTCGGGCAGCGGGCCCGGCAGGACAGGATCTTGTCGAGCTGCTCCTCGTCCTCGGCGAAAATCACTTTGGTGCTGGAGTCATTGACCAGATATTCGACCTGCGCGGCGGAATCGGTCGGATAGATGCCGCTCGACACGCCGCCGGCGCACAGGATGCCCATGTCGGCATACACCCATTCCGGGATCGCGTTGGCGATGATGGAGGCGACATCGCCCGGCCGGAAGCCGACCGCGTGCAATCCGAAGGCAATTTCCTTCGATAGTCTGCAGCCACTGCCGCCAGCTGGTCGGCTGCCAGATGCCGAACTTCTTCTCGCGGATCGCAGGCTTGTCGCCGCGGGTTTCCGCAGCCAGCAGAAAACTCCTCTGCGATCGTGTCCGCCACAGTCAATACTGCGGGTCTGGCCATTGCTTGTTCCCTCCGCCTGTCGGCTCCATCGCGGGCGCCGGCTTTGACAGCCGGTCTTGTTCCCGAACAGAGCCCGCATTTAACGCCGAATCATCCTTAAAAGCCAAGTGCTTCCCTGAAGTCCAACTGCGTCTCAGCGCCACGTTTTCTTCTTTTTCCAGCGCCGCTCGCCCCGCGCGCTCTCTTCCTTGGCGCCGAGATAGAATTCCTGGATGTCCTTGGAATGCATCAGCCGTTCGCAGGTATCGTTCATGACGACCCGGCCGATTTCCAGCACGTAGCCGTAATGCGCCGTCTCCAGCGCCACCTTGGCGTTCTGCTCGACCAGCAGGATCGACATGCCCTGCTCTTCGTTGACGCGCTTGATGATGCTGAAAATTTCCTTGACCAGGATCGGCGACAGACCCAGCGACGGCTCGTCGAGCAACAGCAGCGTCGGGCGGTTCATCAGCGCCCGCCCGATCGCCAGCATCTGCTGCTCGCCGCCCGACAGCTGCCCGGCCGGCTGGTTGAGCCGTTCCCGAAGCCGCGGAAAATAGCCGTAGACCAGTTCCAGGTCGCCGGCGACGGCGTCGCGGTCCTTGCGCGGATAGGCGCCCATCATCAGGTTTTCGCGGACGCTGAGGAACGGAAACACCTCGCGCCCCTCGGGCACATGGCTCAGGCCCAGCCGCACGATCTTGTCGGCTTCCATGCGCTGGATCGACTTGCCGAGGAACTCGATCGAGCCCTTCTGCGGATCGAGAATGCCGGAAATGGTCTTCAGCACCGTGGTCTTGCCGGCGCCGTTGGCGCCGAGCAGCGTAACGATCCGGCCGCGCGGCACCTCGAGGCTGATGCCGCGGATCGCCATGATCGGCCCGTAATAGCTCTCGATATTGCTGAGTTTCAGGATGATGTCGGGGCTGCTCATGTCATCATCCCCTCAGGCGCCGAGATAGGCGGCGACGACGTCGGGATGACGCTGCACCTCGGCCGGCGATCCCATCGCCAGCACACGGCCATAGTTCAGCGCGATCACGCGGTCGGAAACCCGGTTCACCAGCGTCATGTCGTGCTCGACCATCAGCACGGTGATGCCGAGCTCGGTTTTCATGTCGCGGATCCAGAACGACATGTCGTCGGTCTCCTCGACATTCAGCCCGGAGGACGGCTCGTCGAGCAGGATCAGTTTTGGCTCGGTGCACAGCGCCCGCGCCAGTTCGATCACCTTGCGCACGCCATAGGGCAGTCCCGAGATCAGCTTGTCGCGGTACGGCTCCAGATCGAGGAATTCGATCACCTGCTCGACCCTTCGGCGATGGATCTTTTCGTTGGCTCGCACGCTCGGCAGGAACAGCAGTTCCTGCCAGAGCTGGGTGGTGGAATGGCGGTGCCGGCCGACCAGAAGGTTGCTCAGCAAGGTGGCGTTCTCGAACAGCTCGATGTTCTGAAAGGTGCGGGCGATGCCGAGTTTTGCAATTCCGAACGACGGCTCCTCGGTGATGTCCTGGTCCTCGAAGAAGATCCGGCCCGAGGTCGGGTTGTAGATCCGCGACACCAGGTTGAAGATCGAACTCTTGCCGGCGCCGTTGGGACCGATGATCGAAAGGATCTCGCCCTTCTCCACGGCGAAGGAGACCGCGTCGACCGCTTTCAGGCCGCCGAAATGCAGCGACAGGTTCTCGGCGCGAAAATAGCTCATCGGTTGCGCTCCGATTTCACGTAGATCTTCTGCCGCTTGAAGGTGGCGCGCTTGTAGAGCGGGAACAGCTGGAAGAAGAGTTTTATCTTCAGCCAGCGCCCGTAGAGGCCGAGCGGTTCGAACAGCACGAACACGACGATGATGACGCCATAGATCGCGCCTTTCAGGCCGTTGGCGGAGGCGAAGGCGGCGGCATTGCTCTGGATTTTCGAAGTGAGCTCGGCGCCGGCGCCAAATGCCGCGGCGACGGCGGCGATCATTCCGGGAACGTCGTCCTTGAGGTAGGTCAGGAACGGATCGATCATCACGATGAAGATCGCGCCCAGCACCGCGCCGTGCGGGCTGAAGGCGCCGCCGATCAGGATCACGATGATGAACTCGATCGAGAGCTGCAGCGTGAACATCTCCGGGCTGATGAAGGACATCTTGTGGGCGAACAGCACACCGGCGAATCCGGTGATCGCCGCCGAGATCGCAAACGACTTGACCTTGTAGAGCGATACGTTGACGCCCATGCTGCGCGCCGCGGTCTCGCTGTCCCGGATCGCGACAAAGGCGCGCCCGGTGGGCGAGCGCAGCAAATTGAGCGTGCCGACGATGCTCAGGGCCAGCACGGCAAGACAAAGGAAGTAGAACGAGTGGCTGTCGCGCGACACCGTGGCGCCGAACAATTGCAGGGCCTTGACCCGCATACCCTCGTTGCCGTGGGTCACGCTTTCCCAGCGCGCCAGGATTTCCTCGATGATGAAGGCGAAGGAAATCGTCGCGATCACGAGATAGATGCCCTGCAGCCGCAGCGCCGGGAAACCGACCATCGCGCCGACCACGCCGGTCAGGAGGCCCGCGACGAGAAAATACACCGCGAACGGGACGTTGTATTGCTGCAGGTAGGCGGCGGTATAGGCGCCGATGGCAAGAAAGGCGGCATGGCCGAGCGAGGCCTGCCCGGTGAAGCCGGTCAGGATCATCAGCCCGATGCCGACGGTGGCGTAGATGAAGACGAAAACCAGCTGGCTGACGAGATAACTGGAGAGAACGAACGGCGCGATCGCCAGAAACGCCAGCAGAATGCCGTAGGTGACGATGTAGCCGCCGTGCGGGAACAGCTTGATGTCGTCTTCATAGTCGGTCTTGAACATGAAACGCATGGCTGGCCCTCAAACCTTCTTGCGCACGTGATGGCCAAACAGGCCTTCAGGCTTGAGCAGCAGCACCGCCAGCAGAACGATGTAGGGCGCGACGTCCTTCCATCCCTGCGGCAGATAGAAGCCGGCCATGCTTTCGATCACCCCGATCAGCACGCCGCCGACCACAGCACCCGGGATCGAGCCGAAGCCGCCGAGCACGGCGGCGGGAAATGCCTTCAGCCCCAGCACCAGCCCGACATTGGAATGAATGAACGTGATCGGCGCCAGCAGCACGCCGGCCGCGGTCGCCACCGCCGCCGAGATCGCCCACACGATCGAAACCACGCGCTTGACCGGGATGCCCATATAGTAGGCCGCCAGCATGTTCTCCGAACTCGCCCGCATCGCAGTGCCGAGCGTGGTCCGGTTGAAGAACAGATAGAGCAGCGCGCACAGGATGATGGTCGCCGCGATCACGGAGAGCTTGTCATAGGCCAGCACCAGCGAGCCGATTCGCAGCACGCCCTGGCTGAACGGGGTCTCGATCTTGAGGTCGTCGGTGCCCCAGATCATGCCGGCGATCGAGCGCAGGAAATAGCCGAGACCGATCGTCGCCATGATGATGGAGAATTGCGGGTAACCGAGGATCGGGCGCACCACCACGCGCTCGGCCAGCATGCCGAACAGCGCCATCGCCACGATCGCGCCGGCAAATCCAAGCCAGTAATTGAGGCCGAGCATGCCGATGAAGGTGAAGGCGAAGAATCCGCCCAGCATCATCAGGTCGCCTTGCGCAAAATTCACCACCTCGGTGGCCTTGTATACAAGGACAAAACCGAGCGCGATCAAGCCGTAAACGCAGCCGAGCGCAATACCGCTCACCAACTGCTGAACAAAGTCCAGCATTCCCGAAGTCCCTCCCCCGATGCGCGGCGATTCTATCGGCCGCCTTTGGCGCATCTTGTGTCTAGCCGCTGCCGCGAGGCGCCTGTGTCGAAGCCCTCGTGAACAGCCGGGGTTATACAGCCCAAAGCCTTGATGCCTGTCAACTTGGCGGAGGTTGCCGTGCCGAGGGGCCGGGTTGCGGCTAAAATGCCGCACTCTCGAGCGGCTTGCCTTGCAGGACCGCGGGGGCATTGGCCGGATTTGCCGCCCCCGATTCACCGTGCCGAAAGTTCTTGGGTCCATGGTTCGCGGCGAAACCAACCGCTGGATTGCTCCGAACCCATGAAGCCAGATGTGTCCGCGCTGGAATTGCGAGGGTTAACGAAGCGTTTTGACCGGCTCGCGGTCGGCGCGCTCGATCTGACCGTCCGGAGCGGCGAGTTCTATGCGCTGCTCGGGCCCAATGGCGCCGGCAAGACCACGACGCTGCGCATGGTGGCCGGCCTGCTCAGGCCCGATGCCGGCTCGGTGTCGGTGCTCGGCATCGATGCGCTGGCCGATCCGGTCGCCGCCAAGCAGATCACCGCCTGGGTGTCGGACGAGCCGATGATCTACGACAAGTTGACGCCGCTGGAATATCTCGAATTCGTCGCCGGGCTCTGGGGCATCGATCCCGCGCTCGCCGAACCGTCGGCACGCAATCTGTTGCTCTCGCTCGGCCTCGGGCCGCATCTGCACGAGCGCTGCGAGGGATTTTCCAAGGGCATGCGCCAGAAGGTGGCGCTGGCGGGGGCCCTGGTCCACGACCCCCGCCTGATCATTCTGGATGAACCGCTCACCGGCCTCGACGCGGTGTCGGCGCGTCACGTCAAGGGCCTGCTCGGCGATCGCGTTCGCGCCGGCTGCACCGTGATCATGACCACGCATATTCTCGAAGTCGCGGAACGGATGGCGGACCGGATCGGCGTCATCGCTTCGGGACGACTGGTCGCCGAAGGCACGCTGGCCGAACTGCGCCAGCAGAACGGCCGCAACGACACCAGCCTCGAAGACATGTTCATCGCGCTGGTCGATACCGAGGCCGCCGCCGCATGAGTTCATCGCAGGCGCTGGCGTGGTTTGCCCGGCACGAAATCCGGCTGGCATGGCGCGAAGGGCTCGCGATGCTGACGGGCGGCCGCCGGGGACGCAAGCGCACCGCGATCATTGGATTGATCGTGTTTGCCGCGCTGATGCACCTGCCGGCCTACGCCGTGATCGGCCGCTATGCCGACCTCGATACGCCCCTGGACAAGTCCACCCTGATCGTGATCACCGCGACCATCCTGTTGGCCTGGGCCCTGATGCTGTCGCAGGCGATCGAATCGGTGACGCGGGTATTTTACGCGCGCGCCGATCTCGATCTGATCATGTCGTCGCCGGTTCAGCTCGCCAACGTGTTTTCGGTCCGGATCGCGGCGATCGCGCTGTCGGTGATTGCGATGGCGCTGCTGCTGTCGACGCCGTTCGTCGATGTCCTCGTGATCGGCGGCGGCTGGCGCTGGCTGTCGGCGTTCGGCGTGGTCGCCGCCATTGGCCTGTCGGCCGCCGCGATCGCGATCGCGGTTACCATCGTGCTGTTTCGCCTGATCGGGCCGAGCCGGACGCGCCTGGTTGCGCAAATTCTCGCCGCCGTGATCGGCGCCGGTTTTGTCATTGCCTTGCAGGTCGCCGCCATCCTGTCCTACGGCACGCTGTCGCGCTTCGCGGTGCTGACATCGGATGCGGTAGCGGCTTTCGCGCCCGATCTCGACAGCATCGCCTGGTGGCCGGCGCGTGCTGCGCTCGGCGACGGCGAAGCGCTGCTGTGCCTTTTGTCCGGCGGCCTGGTCTTGCTCGGCGCCGTGATGGCGATCTTCTCGCCGCGCTTTGCCGATACCGTGGTCAGCGCCTCCGCCAATGCCGCGACGGCGCATCGCGGCAGCCGTAGCACGGCGTTTCGTGCCGGCTCGCGGCAGCAGGCGTTGCGCTGGAAGGAATTTTTGCTGCTGAAGCGCGATCCATGGCTGATATCGCAGAGCCTGATGCAGCTGCTTTACCTGGTGCCGCCGGCGCTGCTGTTGTGGCGCAGCTTTGCCGACAGTTCCGCCGCCATCATGCTGATCACGCCCGTGATCGTAATGGCGGCGGGGCAACTGGCGGGCGGACTGGCCTGGCTGACGATTTCGGGCGAGGACGCCGCGGACCTGGTGGCGACCGCGCCGCTGCCGGCCTCGCGCGTGACCCGCGCCAAGATCGAAGTGGTGCTGATCGCGATTGCCGTCATCTTCGCGCCGCTGATAACCGCGCTGGCCTTCGCATCGCCGCCGCAGGCCGCGGTCACCGCGCTCGGCGTGATCGTCGCGGCGGCTTCCGCCACCGCCATCCAGCTCTGGTTCCGGGTGCAGGCCAGGCGCAGCCAGTTCCGCCGCCGCCAGACCTCGTCGCGGTTTGCGACCTTCGCCGAAGCCTTTTCCTCGATCGGGTGGGCCGCGACCGGCGCATTGGCGCTGTCGTTCCCGATCGCCGCGCTGATCAGCGGCCTCGTCACCGCGGCGATCATCCTCGCCACCTGGAAACTCAGCCCGCGGCGGGGGTAGCTGGTCTGCGCGCCTCGGCCGCTACTGTTTCTCCAACCCCGCCTTCGCAATCACGTCCGCCCAGCGCTTGATCTCCTTCTCGATGAACGGCGTCACTTCCGCCTTTTGCTGGGTCATCGCCCTGGTGCCGAACTTTTCGAAATGGGCGCGGACGCGTTCCGAAGCGAGCGCGGTATGCGCGGCCGCGGCCAGCCGGTCGACCACCGGCGCCGGCGTGCCGGCCGGCACCATGATGCTCGACCAGCTCTCGGTGGTCATGTCCTTCCAGCCGAGTTCGGCCATGGTCGGTGCGGACGGCATGGTCTTCAGCCGCGCCGGCGCGGTGGTCGCCAGCACCTTCAGCTTGCCCGCCTCGACATGCGGGCCGACCGAAACCGGATAATCGAACATCACGTCGACGCGGCCGGCGATCAGGTCGTTCAGCGCGGGTGCGCTGCCCTTGTAGGGCACGTGAAGCATGTCGATGCCGGTAACGGTCTTGAACAGTTCGGCGACCAGATGCGTGCCGGTGCCGACCCCGGCCGAACTGTAGGTCACCTTGCCCGGATGCTGCTTGGCGTAGGCGATGAACTCGCCGACGGAATTGTAGGGCGCGCCCTCATAGGCCACAAAAATGTTCGGCGTCTCCGCCATCAGGTGCACCGGCAGAAAACTGGTCAAGGGATCGTAGGACAGGTTTTTGCGCAAGGACACGTTGGCCGCCATCGTGCCCTGGGTGCCGTAGAGAATCGTATAGCCGTCGGGGTTCGAGCGGGCCGCCTGCTCGGTGCCGACGGTGCCGCCGGCCCCGCCCCGATTGTCGATCAGCACGGACTGGCCGAGCGACTTCGACATTTCCTCCGCCACCAGGCGCGAGGTGGTGTCGGTGATGCCGCCCGGCGCGAACGGCACGATCCAGGTGATCGGGCGGCTTGGAAAATTTTCGGCTGAGGCGGCTGCGGTGAGGCTGAAGGAGGCGAGGAAGATCGCCAGAGCAACGCGGTATCTCTACATCTGATTCCTGCTTTCGAAGGCCCGTCATTGCGAGCGCAGCGAAGCAATCCATGAACGCGCAAACTGGTGGATGGATTGCTTCGCTGCGCTCGCAATGAAGGGGTTGGAGATTACGCCTTGATCAATTCCATTACCGCAGCCGCAAAGGCCTCGGGTTCTTCCTGCGGCAAATTATGCCCTGCGCGCGGGATGATGCGGTGGCTGCGCGGGCCGGTGAATTTCGCCGCGGTCGCGCTGCCGTCATTGGCGGGGAAAACGCCATCCCCTGCGCCATCGAGCGTGATGGCCGGGACCGAAATCGCAGGCTGCGCTGCCAGTCGTCGTTCCACGTCGGCATATCGCGGGTCGCCGTCGGCGAGCGCGTAGCGGTGGCGATAGCTGTGGATCACGACGTCGACATAATCCGGATTGTCGAAGGCGAGCGCCGACCGTTCGAAGGTTGCGTCGTCAAATGCCCAGTTCGGCGACCACTGCCGCCACAGGATTTTGCGATCTCGCGCCGGTTGGCGGCGAGGCCGGCGCGACCGCGCTCGATCTGGAAGTAATATTGATACCAGAGCGGCACCTCGCGCTCGGCGCTGGCCGGCACCATGGCCCTGGCGATATCCTGAATATTGTAGCTGTTGAGCGACACCAGACCGGCGCAACGCTCCGGCCACAGCGCGGCTCCGACGCACCCGGCGCGGCCGCCCCAGTCATAGCCGGCGAAAACCGCGCGCGGGATGGCCAGCGCATCCATCAGCGCGATCAGATCCGCGCCCAGCGCCGCCTGCTCCCCCGATCGCGGCGTCGCCTTGTCGCGAAAACGGGTCGGCCCGTAGCCGCGTAGATAGGGAACGACGGTGCGGCAGCCCTGAGCGGCCAGCAGAGGGGCGACATCGACATAGGCGTGAATGTCGTAGGGAAAGCCGTGCAGCAATATCACGACCGGCCCGTCCGCCGGCCCCGCCTCGTAATAGGCGACGTCGAGAACGCCGGCATCGACGTGGCGAAGCGGCTCGAGCCGCCGGGATGAAGGCGCGCGTGGCAAGATGAACTCCCTGGCTGCAACTCCCCGTAAGGCGTGCCCGGGACGCGACGACTGTCCGGTCCTGGCCTTGGGGGCCAGTCTAGCCGCTTAACCGGCGTGGCGGCGAACGGGAAAATGCCAAAGGTCTGGCGAGAATTCCGGCAGGTGGCAATTCAACCGCGACATCTTGTTCCAGCCCCGGCGTCCGGTAGCCTGCCGGATCGCAATCGATGTGCCATGACGCACGCCGGTTTCGGCGTTACAGTCCACCCAAAGCGCCGTCAGAAGCAGGTGTTGCCATGTTGCGATCCTTCCCTGTCGTCATTGCCATGCTGGGTGGGCTGATCGGGTCGGCGGCCGCGCAGCAACCGCTGCGCAGCGAGTGCCTGGCGATGGCGAACGCGCCGCCGCGCGCCACGCCGGTCGGCCTGCGCCGGGTCGCGGCGAAGGCCGAAGAGGTCGCCATCACCTATGCCGGCCATTCGACCTATTACATCGAGACGCCCAAGGGCGTGCGGATCGCGACCGATTACAGCGGCTCCTACCGCACCGGCCGGCTGCCCGACGTCGTCACCATGAACCGCGCCCACAGCACGCATTATTCATTGTTTCCCGACCGCGGCATCGCGCATGTGCTGCACGGCTGGAGCGACGACGGCAAGCCTGCCCTCATCTCGGAGCGGATCGGCGACGTCTACATCCGCAACGTGACCACCGACATCCGCCGCTATTACGGCGACGATTCCGGCGGCGCCATGGTCCGGGACGGCAATTCGATCTTCATCTTCGAGGTCGCCGGCCTCTGCATCGGCCATCTCGGCCATTTGCACCACAAGCTCGACGACAGCCATTTCGCCGCGATCGGCCGCATCGACATCCTGATGGTGCCGATCGACGGCACCTATACGATGTCGCTCGACGGCGTCTCCGACATCACGCGGCGGCTGCGCGCTTCCGTGGTGCTGCCGATGCACCGCTTCATGACCCCGCTCGACGACTTCATGCAGAAGATCGGCCAGCAGTTCGAGATCGACCGGCGCGGCGAACGGACGCTGAAGATTTCACGGGATTCGCTGCCCTCGACGCCCACGGTTATCATTCTCGACGGCGTTTGACGCGTCGCACTCGGGCGATTCTCCCAACAAGAAAACAGGAGTGAACGATGGCCACCAGCACCGCGCCTGCCTCGATGAGCGGGCTGTTCGCCAACCCGCGCGAAGACTGGCTCGCGCAGTACACGGAAGAAGTCATCGACCCCGGCCGCCCGATCGTCGATCCGCATCATCATCTCTGGGACCGTGGCGGATTGCGCTACATGCTGGAGGATCTGGTGGCCGACGTCGGCTCCGGCCACAACATCATCGCGACAGTTTATGTCGATTGCCGATCGATGTATCGCGCGAACGGACCGGAGGCGTTCCGCCCGGTCGGCGAGGTCGAATTCGCCAACGGCGTCGCGGCGATGAGCGCCAGCGGCGGCTATGGCCAAACCCGGATCAATGCCGGCATCGTCAGTCACGTCGATATGCTGCTCGGTGACGGCGCCAGGCCGGTGCTGGAAGCGGAAATTGCCGCCGGCAATGGCCGCTTCCGCGGGATCCGGCATTCCTCGGCATGGGATGCGGAGTTCGAGGTCGCCGGCATGTATGCCAAGCGGCCGAAGGGCCTGCTGCTCGATCCCACTTTCCGCAAGGGATTTTCCTGTCTTGCGCCACTGGGCCTGAGTTTCGATGCCTGGCTGTTTCATCCGCAGATCGGCGAACTCGTCGATCTCGCCCGCGCCTTTCCCGACACCAGGATCATGCTCGATCATTGCGGCGGCCCGGTCGGACTCGGGCGTTTCAAAGGCAAGCGCGAGGAGACTTTTCCGGTCTGGAAGGCCTCGATCCAGGAAATCGCAAAGTGCCCGAACGTCTCGGTCAAACTCGGGGGGCTCGCGATGTGCCTGCTCGGCTATGATTTTCATCTGCGGCCGAAGCCACCGTCCTCGGAGGAAGCCGCCACGGCATGGCGGCCCTATATCGAGACCTGCATCGAGGCGTTCGGCCCCAACCGCGCCACCTTCGAAAGCAATTTTCCGCCGGACAAGGGCCAGTGCAGCTATCAGGTGATCTACAACGCCTTCAAACGGATCGCCGCGCAGTACAGCGAGGCCGAGAAGACCGCGCTGTTCTCGGGAACCGCGACCGGGTTTTACAGGCTGTCCCCTGCGGGATAGTCCGCTTCGGTTCCTGGAGCTTGCGTTCGCTTTGCAGTCGCGTATACTTTGTGTTGCAAAGTAACAGAGGCAGCAGGATGCGCGATCTCGACAAGGCGCTGGAGGACATCCTCGCCATTCGCAGCCAGATTGCCGCCGGCACGGCGTTTCGCGGCTATGGGCCGACGGCCGTGGCGGCGACCGGGGCCATGGCGCTGGTCACGGCACTCTTGCAGCATCTTTGGCTCGACGATCCGACCGCCGAGCCGCTGGCGTTTTTCGCGGGCTGGGCGGCCACCGCGTTGCTGTCGGGGGCGCTGATCTGGATCGAGATGCGGGCGCGGTCATACCGGCATCATTCGGGCCTGGCCGACGCCATGATCCATCAGGCCTTCGAGCAGTTCGTGCCGGCCGGCGTGGCCGGCGCGCTGCTCGCGGTGATGCTCCTGAAATTCGCGCCGGAGGCGCTGTGGATGCTGCCCGGACTGTGGCAATTGCTGGTGGGACTGGGCGTGTTTGCTTCGGTCCGCTCGCTGCCCCGCACCGTCGCCTTTGCCGGCGCCTGGTATTTCCTGGCGGGCTTTTCGACCCTGCTGCTGGCGAGCCAGAGCCACACATTGTCGCCATGGACCATGGGCCTGCCGTTCGTGGCGGGGCAGCTCCTGATGGCGGCGATCCTGCATTTTGCTTCCGGAGAAAACGATGCCGAAGACTGAAACCAGCAGCGCGCCGTTTTCCTATGACGGTCTCGACCGGGTGATCCACGAAAAGGCGAGGCTCGGACTTCTGACCTCGCTGATGACGCATCCAAAGGGCCTGGCGTTCGCCGATCTCAAGCAGCTCTGCGGCCTGACCGACGGCAATCTCAGCCGTCATCTGCAGGTATTGCAGGAGGCGGGCCTCGTGGAAGTCACCAAGGGTTACGAGGGCAACCGCCCGCACACCAGCTGCCGCCTCACCAAAACCGGCCGCCGGCGCTTTCTCGACTACCTCGCCGTGCTCGAGCAACTGGTTCGCGATGCTGCCCGCGCCGCGGCGGCGGAAGACAGCCCGCCAGGCAAGCTCCGCATTCAGCCTGCCTGACGCCAGCCCCTTTTTTGAAAGGAAGCTTTGTAATGCAAAGCAATCTTCAATCCAAACCTCAACCCGCGCCGGCACTTCACGTCGGCATCATCATGGATGGCAATGGACGATGGGCGACCCGGCGCCAGCTGTCGCGGCTGCGCGGTCACGAAGCCGGCGTCGATGCGATCCGGCGCGTGGTGGAAGCCGCACCAAAACAGGGCGTGGCAACGCTGACCCTGTACGCATTCTCGAGCGACAATTGGCGCCGGCCCAAGGCCGAGGTATCGGCGTTGATGGCGCTGTTGCGCTCCTATCTGGCACGCGAGGTCGAAAGCCTCGCGCGCAATGGCGTCCGCCTCACGGTGATCGGACGCCGCGACCGCCTGCCCGCCGGTCTGGCCGACGCGATCGGACGTGCAGAAGTTGCGACCGCAACCGGCGATGTCCTGCATCTGCGCATTGCGATCGACTATTCGGCCCGCGATGCGATCCTCAACGCCGCCGCAAAAGCAGCAGAGCTGCCCGATCTGACCCGCGACGGATTTGCCGCGCTGATCACCGGCGAGGCCGGATTGCGCGACGTCGATCTCGTGATCCGCACCAGCGGCGAGAAACGGCTCTCCGACTTCCTGCTGTGGGAGAGCGCCTATGCCGAACTGCATTTCACCGAACGGATGTGGCCGGATTTCGATGCGCGGGATCTCGAGGAAGCGCTGATCTCGTTCCATGGACGCGAGCGTCGCTTCGGCGGCCTGCAAGCCGTCGTACCGGAGCTTTCTGCCGAAGCCGTTCCCAGCCTCCAGGCGTAACCCCGGTTGCCGCTATTCCGCGGCTTCGGGCCTGGTGTCGTTGCGGCGCAGCTTGCGCTGCGCCCAGATCGCCACTTCTTCCATCGTGGCACGCGTCTCGGGAAGGAACGGGAAAATCGTGTAGACGTGCACGGAATCCTCGACGAGACGCAGCGTGACGTCGACGCCGGCCTGTTCCGCGCGCGCCGCCAGCCGCGTCGCATCGCTGAGCAGCACCTCGCCCTGGCTTGCCGTGACGAACAGCGGCGGCAGGCCGGCGAGGTCGCCGAACAGTGGCGACACCAGGGGATCGGTCGGCTCGTGGCCCTGAAAATAGGACGCGCCCATGAATGTCAGCAAATCGCGGTTGGCGGCGGGATCGTCGCCATTGAAGGCGCGCACGCTCGGTCCGGATAATGTGAGGTCGGCGAAGGGCGCAACGGCGAGAATGCCAGCAGGCAACGGATCCCCGGCGGTTCGCAGCGCCAGCGCCAGTGCCACCGCCAGACCGCCGCCGGCCGATTCGCCGGACAGCAGGATCGAACTTGCGGGAATGCCGCGCCCCAGCAGCGCGCGATAGGCAGAGACGGCGTCGTCGATCGCCGCCGGGATAGGGATGTTCCGGCGCCAGCCGGTAGTCGACGGTGTAACAGCTGCCGCCGACCGCGGCGGCGAGCCGGCTGGCATATTCGAGCGAGCCTTTGGCCGAGCCGATCAGATAGCCGCCGCCGTGGAAATGCAGCACGACATTGCCGCGCGCCGTGTCTGATGCTGAAACCCGAAACGCCCTGACGTCGCCGAGTTCGTCCTCGACCGCCTCGACATTTTCGGGCAGCGGGAAGTTCGTGGTCAGGAACCGGTCATAGGCCTCGCGCAGCCCGTCATGGCCGCGGGCGACATCCTCGGGGCGGAACGCGTATTTCCACAGATCGAAGGCGCGCTGGCCTTCCGGGCGCTGCAGCCGCTTGCCCTCGCGCAGGCCGGTGACGTTGAGCACCTCGCCGGGCGGCCCCTCGACCGCCTTCACGACGTTATAGTCCCACGCCAGCCCCCAGCTCGTCTCGGCCAGCGGATCGATCCGCGCCATGCCCTTCCAGCGGCCGTTACGATCACGCAGCCGTTGCTGTTCCTGCTCATGCATCAGCTTGACGGCGGCGCGCGCACCGGCCTGGATCCGGGTGGTGCGCGGCAGACGGCGGCGCTGATATTCCAGCAGCGCGCCGGATACGTCGTGCTGCCGGCGCGCCAGCACCCGCGCAAACGTCCAGGCATCCTCGATGCTCTGGCCGGCGCCGGCGGCGAGAAATGGCACCATCGGATGCGCGGCGTCGCCGAGCAGCGTGACGCGGCCGGAGGTCCAGCTGTCGATCGGATCGCGGTAGTACATGCCGGTGATGAAGACGCTCCTGCACTGTTCGAGCATGGCGCGGGCGCGCGGCTCGGCATCTTCGAACGAGGCCAGCATCTCGGAGATGTCGCCGCTCTCGGTCCAGGATTCCCGCTGCACCTCGTGGGCCGGCACCGAGGCCAGGATGCTGTAGAGATTCTTCGGCCGTACCCAGTAGGTGATCAGCGTGCGGCCGGGGCCGAACCAGTAATTGCCGCGCTCTTCGAGGCCAAGGCCCTCCAGCCGCTCGGCGGGGATCAGCGATCGCCACATCAGGATGTTGGCAAAATGCTTTTCCTCGTTGCCGCGCAAATGCTGGCGCACCGCCGAATGGATACCGTCGCAGCCGACCAGCGCATCGCCGCGCAGTGTTTCGCCGGTCTGCAGGCCGGACCTCGACGCCGTCCGCGTCCTGCGACACCGCCGCGACGCGCGCGGCAAGGCGCCTGGCCTCCGATGGGACCGCATCGAACAGGATCTGGATCAGGTCGGCGCGATGGACGTTGTACATCGGCGCGCCGTAACGGGCGGCCGCTTCGTCGCCGAGCGGCGCCTGGTACAGCATGCGGCCGGTGCGCAGGTCGCGGTAATCGTAGGATTGCGGCTTGACGCCGACGGCGCGGATCGCGGATTCGAGGCCGATCTCGCGCAGCACGATCGCGGCATTGCTGGCGATCTGGATGCCGGCGCCGATCTCGGCCATCACCTCGGCCTGCTCCAGCACCAGCGCGTCGATGCCGTGATGGCGCAGCGCAATGGCAGTGGTCAGCCCGCCAATACCGCCGCCCGCGATCAGAACGCGCATGGTCGTCTCCGCCCGCTTTAGTTAAGCGATTTCATTCAGGCTAGGTGACGGCGCCCGGAAATGTCAACCAAGGCGCAGGCGGCCTCGGCGCCACGCCCGGCAAGCGGCGCGACGGTTGATCAGCTTGCTTGGCATCAAGCCGATCTCGATCACCAGGTGAGCGGTGCGACCTGTCCGCTCATCGCATGACGAGCGTTTGCGAAAGCGTCAGCCCGGTCCCGCGCGGAACTTTTTCTTCGGCTTCTTTCCGAATGGTTTTGCCGCAGACCCCTTGTCATAGTGCGGCTTTCCCGCATAGGCGGGCTTGTCCGGATGCCGCGGTTTTGTCTTCGAACCCGCGTCCTTGTCGCCGTGAGGTTTGGCATACGGCTTGGCATATGGCTTGGCCACCGGCTCGTGGCGCGGACCATCATGGTGACGCGGGCCGCGTTCGACGGCGCCGGCTTCGCGCCGCGGCGGATAGGACTTTTTCTGCTGGGGCCCCTGCCCCTGCGGGGCTTCGCCCAGCGCTTCGATGCGGATGTTGTCTTCCTTGTCGGGACGCCGGATCATGGCGGCGAAGGATTCCGCGGCCGAACCTGCGATCTCGAACTCGGTGGTGGTGTCCATGATGCGGATGGCGCCGATGTCATGCTTGTCGATGCCGCCGCGGCGGCAGATCAT
The DNA here is from genome assembly GCA_963706975.1 of uncultured Alphaproteobacteria bacterium. Classification (GTDB taxonomy): domain Bacteria; phylum Pseudomonadota; class Alphaproteobacteria; order Rhizobiales; family Xanthobacteraceae; genus Bradyrhizobium. Next base: position 30,595 of record CAVPOL010000013.1, read on the forward strand.
CGGCAGCAGCCAGCGCGCCTCCGCGTTCTTCCGGCGGCCGATGGCGGCGCGAAACCACACGCTGCCTTCCGCCATGGCGTGACGCGGCGAAGATTTTCCAGGTTTTGACCGCGGCGCGGCCTCGCGATCCTCGCGCGGTGGCCTGGCGCCTTTTTCGCGGCCGCGGTCATCGCGCGATCGGGCACCGTGGCCGGGATCGAGAATGTCTTCCGGCGACGGCAGCCGCGAGCGATAGAGCCGCGCCAGGGCTGCTGCGATATCCTCCGGCGTCCGCTCGGCGAGCATGGCCTGCGCCAGCGCCAGATCCTCCGGCGTGGTCTCTTCCGCGAACAGCGTATCCTTCAGCATGCGCTCCTGGTCGAGCTTGCGGATTTCCTCGACCGTGGGCGCGGTGCCCCAGGCCGCGTCGATGCCGGCCAGATTGAGCAGCAGTTCGGCGCGCCGCTTGCGCGCCGGCGGCACCAGCAGGACGCTGACGCCCTTGCGGCCGGCACGGCCGGTGCGGCCTGAACGATGCTGCATCACTTCGGCGTCATTGGGCAGATCGGAATGAATGACGAGGTCGAGGTTCGGCAGGTCGATGCCGCGCGCGGCCACGTCGGTGGCGACGCAGACGCGGGCGCGTCCGTCGCGCAGCGATTGCAGCGCCTGGGTGCGCTCGTTCTGGGTCAATTCACCCGACAGCGCGACCACGGAGAAGCCTCGCTCCGAAAGCGTCGCCTGCAGATGCCGTACCGCGTTTCGCGTGTTGCAGAACACCAGCGCGCCCGGGAGATTCGAAAAAGCGCAGCGTATTGACGACCGCATGCTCGACATCGGCGGCGGCGATCCGGATGGCGCGATATTCGATATCGGCATGACCGCCTTCGTCGCCCTCGACCTCGACGCGAAGCGCCTGCTGCTGATACGTCTTCGCCAGCGCGACGATGCCGCGCGGCAGGGTCGCCGAGAACAACAGGGTGCGGCGGCTGGCCGGCGTGGTCTTGAGGATGAATTCCATATCCTCGCGAAAGCCGAGATCGAGCATCTCGTCGGCCTCGTCGAGCACCACGGCCTTCAATTGCGAGACGTCGAGGCGGCCGCGCCGCAAATGATCGCACAACCGGCCGGGTGTACCGACCACGATGTGTGCGCCCGCGGCCAGTTGGCGCTGTTCGGCGCGAGGATCCATGCCGCCGACGCAGGAGACCACGCGCCCGTCGGCATATTGATAGAGCCACGCCAGTTCGCGTTGCACCTGCAGGGCGAGCTCCCGGGTCGGCGCGACGATCAGGGCCAGCGGTGCGGCCGCCCGCTCGAAACGCTCGCCGCCGTCGAGCAGGTTCTTGGCGATCGCGAGCCCATAGGCGACGGTCTTGCCCGAGCCGGTTTGCGCGGAAACCAGCAGGTCGCGGCCGGCGGCCTGGTCCGCCAGCACTGCGGTCTGCACCGCGGTCGGTCGATCGTAATTGCGCTCGGTCAGGGCCCGGGCGAGCGTCGGGCTTGTAATGGTGAATGTCACGAGATGAGAAATCCTGGTTGGCGCTTACGCTGAAAAGCCGAACACGGCTTCGAACCTGTTCGGTTGAAGCTCGCGTGCCCCGCAGATGCACAGCCGCGTGGGATGGCAGATTTGATGAGTTGGCGATGCTTTAGGCCAAGCGGGGCCAAAACGCCATGGCCTTGGTTGCATGCAGGAACCGCTGGATTGCAGGCGAGGCGTCACGAAATGCTGCCTGCGTGACGCCCGACGGGCCTGTTGTTGACACAATTGCTGAAAATTACGGCGTCCGCCGAGGTTCGGTTCATGACCGCTCCCGCCGTCGTTGGCCGGAGTAGCCGACCTTCCCATCCACCTGGGGTTGGGATAAACCTCCCGCGTTCACTGGCAGGGGGACTGCTTGACCATCCGGGTTGCCAGGTTTGCGTTGTTGTTGCGGTTAATGCCGGCGATCGTCGGGCTCCTTGGCAGCGTCGCCGCCCGTGCCGCGCCCGATGTGCCTTCCGGCGCCGAGGGCATCTACGCCGCAGCCGCGCCACGGCTGTTGCAGATTCGCACCCTGGTGACCGACGCCGAGCGGCAGGCCTCGATCGGCTCGGGTTTTCTGGTTTCTCCCGATGGGCTCGCCATCACCAACTATCACGTGGTCTCGCAGGCTGCGCTCGAACCAAACACCTATCGGCTCGAATATACCGCCACCGATGGCAGCCGCGGCGGCGTGACCCTGCTGGGAATCGACCTGCCGAACGACCTTGCCATCATCCGCCTCGACAGATCGGACAAGCAGGACGCGCCGTTCTTCGCCTTCGACGAGACCGCGATGGCGCGCGGCCTGCCCAAGGGCGAGCGCCTCTATTCCATGGGCAATCCGCTCGACCTCGGCTTTACCGTCAATGAAGGCACCTACAATGGCCTGGTCGGCCGCAGCTACAACGAGCGCATCCACTTCACCGGGGCGCTCAACCCCGGCATGAGCGGCGGCCCGACCGTCAATGCCGGCGGCCTCGTCGTCGGCATCAATGTCGCCAAGCGAAGGGGCGGCGAACTCGTGAGCTTCCTGGTGCCGGCGCGTTTCGCCGCAGCGCTGCTGCAACGGGCACGCGGGCGCGAGGTAGCCGCCGGACTTCCGCGCCGAGATCGCCCGGCAACTGGCCGCATGGCAGGCCGGACTCTACAAGTCGTTCGGCGACGAGGGATTTCGTTCGTCCATGCTCGGGCCCTACCGGGCGCCGGAAACGAAGGCAAACTGGTTCAACTGCTGGGCGCAGACCAATTCCGGCGCCATGCCGAAGCCGCGCGCGAGCATCAATTCGAGCAGTTGCGAAAGCGATACCGGCCTGTTCGTGGCCACTGACCTCAACACCGGCGTCATCCAGATCAGCCATTCCTATGTCAGGACCATCAACCTCAATCAATTCCAGTTTGCGACCCTTTTGACGCAGCTGAGTCAGCCGCGCGCGGTTGGCGGCGGTCCGTTCCGCAAGTGGTACACGCCGGAGCGCTGCCACGAGGACTTCGTCGGCGATGCCGCTGCGACTGACGCTCCACCGTTCAGGGTGATCTGGTGCGCCCATGCCTACCGCGAATTCGCCGGCCTCTATGACGTGGCGCTGACCGCCGTCACCGAGGACCACGGCGAGCAGGCGCTGGTGTCGCGATTGAGCCTGCAGGCCGTGGGCTATGACGAAGCCGTGGCGCTCAGCAGGCGCTTTCTCAAAGCGGTGCAAGCAACCAGATGATCTGGGTGGAGATCCTGTCGCGTCATCGCGACATCACGGCCCGCTTCCGGATTACCGCTCCGGAGGCGCGGATCGGCCGCGGCTACGACAACGACGTCATCGTTGACGATCCCTATGTCGCGGCACAGCACCTGCGCGTCTTTCGCAACGAGACCGGACAACTCGTCGCCGAGGACATGGGCAGCGCCAACGGCACGTTCCTCGATGGCGGCACCAACCGGCTCGCCAGCATCATTGTCGACGGCAAGCATCCGATCCGGATCGGCCAGACCTATTTGCGCGTTCGCGAGTTCGGCCATGAGGTCGAACGCGAGCGCCTGGCGCGGCCGGAACTTCGGATGTTGCCGATCGCCCTCACCATGGCGCTCGGCGCCGCGGTGCTCGGAATCACCGCATTGGTCATGTGGCTCAGCCAGACCACCGAGTTCCGGGCATCGAGCTACGTGACGCCGCTGCTGGGCTTTATCGCCGGCTCGCTTGCATGGGTTGGCGTCTGGGCGCTGATGTCGCGGATATTTTCGGGCCAGTCCCGCTTTCTGCGCCATCTGCTGATTGCGCTGAGCGGCCTGCTTGCCTTCTCTGCTCTACACCCAGTTCGCGCAGTTCACCGCCTTCGCGCTGACCTGGCCAACCGCGGTCGCTTACGAATATGTCGCCACGTGGACGATCCTCGCCGCCGTCTGCTTCTTTCACTTGCGTGAAGTCGGCCGGTCCCGCCTGCTGCTCAAGGGCGCCGTCGTGGTGACGCTGCTCGCAGCCGCGATCGCCCTGCAGACGCTGCAGCAATCGGAGGCGTTTTCCAACTCCGGCCGCCGGATCACCGTGCGCCGGCTGCTGCCTCCCGCGCTCCGCCTCGCGCCGTTGCGCGACGAAGGCGCGTTCTTTGACGAAATCGCAAAACTCAGAACGCGAATCGACGGCGAGCGCAGCCAGGTGAAGGCCGACAATTCCGGCCGGTAAGTTGCGCTGGGCGCGCACGCCGGCGATGCGCCGGACGGTTTCAACCTCGCTCAAGGCGAAAGGGCGCGAAACCGATCCGGCCCCGCGCCCTTCTCGTCGCCAACGGAGCACACGACGCGGATCAGTTCGTGTGCTTGAGGATATCCGTGTCGATGGCGTTGACGATCACCTGCACTCCCGCGTCCGATTTCGAATCCCGATCCGCAAGCAGGAACACGGTAATTCTGGCCTCGGCCGCGGCCCGCAGGCTTGTAATTGAGCCGCTGGACGAATGATCCGTCCGAATTGGCCGGAAAATCCGTCACCGACGTTTGATCGTTGACGGTGATCATCAGATGCGCGTTCGCCCCCTTTTCGGAGACGGCAAAGCCCGACACGAAGAACGGAATTTCCTCGTAGGAATCGGCGCCTGACAGCGGAATGCAAAATGAAAATGTCCGCGACGCAACCGGCGAAGCCGACCTGCCATCGATGATGGCATCGAGGCCGCTGAAGGTGGCCGTGAAGGCCTTTTTGTCCTCGCTGACGGCAATATCAAAGCCGATGTTATTGGCGAATGTGGGCCCCGGACCAAATGTTGCATTACTGGTGGATGGCGGGGTCCTGGAAACGGCAGCCTGTACCATAGCGACCTCCTGCGAATGAGTCCGGCAAACGGAATTTGCCTTTGGCAGGATACCGCAGGAGAGCCGGCAGTTTTGTGAACGACCTCTCACTCACGGCATATTTTGGGCTGCGGTCTGGACCAGATCGCAGGCCCGCAGTCGGGTGATGCCGGTTCATTCGGGAGCTTGCAACAGCCTCACGCCCACTCGCCCTTGCGAAACACCGGCACCCGCCGGCCGTCGGCATGGACCCCGTCGATGTCGATCTTGTCGGAGCCGATCATCCAGTCGATGTGGATCAGGCTCCTGTTGCCGCCCTGCGCCGCGATCTGCTCCGGCGTCAGGCTGCCGCCATCGACGAAGCATTTCGAATAGCACTGGCCGAGCGCGATGTGGCAGGCGGCGTTCTCGTCGAACAGGGTGTTGAAGAACAACAGCCCGCTCTTCGAGATCGGCGAGGAATGCGGCACCAGCGCCACTTCGCCGAGCCGGCGCGCGCCCTCGTCGGTATCGAGCACCTTGTTGAGGACTTCCTCGCCGCGCGACGCCCTGGCGGCGACGATGCGGCCTTCCTCGAACCGCACCGCGATGTTGTCGATCAGCGAGCCCTGGTACGACAGCGGCTTTGAGCTGACGACATGGCCGCTGACCCGCCGGCAATGCGGCGTGGTGAACACTTCCTCGGTCGGGATGTTGGCGTTGCAGGTGATGCCGTTCTTCGCCGTGGAAGCGCCGCCCTGCCATTCATGGCCATCGGCCAGCCCAATCGTGAGATCGGTATCCGGTCCGGAATAGTGCAGCGCGCTGAAGCGCTGGCCGTTCAGCCATTCGGTTCGCTCGCGCAGCACGGCATTGTGCTTCTGCCACGCCGCGACCGCGCCATCGCTGTCGACCCGCGAGGCCGCAAAAATGGCGTCAGCCAGCCTGGCCACCGCGACGTCTTCCTCGTCGGCCGGAAACATCTGCTTCGCCCATGCCGGGCTCGGATAGGCGATGATGTTCCAGTTGATGTCGAAGCTGACGATTTTCTCCAGCGCCGGCTGATAGGCCATCGAATTGGCCTTGCTGGCGCGCGACACTTTTGCGGGATCCTCCCCCGCCAGCAGCATCGGATTGTCGCCGACGATGGCCAGCCGCGCGGTGTTGGCGGCGAACGCCTTCGACATGCCCTCATAGAGCCAGCCGGCGGCGCGATCGAAGCCCGCGTCATGGCCGAAGCGATAGCGCGCCAGCGTGATTTCCTCGTCGGAGATGATCGGCGTCACCAGGCCAGCACCGGCCTTGTAGGCATGCTCGGCGACCTTACGCACCAGCGGCAGCGCCACGCTCGGCGCGGTCAGCAGCAGATCCTGTCCCGGCTGCAGGTTGAGCCCGATCCGGATGGCGACCTCGGCGAGGCGGTCGAGTTTGGCGGGGTCGATCGAGGCGGAGATGTTGCGTTCGTGCAGGGTCATGGGAAGCCTCTCGCAGGTGCGGTGTTCTATCTAGACCTGTCTTCGCGGGGTGCAATAGCCAGCAACCGCAAGCCGTCATCGCCCGCGCCTGCGGGGGATCCAGCGGGCCCCGGCGTCTCGATTCAGTTACTGCCGCCTCTGGAACACTGGCCGGATTAGCCCGGTCAGGCCGGGCGATGCCAGTTCAGGGCGCGGCCCACCGAGGCGGTGCTTGCATCGGCCTATTCGCCTAAGTGGCGTCAAATTGCTCCTTGGGGAGATCTTTCATGTCCGGGTGGTCCTTGAGCAATTGATTGACGTCGATGTCGGGACGGCCCTTGAGCGCCTCGGCGACACACTGGTTGACGTATTTCCGGCGCGACAACCACTTGACCTTCTTGCCCTTCGCCTCCGCCTTGCATGCAACGACCGCCTGCTTGACGGCGACCTTGTCAGCCTGGGACACAGGCGCCGCCTCGGCGGGCGTGCGCATCAATGCAGCACCGCCGCCACCGAGCGCCGCGGCGATAATGCAGGTAACGAGAGGCGTGGTAAAACGAGACATATGCACTTTCCCTGGTTTGCTACTCTGCGACGAACTTGCGTTCCGGCAGGAGGTGGAAATAACGTCACTTCAAGCCAAAACAGATCGTAACTGCACAACGGGCCACTTTGATAGAGCCAGGACCGCCTCGCTCACCGCTTATTTCAGCCTGGCGATGCCCATTTTTTGGTGGTCGAAGCCAACTAGCTCGCCTTCATGACGTGCAGCAATGCCCATCCGGTCGAGTGCTTGTGATGTCGAGCGCTCAACGCTTCGCGGACGCCAGCACCCGGTCCACCATCCCGGGCGCGAGGCCGAGATAATTTTGGGGCGACGTCAGCCGCTCGATGGTGGCGCGGTCGATGCGCCCGGAAACCCGCGGATCCGCCGACAGCGCGTCCGCCAGCGTCATGCCCTTGTCGTTGGCGAGCCGGCAGGCGTCGTAGACGACGTCATGCGCCTGCTGTCGGCCCATATCGGGCGCCAGTCCCATCATGACCGCCTCGGCGACGATCAGCCCGCGGCTGATGCCGAGATTTTCGGCCATCCGCCTTTCGTCGACGACGAGGCCAGCCAGCGCGAATTTCGCCTGGTGCAGCGCGCCGGCGGCGAGCACAAAACTTTCGGGAATGGCCATCCATTCGGCATGCCATGGCCCGGTGGCGCGTTCGAGGTCCTGCACCATGGCATCCAGCATCAGGCCGGCATGCTGCCGCACCGCCTTTGACGCCGCCAGCATCAGCTCGGACGAGATCGGATTGCGCTTTTGCGGCATGGTCGAGGAGGCGCCGCGGCCTTTCACGAAGGGCTCGTAGAGCTCGGCGAATTCGGTCGAGGCCATGATCATGATATCGAGCGCGATCTTGCCGAGCGACCCAGTCACCAGCGCGAGGAAATTTATCGTCTCCGCAAAACCGTCGCGCGCGACATGCCAGGTCGAACGGGAATGCCGAGGCCGAGTTCCTCGCAAAACGCCTGCTGGACCTCGAAAATCCCTTCTCGCCGAGCGAGGCCAGCGTGCCGGCGGCGCCGGCGAACTGGCCGACCAGCACGCGCGGCTTCAATTGTTCGAGCCGCTCGGCGTGGCGGTCGAACATCGCGAGGTAAATCGCGGTCTTGTATCCGAACGTCACCGGCAGCGCCTGCTGCAGATGGGTGCGGCCGGCCATCGGGGTGTCGCGGTGGCGTCGCGACAAATCGGCGAGGATGCCGCGCAGGGCAGCGATATCGTCTTCAATGATCTTCAGGCCTTCGCGCAGCTGCAGCACGACCGCGGTATCCATGATATCCTGCGTGGTCGCGCCCCCAATGCACATAACGGCCGGCCTCGCCGCATTGTTTTGTCATCTGGTGCACCAGCGGCAGGATCGGATAGCCGACGATATCGGTCTCGCGCCGCAAGGCATCGAAATCGAACGCCGCGACGTCGGTACGTTTTGCGATTTCCGCTGCGGCTTCAATCGGGATCACCCCGCAGCGTGCCTCGGCCCGCGCCAACGCGATCTCGACCTCGGCATATCTCGCGATCAGGCGGTAATCCGAAAACACCTCGCGCATGGCTGATGTGCCGAAGGCATCGCGGAACAGGATCGAGTCGAGGACGGTGGTCGAGGTCGGGAAGACAGGCATGGGACACCTTGAACAGAATCGCGCTGACCGCGCGTTCAACCTGTCTATCAGCTTGCAGATACGGCAAGGATCGAAAATACTTCGCAGGCAGGCCCATCGCGATACCCGCGAGCCCGGCGTGAGGTTGGATTGATCCGGCAGATCCGCACATGACCATTCCGTTCAAGACGATCCGCTCCCGCGCCGAGAAGCGCAAGGGCGGGCCGAAGGCGCTGGGCAGGCTGCTCCCGCCGAAGCCGGATCCGAAGGCGCTCGCCAGACTGGGCGACGATCGCGCGCTGGCGGAAATGAGCCGCCGGGTGTTTTGCGCCGGCTTCGCCTGGAGCGTCATCGAGGCGAAATGGCCCGGCTTCGAAGACGGCGTTCCTCGAATTTGCGCCGGGAAAACTGTCGCTGCAGCCCGACGAATTCTGGGACGGGCTGATGAAGGATACGCGCATCGTCCGCAACGGCGCCAAGATCATGTCGGTCCGCGCCAATGCCGGATTAGTCAGGGAGGTGGCCAAGGAGCATGGCAGCTTCGGCAAGTGGCTGGCGGCATGGCCATCCTCCGATCAGATCGGATTGCTCGACCGGCTGACCAAGCGCGGCAGCCGGCTCGGCGGCAACACCGGCCAGATGCTGCTGCGCTTCCTCGGCTGGGACGGGTTTGTGACGTCGAGGGACGTGGTGGCGTGCCTGCGCGATGCCGGACTCGACATCGCCGAGGCGGTCACCTCGAAGCGCGACCTCGCCAAGGTGCAGGCGCAGTTCAACGCCTGGGCCGAGGAGACCGGCCTGCCCTACACGCATCTGTCGCGCATCTGCGCGATGTCGATTGGCGAGAATTACGGGAACGAGACGCTGGCGCGGTTCGTTAATGGCGAGGAGTGAATTGAACAAATGATCGAGACTTCTTCCATGCTTGAACAACTGGGTTCGGGCGAGGGCATGCCGATCGAGGCGATCCGGGCTGCAACCGCCGATCGCGAAGCCGTGGCGCCGCTGCTGCGGGAGGCCATCGAACGATGCGAGCCGAACAGCGAGATCGAGGAGAACGGGCTCTTCATTGCGTTCCATCTGCTTGGCCAATGGCAGGAGAAGTCGGCCTATCGCCCGCTGGCCCGCTTCCTGCGCCGGCCGGACGTCGAGTCGATCCTTGGCGATGCCACGACGGAAACGAGCCACAGGGTCATGGCCGCAGTTTTCGACGGCGATCCGGGTCCGATCTACGACATCATCAATGATGTCGATGCGGACGAGTTCGTCCGGAGCAGCATGTTTGACGCCCTCGTCATTCTCGCCCTCCGCGGCGAACTGGATCGGGCGGAGGTTGCAGAGTTCCTGAAGTCGCGGTTCTCCGAGCTGCAGCCTCAGGATCAATCCGCGGTATGGGAGGGTTGGCAAGGCGCGGTCGCACTGCTCGGGCTGGCCGAGCTCGAGCCGCTGGTGCGGAGTGCATTCCAGCGCGGCTTCATTGATGAGACAATGTTGAATTTCGAGGATTTTGAAGGCGACCTCGAGCGGGCCTGCGCCGGCCAGCCGTTGCAACCGTGGCGCGGGGAATTTGAGCTGTTTGGAGATGTCGTCGAGGAGTTGTCGGACTGGGCGGGCTTCCAGCCAAAGGAAGAACGCGACGAAGCCGCGGAGGATTGGCGCCCCGATGCTTGGCCGGGGATGCCCGCGCACAATCCGTTCCGAAATGTTGGACGCAACGACCCCTGCCCCTGTGGGAGCGGCAAGAAATTCAAGAAATGCTGCCTCGGCAAGCCGGGCGCGGAGCTGCAGGCGGCCGCGTCGCCCGGCGATCACGAATCCGTTGATTTCGACGACGACGACAGACCGATCCGGGACTACGATCCGTTCGTCGAACCCGACCCGATCGACTGGCTCGCGACCGACGAGCAACGACGTCTCGACCTGATCACGCGCTACCACCGGCATGAAGGCTTCGAAGCCGAACGTAGCGAGGTGCATGCGGTTATGCACGCCGTCGTCGAGAACCAGATCGCGGAGCGCGATCAACTTCCGGTCCGCCGCACATTGTTGCGCCTCATGGCCGAGGGGCTCGATCGTCACGACGCGATCCATGCGATCGCCTCGGTTCTCATCGGCCACATCAACGAGCAGCTGAGCGAAACAGCTTCGGAGGCAGAGCGGACGTCCGGCGACGACATCAACGCACCGTATTTTGCCGAGCTGGAACGATTGACAGCCAAAGGCTGGCTGAATTCCGGCTGAAAGCTCCCACTCTCTGCGCCTTCAAATCACGAAGAACCCGTGCGTCGCGTCGCGCCTCAGTTGCTCGACCAGGCCATATTCCCAATCCAGATAGGCCTGCATCGCCGATCTGTCGACGCCGGTGCCTTCATAGGGCCGCCGGTAGCGATGGGACGGATCGGGTTTTGGCACAACTTCCGGCGGCCCCGCTTCCAGCGCGCCGTCATAGCCGCCGTCGAGTACACAGGTTTCCCAGCCCATTTGCGCGAGCCAGGACGCGGTCATGTCGGCGCGCACGCTTTTGTCGTCGGTCAGCAGGATGCGGGCGCCGCGCACCGGTGCGGCCATGTCGATCTCCTGCACCAGTTGCCCGCCGGCATAGTGGCGAAAGCCGGCGATATGGCCGGCGGCATATTCTTCGGCGTCGCGAACGTCGAAGCGATAGAGCGTGCGGTGGGTTTGCGCCTGCAGCGCCAGCGCCTGTTCGGGGCTGACGTGCCGGACCCCGGCGCGGTAGGCGACATCACGGGCGTTGGCCTTGGCGCCCTCGAACAGCCCGACCTCGCCGCGCCGGTCCGCGCCGTGCTCGAGCGGCCGGTTGGCGAGAGTCCAGCCGATGGTGCCGTTGCGCAGCGCCACCACCTTGTTGGCGACGCCGGCGTTGATCAGCGACTGGGCGCCGATGATCGACCGGGTGCGGCCGGCGCAATTGACGATGATGGTGGTCTCGGGATCGGGCGCAGCACAGCCGGCGCGCAGCACCAGTTCGGCGCCGGGCACGCTGACGGAGCCGGGAATATTCATGGTGGCATATTCGTCGAAGCGCCGGACGTCGAGGATGGCGACATTGGCCCTGGCTGCGATCAGCGCCGCGACGCCGTCCGCGGGCAGGGACGGCGTGTGCCGGCGCGACTCCACCAGTTCGCCGAAGGCCTTTGCGTAGGAATTGACGTCCTGGAACAGTTCATGGCCTGCCGTCTGCCAGCCCTGCAATCCGCCGTCGAGCTGGCTGACATTGGTATAGCCCAATGCCGCCAGACGATCCGCGGCCTCCGGCACAAGTCCCTCGCCGGCGTCGTATACAACGATCGGCACATCCTTGCGCGGCAATCTGATCGCGGCTTCGAGTTCGATCCGGCCTGCCGCCATGTTGGCGGCAAACAGCGGATGACCTGACGCGAAGGCGGCCTCGTGCCTGAGATCGAGCAGCGCGATTTCATCGCGCAACAGAAGGGCGGTGCGGACTTGCAAGGCGGTGACGGCGGCGGGGTCATGGCTGGTGGGTCTGGTTGAACATGGTAGTCAGGCTTGCACTGTTGCGCCTGCCGGTTCAACTCACAAGCCTTCGCGGGCGGCGCGCTTTGGTGTATTGGTATCGTGCCTGCTTCGAGGAGGTTCCAATGCGCAACCTGGCAATCACGATTTTGACGGTTGGTATCGCTCTGGCAGCAGGGCAAGCCCGGGCTCAGACCTATGACCCGGCCGTTCCCGTTTGCATGAACGTCGTCGCGGCAAGAGGAGGCACCTACTACGATTGCTCGTATTATACGATGGGCCAATGTCAGGCGTCGGCTGCCGGCCGCGGGGCGATGTGCAGCCCCAACCCCTATTATGCCGGGCCGCCGCTGGCGTCGCGACCGAGCGGCCGGCGCTATCGCCAGGCCGGAGCAATCCCGGCCGCGCAGGCTGGGGCCGTACCGAGCAGCTACTGCCTGCAGGGGCGCCAATGGGGCTATCCCGGCAATTGCCAATTCTCCAGCTACGCCCAATGCATGGCCACCGCGAGCGGTACCGACGCCTATTGCGGGATCAATCCGCAAGCCGCGTATGCGCGCCAGCGGCGTGGCGCCTATCAGGGCCGATACTGAGCAGCAGTGAAGCCGGCGTTATTTCGGAAGGCATTCCACATTGAAGGCAATGATGATCTGCGCCGGGTCGGCCTTGCCGATGCTCTTGAGATCTTCCAGACCGCTTTTCAGCCTGGCGCCTGCCTCCTTCAGGCTTCCCTCGAGGGTCGACTTGGCCGCCCTGCACCGATCTTCACTGGAAAATTCCTGAAACACCACGGTGGGGAGAAGCCTCCACTCCGCCCTGTCGCTGGTGGCGGCCGGGCTGACCGAGTAGGAGAACACATACATCAGGATCCACATCGGCATGCTCCACTGGTGGCGGACGAACCATGCGCCGCTGTCCGGTCATGGTCCCGAACCACGCCGTTTCTCAACCCGCCGAGCGTTTGGACGATGCCGCCATTTTTTCCGTCATCTGCATCGCATCGTTGACCGAGGTTCTCATCTGAGACTGGAAGTAGTCGACCTGAATCTGCATCGCCTCCCGAATATCCCTGGCGTGCATCAGCCTGCTCACGAACGCCTGGTTGGCGGCCACCTGCCGCTCGATATACACCTTGAACGCCTTTACCTGGTCCTCGTTGGCGCTGGGTGCGCCGAGCATGCTGTTTTGCAGCAGGTCGAGATAATTCTTGGTCGCGCTGCCGACTTTCGCAAGATTGTCTTCCATCATGGATTTGACGGCTTCGAACGGGTTGTTGCTTTCCATGGAGTTTCTCCCGCGGTTTTTTCAGGATTGTCAGGGCGCGGACATCCAGGCTTGATTTAGATCAACCCGGCGCCGAAGCCGTTCTGCTCGCAGGTTCCCGCTTACCAATCAGCTGAGAAAAAGAGATGGCGGACGCCCGCTATGGGCGCGATGGAGAAAGGCAGAGGCTCGCGTTCCCGCGGCGCGTTTCGCCCGGGGTTTGCCAAACATTTCACCCTCTTTCCGAACAGAGGGTGCAGGGAAAGCCGGGTGCCGATCGCACCCGCGGTCGTGCGCACAAAGCGCACGAGTAGACCACGAGGCAACCGGATCATCCGGCTTTCCCCGCGCAACGGTTTACGGCTTATTTCGCGCTCACCCCGGTGAGACCATGCTCTGTTGCCACCGTCGCCTTGCGGATGGCAGACGCATCACGATCCCGGTTGGGCGGACACATCTCCACAAGACTTGACGCCAGCATTCGGGGCGTCAGGCCGACACGATTTTGCCGTCCGCGCCTGTCTCGCCAAAGCTCTCGCCGGACCTCGTACCTATCCGAGCAAGTTTCAACGAAGACAGTTTTAAGCGCCGTTCGTTCGCACGCCGGTTGATCGCTCACGGAGTTGATCCCGCCCTGCCATCCCTTGCGCGCCCGACGCTGTCGCGTCCATCGCATCCCGTCCCGACGTCCGTGCGTCCATGAAACGCCCCTCTGACTTGGGACGGGATGGCGAGCATATAGACTGACTTGCCATTTCGGAAAAGCAGAATATTTTTATCGGAAGGGATTGACAGCGGCGGACCGTCAATCCAGCTGATTTGCCCGACGGGTCGCATCCGCGCGATCGACGCCACGATGGTTACGGCCAATAGTGACGCGTTTCAAACGTATCGGCGGCCTGACTTTGGAAGCTGGCTGCGTTGACTATCGCAACGAAGCGAAGCCCCCATGGGCCCGTAGTATCTCACCGAGATACGAGACCTTGCCATACGTATCTCAATGAGATACGTATGGCTCATGATCAGGAGTTTCAGGGGGAAATTTGCCGAGCCGATCCTTCAGGGCCGCACGGTCCCGAAAGGTTTCCCGGCAAATCTCGCCAAGGTAGCCCGCCGAAAACTGATCATGCTGGACGCCACTGCCTTTCTTGAGGCCCTGAACTCACCTCCCGGCAATCGCCTTGAACCGCTCAAGGGCGATTTAGCCGGCAAGCACTCGATCCGCATCAACGATCAATGGCGGATCGTGTTCAGATGGACCGATGCGGGTGCCGAAGACGTGGAGATAATCGACTATCACTAAGCAGACCGACCGAAACGTGGCCCAGAACAAGAGTTCGCACATGGCAAGAAAACTTCCGCCGGTTCATCCCGGCGAGATCCTGCGGGAAGAATTTCTCATTCCGCTCAAGCTGACGCCCTACGCGGTCGCGGCCGCGCTCAACGTGCCGCGCACCCGGATCGAACGCATCGCGCGCGAAGAAAAGCCGGTTACGGCCGATACCGCGCTGCGGCTCGGCAAGTTCTTCAAGACCGGCGCTGCGTTCTGGATGAACATTCAGGCGCGATACGATCTCGAAACGGCCGAAGACGTGCTCGCGCCGCAGATCAGGAAGATCGCGTCTTACGAGCCGGTATGAGGGCGATGCGAACCGGTCTCGGCGCTACGGTCATTGCGGCGTGGACGAGCGATGAAAATCAGCCGATCGTCCCCTTGCGGATCAGGAAGCAGCCGAAACTGCTGACGTCGCCGACCTGCACCACGCCAAAACTGCGCTTGGCGCTGTCGTAGAATGCAAAGCGCTCGATCGCCCCGAACGCGATCGGCTGGTCCGAACCGCGGTTGATCTCCCGCAGCACCGCGCCGTGAACCTCCGGTGTCTTGCCGGGCTCGCTTGCGTCGATCATGACGCGGATCGGATCCGGCTCCGATACGTCGAGCGGAAGGACGCGCAGAATCGCCCCGATCACGCGCGGCAGGTCGAGGCCGGGCAGCCGGATCAGGCGGCCGGTGACCGACGCGCGGGCGATGCGCTCGGCCGGGTGGTTGGCATCGACCACGGCAAGATCGTCGCCGTGCCCCATCGAGGCCAGCAGCCACAGCAGGTCGGGCGTCAGGATCGGATCGATGCCCTTCAGCATGGAATGGCCTTTCCGCGATGAGACAAATACATGCCGGCGGCGTTGCCGCCGAACACAAGGGATTGCGCCGATGCGTCGAGCCCTGCCATCAATTGCCCGGCAGTCGAGAGCCAGCTGCCATAGTCGGCGGCAAGATTGACCACCGGCCAGTCGCTGCCCCAGATCAGCCGTTCTGGCGCCGAAGCAGGTCAGCAGGTGCTCGGCACAGGGCCTGAGATCGTCGACCGTCCAGTTGGCCGGCGCCTCGGTGACGAGGCCCGAGAGCTTGCAGGCGACCTCAGGAAATTGCGCGACGGCGGCGAGGTCGCTCCGCCATGCCGCATCAGCACCGCTCCCGATCGCGGGCTTGGCCGCATGATCGACAACGACGCGCAACTGCGGGTGCCGTTCGAGCACGGCAATCAGCCGCCGCAAATGCCGGGGTTTTACCAGCGCATCGAAAACCAGCCGATGCGCGATCATGGCCTCGAACGCGGGCGCCAGCTCCGGGCGCGCCAGCCAGTCATCGTCGTCGATGTCCTGCACCATCGGCCGCAGACCGACCAGCAGCGGATTGGCGGCCAGCCTTGCGATCGCGGCAGCGGCGTCGGGTGCGGCAAGATCGGTCCAGCCGACCACGCCGGCAACGAACGCGGTCTTGTCCGCAAGATCGAGCAGGAAGGCCGTCTCGGCATCGCGTCGGCGCCGCCTGCACCAGGATGGTGGCGGCAATTTTGTGCGCAGCGAGATGCGGGGCCAGATCGTCGGGATCGAAGTCGCGATAGATCGCGCCGAGCGCGGGCGTCAGCCACGCATAGTCGCCGCGGGCGATGCGCCAGAAATGCTGATGCGCGTCGATCCGCGGCGTCATGGTCAGGCCGGAACCGGAACGTGGGCCTCGAGCAGTCCTTCCGCCTTGAGATCGGACCACAGGCCGGACGGAATTTTGCGCGACAGCGAGGCGATATTCCGGCGCACTTCCTGATCCGAAGTTGCCCCCAGCACGATGCTCGAGACGGCGGGATGGGCGAGCGGAAACTGCAGCGCCGCGTCGGCGAGCCTGGTGCCGTGTGCACGGCACACCGCCTCGATCCGTTCGACGCGGGCCATGATCGCCGGCGGCGCCACGGCATAATTGTAATGCGCGCCGGGCGCAGCGCCGGTGGCGAGAATGCCGGAATTGAACACGCCTCCGAGCATCACGCCCAGCCCCTTGCGCTGCGGCGGTGGGCAGGAAACTCTGCAGCGCCGGCTGCTCCAGCAGCGAATAGCGTCCCGCCAGCAGCATGACGTCGAAATCGCCGGCTGCAGCGAAGCGCTCGCACATCTCGGCTTCGTTGACGCCGACGCCGATGGCCGAAATCGCCTTCGCGCCCGCAGCTGATCGAGCGCGCGATAGGCGCCGTCCATCGCCTCCCCGAAACGCCGTTCGATCGCGGCCGCGCCATGGGTCCAGACATCGACGTCATGAATGAGAAGAATATCGATGCGGTCGAGGCCGAGCCGCAGCAGCGACTGCTCGAACGAGCGCATGGTGCCGTCATAGGAGTAATCGATCACCGCGGCATGCGGCAGGCCGCCGGCATATCGCGACCGCTCGGCCGGCGCTTTCGACGGGTCCATCCAGCGGCCCACCTTGGTGGACAGCACGAAGCCGTCGCGCGGATGACCGCGCAGCGCGGTGCCGCAGCGGTGTTCGGCCAGGCCGTGGCCGTAGAGCGGGGCTGCATCGAACAGGGTGATGCCGGAATCGATGGCCGCTGCCACCGCGCCGATGGCCACGCGTCTCATCGAGACGTGCATAGAGGTCGCCGATCGGCGCCGCGCCGAACCCGATCGCGCTGACGTTCAGCCCGGTGCGGCCGAGCGGCCGCATCGGCAGGCGGTTACTGTTGGGGGTGGCCGGTGTTGCCGTCAAAGCGCCATCGCCCCTGGAGCGGCGCAGGACTTTCGGACCATCAGCCGCGGCTCCATCACGGTGGTGGTTCCAGGGCCGAGACGGGTGCCGGCGATGCGCTGCGCCAGCAGTTCGAGCGCGGTCTCGCCCATGGCGCGAACCGGTTGCGCGACCATGGTGAGGCGCGGGGCGACGGCCTCCGCCCAGGGAAGATCGTCGATGCCGATAATCGAAATGTCATCGGGACAATTGAGGCCGAGTTCGGCGGTGGCGCGCAGCACGCCGATGGTCATCAGATTGTTGGCGGTGAAGATCGCGGTTGGTCTTTGGTCGCCGCGCAACAGCTGAAGTGCTGCTTCATAGGCGGACTGCTCGCGAAAGCCGGCGTCCCTCACCAGCGCGGGGTCGAAGGCAAGGCCGGCCGCCAGCAGCGATTCCCGGTAGCCCTGCAGGCGATCGGCCGCGGTGCGGACCGTCTTCGGGCCATTGATCAGCGCGATCCGCCGATGGCCGCAGCCGATCGCATACGACGTCGCCTCGTAAGCGGCGCGGTGATTGTTGAGCACCACGGCGTCGTAGCCGAGCCCTTCCATGGCGCGGTCGACCAGCACGACCGGAATTTCGAGCGCGGCGAGCAAGGCCGCGCGGTTCATCGACGCGGTGCCCGTCGGCGCAAGGATGAGGCCGTCGATGCGCTGCGAACGCAGCAGCCGCAAATGGGCTTCCTCGCGCTCGGTGATCTCGTTCGAATTGCACAGCAGGACGGAGAAGCCGCGCGCGGCGGCGGCAAGCTCAATGGCCTCGAACAGCTCGGAAAAAAACGGATTGGTGATGTCGCCGACGATCATGCCCAAAAGCCCGCTGGAACTCTTGCGCAGACTGCGCGCCGCCGCATCGGGCGCGTAACCGAGCTTGTCGACCGCGGCCCGTACCCGCGCCAGCAGCTCGGGGCTGACCTTCTCCGGATTGTTGAGGACGTTGGAGACGGTGGCCACCGACACGCTTGCGAGCTGGGCCACGTCGCGGATGGTCGCCATCGGCGCCTTTTGAAACGATAAAATCACGAAGCCGCATATTTCTTCATTCGCTCCAATTTCGCAAGCTAAATATACGCTTGATGCCCTTCCTGATCTGTGGAACATTAAATTGAAACGTTATAAAAATGGCGAACGATCAGGAGGAGGCGTTGGCTCACAGCGACGGCGCGGGTGCAACCATGGCTGGTCGGGCCATGACCGGCTACGCGCTTCGCCGTGTGCTCTCCACCGTGCCGGTCTTCATCTTCGTGGCGCTGTTCGTGTTTTTCCTGCTGCGCATCACCCCCGGCGATCCGGCCATCATGATTGCCGGCGACCAGGCGAGTTCGGCGCAGATCGAAACCATCCGCGAGCAACTCGGGCTCAACCGCCCGCTGCTCGATCAGCTGCTCGCATGGGCCGGCCAGTTGCTGCGTGGCGATCTCGGACGCTCGGTGTTTTCCGATATCCCGGTCACCCGCCTGATCGGACAGCGGCTGGAGCCGACAGCCATGCTGGCGCTGGTTGCGATCGTGTTTGCGATCGCGATCGCGCTGCCGCTCGGCACGCTGGCTGCGGTGCGCGCCGGCGGCCTTGCCGATCGCGTCGTGATGGCGTTCGCGGTGCTCGGCTTCTCCTCGCCGGTGTTCGTGGTCGCGTTTCTGCTGGTCTACCTGTTCGCGCTCACGCTCGGCTGGTTTCCAACCCAGGGCTACGTGCCGCTGTCGCAAGGCGTCCTTGCCTGCCTGCACAGCCTGATCCTCCCCGGCGTCGCGCTGGCGCTGCTGTATGCCTCGCTGCTGGCGCGGGTGACGCGCGCGAGCCTGCTCGAAGTGCTGTCGGAAGATTACATTCGCACCGCGAACGCCAAGGGGCTGACGCCGGCGCGCATCACCATCCGCCACGCGCTCAGCAATGCCGCGGTTCCGATCGTCACGGTGATCGGCATCGGGATGGCCGCGCTGCTCGGCGGCGTGGTCGTGACCGAAACCGTCTTCAATATTCCGGGACTTGGACGGCTCGCCACCGACGCCATCCAGCGCCGCGACTATCCGGTCGTGCAGGGCCTGATCCTGGTGTTCTCCTCGGTATATGTCGTGATCAATCTCCTGGTCGATCTCAGCTACGTGCTGTTCGATCCGCGGGTCCGGTACTGATGTCGATGGCAGGCACCATGACCGATACAACCGCCGCCGTGCGCAACCGCCCCGGCGCCGTCAGCAGGATCGCGTCGTTCCTCGCCAAACATCCGGTGATCCTGATCGGCGGCGCGGTACTGCTGCTGTTCATCGTCATCGCGTTGCTGGCGCCGTTGCTGCTGCCGGATCCGGTGCGGCTCAATCCCGTGCAGCGCCTGCGCACGCCGAGCCTGCAGCATCCCTTCGGCACCGATCAGTTCGGACGCTCGACGCTGTCGCGGACGCTGAACGGCACGCGGATCTCGCTGACCGTCGGCATTCTCGTGGCGATGGTGACGACGGCGGTCGGTCTTCTGTTCGGCCTGTTTGCCGGGTTTTTGCGCCGGCTCGACAATGTCATCATGCGGTTGATGGACGGCATCATGGCGATCCCCGGCATTCTGCTGGCGATCGCCCTGATGTCGTTGTTCGGCTCCAGCATCCAGAACGTGGTGGTGGCGATCAGCATCGCCGAAATTCCGCGCATGGCCCGCATCGTGCGCAGCTCGGTGCTGGTGATCCGCGAGCAGCCCTATGTGGAAGCCGCCGTCACCAACGGGACCAGGCTGTCCCGCCTGCTGTGGCGGCACGTGCTGCCCAATATCGCCGCGCCGGTCATCGTGCAGGCGACTTATGTATTCGCCTCCGCCATGATCGTGGAATCGGTGCTGTCGTTCCTCGGCGCCGGCACGCCGCCGACGATTCCGAGCTGGGGCAACATGCTGGCGGAGGGCCGCCAGTATCTGCAGCGCGCGCCGTGGACGATCGCATTCCCGGGCGCCTGCCTCGCCATGCTGGTGCTCACCGTCAACGTGCTCGGCGACGCCTTGCGCGACGCGCTCGATCCGCGTCTGTCGCGGTCAGGACGCTAGGGGATGGCGATGCAGCAGCCGGTGCTCTCGGTGGAACATCTCAACGTCTCGGTCCAGACCGCCGACGGCTGGTGCCCGATCGTCCGCGATCTGTCGATCGAGGTGGCGGCCGGCGAAACGCTATGCCTCGTCGGCAAATCCGGCTGCGGCAAGAGCCTGACGGCGCTTGCGATCATGCGGCTGCTGCCGCGTGGCGCGCGCATCGACAGCGGGCGGATACGGCTTCGGCGGCGTCGACCTTGCCGCGCTGGACGAGCCCGCGCTGCGCAACGTGCGGGGACGGGACCTCGCGATGATCTTCCAGGAGCCGATGACATCGCTCAATCCGGTCATGACCATCGGTGAGCAGATTACCGAAGGCGTCCAGCGCCATGAAAGCGTGTCGTCCGCCGCGGCGCGCGCCCGCGCGCTCGAACTGTTCAACAAGGTGCGGATTCCCGATCCGGAACGCAGGCTTGCCGCCTATCCGCATCAATTGTCCGGCGGGATGCGCCAGCGCGTGATGATCGCAATGGCGCTGGCCTGCCGGCCCAGGCTGTTGCTCGCCGACGAGCCGACGACGGCGCTCGACGTCACCATTCAGGCGCAGATCCTGGAAATGATGGCGGAGCTGCGCGCCGAGATCGGAACCGCTGTTGTCTTCATCACCCACGATCTCGGCGTCGTCGCCGAGATCGCCGATCGCGTCGCCGTGCTCTATGCCGGCAAGATCGTCGAGCAGACCGACGTGGTGTCGCTGTTCGACAATGCCTGCCATCCCTATACGCGCGGCCTGATGCGCTCGATCCCGCGGCTGTCCCGGCAGGCCGGCGGCGCGGTGGTCGATCGCCTGACCGAGATCAAGGGCACGGTGCCGGCGCCGACTGCGGTTCCGAGCCGGCTGCGCCTTCTCGCCGCGTTGCGCGTCGGCAACCCAGCAGTGCGCCGTCGGAGCCGTTCGCCGAGCCGCTGGCGCCGTCGCATCTGGTGGCCTGCTGGCATCCGGAGACGGCGGCCGTCGCGGCAAATGCCGGGGGCGCGCGATGACCGCGGTGCTCGAGGTCGACCGGCTGACCAAGCATTTTGCGTTTCGCCGCGGGCTGTTCGGCGGCGAAGGGGCGGTTCGCGCCGTCGATGGCGTCACGTTTTCGCTGGAGCAGGGCGAGACGCTGGCGCTGGTCGGCGAATCCGGCTGCGGCAAGTCCACGGTGGCGCGGCTGGTGCTTCGGCTGACCGATCCGACGTCGGGCACCATCCGTCTGAGGGGTGAAGACGTCACGCGGATGGCCGGCGAAGACGCTGCGCCGGGCCCGCCGCAACGTGCAACTGGTGTTTCAGGATCCGTTCGCCTCGCTCAACCCGCGCATGACCGCGCGCCAGATCGTCGCCGAACCCCTGATCAACTACGGCGCGGTCGATGAGCCCGCGTTCAGCCGCCGGATCGAAACGCTGTTCGACTGCGTCGGGCTGGCGCGACATCAATGGGACCGCTTTCCGCACGAATTCTCCGGCGGCCAGCGACAGCGCCTCGGCATCGCGCGCGCACTGGCGCTCAATCCCGCGGTGCTGGTCGCGGACGAGCCGGTCGCGGCGCTCGACGTCTCGATCCAGGCGCAGATCCTCAATCTGATGGCCGACCTCAAGCGCGACCTCGGGCTGGCCTACCTGTTCATCAGCCACGACCTCAGCGTCGTGGAATTCATCA
Source organism: uncultured Alphaproteobacteria bacterium (assembly GCA_963706975.1). Lineage (GTDB taxonomy): Bacteria > Pseudomonadota > Alphaproteobacteria > Rhizobiales > Xanthobacteraceae > Bradyrhizobium. The sequence goes on from CAVPOL010000013.1 coordinate 52,490, forward strand.
GCACGACGGTTGCGGTGATGTATCTCGGCACCATCGTCGAAATCGCCTCCCGCGATGCGTTCTTCAAAAATCCGCGGCATCCCTATGCACGGGCCCTGCTGGACTCCGTTCCGGTCACCCATCCGAGCCGGCGCGGCCGGCGCGCATTGCTGCAGGGCGAGATTCCGAGCGCCAGCGCGCTGCCGTCCGGGTGCCGGTTTCGAACGCGGTGTCCGATGGCGACGGCGATCTGTGCCGAGCGGCCGCCGCCGCTCGAAGAGAAAGCCAGCGGTCATCGGGTGGCTTGCCACCATGTCGAGCGCCAGACATCCGCATCAGCCGATCAATGAAAACGACAAATCACGTAAGGGGAGAAACCACAATGAACAGATATCTGGGAGTGATCGTCGCGGCGGCATTGGCCGTCACGGCCGTGCCGGCATGGGCACAGACGACACTGAAGGTGCGGCCCTTCGGTGATCTCAAGACCATCGATCCGATGGTGACGTCGGACTACATGGTCCGCAATCACGGCTACATGATCTACGACACGCTGTTTGCTCAGGATGAGAAGGGCGCCATCAAGCCGCAGATGGTGCAAAGCTTCACCACCACGCCGGATGGCCTGACCTGGACGTTCGTGCTGCGCGACAATCTGAAATTTCATGACGGTGCGGCCGTCACCGCCGCCGACGTCGTCGCCTCGCTCAAGCGCTGGGGCCAGCTCGATGGCCTCGGCCAGCAACTGACGGCGCACACCGCCTCGCTGGAGGCCGTCGACGCCAGGACCGTCAAGCTGACGCTGAAGGATCGCTGGGGACTGGTGCTGGAAGCGCTCGGCAAGCCGAGTTCCATGGTGCCGTTCATCATGCCCGAGCGGATTGCCAAAACGCCGACCAACGAGGCGGTGAAGGATCCGATCGGATCCGGTCCGTTCATGATGAAGCGTGACGAGTGGTCGCCGGGCTCGAAGGTGGTCTACGTCAAGGCGCCGACCTACGTGCCGCGCAAGGACCCGCCGAGCGGTCTTGCCGGCGGCAAGGTGGCGAATGTCGATCGCGTCGAATGGGTGATCATCCCTGACGCGCAAACCGCGCTCAATGCGCTGCAGGCCGGTGAAATCGACATCTTCGAGGAGATTCCTCCGGACATGATGACGCTGCTGAAAGGCAATGCCAAGGTGGGCATCGCCAGACTCGCCGCGTTGCAGGGCGTGATGCGGCTCAACCAGGCGATCCCGCCGTTCAACAATGCCAAACTGCGCCAGGCGATCCTGCATCTGGTGGATCAGGAGCAGACGCTGCGCGCCTATGTCGACGACGCCTCGCTCTACACCAACTGCCCTTCGTTCTACATGTGCGATTCGCCCTACTTCACCAACGCCGGCTGGCCGAAGCCGGATGCGGCCAAAGCGAAGCAACTGGTGAAGGAAAGCGGCTATGACGGCTCGCCGATCGTGCTGCTCGATGCCACCGAAACCGCGCTGCATCCGCAGACCCTCGTGGTGGCGCAGGCGATGCGTGATATCGGGCTGAACGTCGACTATCAGGCGATGGACTGGCCGACGCTGTCGACGCGACGCGCCAGCAAGAACCCGATCGCGCAAGGCGGCTGGTCCGCCTTCATGTCGGGGCCCGCGGCGCCGGACATGTTCGAGCCGGTCGGCCATCTGGCGCTGCGTTCGAACTGCGAAAAGGCCTGGTTCGGCTGGCCGTGCGACGAGACCATCGAGAAGCTGCGGGCGGAATTCACGATGATTCGGGATCTCGAGGGCCGCAAGGCCAATGCGCGTGCGGTCCAGCTGCGGGCCCTCGAGACCGTGCCCTATGTCCCGGTCGGACAGTTTTATCTGGTCCGGGGCTACCGCAAGGATCTCACCGGATTGCTCAGTGCAGGCGTCCCGGTCTACTGGAGCGTCGGCCGCGGCAGGTGATCGGCGGCAAGTCGAAGGTGGCTTCGCCGCTCGTCGATGATGCCACCACGCCCGGCAGGTTGCCGGGCGGCACGCATGTTCAACAGCTTGCGCGCATTGGTCCCCGATCATAAACGGCCTTTACTGATACGGTAAGTGGCGTTCGACCAACCGTGGAGAACACGGAGTGGTCGGCCATGGGCGCTCGACGGGCTGCGATCAGGTTGTTAAGCCCGCCTCCGCCGAGGAGGCTTTAAGTCGAGACATGACCGTTGCGATCGAGATGGGACACACGACGGCAGGCGCCCCGGCTAACCTGGACCTTGAGGAACTGCTGGCGACCCGCCTGCTGGTGCAGGGCAATTCGGGCTCCGGCAAATCCCATCTGCTGCGCCGGCTGCTGGAACAGAGTGCCCCCTGGGTGCAGCAGACCATCATCGACCCCGAAGGCGACTTCGTGGCGCTTGCCGACCGTTTCGGCCACCTGCTGATCGATGCCGAGGACCATACCGAGCGGGCCCTGCAGGTCGCCGGCGAGCGCGCGCGCATCCATCGCGTCTCCACGGTGCTCAATCTCGAGGGGCTCGACGCCGAGAACCAGATGCGGCGCGCCGCCGCCTTCCTTGGCGGGCTTTTCGACGTCGCCCGCGACCACTGGTACCCGATGCTGGTGGTGGTGGACGAGGCGCAGCTGTTCGCGCCGGCAGTCGCCGGCGAGGTTACGGACGAGGCGCGCAAACTCTCGCTCGGCGCCATGACGAACCTGATGTGCCGCGGCCGCAAACGCGGGCTTGCGGGGATCATCGCCACCCAGCGACTGGCGAAGCTCGCCAAGAACGTCGCGGCCGAGGCCTCCAATTTCCTCATGGGCCGAACCTTTCTGGATATCGACATGGCGCGCGCCGCCGACCTTCTGGGCATGGAGCGGCGACAGGCGGAGGCCTTCCGGGATCTGGAGCGCGGGCAATTCATGGCGCTGGGACCGGCCCTCTCCCGCCGTCCGCTGGGGCTGCGCATCGGTCCCACGGACACCACGCCGCGCAACGCGACCCCGCGCCTGATGCCGCTGCCGGAAGCGACACCGGACGCACGCGCCATCATCCTGGCAGCGCCGCCGCCCGAAAGTAATCGGCCCCAGCGCCGGTCGTCGCCAGACCTCCTCGGCCAGCTCATGGCGGCGAAGTCAGCGGCGCTGGAGATTCGTCCCGAAGCGGTGGAACAGCCGCTCAGCGCCGAGGAACTGGCGGAGCGGCGTGAGCGCGTGGACCGCATTCTGCGCGCCGTCATGGCGGAACCCGACGCGGGATTCCGTGCCATCGGCGTCCTCTATCAGGAGTTCGTGGTCCGCTGCCGAATAGAGGGCCTCGGTTCGGACGTGCCGGACCTGGCTGACTTCCGTCGCATGCTGACGCGCGCCCGCGCCGGGCTCGGCTCCGATATGGCAGAGGATGACGGGTGGCAGGATGTCTCGGTCCGCGCCTCACTTCTGCCGGAGGATATGCAGGGCGTCTTCATGATGATCGCCCGCGCCGCGAAGGAAGGTTGGCCTTGCCCGGGCGATGCAGCGATTGCCCGCGCCTATGGCTCACATTCGTTGCGCCGTGCACGGCGTCTGCTGAGCTACATCGAGGAGCAGGGCCTCATCGTTTGCCAGCTTGACGGCGCCGGTCGGCGAATCGTAACGCTCGTCGAACTGGCCTGGGCGACGGCACCGGGCGACCCCAATGCCGAGGAACTGCCGGCGGAGCAAGGCTGCAGCAGTTCGGCTCCATGATGCGACGTTCGGGCGCGCGACGGAGTTCGCTTCAGAACGTCAGGTGCACCTTCATGGATTTCGATCGGTCGCCAGCGAGTTCAACGCCTCGACCGCAAAGTCGAACGGCAGCGATGCGGATATCAGCGGCTTCACGTCGATCAAGCCCTCGCCCATCAGATGCAGCGCGAGGTGAAGGGCCGGCTTCGCGGAAATCGCGGGCACTTGGCTGACAGCCTGAAATCGCTTCTTGTTCACAGAGTCCGTATTTTTACAGTCAGGCGATCGTAAAAAGACCACGCGGCACTGCGCCACGTGGCCTTTAAAGAGATTGTCCCCCAGCCCTCCAGGGATTCCGCCTCGGGTGCATATGTGCTGACGAGCCAGGCTGTCCAGCCCACTTGCGAATTACCCACAGCTCAGAGGAGCCGCAACTTCATCAAACAGCGTCTTTGGCCACCTTCAGCGGTGACGCCTTAACCGACTTGCTGGCCAGCTTGGCCACGAACTCCATAGGCTCCTTCGTGAATGGGTTTACGCCGCTGCGGCTTCAGTAGCAGGCTTGTTCACGACCGACATCTTGACGAAGCCGGGAACAACGAACTCACCGGACTCGTTCAATTCCTTGTAGCCGACAGTCGCCATCTGCTCGATGACAGCCTTTACATCTTCCTTCGAAATCTGCGTTCCTTCTGCAATCGCATCAATCAACTGGTTCTTGGTCATCTTGGCCATGATAAATTCCTCTGTGGGCGCTCAGAACAAAGCACATGATTCACACTGCATGCGCCGCTCCGTCTAAAACCGGCAAATCCACGCAGATCGCTTTTCGTTCATGCCTATGGTCACGA